>NZ_JAVFWN010000005.1 GCF_030929495.1 Nocardioides sp. LHD-245 | reverse complement strand
AGGGTCCATGGCCAAGCTCTACGACACCAGCGATACTGACCCCGTCGCCGCCATCGAGAGCAGCGACGTGTAGGCACCGAGGATCACCTCAAAGCCCACCACCCCGCGGGGCTCTGTCCGCGTGGACGTCCCCGTCCGCCTCAGTTAGGTCTGCCAGGTCGTCGATCGCCGGGCGATGTCGTAGACAGCATCGACCTCGCGCGGCGACAAACGATGCGGCTGGGACAGCAGGTAGTGACTGATCCGACGGCGCATTACGACGACGACAGCGCCGTCCTCGGGTTGAGCCCGGACCTTGAAGCCCTTCCGGGCTCCCATCACCGCGATCACACCGGCCGCGGTCACCGGCAAGCCGGCATGTTCGGTAAGGAGTCGCGCGGCCCGTCGCGCCTCGTGCCGGCTGTTGCGGATGTAGGGCACTCGCTGCCCGTTGACCATGAAGGTGTCGCCTCCCACCCAGATCGATGCGTCCGGAAGGTGCTTCGCGTTGACGGTGAAGACCCCGGGCGGGCCGACCACGACGTGGTCGATGTCCGAGCCGCGCTCGCCCACGCGTACGGCGTGCAGGACCCGCCACGCCGGTCCGAGGGCCAGGAGCCGGGCGGCGACAGCCTCCTCACCGTCGGCACCGACCCGCCACGAGCGCTCCTCGGTGCGGGCGCCGACGAGCCGTGAGAGGACATGCTTGAACGTGCCTTGGGCCTCGCGCTCCGCCATCGCGCGCTCCCGTGCGGCGGCTCCTGCTCGGTTCGCGCTGATGTCGTGCCAGGTCGGTGGAGCAGGGGCGGCCGGCATCGTTGTGGCCGGCTGCGGTGCTGCAGCATCGGCAGGTTCGACAGATCGTCCGAGTGGTAACGACCCGTCTTCACGTCGTAGTAGCCAAGCGCCGTCCCGCCCGGCGTCTCGGCGTACAGCCGCTCGTGGCCGTACCTGGCCCACCGTCGCGCGATCCAGTCAGTCACCGTTGCCTCCCTGCCCCTCGCTGGAGCGTGCCACTACGGCCGTGGGAGCGGAGACGAATCAGCAAAGTCGCTGACCGTTGTCTGCTGCCGCTCGCCGCTGACCTCTCCGACGTCAGAGATCCACGCGGACGTCACCGCGCTCTGGAAATGCCGAACGGGCTACGTCGATGCGCGAAGGTAGCGGCGATGACGGCTTGTTGGCGGAGCTGTCGCGCTGACGCGACCCATGGTCACCAGTTTCCGCAGGATCGGTCGAAGCGCGTTCGGTGACTTCCCGAGGACGGCCGCCAGTTCGTTGACATCAAGCGGGCGGGAGTCGTCAAGCGCGTTCAGAACCTCCCGCTCGGACGGGCGCAGCGCAGGCTCAAGACTCCAGAGCTCGTACTCCTCATTGCCGATCTCTCGTAGTAGCCCCACATTGACGAGCTCCGTCAGAAGCTCTCGGGCATCGTCGGAGTCGATCCGGAGATCGGCTCGGACCCGGGAGACGGAAACCGTCCCCTCCCTCCTGGCCATCAGCAGCGCCGCATCCTCGAGCGCGCTGAGCTGCCGGTCAGTGAGATCGCGAAGCCAGCTCCTCAGCGCTGGGATCTCCGCCCCGTGCCGGCGGAGTTCCACGGTGACCTGGTCGGCGCTCGCCCGGAACCGCGGCCGGTCCAGAGCGTGGGCCTCCATCTCGTGGATCATCAACTTGACCCCGCCGCCCTGGCCTTCGACCGTCAGTCCTGCTCCGCTCGGAAACGGCACGCTCTGCAGGAGTTGCATCAGAGTCTGGTTGCGACACCTCGATGTGCCGTCATCCAAGTTCTCCAAGGTCTTGCCGCCCCATAGACCGCCCGGGTTGGTGACGACGACACGGTCGGGGAAGACGTCGACAGTCACGGGCTGGCCGCGGAACAGCTCGTGGTACTCGCGATGAACCACGGCGTTGGCGATCGCTTCACGCAGCACCTCCCGCGGGATCTCGAGGTGGTTCTCTCGTGCGGTGCCCTCGACAACGGAGTACGTCCGCAAGTTGCGAGCCACGGCCTGCACTGCTTGGTCGATCGCCTCGGGAAGTGGCCCCTCGCAAGAGACGCGGTCGAGGAACCGAACCTTGGCCCCCGGCATCGACTTCTCGTTGGTGGGGTGCACCGTCACGTCGATCAGGAGCCGGGGGAGGAACTGTTGAGGATAGATTCCGGCAACGACCAGCCCGGCAAGCCTGACGACGCCGTCCTTGGTCGTGGCGTTCAGGCGAGCGAGCTGAGCAGTCCGGTCCTCCGCGCCTCGAAGAGCCTTGGATTCCCGCTTCAGGTCGATGAGCCTTTCAACGAGCACTGGGTCGAGGTCGGTGATTTCCGCCTCCGGGATCGGCGTGCGGTCCGACTCCTGGGGAGTGAGTGCGCGTTGCATCTCGAAGAGCTCGGTCGTCGACAGCTTGATGTCCTTGTCGTCGACTCGCTTGTAGCTGCCCCCCTGGACCCCCTTGGCCCTGACGTAGCAAGGCTTGGTCCCCAGGTCGTTCTCGGCGATCGAGATGAGCAGCACGGGGGCGCCATCGACCAGGTGCCGCTCCAGGTCATAGGACGGTGGCATTGCCAGCCGACCATCGCTGCCGCCATCGCCGATGCCTTCGACGAACTGGTCGCGAACGCGGTCCAGATTGAATCCTCTGGCCGGGACGAACCCGTCGGCTTCGTCGAGCCCGAGCAGCAGGTAGCCGCCGTGCGTGTTGGCGAAGGCGCTGACCGTGTCCCAGACGTTGGCGCCCAGGCCTCCGCCGCATGCCTTGACCTCGACTTCGGCATCGTCGGTCGCCTGCCTGCGGAGACGCGCCACCACGGATTCGAGCTTCCCCGATTCCAACCGTCGTCTCCCTTCAGGGCGCACCTACAGCATCACTAGCTTGCTCACTGTACCTCAATCGCGCATCACTGTAGTTCAGTGAGTGTCAGTGACCCTCACTGTGCTTGACTGTCCGCCGTGGTTGAAAAGACCGACATCCAGCACCTCGTGAAGCAGCTGATGGCAGGCGCCACGCCCGAGGAGGGCAAGGCGCTCCTCGACGCGCTGATGAGCGGCCAGGTCACCAGCATCTTCGAGAAGCTCGAGCCCGCCGAACGGCCGGATCTCCTCCCGGTGCCGGAGCGACCGCGCGGGTTCCGGGTCCGGCTCGACCTGCACGGCGCCAAGCCGCCCATCTGGCGTCGCCTGGAGCTTCCCGGCGACCTGACGCTGCCACGTGTGCACATCGCGATCCAGGCCGCGATGGGGTGGTACGACTCGCATCTCCACCGTTTCCGCACCGGCAACGACCCCCGTTCGGCGAGCTTCGCGACCGAGTTCGACCTCGACGAGGGCGACGACGGAATGCCCGAGGCCGACGTACGCCTCGACCAGATCCTCGCCGAGAAGGGCGACCAGCTCTGGTACGAGTACGACTTCGGCGACGGGTGGGACCACAAGCTCGTCGTCGAGGCGGTCCTCGCCGACCCGCCCGCGACGGTGCGATGCACCGCCGGGCGGATGGCCTGTCCACCGGAGGACTGTGGCGGGATCTGGGGCTACGACGAGATCGCCGCCTGGGTGCGTAGCGGATACGACGACGCCCTCCTCCCGCAGTCGTTCGAGGACCCCGAGCACGGGCGGGACTGGCTGCCCCTCGACTGGCACCCCGACCACTTCGACCTCGACGAGATCAACGCTGCGCTCGAGGTGGCGGGTGCTGAACCGGTCGCTGTCACCGGGGAACTGGCCGAGTTGGCCGACCAGATGGAACGGCGTGGAGTCCAAGTGTTGAGAGAGGTCCTGGGACGCCCGATCTCCCACGCGCCCGTGGATCTCAGCGATGGCTCGGCGGCTCGCCTCACCGAGACCTATCGGACCTTCCTCGACATCGTTGACGACGGCGTTGCGCTCACCGCGGCCGGTTACCTCCGACCGGCGGTGGTGGAGGATATCGCCACCCGGACGGGCATCGCCGAGTGGTGGATCGGCAAGGCCAACCGCGAGGACATGACCCATCCCGTCGCCAAGATCCGCAGCACCGCGCGGGCCCTCGGCTTGGTCAGCGTGCGCAAGGGCCAGCTCACGCCGACCGCGGCCGCTCGACGCTGTGCGAGTGATCCGCAGGCGTTGCTCGCCTACATCGTGGGTCGCCTGCCGCTCGGCACTAAGGACTTCGAGCGCCAGGCTGGGTGGATGGTCCTGGCGGTGGCAGGCAGCGGGACCCCGGTCGACCACTGGCGCGACGAAACCTCGGAGCTGCTCCATGCCTTGGGGTGGAGCCATGGCCGTGACCGGTTCACCCCGCCACCGTCGATGAGCCCGACCTTCCAGGTCCTCGAGCAGTTGGCCGGCGCGTCCCGCGCCCGGTGGGGCGAGGTCAAGGGCACGGACTTCGCCGTCGCCGCGGCGGCACGGGCGGCGATTCAGCGGACCTGACTGTCGTCGAGGTCAGGGGAGCTGGGCTTCCGGGTTGTCCCTGCAGAACCGCTGGGCGTTGTCGTCGTCGACCAGCCCCTCGTCGGCCAGCCAACGCACGGCCCGCGCTCCCGCACGGCTGTCGCTGAAGGTGCGCCACGCCGACACCAGGTCGGGGTGACGTTGATGGAGCTCGTTCCCGAAGCGCCGGAAGGCGCCCTTGCCCTGAAGCGTCCGACTGAGGCGCTCGCCCGCCCTACGGTCGCTGATCCCTCGGCGAAGTCGACCATGTCCTGGTGCCAGACATACGACGGCAGCGGGTCGATGAGGACCAAGTGGTCCAGCTCGTCGATGTCGACAGAGTTCTCGCCGTCGATGCCGCAGTCGCTGGTCCAGAACAGAATCTCCCCACTATGCGGATCGATCAGCCACCGGTGGTCGTAGCCGGTCTGGTCGGCCAGGGCCGAGGCCAACCCCTCGATGTTGACGGCGTTCAGGTCAACCATCTTGGCAGCGTAGGCCGGTCGAAGCTCGCCGCCCAAGGGGTGCGGTTGGAAAGGCGACTGCCCCAAAGGCGGCGGAAAGGGCTAGGTCGGTGCTGACACCCGTAGGTGCAGCGAACCCCTTGGTCGCCGAGCACCAATCTGGTTCCTGGTCGTTTGCAGGGGCGAGGAGTGGGATGGTCCGCTGACATAGCGCTGCTCGAGTCCGTACCCCAGTCGCGAACCTCCACGACTAGCAGCCGCGGAACGCGGCTGGCGCAGTAGCCAGGCACATCAGAGGGAACATCTGCGAACCGGATGCCTAGACGTTAAGGTCAACAGGTACGCGAGAGGGGAAACATATGACTGCGTCAGAACTCGAGCAGGTAGAGACCGAAGCTTCAGCGCCAGCACCTCGACTCCCGCCGCTGGTGAGGAGTCTTGAGGTCGTAGAACTTTTTGGTCGGTACTCGTACAGGGTTCTCGTCCCCGAGGGTGCCCGAACCGACCGACTGGTTCTTTTCTACGGCGATAACGGCAAGGGCAAAACGACAATCCTTCGTTTGCTTTGGCACCTGCTGTCGCCGGCCGCCGACCGTCATCATCGATCTAGAATCGCAAAGATTCCGTTCAAGAATTTCCTGGTGCACCTGGAGGATGGCTCGAGCATCGAGGCTAGTCGGCCGGCCCCCGTCGCAGGCCCGTACTCCATCGTCGTTCGGGATCGATCGGGGCAGGCAATTTCGCACGGCGAATGGCCTACTTCAAAAGGAGCGCTGAGCGATTGGGATCTGGATACTCTTCGCGCTAATCTTTCTCATTTGCCGAAGGAATTGAAAGATGAGGCTGAAAGATCAGCGTCGCGTTTGGTTTACCTCGAAATGCTAGCAAATCTTGGCGCTCGGCCTTATTTCTTGGCTGACGATCGAAACATCTACAACGATGATCTTGACGAGACCGCCAAGGAACGCCGATTGCGGGAGCATGCCCACTGGACCCGCACGGAGCAGAGTGCCGAGGGTGTTGAGAACAGCAATGTCGCTGCCGAACTGCAGATGTCGATCTCACGTGCCAACGAGATCTTGCGGCAGATGACAATCGGCGGAACCCAAAGCGGGTCGGCCAACGCCAACGCTGTCTATCTTGATGTGATCACCAGATTGGCTGCTGTGCAGCCGGAAATGGGTCCCCAGCCGTACGTGTTGGACTCGTTGAAGGCTCGAATAATCGAACTCGGCGAACGCAGCCGGCCGTATGAGGAGTTGCGGCTTGTTCCCGAATTTCCTGACCGCCGCTTCTATGACACCCTCGAATTGCTTGCCGACGAAAACGCTGGCATTGCCGAAGAGGTGCTTGTCCCCTATCTCTCTACGATCGACGCACGCCTCGACGCACTTGAGGATGCTCAGTCTCTGATTTCGACGTTCTTGACGGAGACTAACGGCTTCTTGAATGACAAACAAATGGCGTTCTCGCCGCGGACCGGATTGCAGATTCTCACGGCTGATGATCGGCTAATGCCCTTGCAACTTTCCTCTGGAGAGCGGCAACTCGTGCTCTTGCTCTGCAACGCGCTTCTCGCGCGTCAGGGGTCAAGATTGTTCCTCATTGACGAGCCGGAGCTCAGTCTGAATGTGAAATGGCAACGACGCATCGTCGATTCCCTCCTTAAGGTGACGAACGATGCGCCTGTGCAGTTCTTTATTGCCACTCATTCGATCGAGTTGCTCTCTAGTTACAAGGCGAACGTCGTAAGACTGGAATCCCTTTGAGTAGTTCGGACGACGGGGATCGGTACTCGGTCGAAGCGTTGCTGGCTTTATACGAGTATGAACCCGAGTTGCGTGACGTCTACGTTGAAGGACCAACGGACGTTGGGTTTATTCGATGGTTTCTCGATGAGCGTGCCGTAGGGCCCGTGGGCGTATTTTCAGTTAGCGATCGCGTCCTAGTCGGTCGTGAACTCCTGGAGCAGTTGAGTTTGACGAGCGGCGAAAAGCAACGGGTGCAGGCGCTGGCAATTATGGCGCATCGCACATTAGCGCCCGGGCAGCGCGCGGTGACGTGTATCGTTGACGCCGATCTTGACCATCTTATCGGACCTCTAATTATCGAGCGTAGCTGTCTGATTACGACGGAAGTCCCTTCGCTGGAAAGTTACGTACTTGCAGAGCAGCCGATGCGTCGGCTTCTTAACCGAGGCCTCCATATCGGGGAATCCGCAAGCGCTGAGTCGGTGATCGACGCAATAGTTCCGACTCTGCGGGCGGCAGTGGCAGCTCGCGCTGCTCTGCACGCGTTCGGGATCGGTTGTATCGACGATGTGACGAAGGCCTGTGATGCTGTAAAGGGCGACGTCCCTTTGGTCATCAAGGAGGTTGTCACTCGTTCGATAGCGAAAATTAGAGTAGCCGAGCGGCCGGTACCTATTGATGTGATTGTCAATTGGGCTATTGACCTCGCCATGGTGGCGGAGAATGAACGTCAAGATGGCCGCGGCCATGACATTGCCCCGATAATGGTCAAGCATCTCGGTCTGAAAGGTGGCTTAGCGAATCGCGAGGCTATAGAGGCCGTCATGAGATCCAGTGTCGAAGTCTCGGACCTCCTCGGCTGCCGGACTTTCACCGAACTCGAGAAGCGTTTGACCGCGTAGTGGGCCCTTCGCGGTCTTATCTGGACGTATTCCCTCGCTTTTTGGTTGCTGCCTACATGCCGACCTTGGTCAATATGGGCGCCCCCGGTACGCAACTGGCGTGCGTCCTAGTGGGCGAAAGGAAGCGGCAGCTCTCTGGTGGTGTCAGCGGACGGGCTTGGCGCCGCGGCTCGATCGATCACGTCCAGGCGCAGACCTGCGGTGATCAGTCGTCGTCCGACGGTTCGAGCGATGCCGGCAGACACCGGCGCGCGAGGCGCTCCTGCGCGTCGCGGACGATCTCGCTGAGCTTCGCCTCCAACTCGGGCTTGGGCGGCAGAACGGGCCAGTACTCGGCGACAGCAATGCCGTCCTTGTGCATCTCCAGGAGCTCGACCTGCTCGCGGCTGACCTCCGTGCACAGGATCAGCCCGAGCGGAGCCTCTTCGCCAGCTTGACGTTCGTAACGATCGAGCCACTTGAGGTACAAGTCCATCTGACCCTTGTAGCTCGGCTTGAACCTCCCGATCTTCAGCTCGACGGCCATCAGGCGGCGGAGGGGGCGGCTGAAGAACAGGAGGTCCAGGGAGAAGTCGTCGCCGTCGATGGTCATCCGCTTCTGGCTGGCGATGAAGGCGAAACCCTGGCCGACCTCGAGCAGCAATGCCTGGACGTCGCGGAGAATCGCGGCCTCAAGGTCCTTCTCGAGGTAGCTGTCGTGGAGGCCGAGGGTGTCGAGGATCAGCGGGTCACGGAAGGTGTCGCGTGGGACTGCTGAGCCTTCGGGGATCTGCGAGTTGGCGATCTCGCGGCGCTCGTACGCCTTGCGCGCGATCGCGGCCCGCAGCTCTCGGACGCTTAGGTGCTTGGACGCGGCCTCATCGGCGTAGAAGGCCCGGGCCTCGTCTGAGCTGAGCGCGAGGAGCTCACGGAGGTGCGACCAGCTCAATTGCTGGGCGAGGGCAGCGACCTCGTCATGGTCTGGGAAGGCTCGCGCGAGCGCGACCCATGCGGACGACGTTGGTGCGATCGAAGCCTCGTCCGAACCGAGCCTTCAATTGGTGCGACAGTGTCGCAACAATCTGCTGGCCGTACTCCGCGCGGCTGTTGCGGAGGGTGTTGACGAGGATCGCACGCCCCACGAGCCAGTAGGTCATGGTGAGGGTGGCGTTGACCCGCATGGCCGCCGTACGCCGCCCTTCCTCGACGATCTGGACCAGATCGTCGAGCAGACCAGCCTCGTCGTCCGGTATGTCGTCTGTCGGAATGAGTTCGGTCATGACGCTCCTCCGGTCGGGCGATTGGTGCGACAGCGGGGCACCAATCTGCCTGGAGCCCCCGACACGGGGTTCACTCCGGTTGCCGTGAGTCGCGCCAGGCGTCGTACGACTGGCCGATCTTCTCGGCCAGCAGCCGGTCGCGGTCCAAGGTGGCGTGCTGGTAGATCGCATCGCGGCCTCGGGATGCGTGGCCGGCGCGGGCCTGGGGCTCCGCCGCGGTGGCGCCGTGTTGGCCAGCCATGGTCAGGGCCGTGAGGCGGAGGTGGTGGATCGTGAGGTCAGGCCGTCCGGCCTTCTCGTGAGTCGGGCGGCAGCGGTCCATGAGGTAGCGGGCGCTCATGTGGTCGGTGCGATCGCCCGGGAAGAGCAGGCGTCTCGGACCCGGCGCGGCGTGCTGGAGGAGATGTCCCTGCAGGGTTGATCGACCCCGCATCGGGTACGGCAGCCACGGACTCTTGCGGCCGAGCCCGGACGTCACCGGAGAATCTCCTGCGCGTCGGGGTGGACGTGAGGCCACAGAAGAGGCAGTGTCGGAGGGTGCTCCGGTTCTGCCGGGCACATCTCGGAAGACCCTCATCTCGGAAGGTTGTGAAGTGAAGAGAGCACTGACGATCGTGGCGTCGGTAGTAACGGCAGCAGCTGTGCTGGTGCCAGGGGGGAGCAGCAGCGCCGCGCCGCAGGCTCCGCAGGTCACGCAGGCCAAGCCCGCGTCGTACACACCGCCGGCGCCCGTGTGGGGCGCCTGCACCAACCAGCGTCTGATCGACGCGGGTGCGCAGTGCGCGATGCTCGAGGTCCCCCTCGACTACGACAAGCCCAAGGGCAAGAAGATCCAGATCGCCGTCAGCCGGGTGCTGCACACCAACCCGGACTACAAGGGCATGATCGCGGGCAACCCGGGCGGTCCCGGTGGGTCCGGTCTCGGCATGGCCCGCCTCGGCGCGGCGATCCCCAACGGTGTCGGCGCCAAGTACGACTGGTACGGCTTCGACCCGCGCGGTGTCGGCAGCAGTCAGCCGTCGCTGAGCTGCAACCCGAACTACCCGGGTGCGGGCTACGACCGGCCCAACTACGTGCCGACGAAGAAGAAGGACCTCAAGTGGTGGCAGCGGGTGACCAAGAAGTACGCCAAGGCGTGCTCGAAGTCCGACGCGAAGCGCCTCCTCAAGCACATCCACACCACCGACGTCGCCCAGGACCTCGAGAGCCTGCGCAAGGCCGTCGGTGCGCCGAAGCTCAACTACTACGGCTTCTCCTACGGCACCTACCTCGGGCAGGTCTACGCGACGATGTTCCCGAAGAAGGTCGGGCGGTTCGTGTGGGACGGCGTGCTCAACGCCGACCGGGCCTTCTACGAGTCCAACGTCGACCAGAACATCGCGTTCGACAAGAACATCCGCACGTACTTCAAGTGGCTCGCCCAGAACGACGCCGTCTACGGCCTCGGCACCAGCGGCAAGGCGATCCGCAAGGGCTACTACAAGCTGCTCAAGCGGCTCGACAAGCAGCCCGCCGCGGAGGGCAGGCTCGGACCCGACGAGCTCGGTGACGTGCTGCTCAGCGCCGGCTACTACGTCTACGACTGGAACACCATCGGCCTCGCGTACGCGAAGTTCGTCAAGACGGGCGACGGTGCGGACCTGATCGCGATGTACGCCGAGCCCGGCGACGACAACGGCTTCGCCGTCTACAACGCGGTGCAGTGCACCGACGCGAAGTGGCCGGACTGGAAGCAGACAGAGGCCGACGCCTGGCGCGTGCACAAGAAGCACCCGTTCCTGACGTGGGGCAACACCTGGTACAACGCGCCCTGCCTCAACTGGCCGGCCAAGTCCCAGCAGGCCTTCGACGTCAGCGGCAAGAAGGTGAAGTCGCCGATCCTGATGATCGCCGAGACCAAGGACGCCGCCACGGTGTTCTCCGGTGCGGTGGCCACGCGGAAGGCGTTCCCGAGCTCGTTCCTCATCGAGGGCAAGGGCGGTACGACGCACTCCGGCTCGCTGTCCGGCATCGCCTGCACCGACGACCTGGTGGCGAGCTACCTCGACACCGGGGTGCTCCCGAAGCGCAGCAAGAAGAAGCGCAGCGACCTCAAGTGCGACCCGGTCCCGCCGCCGGCGGCGAGCGCGTCGGCCCGGGGCACCGGTCCGCTGACGGTCGACGACCGGATGCCGGCCGACTTGCGCAGGCTGCTCGTCGAGGCGCAGTCCTCGGGTCGCTGATCCGCAGGGAGAGAAGTCACGAGTCACCGGGGTGATCCCCACCCACGAGCGGGCGTCGGCGTTCTCGCCGGCGCCCGCTCGCATCTGGCGACGGGCCCGCCGGAGGCATGGCAAGATTCGGCGCGTGAGCGGCATGGGGCGGATCGGCGGGATGGTGGCTGCCGTCATCATCGTCACCGGGCTCGCCGGCTGCAGCGGCGATCCGGACCCGGTCAAGCAGCAGGTGCCGGAGCCCGAGACCGCCGTCGCCGAGTACGACGCCTCCAAGGAGCCCTCCGCCGCGGTGCTGGCCCTCGTGCCCGCCACGGCCACGACGCTCGCGGTCACCGACTTCGACCAGCTCCGCCTGGTGCTCGGCTTCTCGACGCTCGACGGGGCCACGCCCGCTCCGGAGCGGGAGCGATTCTGGCGGCGGATCCGGCGCACCGCCGCCCTCTCCGAGGGGCTGTTGCGCCCGGTCGACCAGCGGCTGCGCAACCAGTTCGGCATCAGCCAGGACGACGTCGCCTGGGAGGCCAGCTGGTCCGGTGCGGACGGCGCCGGCGGCGGCTGGGTCCTCGCGTTCCACGACGACAAGGCGATGGCCGCGGTGCACCGGGCGGTCGAGGCCGGCGTCGGCCCGCTCGCGGGAGCGGTCGTCGACGACGCCCGCCGGCTGGTCACCTCGACGGCACCCCCCGCGCCGGCGGCGGCCTGGGGCGCCGACCCCGAGCTGGTCGCGCTGACGGGGAGCGAGGCCGTGTCGACGTACGTCGAGCGCGGCTGCACGCCCTTCGCCACGGTCTTCGGCGCCGGCATGGAGGAGCAGCTCGCCGCGGCGCCCGCCGCCGCGTTGCACGGGCTCGACGAGCTCGAGGCCTGGTCGGTGGCGCTGGGCACCGAGCTGGTGACGGTGCAGCTCGGCAAGGCGCGCAGCGACGCCTTCGACCGGGTCCGGCTGGCCGAGGTGATGCCGCCGACCGACCCGGAGTTCGGGCTGGTCATGAGCAGGGGCGTCGCGGATCCGTCGAGCGGGCGGCTGGGCTACACCCTGGCCGATCCGCCGGCCGCGGCCCGGCTGGTCCGCGAGCGGCGGCTGCCGTTCACGGTCTGCCCGAGCTGAGCGCGTCGTACTGCGCCCGGTCGTGGGCGCAGATGATCGTGACCTCGTCGCGCTGGTCGCGGGCCAGGTCCTGGAGCCGCTCGAGGTTGGCCACCCGCTGCCGGTTGTCGACGGCCATCAGCCGCTGGAACGCGGCCAGTGAGGCCGGGCAGGTCGGCGGATCGTCCAGCTGACCGCCGTGGAAGAAGGCGTCGCCCGCGTGGAGCAGCCACCGCCCGTCGTCGCGGCGTACGGCGACCCCGGCGTGGCCGCGGGTGTGGCCGTGCAGCGGGACGATCACGACGTCGTCGGCGAGCGCGGTGACCGAGGCGAACCCGAACCAGTCGTCGCCGCCCTCCTGGTGCAGCGACCACTGCGGGTCGTGCGCCCACTGGCCCGCGACGTAGCGGGCCTTCTCACGCAGCGACGGGCGCGTGGCCGCGGCGTGCTCCGTGGCGTGGACGTGCACCCGGGCGTTCGGGAAGTCGCCGATGCCGCCGGCGTGGTCGAGGTCGAGGTGGGTGAGCAGGATGTCGGTGACGTCGGCCGGGTCGTGGCCGCGCGCTTTCACCTGCGCCAGCGCGGTCTCGCCCGGGTCGAGGTCGGGGCGCACGGTGGTGAGGAACGGGCGGCCGAGGCGCTTGCGGTCGGCGAGGTCGCCGGTGCCGAAGCCGGTGTCGACGAGCGCGAGACCGTCGGCGCGCTCGAGGAGCAGCACGTGGGCGACCATGGTGGGAGCGAGCGGCGGCCGCATGGTCGCGCAGTTCAGGTGGTGGATCCGCACGGGCGTCAGCCTGTCACAGCGCGAGGTCGTGGAGCCGCTGAACAGTCGGGGAGGTCGGCACCGTGCTCGGGTCGGGTGCGGTGCCGAACAGCCGGTCCGCCGTCCCCGCGGTGGTGACGGTGAACCAGTAGTGCTCGCTCTTGTAGTGGTGCAGCCGGTGGTTGCGCCAGACCCTGCGGTACCACGTGGACCTCGGCCGGTAGTCGCTGTGCAGCAGGTAGTGGGTCCACTCGTAGCCGGACTTGATGGCGTAGACCGCCACCAGCAGCGTGAACATCGCGCCGGTGGTCGGGGTGACCAGCCAGGCCAGCAGGGTCCAGGTGGGCGCGAGCCACAGCTGCGCCTGCCACGGGATGAAGACGAGCGGGATCGCGCGGGGGTCGGCGTGGTGGGCGCGGTGCTTGCGCGCCAGGAGCGGGTCGAGGGTGACCGGCCCGACCCGGCGGGGCTTCCAGTGCAGGATGAACACGTGGACCACCCACTCCACGACCGGCAGGATCGCGACCAGTCCGAGCGGGACCGCCAGCTCCCACCAGCTGCCCGGGCCGGACAGCAGCCGTC
The DNA here is from genome assembly GCF_030929495.1 of Nocardioides sp. LHD-245. Taxonomy (GTDB): domain Bacteria; phylum Actinomycetota; class Actinomycetes; order Propionibacteriales; family Nocardioidaceae; genus Nocardioides. The sequence goes on along the minus strand of NZ_JAVFWN010000005.1, from coordinate 326,424 downwards.
CGGTGACCGCGGCGGCCAGACAGGCCGTCAGCAGGTAGGGGCTCGGGTGGCGCCAGAACGCGGCGAACACCTCGGCCAGTGACTGGTTGGTACGACGCCCGGCGGCCCGGTCGCCGACGTACTTGTCGAGGCGGGCCTCGTCGTCGGCGAGCCGGCGCTGCGCGTGCGCCTCGCGGGGACTCATCGGTCCTCCCCCATCGCGGCGAAGGCACCGAGCAGGGTGTCGGCGGTGGGCGTGAGCACCCGGGTCGCGGCGGCGCGGGCGGTCGGGGCGTCGCCGGCGCGGACCGCTGCGGTGAGCAGCCGGTAGGGCTCGACCTGGCCGATCTCACCGGCGAGCAGCGTCGCCAGGGCGGGCAGCGCCGGCTCGTAGGCGCCGCGCAGGCTGTTGAACATCAGCCGGAACACCATCGAGTCAGCGCCGTCGACGAGCAGGTCCCAGTAGTCGAGGGCGAGCACCTGCCAGTCGACCGCGTCGGTCGTGGTGGCCATCGTGTCGATCACGGCGTCCAGCCCGGCGGCGAGGGTCGGCCCGCCCCGCTCGGCGGCCAGGGCGGCGATCCCGGGGCCGACCTCGGCCCGGGCCTCGATCACGCTACGGCCGATCGCGGTGTCGAGGGTGCCGCCGCGGACGAGCAGCCGCGGCAGCAGGTCGAGACCGGCGGCACGGCGGAAGTCGCGGACCAGGGTGGCGCCGCCGTGGCGGACCTCCACCAGCCCGGTCTGCGCGATCCGTTGCAGTGCCTCGCGCACGGCCGGCCGGGAGATGCCGAGCACCTCCGCCAGCCGGCGCTCGCTGGGCAGCGGCTCGCCGGCCGCGAGCTCGCCGTCGACGACGTCGTCGAGGAGCTGGTCGAAGACCTGGTCGGAGACGGAGCGGCGGGTCACGGGACGCAGGGCCATGGGCGTCACCGTAGGCCGAGCCGGTCAGGTGGTCAAGTGGTCATACCAGTTCGTCTTGCTGGCGGGAGTCCTTCGCTGCCGCGCTGCCTGTGGGGTGTGCAGCCCGGCAGCGAAGGTGGTGCGGAGAGTCCCGCCCCCTGCAGGTCGCCCTCCCCCCAGCGGCGACCCGGACCGGCCGCCGTCGTGGTGGGGACCCGTGGCGACCGGTACAGAGGAGACACCCCCGGCCCGGCGTCCTTACGCGGTCGCGACACCGATTTTTCGGGCCGGTGGCGAGGGTGCCCGGACAGGCCCGGCGAAAGTGACGCGCGCGCGGGCAGCGACCCGGGCGCCCGGACGTCGAGCCGGATCCGGGCCCGCACCGGACCGTCGAGGTGTCGCCTCGTAGGCTGCTGGTGTGGTCCGGTGGTGGAGCGTGCGGCTGTGGGGTGCCCACCTGCTCGGCCTCCTCTGCGTCGGGATCGCCGTCGGCATGGGCGGGTGGCAGTACGACGCCTACCAGGCCCGCCGCGCCGCCGAACGGGTCGACCTCACCCAGGCCGACCCGGTGCCGATCGGCGACGTGATCCGTCCCGACGACCCGTTCCCGACCGCCGGACTCGGCCGCCCGGTCGACGTCCGCGGCACCTTCCTGCCCGAGGGCACCGTCCTGGTGTCCGGCCGCGCGAGTGCGGCCGGAGCCGAGGGCGGCTGGCTGGTCACGCCGATCACGGTCGGTGACCCGGCCGCTCCCGCCGTACCGGTCGTGCGGGGCTGGGTGCCCGACGGCACCGACCTCGCCACCCTGCCCGCGCCGCCGGTCGGCGAGGTCGACCTCCGCGGCTGGCTGCAGCCGCCGGAGGGCAGCGGCCAGGTCGACGACGACCCGAGCGACGACGTCCTGCCGGAGCTGCGCATCGCCGACCTCGTGCAGCGCGTCGACCAGGATCTCTACGGCGCCTACGTCATCGCCGAGGAGCCGCCCGCCGGCGACGCGGCCGCCGGCGTCGACGGCGCGACCCTCGACCAGCTCCCGGAGGCCAGCCGGTTCACCGGGCTGCGCAACCTCCTGTACGCCATCGAGTGGTGGGTCTTCGCGGCGTTCGCGGCCTTCCTGTGGTTCCGCTACGTGCGCGACGCCACGTCCGAGCGGGCCGTCGAGGAGGCCGCTGCCGAGGACGACGAGGACGTCGTCGTACCCTCGGAGCCGTGACCAAGCTCTTCACCGTCTACCGCGTGCTCGCGCTCGTCGTCGGCGTGCTCCTGCTCGTCGGCACCGTCGGCTCGGTGTTGAAGTACCTGCTCGAGGACGGCACCACGCTGCAGCGGTTCGGTGACGACCTCACCCCGATCTGGCTGATCCACGGCTGGATCTACATCATCTACGTCGTCGTCGCCTTCCTCCTGACGCAGAAGGCGCGCTGGACGATCCCCCAGCTGCTGCTGATGCTCGTCGCGGGCCTGATCCCCGGCCTGATCTTCTGGGTCGAGCGCCGGGTCGCCCAGCGGCTGCGCGAGGACAACCCGGAGCTCGCGAACAGCTGACGTCGTGCGGACGATCGGACGGGGCGAAGAGCTCGAGCGGCTGCGTACGGCGCTCGCCCGGTCCGAATGTCACGTCCTCCTGATCGCCGGTGAGGGTGGCGTCGGCAAGACCCACCTGCTCGACGTCCTCGCCGACGACGCCGATGCGGTGCGGGCCTACGGAACCGCCGCCATGGCGGGGGTTCCGCTCAGCGCCATGGCCCACCTGGTCGGGCCGTCGTCGGCCGCGTTGACGGCGATGGTCGCGGACGTCGTCCGGGCCGTTCCGGCCGGCGGGGTGCTCGCGGTCGATGACCTCGACCAGTGCGACGACGTCTCCCTCGGGGTCGCCCTGCGGGTGGCCCGCGACCACGGCCGCACCCTGGTGGCGACGGTGCGGACCCGCGACGGAGAACTGCCTCCGACGATCCGGGCGTTCGCCCACGATCTCGGGACGGAGCTCGTCACGCTCCCCGCCTTCACCCGTGAGGACACCGAGCGGTTCGTCCAGGAGCTGCTGGGTGACGTCGTCGACGCCGGGATCGTCCAGGAGGTCTGGAGTCGCACGGGAGGCAACGCGCTGTTCATCGCGCAGGTCATCGGGGAGGCGCGGCACGCCGGGACGCTGCACCACTCGTCGGCGGGCTGGGTTGCCCACGGCAGTCTGAGCGTGCCGGTGAGGCTGCGGCAGGCGCTGCTGGCGCGGCTCGAGGGCGAGGCTGACGAGGTCCGCGAGGCGGCGGGGTTCGTCGCCGCCGTGGGCCGGATGACACTCGAGGAGGTGGAGGGATCGGCGAGGTCGGCCGACATCGACCGGCTGCTCGACATCGGCGTCCTCGTCTGGGACGGACCCGTCCTGCGCTTCGTCCACCCGCTCTTCGCCGAGGTCGTCTGGGACGGCACCTCGCCTCTGGTGCGGCGCCGACTGCTGCGCGAGCAGCTCGCCCTGGCCAGGTCGATGCCGACGCCCGACGTCGTCCGGATCGCCGTCCTGGGGCTGGACGCGGGTGAGCCGACCGAGGCCACCTGGCTGCTCGCCGCCGCCCGGTTGGCGAACGCCGGAGGCTCGGCGGAGACGGCCCGCCGGCTGGCTCGCGCCGCCGTCGACCTCGGCACCGGAGATGTGGCGGGCCTGGCGGCGCTCGTGCTGGCGGCGGCCCTGAGCGAGCTGGGCCGCTCCGCCGAGGCGGTGGTGACACTCGAGCAGACCCTGGCCCGCATCGAGCCCGGTCCGCTGGCGATCGCCTTGGCCGTCACGGCGCACAAGCTGATCGTGTGGGGCACCTTCGATCTCGCCGCGGCCGCCGCTGCACTGCGCGCGGAGGCGCGACGGTATCCGCCCGGCGCTCCGATGGTGCGCGAGGCCTTCGCCATCGCCGAGGCGGACAGCCGGGTCTACGCCGTCGAGGTCCATCGGGCGCAGGTCCTCCTCGACGGCATCGACCTCGCCGCCCTGCCCCCGGCGCTGCGCACGCTCCACTCGACCACCCGCGCGCACGTACTGACCCATCTCGGCCGCACGGGCGAGGCCCTGGACCTGGCGGCGCACACGCTGCAGGCCGAGCTGGACCATCCCGAGGAGGTCGTGCCCGGCACCCGCGACCGACTGCTGACGATCGCCAGCCACGCCGCGCGGGAGCACGGCCGCTACGACCTGGCCGTCGAGTACGCCGAGCGTTCGCACGACGGAGCGTTGCGCGACGGCATCGTGGTCGGCCGAGCCTGGGGAGCGGTGGTCGCGTCCGCCGCCTGGGCGCAGATCGGTGATCTGGACGCCGCGGTCATGTGGGCGCGGCGGGCGCTCGTCGCCGCGACCGCCTGCGCCATGGTCGATGCCGAACGCCTGGCGATCGCCGTCCTCATGGTCGCGACCGGCAGCCGGGGCCGGGCGGTGCCCGCCGAGCTGCTGGCCCGGCTCGCCGAGCTCCCGACCGGGGTCGGGTTCCTGCGGCACATGATGCCCATCGCCCACGCCTGGGCCGAGTACGGCGCCGGGCGCCTCGAGCGCGCCAGGACGGTGCTGCGCACGGGTTCCGACGATGCCCGCGCCGCGGACGCCCGGATCACCGAGGCCTGGATCCTGCACGAGAGGGTCCGGCTGGGCGACCGGGCGGGGGTGGCCATGCGGATGGCCGCCCTCGAGCTCGACTCGCCTCTCGCGGAGGCGCGCCTCCGCCTCGTCACCGCACTGGACCGGCACGACGGAGTCGGCGTCCTCGCCGCGGCGGACGCCTTCCTCGAGCTCGGTGCCGTCCTCGCGGCAGCCGAGGCGGCGGCGGAGGGTGCCCGGCTGCTGACGGGTCGTGCCGCGGCCGCCGCGCGGCGCCGGGCCCACGAGCTGGCCGCCAGGATCGGGCAGCCCCCGACGCCGATGCTGGTCGGTCTCCCCGAGGATCCGCTGAGTCCGCGCGAGCGGACGGTGGCCGAGCTCGCCGCGGACGGAGCCTCGAACGCCGAGATCGCCGACCGGCTCCACCTGTCGGTCCGGACCGTCGAGAACCACCTGAGCCGCGTGTACGCCAAGCTCGGGGTCTCCTCGCGAGCCGGCCTGACGGCGGTGCTCGGCGTACCCGACCGCGGTTGACCCGAGCGCGACCGACCGCAATTGAGTGGTCACCACTCATGTCGGGGGTGTCGTCGCGTTCCTAGCCTCCGTGAGACCGGACGGTCCCGTCCGGATCACGCGCGCCCCGCTCGGGCGGGGTCTCGGAAGGAAGCAGAGATCATGACCGTCCTTCGCAGGCTCCTCGCACCCGGCGTCGTGCTGGCCGCGGTACTGGCCCTCGCCCTGGCCGGCGGCTCCTACGCCGCCGGCAAGATCACCGGCAAGCAGATCGCCAAGAACGCGATCACGTCCAAGCACGTCAAGGACGGCAGCCTGGCCGCCGCCGACCTGTCGCCCGCGGCGCTGGCCGCGCTCAAGAGCGGTTCCGGCGAGAAGGGTGCCAACGGTGCGCCCGGCGTGCCGGGTCCGCAGGGCAGCACCGGACCCCAGGGCGCGACCGGCCCGCAGGGTGTGCCAGGCCCGCAGGGCACGACCGGTCCCCAGGGTCCGCAGGGTTCGCAGGGTGCGACCGGGGCCACCGGGGCCCAGGGACCGGCCGGAGTCCTCGGCCTGCAGAAGGTCGAGAAAGGCTTCCCCAGCGGCATCCTCGGCGGTGGCGGGGAGGCGACGCTCTTCGTCGCGTGTCCCGCGGGCAAGGTGTTGATCGACTGGGCGTTGAAGACGGGGACCAACATCGACGACCTGGTGGCGGTGGCCAAGTACGAGGAGAACGGATTCGGGATGCCCGACGAGGTCGGCGTCCGGGTCCGCAACGACGGGCCAGGGCCCAGCCAGCCGACCGTCGTCGTGCTCTGCGTGACTCAGAACTGAGGCGCGGTCCGCGCTCAGCCCCGCGGCTCCTCCGGGAGCGGATCGGTCAGCGGGTCCGGCGACGGCGGCGGGGGGACCTGCTCCGGCGCCGGATCCGGCGGTCGACGACGACCCGAGCGACGACGTCCTCCCGGAGCTGCGCATCGCCGACCTCGTGCAGCGCGTCGACCGGGATCTCTACGGCGCCTACGTCATCGCGGAGGAGCCGCTGGTCGCCGACGCTGCGGCCGGCCTGGACGGCAGCGGGACGGGACGTCCGACTCATCCCGGACGTGAGTCAGGACCTCCCGGGGGGAGTCGCGCACGTCGACCGAAGCCGCAGATGGCCGCGATCGCGACCACCCACACGGCCGCATTGAGCAGCGAGGCCACGACGAACCCGCGCTCGGTCGGGGTCGGACCGCCGCTGGCCAAGGTCAGTACGGTGACCACGAGCGCGCTGCCGACGGCGAAGCCGAAGTAGCGCAGCACCTGGTTGAAGGCGAGCGCGCTACTGGTCTCGGCGACGGGCACGACCCGGACCAGCAGGACCGGCAGCGTCGCGAAGGTGCCGCCACTGCCGAGCCCGGCCACGACCATCGCGACGACGGCATGCCATATCCGATCGTGCCGGAACGCGAGGAACACCGTGGAGATCAGGTAGATCGCGCAGCCGAACGGAAGCACCCTGGCCGGATCGACGTACCGGCCGACCAGCAGGGACACGCGGCTGCCGAGCACGCTCATCACGGAGTACGGCACCAGTAGCAGTCCCGCGACCAGCACCGACGAGCCCAGGCCCCAGCCCTCCGCGGTCCGCGTCTGCACCAGCACCATGAGCAGGGTCAGGCCCATGTACATCCCTGCGCCCGCGAGGAGGCCGGCGATGTTGGGGCCGGCAGCGGCGGTCGTGAACGCGAGGCGGAGGTCCACCAGTGGGTTGGCGCGAGCCAGGGAGACGCGAACCCAGAGGGCGACGGCCGCCGAGCCGGTGGCGAGCAGCGTGATTGTTCGAGGATCGTCCCAGCCCCAGCTCGTCGTCCGGCTCACTCCCAGCAGGAGCGCGACGGTGCCGGCGCCGAGCAGGAGTGCGTCCGTGACATTCACCGGTGCCGGCGCTGCGAACGGCGCGGGCGGCACATACCGCGCTGACAGCATCAGCGTCAGGAGGCTGATGATCGTCCCGAACCAGAATGCCGCCGCGAGGCCGCCGACCTGCGCGACCAGCGCGGCCAACGGATAGCCCACCCCGGCTCCGGCGACCATGCCGACGGACAAGACAGCCATCACGGAGCTCACCCGCTCGGGCGGGAACACGTCGCGGGCGACCGCCATGGCCAGCGGAGCCATCGCCATGCCGATGCCCTGTGCGGCTCGGCCGGCGATCAGGACAGGAAGCCCGAGTGCCGAGATCTCGATCGCGAGCGCGCTGAGGACGGTGCCGGCGATGACCACACCGAGACCCGTCACGATCATCGTGCGCCGACGATGCGCGACGGCGTACCGCCCGATCAGCGGAGTGCTCACCGCGGCGGCGATCATGGTCGCGGTCAGCGTCCACTGGGCCGAGGTGAGCGGGACGTCGAGCTCGCGGGCGATCCTGGGGACCAGCGAGGCGCCGAGGCTGCTGACGATCCCGCCGACCGTGGTCAGTAGGAGCAGCGTGGGGAGGAGCTTCGGCGGTGGCAACCGTCAGCGGTTCGCATAGCCCAGACGAGCCGAGATCGCCTGGGTACGCTCGAGCAGTATCTGCGCCAACTCCTCCACCCGGGGGTGGATCCGGTCGCCCGGGCCGCACACGCTGATGACGGCCACCGGTTTGGATTCGAAGTCGAGCAGGGGAGCGGCCACTGCTCCCGAGCCCTGCTGTCGTTCGCCGAAGGAGAAGGCGTAGCCACGCTCGCGGACGTCGCGAAGCTCCTGGAGCAGCTCGTCGCGGTCGACCTTCGTCTGCTCGGTCAGCTGGACGAGGTCGACGCTGTCGAGGTAGTCCTCCTGCTCCTCGCGCGGCAGGAAGGCCAGGAACGCCTTGCCCGAACTGCCCGCGTGCAGGGGGAAGCGGTCGCCGACCTGCACCGACATGATCACCAGCCGCTTGGGGGTGACCTGGTCGAGGTAGACGCGGTGGTATCCATGGCGGATCGACAGCGTGGACGTCTCGTCGGTGGTGGCGCTGAGCTCTCGCAGCGTGTCGCGGGTGAGGTCCCGGACGTCGACTCGCTGGCTGTACGTGCTGCCCATCACGAGCCAGGAGGGCCCGAGGTTGTAGCGCCGGGACGTCGGATCCAGCTCGAGGAAGTCGCGTCCGCACAGCGTCGTGACGATCCGGTGCACCACCGCCTTGGGCAGGTCCAGCTCCCGGGAGATCTCGGTGATCCCCAGGCTCGTCGTGTTCGGGCGGGCGAAGAGCATCAGTACGTCGAGTGCGCGCTCGAGCCCCTCGAGGGTTCGGCTCCCGCGCGCGGGAGCGGTGGCTCCCTTCGGAGGCGGGTCGGCGGTGGGCGGCACGGCAGGTCCTTGCTCGGGGGCGGGCGGGTGTCGGGGCACGGCGGTCGTCGTGCGGCCGCCAGCCTACGAAGGACGTGACCTCGCTCGGTGACGGATCGACAACTTTGACAGTGGCGACCACCGAATCCTAGTGTTGCGGAGAGCGAAATGTCGATCCTCTGACCGAAACAGGCTCGCGTGCAGGTCAGTCCTCGTCCGCTCATCATCCACCGGACGCGCTCCCGGGAGGCAGCTGCGTGACACGTACCGAATCTCCGGCGATGCGGCCCTTCGACCTACGGACCACGCGCCTGCGCAATCGGGTCGTGTTCCCGGGACACACGACGAACTTTGGGGTCGACTCCCTGCCGACGCAGCGCCACCGCGACTATCTCTCCCGCCGCGCCCGAGGAGGCGCCGCGATGGTCATCACGGAAGCCGTCCGGGTCCACCCGACCAGCGCCGGCCGGGACAGCACGCTCGGTTCCTACCATCCCGACGTGGTGCCGACCTTCGCCGCGCTCGCCGATGCGGTCCACGGCGAGGGCGCCACCCTTCTCGCCCAGTTGATGCACGCCGGGCGACAGGCCGCCGGTGACAGCGAGCGCACGGCAGCCTGGTCGGCCTCGGCCGTGCCGTGGACGTACGGCGGTCCGGTTCCTCACGTGATGACGGTCCAGGACATCGCCGTGGTCACCGAGTCCTTTCGGACTGCCGCTCGTCGGATGGCCGAGGCCGGGCTCGACGGAGTCGAGATCCACCTCGGACACGGGCACCTGCTCCAGCAGTTCCTCTCGCCGGCCACCAACCGGCGCGATGACGGCTACGGCGGCGCCCTCGAGCGCCGGATGCGGCTGACCCGCGAGGTGTTGGCCGCCGTCAGCTCGCAGCTGCCGGACTCGATGCTGCTCGGCGTCCGGATCAGTGCCCACGAGTTCCTGCCCGGAGGGTTGGAGCCCGACGACGTCGTGGAGATCGTCGACCGGCTGCGCGCGGACTTCCGCATCGACCTGCTCCACGTCAGCCATTCGGCGTACGTGGGGCAGCCGTCGTTGAGCACCCAGATCGCCGACATGAGCCATGGTCCCGCGCCCTACCGGGAGTTCCCGCGCCGGTTCAAGCAGGCGTTTCCTGAGATCCCCGTGGTCGCCGTGTGCCGTATCGACGACCTCACGATCGCCGACGACCTCCTCGAGGCCGGTGACGCCGACCTGGTGGCACTCGCCCGAGCTCAGATCGCCGACCCCGATCTGGTTCGCAAGACCGCCGGAGGCCGGGCCGACGAGGTGCGCCGCTGCCTGGCGTGCAACCAGGCCTGTATCGGCCGCATCGAGCACAACCTTCCGCTGTCGTGCGTCGCGAATCCGGCTGCCGGCCAGGAGCGGATCGATCTCGAGCTGCGCGAGCGAGCCCGGGGCGAGCGACGATCCGTCCTCATCGTCGGTGCTGGTCCCGCCGGTCTCCAGGCGGCGGTCACCGCCGCCCGGGCCGGCGCCCGCACGGTACTCATCGAGGCACGCGACGACGTCGGAGGTCAGCTCGGCAGTGCTCGGACCCTCGCGGGTCGCGAGCGGCTGGGCGTGCTCGTGGACGACCTGTACGACGAAGCGAGGCGTCGAGGCGTCGACATCCGGCTCGGGGTGGAGCTCGCCGGAGCCGGCCCGGCGGCCGCGGACGGCCCTGACCCGCGCGACTTCGATCACGTCGTGCTTGCGACCGGTGCGACCTCGCGCCGCCGGCCGTTGACCGGCGTCACGAAGCACGGTGTCGACGTCCTGGACGGCGAGACCGCCGCCGCGGCGCTCGGCGCCGGGGAGTGGTCCGGCCGCCGGCGCCGCGTCGCGGTCGTCGACGACGAGGGATCCTGGATCGCCGCCGGCCTGGTCGAGGCCCTCGGCCGCGACGGGCATCGCGTCCACCTCGTCGCGCCGGCGCCGCAGCTCTTCGGTCGGGTGACGCTCTACAGCCGGGTCGGCCTCCTCGGCCGGTTGGAGGCGCTGCCCGTCTCCAGCCACCTCGCCCGCCGGCCCGTGTCGGTCACCGCCGGCGGCCTCGTCCTGGTTGACGCCGTGGGCGGGAGCGGGTCGGTGGAGGTGCTGAGCGACGTCGACCTGGTCATCGACCTGCCCGCGAGGGAGGCACGCACCGGCGTGCGGGTGGCGCTCGAGGAGTCCGGGCTCGGGCCGCGCGTGCTGGTCGTCGGCGACGCCCTCGCGCCCCGCTCCCTGGTCGAAGCCACCTACGAGGCCCACCGTGCCGTCCTGCACGCCTTGGCCGCCGCGACGCCGTCGCCCCCTGCCCCTTCCCCTGTCCGATGACGCCCCGACCGACCGCGAGGAGCCCGCGATGCCCGACATCTCACCCGACGACCCGATCCGGCTCGATGGGCTGGTGGCCCTCGTCACCGGCGCCAGTGGCGGCATCGGTGACCGCGCCGCCCGGCTGCTCGCCGAGCGCGGCGCGCGCGTCGCCCTCGCCGACCGCGATGCCGACGTGCTGGCGGAGGCCGGGTTCGACGCCGCCAGCTCGGTGCACCGGCTCGACCTGGTCGCGGACGGTGCCCCGGACCGCGTGGTGAGTGAGGTACTCGCCCGGCACGGTCGTCTCGACGTACTGATCAACAGCGCGGGGGTCAACGCCCGCTCCGCACCTGCGGTGACCTCGCGCGAGGAATGGGCCCGCGTGCTGGAGGTCAACCTCTCCGGGACGTTCCGGATGATCCAGGCGGCGTACGACGCCTTGCGGGCCTCACCCGCCGCGGCCGTCGTCAGCCTCACCTCCACGGCGGCTGCGGTCGCCGTACCTCAGAACGCGGCCTATTCGACCTCGAAGGCCGGCCTGGTGCACCTCACCCGGGTGCTCGCCTCGGAGTGGGCGGCCGACGGGATCCGGCTCAACACGGTGGCCCCGACGATCGTGGCCACCGCCATGACCGCGGCCGTCCGCGAGGACCCTGTCTACATGGCCGAGAAGCTCGCCTCGATCCCGCTCGGACGCATGGCCAGCGTCGACGACGTCGCCCAGGCGATCGCGTTCCTGGCCTCGCCCGCCGCCGGGATGGTGACCGGTCAGACGCTGTTCGTCGACGGCGGTGTCACGACCCGTTGAGGGGAGCTGCCGATCGGCGGGATCGGCCCGTGGTTCGGGGCCGTCCCGTTACGTCTGTGTAAGAACTCGCGCCGAGGGTCTTGACGGCGGCCAGGAAAACGGGGTTCAGTGTGAACCCGTAAGAGGAACGCTGTTTCGTTCGGCGGAACAAACTCTCGGGCTACACAGAGGAGAAGACATTGAGACGTGGACTGAGGAGTCGCGTCGGTCGTGTGGCGGCCGGGCTGTCGCTGGCGCTCGTCGTTGCCGGATGCTCCGCATCGAACCCGGGCGACAACGAGTCCAACGGCGGTGACGACACCCTGATCGTGGCCGCGGTGAACGTGCCGGGCGGGTTCGACGGCGACGTGATCACCCCCGGGACGCAGCACACGGTCACGCAGATGTACGAGCCGCTCGTGGGCTACGGGGTCAAGGACGCCGGCGACGGCGCCCGCGAGGTCGACGCCACGGTCATCGAGCCGCGCCTGGCGGAGTCCTGGGAGTTCGCCGAGGACGAGCTGAGCGTCGTCTTCAAGCTGCGCGAGGGCGTCGAGAGCAACTGGGGCAACGAGCTCACCGCGGAGGACGTCAAGTGGAGCTGGGACAAGTCCAAGGACCAGGGCCGCACCGGCGCCTTCATCGGTGAGGTCTCCAACGTCGAGAGCCTCGAGGTCGTCAGCAAGTACGAGGTGAAGTTCAACCTCACCGATCCGAGCCCGATCCTGCTGCGCGCACTCACCCTCTACACCCCGTCGATCTACGACTCGACGAAGATGAAGGAGAACGCCACGAACGAGGACCCGTGGGCCCTCGAGTGGATCAAGACCAACAGCGCGGGCTTCGGCCCGTACTACGTGGACGAGGTCAAGTCGGGCAGCGAGGCCGTCTTCAAGGCCAACCCGAACTACTACGGCGACGAGCCGCACTTCACGACCGTCGTCTACCGCTCCGTCCCGGACGCCTCGACGCGCGTGCAGCTGCTGCAGGCCGGCTCCGTGGATTGGATCGAGGAGCTCACCTTCCAGCAGCTCAACGAGCTGGAGGAGAGCGACGGCGTCAAGGTGCAGTCGGTGGCGGGGAACTTCCAGGCGCGCGCCCTGATGAACCCCAACTACGAGCCGTTCAAGGACAAGCGGGTGCGCCAGGCGATCAACCTCGCCACACCGCACGAGCAGATCCTGAACAACGTCTTCGCCGGGCGTGCCCAGCAGAGCCGTGGCCCGCTGGTCTCCACGGTCCCCTGCTACGACGACAGCCTGTGGGCCTACGAGACCGACGTCGACAAGGCGAAGGCGCTGCTCGCGGAGGCCGGGCACCCTGATGGCATCGACATCACGCTCGAGTACTCCGGCCTCAACTGGTGGGAGGAGCCGCTCGGGATCCAGCTCAAGGACGGGCTCGCGAAGGCCGGCATCCGGGTCGACCTCAAGCGCATCCCCGACGCCGACATGACGGCGCGCGCCGCGATCACCGAGCGCGATCTGCCGTTCTTCACCTTCTACGAGCAGTCGATCGTCCTGGACCCGGGCTACAGCATGCTGCTGACCTCGACGCCTGATGGCTCGGCCGACCGTAACGCCTACGACAATCCCGAGCTGACCAAGCTGATCCAGCAGGCCAACGTCATCACCGACGAGGAGCAGCGCTGCGACCTGATCAAGCAGGCCCAGAGGATCCACCTCGAGGACGCCTCGTGGATCTACTCGGCCGAGATCGGTGGCCACGAGGCCATGGGCGAGGACATCGAGGGCTGGGTCTGGCACCCGGACAACCACGAGCGCTGGGCCGACCTCAGCCGCTGACCACGCCGCTGCGGCGGACCCTGGTGGAGGGGCCGCGGACCGACGACACGTCGGTCCGCGGCACCCCACCGGATGCACGACAACTTCTCGAAAGCTCCTGAAAGGTGGCAGAGGACGTGGGCAAGGGACTTGGCCGCTACCTGCTCTATCGGATCCTGTTGCTGATCCCGCTGCTGTTCGGCGTCTCGATCCTGACCTTCCTGCTCGTCCGGCTCGGCGACTCGAGCCCGGCGGTCATGGTGGCGGGACCGACGGCGACGTTGGAGCAGATCGAGGACATCGAGGCCGAGATGGGACTGGACCGCTCCCTCCCGGAGCAGTACTGGACGTGGCTGACCAACGCGGCGCAGGGCGACTTGGGCACGTCGTGGATGTCGAACCGGCCCGTCACCGAGGAGCTGTGGGAGAAGCTGCCCATCACTCTGGAGCTGATCGGCTTCGGAATCGTGGGGGCCATCATCTTCGGTGTCATCATCGGTATCGCCTCGGCCGTGCGTCAACGCGGCCTGGTCGACCAGGTGCTGCGCATCGTCACCCTGGCCGGCGTGTCGATCCCCATCTTCTGGGGCGCTCTGCTGATGATCGCCTTCTTCTTCACCGTACTCGGCTGGGCGCCTGCCCCGCTGGGCCGGGTCGAACGCGGGCTCGAGCTGCCGCCGCACATCACCGGCATGCTGGTCTTCGACAGCCTCGTCAGCGGCTACTACGCCACGGCCATGTCGGCGCTGGCGCACATCGCGCTGCCCGCGCTGACCATCACCTTGATCACCGGAGCGACCATCGCCAAGCAGGCACGGGCCGCCATGGTCGAGACGCTCGGCAGCCCGGCCGTGCGCTACGCCCGAGCCTGCGGCATGTCCGAGCGGGGTGTCGTCTGGCTCGCGTTCCGCAACGCGCTGCCCGATCTGATCGGGTTCTTCGGGATCACCTTCAGCCTGGCCCTGGGCGGAGCCGCGATCTCGGAGCTCATCTTCTCCTGGGGTGGTCTCGGACAGCTCGGGCTCGAGGCCATCACCAACGCCGACTTCGCCGTCGTGCAGGGCTTCATCCTGGTCATGGGCCTCCTGACCGCTGCCATCTACCTGATCGCGGACCTGCTGGTCGCCGCGATCGACCCGAGGGTGAAGCTGCAATGAGCACTCCGCCGAACGACAAGGCCGCAGCCTCGGCCCGCCCGATGCCGGACGCCGGGACACCTCCCGCGCACGTCGACCACGACCGGCCCGGCCGCCCGAAGGCGGCAGCGCGCGGACTGTGGCGGTTCATGACGTCCAGCATGGCGGCCTTCACCGGCACCACGATCGTGCTCGCGTTCGTCGTGGTGGGCGCGCTCGCCGACGTACTCGTGCGCACCGACCCGCTCCAGGTCTTCGGCAGCGACCTTCTCCACCCGCCCAGTGCGGAGCACTGGTTCGGCACCGACGGCAACGGCATGGACGTCTTCGCACGCACCATCCACGCGATCCAGATCGACCTGGTCATCTCAGTGACGGCCGTGGCGATCTCGATCGTCGTGGGCGTCGCGCTCGGCCTGGTCGCCGGCTACCGCGGCGGCTGGTTCGAGATGGTGCTGCTGCGGGTGATGGACGTCCTCCAGGCGTTCCCCGCACTGATCCTCGCCCTGGCCGTCGTCGCCGCGTCCCAGGAGTCGATCGCAGCGGTCATCTTCGTGATCGCGCTGCTCGACATCCCGGTGTTCATCCGGATGACGCGCGGCCAGGTGCTCAGCCTGCGCGACGCGATGTATGTCGAGGCGGCTCGAGCGACCGGCAACAAGCCCTGGCGCATCATGTGGCGTCACATCATGCCCAACACGCTGCCGCCGCTGATCATCCAGACGGCCGTCCGGCTGGCCTGGTCAGTGATGATCGTGTCCTCGCTGGCCTTCGTCGGCGTCGGCATCCAGGTGCCGACGCCCGAGTGGGGCGCGATGATCCGCCACGGCTCGGCGTACGTCACCTCCGGGCAGTGGTGGCCCTCGGTCTTCCCCGGCCTCGCCCTGATGCTGCTCGTGCTCGGCTTCAACCTCCTGGCGGATGCCATCCAGGATCACCTCGACCCGAGGAAGGACTGAGAGTCGTGGCCCTTCTCTCCATCAAGGATCTCCGGGTCCACATCGACACCCCGAACGGGACGGCTCACGCCCTCAACGGCGTGAGCATCGAGGTCGGAGAGCACGAGATCGTCGGACTCATCGGCGAGACGGGCGCGGGCAAGTCGCTGACCGCCTGGTCGGTGCTGGGACTCCTCGGTCCGCGCGCCCGCGTCGTCGACGGCACTGCGTCGTTCGAGGGCGTGGACCTGCTGACCATGCCCGAGCGCCGGCGCCGACGCATCCGCGGCAAGGACCTCGCCGTCATCGTGCAGAACCCGCGCGGTGCCCTCGACCCGCTGCGCTCGGTGGGCCGCCAGATCGCCATGACCAACCGCCGGCACCGCGGGACCGGCAGGGCGACGGCCAAGCAGAACGCGATCCAGGCTCTTCGCGACGTCGGGATCTCCGACCCCGCGCGCCGGGCCAAGGCCTTCGCCCACCAACTCAGCGGCGGCATGGCACAGCGCGTGCTGATCGCGCTCGCCATGATCAACGAGCCCAAGCTGATCATCGCCGACGAGCCCACCACCGGCCTCGACCTGACGGTGCAGGCGCAGATCCTCGACCTGCTGCGTGCCCGGGTCGACGCCACCGGCTCGGCCGTCCTCCTGATCACGCACGACCTCGGCGTCGTGGCGAACTACTGCGACCGGGTCGCGGTGATGTTCGCCGGGCGGATCGTGGAGGAGGGCACGGTGGCCCAGATCTTCGGCAATCCGCGCCACCCCTACACCCGGTCACTGGTGGCCGCCAGCCGCGAGACGCTCGACGAGGAGGTCTCCGACGAGGCCGACCGCTCCGAGCCGCCGAACCTGGTCGACCTCCCCGCCGGCTGCCACTTCCGGCCGCGCTGCCCGTTCGCCGTGGACGCGTGCGCGACGCCGGTGCCGCTGGTGGACGTGGGTGGCGGGCACCGCGCCCTGTGCCACTTCCCCGAGGAGCTTCGCAAGCAGCAACGTAACGACCTCGACCGCGCGGAGGTCGGCGGAGGAGTGGGTTCATGAGCGAGCACATCGAGGCGCGGGGCGTCGTCAAGTCCTTCTCCGTACGGGGATCGCGCTCCCTCGTCAAGGCGGTCAACGGCGTCGACATCGTCATCCCCCGTGGGAGGACGCTCGGCCTGGTCGGGGAGAGCGGCTCGGGCAAGAGCACCGTCGGTCGCTGCCTGCTGCGTCTGTTGGAGCCCACCGCCGGCGCGATCCGCCACGGTGGGGAGGACATCCTCGCGATGAGGCCCGAAGCGCTGCGCCGTCACCGGGCGCGGGCCGCGATGGTCTTCCAGGACCCCTACGAGTCGCTCAATCCGCGGATGCGCATCCGGTCGCTCGTCGAGGAGCCGCTGATGCTCCACACCGACCTCGGCGCGTCCGGCCGACGGCGCCGGGCGGGAGAGCTGATGCGAATGGTCCGCCTCGAGGAGTTCCACCTCGACCGCTACCCTCACGAGCTCAGCGGCGGCCAGCTGCAGCGCATCGGCATCGCTCGCGCACTGGCGACCGAGCCGGAGTTCCTGGTCCTCGACGAGCCCACGTCCTCGCTCGACCTCAGCGTCCGCGCCGGCGTGCTCCGGCTGCTCAAGCGACTGCAGCGTGAGCATCAGATCACGTTCCTCTTCATCTCCCACGACCTCACGACCGTGGCCGCGATGTCCGACGAAGTGGCCGTGATGTATCTCGGCACGGTGATCGAGCGGGGCCCGGCCGCCGAGGTCCTCGGCAACCCCCAGCACCCGTACTCCCAGGCGCTCCTTTCCGCCGCCTTGTCGGTCGACCCGGGCGAGCGCCGTACCCGACACGTCCTGGAGGGCGAGACGCCGAGCCCGGTCGACATCCCGTCGGGTTGTCCGCTGGCTCCGCGGTGCCCGCTGCAGCGCGACGACTGCCGGGGCGCCCTACCCCCGCTGCACGAGATCTCCCCCGGGCACGGCGCGGCCTGCGTCCGCGTCCCCGAGGGCACCAACCAACTCCCGGCCACCGCGCCGTTGCCCATCGTCACTGCCAGTTGAGGAGCACCACCTGATGGCCCACCCCTACGCCCATCTGTTCGAGCCGATCCAGATCGGGCCGAAGGTCGCCAAGAACCGCTTGTGGATGACCGCCCACAGCACCCAGCTCGTGAAGGACCACAATTTCACCGACCGGCACGTCGCGTACTACGCCGAGCGCGCCAAGGGGGGCGTCGGCGTCATCACGATGGAGGCGATGGCGACCCACCCGACCACCCAGCCGTACGCGGGCAAGATCCATGCCTTCGACCCGGCGGTGATCCCCAACTACAAGTTGCTCAGCGCCGCAGTCCATGAGCACGGCGCCCTGCTGCTCGCGCAGCCGTGGCACCGCGGCCGCGAGACCAACGGCGTCGTGAATCGGCTGCCCGTATGGGCTCCCTCGGCCATCCCGGACACCGTCTACCGCGAGATGCCGCACGCGATGGACGAGGAGAACATCAACGAGATCCTCGAGGGCTACACCCTGGCAGCCCGCTACGCCGCCGAGGGCGGCCTCGACGGGGTCGAGGTGCACGGCCTGGCCCACGGCTACCTGCTCGGGCAGTTCCTCTCGCCGGCGACGAACCACCGGACCGATCGGTATGGCGGCTCGGACGAGAACCGACTGCGGATCGTGCTCGACATCATCGAGCGGACTCGTCGCGAGGTCGGGGCCGACCTGATCGTCGGCGTGCGGATCAATGGCGACGACGGTGAGGTCGAGGGCGGCCTGCGGACCGAGCACTGGGCGAAGATCGCGCGCTCGATCGCCGACACCGGTCTGATCGACTACATCTCGGTCACCCAGGGCACCTACCAGAACCGGATGCTGATCTACCCCACGACTCCGCGCGAGCAGGGCTACCAGATCGAGGCCACGCGACAGATCAAGCAGATGGTCCCCGAGCTGCCCGTCGTGGTGGCCGGCCGGATGACGTCGCCGGAGAAGGCGGAGTACGCCATCGCCAGCGGTGCCAGCGACATGGTCGGCATGGCCCGGACGCTGATCGCCGACCCCGAGTGGCCCAACAAGGCCCGTGAGCAGCGCGAGACCGACATCCGCCCGTGTGTGGGCGCCAACCACTGCATGGCCTCGATCGTGAGTGCTCCACTGGCCTGCATCCACAACCCGGCCGTCGGCCGGGAGGCGGAGCTGGGCACCGGCACCCTGGCGATCACCGACCGGCCGAAGTCCGTTGCCGTCGTCGGTGGTGGCCCGGGCGGCATGCGCGCCGCGCTGACGTTGGCCCAGCGGGGCCACGAGGTGACGTTGTTCGAGAAGGGCACCGAGCTGGGTGGCCAGGTCAACTGGATCGCCCGCTCGGAGAGCTACAGCGAGTGGGGCAGCATCGCCGGCTGGCTCATCAGCCAGCTCGGCACCACCAACGTCAAGGTCGAACTGGGTGTCGAGGCCACGGTCGAGTCCCTGACGAAGGGCGGCTTCGACTCCGTCGTCGTCGCGACCGGGTCCACTCCGCTGCGGACCGGCTGGAGCGTGAACCACCCGGCGCGGTGGGCGAACCCCGAGGGCCTTCCGGGCGTCGACCAGTTCAACGTGGTCACCGCGCAGGAGGCGCTGCAGAACCACGCCGAGCTGGGCCCGAACGTGATGGTCTTCGATGACATCGGCGGCCGTCAGGCTGTCGTGGTCGCCGAGCACCTGCAGGCCAACCGGCACCAGGTCGAGCTGGTCACCACGCTCAGCTCGATCGCACCCGAGCTCTCGGCGACCCGCGACGTGGGCTGGGTGCACCAGCGGCTCCGGACGGCGGGCGTGGTCTTCACTCCCAACCGCGAGGTCGACTCCATCGACGAGGACCGGGTCGGCCTGCGCGACGTCCACACCGGTGAGATCGAGGTCCGCGAGCCGGTCGATTCCGTCGTGCTGGTGACCGGAAGCAGGGCCGAGGACGCCCTGTTCCACGGCCTGAAGGAGGCCGGTGCGGAGGTGCGCGCGATCGGGGACTGCGTGTCCCCGCGACGAGTGTTCAACGCCATCTGGGAAGCCGAGCTGGCTGCCCGCGAGATCTGAGGAGAGAAGACGCATGTCCAAGGTGACCTACGAGTGGAAGTACGACACGTCCGGCAAGGAAGCGCTCGACGAGGTGCGCGCCCGGCGCGGCTTCACGCTTCCCGTGCACGAGGTCATGGCCTCCGTCGACCCGGAGATCCTGCGCGCCTACAACGCGCTGGCCGGCAACCTGATCTTCGGCCCCGAGCCGCGCCATCTCGACCTGAAGACCCGCTTCCTGGTGCTCGTCGGCATCACGACTGCGGTCAAGGGCGACCGTGAGGGCGTGGAGTGGGCGTCGCGGAACGCGATGAAGTACGGCGCCAGCGAGCAGGAGGTCCTCGAGGCGATCCTGCTCTCGGGGCTCCCCGGCGGCATGCCCACCGTGGAGGCGGCCACCATCGCCTTCGCCGAGATGCTGCAGGGCAAGGGCTGGGTCGAGCAGGGCAGCGACGAGGAGCCCGCGACGGCTGCTGAGGCAGACGCCTGATGCCCTTCTCGTTCGACGCCGAGGTCCTGTCGACCGACGGGACCGCGACGCCACGGCGGTTCCCGGTGGACCGCATGTACAACATGGGGTCCGCGACGCGTGATGCCCAGGTCGCGGTCCACCACCAGAAGGAGGTCGCGGACGCGGGCGTCAAGATCGCCTTCGACATCCCGGCCCCGCGGATCTACCCGATCACCCCGCAGGCACTGACGACCGGGAGCAGCATCGAGGTCCACGGCACCCGCACCTCGGGTGAGGTGGAGATCGTCCTGGTCGTGACCGGCGACGAGGTCCTGGTGGGCGTCGGATCCGACCACACCGACCGAGACCTCGAGCGGGTCAGCATCGTCTACAGCAAGCAGACCTGCCCGAACATCCTGGCGCCCCGGCTGTGGCGGCTCTCGGAGATCGCCGACCACTGGGACCAGTGCATCCTCGAGTCGTGGGTCGACGGCCGGCTCTACCAGCAGACCCCGACGGGGACCTTCCTGTCGCCGGAGGACCTGCTGAGGGTCCTGCGGGAGCGCGCCAACCCGCCCGAGGCCGACTTCGTGCTGTACGCCGGCACGATCGTCGCGCTCGACGGGAGGCTCGACTACGGCCAGGAGTGGTCGTTCCGTCTGTACGACCCCGTGCTGGACCGGGAGATCACCCATACCTACCGGCTCGAGCAGCTGATGGCGGAGATGGTCGACGGCTACCGCGTGCCGCTCACGGTCGAGGCCGGGTGAGCTGAGGCATGTACGGGAGCAGGGCACGCATCGGTCTGATCGTCCCCTCGACGAACTCTGTCGTCGAGCCCGAGCTCACCAGCCACGCACCGGAGGGTGTGGCGTTCTACGCCACCCGCGTCCCGGTCGCGGAGGTCGCCACCGAGGCCGAGAAGGTCGCGAGCATCGTGGCGATGCGTGACCGGCTCCCGGCGGCCGCGGCCGAGCTGGGTTCGCTGGGCCCGGCCGCGGTGGGCTACGCCTGCACGTCCGGCAGCTTCCTCGAAGGACGCGACGTGGATGCCGACACCTGCGCCGCGCTGTGCGTGGCGAGCGGCGTGCCGTCGTACACGACGTCGACGGCGATGGTCTCCGCGCTGCGCGCCCTCGGGGTGCGCCGCCTGGCGGTGGTCACGCCCTACATCGCGCCGGTGGCCGGGGGCGCGGTCGACTACCTCGAGCAGAACGGCATCGAGGTGGTCGGCCGGGCCGACCTCGGACTGCTGAGCAACCTGGACAAGGGTCGCCTGCCGGTGTCCGCGGCCGAGGAGCTGGTTCGCCAGGTCGACCTCTCGGCGGCCGAGGCGGTCATGATCAGCTGCACGAACTGGCGCACGCTCGACCGCCTGGCCGCGCTCGAGCGGGACATCGGCTTGCCCGTCGTCTCCAGCAATCTCGCCACGCTCTGGGCAGGCCTGCGCCTGGCCGGTGTCGCCGAGGGCGGACCAGACGTACGGCTGATGGGTATGCCCGGCGACGATCTCCGCACCCGGCTCGGGTCATGAGCGGTGCGGACGGTCCCCTCGTCGGGCGCCACGTGGTGCGGGCGGGGGGCAGTACGGTGCACGTGCGGGCCGTGGCGGCGAGCTGCGAGAAGGCTCAGCAACCACCGTTGGTCCTGGTGCACCAGTCGCCGTTGTCCTCGCGACGGTTCGAGCCGCTGCTCGCCGAGCTGGCGTCGTGGACCTCGGCGCTGGCGCCCGACACCCCCGGCTACGGGGACTCTCCCCGCCTGGCCGTCGAGACCTCGGTCGAGGACCTGGCGGCCACACTGTGGGGGGCCGTCGACGAGCTCGCACCGGGCGCCGTACGTCTCCTCGGCCGCGCGACCGGCGCGGTCCTCGCCGCGCAGATGGCGGCGTCGCGACCGCAGCGGGTCCAGCACCTGGTGCTGCACGGCGTTCCCCTGTACACCCCGCAGGAGGCCGCGTCGCGGCTGCGCGACTTCGCGCCGCCCTATGTCCCCGACGACGAGGGGTCCCACCTGGGCTGGATCTGGCGGCGACTGCGGGCGGAGTATCCCTGGGCGCCGCCCGCCCTGGTGACGTCCTTCGTCGCCGACTATCTGGCCGCGGGCCCGGACTTCGCCACGGCGTACCGCGCGATGTGGCGCTTCGACCTCGACACGGCACTGCGCCGCATCGAGGAGGGCGGCATCCGCACCACGCTCATCGCCGGTGGTCGAGATCGCATCGGCTTCATGCACGAGCGTGCCCGCGCCCGGATCACCTGGGCCGACGAGCACGTGCTGTCCGAGGCGACCGACTTCGTCGCCGAGCAGGACCCCGCCGGCTTCGCCCGGTTGCTGAGCGAGGTCTTCGCCACACGCGGGGCGAGTCGTTGACGGCGCCGAGCGCGCCGACGTACCCTCATCATCCCACTAGCGGAACGCTGTTCGCCTCAGCGGAACAACTGCGAGCGGCGAGCGAACTCGCCGGAGAAGGAGAGACCCGATGCAGCACGGACCCCTGACCGGGATGCGCGTGATCGACGCGTCGACGATCCTGGCCGGCCCACTGTGCTGCCAGATCCTCGGCGACTTCGGCGCAGAGGTGATCAAGGTCGAGCACCCGACGGCCGGCGACAGCATGCGCGGCCACGGTGAGTCGAAGGATGGGATCGCGCTGTGGTGGAAGGAGATCTCGCGCAACAAGCGCACGATTGGACTCAGCCTGTCCGATCCCGACGGCGCTGCGGCGTTCCGGGCGCTGGCGAAGACGGCCGACGTCATCGTCGAGAACTTCCGCCCGGGCACGCTCGAGCGCTGGGGGCTCGCACCGGAGG
Organism: Nocardioides sp. LHD-245; assembly: GCF_030929495.1. GTDB lineage: Bacteria > Actinomycetota > Actinomycetes > Propionibacteriales > Nocardioidaceae > Nocardioides. The sequence goes on along the minus strand of NZ_JAVFWN010000005.1, from coordinate 303,927 downwards.
TGCTGCGTGAGGAGAACCCCGGTCTCGTGATCCTGCGGATCACCGGCTTCGGCCAGACCGGGCCCTACGCCTCGCGCGCCGGCTTCGGCACGCTCGCCGAGGCGATGAGCGGCTTCGCCCACCTCACCGGGCAGCCCGACGGTCCGCCGACCCTTCCCGCGTTCGGTCTGGCCGACAGCATCTGCGGCATCGCCGGCTCCTCCGCGGTCTCGATGGCACTGCTGGCCCGCGAGCGCAACGGCGGCCGCGGTCAGGACATCGATGCCAACCTGCTGCTTCCGATCATGACTGCGGTAGGCCCGGGGGCGACGTACTTCCAGCAGAACGGCACGATCGGCCAGCGGTACGGCAACCGGTCGACCAACAATGCGCCGCGCAACACCTACCGGACCGCCGACGGCTCCTGGGTCGCGATCTCCACCAGCGCCCAGCGGATCGCCGAGCGCGTCCTGGAGCTCGTGGGACATCCTGAGCTCATCTCCGAGCCGTGGTTCGCCTCGGGCCACACCCGTGCCCAGCACGCCGATCTGCTCGACGGGTACGTCGGCGAGTGGATCGAGAAGCGGACCCGGGACGAGGTGGTCGCGGAGTTCACCGCCGCCGGCGCCGCTGTCGCGCCCGTGTACGACGCTCGCGACCTCGCCGAGGACGAGCACGTGCGTTGCACCGGCATGCTCCACACGGTGCCCGACGAGGACCTGGGCGACGTGCTCATGCACGACGTGATGTGGCGGATGTCGGAGACACCGGGAGCGATCCGGTTCACCGGCCGCCCGATCGGCGCCGACACCGACGCGGTCCTCATCGGCGAGCTGGGGCTGGGCCCCGACCACGTCGCCGACCTGCGCCGACGCAGCGTCGTCAGCTGACCGCCACCCCGCCGCCGCACACCCGCGACCCACTCCACGAGAAGACGAAGGACAACACCACGTGACGACCGCGAGTCCATCCCGTGCCCCCGCGCCGCTGCTGGCGGCCCTGAGCGACGGGGTCGAGGTCTTCGACCTCGGCCGGCAGTACTCGGTCGGCATGCCGCAGTCGCCGAACCACCCGGCGTACTGGCACGCCCTGCCCCGCCGCCACGGTGACGTGGTGCGCAGCGACGGCGGCTCGGCCGCCAACGACATGATCAGCATGGGCACCCACGTCGGCACCCACATCGACGCCCTCGCCCACGTGTCCCACGAGGGCAGGCTGTACGGCGACCTCCGGGTGGACGACGCCCTCATGGGCGGCCGCTACGCCGAGCTCGGCGCGCACACGATCGCCCCGATGGTCTGCCGGGGCGTGCTGCTCGACGTCCCCGCCGCCCTCGGCATCCCGCACGGATGCGAGGCCGGCTACGAGATCACCCGGGCCGACCTCGAGGCCACCGTGGAGAAGCAGGGCACCCGCCCCGCGGAGGGGGACGTCGTCCTCATCCGCAGCGGCTGGGGTCGGCTGTTCACCGAGGGCGCCCCGTACGTCGGCGGCGAGTCGGGTGTCCCCGGGGTCGGGGAGGACGGGGCGCGCTGGATCGCCGAGCACGACGTCCGCGCGGCCGGCGCCGACACCATCGCCTTCGAACGGCTTGCGCCGGGTGCCGGCCATGCTGTGCTGCCCGCGCATCGGGTCCTCCTGGTCGAGAACGGCGTCTACATCGTCGAGGCGATGGACCTCGAGGCGCTGGCCGCGGCCGGTCACCACGAGTTCCTCTTCGTCCTCTCCCCGCTGGCGCTGTACGGCGCCACCGGCTCGCCCGTGCGCCCGCTGGCGGTGGTCTCCCGTGGGTGACCTGAGCACGGGCTCCGCCGAGCGGACCCTCGCACAGCGGGTGGGCCGCTTCGCCGCGACCGCCGCCCGCGACGGCGTACCAGAGGACGTCGCCCGCAGCGTCGTGCAGCGTGTCGTCGACGTGCTCGGCCTGTGCGTCGCCGCGCGGTCGCTGCCCACCAGCGAGGCCGCGATCAGCCACGCCGTCGACGCCGGCGGCGCCGAGCGCGCCACGGCGGTCGGGGTCGGCCGCCGGCTCCCCGCCCCGGCGGCCGCCTTCGTCAACGGCGTCCTGGCCCACTCCCTCGACTACGACGACACCCACCTGCCGTCGGTCCTCCATCCCAGCGCCAACGTGGTCCCGGCAGCGCTGGCTGCTGCCGAGGACGCAGGAGCCTCAGGCGAGGAGGTCGTCCGGGCCGTGGCCGTCGGGCTGGAGGTCGCCGTACGCCTCGGCATGGCCGGATACGACGAGAAGCTCGGCAACTCCGTCTTCTTCGAGCACGGCCAGCACGCGACGTCGATCTGCGGTGCGATGGGCGCCGCCGTCGCGTCGTCGCTGGTGCTCGGTCTGGACGAGGAGGGCGTCGTGCACGCCCTCGGACTGGCGGCGTCCCGCGCCTCCGGCATCCTCGAGGCCAACCGCACCGGTGGCACCGTCAAGCGGCTGCACTGTGGCTGGGCGGCGGAGTCGGGCGTGAGCGCTGCGCAGCTGGTGCGCCGCGGATTCACCGGGCCGCCGTCGGTGCTCGAGGGTCGCTTCGGCTTCTTCGAGTCCTGGCTGCACGGCTCGCGGATCGACTACGACGCCGTCAGCGCCGATCTCGGCACGAGCTGGGCGGTGCCGGACATCTTCTTCAAGCCGTACCCGGCCAACCACTTCACCCACGCCGCGGTGGATGCCGGCATCGAGCTGCGCGAGCGCGGCGTGCGGCCCGCGGACGTCGTCCGGTTGCAGCTGGGCGTCCCGGGTGCGGCCCTGCGCACGATCGGCCAGCCGATCGAGGTCAAGCGAGCCCCGGACACGGGCTACCAGGCCCAGTTCAGCGGACCGTACGCCCTCGTGGCAGGCCTGCTCGGCGGGGGTGGGCTCGGGGTCGCGCTCGGCGACTACACCGATGAGCTCGCGACAGACCCGCTGCGGCGGACGCTGATGGCGAAGGTCGACGTGGTGACCGATCCCGACTGTGACGACATCTTCCCCCACCAGTTCCCGGCCAAGGTGGTCGCCGAGCTCACGGGAGGACGCACCGAGGAGGTGGCGATCCTCGCCAACCGCGGCGGCCCGCAACGTCCGCTCAGCGACGAGGAGCTGGCGGTGAAGTTCCGTGAGAACGCCTCCGGCGAGCTCGCCGCCCCGGTGGTCGCCGAGATCGAGGCGCGCCTGCGCGAGCTGCGCTCGCTGTCCTCGGTGAACGACCTCATGAGCCTGTTCGTCCCCACCCCGGCACCCCGCGCCTGAGCGCGGCGACGCCGAACATCCACGATAGGAAGGCGATCACCCGATGGATCTGCTGATCAAGAACGTCCGCGCCGTCACTCCCGACCGAGCCGAGCCCGTCGTCGCCGACATCGCCGTCGCCGGTGGCCGGATCGTCGAGATCGGCCCGGACCTCACGCCGGCCGACGACACCCGTGTGGTCGACGGCGGTGGCCGCCTGGCCTTCCCCGGCGTGGTCGACGCCCACCAGCACTGGGGCATCTACAACCCCCTGGCCACGGACGCCGCGATCGAGAGCCGTGCCTGCGCCCAGGGCGGTGTCACGACCGGCATCACCTACATGCGGACCGGGCAGTACTACCTCAACAAGGGCGGCGAGTACGCCGACTTCTTCCCCGAGGTCCTCTCGACCACGGAGGGCGAGGCGTACGTCGACTACGCCTTCCACCTGGCGCCGATGATGAGCCGGCACATCGAGGAGATCCCCGACCTCGTCGGCGAGCACGGCGTGACGTCGTTCAAGGTCTTCATGTTCTACGGCAGCCACGGACTGCACGGCCGCTCGGCGGACCAGAACTCCTTCCTCATGATTCCCGAGGGCGAGCGCTACGACTATGCGCACTTCGAGTTCGTCATGCGCGGCGTTCAGAAGGCGCGCGAGCAGTTCCCCGACATCGCCGACGAGATCTCGCTGTCCCTGCACTGCGAGACCGCCGAGATCATGGCGGCGTACACCAAGCTGGTCGAGGACGCCGGCGAGCTGACGGGGCTGGAGGCCTATCACGCCAGCCGCCCGCCGCACTCGGAGGGGCTCGCCATCAGCATCGCGTCGTACCTCGCGCACGAGACCGGCCTGCCGACGATCAACCTGCTGCACCTGACCTCCCGGAAGGCCGTCGACGCCGCACTGCGGATGGCTCAGGCGTTCCCGCACATCAACTTCCGCCGCGAGGTCACCGTCGGACATCTGCTCGCCGACATCCACACCGCCAGCGGGCTGGGCGCGAAGGTCAACCCGCCGATCCGTCCGCGCGAGGACGTCGAGGCGCTCTGGGAGTACCTCATCGACGGCAAGATCGACTGGGTCGTCTCGGACCACGCCTGCTGCAAGGACGAGATGAAGTTCGGCGACGACCGCGACGACGTGTTCGTCGCCAAGTCGGGCTTCGGCGGCGCGGAGTATCTGCTGGCCGGCATGGTCACCGAGGGCACCAAGCGGGGTGTCCCGCTCGGCCGCATCGCCGAGCTGATCTCGAAGAACCCCGCCGAGCGCTTCGGTCTGCGCACCAAGGGTGCCCTCGCTGTCGGGTACGACGCGGACATCGCGCTGGTCGACGACAACCGCCCGTGGACGGTGCGAGCCGAGAGCTCCGAGTCGGCGCAGGAGTACACACCGTTCGAGGGCTTCGACATGACCGCGAAGGTCACCGACACCTTCCTGCGCGGCCACCAGATCTTCGGCGACGACGCCATCCTCGGCGAGCCGACCGGCCAGTATCTCGCGCGTCCCGTCGTCCGGGGCTGACCCTGATGCTCACCCCGCTGGCGCCGGCCCGCAGCTACCTCTACGTGCCTGGCGACCGTCCGGATCGCTTCGCCAAGGCAGCGGCCAGCGGTGCTGATGCCGTTGTCCTCGACCTCGAGGACGGAGTCGGCCAGGCGGGGAAGGACGCGGCCCACGAGGCGGTGGCGGCGCACCCCAGGACCTCGGGTCCGCAGTGGTGGGTCCGTCTCGACCCGGCCCGCCTCGAGGACGGTGCTCGATCGGCGGCCCAGGAGGGCACGGCCGGGGTCTTCGTGCCGTCCGCCGAGCCGGAGCTGCTGGCGCGCGTCGATCAGCTCCTCACGAGGGTCGAGGCCGAGCGCGGGGTGCGGGCGCTTTCCGTCATCGGGTTGGTGGAGACCGCCCGAGGCGTCGCCGAGGTCCGTTCCCTGGCCGCCGCGCCCCGTGTGCACCGGCTCGGGATCGGCGAGGCCGACCTCGCTGCCGAGCTGGGCATGCGCCCCGACCCGGAGCGGCACGAGCTGTGGGCGATCCGCAGCGACGTCGTCGTCGCGAGCGCGTTGGCGCGCATCGCCGCGCCGGTCGGTCCGGTCCAGATCGACCTCTCCGGCCTCGAAGCCCTCGCGTCCTCGACCGCCCTGCTGGTACGCCAGGGCTTCGCCGCGCGCACCCTCGTCCATCCCAACCAGGTGTCGATCGTGCACCGAGCTTTGGCGCCGACCGAGTCCGAGCTCATCGATGCCCGCGCCGTGGTGGCGGCGTTCGAGAACGCGCAGGGTGCCGGCACAGGGGTGGCGGTCGATGCCGGTGGGAGGCTGGTCGACCTCGCCGTCGTACGGTCGGCGCGGGCGGTCCTCGCCCGTGCCGCACTCGACCGGAAACGTTGATCGGCCACGGCCAAGGTGGACGGGGGGACCCGACCCCACGTGATCGCGCGGAGTGGAGGCGCCCGGGCGGGCTAGTTCTGCGGCTCCTCCGGGAGCGGGTCGGTCAGCGGGTCGGTCAGCGGGTCGGGCGTGGGGTCGGGCGTCGGGGGCGGCGGGACCTGGCCCGACGGCGGCTCCGGCAGGTCGGCGGGCTCGTCGATCGGCTCGGGCGCGTTGTCGACGAGCAGCTCGTCGGGCGCCGGTGCGGGGGGCGCCGGCGGCTCGGGCGTCTCCGGCGGCAGGGGCGGCGTCGGCGGGTTGGGCGGCGTCGGCGCGGACTGCCACAGCGAGGCCTCGTCGGCGCCGCCGGCCTGCAGCCGCTTGGCCACCGCCGACACGAGCGCCCCCAGCGCCCCGAGAACCACCAGCTTCTTCAGCTTTCCCATCCCGAGCCTCCTCCGCCGTACGGCGATCTGTCGGCCCGGGCGGGCCGACGGGTCCATCCCACCACGTCGTCCGCGGCAGGTACACCCGCCGTACGTGTGGTGCCTCAGTAGGATCGAGTCCGTTCCGCACCACATCCCCACAGCTGGAGACGAGGCACTTCCATGGCAGAGCCGCAGGCCGTCCTGAAGACCAACAAGGGCGACATCACGCTCAACCTGTTCCCGAACCACGCGCCGGAGACGGTCGCCAACTTCACCGGCCTCGCCACGGGCGAGAAGGCCTACGACGCCGGCAACGGCGCGACCGGCAAGTTCTACGACGGTCTCACCTTCCACCGGGTCATCCCCGGCTTCATGATCCAGGGCGGCTGCCCGCTCGGCACCGGCACCGGTGGCCCGGGTTACACCTTCAAGGACGAGCCGCACCCCGAGCTGGTGTTCGACAAGCCGTACCTGCTCGCGATGGCGAACGCCGGCCCGGGCACCAACGGCTCGCAGTTCTTCATCACTGTCGGTCCGACCACGTGGCTGAACTTCAAGCACACGATCTTCGGCGAGGTCGCCGACCAAGCGGGTCGCGACGTGGTCGACGCCATCGCGGCGGTCCAGACCGGCCGCAACGACGCGCCGGCCGAGCCGGTCGTGATCGAGTCCGTCGAGATCGTCGGCTGACCTCTCCCGTCCATGAGCACCCCTCCGGTCGGAGTGCCGACCTGCTACCGGCACTCCGACCGTGAGACCTGGATCCGCTGCCAGCGCTGCGAGCGGCCGATCTGTCCCGACTGCATGCGGGAGGCCTCCGTCGGCTTCCAGTGCCCCGACTGCGTGGCCGAGGGCCGCGCGTCGATGCGGCAGGCGAAGACGGCGTACGGCGGTGGACCGTCGTCCAACCCGGCCCTCACCTCGATCGTCCTCATCGTCATCAACGCGGCCGTGTGGGTCGCGATCACCGCATCGGGTGGTGGCGCGAGCCGGCTCGCCGAGTGGCTGGCCCTGCGAACGCGCGGATTCTGCCTGGACAGCGATTCGATCCTGGTGACCACCGAGGCAGCCTGCAAGGCAGGTGCTTCGTCGAGGTGGATCCCCGGTGTCCACGACGGCGCCTACTGGGAGATGGTCACCGCCCTGTTCACCCATGTGCAACCGCTGCACCTGGGCTTCAACATGCTCGCCCTGTGGTTCCTCGGACCACAGTTGGAGCACGTCCTCGGCCGCGCCCGGTTCCTCGCGCTCTACTTCCTGTCCGGCGTCGCCGGTTCGGTGGCGGTCTACTGGTTGTCCGGTGGGTTCGGCGGCACCGTGGGAGCGTCCGGCGCGGTCTTCGGCCTGATGGGCGCGCTCGTCGTCATCGCTACCAAGATCGGCGCGAACCCGCAGCAGTTGCTGATGTGGATCGGCATCAATGTCGTCCTCACCTTCACCCTGCCCAACGTCTCCTGGCAGGGCCACTTCGGCGGTCTGGTCGGTGGCGCCGCCGTCGCCGCCGTGCTCGTGTTCGCCCCCAAGGAGCGACGGACGGCGGTCCAGGTTGGCGGGCTCTCCGCCATCGGTGCCGTGCTGGTCGTCGCCACGGTCCTGCGCACCCTCACGCTCACCTGAGCGGCTTGTAACTAAGGGTTACAGCACGAATTCCGGTGCCATAGCGCCCAGGTAGGTGTCCTAACACCAAGGTAGTCGCGCCGGGCGGCTGCTCGGCGCCTCGCGCGTCGCCCGAGCATCTACCCGGGCGTTAGGACACCTACCCGGGCGCTGTTGCACCCCAAAAGCGCACGTAACCCTTAGTTACAAGCGGCGACGGCGGCTTATCCCCAGGGTTGTCCACCGCTGTGGACGAATCACAGCTGTGTAGTTCTCCCCAGCTGTGGAGATTCCTGGGGAAAACGACGCCGCGCCGGGAACCCCTCGGGGTTCCCGGCGCGGCGACAGGACGTACGACGTCGGTCGCGGCCTACTCCCAGCGGGTGGCGAACGCGAAGCCGACGGCCATGAACGCGATGCCGACGAAGAGGTTCTTCTGGCCCAGGTCGCTCATGATCGGGATGTTCTTGGGGTCGTCGCCGGTCAGGAAGATGTAGAAGATGCAGATCCAGATCAGGCCGATGATGAAGCAGGCCAGCATCCCGACCACGACGCCGCGGCCGCGGCCCAGCGGGGTCTTCGGGTGGGCCGAGATCATCAGGCCGAGGAAGAAGGCGATGAACCCGATCAGGTAGTTCTTGGCCTCGAGGTCCGCGAGGAAGGACGGGCCGCCGGGCTGGCGGACCTTGCCGTCGGAGCCGATGCTGCCGAAGCCGTCGGTCGGCCGGATGCCGAAGTAGTAGTACAGGATCCAGGCGATGCCGCCGAGGACGAGCACCAGCGCGAGGGCGAACCGGATGCTCAAGACGGGGCCACGATCCGGGTCGCCGAAGACCTCGCGCTCCTTGCGCTTCGACAGGCGGGACGACTTCGCCACGGGTGGCTCCTCGATCGGGTTCAGGTGCCGAGCGTGCCCGGCTGGGCGCGTTCGACGCGGTGGTGGACACTGTCAGTATGACGGGTGCCCATGCCGGAGGTACGACAGGTCGCAAACCCGAGGCGACCCGGCGCTCGGTCGCCTGGCGGGTCGGCACCCCCGTCGTCGTCCTCCTGAGCGGTGCGCTGCTCGCCGTCTCGGCCACCAACAGCGAGGGCTCCGACCTCCGTCCGGGCCGCTACACCGACCTGTCCGGACTGGTCGAGGGCGAGGCCGCGGACTACCGGAAGCTGGAGAACCGCTATCAGGACCTCTCCGACCAGGTCGACCGGCTGACCGGCGCGGTCAGCGACAAGGGCGTCCGCGACGCGCGGCGTGAGATCGCCAAGCTGCGCGACCCGGCCGGCATGACACCGCGCACCGGATCCGGCCTCCAGATCACCCTCTCCGACGCCCCCGAGGAGCTGCTCGACGAGGCGGTCGAGCGCAACAAGGGCCTCGACCCCGAGCAGCGGCTCAACCTGAATCGGTTCGTGGTCCACCAGCAGGACATCCAGGCCGTGGTCAACGCGCTGTGGACGGGCGGCGCGACCGCGGTGACGATCGCCGGCCAGCGGGTCGTCTCGACGACCGGCATCCGATGCAAGGGCCCCGTCGTCCAGCTCCAGGGCGAGCCGTTCCCGCAGCCGTACGTCATCGAGGCGGTCGGCGACACGAGCGAGATGTACGCCTCGGTCGCCGCCGACCCGATCGTCGCCGGCTACCGCAAGGACGCCGACAACCCGCTCATCGAGATGGGCTGGTCCCTCGACTTCGAGTCCCGCATCGAGGCGCCGGCGTACGACGGCGTGGTCGATCTGCAGTACGCCCGGCCGCTGCGCTGAGGCGCGGACGCCGCGAGGTGTCGGCAAGCCAGGTCCCCGGTCACCGCAGTGAGCTGTGGGGGTTGAGTCGTCACAGCTGACCCGTTGAACCGTCACTTCCGTCCAGCGCCGCTGGCAACCCGGATCCAGATGTGACGACTCGACGGGTCAGATCCGACGACTCGACGGGTCAGATCCGACGACTCAACGAACCGGGCTGCTCGACGAGCTCGGACGGACCCTCCCCAGCGGGTTGAGCGGGTCGGTGCCGTTGGCGACCTCCTGGCCGTCGCTCACCCCGTCGCCGTCGCTGTCCGGGTTGGCCGGGTCGGTGCCGCGGGCGGTCTCGTCGTCGTCGGGCAGCCCGTCGCCGTCGGTGTCGGTGGGCGGCGGCGCAGGCTCGTAGGTCGAGACGAAGATGACGACGTTGGAGCCCGCCGCGAGGGTGCCCTCGGCCGGGATCTGCTCGGTGACCCGGCCCTTCTTCTGGCTGGCGTCGTCGGCCGGGGCGTTGCGGACCACGGGCACGAAGCCGGCCTCCTTGATCGCCCGCTCCGCGTCGGCCTGCTTCATGCCGACCACGCTCGGTACCGTCTCGGGGCCGTCGGAGACGCACAGTTCGACGGTGGCGTCCCGGTCGACCATGGTGTTGCCGGGCGGGTTCTGCTCGACGACGGTGCCCTTCTCGTCGTCGGTGTCGCACTCCCTCTCGGTGATGCTGCGCCGGGTGATCCCGGCCCCGACCAGGGTGTCGATCGCCTCCTTGCGCTTGAGCTCGACGACCGACGGCAGCGAGAACTGGCCCGGCCCGAGCGAGACCACCAGGTTGACCTTCGACTCCGGAGCGACGTAGTCGTCGCCCTCCGGGTCCTGCTCGAGAACCAGCCCGGCTTCGATGTCGTCGTCGTTGCGCACGGTGACCGTGCCGACCTCGAGCCCGGCGTCGCCGATGGCGTTGCGGGCGTCGTCCTCGCTCATCCGGACCACGTTGGGGACCCGGACCGGGGCCGGGGTGTCGTCGAAGAGCCGCGGCCACACGATGTAGGCGGTCGCGATGATCGCCGCGATGAGCAGCCCGAGGACCACCCACAGCCCGACCCGGCTGCGGCGGTCGTCGTCGCGGCTCGGCGGCAGCGGCGGGCGGACGGCCGTGGAGTGCTCGCCCTGGTCGGCGGGAGCCGGCGGTCGCGGCGTGACGACGGACGTCTCGCTCGTGACGGGGGGCAGCACGGCCTGGACCGGGCGTCCGGCGAGGTAGCGCTCGATGTCGGCGCGCATCTGGGCCGCCGACTGGTAGCGGTCCTCCACCCGCTTGGCGAGCGCCTTCATCACGATGGCGTCGACCTCGGGCGTCAGGTCGTCCTCGTGCCGCGACGGAGGTACGGCGGGCTCGCGGACGTGCTGATAGGCGACGGCCACCGGCGAGTCGCCCACGAACGGTGGTCGCCCGGTCAGCAGCTCGTAGAGCAGGCAGCCGGCGGAGTAGACGTCGGAGCGCGAGTCGACGGTCTCGCCGCGGGCCTGCTCCGGGGAGAGGTACTGGGCGGTCCCGACGACGGCGGCGGTCTGGGTCATCGAGGACTGGGCGTCGCTCATCGCGCGGGCGATGCCGAAGTCCATCACCTTGATGTCGCCGGACGGGGTGAGCATGACGTTGCCGGGCTTGATGTCGCGGTGGATGATCCCGGCGCGGTGGCTGTAGTCGAGCGCCGACAGGACGCCGCTGGTGATCTCCAGCGCCCGCTCGGGCAGGATCTTGCGGCCCTCGCGCAGGATGTCGCGCAGGGTCCGCCCCGCGACGTACTCCATCACGATGTAGGGGACGACCTCGGTACTGCCGTCGAGGTGGGTGGTGCGCTCCTCGCCGGTGTCGTAGACCGCGACGATCGCCGGATGGTTGAGCGAGGCGGACGACTGGGCCTCACGGCGGAAGCGGGCCTGGAAGGTCGGGTCGCTGGCCAGGTCGCTGCGCAGCCGCTTGACCGCGACGACCCGGCCGAGCCGGGTGTCGGTGCCCTTGCGGACCTCGGCCATGCCGCCGCGGCCGAGGAGCTCGGCGAGCTCGTAGCGCCCGCCGACGACGGGCCGGGTCGCCCCGGGATCGTGCGGAGGAGTGGTCACTGGGCACCCCCGGTGAGGTCGGTGGGAGGGGTGGGCAGGGTGACCGGGTCGGTCGGCGTCGTGGGCGTGGTCGGCGGCGTGGTCGGGTCCACCGGCTCGGGGCCCCAGTAGAAGACGACGATCGCGTCGCCGACGGTCAGCGTGCCGTTGCGGGAGAACCGGGACACGGTGCCCTCGTCGCAGCTGCCGTCGTTGGTCCGGGAGTCCTGCTCCCAGGTGACCTTGAGGCCGTCGGCCTTGAGGTCGGTGACGGCCTGCTGGTAGTTGCTGAAGCAGGTGTACTGCTCCTGGTCGACCTCGACCGTCTTCGGCGCCTCCGTGGTGGGCTCCGTCGGCGGCTCGGTGGTCGGCTCGGTGTCCTCCGTGGTCGTCTCGGTCGTCGGCGTCGACCGGGTGGTCTCCGTGTCGATCGGGTCGTCGTCACCGTCGTCGCCGAGCAGCAGGAACGCCGCGACCACGGCGATCGCGACGACCACGAGCACGGCGATCGCGATCGGCCAGGGCGAGGTGCGCTCGTCGTCCTCGCCGTTGGCGTCGCGCCGGGGCGGCTGGTCGTCGCCGGCGTACGCCGAGGGGCTGTCCAGGCGCCGCATCGGCTCGGGCGTCGGGGTGCCGGCCGTGGGAGGGACCGGTACGGGCGGTACCACCCCGGTCAGCACCCGGGTGTGGCCGTCGCCGGCATCGTCCGGAGCGGCCGCCGCGGCGACCTCGGGCGAGCGCAGCGCCTCGGCGAAGGCCGCGCCGTCGGCGTACCGCTCGGCGGGGTCCTTCGCGAGCGCGCGCCGCACCACCGCGGCCAGCGGCCCGGGGACGCTCGGCGGCAGCTGCGGCACCGGCTGCTGCAGGTGGGCCAGCGCGGTGGCGACCGGCGTCTCGGCCTCGAACGGGCGGCGGCCGGCCAGGCACTCGAAGGCGACGACGCCCAGGGAGTAGACGTCGGAGGCGGGGGTGGACGGGTTGCCGCGGGCCTGCTCGGGGCTGAGGTACTGCGGGGTGCCCATCACGGAGCCGGTGCGGGTGAGCGCGACGGCGTCGAGCGCCCGGGCGATGCCGAAGTCGGTGATCTTGACCGTGCGGTCCGAGGTGACCAGCAGGTTGGCGGGCTTCACGTCGCGGTGCACGATGCCGGCCCGGTGGGCGACGGCGAGCGCGTCGGCGGCCTGGGCCATCAGGTCCTGCACGACGCCGGTGTCGAGGGTGCGCCCGCTGGCACGGGCGTTGGCGAGCAGCGCGGACAGCGGCTGGCCGTCGACCAGCTCCATCACCAGATAGGGCGGCAGGTCGCCGCCGGCGGCGTCGTCGGGGCCGGCGCCGTAGTCGTAGACCCCCGCGATGCCCGGGTGGTGGAGCGCGGCGGCGCTGCGCGCCTCGCCCTCGAAGCGGCTGCGGAACATCGGGTCGTCGGCGTACTCGGGCTTGAGGACCTTCACCGCGACGGGCCGGTTCAGCCGGGTGTCCGTGCCGCGCCACACCACTCCCATGCCGCCGGTGGCGATCTTGGAGTCGAGGCGATAGCGACCGGCCCGGTCGGCGTACCTGCTCTGCTCGGTCACGAGTGATCACCTCCGGAGGTGTGGTGGGGGTGGCCCGTGCTCCGGGTGCGTGCATGGCAAGGCGGCGGAGCGAAGTCGTACTGGCTCGTCCAACGAGCGACGCCAACGCCGCCAGGTGCGTGCCCGGAGTGCGGGACACACAGCGCACCTTCGGAGGTGATCACTTCTCCAACACCGCTTCCATCACTGCCTTCGCGATCGGACCACCGAGCTGGCCGCCCGCGATCTCGTTGCACGCCCGGTCGGGCGCCTCTTCGATCATCACCGCCACCGCCACCTCGGCGTCCTCCGCCGGCGCGAACGAGACGAACCAGGCGTACGGCGGCTTGCCGCCCGCGCTGCACAGGGAGTCGCCGCGCTGGGCGGTGCCGGTCTTGCCGGCCACCCGCACGTCGGGGATCGCGGCGGGCGACGCGGTCCCGTCGGCGACGGTCGCCTCGAGGAGCTGGGTGAGCTCACCGGCGGTCGCGGCCGACACGGCGCTCTCGTTGAGGGTCTCGGGCTCGGTGGTGCGCAGCACGTTGAACCCGGCGGTCTGCACCTTCTCGACCAGATAGGGCCGCATCAGCTTGCCCTGGTTGGCGATCGCGGCGGTGACCATGGCCATCTGCAACGGCGTCGACTGGACGGTGTTCTGCCCGATGCCGGTCTGCGCTGTCTCGGCGAGGCTCAGCTCGCGGGTGCCGCCGCCCTCGTCGTCCGGCACGTCGACGCCGGTCGGGTAGACCGACGGGACCTGGCCCTGCAGGTCGAGCAGCGAGGTGCTGTTGAAGCCGAACGCCTCGGCCTGCTCGCGCATCTTCTCCGGGCCGACCTCGACCGCGAGCTGCGCGAAGGTGGTGTTGCAGGACCACTCCATCGCGGTCGCGAAGCTGATCTTCTCGGGGCTGCACCGGCTGCGGCCGTCGTTGCCGATCTGGTGGGTGGTGCCCGGCGGCTGGTACGACGCCCCGGCGGGGACGTCGTCGCTCGCGTGATACTTGCCGTCCTCGATCGCGGCGGCGGCGGTCACCAGCTTGAAGGTCGAGCCGGGGAACAGCCGGGTCCGCAGCGCCCGGTTGAGCAGCGGCTCGCGCTCGTCGGCGTCGAGCGCCTGGTAGGCCTCCGACGCCTTCGCGGAGTCGTGGGTGGCGAGCTCGTTGGGATCGTACGACGGGTAGGAGGCCATCGCCAGGACCCGGCCGGTCTTGGGCTGGATCGCCACGACCGAGCCCTCGCCGCGCGGGCCGAGGGTGTCGCGCAGCCCCTCGAACGCGGCCTTCTGGGCGTCGGCGTCCAAGGTGAGCACGACATTGCCGCCCTGAGCGGTCTCGCCCTTGAGCAGGTCGACGAGCCGGGTGACGAACAGTTGCGGGTCCTCACCGGTGAGCACGGCGTTCTGGCTGCGCTCGATGCCGGTCTGGCTGCCGAGCTGGAGGTAGCCGGTGACCGGCGCGAACATCCGGGAGCCGGCCTCCGGGTAGACGCGGAGGTACTTGTAGCGGTCGTCGGACTTCTTGCTCTCCGCGACCGGCTTCTCGCCGACCAGGATCTGGCCGCGCTCGCGGCTGTAGGACGCCTCGGCGACGCGGGCGTTGCGGGGGTCGGTGTTGTAGTCGTCGGACTTCCAGAACTGCACGTAGGTCACGTTCGCCATCAGGGCGAGGAACAGGAACATGCAGAAGATCGAGACGGCGCGGATCGGCTTGTTCATCGCTCAGCTCACCGCCACTCCGGCATGACCTTGACGACCTGGGTGGCCTGGTCGTCGGGGTCCTCCGCCTCGTCGGCCGCCAGGTCGGGCAGCGGCCGGCGGGCCTGGTCGGAGATGCGCAGCAGGATCGCGATGATCACCCAGTTCGCGACGAGGGAGGAGCCGCCGTACGACAGGAACGGCGTGGTGAGTCCGGTCAGCGGGATCAGCCGGGTGACGCCGCCGATGACGACGAACACCTGGAGCGCGAAGACCGCGGCGAGACCGGTGGCGACCAGCTTGCCGAAGCCGTCGCGGGAGATGAGCGCCGCGCGCAGTGCCCGCTCGACGACCAGGCCGTAGAGCAGCAGCACCGCCATCACCGCGGTCAGGCCCAGCTCCTCGCCGACGGCGGCGAGGATGAAGTCGGACTCGACGTACGGCACCCGCTGCGGCATGCCCTCGCCGAGGCCGCGACCCACGAGCCCGCCCCAGGCGAAGCCGTAGAGGGCCTGCACCAGCTGGTAGCCGCTGCCGTCGGCGTCGGCGAACGGGTCGAGCCAGATGTCGACGCGGCTCTGCACGTGACTGAAGATCCGGAACGCGACCGCCGCGCCGCCGAAGAACAGCAGGGCGCCGACCACCAGCCAGCCCGGGCGCTCGGTCGCGACGTAGAGCATGACGAGGAAGAGGCCGAAGAACAGCAGGCTGGAGCCGAGGTCGCGCTGCAGCACGAGGATGCCGAGGCTGACGACCCACATCATCAGGATCGGCCCGAGGTCGCGACCGCGCGGCAGGTCGACGAACACCACGCGCCGGCCGGCCAGAGCGAGCGCGTCGCGGTGGACGACGAGGTAGCCGGCGAAGGTGATGACGAGCAGCACCTTCGCGATCTCGCCGGGCTGGAAGCTGAACGGGCCGAGCGAGATCCAGATCCGGGCGCCGTTGATCTGGGTGCCGAGGCCCGGGATCATCGGCAGGATCAGCAGCGCGATGGCGGTCAGGCCCGAGGTGTAGGTGAACCGGGCGAGCAGCCGGTGGTCGGGGAGCACGATCAGGGTCGCGACGAAGAGGACGACGCCGAGCGTCATCCAGGTCAGCTGCTGGCTGGCCAGTCCGGTGTCCTTGGCGAGGTCGATGCGGTGGATGATCGCCAGGCCCAGCCCGTTGAGGGCCGCCACGACGGGCAGCAGCACCGGGTCGGCGTACGGCGCGACGATGCGCACCGCGATGTGCGCGGCGACGACGAGGAGGGTCAGCCAGCCGCCGTACCCGATCAGGTTCGTGGGCACCTCGCCGTCGACGCCGAGGCCGACGGCGGCGTAGGCGCCGATGCCGACGATCAGGGCGAGGACGAGCAGGAAGAGCTCCGCGCCCCGCCGGCGGCGGTGCACGAATCCCATCAGCGCGGAGTTGGTGGCCATGGTCGGTCGTCCGCCCCTCAGGCGCCGCTCGGCGTGGCGGAGGTCGGGGGGGCGAACGGCGACGCGGAGTCGGAGGTGGGTGCCGTGGTGGGCACGGTGGTCGGCGCGGCGGGGTCGGTCGGGGTGGGGGGTGTGGTGGCATCGTCGGACTGGCGCCCGTTGGCGCCGATCCGGGTGATCGCGTCGCGAGCGCGCTCGACGGTGCTGTAGATCATCGCGCCGTCGCGGACCTCCTCCTGGGTGGACTCCTGGAGGTCGGCGACCGCGAGGTCGGAGACCTCGTAGACGTGGGACAGGCCGGGTACGTCGACGCCGCGGTAGATCACCACGAAGCCGTCCTGCTCGCCGACGTAGTACTTCTGCTGGCTCCACCAGTATCCCGTGCCGACCGCGATCCAGCCGATGCCGAGCACGATCGCCGCCGCCAGCAGGCGACGGGCCCACGCGTAGCGCGGCGGCGGCTGCGGCGCGTAGCGCAGCGCCTCGGGATCGACGATCGGGTCCTCGGGGATGGCGTGGCCGATCCCTGCCGGGATCTCGGCGGTCACCGGCTCCAGCTCCCCGGTGTCGCCGGAGCGGTGCCCGCGGAACAGGGCGCGCGTGCGGCGCCGGCTCAGGTCGGCCGCCGCGCCGACCACCATCGGCTCGGCCGGTGCGCGTCCGGCCGGCTCGGCGACGACGTCGGCGACGACGCAGGTGACGTTGTCGGAGCTGCCGGCGTCGAGGCTGGCGCGGACCAGCTCGATCGAGGTGTACTCCGGGGTGCCGTCGACCAGCAGGGCGGTGATCCGGTCGTCCTCGAGGACGCCGCACGCGCCGTCGCTGCACAGGAACAGCCGGTCGCCGGGGATCAGCTCGAGCGCGAACAGGTCGGGCTCCACGTCGTGCAGGCCGTCGAGGGCCTTGAGGATCAGGTTGCGGTGCGGGTGGACCCGCGCCTCGGCCTCGGTGATCCGGCCCTCGTCGATCAGGCTCTGCACGAAGGTGTGGTCGTTGGTCAGCTGCGACAGCTCACCGTCGCGGAGCAGGTAGGCCCGCGAGTCGCCGACATGGCCCACGGCGAGTCGCCGCCCGTCGAACAGGGCGACCGTCGCGGTCGTGCTGGTGCCGTTGAGGGCGGGGTCCTGGTCGACCTGCGCCCCGATCGACACGTGCGCCTCGTGCAGTCCGTCGTTGACCCGGTCGATCACGTCGACCGGACCCGGCGGCTCGTCGAGCCGGCGGAGCTCGCCGATCGCCGTACCCGAGGCGATGTCGCCGCGGGCCGCGCCGCCCACGCCGTCGCAGACCGCGAGCAGCCACGGGCCGGAGTAGCCGGAGTCCTGGTTGTCCTTGCGCACCCGGCCCACGTCGGAGACGGCGTACCCGTCCAGCCGGAGGGCGGGCTGTGCCGCCCGCAGGCGCACGTCGACGGTGTCGGTCGGCGTGTCGGGCGGCGTGTCGGGCGGGGTGTCGGGCGGGGTGTCGGGCGGGGTGTCGGGCGGGGTGTCGGGCGGGGTGTCGGTCGGCGTGTCGGGCGGGCTGTCGGGTGGGGTGTCGGGCTGCGGATCGGGCTGCTGCTCGGGCGGCGGCGGTGGCGTGGTCGGGGCGTCGGTCATCTACTTCCTCAGCTCCACGATCGTCTTCCCGATGCGGATCTGCGAACCGAGGCCGACGGGGACCGGCTGGGTGAGCCGCTGGCTGCCGAGGTAGGTGCCGTTGGTGGAGCCGAGGTCCTCGACGTACCACTGGCCACCGGACTCGACGATCCGTGCGTGGCGGGTGGAGACGTAGTCGTCGTCGAGGCGGATGGCCGCGTCGTTGCCGCGGCCGATGAGCACGGGGGCCTGGGCGAGATCGGCCACGATGCCGGTGTTGACGCCCTGGACCACCTCGACCCGGGTCGGCTGGCCGCGGCGGGGGCTCGCCGGCTTCGGAGCGCGGGGCTGCTTGCCGGGGGCGGCCGGTGCCGGCACCCGGGCGCCGAACATGTCGGAGCGGATCACCGAGATCGCGGAGAGCACGAAGATCCACAGGATCGCCAGATAGGCGATCCGGACGAGGAACAGGGTCAGCTCAGACATCCGCCACCTGACTTGTCTCCTGGAGCAGTCGGAGCACGAGGGACGTGTGGCCGATCTGGACCCGGGAGCCGTCGCGCAGGGTCGCCCGCGCGACCTTCTGCCCGTCGACGCGGATGCCGTTGGTCGAACCCATGTCGTGCACCTCGACGTGGACGGGGCCCGTGCCCGTCGTACCGGGCTGGGTGGTGATGAGGAACTCGGCGTGCCGCCGGCTCACGCCGGGGTCGTTGATCCGCAGGTCGGCCTCGCTGCCGCGGCCCACGACCAGCCCGGGCGCCTGCAGCGGGTGCTCGGTGCCGTTGACCTCGAGCACCGCCCGCGTGCGCTGGCTGCCGCCGCGCCGGCTCTGCCCGGTCACCTCCGCCTCGGCGTGACTGCGCACCCGGAACCGCCCGGTGCCCAGGTCGTCGGCCGACTCGAACACGATCCGGATCGGGCCGGGGAAGACGTAGGACTGCAGCTCCGCGTGCTCGCTCAGCTGCGTCGACAGCTCGCTCGCCAGCGCCGAGTCGTACGGCGCCAGCCGCTCCAGGTCGCCGTCGGACAGCTCCACCACGAAGCTGTTGGGCACCAGCCGCCGCTGCCGCGAGAGCACCTGTGCCTGGTTGTCGAGCTCGCGCTGCAGCGCCGCCGCGACCTCCACCGGCTGGACGGCGCTGCGGAAGGTGCGCGCGAAGACGCCGGAGATCGCCTGCTCCAGACGCTGCTCGAACCGCTGCAGTCCGCCCACGTCGCTGCCCTCCTTCCGCACGCCTCACACGCCGGACACCTGGCCGGCGATCCCCACGATCGTATCGGTGGGGCCCTGCCCCACCCGGGACCTTCGCTCCCCGCTCGCCTGCTCCCCGGCGAGGCGACCCTCCGGCGTACCCCCCGTTTTGGGTGAGCGTCGCGGGCTGGGATAACCTTGGCAGGCTTCACGCGCGAGTGGCGGAATAGGCAGACGCGCACGGTTCAGGTCCGTGTGTCCGAAAGGACGTGGGGGTTCAACTCCCCCCTCGCGCACGTGTGCAAGTGAAACGAGGCCCCGGGTCATTCGACCCGGGGCCTCGTCCGTTCTCAATCCGCCCGCGCGCTGGGTGGCGAGCCGTTCGCCGGCGACCCTCACGCCGTCCTCGTCGTGACCCGTGACGACGGTGTGGGTGCTGCCGGCGGGTTCTTACCGATCGGTGACGGATCGCCCACGGCGTAGTCGGCGGTGGCCGCCACTGTCAGGGTGAGGTGCATGGCGGGGAGATCCTCAGGCGAGCGGCCCGTGGCCGAGGTGGCGGTGATCGGTGGCACCGGCTTCTACTCGTTCGTCGCGGACGGTGGGGAGCACGAGGTGCCGACACCGTACGGCGATCCGACGGCTCCGATCACCGTGGGGACGGTCGGTGGTCGTCGGGTCGCCTTCCTGCCGCGTCACGGACGGGGGCACCGATTCCCGCCGCACGCGATCAACTACCGGGCCAACCTCTGGGCGCTGCGTCACCTCGGGGTCCGTCAGGTCCTCGCGCCGTGCGCCGTCGGCGGCCTGGACTCCCGGCTGGCGCCGGGCGACCTGGTGGTGCCCGACCAGCTCGTCGACCGGACCCAGGGGCGTGTGCAGACCTACGTCGAGTCGGGCGCGGTCCACGCGCCCTTCGCCGACCCGTATTGCCGGCGGGTGCGCGCGGCACTCGTCGCCGCGGATCCCGGCGTGCGTGACGGGGGGACGATGGTGGTCGTCGAGGGGCCGCGGTTCTCGACGAGGGCGGAGTCGCGCCAATACGCCGCGGCCGGCGGCACGCTGATCAACATGACCGGTCATCCCGAGGCGGTGCTCGCCCGCGAGATGCGGCTCTGCTACGCGGCCCTGGCACTGGTGACCGACATGGACGCCGGCGTCGAGACCGGCCAGGGCGTCGGTCAGGCGGAGGTGTTCGCTCGCTTCGACGCCAACCTCGCCCGACTCGGCGAGCTGCTGACCCGCGCGGTGACCTCGCTGCCGGACCCTGGCGGCTGCGCCTGCTCGGCCTGGGCCGACGACATCGAGCTCACCTACGACGTGCCGGGTTGAGCATGCGCGTCCTGCTCACCGGCTCGGCCGGCTTCATCGGGTCCGCGGTGGACCGGGCGCTGGACGCGGTGGGTCACGAGGTGGTGCGGGTCGATGCCCTGCTGCCCACGGCCCACCGTGACCCGACCCCGGACGAGGGCACCCATGTCGTCGACGTCCGGGATGCCGACGGCTGGCGCGGGCTGATGGAGGGCGCCGACGTCGTGTGCCACCAGGCCGCCGTCGTCGGAGCGGGGGTGACGACCGCCGATCTTCCGCTCTACGCCGCCCACAACGATCTCGGCACGGCCGCGCTCCTGGCCGCGGCCACCGAGGCGGGGGTCGACCGGGTCGTCCTCGCGTCGTCGATGGTCGTCTACGGCGAGGGCGCCTACGCGTGTGCCGAACACGGGCGGCTCGTGCCGCCGGCCCGTACGCCGGAGGCGCTGGCGATCGGTGACTTCGACGTGCGGTGCCCCCACTGCGCCCGGCCGGTCGCCTCGCTCCTGGTCGATGAGGACGCCGCGCTGGCCCCGCGCAACGCGTACGCCGCCAGCAAGGTAGCGCAGGAGCACTACTCCCTCGCCTGGGCGCGACAGACCGGCGCCGCCGTCGTCGCGCTGCGCTACCACAACGTCTACGGCGCAGGCATGCCGCGGGACACGCCGTACTCCGGGGTGGCGGCGATGTTCCGGTCCTCGCTCGAGAGGGGTGAGCCGCCGCGAGTGTTCGAGGACGGGCAGCAGCGGCGGGACTTCGTGCACGTGGACGACGTGGCGCGTGCCAACCTGCTCGCGGCGACCGCCGTCGCGGCCGCGGCTCCCGGCACCTTCCGTGCCTTCAACGTCGCGTCCGGTCACCCGGTGACCGTGGCCGAGGTGGCGGCACTCGTCGCACGTGGCGCCGAGCATCCGCTGGCGCCGGAGGTGACGGGGGAGTACCGCCTGGGGGACGTGAGGCACGTCGTCGCCTCACCGGCGCGGGCCACGGCCGAGCTGGGCTTCCGCGCCGAGGTGGCGCCCACGGCCGGCCTGCCGGCTTTCGCGACCGCGCCGCTGCGGGGCTGACCTGCTCACCAGGTCGTGTAGAGCAGGTGCTGCAGCACCAGCGCGGTGAGCACCTGCACGGCGAGCGCCGGGCGGTGCCAGGACGCCGGGAGGACCGCGAGACCGACGGTCAGCCAGGGCACGAACGGGAGCCAGATCCGCTCGACCTCGGCCTTGCTCATCAAGGTCGCGTCGGCGGCCACGACGGCCAGGACCGCGCCCCCGACGAGCAGGGCGACGACCGGCTCACTCCGGCGCGCCGCCCAGGCGGCGCCGACGGCGCTCCCGAGCAGTACGCCTCCCGACAGCAGCAGCGCGGCGAGATCGCCCCACAGCCAGTACGCAGCGGGCCGTTGCGCCGCGATGCCGTCCCAGTACCTCTCACGCAGCACCGGCAGCGCCTCCCACCACGAGAACCCCAGCGCCGCGAACACGAGAGCCACGGCGACCGCGGCCACGGCCGCGACGGGCAGCGGCCACCAGCGCCGGGCAGCGGCCAGGACCGCGAGCGCCAGCAGTCCGGCCAGGGGCATGCCGTAGGACATCTGCACGGCGTACCCCAGCAGCGCGCCCGCCACGACCGCCCAGGGCCAACCTGTCCGCAGTGGCCCTCGTGCCGCCAGCGCCAGGGCTGCGAGTCCCCAGGCGACCACCGCCGCGAGGACCGCGTCGGCGGACACGGCCAGGAAGACGGCGGCCGGCGTGACCACCAGGTACGGCGCGGTCCGGCGCGCGAGATCCTCCCGACCGAGCGCGCGCACGGTCACGAGCACGGCGGCGGGCAGCGTCGCGGCGACGACGGTGACGGCGATGCCGGCGGCCAGGTCGCCGCCGAGCCCGAGGCGCACCAGCAGCACGAAGAACAGCAGCATCCCGGGTGGGTGTCCGGCGACATGGGTCGGCCAGTTGTCCGGCGCGGTGGAGGGGATGTGGTCGACGTACGACGCCAACAGGTCGGGCACCGAGGTCACGGCACGCGCGGTGGGCAGGTACTCGTGCCGGTTGCCGAGCACGCGCGAGAGCCCGGACGTCCCGTCGACGAGCGCGAGTCCGAGCAACCAGGCCAGCGATGTGGCCCAGGTCAGGGCGAGCAGCGGACGCCAGCCGAGCCGGTGCGCCACGCCGGGGCCGACGAGCACGACGATGACACCGGTGAGGACGGCCAGCGGCGTCCCCGGGCCGAGCTTGGTTTCGAGATAGCCGTGCAGCGGAGGGAAGCCGACGATGTCGTCGGCCCGCTCCCGCACGTCCCAGCCGGTGAGGGCGGGCACCAGCCCGGCCGCCCCGACCAGCAGGACCGCGACGACGGCGCCGGACAGGGCGCCCCGCCGGACATCCGTCGGAGCCGTCGCCGTCATGCCGCCGACCTTAGGCGCGCCCGCGACCCGGGGGAGGGCGTCGTCACGGGACCGTAAGGATTGGCGGGCATGACGAGGCCCCCGGTTCCCTAGGTTGAAGAGGTGCTCGACTGCCAGCTCGTCCTTCCCTGTCGCGACGAGGAGGCAGCGCTGCGAGTGCTGCTGCCTCGCGTTCCCGCCGGGCTCGGTGTCGTGGTCGTCGACAACGGGTCGAGCGACGCGACGGCGGCGGTCGCGGCGCGGGCCGGGGCCCTCGTGGTGGACGAGCCGCGGCCTGGCTACGGCGCGGCCGTGCATGCCGGGGTGGAGGCCGCCACCGCGACCTATGTCGCGGTCATGGACGGCGACGGCTCGTTCGATCCCGCGGACGTGCTGCCGCTGCTCGCCCTGGTCCGCGACGGTGAGGCCGACCTCGCGATGGGACGCCGGGCCGGCGGCGTACGCCCGCCCTGGCCGGCCCGGGTCGGGAACGCGCTGGTCCTAGCGACCGTACGCCGGCGTACCGGCGTCGCTCTGCGCGACCTCGGGCCGCTGCGGGTCGCGCGCCGCGCCGATCTTCTCGGCCTCGGGATCGAGGACCGGCGCTTCGGGTACCCGGTCGAGCTCGTCCACCGCGCCGCGAGCGGTGGTTGGCGGATCGTCGAGCGGGAGGTGGCCTACCACCCGCGAACGCCCGGCACCCGTTCGAAGGTGTCGGGCTCGGTCGCGGGCACTGTGCGTGCGGCGCGTGACTTCCTCCGCGTCCTCGTCATCACCCGCAGGAGCAGGCGATGACGACGATCGTGGTCATCGCGAAGGCGCCGGTGCCGGGCCGGGTGAAGACCCGGCTCGCCGTCGACATCGGCGAGCACGCGGCGGCTCGGATCGCGTCCGTGGCACTCCTCGACACCATCGATGCGTGCGCGAGCGCCGTCGGCCCCGGGCGGTGTCGGCTGGCCGTGGCCGGCGACCTCGAGGACGCTGTCGACGGTCTGCGGATCCGGCGGGCCCTCGCGGGCTGGTCGGTGGTGCCCCAGGTCGCCGGCAGCCTCGGCGGCCGGATCGCCGCTGCCTTCGCCGCCCTGCCCGGCCCCGTCGTCCAGGTCGGCATGGACACGCCCCAGGTCACGTCCGGCCTGCTGCTCGACGCTGTGGCGCGACTCGAGCGACATGACGCGGTCCTCGGGCCCGCCGAGGACGGTGGCTGGTGGCTGCTCGGGCTCCGCGAGCCGTCCCACGCGACGGCGGTGGCGGCCGTGCCGATGTCGACCGCCCGCACCGGCGTCCTGACCCGCGAGGCCCTGGAAGCGGCCGGTCTCAGCGTCGCGGATGCACCGGTCCTACGGGACATCGACGTCCTGGCCGACCTCCAGGCCGTCACGACCACGCACCCGCGACTTCTGACGAGCGCGGCAGGCCGGGCACTGCCGTGACCGCCTCCACGATGCCCTTCGACGTGGTCTTCGCCCACGCGCTGCGGGGAGAGGCCTGCACGGTCCGCACCGTGGAGGGGGCGCCCGTGCCGCTGCCCGTCGAGGACTGGACACGCGGCGCCGATGTCGTCGATCGCCTGTTCCTGCGCCACTGCGCCGGAGCCACGATCGACGTGGGCTGCGGGCCCGGGCGGCTGACCGAGGAGCTGGCGCTCGCGGGGCACGTCGTGCTGGGCGTCGATGTGGTCCACGAGGCCGTGACCCAGACCCGGCACCGGGGTGGACCCGCGCTGCGCCGTGACGTCTTCGACCGGGTTCCAGGTGAGGGGCGGTGGGACACCGTGCTCCTTGCCGACGGAAATGTCGGCATCGGCGGCGATCCCGCGGCTCTGCTGCGGCGGATGCGGGACCTGCTGGGCCGAGGTGGCCGGATCGTGGTGGAGGTGGAGCCGCCGGGCCGGCCGACCGGTTCGGCAGACGTCCAGCTGACCTGTGAGTGCGCGTCGACGACCTACTTCGCCTGGGGACGGGTGGGCGTCGACGGTCTCTCGGCCCTCGCGGACCGGACGAACCTGACGGTGCGCGCCGTCGACCGGTACGACGGTCGCTGGTGCGCCGTGCTCGGGGTCCGGCGATGAGGGCCCGGGTCCCGAGTCCGGACACCTTCACCTCGCGGCTGCACGACGTCCGCGTGGCCGCTCGCGTGGGGCGGTGGCTGGGTGTCTGCTTCGCGCTCGCCTTCGTCACCGGCGTGCTCAGCCACTACGCGCAGGCGACCCACCAGCCGATCCCGCTGCCGACCCGGCCGGTGTGGGGCTACCAGGTCACGCAGGCCGTGCACGTGCTGGCCGGCACCGCTGCCGTGCCGCTGCTGCTGGTCAAGCTGTGGACCGTCTACCCGCGGCTGTTCCACCGTCCGTCGCGGGGGGTGCGGGCTCGCCTGCTGACAGCCCTGGAACGTGGATCGATCGCACTCCTCGTGGGGGCCGCGCTCTTCGAGGTCACGACCGGCTTGGTGAACGTGACCCAGTGGTACCCGTGGGAGTTCAGCTTCCGTCGTGCCCACTACGCCGTCGGCTGGACGGCCATGGGCGCGCTCGTCGTGCATGTCGGGGTCAAGCTGCCCGTGATCCGCGGCGCTCTCGCGCGCGACCTCGACGAGTCGGACTCGTACGACGACCGTCGGCCGTCCTCTCCCCTCGACCGCAGGGGACTGCTCCGCCTGAGCGGTCTCGCCGCAGCGGTGGCGGCGGTGAGCACCGCGGGCGGCACCCTTCCCAGCATCGACCGCCTCGCCGTCCTGTCAGCCCGCCGCTCGGGCGGACCCCAGGGTGTCCCCGTCAACCGGACCGCCCGCGCCGCCGGCGTGCTCGCCGCAGCGAGCGATCCGGAATGGGTGTGCGAGGTACGCCATGGCGACCGCGTGGTCGAGCTCGACCGGGCCGCCCTCCTCGCCTTCCCGCAGCATGCCGTCGATCTGCCCATCGCCTGCGTCGAGGGCTGGAGCGCCACCGGTACCTGGACCGGGGTCCGGCTCCGCGACCTGCTTCGGCTGGTGGATGCTCCGGACGGCGCAGAGGTCGCCTTCCACTCCCTGCAGCGCCGCCGCGCCGGGCGGTTCAGCGTCCTGCCCGCACCGTTCGCCTCCGATCCGCTCACGCTCGTCGCACTCGGCCTCAACGGCGTCCCGCTGTCCCTCGACCACGGCTTTCCCGCGCGGCTCATCGCACCGAATCGCCCCGGTGTCACGCAGACGAAGTGGCTGGCCCGCATCGAGGTGCTCCGGTGAGGGCGGCACTGGTCGCCGTGGGGACCATCGCGATGGGCTACGGAGGGTGGCTGCTGCTGTCCACCCAGAACCTCACCCAGGTGGGACAGACAGCGCTGTGGGCAGGGGCAGCGGTGGTTGCCCACGACCTGCTGCTGGTTCCCGTCGTGCTGATGCTCGGCTGGCTGGTGCGGCGCAGTGGCAGTGGCCGACCGGTCCTGGCGGCGGCCGCCGTCCTCGTGCTGCTCGGTCCGGTCTCGCTCGCCGCGGTCCCGGTGTTCGTCGGGCTCGGTGCCGATCCCGACATGCCCACTCTTCTCAGCCGTGACTACCTGCTCGGCTGGGGCGTCCTGGCGAGCGGCATCGTCCTGGCGGGGGGCGCCCTCGCGAGGTCGCGGATACTGTCAGGAGAAGAGCGAGGAGGGAGCGCCGGTGGCACGGATCCTCGTGGTCGATGACCACCTCCCGGTCCGTGAGGTGGTCAGCTCCTACCTGCGGGCGCGAGGACATGACGTCGCCGAGTCCGGCGACGGACTCGACGCGCTCCGCGTCGTACGCTCCGGGGGCGTCGATGCCGTCGTGCTCGACGTGATGCTGCCCGGCCTGGACGGCCGCGAGGTGTGTCGGCGGCTCCGTGCGATCGGTGACATCCCGATCATCATGCTGACGGCGCTCGGAGGTGAGGCCGATCGGGTACACGGCCTCGAGCTCGGAGCCGACGACTACGTGGGCAAGCCGTTCAGCCCCAGGGAGCTGGCGCTGCGGGTGGACTCCGTCCTGCGCCGGACGACCGGTCGTTCCGGTGAGCCCGAGATCCTCTGCGACGGCGACCTCCTCGTCGACGTCACGCGGCACGTGGTCACCCGCGGGGGTGCGGAGATCGCTCTCACCGTTCGCGAGTTCGACCTGCTGAGGTTCCTCCTCTCTCACACGGACACCGCGTACTCCCGCGAACAGCTCCTGGAGCAGGTGTGGGGGTGGAGCGTGGGAGACCAGTCGACCGTGACGGTGCACGTGCGCCGCCTGCGCGAGAAGGTCGAGCCCGATCCGCGCAGGCCGGTCCGTCTGGTGACGGTGTGGGGCGTGGGCTATCGGTGGGAGCCAGCGGTGGAGGCCTCATGAGGATCGCGGATGCCCTGTCGATCGTCGCCGTGGCGACGGCATGCGCCGTTCTTGCCGGCCTGGTCGGGCTCACCGTCGCGCGGCTGGTCCGCCGCCGCTCGATCCGCTGGCAGCTCGCCGTGGTCGCCGTCGTCCCGGTGGCGGGGGCGTACCTCGGTGCCACGGCGGTCGCGCGGCTGATGTTCATCTCCGCCCACGACCTCCTCGTCATGTCGGTGGTGTCCTCCGTGGCGGCCCTCGGCGCGGTGGGCATCGCCCTCGTCGTCGCCGCTGCCATCGCCCGCTGGTCGGACGCGCTCCGGGCGCAGCTGCGCACCTTCGACGCCACGTCGAGCGAGTCGGCGGGCGGTACGCCGGGCACCGCCGAGCTCCGGTCGCTGGCCGACGAGCTCGACCGCACCCGGGAACGCCTCCGCGAGGCCCAGGACCGGGAGCGGCGGCTGGAGGAGGCGCGCCGGGAGCTGGTGTCGTGGGTGTCCCACGACCTGCGTACGCCGCTGGCCGGGATCCGGGTGATGACCGAGGCGCTCGAGGACGACATGACCACCGACCCGGCGCGCTACCACCGGCAGATCCGCGCCGAGGTCGACCGGATGAGCGGCATGGTCGACGACCTCTTCGAGCTCGCCCGGATCCAGGCAGGTGCGCTCGTCATCGCTCCCGAGCCGGTCCTGCTCTCCGACCTGGTCAGCGAAGCCTTGGCCGCGATCACACCGATCGCCGAGGCGAACGGGATCCGCGTCGAAGGAGCGGTCGACGAGGGGGTGGAGGTGTCGGCCGACCCCGCCGGGATCGCTCGCGTGCTCGACAACCTGCTGGTCAATGCCGTACGCCACACGCGGCCGGGCAGGAGCGTCGAGGTGCGCGGGAGCCTCGTCGCCGGGCGCGTCGAGATCGCCGTCAGCGACGGCTGCGGAGGACTGCCGACCGAGGACCTGGCCCGGGTGTTCGACGTCGCCTGGCAAGGAACGCCCTCCCGTACGCCGGAGGGCACGGCTCGCGGAGGCGGCCTGGGACTCGCGATCGTCAAGGGCATCGTCGAGGCTCACGACGGCCACGTCGTCGTGGAGAACCGCCCGCGCGAGACCGGTTGCCGATTCCTCGTGGTCCTCCCGGGCCAGTAGTCGCCGATACGGCGACTGGTTGTCATCGACCTCGCCGGCCTGCCCCTGGCGCTGCGCACGCTCGTCGGCTACCAGACCGCGAGCGCATTCGTCCGCGCCTTCAGGCAGGCCACCGGGACCACGCCGCGCGCCTATGTGGCGGCACTGCGCGACCAGCCGCCGGGGTGATCCACCCACGCTGTAGGTAAGGTCAACCTAAGCCGGCCGATCGGGCCGGCGTGGGTGGACGAGGAGTGAGTGATGTACGGAGAGGTCGTCGCTGTCGTGCGTCTGACGCCCCAGCTGGTCCGGGTCGTGCTCGGAGGGCCGGGGCTCGACGAGTTCGTGCTCGGCGAGGACGCCGACCAGTACGTCAACTGCTTCTTCCTTCCCGACGCCGCCTCCTACGCCGTGCCGTTCGACGGCGAGGCCGTGCGTGAGCTGCCGCGCGAGCAACGCCCGTTCCCGCGCCGGATCACGGTCCGAGCCTGGGACGGCGAGCGCCGCGAGCTGACGCTCGACATCGCGGCCCACGGCGATGCCGGGTACGCCGGCCGGTGGGCGTCCCGCGCCCAGGTCGGCCACCGCCTCCAGCTCCGCGGACCCGCGGGGAGCTACCGGCCGCACGCCGACGCCGACAGCTACCTCTTCGTCGGCGACGAGAGTGCCCTGCCGGCCATCGCCGCGTGCGCCGAGGCGGTCCCCGCCGGTCGCCCGGTCGTCGTTGTCGTCGAGGTCGAGGACGCCGCGGGGGAGGTCGAGCTGGGCTCCCCCGGCGAGCTCGAGGTCCGCTGGGTGCACCGCGCCGGTCGCGACGACGTGGACGACCTCCTCGCCGAGGCCGTCGCCGCGCTGCCCCGCCCGGCCGGCGTCGTGAGCGCGTTCGTGCATGGCGAGGCGGCCGAGACGCGGGCGGTTCGACGGGTGCTGCTGCGCGAGGGCATCGTCGAGCCCGAGCGGCTCTCCTGCTCGCCGTACTGGCGACGGGGGTTGGACGACGAGGCCTGGCGCGCGGTCAAGGCGGCGTGGGTGCGCGACACCGCTGCCGAGACCTTCGACGTCATGCCGAGGTGAGGTGCCTCCGCCCGATCACCGCCTTCGATGCCCGAGCCGATGATGGGGGGCCCGATGGTCACGACGACGCAGCGGCAGCTCATCCAGGCATGCCATGACGGCCGCGCGGCCGGCCCCGCTCACCGTGCCCGGCGTCCCCACCACCGCCGGGCCGGCTGCTGGACGGCGGCCGGGTCGCCGGCGAAGCCGGCCACCGGCGCGGCGGGGACCAACCTAAACCCCGGTCCGGTACGGCGCGCGGGCGCACTGAGCCACACGTCGAACTCGGCCTCGGCCCGGCGGCGCAGCTCGGCTTCGCGGCGGGCGCCGTACTCGGCATCGATGGCCAGGCCGCGGGCGGCCAGGTCGTCGGCGCGGGCCTTCGCGACCCGGGCGTCGGCCTCGTTCGCGACGCGGCGCAGCTCCAGCTCGTGCTCGGCCTCGAGCTGGCGGGCGTCGAGCTCGGCGTCCTTGGCCAGGAGCGCGGCCTCGTAGTCGGTCTCGGCCGCCAGCTGGGACACCGCGCGCTGGGCCTGGGCGGTCGCGACGCCGCGATCGTCGGTGCTGCGCATCGCCTCCTCGTACGCCTTGCCGCCGGGGCTCGACGTCCACAGCAGCTTGGCCATCACCGGGAGCACCTCGACCACGACCAGCAGCAGCGCGAGCAGCAGGTGCGCGATCATCAGCGCCTTGTTGTCCTCGCCGGCGCGCCACAGGCCCGCGATCTGGGCCAACAGACCGGTGTTGCCGTTGTTGGCGGACTCCAGGCCGGAGCCGAAGCCGTCGAGAGCCTTCTCGGCCCGGGTCAGCTCGTCGCGCAGTGCGGGCAGCTTGTCACCGGCCTGGGCCCGCAGCGACTTCAGCTTGCCGCTGTTCGCGCCGGTGAGCTGCTTCTCGAGGCGGTCGATCTCGACCAGGTCGTCGGCGACGACCTCGGCCGTGGCCTCCGCCTGGGCCTTGTAGAGCGCGGAGTTGCCGTTGAAGCCCGGCTTCGGGGCGCACTTGTCCGGGTCGTCGAGCCGCTCGCGCCCACCGCCGTAGGTGTCGCAGTTGTAGAGGATCGCGGCCTGGTCGGCGGCATGCTGGTCGGCGGCCAGGGCTTCCCTGGCGGCGGCCAGCTCGCGCGCCAGCCCCGACGAGCTCGGGTCCGCGAACGACGTCGGCAACACCCCCGCCGCGATGTTCTCCCAGTCGTCGACCTCCTGGCGCAGCGCGGTGACCTGCTGGGTCTCCTGGGAGTCCGCGAGCCAGGTCTTGTTGAGCTCGCTCTGCTCGGCCTGGGACTTCACGATCTGGGCGTCGATGTCGGAGGCGAAGATCCGAAGCGTCAGCGGCGTCGAGACCACGATCCCGATCAGCGCCGCCGCGAGGAGCCGGCCGAGCACCGAGGCCGTCGTGGCGAGCCCGCGGCCGCCCATCCCCAGCAGCAGCAACGTGCGGTCCATCGCGAAGATCACCAGGCCCCACAGGGGCGCCAGCAGCACCGCGACCACCGCCTGGGTGTGGACGGCGTCGGTGAGGAAGAAGAACATCGACACCGTCGCCAGCCCGGCGGTGGTCAGCAAGGTGATGGCGATCTGGGCGAACGCGCGGCTCGCGGACGGCACGAGATCGAGGGCGGCGGCGTCGCCGCCGCCGATGCGGATCAAGGTGCGGTAGAGGGGACTCATCGGTGCCTCCAGGTCGGACGGGCGGCCCCGGTTGGCCGCGCCCTCCTCACCGATCCCGGATGCGGCCGGGCCCGGGTCCCACGGTCGGCCACTAGTCCGCCGCTCCGAGCAGCAGCGCGAACAGCAACCCGATGAACACGAGCGTCATCGCGACGAAGATCGCGATCCCGAGCGCCGTCGCGAACGCGATCATCGCCACCGCGATCGCGGTCCCGGTGATGCCCAGCAGGGCGGCGAGCACGCCCACGAATATCGTCGTCCCCGCGACGCCACCGACCTGGCGCAGCCCCCGGCTGAACCCGGCCGCGCAGGCGAGTCCCGCGGCTCCCAGCAGGGAGAAGGCCATCGGCCATCCGACATGGCCGCCCCAGGTGAGGAGCCCGTTGACCGGGCCGCTGTAGTCGACGAAGTCGGCGAACGGGAGACCTGAGCCGATCCAGCCACCGGTCCGCATCAGGAAGTACGCGTTCCCCGCCGCGGCGAACATCATCAGCCAGGCGAGCGCGGTGACCACCCACGTCACCGGCTCGGCCCCGCGCCGCCCGGCGGTCGCGGTGACCGCCGCGAGCAACGGCCGGTCGGGGGCGACGGCCCGACGCGGCGCGCGTACGCCGTCGGGCGGGATCACCGCCGACATCGCCGCCCGACCCGTCAGGCCGGTCACGCCGGGCCGCGTGGCCGCGGTCGGACGGGTGGCCCGCGTGCCCCGGACACCGGAGGCGCGGCGGGGCCCGGTCGACGGGCCGCCCGGGCGTGCCGTCGCCCCCATCATCGGCGGCGGCACGTCGGCGACGCGGGGCAACCCGATGAGATCGTCGCTGTCGCGGAAGCCGTTGGTCATCTCCGGATCCCGTCACCAGCGCCAGGCGGCGAGGGGATACCAGAGCGACAGCGGCTGCCCGGTGACCGGTTCCCCACCGGCCGGCTGCCCGACCCGCCGCCCGGCGACCCGGGTGGCACCGGTCGGACGGCTCTTGGCCTTCGGCTCGACGTGCAGGACGCCGAACACGATCGGGTCGATGCCGCTGGCAGCCGCGGCCAGCAGTGCGATCGGTGCCGCGACGATGGCGACCGGAGCCAGCGCGAGTCCCAGCAGGGCCGCCGGTCCGTACTCCGCCGCCGCGTCGCCGGCCCGGTTGAGGGTGGCGGCCATGCGCTTGTGGCCCTCGGCCGCGGGGGTCTTGCCGATCAGCTCGCGGGCCGCGGCCTCGTCGCAGCGCACGCCCTCGGGAGGGATCTTCCCCAGGAGCGGCGCCACCGGTCCCTTCGGGTCGAGCTCGTGGGCGACGGCCAGGCTGTCGAAGTCCACACCCTTGTGCGCGATCGCCGCCAGCGTCCGCTTGACCTCACGGGGAAACGGATAGCCGCCGTCCCGGGTGCGCAGCGGATCCTTGTCGTAGGGCAGCAGGATCCACGGCGATCCCTTGTCCATCACCAGCAACGGCTCGGGCTGCCAGGGCGCGATCGTGCAGGGAGGGAGCTTCGGCTCGCGCTTGCGGAGCGCGGCGTCGCGGGCGACCGCCTCGGCCTCCCACAGTCGGTCGGGCTGGTACCCGGGCTTGCCGGTGAGTGTCGGAATCATCGCGGTGTGCCTTTCCTGGCTAGGAGACCTCGGCTGCGGTACCGATCCCGGCATCGGCGAGGTCGGAGTCGACCAGCTCGGATGCGCCGTCCAGCAGCGTGTCGAGGTCGGCGGGCAGCTGGGCGCCGGCGAGTGGATGGACGGGTGTGTCGCGGACCGTGCCGCAGACCGCGCAGTCGGGACGCGGGGTCGTCTTGACCCAGACCGAGGCGAAGGGACCGTCCATCGGCGCCGCCGCGATCTGTTGGAACACTCCCCAGCCGTCGACCGACGCCGACAGGTTGAGCGTCCGCCCCGCGGCGAGGAGCGGTCGGATCCAGTCGGCCAAAGGCCCCGGTGCGTCGCGGTGCAGGACGGCGAGCGCGGCCTTGGTGGCGCGGGCCGACACCGCGGCGATGTCGGCACCGAGGGCCGGCTCACCGTCGAGGCGGCCGGTGCCGTAGTCGACCTCTCCGCGGCCGCCCTGGCCGACGGTGAAGCCGGTGGCACAGGCCAGGCAGGCAGTGGACCGGTCGGGCACCACGAATGCGATCTCCCCGGCGTCGGCCTTGGCGAACAGCTTCGTCGACACGTAGGGGATGCCCGCGTCGTAGAGGACGTGTGAGTGCCACGCCTCGGCGGCGGGGTCGTCGGTGGCCAGCACCGCCAGGTCGACGCCGGCCAGCGCGGTGGCGGCGTCGTCGCCGAGGCCGGCGTGGTGGCCGACGGTCGCCACGTGGGGGGCGATCGCCGTGAGCCGAGCGGCGAGTGCCTCCACCTTGGGACGGCCGACGTCGCCGGCGACGTAGATGCCACGCGAGAGGTTGGCCGTGCTGACGTCGTCGGGGTCGACCAGGACGAACTCCTCGACCCCGCCGCGCACCAGCAGCTCGGCGATGCAGGAGCCGACCGACCCGCAGCCGAGGATCGCCACCCGCTTGCTCACCGTCGCCGACCCCGACGGGATGTGGTGACCCAGCCGCGCCGCGATGCCCGACCGGGCGTCGATCGCGACGGAGGTGGCGCCGGTGTCCCCGGCGCAGGTCACCGCCGAGCGGATGGCGTCGGCCAGCCGGGTGCTCAGGTCCGTCGCCAGGTTCCACGCCGGTGCCGCGAACCCGCCGCCCCCCACGCGGATCAGCGGTGCCGACTCCGGATACGACTGCGGCACCAGCAGGTCCACGCTCACCGGGGTCCGCACGGGGCAGGCCGTGGTGGGCTCACCCCGGAGCGCCACCAGCAGCCAGGTCGTGCCGACGCCGGCAACGGGGACCGCCGGCTCCATCCGGAGCTCCATCTCCTCGCGCAGCAGGGCGGTCGCACCCTCGATCGATCCGCGCAGCGGCATCACCGCCACTCGTGCGGGGGCCAGGCCTCGACCGCCGTGCCAGCTGTACGGCGCGACGGTGCCGTGGGCGACGGGAACCAGGTGATCGACGCCGTACTCGGACGGGATCCGCAGCTCCTGGGGCGCGCTCGACACCACGATCGGGAACAGCCCGGCATCGATGCCGGCGGCCCGCAGCGAGGCGTCGAACGCGAGGTGGTCGGGCGCGCTCGGCCAGGCCATCTGCCGCGGGTGGGAGTGGGCGGTGCCGACGTAGCGCAGCAGCGGCTGCCGGGCGAGCCGGTCGTTCAGCAGGGCTTCCAGCCGAGGGGAGTGCCAGTAGCTGGCGGATTCGCCGGGGACCGGGTCGACGATCACCTCCACGACCATCCGGCTGTCGGCCGGGGCGAGGAGCGCGGCACCGCGCTCGGGGGCGGGGGTGGCGAGCTCCCGGTCCAAGGTCGCCAGGGCGTCGTCGGTGATCTGCCAGGGCGCCACCGAGGCGGGGGTGGTGGGCGCGGTGGTGCGGGAGCCGGTCGGGCGGGGGGCCTGCTGGTGCTTCATCGTGGTCCTCGTTCGTGGTTCGGAGTGGAGATGCGGGGGCTGGGACAGGAGCGGGTCGGCGTACCGGCTCACGTCGTCACTCCTTGTAGGGGAACCTCCGGCCGCGGACCACCTCGCCCATGCCGTCGGCCCACTTGGCCGCCTGCAGCACGGCCCTGGTCAGCGTGGGCAGCCCGCCCGTGGTGTTGGTCGACAGACACAGCACCGCCCCGCCGCGGCCGTCGGGGTAGAGGTGAGTGCCGTGCGCGGTCAGGTTCGGGTGCGAGTCGAGATACTTCGGCAGGTCGACCGAGCCGACCTGCCCGGCCGGCCCGCGGACGTCGAAGCGCCAGAACCGCGCGTGGTAGAGGCTGGTGCTCGGGTTGTAGGACAGCAGCACCGTCAGCTCGTCGCCGTGCGAGGTGGGCGTGGTGGTGTAGACCCATCCGGTCGGTGACGCCGACGGCCAGTTCGGGATCTGT
Organism: Nocardioides sp. LHD-245; assembly: GCF_030929495.1. Lineage (GTDB taxonomy): Bacteria > Actinomycetota > Actinomycetes > Propionibacteriales > Nocardioidaceae > Nocardioides. The sequence continues at coordinate 269,302 of NZ_JAVFWN010000005.1, read as the reverse complement.
GAGGTGTGCTTGATCATCTTGATCACCGTGCTGCCGCCGGCGCGCGCCAGCTGGAGCACCTCCGCGCTCTCGGCCTGAAGCGCGGGAGCGGCGGCGAACCTGTCGGTCGGCAGCGACACCTGCTGAGCCGAGTTGCCCGGCTCGCCGAACACGATCTGTCCGTCGACCATCGACACGACCTGGCCGCCGGCCTGGTGTGCCTCGGCGGCCGCCCAGTCGATCGGCTCGTCGCCCGAGAATCGCTCGTTCGGCAACTGGACGGCCTGGGCGGGGCGACCCTCCTCGACCAGCCCGTCCTCGGTCATCGCCAAGGACGCCGCGGTCCGGGTGGCGGGCACCCGGGCCTCGGCACGGGCTTCGGCGTCGGGGTCGACGAAGATCACGTCCCCGGTCGCGGGGTCGATCACCTCCTCCAGCGTGATGACGGCGCGGTGCGACAGGCGGTCGTCGCGGGTCGGGGAAGCGGTGCGGTGGTCGGCGTGCTGGCCCATCGGGAACCTCCAGGAAGAGTGAGCTGGTCACTCCCGTCACCGATCCCGGCAACCATCTGACGACTCCGTCGCCCGGCGCTAGGATCGCGACCGATCCAGGGGCACGTCGACTCGGGCGGGGACACAGGAGAGCGCATTGTCGGACGGTTCGACGGGCCGGTACGCCTTCGTGGCAGGCGTCAATGCGTACCAGGCGGGCGTTGCCGCGCCACTCAGGTCGGCGGTCAACGACGCCGTACGGATGGCGGAGGTCCTCGCACCGGTCCCGATCGGCCCGCACACCCCGGCCGACGTGCGAGGCATGGCCTGGTACGACGAGGGAGCGATCGGCTGGGACGTCACCTTGTGGTCCGACCAGAATCGCGCGGGCGCGGCGTTCTCCGCCGCCGGCCTGAAGCGCCAGCTGATGGACTTCTTCAGCGGCGCCACGAACCCCGTCGCGGGATCGGACCTGTTGGTCTACTTCTCCGGTCACGCCAGGGGTACGGTGATGGGCACCTATCTCCTGGGGCCCGACGGCGAAGCGGTGGCGTTCGTCGAACTGATGACCTGGGCCACCAATGTGCTCGATGCCGGTGCCCGCACCGTGACGCTGATCCTCGACTGCTGCTTCAGCGGTGCCCTCGGCGAACGCCGCAACCCGGATCCCTTCGTGCTCACCCAGCAAGCCATCCTGCCGCGGAACTGCACCATGCTGTCGGCGTCCAGCGCCGATCAGCAGGCGAAGGAGGGAGCCGAGCACGGCCGGTTCACCGAGGCACTGCTGGGTGGTCTCCGAGGGGCCGCGGCCAACATCGTCGGCGAGGTGACGCCGTTGAGCCTCTACTCCCAGGTCAGCACCGCGCTCCACGACCCGGACCAGTACCCGACCTTCAAGTCGAGCGTGGGCGACCGCACCCCGCTCCTGACCCGGGCCGTGCCGCACGTGAGCGAGGAGCTGCTCCGCAAGCTGCCGGTCTTCTTCCCGAGGGGATCGGCCAACGAACGCGGCGTGGAGCTGACCTGGCACCACGAGGGCTTCCTGCCCACGGAGGTTCCCGACGGATACGTGTGGGACGACGACCTGGACAGCGGAGTGGTCGAGCGGGCGCCGTCGGCAGGTCCGTCGACGTACAAGGACTTCGGTGGCAGCCGGGCGCAGGCGGACCTGGATCACTACAAGCGGTACCGGGACTCCCACCTGCTGAGCACCGAGGACGGCCGGAACTTCTGGGACCTGTGCTGCAAGGAGCCCGGCGACGGGCAGAGCCGTTGGGCGGTGTTGACCCCCCTCGGCCGCTACTATCGCGACTTCTACCAACACGTACTGGACGACGAGCGACGTTCGGCGGGCGACGCCGGGCCCTCCCTCTGAGAGCGGGTCTGGGATGCAACTGCGGACGGTGTGGCGCGAGGAGTGGACGGCGGTCGTCGAGCGCCACCCCGAGGTCGCGATCCTCAGCTCCGAGGCGGGCTTCGCGGCCGCTGGTGACGGCTCTGCTCGGCAGATGTACCTGCCGAGCAAGGTCGTCCAGCAGCGGGCGTTCCCGACCGTGTACGCCGAGTCGCTGCCGAGTCCCGGTCGACACGCCCTGCGCAAGTGGAGCGTCGGCCGGGCCGCGGACATCACCAGCGACGAGGAGAAGGCGATCGCCGCCGCGATCGCCGGATCCGCCGGGTGGTTGTCGACCATCGGCTCGGTGCTGCCGAGGCTCGAACGTCGGGTCAGCGCCCGGCAGCTGGGGGTTTCCTCGCTGCGCGACGGCCTGCTCGCCATCATCCTGGCGAAGGTGGAGGTCGGTGCCGTCCTCGATGACGACGAGATCGACGAACTGGTGGAGCCGTTCCTCCTCACCAGCGGGAACCCGTCGCCGAGCGCCGCGCGGAGCTACCTGCGCGACGACGCGCGGGCGAGCGACGTCGCCGACCGCCTGCGTCGGGCGGGCATGCCCACTCCCCCGCCCGCGGGCTGGGAGGCCGAGCTGGCGATCGCGGGCAAGGCTCTCGACGGGTTCTTGAACAAGCCCACCGACGCCCACTGGCAGGAGACGCTCGACGGTCAGGTCGACCTGTGGCACTTCCTGGCCCGGCGCAGCCACCTCACCGCAGCCGAGCAGCCGCCGCTGCCCCCGGTGCGCCCGCAGCCGGAGCCGAACCGGTTGCGGCCGGTGCCCAGGCTCGACGGGAGCATCGCCGACCGGCTCGCGCCCGCCCTGGACTTCGACATCCTGGAACGCTCCACGATGCCGCCCCTGACGGACTTCGTGGAGTGGGAGATCGTGCGGGCCACCTCGCACCTGGGGCTGAGCAGCGTGGCCGGCCGCGCGGTGATCGCCCTGGGCGCGCGGATCCAGGAGGAGTACGTCGACGAGATCGCCCGCGCGGCCTTCGCGTCCAGCACCCGACAGCTGGGGGGCACACCCGCGCCCGAGCCGGAGCGGACCGTCGGCACGCTCAAGGTGATGCGGAAGATCGAACGCTGGCGGACGAAGACCAACGCGTTCGAGAGCAACGCGTCGTTCCCGCTCCAGGCCTTGGAGAACATCACCAACCCCCAGGCCTGGTACATGAGCTATCTCTGGCGGCGGGTGCACACCCGCGAGGTGGGGTTCAGCCCGATCGACACCGCGGCGGAGGCCTGGAGGGTGCTCACCGAGATGAGCCTGACGACGGTGCGCAACATCTACAAGAAGCCCTGGGCGGCAGAGGGCGCCGGATCGGCCCGCGATGTCGGCGAGACGGCCGCCGTCGACGACGCGACCGGTGGAAACGACCCGCTGACGCTGGAGGATCTCATCATCGCCCTCGACGCCGCGGGCGTCGGGGTCCATGAGCTGGCGCCGTTCATGAACTCCGACGCGTGGGGGAGCGCCGAGCACCGGGAGCAGTGGCAGGCCTGGAACGCCCGGGCGAGTCTCGATCTGGACTACGCCGAGGCGGAGGACTTCTGGAAGCACCACCGCCCGCGGTGAGCCGGGATCGGTAGGGAACGTGGTGACCCGAGGGGAAGGCAGTACCGGATGAGCAGCACGGGCGACAGGTGGACCGAGGTGACGGTCCGTCGTACCGACGACGGCACCGTGATGATCAGGCCCACCGCCATGGAGCTCAGCGCCAGCGGCGCACCGAGCGACGTGTTCGGCGCCGTCCTGCCCGCTGCCGGCGGCTGGCTCCTCGTCGACGTCCGGCAGCCGACCGGGGCTCCTGCCGCCCTCGTCGACGACCCCGACGAGGCACAGCCGTGGCTCGCCGCGGTCTACGGCCCGGCCGTGGCGGCCGAGGTCGCCAAGTACGCCGACGATCCCGACTACTCGGCCGTCTGGCGGGACTTCGCGACGGTCGACCACCTCTCGTCGGTCGTGACGCGCCTCGGGCTCGGCTCCTGGCTGCACCGCCACTGGCCGACCGACTGGGACGGCGTCACTGCCCTGGAGGAGGACCTCCTGGAGGTGGAGGTCGGCGGACTGGCGCATCTCGCGGAGGCGATGCTCCCGGACCTGGAGCCGGTACGGCACCTGCTGAGTCCGCACGGGGCGCTCGTCGCCGAACAGGTGCGGGGACTGATGGAGTCCGGGCAGGTCGCCGGACACGAGGGCGACGTGCTGGTGGCCGCGCTGCGCGCGGTGGTCGATCTGGTCGACCCCGACGCACCCGGCTACGACGCATGCCTGGAGATCGCCCACGACCCGCGACTCACCGCACTGACGGCTCCCGCCGTCGAGCCCGCCACCGCGGGGCAGAGCTGGCTGGCGTGGCTCACCGGCCGCCTCGTCGAGGCGCGGGAGAGGTTCGCGACGCTGGCCACCGAGTCGCAGCCGTCGTACCAGGGGACACGCGGCGCCTCGGCGGGACAGCAGCCGACGGACGGCGACGACCTGGTCCTGACCGAGGCGGTCGACCCCGGGCAGGTCCCGCCCCGCGTGGTGAGCTCCCGGTCTCCCTGGCAGAACCTGCACACCCGGGTGTGGACGAGCGGCTCGGGCGAGCCGACGATCGAGACCTGGGTCCCGGCGGCGACGACCTATCAGCGGTCCCGCGGGGCCGTCCTCTACGCACGGGCCTACGACGACACGACGATCCCGGTGATCTTCCCGTTGACCTTCGAGGCGGCCACCGGTGACACCGGCGCCCGCTTCGTCGGGTCGCGGGTGCTCCCGCGAGCGATCCAGGGCGAGCTGAGGGTCGACGTGTTCGCCAGGGACTACGTGAGCCGCCCCCGCCTGAGCGACGCGGCTCGCGAGGAGCTGGTCGAGCACCAGCTCCAGCGCATCGACTTCCTCAAGGCACGCTCCCAGGCACCGGCCTCGGAGCTCCTGCTCACCGAGCAGGCGATGCGTGCGGCGAGCAACTGAACGACGCGACCAGGAGACAGCAGTGACCACCGTCGGCGTCAGCGGCCACATCGGCATCCGTCCCGAGACGCGGCTGGTCGTGGCGGCCCGGATCGCCGAGGAGCTCAGCAGGCTGCCCGGACCCCTTCGGGGCTACACGTCGCTGGCGGCGGGATCCGACCAGGTCTTCGCCTGGGCGGTGCTGGCCGCCGGTGGCGACATCGTGTTCGTCAACCCGTGCGCCTCGATCGAGTCGACCATGCCTCCCGAGGCGCTGCCGCTGTTCCGGGCTGCTCGCGGCCTCGCGGTCGAGGAGATCGCCCTGCCCTACGACGAGCCGAGCGAGGACGCCTACCTGGCGGCCGGCGAGTACATCGACGACGTGGCGGACGTCCTGATCGTCGTCTACGACGGCTTGGGTGCCCGGGGCAAGGGGGGGACCGGCGATATCGTCGCGCGCCGTGAGGCCACCGACCGCGTGCTCGTCAACGTGTGGCCCGATGGCCACGTCCGCGACTAGCCGACCTCGGGCCCCCTTCCGTCGGGCTGCGAGCCGGGATCGGTAGGAGGGGCATGGCAGAAGACCTGAAGAAGACCGAGACCAAGATCGCCGGCCACCGTCGGGCGATCCGGGCCCACATCGAGAAGTACCGACGCTATCCGGCGGACCAGGACAAGGCGTTCGCCCTGAAGACCATCCAGAACGCGCAGCGGCAGATCAGCGACCTCAAGCGTCGTCAGCCGCGGGCGTCGTCGAGCTCGGAGGACACCTGGCGACCGTAGCGGCGCCCTGAGCGTCGTGGTGGGGTCGAGCAAGGCCCTGCGGGAAGCCCCGGATCCTCGGATCCGGGGCTTCGTCGCCTCCCGGGGAGCGTCCTCAGTCCAGATCGGGCGACGGCGTCGACCTGCCCCAGCCGGCGTCGGCGGTCAGCTTCGCCAGGGCCGGCTGGGCGCGGTAGGGGACGGGCGTGGAGACGGTGAAGGTCGAGGTCGTCTTGCGGACGCCCTCGATCCCGACGATCGCGGCCGTCAGGGTCTGCAGGGCCTCCAGGGACTCGATCGCGACGCGGACGAGGAGGTCCTCGCGGCCGGCCTGGATCCGGACCTCGAGGACCTCGGGCAACGCGGCGAGCCCCTCGACGATCGGCCCCATGACGCGCTGGTCGATCTCCAGGGTGACCAGCGCCTGGACCGCGAGGCCGACCGCGTCGAGGTCGATGATCGGCTGGTAGCCGAGCAGGACGCCGATCTCCTCGAGATGCCGGAGGCGCTGCTGGACGGTCACACGGCTGACGCCGAGGGCGGCCGCGATCTCGGCGACGCCGGGGCGGGCGGTGGCCGCGACCCGGCCGAGGATCTCGGCGTCGAGCCGGTCGATGGTTGTCACGGTGCTCAGCTCTCCGTACGTCGGCCGGGGTGAAGGTTGTCGGAAAGCATAGTTGTTGGTCACTGGCTTGACGGTGACGACAACCAAAATGAGGATTGTCATATCCCGAACACCCGCTCCTCGGGACCGCCGGGCCACAAGCCGGGCGGCGACGAGGTGAGACAAGGAGCGCGCTCCTCATGCCGACGACCACCCCCGTCGAACCCCTCGCCGTCTTCGACCGCAGCGACGATCTCGCCACGGCCGGCCACGAGCAGGTCGTCTTCTGCCGCGACGACCGGAGTGGACTGCGCGCGATCATCGCGATCCACTCCACCGCCCTCGGACCGGCCCTCGGCGGCACCCGGTTCAAGGCCTACCCGCACGAGTCGGCGGCTCTGGTCGACGTGCTGCGGCTCTCGCAGGGCATGACCTTCAAGGCAGCCCTCGCCGGCCTGCCGCTCGGTGGCGGCAAGGCCGTCATCATCGGCGACCCCGACACACAGAAGACGCCCGAGCTGCTGGCGGCGTACGGCGGCTTCGTCGATCGGCTCGCCGGGCACTACGTCACCGCCGCCGACATCGGTACGACGGACGCGGACCTCGACGTCGTCGGCACCCGGACCCGTCACGTCACCGGACGCACCCGGGCGGGAGGCGGCTCGGGCGACAGCGGCCGGTCGACGGCCACCGGGGTCTTCGAGTCCATGCGCGCCGCCGCCGAGCTCGTGTGGGGCGACGACGGGCTGCGCGGACGGCGGGTCGGCGTCGAGGGGGTCGGGAAGGTCGGCCGGCACCTGGTCGACCTGCTCCTGGTCGCGGGGGCGCGGGTCGCCGTGAGCGACGCCTCGCCCGCGGCGCTGGCGCGGCTCCGTGCCGAGCTCGCCGCCGGCCCCGCTGCGGACCGCGCTGCCCGCCGCGCTGCCGACGACGTCGTCGAGGTGCTGCCCTCGGTGATCGACGCGGAGGTCGACGTCTACGCGCCGTGCGCCCTCGGCGCGACCCTCGACGTCGACACCGTCGACCGCCTCCGTGCGCGGGTGGTCTGCGGCGCGGCCAACAACCAGCTGGCGTCCGCCGAGGTCGACGAGCTCCTCGCCGCGCGCGGCATCGTCTGGGTGCCGGACTATGCCGCCAACAGCGGCGGCCTGATCCAGGTCGGCGGCGAGCTGCTCGGCTGGTCGTCCGCCGAGGTCGACCGGCGCGTCCAAGCCGTCGGCTCGACCGTGCGCGGGATCCTCACCACCGCCGCGGCCACCCTCCTGCCGACCGGCCGCGTGGCCGACGAGCAGGCCCGCGCGCGTCTCGCCCGCTGACGCCACGCCGCCTCGCCCCGTCGGCGCCCCATCCGCGCCCTGTCGGCGCCCCGCCCCCATGGAGGAGCACGCCATGTCCCACCCTGCCCTGAGCCAGACCCCGGCCGTGCCGGCGACCCGGACCGACCCGTCGGCGCCGGCCGCCCCGGTCCCGGTGCAGCTGGTCGGTCCCGACGGCCGGCTCACCGACGCCGGGCGCGCCCGGGGCGTCGACGTCGACCTCGCCCGCCGGCTGTACCGCGACATGGTGCGGGCGCGCGCGCTCGACCGCGAGGCGGTCGCCCTGCAGCGCCAGGGTGAGCTCAGCCTGTGGCTGCAGTGCGAGGGCCAGGAGGCGGCCCAGGTCGGCTCGGTCCACGCCCTCGCCGATCGCGACCACATCTTCCCGAGCTACCGCGAGCATGCGGTGGGGCTGGTGCGCGGGCTGACCCCGGCCCAGCTGCTGGCCCAGTGGTGCGGGATCGCGCACGCGGGCTGGGACCCGGCCGAGCACCACCTCCACTTCAACTCGCTGGTGCTGGGCACCCAGACCCTGCACGCCGTCGGGTACGCCCTCGGGTGCCGCCTGGACGGCGACGACGCCGTCACCGTCGTCTACTTCGGCGACGGCGCCGCGAGCCAGGGCGACGTCAACGAGGCGTTCAACTGGGCGGCGACGATGGCGCTGCCCGTGCTCTTCGTCTGCCAGAACAACCAGTGGGCGATCTCGACGCCGACCAGCAAGCAGTTCGGCACCAGCCTGCACGACCGTGCGGCCGGATTCGGCCTGCGGTCGTGGTGGGTCGACGGCAACGACGCGCTCGCGGTGCACGCCGTCACCGCGGAGGCCGTCGAGAGCGTCCGCCGCGGTCAGGGCCCGGCGCTGGTCGAGGCCGAGACCTACCGGATCGGCGGGCACAGCACGTCCGACGACCCGAAGCGCTACCGCACGGAGGAGGAGCTCGACGCGTGGCGGCGCCGCGACCCCCTGACCCGGCTGCGCACCGCGCTGACGGACCTCGGCGTCGAGGCGGACTGGTTCGACGCGGTCGACGCCGACGGGAGCGAGCTCGCCGCGCGCACCCGCGCCGAGTGCCAGGCCCTCGCCGGCCCCGACCTCGCCGACCTCTTCGCCGAGGTGTACGCCGACCCGCACCCCGTGGAGCGCGAGCGCGCGTCGTACGAGGCCCATCTCGAGGCGACGGGGCGTGGTCGCTGATGGCCGTCCTCCCGCTCGGCAAGGCACTCAACCTCGCGATGCGGCGCTCCCTCGCCGAGGACGACCGCGTCCTGGTCCTCGGCGAGGACATCGGCACCCTCGGCGGCGTCTTCCGGGTCACCGACGGCCTGGCCGCGGAGTTCGGGGCCAACCGTGTCATCGACACCCCGCTGGCCGAGTCCGGCATCGTCGGCACCGCGATCGGGCTGGCGCTGCGCGGCTTCCGGCCGGTGTGCGAGATCCAGTTCGACGGCTTCGTCTATCCCGCCTTCGACCAGATCGTCAGCCAGCTCGCGAAGATGCGGGCCCGCTCGCGCGGTCGCGTCCAGCTCCCCGTCGTGATCCGGATCCCGGCCGGCGGCGGCATCGGCGCGGTCGAGCATCACAGCGAGTCGAACGAGGCGTACTTCGCCCACACCGCCGGGCTGCGGGTCGTCTCGTGCTCCAACCCGCAGGACGGCTACCGCCTCCTGCGCGCCGCGATCCGGAGCAACGACCCGATCGTCTTCTTCGAGCCGAAGCGCGCGTACTGGGACAAGGGTGAGGTCGACCTCGACGCGAGTCCGGCATCGCTGGACCGCGCCCTGGTGCTCCGCAAGGGGCGCGACTGCACCCTCATCGCCCACGGGCCGAGCGTGAAGGTGGCGCTCGCCGCGGCCGAGGCCGCCGAGGAGGACGGTGTCTCCGTGGGGGTGGTCGACCTGCGCTCGATCTCCCCACTCGACGTCGAGACCCTGCAGCGCTGCGTGGCGGAGACCGGCCGCGCGGTCGTCGTCCACGAGGCGTCGACCTTCCTCGGGATCGGCGCCGAGATCGCCGCCGCGATCACCGAGGGCTGCTTCCGCGAGCTCAAGGCCCCGGTCCAGCGGGTCGGCGCCTACCAGCTCCCCTACCCGCCCGCCCACGTCGAGGACGCCTTCCTCCCCGACGTCGACCGCGTCCTGCTGGCGATCGACCGGTCCTTGAACTTCGGAAGGACGACAGCGCATGTCTGAGCCGCAGGTGTTCCGGCTCCCCGACGTCGGGGAGGGCCTCACCGAGGCCGAGATCGTCGCCTGGCACGTCCGGGTCGGCGACGAGGTGGCGGTCAACGACGTCCTGGTGGACGTGGAGACGGCCAAGTCGGTCGTCGAGCTGCCGTCGCCGTACGCCGGCGTCGTGCTCGAGCTGTACGCCGAGCCGGGCCAGGAGCTGCCCGTGGGTGCCCCACTGATCGCGATCGGGAGCGCCGCGGGAGAGGTACGCGCGGATCCGGACCCGGCCGAGGCGGCACCACCGGTGTCGGTCGAGGAGCGGCCGGAGGAGCCGGAGGAGCCGGCGCCGGCGGTGCTCGTGGGCACCGGGCCGCGCGCGGCGGTCGCCCGCCGGGTGCACCTGCGCCGGCCGGAGGAGCCGTCCTTCGAGCGCGCACCGGCTGCGGGCGTCGTACCGGCACCGGTGGACCGGCGGATCCCGGTCAAGGGGGTGCGCCGGGCGACGGCGGAGGCGATGGTGCGCTCGGCGTTCACCGCGCCGCACGCGGCGATGTGGACCACGGTGGACGTGAGTCCCGCCATGCGGCTGGTCCGGCGGCTGCGTGCGGACCGCGCCTGGCGCGACGTGCGGGTCAGCCCCCTGCTGATCGTCGCGCGGGCGACCGCGATCGCCGTGGCGCGCCACCCCGAGATCAACGCGTCCTGGGACGACGCGGCGCAGGAGATCGTGCTTCACGGGGCGCTCAACCTCGGCATCGCGGCGGCGACGCCGCGTGGCCTGATGGTCCCCCACGTCAAGGATGCCGGGACGCTCTCCCTGCGCGAACTGGCCGACGCGATCGACGACCTGGTCACCCGGGCGCGGGCCGGGAAGCTCGCGCCGGCCGACATGACGGGCGGCACGCTCACGCTGACCAATGTCGGGTCCTTCGGGGTCGAGGGCGCGACGCCGATCCTCAACCCGCCGGAGGCGGCCATCCTGGCGCTCGGCGCGATCGAGCAGCGGCCCTGGGTGGTCGACGGCGCGCTCGACGTACGTGAGGTCATGACCCTGTCGATCTCGATCGACCACCGGCTGGTCGACGGCGAGCTCGGGGCCACCGTGCTGCGGTGTGTCGCCGACATCCTGAGCGATCCCGCTCGGGCGCTGCTGTAGACCGGCGGCGGTGATGACCGACGCCGGCGGCCGCGCGGCGCTCGCCCGGCCCACCGTGCTCCGGGTGACGGCGGGCGGCGAGGAGGCGCTGCTGCTGCGGATCGCCTCGCTCGTCGCGCACTACGACGTGCGCCGCTTCGTCCTCGACACCCGGCCGGACGGGTCGACCCGGGTCCGGATGGAGCTCGGGGGCACGCCGGCCGATCCGTCGGCCGGCCTGCTCGAGCGACGGCTCGGCCGCATCGTCGGCGTCACCGAGGTGGTCAGGACAGGCTGAGCCTCAGCGACTGCAGGTGGTCGCGGCTCAGGGTGCGGGCCTGCTCGGGCTCGCGGGCGACGATCGCCTCCAGCACCTGCGCGTGCGCCCCGTGGTCCTCGTTGCCGTCGAAGCCGTGGTGGATGCGGAGCATCTCCACCATCGCCTGACGCTGCCGTGGTGTCAGGTCGTCGAACATGCCGACCAGGATCTCGTTGTGCGAGGCACTCAGGATGCTGCGGTGGAACGCCAGGTCGGCGTCGACGAGGTCCTCGATCGTCGTCTGGGACCCCGCTCGGGCCTCCAGCGCGCGGCGCATCCGCCGGACGTCCGCCGGTGTCCGTCGCTCCGCGGCCAGCGCCGCGGCCTCACTCTCGATGGAGATCCGGGCCTCGAGCACGGTCGTGATGGCCGCCCGGCGCAGCACCAGATCCCACTCGTCGTTGGCCTCGAGCGAGATCACGAAGACGCCGGCGCCCTGCCGCGTCTGCAGGACGCCCAGTCCCGCCAGCTGACGGATGGCCTCGCGCACCGTCGACCGGCCGACGCCCAGCTGGGGGCCCAGGGTGGTCTCGGCGGGAAGCTTGGCGCCCAGCGCCCACTCGCCCGAGCGGATGCGCTCGAGTAGGGCCTCGGCGGCCTGGTCGGCCAGCGAGTGGCGGCGGATGGGCGGCACGGATCTCATCCTACTCCTCTACTTGTCTGAGGAGTCGGGACGACGACTCCTGGCCAGCACCGGACACGGTGGCCAAGTCGTTCGTGTCGCTGCTCGTCGGGCAGGCGATCGGACGGGGCGAGCTCGGCGAGAACGACCGGCTGGTGGAGCTGCTCCGGAACTCGAGGCCGGCACGGCGTGCGGCGAGGTGACGTGCGCGACCTGCTCGACATGACGGCGGGCATCGACGTCCGCGAGGACGACAACGCGTACTGGCCCTTCACCGGCACCGCGCCGATGTACACCGCCCGCGACCTGTCGGCGATCGGCACTACGGCCAGTACATCTACGTCGGTCCGCGGACCGGCACCGTCGTCGTGAAGCTCAGCGACTACGGCACCGAGCAGGACGAGCAGGAGACCATCGACGCCTTCCGGGCGATCACCGAGGACGCCGGGAGCTGATCGCCAGCTGCCCGGCGCCCTCACGGCCTCATCGCGCCGCGGGAGCGTCGGCGTCCCAAGCGTTCCAGTGTGTGACGGTCTCGACCGGGCGGCGGGCGGCGGGCTTGAACCGGTCGCCGACCGTGTAAGCGACCGGCAGCAGCGCGATCGGGGTGACGGTGGAAGGCAGCCGGAGGATCTCGGCGTACCGCGCCTCCAACCTGCCGATGAACGGCGTCGTGAGCACCGAGCCCATCCGACGGGACCGCAGCGCGAGCTGGAAGCTCCAGATCGCGGGGAAGATCGAGCCGTAGTACGCCCCCGCCGGGGGTGCGTCCGGGGCGTCCGGCCGCCCGGAGACGCACGGTACGACGATGACGGGGACCCGGTGGAGGATCTCGGTGAGGTGGCGGGCGCTGTCGTAGACCCGCTTGGTCTGCTCGTCGAGGGCGTCGTAGCGGCGTTCGATGACGGGGAGCGTATGCGCGGCGTAGGTCTCGGCGATCCGGCCCCGCACGTCGGGGTCGTCGACGACGATCCAGCGCCAGTTCTGCTTGTTGCCGCCCGTCGGCGCCTGGATCGCCAGCCGGAGGCAGTCCAGGATCACCTCCCGGTCGACCGGACGCTCCACGTCCAGCCGGCGGCGTACGGCCCGGGTGGTGCTCAGCAGCTCGTCAGTGACCGTGGTGTCCATCGCGATCTCCCTCCTCACCGGGCGCGGTCGGAGCGGTGCTGATCATGCCGTCGCCGGCGCGCCGGCGGCGGCGACGTCACTCGAGCCGTGTTCCTCGCTCCCGAGGAACTCCGCGACGCGGATCTTGATGTCCTCGGTCCCGAAGGACTCGTACTCCGCCGCGAGGGCGAAGTTCAGCACGGTGTTGGCCGAGTCCAGCAGGTGCATGTTCAGGGCGCGCTTGGTGTCGCGCGTGGACTGGGCGGGCAGCTGCGCGAACCGCAGGGCGTACTCCTTCGCCGTCGCGAGCACCTGGTCGGTGGGCACGACCCGGTTGCACAGCCCCAGCCGCGCCGCGTCCGCGGCGGGCATCCGGTCGCCGAGGAGGATGTACTCCTTGGCGACGAGCAGGCTGGTCTGCCAGGGCCAGGTCACGATGCCGCCGTCGCCGGCGGCCAGGCCGATCGCGACGTGCGGGTCGCTGAGGAAGGCGTCCTCGCCCATCACGACGAAGTCCGACATCGAGGCGAGGCTGCAGCCCAGTCCGACGGCCGGACCGTGGACCGCCGCGACGACCGGCAGCTCGCACGACAGCATGGCCCGCACGAGGCGCTCGCCCTCGCGGATGTCGCGGCGTCGGGCCGCGAGGTCGTGGTGATTGCGGATGAAGTCGGGCACATAGCCACCCGCGCTGAACACCCGTCCCGCCCCGGCCAGGACGACGGCGCGGGCGCCCTCGTCATCGACGAGCTGGTCCCAGACGCGCCGCATCGCGGTGTGCATGGCGCCGTTGAACGAGTTCAGCTCATCGGGCCGGTTCAGCGTCACGATCCGCAGAGGACCTTCCGCCTCCACCAGCAGCTCCGGTCCCAGGTTCGAGTAGTCCATCTACGCCTCCATCAATCGAAAAAAACCTACGTGGTAGTATGTTAGCACCAGATGCGGACCCCCCGTGGGTGGAAAGTGAGTGGGCGAATGCGCGACGTCGTCGTGGTCGATGCCGTCAGGACACCGGTCGGCAGGCGGAACGGTGGGCTGGCCCACCGGCACGCCAACGAGCTGTTGGGCGACCTGCTCGCCACGCTCGTGGCCCGTTCCGGACTGACCGGCTCGGAGGTCGATCACGTCATCGGGGGGTGTGTCCTCCAGCTGGGCATGCAGGCGGCGAACGTCACCCGCAACGCCTGGCTGACCGCGGGACTCCCCGTCGAGGTGCCGGCGGCCACGGTCAACGCCCAGTGCGGCTCCGCTCAGGAGGCCCTGCTGATGGCGCACGCCCACATCGCCGGCGGTCTGGGCGAGGTCGCCATCGCCTGTGGCGTCGAGGTGATGAGCAGGATCCCGTTGGGCAGCAACATGCCCCCGGACGGTCCGTTCGGCAACCCGCGCGGTGGCCGGTACGCCGAGGTCCACGAGCCGACGATCCAGTTCGAGGGCGCCGACCGCATCGCCGAGCAGTGGGACCTCTCCCGCGAGGAGCTCGACCGGTTCGCCAAGACGTCTCAGGATCGAGCGGCCCGGGCCTGGGACGAGGGTCGGTTCGACGCCCAGGTGGTGCCCGTCGAAACACCGGTCGTCGACGAGCACGGCGTCGTCTCCGGCACCGTCCTCGTCGGCCGAGACGAGGGGATGCGCCCGACGACGCTCGAGGGACTCGCGACGCTGCGGCTCAACCAGCCTGACCGGCAGCCGGCGAGTCTGCACACCGCCGGCAACTCCTCGCAGGTCTCCGACGGTGCGAGCGCGGTGCTCCTGATGAGCGCGGAGCGGGCCGACGCCCTCGGGCTGCGCGCCCGCGCGCGGGTGGTCGACTCGGTCCTGGTCGGCTCCGATCCGGTCCTCATGCTCACCGGCCCGATCCCCGCGACCGAGGCGATCCTGCGCCGGACCGGCCTGACCGTCGACACTCTCGACGTCGTCGAGATCAACGAGGCGTTCGCGTCGGTGGCCTGCGCCTGGATGAAGGAGTTCGGAGCCGACCACGGGCGGGTCAACGTCAACGGCGGCGCGATCGCGCTCGGTCACCCGCTCGGCGCCACCGGCGGCGTCCTCGTCGCCAAGGCGCTACACGAGTTGGAGCGCACCGGCGGGCGATTCGGGCTCATCACGATGTGCTGCGGCGGCGGTCTCGGCACCGCGACGGTCATCGAGCGCCTCTGAGGAACGGCGTCCGCCCGGCGTCGCCTCCCCCGCTTCCGACCCCCAGTTCTGAGAAGGAGAACCCTGAGGATGGACTCGATCCCCCGCCCGTGGCTGACCGGTGAGGCCGCGGACCTGTTCGCGATGGCGTCGGACTTCTTCGACCGCGAGATTCCCGCCCGTCGAGAGGGATGGGAGGCACGCCGACAGGTCGACCGCCACTTCTGGCTCCGGTGCGGCGAGCTCGGCCTGCTCTGCGTCGCCGTCCCGACCGAGTACGGCGGTGGCGGCGGCAGCTTCCTGCATCAGGCGACGGTCCAGGAGGCCTATGCCCGGCACGGCGACCGCTCCTGGGGCAACGCCATGCACAGCGGGGTGGTCGCCGACTACCTCCTCCAGCACGGGACCGAGGAGCAGAAGCAGCGCTGGCTGCCGAAGATGGCGACGGGCGAGTACGTCGCCGCGCTGGCGATGACCGAACCGGCGGCCGGGTCGGACCTCAAGGCGATCCGCACCCGGGCCGAGCGGACGGCGGACGGCTGGCGGCTCAACGGATCGAAGATCTTCATCACCAACGGGGGGAGCGCGGACATCGTCGTCGTCGCCTGCTCGACGGATCCGTCCCTGGGTGCCAGGGGCATCTCGCTCCTCGTGGTGGAGACCGCGGGTGCGGCGGGCTTCTCCCGCGGCCGCCCGCTGGACAAGATCGGCCAGCACGGCGCGGACACCACAGAGCTGTTCTTCGACGACGTCCTGGTCCCTGCGGAGAACCTGCTCGGCGAGGAGGGCGGCGGCTTCGCCATCATGATGCGCAAGCTGCCCCAGGAGCGGTTGATCGTCGGCATCACGGCGGTCACGGCCATGGAGCTGGCGGTCGCCGTCACCACGGACTATGTCAAGCAGCGCGAGGCCTTCGGCGGTCCCCTGTTCGACAAGCAGCACGTGCGCTTCGAGCTCGCGGAGTGCGCGACCCTGGCGACCGTCGCCCGCTCCTTTCTCAACGACTGCATGACCACCCACCTGGCGACCGGGCTCGACCTGCCGACGTCGGCGATGTGCAAGTGGTGGCTGACCGACGTGCAGGGTCAGGTGATCGACAAGTGCCTGCAGCTGCACGGCGGCTACGGCTACATGACCGAGTACCCGATCGCCCGGCTGTACGCCGACGCCCGGGCCCAGCGCATCTACGGCGGCGCCAACGAGATCCAGAAGGAGCTCATCGCCCGCGCCCTATGAGCGGGAGCATGAGCATTGACAAAAACCTACGCAGTAGTATGTTTCTCTCATGAAGTCAGGCCCGCGTCACTTCGCCGACATCGCCGGCCTCCGGGCCGCCGTGGGCGAGGACCTCGGCACCGGAGAGTGGCTCGTCGTCGGCCAGGACCGCATCGATGCGTTCGCCGAGGCGACCGGGGATCGGCAGTGGATCCACGTCGACGCGGAGCGAGCCCGCTCCGGCCCGTACGGTGCGACCGTCGCGCACGGCTATCTGACCGTGTCGCTGTTGCCCGTGCTGGGGCGCACCGCGTTCACGGTCGGCGGCGCACGAATGTCGGTCAACTACGGGCTCGACCGGGTCCGGTTCCCCGAGCCGGTGCGATCCGGGGCCCGCATCCGCGCCCGCGCCCACCTCCTCAGCGTCGAGGACGTCGCGTCGGGCACCCGCGCGGTCGTGCGCTTCACCATCGAGATCGAGGGCCGGGACCGGCCGGCGTGTGTCGCCGACAGCATCCGGCTCCTCGTGGTCTGACGACCTCGTCCACCCCTCCCGGCGATCGGACCGACGTCCTCGCCCCGCACCGTTGACAGCAAGGAGAGAACATTGGGCCGCTATCAGGGACGGGTCGCCGTCGTGACCGGCGCCGCTCGTGGCATCGGGTGGGGGATCGCCTCCCGGTTCGCGGAGGAAGGCGCATCGGTCGCGCTCGTCGACCTCGACGCCGCGGCGGTGGCCGAGGCGGCGGACCGGTTGCCGCTGCGGCCGGGCGCCGCCGCCACGGCCGTGGTCGCCGACGTCAGCAGTGCACCCGCCGTGGAGACGGCGATCGGCACCGTCGTCGGCGACCTCGGTGGACTCCATGTCCTGGTCAACAACGCCGGGGTCACCCGCGACAACCTCATCCACAAGATGCCCGAGGACGAGTGGGACCTGGTCCTGGGAGTGCATCTCAAGGGTGCCTTCCTGATGAGCAGGGCCGCGCAACGACATTTCGTAGAGCAGCGGTACGGAAAGATCCTCAACCTCTCCAGCACGTCGGCCCTCGGCACCCGCGGTCAGGCGAACTACTCCACGGCGAAGATGGGTGTCCAGGGGTTCACCCGCGCGCTGGCGATCGAGCTCGGGCCGTTCGGCGTCAACGTCAACGCGGTCGCCCCCGGCTTCGTCACCACCGAGATGACCGATGCCACCGCCGCGCGGCTCGGCCTGGGCGTCGAGGAGTTCCGCAACGCCCGCGCGGAGCGGAACCCGGTCCGGCGGGTCGGCTCGCCGGACGACATCGCCGCGGCCGCGGCGTTCCTGTGCAGCGACGAGGCCTCCTATGTGACCGGTCAGACGCTGTACGTCGACGGCGGCTCGAAGCTCTGAGGACGGATACCCATGCGATTCGCGCTCTCTGATGACCAGCAGTTCCTGCAGAAGGTCACCGACGAGGTGGTCGGTCAGGCCCTCGCCGCCACCCCCGCACGCAGCGCCGCCACCGACGGGGGTGAGCTGCGCGCCGCGCTGTGGTCCACGCTGGTCGAGCTCGACCTCGTCGCCCTGCTCGTGCCCGTCGAGCACGGCGGCCCCGGCGGCTCGCTCACCGACGCGTGTGTCGTCGCCGAGGTGCTCGGGCGACACCTGGCTCCGGTGCCGTACGTCGGGACGGCGATCGCGGCGGCGGCGCTGCTCCGCTTCGCCGGCGGCCCGCCGGCGGCGCTGGCCGGTCTCGCCGCCGGGGAGCCGTACTCCGTCCTGCTCGACCAGCACCTCGCCGACCCGGACGGCCCGGACGGCCCGGACGGCCCGGACGGCCCGGACGGCTCCGTGAGCATCGCCTTCGACTGGGTCGCGGGCGCACGTGGCGTCGCGCTCTCCCCCGACGGGGTCGCGACGACCTACGAGCTCGCCGCGGGCGAGGAGGTGGACGACGTGGACCTGTTGCACCGGCTCCGGCGCTTCGATCCGGTCCCGGCGGCCGCGCCGCGCGGCGACGACGCGCGGCGGGCGCGGGCGATGGCCTGGACCGGTGCCGCCGCCCTGCTGACGGGACTGGCCGACGGGGCCCTCGCGACCGCGACGGAGTACGCCCGGCAGCGGCATCAGTATCAGCGTCCGATCGGCTCCTTCCAGGCCGTGCAGCACCTGTGTGCCGACATGCTCGTCGACGTGGAGACCTCGAGGTCGATGACCTACGGCGCCTCCTGGGCCGCCGAGCACGCTCCGATCGACGAGGCGATGCGGGTCGCCGCGGCGGCCAAGGCCTACGCCGGAGCCGCCGCCGTACGGGTCTGCGAGACGTCGATCCAGGTGCTCGGCGGCATCGGCGTCACCGATGAGCACGACGCTCATCTGCGCCTGCGCACCGCACACCTGCACCACGCCGCCTTCGGCGGCCCGGACGCCCCGATGCTCCTGCTCGCCGACCGCATCCTGGAAGGGAACTGACGACATGGATCTCCGCGATTCCGCCGAGGAGGCGCGCTTCCGCGCGCGGCTGCGGACCTGGCTGGCCGAGAACGTCCCCGACGAGTCCGAGCCGGCCGTGCTGGCCGAGCGCTGGCCCTACATGCGTGCCTTCCAGGAGCGTCTCTACCGGGCCGGGTGGGTCGCGCTGTCCTACCCGACCGACGTCGGCGGCCAGGGGCTGGGTCCGATGGAGGAGGCGATCCTGAGCGAGGAGCTCGGCCGCGCGAACGCCCCCACGCTGCTGCCGCTCGGTCATCTGGGGCGACCGCTCCACCGCTACGGGAGTGAGGAGCAGCGCCGGCGGTACCTCCGCCCGCTGCTGGCGGTCGAGGAGATCTGGTGCCAGGGCTTCTCCGAGCCCGAGGCCGGCTCCGACCTGGCGTCGCTGCGGACGCGCGCCGTCCGGGAGGGCGAGGAGTGGGTGATCGACGGGCACAAGATCTGGACCAGCTACGGCGCCTTCGCCGACTACTGCCTGCTGCTGGCCCGGACCGACCCGGACGCTGTCCGGCATCGCGGGATCTCCGCGTTCATCGTGCCGCTCGACACCGCGGGAGTGACGGTCCGGCCGATCGTGCTGGCCAACGGCGAGGAGGAGTTCGCCGAGATCTTCTTGGACGGGGTGCGCATCCCGGCGGAGAACATGCTCGGCGAGCCGAGCGACGGCTGGCGGATCGCGATGGACGTGGTCAACTACGAGCGGGGAGCGGTCGAGACCGGCTATCTCCCGAAGTTCGCGCGCTACCTCTCCGAGCTCGGGGAGGTGCTGACGGCCAGCGGTCTCGGTGCGGACCGGGCCGCCCGGCTCCGGCTCGGCCGGGTCGCGGCCCACCTCGAGGTCCTGCGCATGCACTGCCTGCGCACCCTCAGCGCGCGGGTCTCGGGCGCGCCGCCGGGCCCCGAGAGCTCGGTCGACAAGCTGCTGATGACCGCGGTGGAGCAGGAGCTGATGGACCTCAGCATCGAGCTGGTCACCGACGTCGGCAGTCCCGGGCGGGCGGAGTGGTTCGACCGCTATCTGTACGGGCGGGCCGGCAGCATCTACGGCGGCTCGGCACAGGTCCAGCGCAACATCCTCGCCGAGCGGATGCTGGGCCTCCCGCGTCAGCAGGGCTGATCCTGCATCCAGGCTGACCCGGCCGGCCCTGGTAGGTCGGGTCAGGCGACGACGCCGCGGACCGCGAACTCGGCGATCTCCGCGGCGATGCGCTCGCGCTCGGCCGGGGAGTCCTTCGGCTCGGTCGGACTGAACCAGGCGTGCATCCAGTTGACCGCGCCCAGCACGGCCTTCACCAGCAGATTGACGTCGGCGTCGCGGAAGGCCTTCGCGGCGACGCCCTCCTTGACCACGGTGACGTAGAGGTCCTCGAACTGGCGTCGCATGCTCAGGATCTTCTGCATCTGCGCTTCCTTGTTGCGGCCCTCGCTCGCGAGGTTCATCTCGATCTGGTACTGGGCCGGGCCCATGTAGCTGGACCGGTTCATCAGGTGCAGGGCATGCTGATGGACCATCTGGCGCAGCCGCTCCGCGGGATCGAGATCGACGCGCTCGGCCGGCGGGCCCACGGCCTCCAGTGCCCACTCGAGGGCCTGGTGGTGGATGCCGATGAACAGATCGCCCTTGGTCCGGTAGTAGTGGTAGATCCGGCCCTTGGTGCAGCCGAGCACGTCGGCGACGTCGTCGATCGAGGTGGCCGCGTAGCCGCGCTCGGAGAAGGCCGTCGCGGCGGCGTCCAGGATCTCGCGAGCGCTGGCCTTCTGCTTGGGGCGGAGTTCGCGGTCGCTGTCGGAGGCGGCACCTTGTCGCATGGACAACATACTACTCGGCGGAATGTGCGGCCGAGGACGGCCGGAAGAAAAACCTACGTGGTAGTATGTTCCTTGTGCTGCTCGACCCCCCTGCTTCGACACCCACCCCGAGCGCGGTGCTCGACACGCGCCCCGACTGGTTCGCACGAGCACTCGCGCACCGGCCGGAGACGGCCGAGTGCGCGGTGGACGACGGGGTGCGGATCCGCCTTCGCGCGTGGGGTCCCGCCGGCGCGGCCGAGGGTGTGCTGCTGGTCCACGGCGGCGGCGCCCACGCCGGCTGGTGGGACCACGTCGCGCCGCTGCTCGTCGACGGCGGTCGACGCGTCGTCGCGCTCGATCTCTCGGGCCACGGCGACAGCGGTCACCGGGACCGCTACGAGCTCGACGACTGGGCCGACGAGGTGGCTGCCGTCGTGGCCGCCGGGGGTTTCGGCGGACCGCCGGTGGTCGTCGGCCACAGCATGGGCGGGCTGGTGGCCCTGCGGCACGGGCTGCGACACGGCCGGGCCGTCCGCGGCACGATCGTCGTCGACTGCCGGACGGTCCCCTACAGCGATGCCGAGCGCGCCGCCAACGAGGAGCGGGCGCTCCGGCCGGCCCCGGTCTATCCGGACCCGGCCGACGCGCTCGCCCGGTTCCGCCTGATCCCCGACCAGCGCTCGCTCCCGTACGTGTTCGAGCACATCGCCGCGACGTCGATCCGTCGGACTCCGGCGGGCTGGAGCTGGAAGTTCGACCCGCGGATCTTCGCCGGCCAACGGGACTTCGACCCCCTGGATCTGGGACGCCTGGCCGGCCGGCTCCGCATGGTGCGGGCCGAGCACGGCATGCCCGCGGCCGACCTGTCCCGGCTCGACCCGGCCGTCCGATCCGTGCCGACGGTGGAGATCCCCGACGCCGGCCACCACGTGATGCTCGATCGGCCGCTCGCCCTGGTCGCGACCCTGCGGGCCCTGCTCGCCACCTGGTGAGGTCGTCGCGGTGGACGAGATCCTCAGCCTCCGTCGGCTCTCGTCGCTGACCTACCGCAGCGTGCCGTCCGACCGCCCTCGGACGCGTCTGTACGGCGGCGAGGTGGCTGCCCAGGCGATGCTGGCCGCCCGCGCCACGGTGCCGCCGGGCCGGGAGCTCAACTCGATGACGGCCTCCTTCCTCCGGGCCGGCGACACGGCGGTCCCGGTCGACTATCGCGTCGGGGTCGCTCGGGACGGCGGCGTCTTCAGTGCCCGGACCGTCGAGGCGTCCCAGGGGGAGAGGCCGATCCTGCTCCTCACGGCCTCGTTCCAGGCCGAGGAGCGCGGCCTGCGGCACCAGGTCGCGGCGCCCGACGTCCCCGCCCCGGAGCGCCTGCTGCCCGTCGAGCGGGCCCTCGCCGGCGAGCCCGCGCTGGTCGCGTGGATCTCCGAGGTGATGCAGCGGCTCCGGGTCGAGGTCCGGTTCCCCGACGCGGGCCTGCATCGCGAGGGCGTCCGGGTGGGCGAGCCGGTCCTGCGGGTCTGGATCCGCGCGCGGGGCCCGGTCGGCGACGGCGAGGGGCGCCGGGACGCGGCTCTCGTGTACCTCTCCGACCTGCTCCTGCTGACCGCGGCGCTCGAGCCGCACCCCCACCGGATCGAGGACGGGGACGTCTGGTTCGCGACCATCGGCCACTCGGTGGTGATGCACGCGCCGTGGTGTGCGGACGACTGGCTGCTCTACGAGGGCCGGAGTGACTGGGCGGGGGCGGGCCGGTGCCTGGTCGCCGGGCGCCTGTTCGACCGTGCGGGACGCCTGTGTGCGAGCACCTCGCAGGAGGGACTGCTCCGCGTCGCGTCGCCGCAGGGCGACGGCGTGCCCTCGACCCGTTGACCCAGAGAAACCTACTCCGTAGGATGTTTTCTCTGTGGTGCGCATCACCCTCGGACGGAGGGAGCGGCCGCAGTGCCCACCCCTCCCGAGCGATTCGGCGCTCGACGACCCGAAAGTGAAGCGATGTCGAAAAAGTTCAGGGCCTCGATGGTGGCCGTCCTCGTCGGTGTGCTCGGCCTGGCGACGGCGTGCGGCGGAGACGACGGCGACGGGGGCGGCGGCAGCGCCGAACTGACCCCCGCCCAGCAGCAGGTGGTCGACGAGGCCGGGGCGGCCTTCGACCGGTACACGCAGATCCAGGAGGCCGCGGCGGTGCCGGAGCTTCCGGCGCCCGCTCCCACCGGCAAGCGGCTCGTCATGGTGACCTGCTCGATCCCGGTGTGCGTCACGCTCTCGGACGGTGCGCGGGAGGCCGCGGAGAAGCTCGGCTGGACGGTCTCCACCCTGCAGACGAACAGCACTCCGGAGGGGTACACCTCCGCGATGAACCAGGTGGCCGCCGATCCGCCGGACGCCCTCGCCTACATCTCGGCGCTGCCCGACTCGTCGGTGGCCAAGCAGCTGGCGAAGATCCACGCCGCCGGCACCCGGATCGTCGCCATCTCGCCCCTCGGCGATCCGCTCGCGGAGGCCGACACCCCCATCGGGGGCGTGGTGTTCGGGCAACGGGACGCCCACTTCACCGGCACCCTGATGGCGCAGTCGGTCCTCGCCGACGCGGACGGTCCGGTCGAGTCCGTCTTCGTCTGGGACCCGTCCTTCGAGGGCTCCTGGGGCCCGATCAAGGCGGGGTTCGAGGCCACGATGAAGAGCGCCGGTGCCGAGCCCGGCATCCTCGAGGTCTCCAACGCCAACATCGGCAAGACGGTCCCCTCCCAGATCGTCAGCTATCTGCAGGCCCATCCCGACACGGCGTACGTCGCCCTCGCGGTCGTCGACTACAACGCCGGTCTCGCCGCCGCCCTCCAGGCGGCCGGCCTCCAGGACCGGGTCAAGATCATCAGCAGGGCCGCGGACGCGGCCGCGCTGGAGGCGATCCAGGCCGGCAAGCAGTGGGCGTCGATCGGGCTGGAGCTCGCCGCCGCGGGCTATCGCGTCGTCGACCAGCTGATCCGGCTGATGACCGACGTCCCGCTCGAGGACCGGGCGGACCCGATCGGCTGGCAGCAGGTCTACGTCGAGGACAACGTGTCCGACGCCGACAACCAGGTCGAGCCGCCGGAGTACGCGCAGGCCTACTACGACGCCTGGCACGTGGGATGAGCTCGCCGGACGCCTCCGGGCGGGTCGTGCTGCACATCGAGTCGTTGTCCAAGACGTTCCCGGCGCAGAAGGCGCTCGACGACGTCGACCTGGAGCTGCGATCCGGTGAGGTGCACTGCCTGCTCGGACAGAACGGGTCCGGGAAGTCCACGCTGATCAAGATCCTGGCGGGCTACCACGCGCCCGACCCGGGATCGGCCGCGGTGCTCGACGGGCGCTCCGTCGTCCTCGGCAGCCCGACGATCCGTGATCACGGCGTCGCCTTCATCCACCAGGACCTCGGTCTCGTCCCGGACCTGGATGTCGTCGACAACCTCGCTCTGGGCAACAGGTACGCCGGCCGGTGGTGGGTCTCGGAGCGGACCGAGCGCACCGCCGCGACCCGGCTCCTCGACCGCTTCGACCTCGACCTCGATCCGGCCGCCCCCCTGTCCGCCGCCACCCCGGGCGAGCAGACGATGGTCGCCATCGTCCGCGCCGTCGCCGGCGCCGACACGGCGCCGGCGGTCCTCGTCCTCGATGAGCCCACGGCGTCGCTCCCTCAGCACCAGGTCGAGCAGCTGTTCGGCCTGGTGCGGCGCCTGCGCGACCAGGGCACCGCTGTCCTCTACGTGACCCACCGGCTGCGCGAGGTCTTCGACATCGGTGATCGGGTGACAGTGCTGCGCGACGGGCGCCGGATCGCGACCCGGCCGGTCGCCGACGTCACCAGTGACGGCCTCGTCGAGCTCATCATCGGCCGCAGGCCGACAGCGTTCGCGCCCTCGGTGCCGACGGCGAGCGTCGACGTGCTCCTGCGCGCCGACGAGGTCGTCGGCGAGCAGGTGGACGACTTCTCCATCGATGTGCGCGCCGGCGAGATCGTCGGCATCACGGGCCTCATCGGGTCCGGATACGACCAGGTCCTGGGCATCGTCTACGGGGCGAGGCCGCGGACGTCGGGCGAGGTGGAGGTCGCCGGCCGTCGACTGGACCCGGGACGCCCCGACCGGGCGATCGCCTCGGGCGTCGCCTACGCGCCGGCCGACAGGAAGCGGCTCTCGACCATCCAGTCCTGGACGATCGGTGAGAACCTCACCCTGCCCCGGCTGCCGTCCGCCGGCCCGGCGCGCTGGCTCGGACAGCGCCGGGAGCGTCGCGAGGTCGAGCCGTGGTTGAAGCGGCTGGACGTCGTACCCGACGATCCCGACCGCCTGCTGTCGCTGCTGTCCGGCGGCAACCAGCAGAAGGTCGTGCTGGCGCGCTGGCTCCGGGTCGACGCACAGGTCCTGCTCCTCGACGAGCCGACCGGTGGGGTCGACGCGGGCGCCAAGGCGTCGATCTACCGCGCTCTCGCCGAGATCGCGAGCCAGGGACGTGCCGTCGTCCTCTCCTCCTCGGACGCGGAGGAGCTGTGCGCCGTGTGCGACCGCGTCCTCATCATGCGCAACGGTGCGGTGACCTCCGTGCTCGACAAGGACGAGCTCTCCGTCGCCCGCATCGTGAGCGAGACCATCCGCGACTCGGTCGCCGAAAGCTTGGAAGGGCCCACCTCAGATGACGATTGATGCGCAGACCGAGAGCCGTGCGGACGACGTGCCCGCGCTCGACGCCGACGACCGCGACGCGAGGAGGTCCCCGAGCCGGATCCTGGGTGCGCTGCGCCCGGCCCGCTACAGCGGCCTCCTGCTCCTGGCCGTCTTCGTGGCCTTCTTCTCGATCCGGCTCCCGGAGACCTTCCCGACGAGCTCGACGATCACGAGCATCGCCGGCGACCAGTCGGTGACGCTGATCCTGGCCCTCGGCCTGCTGGTGACCCTGGCGGTCGGTCAGTTCGATCTGTCGGCCGCCCAGAACCTCGGCATGAGCGCCGTGCTCTGTGGTGCCCTCATGGTCAAGCAGGACCTGAGCCCCGTGCTCGCCGTGACCATCACCCTGCTGGTGGGCGTGGCGGTCGGCGTCGTCAACGCGATCCTGGTCGCCGGTGTCGGGATCGACAGCCTGATCGCGACCCTGGGCATGAGCTCGGTCCTGCTCGCCGTCACCTCCCTCGTCTCCAACTACCAGTTCGTGGGACCCGTGCCGGAGGGCTTCCAGGGCATCGCGAACGCGGAGCTGTTCGGGCTGCCGGTGGTGGCCGTCTACGCGATCGGACTGTGCTTCCTGGTGTGGTACGCGCTCGAGCACAGTCCCGCGGGTCGCCGGGCCTATGCAGTCGGGGCGAGTCCGGACGCCGCTCGCCTGGCCGGCGTCCGCACGGTCCGGTATGTCGCCGGCTCCTTCGTGGTCACGGCGCTCTTCGCCTCCGTGGCCGGCGTGCTGGTCACGGCCAAGATCGGCAGTGTGGCGCCGACCCTGGGGCCGGCCTACCTGTTGCCGAGCTTCGCGGCCTGCTTCCTGGCGACCACCCAGGTGAAGCCGGGACGATTCAACGTCTGGGGCACGGTGATCGCCGTCGTCCTGCTGGCGACCGGGGTCAAGGGGCTCCAGCTGATGGGCAACCAGCTCTGGGTCACCGACCTGTTCAACGGGCTCGCGCTCCTGGTCGCGGTCGGTGCGGCCGTGCTGAGTGGCCGTCGCACGCGCCGTCGGCGGCGCCGGGCGAGCTGAGCCGCCCGCGCCGGTCCGCGGTCGAGCCGCGGACCGGCGCCGGGCCACCTCTACTCACCCGCCCAGACGGGCGCTCTCCGCTCGGTGAACGCGAGGGCGCCCTCGAGGGCGTCGCGGGACGCGAGGATCCGCTCGACGAGCGGACGCTGGGCGTCGAAGCCGCCGGTGCTCGGATAGTCGACCGACATCGCCACGATCTCCTTGCTCGCCCGGACCGCGAGCGGCCCGTTGGCCGCGATGGAGGCGGCGAGCTCGCGCGCCGCGGTCAGGGCGCCTCCCGGCTCGGTGAGGATGTTCACCAGCCCGTGGTCATGGGCCGCCTCGGCCCCGATCGGCTCGCCCGTCAGGGCGAGCTGCATCGCCAGCCGGTAGGGAAGGGTCTTGGGCAACCGGAGCAGGCCACCGGCCCCGGCGACCAGGCCGCGCTTGGTCTCGGGCAGGCCGAACCGGGCATCCCGCGCGGCGACGATGAGGTCCGCCGCCAGGGCGAGCTCGAAGCCGCCGGCGAGAGCCCACCCCTCGACGGCCGCGATCAACGGCTTGCCGGGAGGGCTCTCGGTGAGGCCACCGAAGCCGCGTCCCGGCAGGACCGGGATCTCCCCGCGCGTGAAGGCCGCTAGGTCGAGGCCGGCGCAGAAGGTGCCACCGGCGCCGGTGAGGATCGCGACGGCGAGGTCGGTACGCGCCTCGAACGCATCGATCGCCCGGGCGATGCCGTGGGCGACGTCCAGGTCGACCGCGTTGCGCCGCGCGGGACGGTCGATCGTGATGACGGCGATGCCGTCCGCGTCCTCGAAGCGCACGGCACTCATCGGCCCGCCTCCGTCGCCGTGACCAGGGCCCACAGGCCTCCGGGACCGGCCCCGAGCGCCCGCCGGCCCAGGGCCGCGGCCCAGGCGTGCTCGCTCCCGCCTTCGTCACGCCACGCCCACAGCCGCGTCGTCGTCCGGTGCAGCGGATGCTCGGCGGTGTAGCCGAGGGCGCCGTGGACCTGGTGGGCCAGCGAGGCCACGACGCCGGCCGAGCCGCTGGTCGTCGTCTTGGCGGCCGCGACGGCGAGGACGTCAGGCCCTTCCCCGACGGCGACGGCGGCGGCATCCACGGCGATCCTCATCGCCAATACCTCGCCGGCCATGGCGGCGAGGTGCTGCTGCACGGCCTGGAACCTGGCGATCGGTCGGCCGAACTGCTCGCGTTCTCCCGCGTAGTCGACGGCCAGCGCCAGGGCGCGCCGGGCGGCTCCGGCCAACAGTGCCGCCCGGGAGAGCGCGGCGCGCTGCTGGAACTCGTCGAGGACCGAGGAGGCCTCGGTGAGCCCGCGCCCGAGATCGCGGTCGGCGCGCAGCGACCGGTCCACGAGGACGTCGTCCCGGGGCTCGCCGGCGAGGTTCGTCCGGGGCAGCACCTCGAACTCGCCGGCCTTCAGCAGCACGACGCCGGCGCCGTGCACGACGAGGAGATGCTCAGCCTGACGCGCCCAGGGGACCCGGCGGATCGATCCGCGGACCCCGACCTTGTCCCCGTGTCGGACGACGTGGAGTCCGTCGCCGGCGACGGTCGCGGTGAGCGGACCTCGCGGGACCGGCTCTCCGCACCGGGCGAGCAGCCATCCGCCGAGGAGGCAGGACTCGGCGAAGGGGATCGCGGCCGCGTGCTCACCGAGCACCTGGAGGACGGCGACGGCGTCGCTGATCGTGCCTCCCGATCCTCCGGCCTCCTCCGGCACGGCGATGGTCGTCATGCCGAGCTCCTCCAGCGCCGCCCACAGGGGGGCGTTCCAGCCGCCGTCGTCGGCGCGGGCCCGGATCTCCGCGCCGGACAGCTTGGCGCAGACCTCCCGGACCACCGCGGTCAGTGTGTCGTGTACGTCGTTCATCGAACCCCCAGCTCCTTGGCGACCACGCCACGCAGGATCTCGTTGGTCCCACCCCGCAGGGTGAAGCCCGGACTGTGCAGGATCGACTCGGCGAGGAGCAACGCGACGGGATCGGCCGATCCCAGGTCGGGGACGGCCCCGCCGAGCTCGCGGGCCGCCTCGATGACGACGCCCTCGTACCGGGTCCCGAGGTCCTTCACCAGCGCCGCCTCGACGGCGGGAGCCGCGCCGGCCTCGAGCCGACCTGCGACGGCCAGGGACATCTGGCGCAGTGTCCAGAGACGGGCGACGAGGGCGCCCAGACGCGGGGCGCTCGCTTCGCTCCCGGCGCTCGCCAGCCGGTCGACCAGGGCGCTCAGCAGGGGGAAGGTGGACAGGACGCGCTCGGGACCGCTGCGCTCCATCGCCAGCTCGCTGGTCACCTGCTGCCAGCCCGCACCGGGAGCGCCGAGCACCCGATCGTCGGGGAGGAAGACGTCGTCGAACACGACCTCGTTGAAGTGGTGCTCGCCGGAGAGCAGCAGGATCGGCCGGATGTGCACGTCGGGGTCGGGCAGGTCGATGAGCACCTGGGTCAGGCCGGCGTGTCGATCCGCAGTGCGTGCCTCGGTGCGCACCAGCGCGATCATCGCGTGGGCGCGATGGGCGCCGCTCGCCCAGACCTTGGTCCCGCTGATCCGCCAGCCGCCCGCGACCCGCGTGCCGCGGGTCCGGACGGAGGCGAGGTCGGATCCGGTGTCCGGCTCACTCATCCCCGCCGCGAAGAAGCACTCACCGCGAGCGATGCGGGGCAGGTAGGCCCGCTTCTGCTCCTCCGTGCCGAATCGCAGGAGACCCGGGCCCGACTGTCGGTCGGCGATCCAGTGCGCGGCGACGGGGGCGCCGGCCGCCAGCAGCTCCTCGGTGACGACGAACCGGGCGAGCGCACCGGCCGCCGCGCC
Organism: Nocardioides sp. LHD-245; assembly: GCF_030929495.1. Taxonomy (GTDB): domain Bacteria; phylum Actinomycetota; class Actinomycetes; order Propionibacteriales; family Nocardioidaceae; genus Nocardioides. The sequence goes on along the minus strand of NZ_JAVFWN010000005.1, from coordinate 240,326 downwards.
GCCGTACGCCGCCGGGAAGGTCATGCCCAGCCACCCGTGCTGGCCCAGGCGACGACTGAACGCCTCGTCCCAGCCGCCGAGCCACTGGTCGCAGCGGGTCGTGATCCGCCCGGAGGAGACCTCCTGCGCGACGAAGGCACGCACCTTCGCGCGTACCTGATCGAGCTCGGGGGGCAGCACAGCGGGTCGCAGCTGCCACAGGTCCAGCCGCTCCCGGCCGGAGGTCGCGGTCGTCATCGCACCGCCCAGCGGCCGGTGAACGCGGGTGGGGCGGACTTGTCCAGGAAGGCGCGGAAGGCGGCGGGGGCGTCCTCGGTCGCGAGGTTGACCGCCTGCGCCCGGGCCTCGCCCTCGAGTGCGTCGGCCAGGCTCTGCCGGGTGCCCTGGTGGAGCAGGCTCTTCGTCTGTGCCAGGGCGAGGGGTGGCTGGGCGGCCAGCCGGCCGGCCAGGTCGGCGACGAAGGCCGGGAGGTCTCCCTCGGGGCACACCCAGGTCACCAGACCGAGCTGCCGGGCCTCCTCCGCGCCGATGGTCTCGGCGAGCATGGTCAGCCGCTTGGCCTGCTGGAGTCCGACCAGCCGGGGAAGGAGCCAGGTCCCGCCGAAGTCGACCGAGAGGCCACGCCGCGCGAAGATCTGCGAGAAGCGGGCGCTGGTGTCGGCTACGACCAGGTCGCAGGCCAGCGCCAGGTTCCACCCGGCGCCGATGGCGCTCCCGGCCACCTGGGCGATCACCGGTTTGGGCATCTCGACGAGGGCCAGCGCGACGTCGCCGACGCGCCGCATCCGGGCGAGAGGATGCTCCTCGCGTCGACTGCCGCCGAGGTCGGCGCCGGCGCAGAAGTTCCCGCCGGCGCCGGTCAGGACGACGGCACGCACGGAGTCGTCCCGGGCGAGGTCGTCGAAGATCGCGCGTAGCCGGTCCCAGCCGTCGCTGTCGATGGCGTTCCTGCGCTCCGGCCGGTTGAGGAGGACGGTGGCCGTGGCGCCCTCGCGGGAGACGCTGACCGCAGGCGCGAGGGGATCGTGGGCGGCGGTCGTCGGGTTGCTCATCAGCTGCCTCAGCTCCCCGTGAAGTGGGCCGCACGACCCTCGCGGAAGGCGGTCATGGCCTCGGTCGAGTCCTCGGTGCTGTGCACGAGGGCCATGTGCGAGGAGATCAGGTCGAGCGCGGTCCGGGCGTCGGTCCGGGCCGACTGGTAGGCCGCGCGCTTGATGAGCCGCACGTTGAGCGGCGGCTGGGCCGCGAGTCGCTCCAGGAAGGAGCGCCAGGCACCAGGGAACTCGCTGTCGGCGTACACGTGGTCCGCGATGCCCAGGCGGTGGGCCTCCTCGGCCCCGACGAAGTCGCCGGTCCACATCAGCTCCAGCGCGCGGGCCATGCCGATCAGGCGGGGGAGGTAGTAGCAGCCGCCGTCCCCGGGGACGAGACCGAGCCGGATGTAGGCCTGGGAGAAGCGGGCCGACGCGGCGACCAGCCGGATGTCGCACATCAGGGCCATGTCCATCCCGGCGCCGACGGCGAGGCCGTTCACGGCCGCGATCAGGGGCTTGTCGAGATCCTCGACCGCCATCGCCACCCGATGGATCCGCTCGTGCAGGAGGGTCTTGAGCGCCAGTGGTCCGGTCGCCTCGCGATCGAACGTGCTCAGGTCGATGCCGGAGCAGAACGCGTCGCCCGCGCCGGTCACGACGACGGCGCGCACCGCGGGATCGGTGCGCGCCGACCGGAGCGCATCGCTCCACTCGTCGACCATCTCGAGGGTGAACGCGTTCTTCAGGTGAGGCCGGTTGAGCAGGATCGTGCCGATCCCGTCCGCGACCGAGTATTCGAGGTCTGTCACCATGACATACTACCACGTAGGTTTTTTTCGAGAGGGCGCGTGAGCCCGGCGAGGAGGAGTGATGGACGAGGTGGCGGAGGTCGCTGAGGTGGCGGGGACGGCGGGGGGCGGACTGCTGGCGGGCGATCGACTCCGCGCGGGCATCCAGCTGTTGCTGGACGAGCGGGAGATCTCCCGGACCGTGCTGCGCTACGCCCACGGGGTCGATCGGGGTGATGTCGACATGGTCGAGAGCTGCTACCACCCCGGCGCCTACGACGAGCACGGGTACGCCAGCGGCACGGTCGAGGAGTTCGCCGCGAGGCTCCGGCAGGCCGACGGTCCGCTGGGGCCGCGGCATCATCTGATCGGGAACCTGCTGATCGAGGTCCGGGGGGACGTCGCGGTCTGCGAGTCCTACTTCCTCTGCTATCTCCAGGATCTGGATCCGGCGGGCGACCCCGTGTCGACAGGCGTGTTCGCCGGACGCTACGTCGACCGCCTCGCGCGTCGCGAGGGTGCCTGGCGGGTCGAGCGGCGGATCTGCGTCATGGACTGGAGCCGCGTGCTGTCGCCGGCGTCTCCGGGCCGGGGGGCGCGCACGTTCGCCCAGGGGTCGCGGGACGAGCGCGACCCGGCCGTGGTCGCGTTCCGGGAGCTCGCGGGCGCGTGAGTCGCGGCGCGCCCGCTCTCGGCGCGCGATGCTGGAGGGGGCGCGAAGAGACCGTTGCAAGAACGACCTACGCAGTAGTATGTTTTTCTCGGTCGGCCGATCGCGCCGACCCGCGGAAGGGAGCACCAGATGACGAGTCGGGCGCTGGACGGCGTGACCGTCCTGGACCTCAGCCAGGTCTACAACGGCCCCTACTGCACGCTGCTGCTGGCCCAGCTCGGCGCCGAGATCATCAAGGTCGAGCCCTTCGGCGGCGAGCCCGTGCGCTGGCGGCTCGCGGGCGATCAGGAGACGGCGGCCTTCGGCCTGCTCAACGGGGGCAAGAAGAGCCTGCGGCTCAACCTCAAGGACCCCCGCGGCCGGGCGCTCCTCCTGGAGCTGGTCGCGCAGGCCGACGTCGTCGTCGAGAACTTCAGTCCCGGAGCGCTCCAGCGCCTGGGGCTGGGTTACGACACCCTGGCCGAGGCCAACAGCCGGATCATCCTGGCCTCGGGACGGGGGTACGGCGCCCACACGCCGCAGGCCGAGCAGCGGGCCATGGACCTGACGATCCAGGCCGTGTCCGGGGTGATGGCCACCACCGGACAGCCTGAGCTGCCCCCCACCAAGGCGGGTCCGGCCGTCGCGGACTTCTTCGGCGGCACGCACCTGTTCGGCGCGATCCTCGCCGCCCTCTTCCAACGCACCGTGACCGGGCGCGGCCAGCACGTCGAGGTCGCGATGCAGGACGCGGTCATCCCCTCGCTCACGTCCAGCATCGCCGGCCACCTGGACAACGACGGCGCCCTCCCGGAACGGACCGGCAACCGTCACGGAGGCATGGCGGTGAGCCCGTACAACGTCTATCCCGCCGCCGACGGCTGGGTCGCGATCCTGTGCATGACCGACACCCACTGGCAGACGCTGTGCCGACTGATGGAGCGGGACGACCTGGCCGCGGCACCAGAGCTCGCGAGCCCGCCGGGCCGGGTCGCGCAGATGGAGAAGCTGGACGAGATCGTCGGCGGGTGGACCGCGGGCCGGTCCCGCGACCTGATCGTCGCCGATCTCCAGGCCGCGGGCGTGCCCTGTGCGCCGGTGCTCTCCCTCGCCGACGTGCTGGCCGGCCCGATGGTCGGCGAGGACTCGATGATCCGTCCCGTCACGACCGCGGACGGACGGCCCGGCTACGTCTTCGGCAGCCCGTTGAACCTGACCGACTCCGCACCGGTGGCCTCCCGGGGCGCACCCGCGCTCGGGGCCGACACCGACCAGGTGCTCGCCGAGCGCCTGGACCTGACGCCGGAGCAGCTGCGCCGGCTCCAGGACGAGAACGTGATCTAGGAGAGACAAGAGACATGGCCGTCGACCAGACGCTGTTCGAGTCCATCCACACCCGGATCGGCACCCAGCGGACCCACCAGCTCGGGGAGGTCACCGGGGTCCTGATCCGTCGCTACGCGCGGGCGATCGGCGAGACCGACCCGATCCACTACGACACCGCCTACGCCCGTCGGCAGGGGTACGCCGACGTCGTCGCGCCCGCCAATCTCGTGACCGCGGTGTCGGTCTGGGACGAGGGTCCGCCGACCGAGGACCTGCGCGAGGACGGGACGCCGGCAGCCGCGCTCGAGGATCTGGCACCCGACGGCGTCCGGGTCATGGGCGGCGGTGAGGACATGGAGTTCCACCGGCCGATCACCGCCGGTACCACCGTCGAGGAGCGGTCGACCATGACCGACGTCGAGCTGCGCGCCGGTCGCTCGGGACCGGTCATCGTCGTCAGCTACCGCCACGAGTTCACCGACGCCGCCGGTCGCCTCCTGGTGACCACGACCCGAAAGCTGCTCCTGCGATGAGCCACCGCACCTCCGCCGTCACCTCCGCCGTCGAGCGCCACCTCCGCTTCGGGGACGTCCAGCTCGGTGATCGACTGCCCGAGCTGCGACGGGTGCCGACGAGGCTGCAGGTCTATCGCTACAGCGCGGTGACCTGGAACAGCCACCGCATCCACTTCGACCCGGACTACGCGGCAGCCGAGGGCTACCCCGACGTCCTCGTCCAGTCCCATCTGCACGGCGCCTTCCTCACCAGCCTGTGCACGGGCTGGATCGGATCCGCCGGGCGGCTGCGCCGGCTGGCGGTGTCGGTGCGCCGGTTCGCCGTTCCCGGCGACGTCCTGACCTGTGGCGGCGAGGTCGTCGGCACCGAACGCTCCGACGACGGCCTCGGCCTGGTCCACCTGGACCTGAAGGAGATCCGGGAGTCCGACGACGCCGTGTGCGCGATCGCCTCGGCGACCGTCGCGCTTCCGCTGTGAACACCACCTGTGAGAAAGGGTGAGATGACCACGTCACGCCAGGTCCTGAGGATCGGGAACTGCTCCGGCTTCTACGGAGACCGGCTCTCCGCTGCCCGCGAGATGGTCGAGGGCGGCCCGATCGACGTCCTGACGGGCGACTATCTGGCCGAGCTGACGATGCTCATCCTCTGGAAGAGCCGTCAGCGCAACCCGGACGCGGGCTACGCCACGACGTTCCTCACGCAGGTCGAGGAGGTGCTGGGCACCTGCCTCGACCGGGGGATCCGGATCGTCAGCAACGCGGGCGGCCTCAACCCGGGCGGCCTGGCCCGTGAGATCGAGCTGCTGGCCGCCCGGCTGGGCCTGCAGCCGAGGATCGCCCACGTCGAGGGCGACGATCTCCTCGACCGCCTGCCCTCGCTGCAGGCCGCCGGGCACCCCCTCGCGCACCTCGGCACCGGGCGCACCCTGCACGAGGCAGGCGTCGCGCCGGTCACGGCCAACGCCTATCTCGGTGGCTGGGGCATCGCCGAAGCGCTCCGGGGCGGCGCCGACATCGTGGTCTGTCCCCGGGTCACGGACGCCTCCCTCGTCGTCGGCCCCGCCGCGTGGGCCTTCGACTGGCGGCTCGACGACTGGGATGCGCTCGCCGGCGCGGTCGTCGCCGGCCACGTCATCGAGTGCGGGCCGCAGGCCACCGGGGGGAACTACTCGTTCTTCACCGAGCTCCCGGGCGGCAGCCGGCCGGGCTACCCGATCGCCGAGATCGCACCGGACGGCTCCGCGGTGATCACCAAGCACCCCGGCACGGGCGGTGCCGTGACCGTCGAGACGGTGACGGCCCAGGTCCTCTACGAGACCGCGACGCCCGACTACCTCAATCCCGACGTGGTCGCGCGCTTCGACACGATCGAGCTGAGCCAGGAGGCGGCGGACCGGGTCCGGATCAGCGGCGTCCGCGGACGCCCGGCACCGGACACCGCGAAGGTGTGCGTGAACTACGCCGGCGGGTTCCGCAACAGCGCGACCTTCGTCCTCACCGGGCTCGACATCGAGGTCAAGGCCGACCACACCGTGCGCGCGCTCGACGACGCGCTCGGCGGCCTCGACACCTTCGCCGAGGCCGACGTCAGGCTGCTCCGCACCGACGTCCCCGACCCGTCGGCGAGTGCCGCCGCGGAGTCGCGGCTCCGGGTCACCGTCAAGGACCCGGACGAGAGCAGGGTCGGCCGGCGGTTCTTCGACGCCATCGGCGACATCGGGATGGGCGGCTACCCCGGGATGTGGGTCGAGCGTGCCGAGCGCCGGGCGAGCGCCTACGGCGTCTACTGGCCGGCGCTGGTCCCGACCGCCGAGCTCGCTCCGGAGGTGGTCTTCGCCGACGGGCGCCGGCTGCCGGCGCCGGTCCCGCCGGTGGCGCCGTATCCCGGCTATCCTGCCGCGTCGCCGGCGTCCTCCCTCGGTCATCGGATCGTCGGCGAGACCGTCTCGGTACCACTCGGTCGACTCGTCGGCGCCCGCTCGGGCGACAAGGGCGGCGACGCCAACATCGGCCTCTGGGCCCGCTCCGACGACGCGTTCGCCTGGCTGCGCGACTACCTCGACGTCGACCGGCTGCGCCTCCTGCTGGTCGAGGCGTCCGACCTGACCGTCGATCGCTACGAGCTCCCGCGCCTGCGAGCGCTGAACTTCGTCGTCCACGGACTTCTCGGCGACGGCGTCGCCGCGACGACCCGACCCGATCCCCAAGCCAAAGGACTAGGTGAGTACGTGCGCTCGCGACATGTGGATGTTCCCCGGACGCTGCTGGCCGACCTCGGTACGCCGGCGGCCGCCGACTCCTCCCGGACGGCGGTGCCCGCCCGATGAGCGTCTCGATGACCAAGGCGTGGTCTCCGCTCACCGCGGAGACGCTGGCGGAGGTACCGGCCACGGTCGGTGTCTTCGAGGTCGCCGACGCCTCCGGGGTGATCGGCATCGACTACGCCGGTGGGCACAGCCCCTTCGGCCTGCGCGGGGCGCTGCAGGGCTGGCTCGATCGCGGGCCCGGCCTCTCCTTCAGGTACGAGCGCACGAACGCCTACCTCTCCCGCTTCCGTGAGGTCGTCCAGGTGTTCGTCAACGACACCGGGGAGCCGCCGCCCAACCTCGCCGGCACCGAGAACCTCCCGACCGGACGCATCCGGCAGAACTAGAGACTGGAGCACAGACCATGGGATTCGCCTTCAACGACGTCCAGCGCGCGCTGATCCACAACGTCCGGAGCTTCGTCCGCAACGAGATCATCCCGCTGGAGCTCGAGCTCGACCCGGACGAGAGCGAGCTGAGGCCCTCGGTCCTCGACGGGCTCCGCGTCAAGACGAAGCAGATGGGCCTCTACAACCTGGATGCGCCGGAGGAGTTCGGCGGCCCCGGGCTCGACACGGTGACGCGGACCCTGCTCGCGATGGAGATGTCACAGCACCGCGCCGGGCTGTACTCGGCCTGCTACGGCGCCTTCGGGCAGCCCGACATGGCTCAGCTGTACGAGGCGACCGATGAGCAGAAGGAGCGCTATCTCCATCCGGTGCTGCGGGGGGAGAAGAGCTCGTTCTTCGCGCTCACCGAACCCGCCGGCGGCAGCGACCCGGCCCGGTCGATCCAGACCCGCGCCAAGCAGGACGGCGACGACTGGATCATCAACGGCACCAAGGTGTTCATCAGCGGCGCCGACTCCGCCGACTTCGGCCTGGTCTTCGCGCGCACGGGCGACCGGGAGTCCGGACGCGAGGGGATCACCTGCTTCATCGTCGACGCGGACACGCCGGGATTCACCGTGCGACGGGTGATCCACACCCTGCGATCCGGCCACTACCCGACGGAGCTGGTGTTCGAGGACGTCCGGGTCCCCGGCAGCGCGGTCCTCGGTGAGGTGGGCCAGGGCTTCGCGATGGCGAGCGAGCGGCTCACCAAGAACCGGATCCCCTACGCGGCGGGGTGCATCGGTGTCGCGATGGCCGCGCACCGCCTCGCGATCGAGTACGCCGGCATCCGCTCGGTCTTCGGGCAGAAGCTCGCCGACCACGAGGGCATCCAGTGGATGTTGGTCGAGAACGAGATCGACATCCGCTCGGCCGCGCTGGTAACGCTCGACGCCGCCGAGCGCGCCGACAGCGGGGAGCCGTTCCGGACGGAGGTGGCGCTGGCGAAGATCGTCGCCACGGAGGCGTCCGGCCGGGTCGTCGACCGGGCGATCCAGATCCACGGCGGCTACGGCGTGACCAAGGATCTCCCCCTCGAGCGGTGGTACCGCGAGCTGCGGATCCGGCGCATCGGGGAGGGCACCACCGAGACCCAGAAGATGATCGTCAGCCGGGACCTGCTGCGCGGGCGCTACGCGGGCCTGATGGACCGCTGAGGCCGGCGACATGACATCGGCGGAGGACCGGGTCCGGGTCCTGTTGGACCTGTTCGGACTCGACGTGGACCGGGCGGAGATCGCCTCGGTGGCGCGCGACTACCCGACGCTGCGCGCCCAGGCCGACGAGATGCACCGGACCGCCGTCGACGGCCGGCCGCGCGACACGTCGGTGCCGAAGGCGTTCTCCGCGGGCGCGCTCCGGTCTGCTGCCCCGTCCGCCCGGGTGGGGCGCACGATCGAGGAGACCGCGGCCGACCTGCGCTCGGGTGCGGTCACCTCGACGTCCCTCGTGGCCGCCTGCTTCGACCGCGTCGACCGTCTCGACCCCGGTCTGGGTGCCTTCGTCCGCACCTTCCGGGACGCGGCGATGGCCGCGGCGGAGAGTGCAGATCGGGACCTCGTGGCGGGACGCGACCGGGGGCCGCTGCAGGGCATCCCGATCGCGGTCAAGGACATCGTCGCGACGGCGGAGGGCGCCACCACAGCGAACAGCCTGGTCGCTCCGCCCCGATGGGACGGCGACGCCGACGCGACGGTGATCGCGCGCCTGCGGGACGCGGGCGCGATCATCACCGGGAAGACGACGACGAACGAGTTCGCCCTCGGGCTCAACGATCCGAGCAAGGGCTTCCCGATGCCGCGCAACGCCTGGGATCCCCGTCGCTACGCCGGCGGATCCAGTTCGGGATCGGCCATCGCCGTGGCGACCGGCATGGTCCTCGGCTCCGTCGCGACCGACACCGCCGGCTCGGTGCGGCACCCCTCCGCGCTCAACGGCGTCACGGGCCTCAAGGTCAGTCGCGGACGGGTTCCGCTCACGGGCGTCGTCCCGCTCTCGCCGTCCCTGGACACGGTGGGCCCCATTGCGCGCTCGGCTCGCGACTGCGCCCATCTGCTGGGGGCGATGGCAGGACACGATCCGTCGGACGGTGTCTCGTGCGCCGACCCGGCCGCCGACTACGCCGGCGCGCTGGACGGCTCGGTGGCCGGCCTGCGCATCGGCTGGCCGGCGGCCTACTTCCTCGACGAGGGCAATGTCGCCGAGCCGGTCCGCGCGGGTGTCGTCGCCGCCGTCGCGACGCTGCAGGAGGCCGGTGCCTCGATCGTCGAGATCGAGCTCCCGCATGCGGACATCGCCAAGATCGCCTGCCAGGTGGTGCTGTTGAGCGAGGCGCTCGCCTACCACCGCGACGAGCTGGCGGCGCAGTGGTCGGCGTACGGCGTCTATCACCGCGGGCTGCTGGCTCGCGGGGCCCTGTTCAGCGCGGCCGACTACGTGCAGGCGATGAAGGTCCGCGATCTCTTCGCGGCGCAGGTCGCCCGAGTGCTGGGCGACTGTGACGTGATCGCCCTGCCGACGATGCCGACCGGAGCGCGGCTGCTCGACGAGACGGACCCGACGATGATGGACCGCTGGTCGGGAGCGTCCTTCATGTCCCAGTGGAACCTGGTCGGGCTGCCGGCGTGCGCGCTCCCCGTCGGGTACGACGGCAACGGCATGCCGGTCTCGATGCAGCTCGTCGGCCGCCATCTCGGCGAGGCCACCGTGCTACGAGCGGCCGATGCCTTCCAGCGCCTGACCACCTTCCATCTCGTCGCCCCCGCCGAGCCCGGCCGCTAGGCCGAGCTCGCGATCATCACCCACCCGGAGCGATCCCGCCTCCGCGACCAAGGAGAGACCATGTCCGAGAACCCCGCATCCGGCGCGCGGCGCCAGGTGGCGACCAGCCCGTTCGGTCCCGACGACCAGATCGGGCGGCTCAACCTGATGACGCCGGAGTCGCGTGCGTCCGTGATGAGCCGGATCGACCCCACCCGGATGTTCGACCTCTCGGTGGACTACTTCATCGGGATGCCGTCGTGGCAGATGGTGGGCGACCCGGCGTACCAGATCTGGATGACGCACACGCCGCACGGCACCGTCAACGACGGGCTCCCGGGCATCTCCAAGGAGCTGACCGAGTACGTCGGCTACTCGGGCGACTCGATCCTGATGTACACCCACACCGGCACCCACATCGACACCCTGAACCACTACGGCTACAACGGCCGGATCTACAACAACTTCACCGAGGCCGACCACCTCGGCAGCCGGCACTGGCACAAGTCCGGCGCCGACCAGATGCCGCCGATCATCGCACGCGGCGTCCTGCTCGACTTCGCGACGCTGCGGGGGGTCGACATGCTCCCGGACAACTACGGCATCACGCCGGAGGACATCGATGAGTGCCTGGCCGCCCAGGGCAGCGAGATCAGGGCCGGCGATGTCGTCCTGATCCGGACCGGGCGCATGCGAGCCTGGCCCGACCACGAGGCGTGGGGCGGGAACCCGCCGGGCATCAACCGCGCGGCGGCGGTGCACCTCGTGGACAAGGGCGCCATGATCGTCGGCGCCGACACGATCTGCGTCGAGCAGGGCCCGGCCCACGACGACGACAACTACACGCCCGTGCACACCTATCTGCTGGCCGAGGCTGGAGCGCCGTTGATCGAGGCTCTCAACCTCGAGGAGCTGGCGGAGGCGAAGGTGCACGAGTTCGCGTTCTTCGCGGCCTGTCTGCGGCTGCGCGGAGCGACGGGCTCGCCGCTGCGCCCGTGGGTCTTCCCGCTGACCCAGGGCTGAGCCCACCCATCCGCAGATCCCCCCTCGAGAAGGAGTTCCCATGCGAGACGCAGTCGTCGTCGCGGCCGTCCGTTCCCCCGTCGGCAGACGAGCCGGTGTCCTCTCCGCGGTCCATCCCGCCGACCTGTCGGCGCAGGTGCTGTCCGCGTTGGCGGCCGACGCAGGCCTCGATCCCGTGGAGGTTGACGACGTGATCTGGGGATGCGTCAGCCAGATCGGTGAGCAGACCTTCGACATCGCGCGCACGGCCGTCCTGTCGGCCGGTTGGCCCGAGTCCGTCCCGGGCACGACCGTGGACCGGCAATGTGGTTCATCCCAGCAGGCCATCCACTTCGCCGCGGCAGGAGTGGTGGCCGGTCACTATGACGTCGTCGTGGCCGGTGGCGTGGAGTCGATGTCGCGGATCCCCATGGGGTCGGCGGTGGGCGACCAGTCGCCGCTCGGTGAGCTGTACACGAAGCGGTACGGCGACGGGATGCCCAACCAGGGCCTGGGCGCCGAGCAGATCGCCCGGGAGTGGTCGCTGGACCGGGCGGTGCTCGACGCCTACGCGCAGAGGTCGCACCAGCGCGCCGCCGCCGCCGTCGCCGCGGGGTCTTTCGCCGGCCAGATCGCGGCCATCGAGACCCCGGACGGGGCGGTGACCGCCGACGAGGGCGTCCGTGCGGACTGCTCCCTCGAGACGCTGGCTGGGCTGCGTACCCCCTTCCTCGTCGAGGGCGTCGTCAGTGCGGGCAACAGCTCCCAGATCAGCGACGGGTCCGCGGCCCTGCTGATCACCACCTCGGAGATCGCGGCTGCACGCGGCTGGAAGCCGCTCGCGAGGATCCACACCGCCGTGGTCGTCGGCAGCGAGCCGAACATCATGCTCACCGGCCCGATCCCCGCCACCGCCAAGGCGCTGGCGAGGTCGGGCCTCAGCCTGGCCGACATCGGCGCGTTCGAGGTCAACGAGGCGTTCGCCTCCGTACCCCTCGCCTGGCAGGCGACGTACGAAGCCCCCATCGAGTCGCTCAATCCGGTCGGTGGCGCGATCGCCCTCGGTCACCCGTTGGGCGGCTCGGGAGCGCGTCTCGCGACCACGCTGGTCCACCACATGAGGGACCACGGCATCCGCTACGGGCTCCAGACCATGTGCGAGGGCGGCGGCCAGGCCAACGCCACGATCTTCGAGCGGATGTGAGTCCGTCCCCCGGGGCCCGGAACCTCAGGCGGGCGTCATGGGAGCGCCCGGCCGCTCAGGGCAGCAGCGTGCGCCCCTGCCACGTCCCGTGCTCGGCCAGCGGCCGGAACCTCATGAACGCCGACTCGTGGTGGAAGTCCCGCCGGCGCTGCTCGGCCATCGCGACGGTGTGCGACGGCGCCTCGGCGACGTCGTCCCGGCGGCCGTGGACCATCGAGGTCATCTCCCGGACGCTGGTCCAGATCGAGAAGGTCGAGAACGTGCGCGGCGGGCGCATCGCGGCGGTGGAGAACACCGCGGCGGGGTGCCCGGCGACGAGACGCTCGACCGGCCGGCCCCAGTGCAGGAAGCGGGGCAGCTCGGGCAGGCGGAGCCGGGCGAGGGTCACGGCGACGACCGGCTCGTCCTGGTCCCAGTCGCCGGCCCGCTGGGGCAGTGGGGCGAGGGCGGCCACCTCGCCGTACCGCCGGAGGTACTGGAGCCGGACGTGCCAGCCGGCGGCGAGCCGGCGGCCGAGCGGGTCGGTCCCGAGGTAGCGGTCGAGGGCGGACGCGTCGTCCCAGGCCGCGAACACGGCGAGTCGCCGGAGCTGGAGCCGCTCCGGCGACACGATCGGAGACCCGAGCCGCATCATCGCCAGGCACTCGGCGTGCCGCAGCCCCGAGACGTCGTCCGGGGGCCGCAGCAGCGCACGCGCCGTCACCGACGCAGGGAGCTCCGCGAGGTGGAAGGAGTGCAGCACCGGATCATTGAACCAGTGCTCACCGGACGTAGAGACCGCCGTTGACGTCCAGGATCGTCCCGGTGACGTAGCTGGCGCGCGGCGAGAGCAGGTAGAGCACGGCGTCGGCGACCTCGCCGGGGTCGGCGTACCGGCCGATGGGGAACATGGCGGTGTCGTAGCCACGGCCCTCGATCATCGGGGTCGCCACCGGGCCCGGCGCCACACCGTTGATCCGTACGCCGTGACCGATCTCGGTCTTGGCGAGGGTGTGCACGAGCGCATGGATCGCGCCCTTGCTGGCGGCGTAGTGCGCGCCGGCGAGGACGGACCCCATCCGGCCGGCGACGGACCCGACGCAGACGGCGGAGCCGGATGTCCTGCGGAGGTGGGGCATCGCGGCCTGCGCCACCCAGAGGGTGCCGAGGACGTTGACGCCGAGGACGTGCTCGACGTCGTCCGGCCGCAGGTCGTCGAGTCGTACGTCGCGGCCGTACACCGCGGCCGACGTCACCAGCCCGGTGAGGCCTCCCTGCTCCGCGAACTCGTCGACGACGCGCGTCACCAGGTCACGATCGCGCACGTCGCAGATCTGGCTCGCCAAGCCGACCCGGCCGGTGGCCGGGACCGGCACCACGTCCACCGCGAGCACGGTCGCGCCGAGATCGAGCAGCCCGTCGACGATCGCGGCGCCGACCCCGCTCGCCGCACCCGTCACCAGCACCCTCGCCGCCGCGCCGGTCACTGCTGCCGCCGCGGTCGCCCGCCGTCCCAGTGCTCGGCAGTGACGCCCAGAGCCTCGAGGTCGGCCTTGACCACCTTCGCCGTCGCGGTCTTCGGCAGCTCGTCGGTGAGGAGGACGAACCTGGGAACCGCGAAGTAGGGAAGGTCGCGCTCGGCGAGGGCGCGGAGGTCCGCGGGGTGCACGTCGGCGCCGGCTCGCGGCACGACGGCCACGGCGACGGACTCCTCGCCCAGGTCGCTGGGGACGGCATAGGCCGCCACCTCGAGGACGTCCGGGTGGCGGAGGAGAGCGGCCTCGACCTGGAGCGGTGCCACGTTCTCGCCGGAGACGCGGATCATCTCCTTCCGCCGTCCGCGGTAGGTGAACCAGCCGTCTGCGTCCCTGGTGACGACGTCCCCCGTGTGCAGCCAGAGGTTGCGGGTCGCGGCGACCGTCGCCTCCGGGTGCCGCCAGTACCCGGCGAAGCCGATGTGAGGGCGCCGTGGGCGGACGACGAGCTCGCCCTCGACACCGTCGCCGACCGGGTGGTCGTCCTCGTCGACCACGTCGCACTCCCACCCCGGGGTCGGTCGACCGCAGGACCCGGGCCGCGACGAGCCGAACGGGATCCCGAGGGGCAGACCCGTGTCGGTCGAGCCGTAGACCTCGGTGGTCGGGAAGCCGAACCGCTCCTCGAACGCGGCGCGGTCGGCGGGCAGCGGCAGGACCATGCCCAGTCGCAGGCGGTGCTTCCGCTCGTGCGCGCCGGGCTCGCCACGCCAGAGGATCGCCGGGATGGATCCCATCATGTTGGTGACCGTCGCGCCGGTGGCCGCGATGTCCCGCCAGTACGTCGCCGCGCTGAACCGGCGAGCGATGACGACCTCGGCGCCCGTCAGCAGGCCGGCGTAGAGAGCGCAGAACAGGCCGTTGATGTGGAACAGCGGGAGACAGGTGTAGATCACGTCGTCCTCGCGGTAGCCCATCACCCACGTGGTGTGCTCCGCGAACGCCAAGGCCATGGCATGCGGCCACACCACCCCTTTCGGCAGCCCGGTCGTGCCCGACGTCAGCATGATCGCGGCGACGTCGCTCTCGGCCCTGCCGTCGATGGGCCGGTCCCGCGGGCCGGAGCGGACCCGGGGCGCCGCGGCACCGACGGGCCAGAGCCCGGCTCCCTCGACAGCGTCCGCCGCGGCCAGACCCACCTCGACCAGAGCCGGCCCGCAGCGCAGCAGGCATGGTCCGACATCGTGCAGGACGGCTTCCAGCGAGGCGCCACGCAACGCGGTGTTGAGGGGGACCACGACGATGCCGAGGCGGAACGACGCCAGCAGGTCCAGCACGAGGTCCGGTGTGTTCTCCTGGAGGAGGCACAGCACGTCGCCGCGGTGCAGCCGCGCCGCGGCGAACTCGTCCTCGCGGTCGGCGACGGCCGACCACAGTTGCGCGTGGGTGAGGCTCGGGCCGTCGACGAACCGCAGTGCGACGCGCGCGGGGTCGGCGGCCGATCCCCACAGCCGGCCGTGCCGTACGACGACGCCCGGCCCGGTCCAGGAGTCAGTCATCCGCGACGAACCTGGCCTCCCGGCGTTCCGCGAACGCGGTGAGGCCCTCCTGGGCGTTGGTGCCTCGACGGACCTCGAGCCAGCGGCGGTGCTCGTCGGCCAGCCCGGCCGCGAGGTCGTCCGTCGACGCCGCGATCGCCAGCGACTTGGTCGCCGCCATGGCGTCGGGCGAGAGCTCGGCGATGCGGGCGGCCAGCCGCAGCGCCTCGGCCACCGGGTCCTCGCTGAGCCGGCTCACCAGGCCCCAGCCGTGCGCGGTGGCACCGGATATCGGCTCGCCGGCGAGCAGCAGGTCCCGGGCCACGCCCTGCCCGGTCGCCCGGACGAGTCGATGGATCGCGCCCCCTCCCGCCAGGATCCCCAGGGACGCCTCGGGGAGTCCGAGCCGGCTCGTCGGCGAGGCGACCCGGATGTCGGCGGCCAGCGCGATCTCGAGGCCGCCGCCGAGGCAGGCGCCGTCGATCGCCGCGATGCTCACCTGGTCGGACCGTTCGAGCAGCCCGTAGACCTCCTGGCACAGCAGGACGTAGCGACTCGAGGTCGGCTCGTCGGCCTGCGCCATGAACCTCAGGTCGCCGCCGGCGGCGAAGATCCCACCCACCTCGCTGCTGAGCACGATGACCCGCGGCCGGGGCCCGCTGGTCAGGAACGCGTCGCGGAGCTCCTCGAGCAGTGCGACGGTGAAGGCGTTGACGGGCGGATGGGCCATCCGGACGTGCAGTACGCCGTCGCGGTGGGTGACTCCCAGGTGGTCCATCGTTGTTCCCTCCGTGCCCGTCCGACCAGTCGGTCGAGTAGCAGGGACGGTAGGCCGACGTCGCGGCCGCGTCAACCGTCCGGGCTCGCTTCCGGCGCCCCACAGGGCGTTTCGTCGCCGTCCATCGATGTCCGCGGACCGCGGTCGAAGGAGTACTGTGACCGACTAGCCGGTCGGGTGGATGGTCTCGGTTGCCGGGGAGGCAGCATGCACACCCGCGGCGCGAGAGAGGTGGAGACGTGACGACTCAAGCTCCTGTCGGGGGTCGCAAGACGCAGATCACGAGCACGGCGGCCGCGCTGTTCAACGAGCGCGGGTTCCACGAGACCTCCATGGAGGACATCGCGGAGGCCGTCGGCATCAAGAAGCCGACCCTCTACCACCACGTCAAGAGCAAGGCCCAGATCGTCGCGTGGATCCACGACGAGTGCGTCCAGGCCGTGGCTCCGCCGCTGGAGGAGTACCTGACGTCGAACCTGGCTGCGTCAGAGATCCTGCGCCGCGTGGCCATCGACATCTTCAGCCTGATGGACGAGCGGCCGGGCTACCTGCGCGTCTACTTCGAGCACCACCGCGACCTCGATCCGCGGTTGCGCTCGAGGCTGCGCAAGAAGCGCGACGAGTACTGGGCCAACGTGCGCCGGGTCATCGAGCGGGGCAACGAGTCCGGCGAGCTCAACGTCACCAACCCGACGCTGGCCTCGATGGCCTTCTTCGGCATGTGCAACTGGGCCTACCAGTGGTACCGGCCGGGTGGGTCGCGCTCCGCGGCCGAGATCGGCGAGTACGTGTGGTCGATCTTCATGGCCGGCGCCCTGCAGCCGGGCACCGAGCGGCTGCCCGTCTCCTGACCACGCGCCACGCGGCGGCCGGCGTCCCGGCCCGGGCCTCAGGTCGGTTCGCCGTATCCGGTGCCGAGACTGGTCTCGCGCCAGGCCTCGAGCTCCGCGCCGAGGCTGCGCAGCTTGGCCTCGGCGCGCGCCACCGCGTCGGCGCCCAGGACCAGGTGGGTCGGCGGGTCCGGGCTCTCGGCCAGCCGGAGCACGGCCTGTGCCGCCCGGGCCGGGTCGCCTGCCTGGGTGTGGTTGGTCGCGAGATGACGTGAGGTCATGTCGTCGACGCTGGGCCCGTACTCGGGGAACCGCGGTCCGCTCGCCACGCTCATGCTGGCCGGGTCCATGAAGTCGGTGCGGAACGAGCCGGGCTCGACCACCGACACGCGCAGCGCGGTGTGCGCCAGCTCGTCCCGCATGGCCTCGGTCAAGCCGGCCACGGCGAACTTGGTGGAGGCGTACACACCCGTGCCCGCGAACGCGGCGATGCCGCCCATCGACCCGATGTTGATGATGTGCCCCCGTCCGGTCGCCCGCATCACCGGGAGCACCGCACGGCTCACGGTCAGCAGGCCGAACACGTTGACCTCGTAGAGGGCTCGGACCTCCTCGGCCGTCGTCGACTCGATGGCGCCGAGCAGCCCGCGGCCGGCATTGTTGACCAGGACGTCGATACCGCCGAACCGCTCGGTCGCCCCGGCCACCGCCTGCCGGACCTGGTCGGCATCGCGTACGTCGAGCGCGATCACCTCCGCGCCCGACGAGGCGAGGAGCTCCGGCGCAGCCGCGGCCGGGTCGCGCATGGTGGCCGCGACCTCGTGTCCCGCCTGCAACGCGGCCAGGGCGATCGCGCGCCCCAGGCCGCGCGACGCCCCCGTGATGAACCAACGAGCCATGGTGGATCCTCCTCGACCGCCTGGTCGGTAGATGGCATCTCGCGCACGTGGAAACGCTTGACGCACGTCACATTCTGCGCTTCAGTGTACCGACTCGACCGTCTGGTCGGTCGGGATAGGAGAATGGGTCAAGATGAAGCGTTCTGTGGGGATTCGGATGGCGGTGACCGCTGTCGCGGCGACGCTCGCCCTTGCGCTGGCCGGCTGTTCCGGCGACGACGGCGGCACGGACGGCGACACCTTCAAGTTCGCCGTCGTCGCCGAGAAGACGGGCGCATACGCCGACTACGGCCTGCAGCTCGAGGCGGGCGTCAAGGCGGCGGTGGAGGACATCAACGCGTCGGGCGACTACGACCTGGAGTTCGAGCCGGTCGTCTACGACTGCCAGAGCGACAAGTCGATCTGCGTCCAGTCGGCGCGCGACGCGGTCAACGCCGACGGCCTGCCGGCCGTGATCGGTCCGATCGTCAGCGTCGACATCCTGCCGACCGCCGAGGTCACCGAGCGGGCGAAGGTCCCGCACCTGGTGATGGCCGTGCTGAACCAGATCACCGACGACTACGACAACACCTTCCGGTTCAGCACCCAGAGCGACCGGAGCAACCAGACCGTCGTCGACTACGTCAAGGCGAAGCTCCAGCCCGGTGAGACCGTGGCCATCGTCAACGCGACGACGGACTTCGGCAAGGGCGGCGCGGCGCAGCAGAAGGAGCAGCTCGCGGAGGTCGACATCGAGCCGGTCGCCGAGATCGCCCACGACCCCGACCAGGCGGACTACACCCCGCTCGTCACCCAGCTCAAGCAGGCCGACCCGACCTACGTGCTGCTGAGCGACTCGAACCCGGCCGACATCGCGAAGCTGCTGCGGCAGTCGAAGGAGCTCGGCCTGCAGTCGCAGTGGATCGGCGCCGACGCCTCGGGCACCATCGACCTGGCCGGCGACGCGGCCGAGGGCTACATGACCGTCTCGCCCTGGTTCCCGAACGCCGACAACCAGGAGCTCACCGACAAGCTGATGGCCCAGGGCATCGACAACCCGGGCTGGATCTCCGCCATGGCGTACGACGCCACCCTGGCCCTCGCCCAGGCCGTCCAGGACGGCGGGACCTCCAGCGAGGAGATCACCAAGGCCCTGGAGTCGCTCTCGGGCTTCGACGGCCTGGCCCGCCAGGGCTGGACGTTCAGCTCCGACGACCGTCGTGGCCAGGAGTCCTCGCAGATCGCCAACTGGAACGGCCAGCAGTACGAGATCGTCTGGCCGGAGAGCTGAGCGGACGCATGACCGACACCCTCACCCGACCGCGGCAGCCGTCGACCACGGATCCGGCTGGGCATCGTCGAGCGGGTCTTCCGGTGATCGTCGCGGTGGTCCTCGTGGCCGCGGCCGCGATCTTCCCCGCGTTGAGCGACTACTCGACGACGTACCTGTTCGCCTACATCCTCATCATCGCGCTGCTGGGCCTCTCGCTCCACCTGCTGATGGGGCTGATGGGTGTCTTCTCCCTCGGACAGGCGGCGCTGTTCGGCACCGGCGCCTATGCGGCGGTCGTGGTGACCGAGGACCTCGGCCTCGACGGCGCGATCGGGTTCGTCCTGGTCGCAGCCGTCGGGGCGGTCCTCGGGCTCCTCATGGGTGCGGTCACCCTGCGGGTCACCGACCTGTACCTCGCGCTCACCACCCTGGCCGTCGGCTACATCTTCGAGAACGTGGTCCGCAACTCCGACTGGCTGGGTGGTCCCCAGGGGCGCTCGGGCTTCTCGATCATGTTCTTCGGCCGGTCCCTCGACGATCCGCGCCTGCTGTGCTGGATCGGGCTGGGCGCCCTCACCCTGTTCCTCGCCGTCATCGCCAGCATGCGGCGAAGCAAGATCGGCCGCGCGTTCATGGCCACTCGGGAGAGCCCGATGGCGGCGCGCAGCATCGGCGTCGACGCCCGGCGCTACAAGCTGCTGGGCTTCACGATCGCCGGTGCCTTCTCGGCCGTCGCGGGCGGCCTCTACAGCGCCTGGTCGCTCGTCGTCGACCCGTCGGTCTACAGCATCGACCTGACCCTGTCGGTGCTCGCGATCGCCATCGTCGGCGGCCTCCGGTCGGCGCCGGGGATCCTCGTGGTCGCGGCCGCCCTGACGTACTTCCGCAACTCGGCCGGCGACTTCGGCGTCTCCGACTACGTGCTCCTGGTCTACGGCTCGCTGATCGTGCTCAGCCTGCGGTTCCTGCCGCTGGGTCTCGGCGGCCTGGCGAGCTCGCCCGCGGTGGTGCGACTCGTGGGCCGCTCCGGTCGCCGCGGCAGGGGAGGTGCGGCATGACCGCGCTGCTCGAGGCCCGAGGACTCACCCGGCGCTGGGGCGGGCTCACGGCCGTGGACGAGGTCGACCTCACCGTCCACCGGGGCTCGCTGCACGGCCTGATCGGGCCCAACGGCGCCGGGAAGACGACGCTGGTCAACATGATCACCGGCGTGGACCGGATCGACGGCGGGCGCGTGGTCTTCCAGGGCGCCGACGTCACCGGGCTGGCCGCGCACCGGCTGGCGTCGCGCGGGATGGCGCGCTCCTTCCAGACCTCGCAGCTGTTCGAGGACGAGAGCGTGCTCGACAACGTGATGGCCGGTCGGCACCGGCACATCGGGTACCGCTTCCCCCACACCTTCTTCTACACGCCGAAGGTCAGCCGCGAGGAGCGACGGCATCGCACCGACGTGCATGCGATCCTCCGCGAGCTGGACCTCGCGGTGGACGCGCACCGGCAGGTCTCGGAGCTGCCCTACGGCCGGCGGCGCCTGGTCGAGCTCGCGCGTGCCATGGCGAGCGAGCCGACGTTGCTCGTGCTGGACGAGCCCGCGGCGGGCCTCCCGGGGTCGGACGTGGACGTCCTCGGCGAGGTGCTGAGGCGGCTGCGCCGCAACGGCTACACGATCCTCGTGATCGAGCACAACATCGGCCTGCTGATGACGATCTGCGACCGGATGACCGTCCTCAGCGAGGGCCGCGTCATCGCCGACGACGAGCCGGCGGTGGTGCGCGAGTCGCCGCGGGTCATCGAGGCCTATCTCGGAAGGACCGACGATGCTTGAGCTGCGGAACGCACGGATCGGCTACGGCCCGGTGACGGTGGTGGAGGACCTCAGCCTCCAGGTCGGCGACGGCGAGGCGGTGTTCCTCATCGGCCCCAACGGTGCCGGCAAGTCGACGACGCTGCGCGGCATCAGCGGCCTGAACCGGCTGGAGTCCGGCTCGCTGATCTGGGACGGCGACGACGTCACCCGGCTGCCGGCGAACCGCCGTGCCGCGCGGGGCATCGCGGTCGTGCCGGAGGGACGCCACGTGTTCCCCCAGCTGAGCGTGCAGGAGAACCTCGAGGTCGCGGCGCGTGCGGTCGACCGCACGGATGTGGCGTCGCGGACCGACGAGGTCTACGACCTGTTCCCGCGGCTGCGCGAGCGGCGACAGTCCTTCGCCGGGCTGCTCTCCGGCGGAGAGCAGCAGATGCTGGCGATCGGCCGCGCGCTGGCCCAACGTCCCCGGCTGCTCATCATCGACGAGCTGTCGCTGGGCCTCGCGCCGGTGATCTACCAGCAGGTGGGGGAGACCGTGCGACAGCTCGCGGCCACCGGGCTGAGCGTGCTGCTGGTCGAGCAGAACGCTCGCCTGGCCATGCGGATCTGCAGCCGTGGCTACCTGCTCGCGCACGGGGAGGTCGTGCTGTCGGGGACCGTCGAGGAGCTCGAGCAGACCGACCAGATGCGCGACCTGTACCTCGGCGGACTCGGAAAGGTGGGTTGAGCCGTGGAGACCTTCGTCCTCCTCCTCGCCGGCGGCCTGGTCACCGGCGCGATCTACGCGCTGGTGGCGGCAGGGTACGCCGTGCTCTACACAGCGACCGGGTTCGTGAACTTCGCCCTCGGCGCGCAGGCCATGGTCGCCGGCTACCTGACCTACGCGGCATTCGTCGACCTTCCCGTCGTCGTCCGGATCCTGATCGCCGTGGCCGGCAGCGTGCTGCTCTCGGTGCTGTCCTGGGTGCTGATCTATCGCCGGGTCGCCGAGAAGGACATGCTGGCCGGGGTCATCATGTCCTTCGGCTTCTCCATCGTGCTGGCCGAGGTGGTGCAGCTGGTGGCTGGCGGCATCCCGCGACCCGCGCGCAGCCCGGTGGGCTCGACCGCGCACTCGCTGGGGCCCCTCTCGATCTCGAACCACAGCATCGCGGTCCTGGCGGTGAGCGCGGTGCTCTTCGCGCTGTTGGGGTTGGTGCTCTCGAGCCGCGGCGGTACGGCGATCCGGGCGATGTTCCAGGACAAGGAGATGGCCGAGACCCTCGGCATCCCGACCCACCGCGTCACGCTGTGGCTCTTCGCGCTGTCCGGCGTGTTCGCCGGCGCTGCGGGGGTCCTCGCCGCGCCGATCCTGTCCCTCAGTCCGCACATGGGCACCCGGCTGGCGCTGATCGCCTTCGTCGGCGCCGTCCTCGGCGGGCTCGGGACGATCCGCAGCGCCATCGCCGGCGCGGTGCTGCTCGGCCTGCTGGAGGCGTTCTTCGCCGGCTACATCTCCTCGGACTGGCGCGCCACGCTCGTGTTCGGCGTCTTCATCGCCGTCCTGGTCGTCCGTCCGGCCGGCGTGCTCGGCCGGATCGCGACGGTGAAGGTCTGACATGACGACCACCAGGACGGAGGATCTCGGCGCGTTCGTTGCCGGCCTGGACCTCGCCACAGTGCCCGACGACGTCGTGGAGACGACCCGCCTGGCCGTCGCGCACAACCTCGCGGTCGCGGCGGCCGGGGGACGGTTGGCGGCGGTCGCCCTGCGCTGGTCGGAGAGCCGCTGGGGCGGCCACGGAGCCCGGACCTTCCTCACCGGGGCCGAGCTCGCACCCCCGGACGCGGCCTTCGTCAACGCCTGCCTCGTGCACGCCCGTGCCCAGGACGACACCTACTTCCCGGGGTTCACCCACGTCGGCGCGGCGACCATCCCGGCCGTCCTCGCCCTCGCCGAGGCAACGGACCGGAGCCTGCGCGACGTCCTCACTGCCGTCGTGGCCGGGTACGAGGTGGCCGCGGCGGTCGGCCGGGTGGCGGCGTTGCGCACGACCGCCCACGGCTTCCGGGGCAGCGGCATCTACGGCGTCTTCGGCGCCGCCGCGGGAGCGGCCCGTCTCCTGGGGCTCGATGCCGAGCAGTGCGCGCACGCCCTCGGCATCGCCGCGTCGATGGCCGCGGGCACCAACCAGACGTGGGTCGACGGGTCGAGCGAATGGCAGCTCCAGCTCGGGGCGGCGTCGCGGTCGGGCCTGGAGGCCGCGCGCCTCGCCGCGTGCGGCGCGACCGGCTCCGCCGCGGCGCTCGAGGGTGACAGCGGGTTCTTCGCCGCGTTCGTGCGCGACCTCGCTCCTGCGGACGGGGTCGGCCGGGAGCTCGGGACCGTGTGGGCGACGCGTGAGGTGACCTTCAAGGCCCATCCGGTCTGCGCGATCCTCCAGGAGCCGGTCACCGCCGCCGCCTCGCTGGTCCGGACCGCCCGGACCGCCCGGGCGCCGTTCGCCGGCGCCACGCTCACGCTCTCGCCGGCCGAGGCGCACTACCCGGGCACCGACGGCATGCCGGTCTTCGAGGACGCCGGCGCGGCCCTGATGAGCGCCCGCTACTGCCTCGCCACGGCCCTGACCCGAGGATCGGTCACGGTCGACGACCTGTTCGCCTCCGGCGAGCCGGAGCGCGTCGCCGGTGCCCAGCGGGTCGAGGTCGTCGCCGA
This sequence comes from Nocardioides sp. LHD-245, assembly GCF_030929495.1. GTDB lineage: Bacteria > Actinomycetota > Actinomycetes > Propionibacteriales > Nocardioidaceae > Nocardioides. The sequence goes on along the minus strand of NZ_JAVFWN010000005.1, from coordinate 217,091 downwards.
CCCGCGGCTGGGCCCGCGCGAGTTCGTCCTCGAGGTGACCTGGACCGACGGACGCACCGACCGGGCGACCGGCGCCGGCGTCCTCCGTGCCTGGGCACGGCCTGACCTCGAGGCCAACCTCCACCGTCTCCAGGGCGAGGTCCCCGAGGGCATCGACCTGGCCGTGCTGGCCGGCCGGGCGCTGGGCGGCCTCGACCTCCCCGCCGCCGAGCTCGTGGACGCCGTCGTGGCGCACTGACCCGGGCGGCGCCCGCGCCGCCCGCGAAGCACCTGTCCCCGAACGACCCTTCCGAACCACCAAAGGACCTATCTGATGGACTTCTCCCTGTCGCCCGAGCTCGCCGACTTCCAGCGTCACCTGCACTCCTGGGTCGACAACAAGCTGCCGAAGCAGGCAGCCCGCGAGTGGGAGGCGCGTGAGCACGAGTACCCCCACGACCTCTGGGACCTGATGACCGAGCAGGGGCTGCACGCCGTCGGTCTGCCCGAGGAGTACGGCGGGTCCGGGTCGGACGTGCTCTCCCAGGTGGTCATCGGGCGCGAGCTCTCCCGCACCCTGGGCGGCCTGGTCTGGATCTGGGGCCTCTCCTCGTTCTGTGCCCGGTCGATCGCGGAGTCGGGGTCGGAGGCCCTCAAGGCCGACCTGCTGCCGCGTCTGGCGGCGGGCGAGATCAAGATCGCCATCGCGGTCACCGAGCCGTCGGGCGGCACCGACCTGCTGGGCAGCATGCGCACGACGGCGCGCAAGGTCGAGGGCGGCTGGCAGGTCCGCGGCCAGAAGATCTGGTCCACGGCGGCGCACGCGTCGGACTACCTGCTGCTGCTCGCCAAGTCCGACCCGGATGCCGAGCGCCCCAGTCGCGGGACGACCCTGTTCCTCATCCCCAACCCGTCGCAGGGGCTGGAGATCCGGCAGATCCCGAAGCTCGGGATGCGCGCGGTCGGCTCGTGCGAGGTCTTCCTCGACGACGTCTTCGTGTCGGACGACCACGTGGTCGGCGAGGTGAACCAGGGCTGGCCGAGCCTGCTGACCAGTCTCAACAACGAGCGGATCATCGTGTCCTCGCTGTGTCTCGGTGTCCTCGACGGGGTGCTCGAGGACGCGGTGACCTACATGAAGGAGCGCCGCGCGTTCGGCCGGCCGATCGGACAGTTCCAGGCCCTCCAGCACTACGTCGCGGACATGGCGATGTGGCAGACGCAGAGCGAGCTGGCCATCTACCGCGCGGCCTGGCTGCAGCAGACCGGTCAGGACGTCGGCACGGCCGCGACGATGGCGAAGGTGATCTCCTCGGAGTACGCCACCAAGGCGGCGGACCTCGGCATCCAGATCCTCGGCGGCATGGGATACGCGCAGGAGACCGACATGCAGCGGTACTGGCGCGACGTCCGCCTGTACCGCATCGGTCCGATCACCAACGAGATGGGCAGGAACGTCATCGCCGAGTCCTTCGGCCTCGGCCGGTCCTTCTGAATGAGCTGCAACGCCGCGGTGCCGGGAGCCCGGGAGCCGGGTTCGCTGCTCGCGGCCCTCGCCCGGGTCGCGGCTCCGGATCCCGCGCGGACGGCGCTGAGCCTGGGTGGGCGACGCCAGTCGTACGGCGACCTGGTGGCCCGCTCGGCGAGCATGGCGGCAGGGCTCGCGGCGACCGCGGGGATCGCGCCGGGGGAGCGGGTGGCCCTGCTGACGCGCAACCGCCCGGAGTACTTCGAGGTCGAGATCGCGACCAGCCAGCTGGCCGCGGTCCTCGTGGCGCTGAGCTGGCGCTACGCCCCGGCCGAGGCCGTCCGCCTCCTGGCGGACAGCCGGGCGGCGGTCCTGATCGCGGACGCCGAGCTCGTCGAGGCCGTCGCGGCCGCCCGCCGGGACGGCGGGCTCCCGCACCTGCGCAGCGTGGTCACCTTCGGGCCGTCGCCCGTCGCGGAGCTGGAGTACGAGGAGCTCGTCGCGGCCGGACGGGCCGCGCCGGAGGCCGGCGCGGGCGCCGTGGTCGAGCGCGACACTGCTCACGAGATCATCTACACCTCGGGCACCACGGGACGGCCCAAGGGGGCGGTCTGGACGGCCGGAGGTGTGGTGGCCAATGCCGTCCAGCAGATCGCCGACTTCGGGATCGGCCGCGACAGCGCCACCTTCGTCGCCTTCGACCTCAACTACATCGGCGGTCGGCACCAGTTCGTCTGGGCCGTGCTGCTGCAGGGCGGGCAGGTGCATCTCAAGGCGTCGGGGGGCTTCGACGCCGACGAGGTGGTGCGCGAGGTGGGCCGCTGCGGCGTGACCCATCTGCTCCTGGTGCCGACGATGCTCGCCGACGTGCTCGACGCACTCGAGCGCTCCGGCGCGGCCTGGCCGGCACTGCGGATGATCATGTGCGGGGGCGCTCCGGTCCGCGAGCGGCTCCTGGCCCGGACCTCCGCGCTGCTGCCGCACGTGTGGGTGTCCCACGTCTACGGGCTCACCGAAGGTGGCGGGACGGTGACCCATTGTCCGCCCCATGCGCCGCCCGCCGCGCGGGTCAGCGCCGGCCTGCCGTCCTTCGGCGTCCGGGTGCGGGTCCGGACCGATGCCGGCGTCGCGGAGCCGTGGGAGGTCGGCGAGGTCCAGGTGGCCGGGCCCACGCTGTGCGCCGGCTACTGGGACGATCCGCAGGCCACGGCGGCGCTCTTCGACGACGGCTGGCTGCGCACCGGTGACCTGGGCCTGATCGACGATGCGGGCTATCTGCACCTGACCGGTCGCAGCAAGGAGCTGATCATCTCGGGGGGCATGAACATCTTCCCGGCCGAGGTCGAGGACGTGCTCGAGCTCCATCCCGCGGTGCGCGCCGCGGCCGTGTTCGGGGTGCCGGACGAGCGCTGGGGCGAGGCGGTCGCCGCCGCGGTCGAGACCGTCGCGGGCGTGGCCGTGACCGCCGACGACCTCGTACGGCACTGCCGGGCGCACCTCGCCGGCCACAAGCGACCGCGGCAGGTCCTGTTCGTGTCCGACCTGCCGAGGACGGCCTCGGGCAAGGTCCGCAGGGCCGGGTTGGCCGGGTTGGCCGGCCTGACGGAGAGGAGACCGAGCGATGGCTGACGCGCTTCCCGACCGGATGCGGGCGTGGACCTTCGACCGCCGCGGCGAGCCGGACGAGGTGCTCGCCCTGGCGGACGTCGCGGTGCCCCGGCCCGGGCCGGGGCAGCTGCTCGTGCGGGTGCGGGCGGCGTCGGTCAACTTCTCCGACGCGCTGATCGTTCGCGGGACCTATCAGTCCACCCCGCCGCTCCCCGCGATCGCCGGGATGGAGGTGTCCGGTGAGCTCGTCGGCGGCGATCTCGACGACCTCCTGCCCGCGGGCGGCACCGTCGCCGGCCTGACCGCCGGCCTGGTCGGTGCGTTCGCGCCGTACGCCGTCCTGGACCGCGGCAGCGCCTTCGTCCCGCCGGCGCACTACTCGCCCGTGGAGGCGGCGTGCTTCCCGGTCGCGTTCCAGACGGCGTGGTTCGCCGTCCACGTGCGCGGGCGGGTCGAGGCGGGCGACGCCGTCCTCGTGCACGCGGCGGCGGGCGGCGTCGGGCTGGCCGCGGTCCAGCTCGCCCGGGCGCTCGGCGCGCGCACCGTGATCGGCGTCGTGGGCGACCCGGTCAAGCGGGAGGCGGCTCTCGCCGCGGGCTGTTCGGCGGTCCTGCTGAGAGGCTCGGCGGACCTGGTCGGGCAGGTGCGGGAGGCCGCGGGAGGCGCGGTCGACGTCGTCATCGACCCGGTCGGCGGAACGGCGCACGCGCTGTCCGAGCGAGTGGTCGGGTTCGACGGACGCATCGTGCTGGTCGGCTTCGCCAGCGGTCAGGTGCCGCCGGTGCGCGCCGACCTGGCGATGGTCAAGAACTACGCGGTCGTGGGCCTGCACTGGGGCCTGTACCGCGACCGGGCCCCGGCCGTCGTCCGGGAGCAGTACGAGCGCCTGGTCGCCGTCGTGGACGCGGCGGCGATCCACCCGGTGGTCTCGCGACTCCTCCCTTTCGACCGGGCTCCCGCGGCGCTGGCCGCGGTGGAGTCCGGCTCCTCCGTCGGCCGGGTCGCGGTCGACGTCGACGGCTCCGCGGGTGCTTGACGCCGATCCTGCGCGCGACTAGCCTGCCACTCGACCGACTGGTCGGTCGAGTGGCGAGAAGCACGAAGAAGGAGACAGACGATGGGCGAGCGCAGGATCGAGCTGGACCTCCGGCCGGGGGCCGCGCTGCTGACCCTCGACCGGCCCGAACGCCTCAACGCCCTCGACCCGCAGATGCTCGAGGAGCTCCTCGACGCCGTCCGGGTCGTGGCGCGGAGCGATGCGCGGGCCCTGGTGATCACGGGGCGTGGGCGGCTGTTCTCCGCGGGCGTCGACCTCGACACGCCGTTCTTCATGGAGCACGTCGACGACCCGTCGATCTACTCGGGCAAGCGGCTGCTCGACGGGCAGCACGAGATCATTGAGGCGATCCACGGCCTGCCGATCCCGACCCTGGCCGCGCTCAACGGGCACGCCTGCGGGGGCGGGGGCCTGGGCATCGCGATGGCCTGCGACCTGCGCTTCGCGGTGTCCGGCGCGCGACTGTGGATGGTCCCCGGCGCGCTCGACGTCGTGCAGGACTTCGGCCTGTCCTGGCTCGTCCAGCGACAGGTCGGCGCGTCGCGAGCGCTGCACATGGCGCTGACCGGCTACCGCGTGAGCGCGGAGGAGGCGCTGACCTGGGGCCTGGTCAACGAGGTCCTCCCCGATGCCGAGGCGCTCGGCGCCGCCGTCGAGGGGTTCCTCGCCCGGGTCGCCGGCCAGGGCGCCGACGCCGTCCGGATGCTCAAGACCGTCGTCCGCCTCGGTGAGTCCTCGAGCCTGCGCGAGCAGCTCCAGGTCGAGGCGATCGCGAACGGCCTGGCCTTCCAGTCCGAGGAGTTCGCCGCCAAGAAGAAGGCCTACCTCGACGAGCTGGGAGCCGCGAAGTGACGACGAGCGCGCCCGCGGCGACCGAGACCGTCCCCACGACCATGCGCGCCGCTCGGCTGCACGACGACGGCGGGCGGATCGTCGTGCGGGTCGACACCGACGTCGCCGTACCCGACTGCGGTCGGGACGAGGTCCTGATCAAGGTGCGCCGGTGCGGCCTCAACCAGGTGGACCTGCTCACCCGCAGTGGCCAGACGCCGCAGGCCGTGCCCCTGCCCCACATCTCCGGCACCGAGGTCGCGGGCGACGTCGTCGCGGTCGGCACGGAGGTGGACCCCGGCCTGCTCGGCGCACGTGTGGTCGTGGACCCTGTCGTCGCCTGCGGCCGGTGTCGCCCCTGCTTCCGCGGCCAGACCAACATGTGCCGCGACAGCCTGATCTACGGCGTCCAGACCCAGGGCGGCTATGCGGAGTACGCCGTGGCGCCGGCCCGCCAGGTCCTGCCCATCCCGACCGGTCTGTCGTACGACGTCGCGACGGCGATCGCCGTGACCGGGCCCACCACGTGGCACATGCTCCACACGCGGGCACGGCTGCGCGCCGGCGAGACGGTGCTCGTGATCGCCGCGGGCTCGGGCATCGGCACCCTCGCCGCCCAGGTCGCGCGCTTCAGTGGCGCGCGGGTCGTCGTCACGGTCGGCGGCGAGGAGAAGGTTCGCAAGGCTCGCGAGCTGCTGCCGGCCGATCTCGTCGTGGACCACCACGACCCGACCTGGCCCCGGCAGGTCCGGGCCTTCAACGGCGGCCACGGCGCGGACCTGGTCTTCGAGCACGTCGGCGCCAGCACCTGGCAGGGCAGCCTGGCCGCGATGGCGCGGGGTGGCCGCCTGGTGACGTCCGGCGGCCACTCGGGCTTCGAGGTCGACATCAACCTGTGGCACCTGTTCATCAAGGAGCACACCGTGATCGGCTCCTACGCCGGGTCGCGCGACGACTTCTGCACGATCCTGGACCTGGTCGAGCGCGGCATCGTGCGGCCGATCGTCCAGCAGGTCTTCGCGCTGGAGGAGATCGCCCACGCCCAGCGGCTGCTCGAGAAGCGCCGGGTCTTCGGCAAGCTCCTCCTCGACCCCTCGGCGACACCGGCCGCGCCGGCCGGCGGGGTGGGGTCCCAGGGGTGAGCGACCAGGCACGCATCCACGAGGTCTGGACCGCGGCTCGGTCCCGGCTCGGCGCGACCCGGCGGGTCGAGCTCGGCCGGATCGGGCAGCAGCAGCTCGACCGGTTCGCGGTGGCGGTCGACGGCAGCGTCGCCGACGACGTCGTCGGGCTCGCCGCGCCGCTGTTCCTGTCGTCGGTGCTGGTGTGGGACAACGGCCCCCTCGAGCGGGACCTGCTGCCCGACGGCAACGCCGCCGACCCGTTCTCCGGGTTCGACGTCGCGGGGCTGCGCCTGATGGCCGGAGGCCAGGAGCTCACCTTCCACCGCGACCTCGAGGCCGGCGCGCTGGTGAGCCTCGACATCGCTCTCGCCGGCGCCGAGCTGAAGACGACCGCGAACGGCCCGCTGCTGGTGTTGACCGTGCAGCGCACCTACTCCGACGAGGACGGCCCGCTCAGCGAGTGCCGGGAGACGTTCCTCGGCAGGGAGGCGCTGTCATGACCTTCGCCCCCGTGGGGACCGAGCTCCCGGTCCTCGAGGTCCGCCCGAGCGAGATCTCCCTGTTCCGCTTCAGTGCCGTCACCTGGAACCCGCACCGGATCCACTATGACCTGCCGTACGCCGCGACCGAGGGCTATCCCGGCGTGCTCGTCCACGGTCACCTCCATGGCTGCTGGCTGCTGGCCACCGTGCGTCGCTGGCTCGGCGGAGCCGGACGGGTGGAGCGCTTCTCGTGGCAGAACCGCCACTTCGCGGTTCCGGGCGACGTCCTGACGGTGACCGGCCGGGTCGTCGAGGCCGACCGGTGGACCCGGACCGTCGAGCTGCAGGAGACCAACCAGGACGGCGTCGTGTGCGCCCCGGGCCGGGCTGTCGTCCGGCTCACCGAGGAGGAGGGACGACCATGACGGCTGTCCGCAGTCAGGACGTCGGTGTCGACCGCGAGCTCGCGATCGACCTGTACCGGACGATGCGCAGGATCCGCCAGTTCGAGACCACGGCCGGCGAGCTCTTCGCCGCCGGCGAGCTGCCCGGGTTCATCCACCTGTCCATCGGGCAGGAGGCCGTCGCCGCCGGGGTGTGCGCCGCGTTGGACGACGCCGACTACATCACCACCACCCACCGTGGGCACGGACACTGCATCGCCAAGGGCGGTCGCCTGCGCGAGATGATGGCCGAGCTGTACGGACGCGAGGGCGGCTATGCGCTGGGACGCTCGGGGTCCATGCACATCGCCGACAACACGGTCGGCATCCTGGGCGCCAACGCGATCGTCGGTGGCGGCATCCCGATGGCGGTGGGCGGAGGCTACGCGGCCCAGCTCGCCGGTCGCGGCCAGGTCTCGGTGGCCTTCTTCGGCGACGGCGCGGTGGCCGAGGGTGTCCTGCACGAGTGCCTGAACCTCGCCGAGCTCTGGCAGCTGCCGGTCGTCTTCGTCTGCGAGCACAACGGCTACGCGGAGATGACACCGGTGAGCAAGCACCTGGCGAACGCCGAGGTCACCGACCTCGCCGCGGCGTACGGCATGCCCGCGGAGAAGGTCGACGGCAACGACGTGGCGGCGGTTCTCACGGCCGCACGGGCGGCGACCGCGCGCGCCCGGTCCGGTGCGGGACCCACCCTGATCGAGGCGCGAACCACGCGTTGGCGCGGGCACTTCGAGGGGGACCCGCAGAAGTACCGGGCCCGCGAGGAGATCACCGCGATGACCGAGCGCGACCCGCTCACCCACTGGCGGGACGTGCTGCACGCGGCGCACGGCGTACCGCCCGCCGAGCTCGACCAGGTCGACGCGGACATCGCGGACCTGGTCGGCGCGGCGGTGGAGGCGGCGCGCGCGATGCCGCTGAGCGACCCCGGCGGCCTGAGCCGTCACGTCTACCCGGAGGGCGCCCGATGACGACAGTGAAGTACTGGCAGGCGATCAACCGCGCACTCCACGAGGAGATGGCGCGCGACGACCGGGTCCTGGTCATCGGCGAGGACGTCGCCGACCCCGGTGGGCCGTTCGGGGCGACGAAGGGACTGCTCGAGGCGTTCGGCCCGGACCGGGTGCGCGACACCCCGATCAGCGAGGCGGCGATCGTCGGCGCGGCGCTCGGCGCCGCCATGGCCGGGTATCGGCCGGTCGTCGAGGTGATGTTCCTCGACTTCGTGACCGTCGCGATGGACCAGGTCGTCAACCAGGCCGCCAAGGTCTCCTACATGTCGGCGGGCAACTTCGCCGCACCGATGGTGATCCGGTCGATCTGCGCGAGCGGGCGGCGTACCGGACCTCAGCACTCGCAGAACCTCGAGGCGTGGCTCGCGCACGTCCCCGGGCTCAAGGTCGTGTGGGGCTCGACCCCCGCCGACGCCCGCGGGCTGCTCAAGGCCGCGATCCGCGACGACGGCCCGGTCTACGTCATCGAGAGCCTCGTCGAGTGGTCGACCCGCGGCGAGGTCGCCGACGAGGACGAGATCGTGCCGATCGGGGTGGCCGCCGTGCGTCGCGAGGGCACGGACCTGACGCTGGTCACCTGGGGTGGCGCGGCGCCGCGGGCCGCCCGGGCCGTGGCGCAGCTCGAGGACGTCAGCGTCGAGCTCATCGACCTGCGCACCATCTCGCCCTGGGACCGGGAGACGGTGCTGGCCTCGGTCCGCCGGACCGGTCGGCTGCTCGTGGTCCACGACGCCGTCGTCGACTTCGGTGTGGGCGCGGAGATCGCGGCGACGGTCGCGACGGAGTGCTTCGACGAGCTCGTCGCACCCGTGCGCCGGCTCGGCGCGCCGTACGCCCCCGCTCCCTTCGCCCCCCATCTGGAGGCGGCGTACCTCCCCCAGCCGGAGGACATCGTGTCCGCCGTGCTGGAGACCATCAGGACCGTCAGGAAGGCATCATGAGCGACATCGTTGTCCCGCAGTGGGGACTGACCATGGAGGACGCCACCCTCGTCACGTGGCTGAAGGCCGTCGGCGACCACGTCGACGAGGGCGAGCCGATCGCCGAGCTCGAGACCGACAAGACGGCGGCGGAGCTGGAGTCGCCCTTCGCGGGGACCGTCACCGAGCTCCTGGTCGAGGAGGGGGCGGACGTCGTACCCGGTCAGGTCGTCGCGAGACTCGGCGATGGCTGAGACCGCCATCACGCAGGTCCGGTACGACCGGTTCCGGCGGACCACGGCGAAGCGGCTGACCGAGTCCGTCATCACGAAGCCGCAGGTCACGTTGCACCGTCGTGCCGAGCTGACGGCCCTGGAGAGTGCCCTCGGCCCAGCGAGGTCGGCCGACCCCGACAGCGGCGTCGGACTGACGGCCGCGCTCCTCGCCGCCGTCGCGCGGGCGGTGCGGGCCAGTCGGATCAACGGCACGGTGACGGACCGGACCATCGACCTCCACACCGGCGTGCACCTGGGCGTCGCCGTCGACGTGGCCGGAGCGCTGGTCGTCCCGGTGATCCGGGACGCGGACCGCCTCTCGGTCGCGGGGATCGGATCCGAGCTGCGACGGCTCTCCGAGCTCGCCCGGGCCGGGCGGCTGCGGATGGAGGACATCGCCGACGCCACGTTCACGGTGTCGAGCCTGGGCGCTCTGGGCGTGGAGTTCTTCTCCCCGATCGTGAACCCGCCGCAACTGGCGATCCTCGGCGTCGGCGCCGTGCGCAGCGAGCTCGCCCTGGTCGACGACCAGGTCGTCGCGGTACGCCGGATCGGGCTGAGCCTCAGCTTCGACCACGCCGCCACCGACGGTGCCGACGCGGCTCGGGTGCTCGACCGGATCTGCCGGGGCGTCGAGGCGGCGGACGACCTGCTCCGGGCGGGCAATACCGGGAATTCGACGGACTGAGCGACCTGCTCGCGCCTTCGAGGGCAGGCTGGGCTCGACGGACTGGGAAACTGGAGGACTTGGGATGGACATCGTCGGCAACCGGACCATGCGCGACCTGCTCGACGAACGGGCCGAGCGCTACGGCGACAAGCCGTTCATCGTGTTCGAGGACAAGGACGGGGCCGTCCGCGAGACCTCGTACGCCGGGTTCCGGGTGCGGGTCGACCAGGTCGCGGCGGGCCTGACCGACCTCGGCGTCGAGCAGGGCGACCGGGTCGCGGTCCACCTCGCCAACTGCCCCGAGATCCTCGAGGTGTGGTTCGCTCTCGGCACGCTCGGCGCGGTGATGGTCCCGTCGAACACGGCGAACACGCCGGCGGAGCTGGAGTACGTGCTCGACTTCTCCGGTGCGGTCGCCGTGGTGACCCAGCCGTCCTTCCTGGACACCGTCGCCGAGGCGGCGGACCGGGTGCCGTCCGTCCGGTGGCGGATCCTCGCCCGGACCGACGAGCCGGCGGCCGGCACCGTCATGCTGGAGGAGCTGGTGACGACGTCCACCGTCGCGCCGCGACCCGCGGTGGACAGCGAGGACGTCGTGCAGATGCTGTTCACGTCGGGGACCACCGCGCGGCCCAAGGGTGTCCTGCTGACCCATGCCAACGCCCTGCACGGCGGTGAGCGCGAGTCGCGCGGCCTGCTGCTCGACGACACCGACCGCTGCCTGACGTCGCTGCCGGTCTTCCACGTCAATGCGCAGGTCATCACGGTGCTCTCGAGCCTGACGGTGGGCGGGACCTGCATCCTGCTGGAGGAGTTCCGGGCGACGAAGTACTGGGACCAGGTTCGTCGGCACCGGGCCACCCAGACCAGCCTGGTCTCGATGCAGGTGCGCACGCTGCTCGCCCAGCCGGAGCGGCACACCGACCGGGACCACACCCTCCGCCGTACCTTCTACGCGCTCAACATCTCCGCGGAGGAGAAGGACGCCTTCCAGGACCGCTACGGCGTCGAGCTGATCAACGCCTACGGGCTGTCGGAGGCGATGACGCTGGCCACGCTCGCTCCCGTGTTCGGTCCGAAGAAGTGGCCGTCCATCGGCAAGCCGTTGGTGGGGCGCACGGTCCGCCTCGTCGACCCCGACGGCAGGGACGTCCCGGTGGGCTCCGTGGGCGAGATCGTGATCCAGGGGGTGCCCGGGCGCACCCTGATGAAGGGCTACTACAACAACCCCGAGGCCACCGCGCGGGCATTGCGCGACGGTGAGCTCTGGACCGGCGACAACGCCTACGCCGACGCCGACGGGTACCTCTACTGGTTCGACCGACGCGCGGACATGATCAAGCGCGGTGGCGAGAACATCTCGACCGCCGAGGTCGAGGCGGTCCTCGTCGAGCACCCGTCGATCGCCGAGGTCGCCGTGATCGGCGTACCCGACCCACTGCGCGACGAGGCCGTGAAGGCAGTGGTGGTGCCCGTGGCCGGTGCCGCGCTCAGCGCGGAGGACGTGCGTGAGCACTGCGTCGGCCGGCTCGCCTCCTTCAAGGTCCCGACGATCGTCGAGATCCGCGACGCCCTGCCCAAGACCTCCATCGGGAAGGTCGCCAAGGGAGAGCTGCGAAAGGAGGTGTCGGGTCGGTGAGCGCAGGGCGGCGGCGGGGTTGATGGAGCCGGCCGGACGCCGGCTCCTGCGTCTGGAGATCCGCAACGCGCAGACTCCGGTCGAGGAGAAGCCGGAGTGGATCAGGGCGCGGGTGCGGATCGGGCCCGAGTCCCGGCAGCTCCTCGACCTGGTCGAGGAGGAGGGTCTGCACACGGTCTGCCAGGCGGCCGGGTGCCCCAACCTCTTCGAGTGCTGGGAGGACCGGGAGGCGACCTTCCTCATCGGCGGCGACCAGTGCACCCGCCGGTGCGACTTCTGCCAGATCGACACCGGCCGGCCGTCGGCGCTGGACCGCGACGAGCCGCGCCGGGTCGCCGAGAGCGTGCGGACCATGCGGTTGCGGTACTCCACGATCACGGGCGTCGCCCGAGACGACCTGGCCGACGGCGGCGCCTGGTTGTACGCCGAGACCGTCCGCCGGATCCACGCCCTGAACCCCGACACCCGCGTCGAGAACCTGATCCCCGACTTCGGCGGCCGCCTCGACCTGCTGACCGAGGTCTTCGACTCCCGCCCCGAGGTGCTGGCGCACAACCTCGAGACGGTGCCGCGCGTCTTCCGCAGGATTCGTCCGGGGTTCCGTTACGACCGCTCGCTCGAGGTGCTGGCGCGGGCGCACTCCGCCGGGCTGGTGACCAAGAGCAACCTGATCCTCGGCCTGGGGGAGACACCCGACGAGATCACCTCGGCACTGCGGGACCTCCGCTCCGTGCACTGCGACCTCCTGACCATCACCCAGTACCTGCGCCCGTCGAGCCGACACCACCCCGTCGAGCGGTGGGTCCGGCCGGAGGAGTTCGTCGAGCTGGCCGACGAGGCCCGTCGTCTCGGCTTCGCGGGGGTGCTGGCCGGTCCGCTCGTGCGCTCGTCGTACCGGGCCGGCCGTCTCTACGAGCAGGCCCTCCGGAAGCGGAGGCCGACCCCGGCCGATCAGTGACCGGTGGTCACCAGCCCCTCCTCGGGCAGCGCCGCCGAGACCATCGGCTCCGACGGACCCCTGCGCCGCGGCCAGGCGCGTTCGCCGAGCAGGATCAGCACGGCGGGCAGCACGACCAGCCGGATCACCGTGGCGTCGATGAGGATCGCGGCGGCGAGGCCGACGCCCATCATCTTCATCTCCATCATCGACAGGGTCGCGAAGATGGCGAACACGGAGACCATGACCGCGGCGGCGCTGGTGATGACGCCGGCCGTGTCGGCGATGCCTCGGTGGACGGCCTCGCGGGCGGGCAGCCCGCGGTCGATCAGCTCGCGGATCCGGCTGAGCACGAACACGTGATAGTCCATCGACAGGCCGACCAGGACGACGAGGACGAAGATCGGGATCCACTCGATCACGAAGCCGGGGCTGGTGAAGTCGAGCAGGCTCTCGCCGACGCCGTGCTGGAAGACGACCGACAGCAGGCCGAAGGCGACGCCCACCGAGGCCAGGTTGAGCACCGTCGAGACGATGCCCAGCAGGACGCTGCGGAACGCGAGCATCATCATCACCATGGTCAGCAGCAGCACGAACCCCAGCAGCAGCGGCATCCGCTCGGTGCGCAGGTCCAGGCGGTCGAGCGACTCGGCGGCGCCGCCGCCGACGGCCCACGAGCTGCCGGCGCCGAGGCCGTCGAGGGCGGCGGGCGCGAGGTCGGCGCGGAGCCGTTTGATCGCCTTGGTGGCGCGGTCGTCGGCTTCCTCGTAGGGCAGCGGGAGGTCCACGACCGACGTACCGCCGTCCTCGGAGGTGCGCACCTCGGCCCCCTCGGTCGCGAAGTCGTCGCCGGCACCTGCTGCGGCGGCGAGCTCCTCGAGAGCGGATCGGGCCGCGGCGGGCTCGGCGCCGGCGACGACGACCTGCGCGGCGGTGCCCTCGGCTGGGAACGCCTTCGTGATCGAGCGGAGCGTCTGCACGGCCGGGATGTCGGCGGGCAGCGTCTCGATGCTGGCCTGGTGCGTCTTCATCCCGAACGCGGGTACGGCGAGCGCGATGATGCCGATCGACGAGACGACCAGGGCGACGACGGGGTGCCGGACCACGGGCCCGAGGATGCGACCGCTGACGGTGCCCGTCGGCACCCGTCGCGTGAGCCGCCACAGCAGCGGCAGCCGGGGACGGTCGACCCAGCGGCCCAGCTTGACCAGGAGCGCCGGCAGCACGGTGATCGAGCCCAGCACGGCGACCGCGACGACGAGGATCGCGCCGGTGGCCAGCGAGTTGAAGGTGACGTCGGAGAGCACGAACAGGCCCGCGAGCGCGGCGATCACGGCACCGCCGGACACCAGGATCGCGTGCCCCGAGGTCTCCGCGGCGATCGCGACGGCGTCGAGCGTCGAGCGCCCGGCGGCCCGCTCCTGGCGCTCCCGCTTGAGGTAGAACAGCGAGTAGTCGACGCCGACGGCCATGCCGATCAGCACGATCATGCTGAGCACGGTCGACTCGGCCGGCACCAGCCACGAGATCGGTGCGCTGATGCCGATCGTCGCCGCCACGCTCGTGGCGGCGAGCAGCACCGGCAGGCCGGCCGCGATCAGCGCGCCGAACGCCAGCAGCATCAGGACGAGCGTGATGGGGAGGCTGATGAACTCGGCGGCCCGCAGGTCCTCACCGACCCGCTCGTTGATCGCCTCGTCGATGGTGACGTCGCCGGCCTGGGCGATCACCAGGTCGGGGTGGGCGTCCTGGACGGCGGCGGTGACGTCGAGCAGCGGAGCCGCGTCGACATCGTCCGCGGTCAGCTCGACGGGGACGAGCAGCGCCGTACCGTCGGCGCTCGGCACGGCGTCGCCGACCCCGGCGACGCCTGGGGCCGTCCGCATCCGCTCGGCGACCTCGGCCGCGGCGGCGCTGCCCATCGCGCCGTCGAGCTCGCCGGACCGGGCACGCACCAGCACGCTCTCCGACGGGGGGTCGTCGAGGCCGGCCTCCTCGATGAGTGCGCCGGCCCGGCCGGACTCGCCGATGCGGTAGTCGGCGTCCTCGACCTCGTTGGTGGGGATGGTCGCGGCGAGGCCGACGGCGATCACCACGAACGCCAGCCAGGCGCCGATCGCGCGCCACGGATGGGTGGCGCTCCAACGGGCGGCCCGCGTGGGCAGCGCGCTCAGGGACAGGGACATGAGGGCTCCTGGGAGATGAGAAGGGGAGATGGGTCCAGCGTCCCGGCGCGCGCGACCCCGGTCAGGGGTGGAACGTCCCGTCCGGTCGTGGTGCCTGCACCACTGTCCGGACGGGAGGCGTCGGGGAGACTGGTCCGGTGAGCAGCAGTCCCGACGTCCGGCCCGACGACGTCCGTCCCGACGTCCGTCCCGACGACGTCCGGCCCGGTGCGGCGCGCTCCGGTCGCTGGGCGGTGACCGGGTACGCCCTTGTCCAGGTGCTGCTCTTCGTCCCCATCGTGGTGACCTTCGTGCTGGTCGCGGTCAGCTCGGTGCTGGTCGTGGTGTGGGTCGGGATCCTGCTGCTGGCGGGTCTGCTGCCGGCGATGCGTGGGCTGGCCGGGCTGCACCGGTCGATGGCCGGCCGGATCCTCGGCACCTCCCTGCCGGCGCCCTACCTGCCCCTCACCGGTGGCCCCCTCGCCGACCTCCGCACCCGGGCGGCCGACCCGATGACGTGGCGCGACCTGCTCTGGATGCTGTGGGCGATGACCTTCGGCTTCGTGGTCTCGCTGCTCGCGGTCGTGCTCTTCCTGGGCGTGGTGACCCTGCCGATCTGGTGGTACGGCGTCCTGCCGCTGCTCCGCGGACGCGCGACCGTCGACCGCGCGATCCTGACGACCGGCCGCACCGAGCGGCTCGAGCAGCGGGTCGAGGCGCTGACCGCGTCGCGGGCCGTCGTCGTCGACCACTCCGCCGCCGAGCTGCGGCGGATCGAGCGCGACCTCCACGACGGACCCCAGGCCCGGCTGGCCGCGGTCTCCCTCAGCCTGGGTCTGGCCGACGACCTCTTCGAGACCGACCCGGAGGCCGCGCGGCGGCTGATCAACGAGGCCCGCGGCACGTCGTCCACGGCGCTCGGCGAGCTGCGCGACGTGGTGCGGGGCATCCATCCCCCGGTGCTCGCCGACCGCGGCCTGGCCGGCGCGGTGTCGGCGCTGGCCCTCGACATGGTGGTGCCGGTCGAGCTCGCCCTCGACGTACCCGGGCGGCTGCCGGCGCCCGTCGAGTCCGCGGTCTACTTCACCGTCGCCGAGTGCCTCGCCAACACCGCCAAGCACTCCGGCGCGGCCAACTCGTGGGTGAGCCTCCAGCACGACGGGGCGGTCCTGCGCGGCCGGATCGGGGACGACGGCCGCGGCGGCGCCGACCTGCGGAAGGGGACCGGGCTCCCCGGCATCGCCGCCCGTCTGGCAGCCTTCGACGGAACCCTGTCGGTGTCGAGCCCGCCCGGCGGGCCCACCGTCGTCACCTGGGAGGTCCCGTGCAGCCCCTCCGCGTCGTCCTCGCCGAGGACCATGCGCTCCTGAGAGCGGGGCTCACCCAGCTCCTCGAGGCGAAGGGCTTCACGGTCGTCGCCGCGGTCGACAACCTGACCGAGCTCGAGCGGGCACTCGACGACCCGACGGCCGAGGCGGCCGTGGTCGACGTACGGATGCCGCCGACCTTCACCGACGAGGGGCTGCGGGCCGCGATCTCGGTCCGGGCGCGCCGGCCGGGGTTCCCGGTCCTGGTCCTGTCGCAGTACGTCGAGCAGCTCTACGCACGCGAGCTGCTGGCCAGCGGCGAGGGCGCGGTCGGCTACCTCCTCAAGGACCGGGTGTCCGACGTCGCCGAGTTCGTCGACGCGCTGCGCCGGGTGGCCGACGGCGGCACGGTGCTCGACCCGTCGGTGGTGGCGGCGGTGCTCGACCGCCGGCGCGACACCCCGGTCGACCGGCTGACCGAGCGGGAGCGCGAGGTGCTCGCGCTGATGGCGGAGGGGCGGGCGAACGCCGGCATCGCCCAGGCGCTCGTCGTGACCGAGAAGGCCGTCGCCAAGCACATCAACAGCATCTTCGCGAAGCTCGACCTGCCCACCGACACCGACGACCATCGCCGGGTCCGGGCGGTGCTGGAGTGGCTCCGGATCTAGGGCGCGGTCCTAGAGTGGACCGCCGCCGTGACCGCGTCGGCCCGGGCCCGTTCGATGAGCCGCTCGTCACGCCAGGCCACCCGCCGGTCCCAGTCCTCGAGCGGCAGCTCGGCGCGGCGCTGCGCGGCGACCGTGGCGACGAGGTCGGGCGTCCACGGGTCGTGCTGGCCGCGCTCGCGTCCCATCCGCTCGTAGGCGGGCCCCATCTTCTCCGCATGCGCCTCGATGCCGCCCCGCGTGTTCAGGTCGACGGTCTCGAACGGCCCGATCACGCTCCAGCGCCGGCCCAGCCCGAGGGTGACCACCGCATCGAGGTCGGCGACGTCGACCACGCCGTCGCGGACCAGGCAGTAGGCCTCGCGCAGAACCGCGCCCTGCAGCCGGTTGAAGACGAAGCCCTCGACCTCGCGGTGCAGCGCGATCGGGTGCAGCCCGGCAGCGGCGTACAGCTCGGCCGCCGTCCGGGTGACCGACGGATCGGTCACCGTGCTCGGAACCAGCTCGATGACCGGCAGCAGGTACGGCGGGTTGGCCGGGTGGGCCACCAGGATCCGCTCCGCGGCCGGGCTGCCGTCGGCGAGCAGGCCGGCCCGCAGCGCCGAGCTGGAGCTCGCCAGCGGGACGCCCGGGCCGGTGAGCTCGGCCAGCCGGGCGTACAGCGACTGCTTGACGTCGAGGCGCTCGGGAGCGCACTCCTGGACCAGCCGGGCGTCCACGACGGCGGACTCGAGCTCACCCACGAACGAGACCCGGCCGGAGACGGCGCCGGGCTCCTCGTCGAGCAGCCCGCCGTCGTGCAGCCGGGCCAGCCGGTCGTCGAGGTCGGTGGCCGCCCGGCGGCGGGCGTCCGGGTACGGGTCCCAGCACCGGACGGCGTGACCGGCGCGGGCGAACACCACGGCCATGGCGACCCCGATGGAGCCCGCGCCGGCGATGCCGATGGTCATGCCCACCAGCTCCGGTCGCCCGCGATCCCGCGCTCCAGGATCCGTACGACGTCCGCCCGGTCGAGCTCGCGCGGGTTGTTCGCGGTCAGCCTGGTCGCGAGCATCGCCTGGTCGGCGACCTGGGCCACGTGCTCGGGGCGCAGGCCGAGGGCCGCCAGGTCGAGGGGACAGCCGATCGTCGCCAGCAGCGACTCGATGCCCTCGACAGCGGCGTGGGCCGCGGCCTCGGTCGAGCCGCCGGCCGGGGTCACGCCGAGCAGGTCCGCGACCTCCGCGAGCTCCTCGGTCCGGGTCGGCAGGTTGAAGCGCAGCACGTAGGGCAGCAGCGCACCGACTCCCAGGCCGTGGGCGCTGTGGGTGAGGGCGCCGATCGGGGACTGGATCGCGTGCGCGGCCGCAGTCCCTGCGGTGTTGATGGCCAGCCCGGCCGAGAACGCGGCGAGCATGGTGTCCGACCGGGCGCCGAGGTCGGCTGGGTCCGCCGCCAGCCGCGGGAAGGCGTCGCGCACGAGGCGCAGGCCCTGCCGGGCCCAGGTGTCGGCCAGCAGGTTCTTGCCGGCATACAGGTGTGCCTCGAGGTCCGCACTGGTCGGGTTCTTCGCCCGTGCGGTGAAGGCCTCGACCAGGTGGGTGAGCGCGTCGGCCGCCGTCGCGGTGGTGAGCGACGGGGGACAGGTCAGCGTGAACTCGGGGTCGATGACCGTGGCCGACGCCTCGAGCCACGCGCTCGCGATGCCGACCTTCATCCCCCGCCCGTCGTCGTAGACCACCGAGATGCAGGTCGCCTCGGCGCCGGTCCCACCCGTCGTGGGCAGGGTGACGAGGGGCAGGCCCGCGGCAGGCACGACGTTCTCGCCGTAGAGTGCGGCGACATCGCCGCCCTGCGCCAGCAGGATCGCCGCGACCTTCGCGAAGTCGAGGACGCTGCCCCCACCGACGGCCACGACGACGTCGAACTGGTCGCCGTCGTGGGCCCGGGCCACCGCCTCGAGGTTCTGCCGGGGCAGGTCCGGCTCGACCTTCGCGTAGGTCGTCACCTTGGTGCCGGCGTCCTCGACGCCTGCCACCAGCTCCCGGTAGACCGGGTCCGCGGCCATCCGCTCGTCGGTGCAGAACAGGGCGCGGCCGCCGTACGCCGGCAGCAGGCGGGCCAGGTGGTGCCGCTGGCCGGGCCCGAACAGCACGGTGCCCGGCTGCCGGAGCAGGCCCAGCCGCAGGTCGTTGGTGGTCCGGACCGGTGCGCTCATCGCAGACCGTCCCGGGACTCGTCGACCGTGATGGCGAGGTACTTGGGCTCCAGGAACTCGTGGATCCCGTCGGGCCCGCCCTCGCGGCCGAGACCGGAGGCCTTGACGCCGCCGAACGAGGCGACCGGGTCGGCCATGATGCCGCGGTTGATGCCGACCATCCCGAACTCCAGCCGCTCGGCGAGGGAGACCGCACGGTCCAGGTCGCGGGTGAAGAGGTACGCCGCGAGCCCGTAGGTGGTGTCGTTCGCGAAGTCCAGCGCCTCCCGGACGCTGCCCACACGGTAGAGGGCGGCCAGGGGGGCGAAGAGCTCCTCGGTGCACAGCTCGTGGTCGCGGCTGGCGAGCGCCATCACTGTCGGCTCGTAGAAGTAGCCGTCGCCGGGAGCGGGCCGGCCGCCGGTCAGCACGTCGGCGCCGATCCCACGGAACCTGTCGACGAGGTCGACCACCCGGTCCCGCTGGCGGCCGCTGATGATCGGCCCGACCTCGGTGTCCTCGGCGAACCCGTTGCCGACCCGCAGGTCGCGGGCTCCGGTGACGAACTTGTCGGTGAACTCGTCGGCGATCGCCTCGTGCAGGATGATCCGGTTCGCCGCGACACAGGCCTGGCCCGCGTTGCGGAACTTGCAGATCAACGCGTGCTCGACGGCGAGGTCGACGTCGGCGTCGTCCAGCACTAGGAACGGCCCGTCGCCGCCGAGCTCCATCGAGGCGTTCACGATGTGGGGAGCGGCCTGCTGGAGCAGCAGGCTGCCTACCCCGGTGGACCCGGTGAAGCTGATCTTGCGCAGTCGCCGGTCGGCGAGCGCCGTCTCCGACACCGTCGCCGAGCTCGTCGTGTGCAGCAGGTTGACCACACCGGCCGGGAAGCCGGCGTCGACCAGGGTCTGGGTGAACAGCGCGCCGGTGAGCGGGGTCTCCTGCGCCGTCTTCATCACCACGGTGCAGCCGGCGGCGAGGGCGGCGCCGGCCTTGCGGGCCGACATGAGCAACGGGAAGTTCCACGGGGTGATGAGGAGGCAGGGCCCGACCGGCTGGTGGGTGGTGACCACGCGGTAGCCGCCGTGCGAGCCGTGCGCCCAGGTGCCATGGAGGTGGGTGATCTGCTCGGCGTACCAGAGGAAGAAGCTGGCCGACAGGTCGAACTCGGCACGCGACTCGCTCAGCGGCTTTCCGCTCTCGGCCGTCATCACCCGGGCGAACTGCTCCCGGCGCTCCCGCAGCAGGCCGTGGGCGTGGTGGAAGAGGTCCGCCCGGGCGCGGGGGGCCCAGTGCGCCCAGGCCTCCTGGGCGCGCACGGCCGCGTCCATCGCGGCGCACGTCTCGTCGGCGCCGGCGTCGGCCATCCGGGCGATGGTGAGTCCGGTGGCGGGGTCGGTCACCTCGAACGAGGGGCCCGGGTCACTCCAGGCACCGTCGATGTGGAGGCCGGTCGGCACGCCGGCGGCCGCCGTCAGTCCGTGGGGTGCCACGGTCTCGGCAGTGGTCATGAGGATCTGTCCTTCCTGGTGCGGGTCGGCCCGCGGGGTGCGATGGGGTGGAGCGGTTCAGCGGGCGGTGTAGCCGCCGTCGATGGGGAGCGCGACGCCGGTGACCCAGGACGCCTCGTCGGAGGCGAGGTAGAGGACGCCGTACGCCACCTCCTCGGGGCGACCCAGCCGGCGCAGCGACTGGTGGGTCGTGTTGACCTCCTCGTAGGCCGCGATGCCGCCGGGGAAGTCGGCCGCGATGCCCTCGACGAGCGGCGTCAGCACGGTGCTGGGGTGCACGCTGTTCACGCGGATGCCGTAGCGGCCGTACGTCGCCGCGTCCTGCCGGGTCTGCATGGTGACCGCGCCCTTGGCGACGTGGTAGGCGGTGAACTCGTCGTTGCCGCGCAGCCCGTAGATCGAGGAGAAGTTGACGATGCTGCCGCCGCCCTGCTCGATCATGTAGGGCACGGCGTGCTTGGTGCCCCACAGCACGCCCTTGACGTCGATCGCGAACAGCGCGTCCCACTCGGCCTCGGTGAGCTCGTGCGTGGGCTTGTCGGGGCCGATGACGCCGGCGCAGTTGACCAGGATGTCGATCCGGCCGTGCTCGCCGACCACGTCGGCCCAGGTCCGGGCGACCGCCGCCTCGTCACTCACGTCGAGCGGCCGGAACCTCGCCCGGCTTCCCTCGGCGCGGATCGCCGCGGCCACGGCCTCGCCCTCCCGGGCGTCGATGTCGGTCAGCGTCACCGCCGCGCCCTCCCGGGCGAACAGCTCCGCGGTCGCCCGGCCCATGCCCATGGCGGCGCCGGTGACGACGGCGACCTTGTCGGCGACCCTCACGCCGGGACCACCTCAGCGTCCTCGGCGACCACCCTGTCGTTGAGGAAGGACGCGTAGCCCTCCGCCTCCGCCTGGCCGCAGTAGTCCTGGTAGACCTGACCGCCGCCCATGTAGACCTGGAACGCCCGGCCCTTGCCCGGCACGTTGTGGCCGAGGAACCAGGCACCGGCCTTCTCGCCCTCCGAGCACATCACGGTCGCCTCGCCGGCCCGGTTGGTCTCGTCGAGCCACCACTGCTCGGAGGCGGCGGTCGCCTCGATCCGCGGGATGTCGTTCTCCCGGGCCCAGGTCAGCAGCCGCTGCAGCCACTGCGCGCCGAGCTGGATCGGGACCGGCAGGTTGGAGTACGGCGTCTGCGGGCCGAGCGACATGAAGAAGTTCGGGAAGCCGTGGACCGAGATGCCCAGGTTGCTGCGCAGGCCCTCGCGGTCCCACTTGTCTCGCAGGACCAGGCCGTCGCGGCCCACGATGTCGATCGTGGTCAGGGTTCCCGTCATCGCGTCGAAGCCGGTCGCGAACACCAGGACGTCGAGCTCGTACTCGGTGTCGCCGACGACCAGCCCACGCTCGGTGATCGCCGAGATGGGCGTGGACTTCACGTCGACGAGGTGGACATTCTCGCGGTTGAAGGTGTCGTAGTAGTGGTGGCCGGTCGGGACCCGCTTGCCGTTGAAGGAGTAGTCCTTCGGGCACAACAGCTCGGCGTCGGCGGGGTCCTTGACGATCTCGCGGATCTTGGAGCGGATGAACTCCGAGGCGAGCTCGCTCGCCTCGTGGCTGGTGGCCAGGTCGTTGAAGCACTCGTTGGCGAAGTGGAAGCCGCCCTCCTGCCACTTGCTCTCGAACACGGCGAGGCGCTCCTCGGGCGTGGCCTCGAGGGCGCTCTTCTCGGCGTAGTCCATCGCGACGCCGAAGGGGTGGGCGGCAGCCTGCGCGAAGATCTCGTCGTAGTGGTCGCGCACGTGCTGCATCCACTCCGCGCCGACCCTCTCGTTGTTGGTCTCGACCACGTAGTTCGGCGTGCGCTGGAAGACGTAGAACTCCTCGGCCTGCTCCGCGATCACCGGGACCGCCTGGATGCCGGAGGCGCCGAGGCCGATGATGCCGACCCGCTTGCCGCGCAGGTCGACGCCCTCCCGGGGCCAGGCAGCGGTGTGGTGCTTCTCGCCGGCGAAGCTGTCGATGCCCGGGATCGCGGGGTGGATCGGCTGGGAGAGCACGCCCATCCCGCTCACCAGATAGCGCGCGGTCTGCTGGGTCCCGTCCTCGAAGTCGACGACCCAGCGGTTGCCGGCCTCGTCGTAGGCCGCCCGGGAGACGCGCTTGCCGAGTTCGATGTCCTTGCGCAGGTCGAGGCGGTCGGCGATGAAGTTGAGGTAGCCCAGCACCTCCTTGCCACTGGGGTAGCGCTCGGTCCAGGTCCACTCCTCGCGGACCTCCTTGGAGAAGGAGAACGAGTAGTAGTGGAACTCGCTGTCGGTGCGGACGCCCGGGTAGTTGTTGATCCACCAGGTGCCGCCGATGCCGTCGGTCGCCTCGACCACGTGGGTGGCCAGGCCCGCCTCGCGGAGGTGGTGGAGCAGGGCGAGGCCGGAGAAGCCGGCGCCGATGACGAGGGCGTCGTGGTCGACGGTGGGGTCGGTGCTCATTGCTGTGGTCCTTCGGGTTCGGGGTGATGGGTCAGGCGGGGAGGCCGGCGCGGTACCACGCGGCGATCGCGGCGATCTCCTGGTCGGCGCGCTCGGTGCGGCCCGCCAGGAAGGGGAAGACGTGCTGCTGGCCCTCGCCGACGGAGAAGGTCACGTCCACGTCGTGCTTGCGGGCCAGCTCGTCCAGCCGCACGCTGTCGTCGAGCAGGGACTCCAGGGATCCCGCGCAGACGTAGAGGCGCGGGAAGCCGGTGAGATCGGCGTACAGCGGGTTGGCGAGTGGCTCGGTCGGACGACAGGCACCCCCGATGTAGCGGTCGATGTTGGCCTGCAGCCCCTCACGGGTGATGAGGAAGTCGGTGGCGTCGTTGGTGTCGAGGGTGGCGCCGGTGTTCTCCATGTCCAGCCACGGCGACATGGTGATCACCTGGCGGGGCAGCGGCTGGCCGTCCTGGCGAAGCCGGAGCGTGGTGGCGATCGCCAGGTTGGCCCCGGCCGAGTCGCCCACGATGGTCGTCCGCTCCGGGGCGCGGCCCTCGGCCCGCCAGGTCGCCAGGACGGCGAGCGCGTCCTCGATCGCCGCGGGGTGCGGGTGCTCGGGCGCCAGCCGGAAGTCGGCGATGAAGACCGGCGCCGCACAGGCGCGGGCCAGATGACCGCCGAGCTTGCGGTGCGAGGCCGAGGAGCCGAGCGCGAAGCCGCCACCGTGCAGGAGCAGCAGCACCTCGTCGGAGGGCACACCGACCGGCTCGGCCCAGATCCCCGGGACGCCGCCGACGGTGGTGTGCCGGTAGGTGACCCCCTCCGGCTCGGCGGTCGCCCGCTGCCAGTCGTCGAACATGATCCGCAGCAGCTGCAGCGACATGTCGGGGTGGGCCTGCATCTCGTCGGCCCACTGGGCGTAGATCTCGCCGAGGAGGTCCTGCGGCACCGGTTGCGTCATCGCTGACGTCTCCTTCCGAGGGATGGGTGTCCCCTCGACCGGCGGCGCTGAGCGGGGCCGGGAGGGGTGTGGCGGTCGGCCACGTCCTCACCTTGAACGGCCGGATCGGGCGATGCGAGGGCTGTCGCAGATTGCGACAGTCCGGTCGCAGAGTGACGCGGCTCACTGCCCTCCGGACGCCCAAGACTCCCGGTTCAAGGAGGTGCTGTGACCGACGGCACCCACAGACAGGGCGGACTGATCACAGATGCAGGTGAGCAAGAAGGGCGTTCTCGCGCTGGCGGCGACCGCGGCGCTCGCGACCGCGTGCTCGAGCGGCGCGCCGTCGGGGAGCAAGGGCGCGAAGGACGCGGTCGAGGGCCAGGAGGTCGGCATGGTCGGCACCCAGGACCAGATCCAGGACATCGGCCAGTTCTGCGGCGACGACGACATCACCGTCGCCCTCGCCGACGGCTTCGGCGGCAACTCGTGGCGCAAGATCACCCGAGCCGTGTTCGAGGCCGAGGCGGCCAAGTGCGACAACATCACCAAGGTCCTCTACACCGACGCGCAGGGCGATACCCAGAAGGCCATCGCCGACATCAACTCGCTCGTCGCGCAGGACGCGGACGTCATCGTCACGTTCGTCGACGGTGGTGAGGCACTGCTGCCGACGATCAAGAAGGCGACCGCCGCCGGCGTCAAGGTGGTGCCGTACGTCGGGTCGCCCGGCGGCGAGCCGGGCGAGGACTACGTCGACTTCGTGTCCGAGGACATCGCGACGTACGGCGAGAACCTGGCGGCATGGACCATCGAGAAGATGGGCGGCAAGGGCAACCTGGTCATGCTCGGCGGCCTCCCGGGCAACTCCTACTCCCAGGGTGTCTACGACGGCGTCGTCCGGGCGGTCGAGGACCACCCCGACGTCACGCTGCTCAACAGCGACGGCCCGGTGAGCACCGACTGGGAGCCCGGCAAGACCCAGCAGGTCGTCGCCGGCCTGTTGACCAAGTACGACTCGATCGACGGGATCGTGGCCGACTACGGCGGCGGCTCGGTCGGCGGCATCCGGGCCTTCCTCGCGGCGAACCAGCCGCTGCCGGTCTGGTCGGCCAACGACTCCAACGAGTTCGCCTGCCTCTGGTACGAGCACGCCAAGGCCCAGCCGACCTTCCAGGTCGCGACCGAGTCCTCCCGCAACTGGGTGGTCAAGGTCGCGCTGCACAAGGGCCTGGCCGCCCTCAACGGGATCCGCAACGAGGAGCCGTCGACGTACGACCTCGAGATCATCGAGGACTCGACCGACCCCGCCAAGGCGCCGAAGTGCGAGGACTCCCTCCCGCCCGACGCCATCCTCTCCTCCGGCCTGACGGTCGAGGAGCTCCAGGCGCTCTTCGACTAGAGCGACCGACCGACCATCCATCGATCGCCGGTCCGGGCGGCACCTCTGCCATCCGGGCCGGCGGATCCAGTACATCCCAGGAGCACACCATGTCCCGACTCACGGGCAAGGTCGCCATCGTCACCGGCGCGGGACGCGGCATCGGCCGGTCCATCGCCGAGGTCTTCGCCCGCGAGGGCGCGACGGTCATCGCGACCAGCCGCGGCAGCGACGCCGACCAGCTCGGCGGCCGTCCCGGTCTCGAGTACCAGCAGCTCGACGTCGCGAAGGACGACGACTGGCAGCGCGTCGTCGGCGACGTCCTCGACCGCCACGGACGCATCGACGTCCTCGCCAACAACGCCGGCATCATCACCTACCAGCCGGTGCACGAGCTCACGGTCGAGGACTGGGAGCGGGTCGTCGCCATCAACCAGACCGGCACCTGGCTCGGCATGCGCGCGGTTCTCCCGACCATGCTCGGCCAGGGCAGCGGCTCGATCATCAACGTCTCCTCGATCTGGGGATCCGCTGCCGTCGCGGGCGGGCACGCCTACCACGCGACCAAGGGCGCGGTGCGCAACATGTCGAAGAACGCCGCCATCACCTACGCCCAGGACGGCATCCGGGTGAACTCGCTGCACCCCGGCTTCATCAGCACGCCGCTCACCGACGCCCAGGATCCCGAGGTCAACGACTACGTGGTCGGCCAGACGCCGATGGGCCGTGCCGGCAAGCCCGAGGAGATCGCCCAGGGCGCGGTGTTCCTGGCCAGCGACGACTCCAGCTTCATGACGGGCGCGGAGCTCGTCATCGACGGCGGGTACCTGGCCCAGTGAGCACCGCCGGCACGGAGGGGGGCACCGCCCTGACGGTGCAGCAGGAGCCGACCCCGACCCGCCCCGGTACGACGGCAGCCCCGGCCGGGCACGCCCTCGAGCTGCGCGGGATCGGCAAGCGCTTCGGCGCGGTCCGCGCGCTGGCCGACGTCGACCTCGTGGTCGACCGCGGCGAGGTGCACGCGCTGGTGGGCGAGAACGGCGCCGGGAAGTCGACGCTGATGGCGATCGCCTCCGGGGCACTCGCCGCCGACGAGGGGCAGGTCGTCATCCTCTGCGACGAGCTGGGCCACGCCTCGCCGGACCGGGCCCGCGAGCTCGGCCTGGCCATCGTGCGCCAGCACCCGGCGCTGCTCCCGGACCTCACCGTCGCCGAGAACATGGCGGTGGGCGTGGGCTTCCGGGCCGGTGGCGTGCGTGGTGCCGTCGCCTGGAGCCGGGACCAGCTGGCGCCCTGGGGAATGGACATCGATCCCCGGGCGCGCGTCCGGGACCTGCCGATCGAGCAGTGGTTCGTCATCGAGATCGCCAAGGCGCTCGCGCTGCGGCCCAAGGTGCTGGTGCTCGACGAGCCGACCGAGCACCTCAGCCTGGATGAGGTGCGGCTGCTGTTCCGACGGCTGCGCGAGGTGGTCGCCGACGGCACCGCCGTCGTCTACATCTCGCACCGGATCCCCGAGGTCAAGGAGATCGCAGACCGGATCACGGTGCTGCGTGACGGGCGGACACGGGGCGTCCACGACGCTGCGACGGTGTCGGAGGACCAGATCGTCGAGCTGGTCGTGGGCCGCGCCCTGGAGACCGTCTTCCCGCCGAAGGGGTCGGTCGTCGGGTCCGTCGGCACCCGTGAGCAGCTGGTCGTGGACGGGCTGTCCGGGGACCGGTTCCACGACGTCTCGTTCACCGTGCGGGCCGGCGAGGTGGTCGGTCTGGCCGGCGTCCAGGGCAACGGCCAGGCCGAGGTGCTGCGGGCCGTCGCCGGTCTCGAGCCCAGCCGCGGCACGGTGCTCGTCGACGGCCGGGCCGTACGACGTGGCAGCACGGCCTCGGCGCGGCGGGCCGGCGTGGTCCACGTGCCGGCCGACCGGCACGAGGAGGGCGTGTTCCTGTCGCTCTCGGTCGCCGAGAACACGGTCGCCGCGACCCTCGATCAGGTCAGCACGGCCGGCGTCGTACGCACCCGTGCCGTCGCGGCGCGGGCCGAGGAGCAGCGCGCGGCGCTGGGGATCAAGACCCCGTCGGTCGACGCGCCGGTCTCCTCGCTCTCGGGCGGCAACCAGCAGAAGGTGGTGATGGCACGTACCGTGGTCGCCGGCCCGGACGTGCTGCTCGCCGAGGAGCCGACCCAGGGCGTCGACGCCGGGGCGCGCGTCGACATCTACACGATCCTGCGCTCGGTGGCCGACGCCGGCGCCGCGGTCGTGGTGCTGTCGTCGGACGGCGTGGAGCTCGAGGGCCTGTGCGACCGGGTCCTCATCGTCTCGCGGGGCAGCGTGGTCAAGGAGCTCACCGGAGCCGAGGTCACCGAGGAGGCGATCGCGCACGCCGCGCTGACGGCCACCACCGTGCGGGAGCGCGCGGAGGCCGCCGCGCCCCGGCGCTCGGGACGGAGCCGGCTGCTGGCGAGCGACCACGCTCCCGCGGCGGTGCTGGTCGGCGTGATGGTCGTGCTGGGGCTGGTCGTGGGCGCGCAGAACTCGTCGTACTTGTCCTCGTTCAACATCTACAACCTGCTCTTCATGGCTGCCCCGCTGGTGCTGGTCGGAGCCGCGCAGCACCTCGTGGTCCTCACCGGCGGCATCGACCTGTCGGTCGGCCCGCTGATGGGACTGCTCGTCGTGGTCGGGTCGTTCTGGGTCGTCGACGGCGGCAACCCCCTCGTCGGGCTGCTGCTCATGGCGCTGACCGGCCTGGGCATCGGGCTGATCAACGGCTTCCTGGTGGCGGTCCTGGGCGTCGACGCGGTGGTCGCGACCCTCGCGGTGTTCATGGCCCTCCAAGGTCTCTACCTCACCTTGCGCGAGGTGCCCGACGGCATCGTGGCCGAGGGCTTCTCCACCCAGGTGATGGCGCGGTTCGGGCCGCTGCCCGTCGCCATCCTCGGGGCCGCGCTGGTCGCGGTCGGTCTCGAGGTGGCGCTGCGGCGTACCCGGTGGGGCGTCGCGCTGCGCGCGACCGGCTCGCGCCGGGAGGCCGCCGAGAGCATCGGGGTGCGAACGGTCCGGGTCCAGCTCGGTGCATACGTTCTCGCCGGCGCCCTGACCTGTGCCGCCGCGGTGCTGCTGATGGCGCAGATCGGCATCGGCGACGGCCGGCCCGGGGTGGGCTACACGCTGTCGTCGGTCACCGTCGTCGTCCTGGCCGGCGCCAGCGTCTTCGGCGGTCGCGGGTCCTTCCTCGGCGTGCTGGCGGCGGGCCTGCTGGTGCAGCAGCTCCTCTCCGCCTCGCCGTTCCTGCAGCTCCCCCAGGCCTGGAGCTATCTGCTCCCGGGCCTGGTGATCCTCGCCGCGGCCGTCCTCTTCGGTCGCCTCCAGCACGTACGGAAGGCCTGAGCATGGACATCACCTCCCCATCGGTCCGCGATCTGGGTCGTCGCCTCCTCACGGCCGGCCCGAGCACGATCGTCGTCGCCACGGCCCTGCTGTTCCTCGTCTCGCCGTTGGTCGCCTCGGGCAGCCTCGGCTCCGCGCCGCTGCTCAGCATGCTGCCGTTCGCCGCGGTACTGGCGATCGCCGCGGCGGGTCAGACGCTCGTCGTCCAGCAGCGCGGCCTGGACCTGTCCGTGCCCGGGATGATCGCGCTGGGCGCGGTGCTCTGCACCGCCCTTCCGCAGCAGCACGGCTGGCCGCTGGCCTCCGCCGTCGTCGCGGGCGCGCTCGGCCCGGCCGCCGCCGGCCTGGTGACCGGAGTCCTGGTCACCAGGTTCGGGGTGATCCCGCTGATCGCGACCCTCGGCCTGAACGCGGTGCTCCTCGGTGTCGTGTTCGCCGTGGCCGACGGTACGCCGGCCGGTGCGGCGCCGGCGCTCAACCAGTTCGCGCTCGACCGCACCCTCGGCGTACCGAACACGGTGCTGGTCGCGGTGCTGGTCGTCGGCGTCGTCGGCCTGGTGATCGGTCGCTCGACCAGTGGGCGCCGGCTGACCGCGGTGGGCGTGAGCCCCCGCGCTGCCGAGGTGATCGGGGTCCGGGTCGGGCGCTACCGGCTCCTCGCCTATGCGAGCGCCGGCGCCTGCTACGGGGTCGCCGGCGTGCTGCTCGCCGGGTACACCAAGACGCCGCCGCTCTTCCTAGGTGACTCCTACCTGCTGCCGACCGTCGCCGCGGTGGTCCTCGGCGGCACCGCCCTCACCGGCGGGGTGGCCAGCGTCGTGGCGTCCGGCGTCGCCGCCCTGTTCCTCACCCAGCTGGGACAGCTGCTGCGGGCGGTGGGCTGGTCGGACTCGCGCCAGCTGATGGCGCAGGCGGCGGTGCTGCTGCTCGTCGTCCTCGGCCGGGTGCTGGTGCCGATGGCCGTGACGGCCTGGCGCCGGCGCCTCGCCGACCGGGCCGTGGCGCTCGCGACCTGAGGTCAGCCGATGAGGCGGTAGGACTTCATCTTGCGGTAGACCGTGGCCCGGGAGACGCCGAGGATCTCGGCGGCCCGGGCCCGGTTCCCGCCGGCCTCCTGGAGGGCCTGTCGGATGGCGCGGACCTCGACCTGCTCGATGAGGGTCAGGCCGGGGGCGCTCTCGCGCAGTGCAGCCGGCAGGTCTGCGATGCCGACCGGCCCGGTCTTGCCGGACTGGGCGAGGCGGGACACCAACAGCCGCAGCTCGGTGAGGTTCCCGGTCCATTCGTGGCCGCGGAGCAGGTTGAGCGTGTCGGGGCGCAGCACCATGCCGGCGCCGGGCGCGTGCACCCGCGCGAACGAGTTCCACAGCTCGGGCAGGTCGGCGGCGCGTTCGCGCAGGGCCGGGACCCAGACCACCCGCCCCCCGCCGAGACGTACGGCGAGCTCCTCCGCCTCGGCCGGCTCGCTCGCGGACATCGTGACGGCGACCGACGGCGCGGTCTCGGCGTGGGTGAGCAGCGAGCGGAGCCCGGCCAGCGCAGCGCGGTCGAGCGTCTCGGCGCCGTGCACGACCAGGTGGCGCGTCCCGGTGAGGTGCTGGGCGAGACCCGCGAGCCAGGCCTGGGTGCCGACGACATGGCTCTCGGCCGCGTCGACGACGACGTCCGACGGAGCGGCGGGCGTGGCGCTGGTCGAGCTCCACGGCCGTCCGGTGGCTATCGACATCTTGCCGGTGCCGGGCTCGCCGGCGATGACGAGCGGACCGTCCTCGTCGCGGGCCCGGGCGACCTGCTGCAGCACCGCGAGCCACTCCGGGGTGCGGCCGACGAGACCGAGGCTCGGCAGCCCCGCCGGCGCCGTGCGTCCGGCGGTCGAGCGGCCGCTGCGGTGGGGCGTCTCGAGCACCACGGCCACGTGATTGTCGTCGGCGAGGGTGGTCAGCTGCAGCTGCAGGCTCTCCGTGGTCACCCGGGTCGGGAGTCCCTGCGGCGCGCCGGCCTCGCGGCAGGCCTCCTGGATCTCCTGCAGTTGGGCGGGGCTCAGCTTGCTGGCCAGGGCGTTCTGGATCACCAGGCCGTTCTGTCCGACGGCCACGACAGGTTCGGAATAGCGGCGTACGGCCTGGATGAAGCCTTCGAGCACCTGGCGCGACGCGGGGGTCTCCACGTCGAGGATGTGCTGGCGTAGCCGCTCCACGATGGTCTGGAGGAGCGGGCGGATCAGCTCGGTGCCGGGACTGATGTCGGACGACAGGGTCACCGACCCGAGCAACGACCCGGTGATCGGGTGCAACAGCGGCGCGCCGGTGCACACCGCGCGCTGGTAGAAGTCGGCGAAGTGCTCCGCGCCGCGGACCTGGACCAGGCTGCGGGTCGCGAGGGCGGTGCCGACGCCGTTGGTGCCGACCGAGTCCTCGGAGAGCACCGAGCCGCGGAAGGTGCCGACCTTGTCGAAGTGGGCGCTGGCGGTGCGGTCGCCCACCCAGCGCTCCAGGATCCGGCCGTTGGCGTCGGAGAGCAGCAGGCCGAGGCCGGTGCCGTCGAGGGTATCGGCGAACCGCTGCAGCGGACTGCGCATCATCTCGAGCAGGTGGGCGTCGAGGAGCTCCTCGCCGACATGGGGGACGTCGCGCACGTTGGCCGGCACGCCGAGGGCGTCGCGCGAGCGGCGCCACGAGTCGATCAGCGCCGGCGCGGGGACGGCGGACTCGGCGGGCTCGTTCAGCACCGCGTCCTTGGCCGCCGCCAGCGCGTCGGGTGCGGGCAGGTCCGGCACGACCGCCTCCTATCTCGCTGCGTCCAGGCGTCCGGCCTCCGCTTTCGGAGCGGGTGGCGCGGTCCGAGATGGACAGCCGTGACGACAGTCACGATAATCGTCATACCGTCATACGATCAAGACCCGCGCGTGCAGGTCGTCACATTCGGGAGGACAGCGATGATCACGGTCCCGGCCGCACCCGTACGCCAGGAGGTCGTCCGGGCCGTCCGCCAGGACATCGTCCAGCTCGAGCTGCGGCCCGGGCAGCGGTTGGCCGAGCCGATGCTGTGCGAGCGTTACGGCGTGTCCCGCACGGTGGTGCGCGAGGCGCTGCGGCAGCTCGAGTCCGAGGGGCTGATCACCCTGCTGCCCAACCGGGGCGCGATCGTCACGCTGCTCACGCGCTGCGACATCATCGCCCTGTACGAGGTACGCGCCTGCCTCGAGGGCCTGATGGGGGAGTGCTTCGCCGCCCGGGCCACCGCCGAGCAGGCCGGCGGACTGGCCGCCCACCTCCAGCGGATGGACCGCGAGTTCCTGCCCGGCGACCTCGCGGCCCGCGTGGCGCTCAAGGACGAGTTCTACGAGCGGATGCTGACCGGGGCCGAGAACGCTGTGCTCCGCGAGAACCTGGAGCGGCTCCACCTGCGCATCGGCATGTTCCGCCACTTCGCCTTCACCGACGACGAGCGGGTCCGGCTCTCGCTCGACGAGCTGCGCCGCATCGTCGACGCCGCCGCGGTCCGCCGGCACCCGGCTGACGCGCGCGAGGCGTGTGCCGCCCACATCAAGCGCGCCGGCGAGCTGGCGGTGGCTGAGTACGAGACGCGGACTCCCCCGCTCCTCGCCGCGGGCGGCTGAGAGGCGCGGCCACGGGATCGCGATACTCGACCCATGAACCCGGTCGACATCGCCGAGCCGCTGCACTCCCGCTGGAGCCCGAGCGTCTTCGACGACCACCACGTGCTCGACGACCAGCAGGTCACCCGGCTGCTCGAGGCGGCGCAGTGGGCGCCGAGCGCCGGCAATCGGCAGCCCTGGCGCTATCTCGTCGCGGTCCGGGGCAGCGCCACGCACGACGTGCTGGTGCGGCACCTGTCGCGGGGCAACTCCGGCTGGGTCCCGCGAGCCTCGGCGGTGCTCATCTCCGTCGCCGTCCTCGCCGAGGAGGGCGAGGAGCCGGGCGACCCGACCATCCCGGCCCACGATGTCGGGCAGGCGTCCGCGCACCTCACCCTGCAGGCCCGCGCGATGGGCCTGCACGCCCACCAGTTCGCGGGCTTCGACCATGACGGGGTCGCGGCTGCGCTCGGCGTACCTCCGCACGCGCGGGTCGTCGCGGCGATCGCCGTCGGCCGGCGGGGCGACCCGGTCGACGTACCCGAGCGGGACGCGGAGCGCGACCACCGGGTCCGCCGCCGCCGGCCGCTGGAAGAGACCGCGTTCACCCGCTGGGGCGAGGCCTGGCCCGGGCTGGCGCCGTCGGGCCCGACGGTCGCGCCGCAGCCCGGCCGGGAGGACTGACCGCCGGGCATGACCTTGGAGGTCATGGTCCGCCGACCCCCCGTGGGGCGAGGGTTCGGGTAAGTCGAACCCATCGAGGAGGACCACCATGACCACCACCGTCACCCAGCCCGTCGCCCGCCCCGCCCTCGCGTCCCGCCGTCTCTGGTTCGGGGCCGATGCCGTCGTGACCGGCGCCAACGGGCTCGTCTACCTCGCGGCCGCCGGCCTGCTGGTCGACCTGCTGGGCGGTGACGCCGCCACCTGGCGCGCCGTCGGCGTCTTCCTGCTCGCCTACGCCGCGGGAGTCGCCCTGTACGCGCGCTCGCCGCGCTCGGCCCGCGCCGGCTGGGTGATCGTCGTCGCCAATGCCCTGTGGGTGATCGCCTCTCTGGACGTGGCGGTCACCGGAGCGCTGGACCTCGACCCCGCGGGACGCGCCTGGGTCGTCGCCCAGGCCGTCGTCGTGGGCTCCTTCGTCCTCCTGCAGGCCCGGGTGCTGCGTGCCAGACTGCAGGCATGACGTCCCTCCACGACTTCAAGGCCACCGCGATCGACGGCCAGGAGATCGACCTGTCGTCGTACGACGGCTCGGTCGTCCTGGTCGTCAACACGGCCTCCAAGTGCGGCTTCACGCCGCAGTACCAGGGCCTGCAGGAGCTGTACGACACCTACGGCGAGCGCGGCTTCACCGTCCTCGGCTTCCCCTGCGACCAGTTCGCCCACCAGGAGCCCGGCTCCGAGGACGAGATCGCCGCCTTCTGCGAGCGCAACTACGGGGTCTCGTTCCCGATGTTCGCCAAGGTCGATGTCAACGGCAAGGAGGCGCACCCGCTCTACCAGTGGCTCAAGAAGGAGCAGGGCGGGCTGATCGGCGGGGCCATCAAGTGGAACTTCACGAAGTTCCTGCTCGGCCGTGACGGCCAGGTGCTCGACCGCTACGCCCCCACCACCGAGCCGGCCAAGATGTCCGGCGACATCGAGAAGGCCCTCGGCTGATCGTTTGGGCCGAGCGTGTCGCCCGATCGAGGGCACCGCACGGTCGCTCGCTCCGCTCGGACCGCGGGCTCCCTCGATGCGCTGCGCGCGGGACGCCACGCTGCCGGCTGATCGTTTGGGCCGAGCGTGTCGCCCGATCGAGGGCACCGCACGGTCGCTCGCTCCGCTCGGACCGCGGGCTCCCTCGATGCGCTGCGCGCGGGACGCCACGCTGCCGGCTGATCGTTTGGGCCGAGCGTGTCGCCCGATCGAGGGCACCGCACGGTCGCTCGCTCCGCTCGGACCGCGGGCTCCCTCGATGCGCTGCGCGCGGGACGCAACGCTGCCGGCCGATCGCTCCGAGCGTGTCGCTCCGAAAAGCCACCGACCCGGCGCGTTCAAACGCGCCGGGTCGGTGGCTCTGCGGTGTTCAGGTGCGACGGGTCGATCAGACCCCGGCCAGCTGCTTGTCCTCGTCCAGGTCGCCGCCGACGTGCACCGGGGCGGAGTCACGCTCGAGCGACTCACCCTCGACGTCGACGTTCGGCAGGATCCGGTCCAGCCAGGCGGGCAGCCACCAGGCCTTGTCGCCGAGCAGGTAGAGCACCGAGGGGATGAGCACCATCCGGACGATGAAGGCGTCGAAGATGATCGACGCCGCCAGCGCGAAGCCCATCGACTTGACCACCGCGTCGTCCTCGAGGATGAAGCCCGAGAACACCGCGATCATGATCGAGGCGGCCGCGGTGACGACCCGGGCGCTGTTGCGGAAGCCGTCGACGACGGCCTCGTGCATGGGCAGCCCGTGGACGTGGGCCTCCCGCATCCGGGTGACCAGGAAGACCTGGTAGTCCATCGCGAGGCCGAAGACCACGCCGATCAGGAAGATCGGCATGAAGCTCACGATCGGCTGGCCCTCGAAGATCCCGAACGCGCCCTCCTGGAAGATCGCGACCGTCGCGCCCAGCGTCGCGAGCACCGAGAGCAGGAAGCCCAGGGTGGCGGTCAGCGGGACCAGGATCGAGCGGAACACCAGCACCAGCAGTACGAACGCCAGGCCGATCACCACGGCGAGATAGATCGGCAGCGCGCCGTTTAGCCGGTCGGAGACGTCGGTCGTGATCGCGGTCAGGCCGGTGACGCCGACGACCGTGTCGGTGCGGTCCTCGATCGTGCCCTGTCCGTCGCGCAGTGCCTCGAGCAGGTCGAGGGTCTCCGGCTCGTCCGGTCCGGACGACGGGACGATCTGGATCATCGCGCCGGTACCGGTGCCGGTGGGCGCGCCGTCCGCGTCGAGCGGGGCGTTGGTGGCGACCAGGTCGGCGCTCTCGACGTCGTCCTGACCCGCGGCCCAGGCGACGACCTGGTCGAAGGCGGCCTGCCGGCTGTCGTCGCTCGCGATGGCACGACCGTCGACGACCACAAGCAGCGGACCCTCACGGCCGGGGCCGAACGCCTCGGTCATCAGGTCCGACGCCTGGCGCTGGGTGGTGTCGGTCGGGGCGGTGCTGTCGGTCGGGAAGGCGAGGTACATCTGCGTGATCGGCGCGGCCAGCGCACCCAGCAGGACGACGACGCCGAGCACCCAGGCGACCGGCGCCTTGGCGAGCATCCGCGCCCAGCGGACGCCGTTGTTGTGGATCCGGCCGTGCTCGTCGCGCTTCGGGTCGTACTTGCGCACCCGCCCGGCGAAGGCCTTCGACTTGGTCAGGCCGAGCAGCGCGGGCAGCAGGGTCAGCGCGACCAGCACCGCGATCAGCACGGTGGCGGCGGCCGCGAGGCCCATCGCCGTCAGGAACGGGATCTGCACGACGGCCAGGGCGGAGAGCGCGATGAGCACGGTGAGCCCGGCGAAGACGACCGCGGAGCCCGCCGTACCGACGGCGATGCCGGCGGCGTGGGCACGGTCGTCGGTGTGGTGCAGCTCGGTGCGGTAGCGGGCCAGGATGAACAGGGTGTAGTCGATGCCGACGGCGAGGCCGATCATCGTGGCCAGCATGGGCGTGCTGGAGCCGATGTCCATCACCGCGGTCATCGCGGTGATGCCGACCATGCCGAGGCCGACGCCGAAGACCGCGTTGAGCAGCGGCATGCCGGCCGCCATCAGCGAGCCGAAGGTGAGCACGAGGACGATCAGCGCGATGCCGAGTCCGATCAGCTCGGCGGTGCCGCCGGGCGGTGCCATGACGGCCATGCCGGGACCGTTGGCCTGCGCGACCAGGCCGGTCTCGTCGGTGGTGTCCTTCAGCAGCTCCTCGAGCTCGTCGACCGACGTCGTCTTCAGATCGGCGGGGGAGTCGACGTCCCATTCGAACGTCAGGGTGCCGATCCGGCCGTCGTCGGAGAGCGTCGAGAACGCCGCGGGCGTGCCCTCGGGCGCCGCCGCCGGGACGACCAGGCCGGGGTTCTCGGTGCCGGCCTGGGGCAGCGTCGGCACCTGCTCGATGAGCTGCTGGATCGCGGTCTGGTAGCGCGGCTCGGACAGGGTGTGCCCCTCCGGCGCCGCGACCACGATGTTGACCGAGGCGTCGTCGAAGGCGTCGCCGGACTCGGGGAACAGCTCCTGCTGGATGTCCGCCGCCTTCTCCGACGGGATGCCCGGGATGGAGAAGGAGTCGGTCATCGGCTTGGAGAAGGCAGCGGCGAGGCTGCCGACGATGACGGCGAGCAGCAGCCATCCGGCGATGAAGAACGGCCACCGCCGGTAGGCGGTCGAGCCGATGCGGTAGAGCAGGCGGGCCATGTCAGGTCTCCTGGTGGGATGGACTGCGACCGGGGTCTCCGGCACAGGTCAGGGGTGAGGGACGGGTGCTGCGGGTGGAGCGGTGGTGCGGCAGGTCAGGCGAGAGCGCTGCGGGCGTCGGCGACCGTCGCGTCGAAGTGCTCGGTGAAGGTCCGGCCGGGATCCGCCGCCGTCCGGTCCAGGGCGTTGTCGAAGAAGGTGAGCAGCAGCTTCAGCAGCAGCCGGGACTGCTGGGGCGGGAAGTCGTCGCCCTCGCGCTGGCACACGCACTCGGCGAATCCGGCAGCAGCCTCCTCGAGGCGGGTGTGGACGAGGGCCAGCAGCCGGGTGTCGGTGACCACGGCCTCACGGAGCAGGGTGATCATGTGTCCGTCGGCCCGCTCCCGGACCGCTTCGTGGGCCAGGGCGATCAGGTCCTCGAAGAGCCGGCCGGTCGGCCCGCCCGCGATGAAGGCGTCGATACTCGCCTGGTCCACCTCGATGCCGGGACCGAGGATGACGTCGGCCTTGCCGTCGAAGTAGTTGAACACGGTCCGGCGCGATACGTCGGCCGCGACGGCGAGGTCGTCGATCGTCCAGCCGTCGAAGCCCTTCTCGAGGGTCAGCTGCAGCCCGCACTGCTGGAGCCGGAGCGCGGTCTGGACGCGCTTCGCCTCGCGACGGGTGGGACTGCACAACTCGGGCATGGAGTGCATCTTTGCACTCTCTCCCAAGGTGGTGCAACTTTGTGACGGCCGTCACGCCGCCGGGTGACGGCGCGCGGACGCCGTCCCGCGACCGACGATCGCCGGTGCCTCCCGGAGCAGCCGCTCGTCGTCGAGGGCCGCGACCATGAACAGCGCGAAGTCGGTACGTCGGGTCAGGTTGCTCTCCAGCAGGGGGTCGCCCACGTGGCGCGCCCACACCGGGAGACCCTCGGGCGGGCCCTCCTCCAGGTCGCTGCCCCGGACCACGGTCCAAGCTGTGTCGCTGGCGAAGACCCGGTCGCAGGCGCGGACCTGGTCGTCGATGTCGGCGAACCGGATCGCCCGGGCCGCGACGGTCACGGCGCGCACCATGAGCCGGAACCGGCGGGTGTAGCGGTCGCCGTCGCCGCGGGTGATGTGCCATCCGCAGGAGAACACCAGGCGCGCGCCGGGTTCGGCGTGGTCGAGCACCGCCTGCGCGGTGCCGCTCGCATAGCCGCGCAGGCCGAACGGCACCAGGACCGTGAGCACGCCGTCGCAGCCGGCGACCGCACGGGCGATCACGGCCGGGTCGTCGGTCGGACCGGGCACGATCGTGATCCGGTCGGCCAGATCGGCGAGCTTGCCGACGCTCTTCTCGCGGCAGACCGCGACGACGTCGTACCCGCGGTCGAGGCAGTGGCCGATCAGGTAGCGGCCGAGCTTGCCGGAGCCGCCGACCACACAAACCTTACGCATGTAAGGAAGCTAGCACGCGGACTTACAGGTGTAAAGTGCCGGGGGTGCCCCGCCTCCGGACTCCGCTCTCGCCCGACCGGATCGTCGCCGCGGCGGTCGAGGTCGCCGACCGCAGCGGCCTGGGTGCCGTGAGCATGCGCAACGTCGGCAAGGCGCTCGGCGTCGAGGCCATGTCGCTCTACCACCACGTCGCCGGCAAGGAGGCGCTGCTCGACGCCCTCGTCGAGTGGGTCTTCGCGGGCATCGACCTGCCCGAGCCCGGCGAGCCGTGGCGCACGGCGATGTACCGGCGAGCCGCGTCGGCCCGGGACCGGCTGGCCGGCCACTCCTGGGCGGTCGGCCTCATCGAGTCGCGCAGCGCCCCGGGCCCGGCGCTGCTGCGCCACCACGACGCCGTCCTCGGCAGCCTGCGCGCGGGCGGCTTCTCGGTGGCCGATGCGGCGCACGCCTTCTCCGTGATCGACGCCTACGTCTACGGCTTCGTGGTGACCGAGGTGAATCTCCCGTTCGACTCGCCGGCCGAGGTCGAGGACATCGCCGCCGCGATGATGGAGACGATGCCCGAGGGCGACTACCCGCACCTAGCCGAGCTGATCGTCAGCCACGCCCTGCAGCCGGGCTACGACCACACCAGCGAGTTCGGTTTCGGCCTCGACCTGATCCTCGACGGCCTGGCCCGGCTGGTCGGGGGCGACGGCTCGGCGGTTTGACGGAAGGCTCGCCGGATACGATCCAGAGCCAGTCCCTGCGTCTCCGGAGCCCACGTGACCGTCTTCCTCGTCCTCGGCATCGCCGGGCTCGTCCTGCTCGCGGTGTCCCTGCTCGCCGGGGACCTCCTCGACGGCGCGTTCGGCGCACTCGAGGCCGACTGGATCTCCTCGGCCGTGATCGGCGGATTCGTGTCCGCCTTCGGGTTCGGCGGCGCGGCCTCCGACGGCGCCGGCCTGCCCCTCCCCGCCTCCCTCGCCATCGGCGCGGGCTGCGGCCTGGTGGTCGGCTGGTTCGCGTGGTGGCTGACCCGGACGCTCAAGGACAGCCCCAGCGACGGCACGGTGTCGATCAGTGACAGTGTGGGCCTGGTCGCGACGGTCGTCACCGACATCCCCGGCGAGGGGTACGGCGTCGTGCGGGTCGTCGTCGGCGGACACCCGCTGCGCCTCAACGCCACCGCCCACCAGCCGATCGAGGCCGGCACCGAGGTCAACGTGACCGGTGTGCTCTCGCCGACCGCCGTGAGCGTCACCGAGATCTGGCAGCCGTGAGGCGCGGGTCCCTCCTTCTCCCCACCCCATTCCCCAAGGAAGAACGGAAGTCATCGCTGTGAACACCGACGTCCTGGTGCCGGTCGCCGGCATCGTGGTCCTGCTGGTCCTCCTCGTGCTGCTGGTCACCAGTCGCTACAAGGTGGCCGGTCCCAACCAGGCCTTCATCGTCACCGGCCGCAAGGGCAAGGCGGTGATCAACCCCGAGACCGGCGAGCTGACCACCGATCTGTCCGGCCAGAAGGTCGTGCTCGGTGGTGGCGTCTTCGTCATCCCGTTCGTCCAGAAGCTCGCCACGATGGACCTGTCGAGCCGCCGGATCTCGGTGCAGATCCGCGGCGCCGTGTCCGGGCAGGGCATCAAGCTCAACCTCGACGGCGTCGCGATCGTCAAGGTCGGCGGCAACGCCGACCAGATCAGGCTCGGTGCCCAGCGCTTCCTCAGCCAGCAGGGTGACATCGAGACCTTCACCCAGGAGGTGCTCGCCGGAGCTCTGCGCTCGATCGTCGGTGGCCTGACCGTCGAGCAGATCATCCGCGACCGCGCCGCCTTCGCGCAGCGCGTGGCCGACGAGTCGGAGTCCTCGCTGACCGGCCAGGGCCTGATCCTCGACGCCTTCCAGATCCAGGACGTCACCGACGACGGCACCTACCTCGCCGACCTCGGCCGGCCCGAGGCCGCCCGCATCCAGCAGGCCGCCGCGATCGCCGAGGCCAACGCCCGGCAGGCCGCCGAGCAGGCCCAGATCGCCGCGGAGCAGGAGATCGCCATCGCCCAGCGCACGCTCGCGCTCAAGCAGGCCGAGATCAAGGCCGAGACCGACGCGGCCTCGGCGCAGGCAGCCGCGTCGGGCCCGCTGGCCCAGGCCGAGCGCGACCAGGCGATCTTCGCCGAGCAGGAGAAGGTCGCCGTTCAGCAGGCGGCGCTGACCGAGCGCCAGCTCGAGACCCAGGTCCGCAAGCCGGCCGACGCCGAGCGTTACCGCGTCGAGCAGGAGGCCGAGGCCCGGCGTACGTCGGAGATCGCGGCGGCTGACGCCCGCAAGGCCGCCACCATCGCGGCCGCGCAGGCCAAGGC
This sequence comes from Nocardioides sp. LHD-245, assembly GCF_030929495.1. Classification (GTDB taxonomy): domain Bacteria; phylum Actinomycetota; class Actinomycetes; order Propionibacteriales; family Nocardioidaceae; genus Nocardioides. The sequence goes on along the minus strand of NZ_JAVFWN010000005.1, from coordinate 176,902 downwards.
GGAGGAGACCAAGCTCAGCGGTGAGGCCGAGAAGGCGCGGCGTGCGGCGCTCGCCGAGGCCGAGGCGATCGAGGGTCTCAAGCGTGGTGAGGCCGAGAAGGGCCGTCGTCTGGCCGAGGCCGACGCCACCCGGGCCGAGGGTGAGGCGCAGGCCGCCGCGACCCTCGCGATCGGCCAGGCCGAGGCGGAGGCGATGGACAAGCGCGCCGAGGCGTTCGCCCACTACAACGACGCCGCCGTGCTCCAGATGCTGATCGAGGTGCTCCCGCAGATCGCGAAGGAGGTCGCCGCCCCGATCGCCGCGATCGACCAGCTCACGGTGCTCTCCACCGACGGAGCCGGCGCGCTGCCCAAGCAGGTCACCGACAACGTCACCCAGACCCTGCAGATGCTGAAGACCTCCACCGGCCTCGATCTCGAGGCGCTGATCAAGAAGTCGGTCGGCGGGGCCGCCGGTGTCGTCGCACAGGACCCGCCGGCGCTCGACGGCACCAGCGCGGGAGCCTGAGCATGGGCTTCCTCGACAAGGTCAAGGCCGCCTTCACCGGCCCCGACATCGACATCGCGGAGGAGATCGCGAAGATCGAGCCGGGTCACCAGGTGATCGGTCATGCCCGCGTCGTCGCCAGCGCCTTCGAGCGCGGCGGCGGCGTGGCCTCGGGACCCAACAAGCTGCTCGGCAAGGCGGTCGAGGCCGCCTCGACCGCGGTGTCCGGGGCGCGCCACGTCGGCGGCGACGACGGCACCGTCGCCCGCGACCTGCCGCGGGCCGCCGACCTGCACGTGCTGGTGCTCTCCGACCGCGGCCTGTCGCTGTGGGACTTCGGCATGACCGGTACGTCGACCCCGCCCGACCACGTCGCGAGTGTGCCGCGGGCGTCGGTCGCGTCGATCGCCGACACCGGCAAGAAGGCCCAGGGCGGGGTGACCGTCGCCCGGATCTCCTTCACCGACGGGTCGTTCTTCGACTACCGGATCATGGAGAAGCCCGACACCGCCTTCTGGGAGGCGGTCGGCCGCTTCTAGGCCCGGCCGGGAGCGACCAGGCCGTGGTCATAGGCGTACACGATCGCGGCCGGGCGGTCGCGCAGCCCGAGCTTGGTGAAGATCCGCCCGACATGGCTCTTCACCGTCAGCTCGGAGATCACCAGCTCGGCGGCGATCTCGCCGTTGCTGCGGCCCAGGGCCATCGCCCGGAGCACCTCGAGCTCGCGGGCGGTGAGCGGATCGACGGCGCCGGGGGCGGCCGCGACCGGGACGGGGGCGAAGGTCCGGAACCGGTCGAGGACCCGGCCGGTGACGGCCGGGTCGAGCCAGCTGCCGCCCTGGGCGACGGTGCGGACCGCACGGATCAGGTCGTCGGCCGAGGAGTCCTTGAGCAGGAACCCCGCCGCGCCCGCCCGCAGCGCGCCCGACAGCATCTCGTCGTCGTCGAACGTGGTGAGCACGAGCACCGGCGGGCCGCTGGCATCGACGACGGCCCGGGTGGCGGTGATCCCGTCGACGCGCCGCATCCGCAGGTCCATGACGATCACGTCGACGCCCGCCGGCCCGAGGCCGGCGAGGGTCGCGGGCACCTCGCCGCCGTCGGCACACTCGGCGACGATCTCGAAGCCGTCGCGCCGGCGCAGGATCCGGCGCAGCCCGGAGCGGACCAGCTCCTGGTCGTCGACGAGGACCACCTTCAGCACGGGGTCGGTCTGGGGGATGGTCACGCGGTCTCCGCCTTCCACAGGGTGTGCCCGCAGGGCAGCTCGAGGCCGGACCGCACCGGCCCGCCCAGTCGTACGTCGACCACCCAGTCGCCGTCCGCCGGGCCGGTGTCGAGCCGGGCGCCGAGCTGGGCCGCCCGCGCCTGCATGCCGGCGAGTCCGGAGCCGAGTCCGTCGGGACGGGGCCGCCCGGTGGGCAGGGGGTTGGTGATCCGCAGCCGGGCGCGGGCCCCGGTCACCGAGAACCGCACCCGCACGCGCGCGTCGGGGCCGGCGTGCTTGACCACGTTGGCCAGCGACTCCTGCGCGATCCGGTAGAGGCCGAGCCCGGCGGCGGCCGGCAGCGCGGCGGGATCGCCCTGCTCGTCGTACTCCACGGCGAGGCCGGCGTCGGCCATCTCCCGCACCAGGGCGGCGATGTCGGCGCCGCTCGGCAGGGCGTGGCGATCGGAGGTGCCGTCGGCCAGGGCGCTCACGGCCCGCCGGATGTCGCCCATGGCGCGGCGGCCGACCTGCTCGGCGTCGGCGAGTGCGGCGTCGACCTCGGCGACCGCCTCCGCGGTCTCCTCCGGCCCGGTCGCCTCGCGTACGTCGCGCAGGGCGTGCCGGGCGCCGGTGATCTGGAGCAGCGAGACACTGAGGGAGTGCGCGACGAGGTCGTGGATGTCGCGGGCGATCCGCTCCCGCTCGGCCGTCGTCGCCCGCTCCCACGCCTGCTCCCGGGCCCGCCGTTCGGCGATCAGGGCGCGCATCTGCCACAGCAGCATCGCGCCGATGACGAAGCCCAGCAGCAGCTCGGCGGTGTAGAGCGGGGCGCCGGTCAGGCCTGGGCCGAGCGCGGCGCCGATGAGCACGACCTGCCCGATGCCGGCCACGGCGAGCCCCTCGCGCAGCCCGTCGCGGGCGGTGATCTCGGCCGTGGCGAGGGCGAGTAGGACCGGCGCCAGGTCGAGGGCGCCGTCCACCGGGCGGGACAGCAGCAGCGCGGCCGCGGTCACGCTGCCCGCGACGTCCATCCACCACGGCAGCCAGCGGTTGGTGGTGAACTGGACGAGCGGAGACGCGATCAGCAGCGGCAGGCAGAGCACCAGCGGGTCGAGCGGCCACAGGGCGTCGCGCAGGGCGAGGGCGACCAGCAGCGACGCCACCTGCCCGAGGTGGGAGGCCAGCGGCACCCACCACGGGTAGAGGATCTGGTGCCGGTCGAGGTTCGCCTCGATCCCGGCGCGCAGCCAGCGCAGCATGACCCCAGCGTAGGGAGCCCGGCGCGCCGGGTCATCCCGCGACGGGAGGCCGTCGTCTCCTCCCCTGGTAGGACACCCGGGTCCTGCCGTCGGCCGATGCCGGACACCGGCCCGGCCGCCTACCGTCGAACCATCCCTCGCACCACGACAGAGAGATCGGTGAGGACGATGACCTGGACCGAGACCCACCGCCGTTGGCAGGCGCTGCGGGCCGTCGAGCAGGAGCTGTGGGGGGCCGAGCGGCCCGAGCTGCCCTGGACCGGCGAGCTCGCCGAGATCTTCGGCGACCGCGACGGTCTGCGGGCCGCGCTCCGTTACCGCTGGCGGCTGGCCGTGAGCGCCCAGCTCGACACCCATCTGCCGGAGCGGGTGCTGGAGGAGCAGCGCCGCCTGCTGGCCGAGCGTGCCCGCGGGGTGCTGCGGGTGCTGGACGAGCCGGCCGGCGGATCACTGGACACGGGCTCCGCCGACGGGTTGGGTACGTCGCATGCGGTCGCCTGATCTCGCACGCGCCGTCGACCTGCCGCGCTCCTTCGCCTCCTGGGTGCTGGCGCACGGGCTCCAGCGCGCGCTGATCCAGCGCGGTGCCCGCAAGGGCGACCTGATCAGCCGGATGGTGATGGACCCCGCCCTGCGGGTGGACCCCTTCCCGGCGTACGAGCAGCTGCGTGCCCGGGGCCCGATCGCCGCCAACGACCTGATCTCGGCGAGCGTCGACCACGCGGTGTGCAACGAGGTGCTGCGCAGTGAGGCGTTCGGCACCGCCGGTGGGCAGGGCGAGCTGCCCAAGCCCCTGCAGTGGCTGCACCACAAGGTGATTGACCCCGACACCCTGGGCCCGGTCGACCCGCCGTCGATGCTGGCGGTTGATCCGCCGCTGCACACCCGCTACCGCAAGCAGGTCGCCCGCGCCTTCACCGCCCGCAAGGTGGGTCGGATGGGCGACCGGGTCGCCGACGTCGCCGAAGACCTGCTCGCCGACCTCGCCGGGGCCGAGGACTTCGACCTCATCGACCGTTACGCCTCCCAGCTGCCCGTCACGGTGATCGCCGACCTCCTCGGCGTACCCGAGGACGACCGGGGCCGGCTCCTCGAGCTCGGCAACGCGGCCGCGGTGACCCTCGACCCCGGCCTCCCCTGGCGCGAGTTCCGCCGCGCGGAGCGGGCGCTGCGCGAGATGCACACCTGGTTCCGGGGCCACGTGGAGCGGATCTCCGCCGACCCCGGCGACGACCTGATCAGCCAGCTGACCCTGCTCAAGGGCGAGGACCGCCTCGACCCGGTCGAGCTGCACCAGGTCGGCCTGCTCGTCCTGGCCGCCGGCTTCGAGACGACCGTGAACCTGATCGGCAACGCGGTCGCGATGCTCGACGGGCATCCCGACCAGCTGCGCTGGCTGCAGGAGAACCCGGACGGCTGGGGCAATGCGGTCGACGAGGTGCTGCGGCACCAGTCGCCGGTGCAGCTGACCCTGCGGATCGCGCTGCGCGAGACCGAGGTGGCGGGCAAGAGGTTCGAGCCCGGCCACGGCATCCTGCTCTACCTCGGTGGTGCCAACCGCGACCCGGCGGTCTTCGCCGACCCGGGTGCGTTCGACGTGACCCGGCCGAACGCCGACCAGCACGTCGCCTTCTCGGCCGGCGTGCACTTCTGCCTGGGCGCCAGCCTGGCCCGGCTGGAGACCGCGGTCGCGCTGCGGGCGCTCTACGAGCGCTATCCCGACCTCCACGTCGCCGGCCGGCCCGAGCGCCGGGGGACCCGGGTGCTGCGGGGGTTCGAGCGACTGCCGGTGCGGACGAAGCAGGGATCGCCGCTGAAGCGGTGATTCCCTCGCTTCCTGGCCTGAGCAACGGTCAGGAAGCGAGGGAAGCGGTCCAGAAGTGTGGCCGCGGCCACTTTACAAGCCGACTGCTCTTGTCAAACGGCTTTACAAGTCCTACCTTCTTGTCAAGCGGCAGTGCTGCCGAGCGCAAGGAGGCAAGAGATGACCGGATCGACGGTCGGTGCGACCGTTCCCGAGGGATCCACCGAGCAGTGGAGGGACAAGAAGCGGTACCTGTGGCTGCTCGGCCTGATGGTGCCCGGTCTCGGCATCACGGCGGTGGTCGCCTGGCTCTACACCGACTGGGTGTGGCTGCTGCTGGCCGGGCCGATCCTCGTCAACGTCCTCATCCCGCTGCTCGACCTCGCCTTCGGCCTGGACCCGTCGAACCCGCCGGACGACGTGATGGAGCAGCTCGAGAACGACAGGTACTACCGCTGGGTCGTCTACCTGTACATCCCGCTGCAGTTCCTCATCCTCTTCGCGGGTTTCGCGCTGATCGCCGGCACCAACCCGATCGCCTGGTTCACCGACCTGGTCGGGGCGGCCAGCTGGGTCAGCGACAACCTCGGCGCCGCGCTCGTGCGTGAGGTCTCGATGACCTGGTACGAGAAGGTCTTCCTCGCCGTGTCCATCGCCGGCGTCCAGGGCATCGCGATCAACACCGCCCATGAGCTCGGCCACAAGAAGGAGGAGGTCGAGCGCTGGCTGTCGAAGATCGCGCTCGCGCCGACGTTCTACGGCCACTTCTACATCGAGCACAACCGTGGCCACCACGTCCGCGTCGCCACGCCCGAGGACCCCGCGTCCAGCCGTCTCGGCGAGTCCTTCTGGGAGTTCTGGCCGCGCACGGTCAGCGGCTCGCTGAAGTCCGGTTGGGAGGTCGAGGCCAAGCGCTACCGCCGCAAGGGGACGCACCCCTTCCGCATCGGCAACGACGTGCTCAACGCCTGGCTGATGTCCGCGGTCCTCTACGGCGCGATGTTCGCGCTCTACGGCTGGAGCATCGCGCCGTACGCCCTCATCACGATCGTGTTCGGCTTCTCGCTGCTGGAGATCATCAACTACCTCGAGCACTACGGCATGAAGCGCCAGAAGGTCGGTGAGAAGCAGCGCTACGAGCGGGTCCTGCCGATGCACAGCTGGAACAGCAACAATATCGTCACCAACATCTTCCTCTACCACCTGCAGCGCCACAGCGACCACCACGCCAACCCCACGCGGCGCTACCAGACGCTGCGCGACTTCAAGGAGTCCCCGGCCCTGCCGACCGGGTACGCCGGCATGCTGACGATCGCGCTCTTCCCGCCACTGTGGCGCAGGGTGATGGACCACCGGGTGGTCGAGCACCTCGACGGCGACGTCACCCTGGCGAACATCAAGCCGGGCAAGGAGGCGAAGTACCTGCGCAGGTTCCCGCCGCCGGCCGTGCACGACGTGCACAAGGAGGACCTGTTCGCGCAGAGGTTCGTCGGCGAGGTGCTCGCCGCGAAGTGCCCCGGCTGCTCCTATGTCTACGAGGTCGCCGCGGGGGACGAGCACGAGGGCTTCGCCGCCGGCACCCCCTGGGCCGACATCCCCGACGAGTGGTGCTGCCCCGACTGCGGTGTCCGCGAGAAGATCGACTTCGTCCCCTTCGACCCCGAGAAGATCGGAGCCTAGCGTCGTGAAGATCTCCGTCGACATCGACAGGTGCGAGGGCCTCGGCATGTGCGAGGCCATGGCCAACGACTACTTCGAGGTGGACGAGGACGAGGACAAGGTCACCGTCCTGGACGACACCCCGCCGGAGAGCGACCGGGCGCACGTGTACGCCGCCGTGCAGGCGTGCCCGGTGCTCGCGCTCACGCTCGAGGGGTGAGTCGGGCCGCGATGTCCCTCCTCGCCGATCGATCGCGGGCGCTGGTGGAGCGGATGGCTACGCTGACCGGCGTGGCCACCCCGACCCTGCGCGATCGCCTGATCGAGGCGGCCGTGGAGCTCACCACCGCCGCGGGGTGGGCGAAGGTGACGATGGCGCGGCTGGCCGACAACGTCGGCGTCAGCCGGCAGACGGTCTACAACGAGATCGGCACCAAGGGCGACCTCGCCGAGGCGATGGTGCTGCGCGAGCTGGACCGCTTCCTGGCCGGTGTGACCCGTTCGTTCGACGAGAATCCCGACGACCTGATCGCGGCGATCCGCGACTCGGCGCGCCGGGTGCTCAAGTACGCCGAGGACAACGCGCTGCTGCATGCTGTCGTGTCCGCCACCCACGGCGCCGACACCGAGCTGCTGCCGCTGCTGACCACCCATGCCGACCACCTCCTGGAGGGCGCCAAGCTCGTGGTCGCCGACCGCGTCGCGGCGTACGACGTCAAGCTGGCTCCCGACCGGCTCGACGCGAGCATCGACATGGTGGTGCGGCTGGTGCTGAGCCATGTCATGCAGCCCTCGGCCGCCCCGGCGCGCACCGCCGACGACATCGCCTGGATCGCCGAACACGTCCTGCGGTCGGATCCGACCGGTGGCGCGCGGCAGGCCGGATCCGTCGGATCCGACCGCAGCTGAACGGCGACGTATTACCCTCGCCTCGGGAGGACTGCCGGTCGGACCGGCGGAGGGAAGGGACCATGGGGTTGGTGCGACGCGCCCTGACGGCCCGGCCGACGGTCGGGCTCGCGGCTGCCGCTGCCCTCCTCGCCCTCACCGCCTGCGGCTCCCCCGAGGAGGGTGCCGAGAAGGACGCCACGGCCGATCCCAGCGAGGCTGCGGCCAGCACGACCGACGCCCCGACCGCCGCCGTCGCCGACCCCGCGCACGCGGTCGATCCGCCGGGCGCGTTCGACGGCAAGCAGTACGGCGACGACCTCCTCCTCGTCGCGGAGGACACGATCTCGCCCGAGGACCTCGCCACTATCACCGGCGTCACGGTGCGCGGTCGGCCGGGCGTGGCGGCGTACACCCGACTCTCCTACGGCCAGTTCACGGTGGAGAGCAAGGTGTTCAACATCGCCGCCGTCGACCCGGGCGAGTACCGCCGGTTCACCGGCCCCGAAGCAGCCTCCTTCCAGCCGCAGTGGGACCGCGTGGCCGGCGGCGAGATCGCGGTCGCCGACCGGTTGCAGCAGGACCTGCCGATCGACGGCAACGGCTACCTCGACGTCGAGGAGCAGAAGATCCACGTCGGCTCGTGGTCACCCGGTGGCGTCGACGGCATCGACGCGGTGGTCAACGAGAGCTGGGGTGAGGAGCTCCGGCTGCCCGAGCGCAATGCGGTGCTGATCAACACCGGCATCTCGTCCCCCAAGGTGGTGCGGGAGAAGATCGAGAAGACCTTCGGCGAGACCCGCTTCTCCATCAGCGCCCTCGACATCGTCGCGCAGGAGGGACTCGACCTGGACACCTACCAGCAGGCGATCCCGGTCGGTGCGTTCAGCGACGCCGTGGGCGTCTTCCGCTACACGCCCATCGGCGGCGGCCGGATCGCGCCGGACCCGGCCTGGGTCAGCGCCCACATCGTGACCGAGGCGGTGCCGATCCTCGGCACGGTCACCTGCAACAAGTTCATGATGCCGCAGCTCAAGGCGGCCCTCGGCGAGATCCAGACGAGCGGCCTGGGCGACAAGATCGACCCCGGGCAGTACGCCGGCTGCTACTACCCGCGCTTCATCGCCGGCTCCACCCAGCTCTCCAACCACTCCTTCGGCCTGGCGCTCGACCTCAACGTGCCCGGCAACCAGCGCGGCACGGTCGGCCAGATGGATCGGGTCGTCGTCGCGATCTTCAAGAAGTGGGGCTTCGCCTGGGGCGGCGACTGGGCCTACACCGACCCCATGCACTTCGAGCTGGCCAAGATCGTCAATCCTGGTTAGGCGCGAGCGCGTCGCTCGTTCCTCGCGCCACGCTGCCGCGCGCGCAGTTGACTTCCGTCGGTGGTGCGTTCGCGTGGCGGCAATACGTCGGCGCGGCGGAAAGGGCCGCAGCCTCGGCAGCGCTCCTACTGGACGGTAGCCAACCGTGACACCACTGCTGTCACGATCCGTGCCATGATGCGCGCATGACGTTCGCGCTGGGTCAGGGAACCGGTCCGCTCCAGGGCCTCAAGGTCGTCGAGATCGCGGGCATCGGGCCGAGCCCGCACGCCTGCATGATCCTCGCCGACCTGGGTGCGGACGTGATCCGGGTCGAGCGGCCCGGCGGGCAGATGCTGACGGGTGGCTCGCACGACCTGCTCAACCGCGGACGCCCGAGCGTCGCGCTCAACCTCAAGGACCCCGAGGCCGTCGCCACGGTGCTCGACCTGGTCGAGCAGGCCGACGTCCTGGTCGAGGGCATGCGGCCCGGCGTCGCGGAGCGGCTCGGGTTCGGTCCCGACGAGTGTCACGCCCGCAATCCGCGGCTGGTCTACGGCCGGATGACCGGCTGGGGCCAGGACGGCCCCTGGGCACAGGCCGCCGGCCACGACATGAACTACATCGCCATCACCGGCACCCTCCACGGGCTGGGGCAGGTCAAGGACAAGCCCCAGTTCCCGGCCAACCTGGTGGGTGACTTCGGCGGCGGCTCGACGTACCTCGTCATCGGCATCCTGGCCGCGGTCGTCGAGGCGAAGGCGTCGGGCAGGGGGCAGGTGGTCGACGCCGCGATCGTCGACGGCACTGCCAGCCTCAACGCGATGACGTCGGCCTTCCTCGCCGGTGGCGGGTTCAAGGAGGAGCGGTCCGCCAACCTGCTCGACGGCGGCGCGCCGTACTACGACATCTACGAGACCGCCGACGGCGAGCACATGTCGGTGGGTGCGCTGGAGCCGCAGTTCTACGAGCTGTTCGTCGACCTGCTCGGCATCAAGGACACCGCGCCGGACCGGTTCGACCTCGCCAAGACCGACGAGCTGCGTGACCTGCTCACCGCGACCTTCAAGACCAAGACCCGCGCCGAGTGGTGCGCGATCTTCGACGGCACCGACGCCTGTGTCGCGCCGGTGCTGCGGATGAGCGAGGCCCCGGACCACCCGCACATCAAGGCCCGCGAGGTCTTCGTCGAGCACGAGGGGATCGTGCAGCCCCAGCCCGCGCCGCGCTTCTCCCGTACGAAGGCCACGCTCTCGCACCCGCCGGCCGCCGGCGCCGGCGCTCACACCCGCGAGGCGCTCGCGGCCTGGGGCGTCGAGGACGTCGACGGCCTGATCGAGCGTGGCGCCGCGGTGCAGCTCGACGGGTGAGCACCTCCGGCCGGCGTGGCGCATCCCACGCCGCCGACCGGCCCGTCGATTCACCTCGGGCCGGCCGTTGCCCCTAGGCTGACACCACAGGTCCGGCCAGTCTTGCCCCGGATCCCGGCGCACCGCACTGCTCCATCTCGTGGTCGCGCCCCTCACCCGAGGCACCGCTCCACCGCTCGTCACCCGACGGGCAGCACGGCGAGACGCCCACCTGAGGGGATCGCGCCGCCCTGCGCGCAGCGGTCTCCGGAGAGAAACACCGTGACTTCCGACTTCGCCGATCTCGGCGTGCCCACTGTCCTGCTCGACGTGCTGGCGGCCGACCAGATCACCGTCCCCACGCCGATCCAGGCGGCCACCCTGCCGGACTCGCTGAAGGGCCGCGACGTGCTCGGCCGCGGCCGCACCGGCTCCGGCAAGACCTACGCCTTCGGCCTGCCCCTGGTGGCGCGGCTGATCGCCGACGGTACGCCGCGCCGGCCGGCCCCCAAGCGCCCGCGCGCCCTCGTCCTGGCGCCGACCCGCGAGCTCGCCTCCCAGATCGCGGCCACGGTCGCCCCGCTCGCCAAGGCGGCCGGACTGCGCACGACCACCGTCTTCGGCGGTGTCGGCCAGGGCCCGCAGGTCAACGCGCTGCGCGACGGCGTCGACATCCTGATCGCCTGCCCCGGCCGGCTCGAGGACCTCATCGGCCAGCGCCACTGCAGTCTCGCCGACGTCCAGATCACCGTGCTCGACGAGGCCGACCACATGGCCGACCTCGGCTTCCTGCCCGCCGTGCGCCGCCTCCTCGACCAGACGCCGAAGGGCGGCCAGCGGATGCTCTTCTCCGCGACGCTCGACAACGCGATCGACGTCCTGGTCAAGCGCTACCTGCGCGCCCCGGCCGTGCACGAGGCCGACTCGGCCCAGTCGCCGGTCGCGAAGATGGACCACCACGTGCTCCACGTCGAGCGCGAGCAGCGGCTGCCCGTCCTGCTGGACCTGGTCAGCGCCCCCGGCCGCACCGTCGTCTTCACCCGCACCAAGCACGGCGCCAAGGCGCTGGCCCGGCAGCTCAACAAGAACGGCGTCCCCGCCGTCGACCTGCACGGCAACCTCAGCCAGGGCGCGCGCACCCGCAACATGGAGGCCTTCCACAGCGGTACGGCGACCACGCTGGTCGCGACCGACATCGCCGCCCGCGGCATCCACGTCGACGACGTGTCCCTCGTCGTGCACGCCGATCCGCCGGCCGAGCACAAGGCCTACCTGCACCGCTCCGGCCGTACGGCGCGGGCCGGTGCCGCCGGCACGGTGATCACCCTGATGACCAGCGAGCAGCGCGGTGACGTCCGCGCCCTGACCCGTGCGGCCGGCATCACGCCGACCACCACGCGCATCGCCGGCTCGGACCACCCGATGCTCCAGGAGCTCGCCCCGGGCGAGCGCACCCGACCGGGTGGCATCGACCTGACCCCCGCGTCCAACGGTGGCGGCAACGGTGGCGGCGGGGCGGCCGGCAACGGCGGCGGCCGGCGTCGCTCCGGTGGCAAGAAGCCCGCGGCCAGGAACTCGGCCGCCGCGAAGCCGGCCGGCCAGGGTTCCGGCCGTCGGGGCGGCGCGCCGTCCGGCGGCGCGAAGCCCGCGGGCGCGAAGTCCGGCGGCAACCGCAACCGGTCGCGCTCCCGCGGCGCCGGTGCCGGCGCGGCCTCGGGCGGCGGGCACAGCGCGGCGAGCTTCAGCTCCGGCCGTCGCTGACCCCGGCCCGCGCCGATCTCGGGCACAATGCCCCGGGGGCGCGACGGGTCGAGGAGTCGGGATGCGGCGATGGCTGGCCGGGAGTGCGGCCTGCGGCGTGGCGGTGATGACGGCCCGGCGGTGCCGGTCCATCCTCGCGGCGGCGCCGGGGACGCGCCCGTGGAACGCGTTCGTGCCGTTCACCATCGGCAGCGCTCGCGAGCTGGCGCTGCTGCGCCGGCTCTACCCGGACACGGGCGAGCCGGCGCCCGGCGTCGATGTCGAGGCACACCACCCCGACGGCGTACCCGTCTTCGTCCACCGCCCGTCCGGGCCGGCGGCCGGCCCCCGCGCCGCCCTGCTGTGGCTCCACGGCGGCGGCCTGGTGGCGGGTACGGCGATCGCCGACCACGCCCTGTGCGGGCGGCTGGCCGTGGAGCTGGACATCGTGGTGGTCAGCGTCGACTACCGGCTGGCGCCGGAGCACCCGTTCCCGGCGGCGCTCGACGACTGCGCGGCCGCCCTCGCCTTCCTGCGCGACGCGGCTGACGAGCTGGGGGTCGACCCGGCCCGGATCGCCGTCGGCGGCGCGAGCGCGGGCGGCGGCCTGGCGGCGACGCTGGCGCAGCGCGACCTCGACCTCGACCGCGGCGCGGCGCCCCTCGCCTTCCAGCTCCTCATCTACCCCATGCTCGACGACCGCACGACCCTGCGCCGCCCGGCGGCCGGCGTCGGCCGCCTGGGCTGGACGCCGCGGTCCAACGGGTTCGCCTGGCGGGCCTACCTCGGCTCGCGGCCACGGCCGGGCGTCGCGCCGCCCTACGCTGCCGCCGCCCGGCGAGACGACCTCGCGGCTCTGCCTCCGGCCTGGCTGGGCGTGGGCGCGCTGGACCTCTTCCACGACGAGGTCGTCGCCTACGGTCGGCGGCTCGCGGAGGCCGGCGTGCCGGTCGAGGTCCACGTGGAGCCGCGGATGTTCCACGGTGCCGACCTGGCCTTCCCGGACCAGCCGGGCATGCGGCGCTTCCGGGAGCGGCTGGTCGCCGCGCTGGCGGAGGCGCTGGCTGCCGGTCCGGTCGCGCCCGAGCTGTAACACGCCGTCCACGTCGCGACACGCCGTGCGCGCCGAGAACATGCCGACACCCGGCGGGTAGTCGGGTGGACAGCGTGTTACAGCGTGTTACAGCGGGGCAGGGGGCGGGCGGCCGGCCGGCCGGTCGGCGTCAGCTCAGGACGAGCGGCGCGGCGAGCGGGCGGCCCGGGCGACCGCGGCTTCGTACGCCGTCACCAGGCCGCCGACCGAGAGCGGCTTGAGGCGCTCCATGATCTCGCGGAAGTGCCCGGACGTGGCCGCGTCGTCGTACAGCGGCGCGAGCTTGTCGTTGATGACCTCGTAGAGCTCCTTGGCCATCTGCTCGCCGTGCTCCTGATAGACGGCGGCGGCGGCGACCGCGACCTCACGGGGGAAGCCGAGCTCCAGGAGCCGCACGCCGATCGCGAGCTGGTTGCTCGCGACGAGGTACGACGCCCCGCGCACGCGCAGCACGCCGAGGGCCTGCAGGGTGGCGACGTCCTCGGCCGACAGGGTGCGGCCGGCCTTCTTCTCCAGCTGGGCGCGGTCCATCTCGACGGGGAGGTCGGACTGCCAGGGCGCGAGCATGGTGCGGGCCAGCGCGATGTCCTCGGGGCTGGCGTCCTCGGGGATGCCCGCGACGTAGCGCTCGATCGCGGAGAGCGTGAACCCGTGGCTCTGCAGCTCGAGCACGAGCTCGATCCGGGCGATGTGGACCGCCGCGTAGTAGCCGGACCTGCCGCGCCGGATCGGCGGGGGGACCAGTCCGCGCGAGGTGTAGAAGCGCACCGTGCGCACCGTCAGTCCGACCCGCGCGGTGAGCTGCTCCAGGGTGAGGAGATCGGACACCGGGTCCTCGGCGGATGCGTCGTGGGTCACACCGTCCGCCCGCCCCTCGCTCTTGACCATGACAGTAATAGTGTCACAATCGATCCCAGAACACCCTCCCGGTGCGGCGCGCCCGTCGATCGCCGTACTTCACCGCCGAACCAGGCACGAAACCTCATATGGACTAGGACGGTCATGGCAGAAGCATTCGTGTACGACCACCTCCGCACGCCGCGCGGCCGGGGCAAGGCCAACGGCTCACTCCACGAGGTGAAGCCCGTCGACCTCGCCGTCGGACTGCTCGACGCCGTGCAGGAGCGCAACCCCGGGCTCGACACCCACCGCATCGACGACGTGATCCTCGGTGTCGTCTCGCCGATCGGCGACCAGGGTGGCGACATCGCCAAGACCGCGGCCATCGCCGCCGGCCTGCCGGACACCGTCGCCGGCGTCCAGCTCAACCGCTTCTGCGCGTCCGGCCTGGAGGCCGTCAACCAGGCCGCCGGCCGGGTCCGCGGCGGGTTCGAGGACCTGATCGTCGCCGGTGGCGTCGAGTCGATGAGCCGGGTGCCGATGGGCTCCGACGGCGGTGCCTGGGCGTCCGACCCAGCCACCGCCTTCAAGGCCGGCTTCGTGCCGCAGGGCATCGGCGCCGACCTGATCGCCACCCTCGAGGGCTGGAACCGCGAGGACGTCGACGCGTACGCCGCCGAGTCGCACCACCGCGCCGCCAAGGCCCAGGCCAACGGCTACTTCGACGGCGCGATCGTGCCGGTCAAGGACATCAGCGGCCTGACCATCCTCGACCGCGACGAGACGGTCCGCCCCGACACCTCCGTCGAGGGCCTCGCCGGCCTCAAGGCCTCCTTCGCCCAGCTCGGCGCCGACGCCGGCTTCGACGACGTGGCGCTCGAGAAGTACCACTGGGTCGAGAAGATCAACCACGTCCACCACGCCGGCAACTCGTCGGGCATCGTCGACGGCGCCGCGCTGACCCTGATCGGCAACGAGCAGGTCGGCCAGGACCTCGGCCTCACCCCACGCGCCCGGATCCTGGCGACCGCGGTCTCCGGCGCGGATCCGATCATCATGCTGACCGGCCCGGCCCCCGCCGCCCGCAAGGCACTGGCCAAGGCCGGCCTCGAGGTCGGCGACATCGACCTGTTCGAGATCAACGAGGCGTTCGCCGCGGTCGCGATGAGGTTCATGCGCGACATGGGCATCGGCCACGACATCACCAACGTCAACGGCGGCGCGATCGCCATGGGCCACCCGCTCGGTGCGACCGGCGCGATGATCCTCGGCACCCTGATCGACGAGCTCGAGCGGCGCGACCTGCGCCGCGGCCTGGCCACGCTGTGCGTCGGCGGCGGCATGGGCATCGCGACCATCGTCGAGCGCGTCTGATCGATGGGCCGAGCGTGTCGCAGACGGCGTTCGCCGCCCGGGGCCTCGCAAGCTCGGCCCCACGGGCTTCACGCCGTGCGGCTTCGCCGCCGTGCGCCACGCTGCCGGCCTGACGCCGCGAGCGACATGCTGCCGGCCGAGCTTCACCACAACTCTCGAACCTCTCGAACTCTCAAGGAACGACATTGAGCACCGACACCCAGACCGCGGTCCGCTACGACCGCGACGCCGACGGCATCGTCACCCTCACCCTCGACGACCCCAACCAGAGCGCGAACACGATGAACGAGCTCTACCGTGAGTCCATGGCGGCCGCGGTCGAGCGGCTGTACGCCGAGCAGGACGACGTCACCGGCGTGGTCATCGCCTCGGCCAAGAAGACCTTCTTCGCCGGCGGCGACCTCAAGCTGATGGTCCAGACCACCAGGGAGAACGCCGGCGAGGTCTTCGCCCAGTGCGAGAGCATCAAGGCGTCGCTGCGCCGCCTCGAGCTCTTCCCGAAGCCGGTCGTGGCCGCCATCAACGGCGCCGCCCTCGGCGGCGGCTACGAGATCACCCTCGCCGCCCAGCACCGGATCCTGGTCGACGACCCGAAGGTCAAGGTCGGCCTGCCCGAGGCGACCCTCGGCCTGCTCCCCGGCGGCGGCGGCGTCACCCGCGCCGTGCGCAAGTGGGGCCTGCAGACCGCGCTGATGGACGTGCTGCTCCAGGGCACCCAGTTCAACCCGCAGACCGCGCTCGCGAAGGGCGTCGTCGACGAGCTGGTCGCGACCCGGGAGGAGCTGGTCCCGGCCGCCAAGGCGTGGATCAAGGCCAACCCCGACTCCGCGCTGTCGCCGTGGGACGCCCCGGGCTACAAGATGCCCGGCGGTACGCCGAAGTCGCCGGCCCTCGCCGGCTTCCTCCCCGCCTTCCCGGCACTGCTGCGCAAACAGCTCAAGGGCGCCGACTACCCCGCACCGCGCGCGATCCTGTCCGCCGCGGTCGAGGGTGCGCAGGTCGACTTCGACACCGCCTCGCGGATCGAGTCGCGCTACCTGGCGAACCTGGTCGTCAACCAGGGCTCGAAGAACATGATCCAGGCGTTCTTCTTCGACCTCCAGGCGATCAACTCCGGCTCGCTCCGCCCGCAGGGCATCGAGCCCTACAAGGCGCGCAAGGCCGTCGTGCTGGGTGCCGGCATGATGGGTGCGGGCATCGCGTACGTGCTCGCCAAGGCCGGTGCCGAGGTCGTCCTCAAGGACGTCTCCGAGGAGGCCGCCGCGAAGGGCAAGGCCTACTCCGAGGGCCTGCTCGACAAGGCGATCAGCCGCGGCAGGTCGACCGAGGAGAAGAAGGCCGAGCTGCTCGGCCGCATCACCGCCACCGCCGACCCGGCCGCCGCTGCCGGCGCCGACATCGTGATCGAGGCGGTCTTCGAGGACCCGGCCCTCAAGGCCAAGGTCTTCGCGGAGATCCTGCCGCACCTCGCCCCTGACGCCCTGCTGTGCTCGAACACCTCGACGCTGCCGATCACCGACCTCGCCGCGGGCCTCGAGAACGAGGCCGACCGACCGCGGTTCATCGGCCTGCACTTCTTCTCGCCCGTCGACAAGATGCCCCTGGTCGAGATCATCGCCGGCAAGGAGACCTCCGACGAGGCGCTCGCCAAGGCCTACGACGTCGTCCTGCAGATCCGCAAGACGCCGATCGTCGTCAACGACAGCCGCGGCTTCTACACCTCGCGGGTCATCGGCTACATGGTCAACGAGGGCATGGCGATGCTCGCCGAGGGCGTGGCGCCGTACTCCATCGAGCGGGCCACCACCTCCGCCGGCTACCCGGCCCCGGTGCTGCAGCTCTCCGACGAGCTCAACCTGGAGCTGATGGCCAAGATCGCCAAGGCGACCATCGACGCCAACCCCGGCATGCCGGTCCACCCGGGCCAGGCCGTCGTCGGCAAGATGCTCGAGGCGGGGCGGGCGGGTCGCCTGCGCGGCGCCGGCTTCTACGACTACGTCGACGGCAAGCGCGGCTCCATCTGGGCCGGTCTCGCCGACCTCTTCCCCGTCGCCGAGGAGCAGCCGCCGATCGAGGACATCCGCGACCGGATGCTCTTCGCCGAGGCGCTCGAGACCGCGAAGACCTTCGAGGAGGGCGTCATCACCTCGGCGGCGGCCGCGAACATCGGCTCGATCATGGGCATCGGCTTCCCGCCCAACACCGGTGGCGCCGCCCAGTTCATGACCGGCTACGAGAACAAGGCCACCGGCGAGGTGGGCCTGGACGCCTTCCTCGCGCGTGCCGACGAGCTGGCCGCGAAGTACGGCGACCGTTTCCGGGCCACCCCGTGGCTGCGGGAGCTGGCCGCCTCGGGCGGGAGCTTCCCCGCCTGATCCCCGCCTGATCGCGCCGACCCGGCGCATCTGGACGTCCTGAGCACGCCGACCCGTCGCGTTCGAACGCGACGGGTCGGCGTGCGTGTGCCTGTAGGTTTCCGGTCATGGGAGGGCGGCGACGGGTGGCGCGGCCGGGGCGGACGGTGCTCCGGGTCATCGTGGCGAGCCTCGCGGCACTAGGCCTGCTGACCGGTCTGGGTGTCGTGCTCGTCTACCAGAACTGGAACGACAACCTCGAGCACCCGACGGTCGTCGGCAAGAACCGGCCCGACAAGAAGACCGAGGCGCTCAACATCCTGGTCATGGGCACCGACAGCCGTGGCTGCGAGGGGTGCAAGATCGACGGCGAGGCCGGGGGCGGCCTGTCCGACACCACGATCCTGTTCCACCTCTCGGCCGACCGGGAGTTCGCCTACGGCATCTCGATCCCGCGCGACACGGCGGTGATGCGACCGACCTGCTATCGAGCCGACAACAGCGAGATCCCCGCCGCGACGGCGTACGACAAGTGGAACGTCGCCTTCCAGGTCGGCGGGCCCGGCTGCACCCGCCAGCAGCTCGAGCAGCTGACCGGGATCCGCGTCGACAAGTTCGTCGTCGTCGACTTCAACCAGTTCAAGGACATGGTCGACGCCCTCGACGGTGTCGAGATCTGCGTCCCCGAGGAGATCGACGACACCACCGGCAACATCCATCTCGACGCCGGCACCCGCGAGGCCGACGGCGAGGAGGCGCTGGACTACGCGCGGGTGCGCTACGGCGTCAGCCAGGGCATCGACCCCTACCGGACCCGGCGCCAGCAGGCCCTCATCGGTGCGATGATCGACAAGGCCCTCACCCGCGGCATGCTCGCCCGCCCGGACCGGCTCGCGCGTTTCATCAGCGCCGCGACCACCGAGCTCGCGACCAACTTCGAGACGGTCGCGGAGATGGCCAAGGTCGCCGCCAGTGCCCAGGGCATCGACGCCGCCGACATCAAGTTCATCACCACGCCGTGGACCCTCGACACCGACAAGGTCAGCGGCGGCGTGGAGTGGCTGCCGTCGGTCGAGAAGCTGTGGCAGCTGGTGATCGCCGACCAGCCGCTCACCAAGGAGTTCCTCGACCAGGCGATCAGCGCCGACGACAGCCCGGACGGCAGCGGCGGCGCCGCGGGCTCCCCGTCGGGATCCCCGGCCGGCTCTCCGTCGGGCTCTCCGTCGGGATCCCCGTCCGCGACCCCCGGCGGTACGCCGACCCCGGCCCCCTCCGGCGGCCTGTCCCCCGACGACCGCGACGCGGCGGGCCTCTGCAGCTGACCCGCGAGAGGCGCATCCTGGAGTCCTCGGGACCGGACCGGAAGGGAGCACCATGACGACCACCACGCGGGCCACGCAGGACCCGGGGGCCACCGGCCCCACGCGCCGCCACATCGACCTGACCGAGACGTACGCCGCGCACAACTATCACCCGCTTCCGGTGGTCCTCGCCTCCGGGGAGGGCGCCTGGGTGACCGACGTCGACGGCCGGCGCTACCTGGACTGCCTCGCCGGCTACTCCGCCCTCAACTTCGGCCACGCCAACCCGCGCCTGGTCGCGCGCGCGGCTGCCCAGCTGGAGAGGCTGACCCTCACCAGCCGGGCGTTCTACAACGACCAGCTCGGACCGTTCGCGCAGGCGCTGGCCGAGCTGACCGGCAAGGACCTGATCCTGCCGATGAACTCCGGCGCCGAGGCGGTCGAGACCGCGATCAAGGTCAGCCGGAAGTGGGGCTACCGGGTCAAGGGCGTCGCGCCGGGCACGGCGAAGATCATCACGATGCAGGGCAACTTCCACGGCCGCACGACGACCATCGTCAGCTTCTCCGACGACGACGAGGCGACCGCGGACTACGGGCCGTTCACCCCGGGCTTCGTCGGCGTCCCGTACGGCGACCTGGATGCCGTCGCCGCCGCGATCGACGACGCGACGGTCGCCGTGCTCGTCGAGCCGATCCAGGGCGAGGGCGGGGTGGTCCTGCCGCCGGAGGGCTTCCTGCGGGCGCTGCGCGCGCTGTGCACCGAGCGCGACGTCCTCCTGGTGGCCGACGAGATCCAGTCCGGCCTGGCCCGCAGCGGCCGCACGTTCGCGTGCGACCACGAGGACGTCGTCCCCGACGTCTACGTGCTCGGCAAGGCGCTGGGCGGTGGGATCCTCCCGGTCTCGGCCGTCGCGGCGGACCGCGCGGTGCTCGAGGTGGTCCGGCCGGGCACCCACGGCTCGACCTTCGGCGGCAATCCGCTGGCCGCCGCGATCGGGCACGAGGTCGTGCAGATGCTCGCGACCGGCGAGTTCCAGGAGCGGGCGCGGGTGCTGGGGGCACGGCTCGAGGAGGGCCTGCGTGGGCTGGTCGGCCGTGGGCTGGTCGCGGTCCGGGCGCGCGGCCTGTGGGCCGGTGTCGACGTCGACCCGGCTCTGCTGACCGGCCGCGAGGTCGGCGAGGCCCTGATCCGGCACGGCGTCCTCGCCAAGGACACCCACGGCTCGACCGTGCGGTTCGCGCCGCCGCTGGTCTGCACGGAGGACGACATCGACCTGCTCGTGAGCGCCCTGCGGACCGTGCTCGCCGATGCCCTAGGGTCGGCCGGGTGACCGACCAGCCCCACCAGAACCTGCGTGTCCTCATCACCGGCGCGGCCTCCGGGCTCGGCGCCGCCCTGGCCCGGGCGTGGGAGGAGCGAGGCGCCGACGTGCTCCGCACCGACCGTGCGGAGGCCGAGGGGATCCTGCCGCTCGACATCACCAGCGACGGCGACTGGGTCGCGGCCCGCGACCACGTCGAGCGCACGTGGGGCGGGCTGGACGTGCTCGTCAACAACGCCGGCATCGCCGGCGGCGGGCGGCTCGACGTCGCGGGGATCGACGAGTGGCAGCGGCTGGTCGACATCAACCTGCTCGGCGCGGTCCGCGGCACGGCGACGTTCACCCCCGTGTTCAAGCGGCAGGGGAGCGGCCGGATTGTCAACATCGCCTCGCTCGCCGGGCTCGTGCACCCGGCCGGCATGGCCGGCTACAACGCCACCAAGGCAGCGGTCGTCGCGCTGACCGAGACCACCGGCCACGAGCTGGCCGCGCACGGGGTGAGCGCCCACGCCGTGTGCCCGTCGTACTTCCGCACCAACCTGATGGCCGCGGTCGAGGGTCGCGACGCGGCCCTGCAGACCGTGATGACCAAGCTGGTCGAGGACAGCCCCACCAGCGCCGACGACATCGCGGCCGCGGTGCTGGCCGGGATCGACGCCGGCACCGAGCTGATCGTGCCCGACGACGCCGCGCGTGCGGCGTACCAGCTGAAGCTGGGCGACCGGGCGGCGTACGACGCGGTCATGCGGGCCCAGGCGCGCAAGCTGGACGCGGTGGCCGAGTGAGCGGGGTGGGCGACGAGTCGCGTCCGGTCCGCGCGGAGGACGCCTTCGACGTCCCGGCCGTCGAGGCCTGGCTGGGCCGCGGCCCGATCGCCGAGGTGCGGCAGTTCCCGGGCGGGGCCTCCAACCTCACCTACCTGTTGCGGATGCAGACCGGCCCCGACCTGATCCTGCGCCGCCCGCCCGTCGGCACCAAGGCCAAGGGCGCGCACGACATGGGCCGCGAGTACCGGATCCAGGACGCGCTCAAGCCGGTCTTCGGCCAGGTGCCGGCGATGGTGGCGTACGGCACGGCCGAGGAGAGCCCGATCGGCAGCGAGCTCTACGTCATGGAGCGGCTCGACGGGCTGATCCCGCGCCGCGACTTCGGCTTCCCGGTCACCCCCGAGCAGGCGTCGGCGCTGTGCGACGCGGCGGTCGACATGCTGGTCGCGCTGCACACGGTCGACGTCAGCTCCGTGCTCGGCCTGGTCGCGCTCAACAAGGGCGACGGGTACGTCGCGCGGCAGCTCGGCGGCTGGATCGCGCGGCTGGACAACGCCCGCACAGACGACACCGGTGACTGGTCCGACATCACCGGCTGGCTCGACGCGCACCAGCCCGCCGACCTCGGACAGCGGATGATCCACAACGACTACCGCCTCGACAACATGGTGCTCGCCCCGGACGATCCGAGCCGGATCATCGGGCTCCTCGACTGGGAGCTCGCCACCGTCGGCGACCCGCTGATGGACCTCGGCTGCGCGCTGGCGTACTGGGTCGAGGCCGACGACGACGAGTTCTTCCTGCTGTTCCGGCGTCAGCCCACGACCGCGCCCGGCATGTGGACGCGTCGCCAGGTCGTCGAGGCCTACTGCGCCCGCACCGGCCTCTCGCTGACGCCCGCGCAGTGGACCTTCTACGAGGTCTTCGGCCTGTTCCGGCTCGCGGTCATCGCCCAGCAGATCTGGTACCGCTACTTCCACGGCCAGACCACCAACGAGACGTACGCCGCCTTCGGGCCCGCCGTCGGCTATCTCGAGGGGCGCTGCCGGCAGGTCATCGGCGTCCTGACCCAGGGGCAGGGCGCCTGATGGGCGTGCTGCTGCTCGTCCGCCACGGCCAGGCGTCGTTCGGTGCCGACGACTACGACGTGCTCTCCGAGAACGGCTGGGAGCAGGGTCGCGTGCTCGGCCGCTGGCTCGCCAAGGAGGGCCCCGAGCCCCTGTCCGTCGTGCACGGCGGCATGCGCCGGCACCGCGAGACGTGGGAGGCGATCGCCGAGGGCACCGGCTGGACCGGGCTCCCGGGCTCCCCGCAGGCCGAGGTCGACGAGGACTGGGCCGAGTTCGACCATCTCGCCGTGCTCGCGCGCTTCGCCGAGGCGACGGGGGCCGTCGGCTCGCGGGGCGACCACACCACCGACCGGCGCGCCTTCCAGGAGCAGTTCGAGGTCTCCACCGCGCACTGGGCCGCCGCCGGCCCGGACGGCGGCTACCCGGAGCCGTACGACGCCTTCGTCGGCCGGGCCCGCACCGCGCTCGACGCCGCGGCCGCTCGTCCCGGCCCGACCCTGGTGGTCACGTCGGGTGGCGTGATCGCCGCCCTGGCCGCGCTGCTCGTCGTACCGGAGCCCGGGGCGGTGGGCCCGGTCTGGGCGCGGTTCAACACGGTCATCGCCAACACCTCGGTCACCCGGGTGATCGTCGGCGCCACCGGGGCCCGGCTGCTGACGTTCAACGAGCACCCGCACCTGCCGCGGCCGCTGGTGACCTACCGCTAGGTCCGCATCCGATGTCCGACCAGGTGCTGAACGCCGTCATCGCGACGGGCCTCGGCAGCGTGGTCGCGGTGGTGCTGCTGCTGCCGGTGGCCGCGGTCGAGTACCGCCGCGACGGTCGGCTCGGCCCGCACGACCTGCTGGTGCTGCTCTCCGGCGCGGTCTACGCGCTGGCCCTGTGGACCTACACCCTGCTGCCGATGCCGGCGGGTGACGACTTCGTCTGTGTCGGGCGGCAGACGGTCCCGTTCGACACGATGCGCGGGATCGACTGGGGTGACCTCGGGTCGCGGGCCGGGCTGTCGGCGCTGGCGCACGACGCGGCGTTCCTGCAGGTGGCGCTCAACGTGCTGCTGTTCGTGCCGCTCGGCTGGTTCGTGCGGCGCATCGCGCGCCGCGGGGTCGTGGTGGCCACACTCCTCGGCTTCGGGGTCTCGCTGCTCATCGAGACCACCCAGGCCACCGGCGTGTGGCATCTCTACGACTGCGCCTACCGGCTCTTCGACGTCGACGACCTGATGCTCAACACGCTCGGCGCGGCCCTCGGCTCGCTGGTGTCGGCGATCTTCATCCGCCGGCGGCGACCGGAGGTGGTGTGGCCGACGACGATCACCCTCGGCCGGCGACTGGTCGGGATGGTCTGCGACGTCCTCTTCGTGGTGCTGCTCGGCTCGGCGCTGTCCGTGGCCTGGCGGGCCGTGCAGCTGTACGTCGTCGAGGTCCCCTTCGAGGACCTGCCCACCACGCCGGAACGCCTGCTGCAGTGGGGTGTCCCGGGCCTGATCGAGGCGGTCGCCGTCCTCCTCGGCGGGCGGACGGTCGGCGAGTGGGTGGTGTCCGTGCGGACGGTCGGCCGCCGCGGCCCGGTCCCGTTGGCCCGGCTGGTCAAGCTCGCCACCGGCGTGGGCCCGCTGATCGTGCTGCTCGCGCTCCCGGGCGCGTGGACCGGAGCGGTGCTGCTGATCTTCGTGATGCTCACGGTCGCCGCGGCGATCCCGCGGGCGGGCGGGCACCGCGGGCTGTCCCACACGGCAGCCGGCCTCGACCTGGAGATAGTGCTGCCGCGCTCGGTGCGTCAGTCCGCCACCCCGGCCCGATGGCATCCTTGATGGTATTCTCCTACCATGACGGCTGCCATCCAGACCACCATCGACAGTGCCGGGCGCATCGTCGTACCCAAGGCGATCCGCGACGCCATGGGGCTGACCGGTGGCACCCGGGTCGACCTGTTCTTCGACAACGGGCGACTGCAGATCGAGCTGCCGCGGGCCGAGGTCGAGATCGAGTTCCCCGAGGGTGAGTTCCCGCGCATCGTCTACAAGAACCTCCCCCCCGACGCGCCGCCGCTCACCGACGAGATGATCCGCGAGACCCTGGAGGCCGTGCGTGAGCGCCGCCTGTGACACCAGCCTCCTGGTCCCCGCGTTGAACCCACGCCATCCCGACCATGGTGCGGTGCGCGGAGTCAGGTCGCAGGTGAGCGCGGTGCCGGCTCATGTGTTGCTGGAGACCTACAGCGTGCTGACCCGCGTCCAGGACCCCTACTACATGTCGGGCAAGGATGTGGCGCGTGCGCTCGACGGCCTCGGGCTCGAGGTGATCGGCCTGCCCGAGTCGCGCCAGGTCGAGTTGGTGGCCACCTTGGCCGCCGCGGACGTCGATGGCGGCGCGGTCTACGACGGGCTGGTCGGATCGACCGCCCTGCATCACGACGTGGAGCTGATCACCCGCGACCGCCGGGCCCGGTCGACGTACGACGCGCTGGGGGTCCGCTACCGGCTGATCTGAGCGTCGGTGACATCCTGCCCTGGTGCGACAGGGTGCGGGGATGCGGAGAGCTCGGGTCGCGGCGACAGCGGCGCTGCTGGCGGCCGGCGGCGGTCTGGCCGGAGCGGCGCCCTCGCCGGCGCAGGCGCCGGTGCCGACCTGCGCCGGCAAGCGGGCGACGATCGTCGACCCGTCGAAGGGCGACGACCGGATCGTCGGCACCCGGGGGCGCGACGTGATCGTGGCCGGGCGGGGCAAGGGCCGTGACGTGGTCCTCGGGCTCGACGGCAACGACCTGATCTGCGGCGACGCGCGGACCCGGGTGCTCGGCGGCAGGGGCGACGACACGATCCACGGAGCGGGGAGCGCCGACGGAGGCAAGGGCGCGGACCGGTTCTACGGCGTCGGCACCGCTCGCGGCGGCAAGGGCGCCGATCGGTACTGGGCACCGCTGGGAACCGGGTCGTTCGACGGCGGGCCGGGCTACGACCGGGTGACCTTCTACGACGGCTACGTGCCCGGCCTGACCTCCGGCGTCTACGTCAACCTCGCCACCGGCTCGGCCAGCGCCGAGACCGAGGTCGGCGGACTGCGCTTGCGGACCGCGCTCGCCGGCGTCGAGGAGGTCCGGGGCACCCCCGACGACGACCTCATCCTCGGCGACGCCTTCGACAACGTGCTGCGCGGTGGGGCCGGCAACGACGTGCTCAACGGCCGGGGCGGCTACGACACCGTGATCGGCGGCCGGGGCAGGGACTCCTGCACCGGAGAGGTCCGCCAGAGCTGCGAGCGGTAGCGCTGCGCCCCGGGTCGCGCTCAGCCCATCTTCCGCGCGGCGACCCGGGCCAGCCGGACGAAGGCGGTCTTGCGGACCTGGCTCGGCTGCTCCACGCTGAGCAGCAGGAGGCGCTTGCCCTGGCGGACCGCCACGGTGAGGTAGTGGCGGCTCGGCAGGTTCTTCTCGGGCGCGAAGATCTCGGTGGTGCGGAAGCCGATCCGCTGGTCGCCGAACTTCGGCATCCGCACCGGCTGGACCGTGGTGTCGACCCCGGCCCAGTGCTGGCCGCAGTCGCGCACATAGGTGCGGAAGGTCGTGAGGAGTCGACGGGCGGTCGCCTTGTTGCGGAACTGGATCACGTCGGCCCGCATCGAGCGGCTGGCGTACGCGTCCTGGCCCCCGAACTGCCTGCCCGAGGTGCCGTCGACCCGCTCCCAGGTCGAGCACACGCCGTCGTAGTAGCTGAGGGTCCGGTAGGGGACCCGGCCGAGGTCGAGGCGCTTGAGACCCGGGAACGCCCGGACGACGTCGGCGCGGGTCACCACGTCGTCGCCGTCCACCCGGGGTGCGGCCGCTCGGCCGCCCGGTGCGGAGACGAGCAGCAGGCTGGTCACGATCAGCGCCAGCAGGGTGGTCAGGGCGGCGAGGCGGGTGCGGTGCATGGGGTTCCTTCCGGAGGCCGGCATCCCCTGCCCGCTACCCCTGCGGCGGTCGGGGCAAACGAGTGGTGGCGCCGCGGTTCGTCGGCTCACCATATACCGGGTATATACTTCCTATACCCGGTATGTACCCACCCAAGGAGCCCTCATGTCCGTGAAGCACGCGCTGCTCGCGCTGCTCGAGCAGGAGCCGATGTACGGCTACCAGCTGCGCGCCGAGTTCGAGCGGCGCACCGGCACCGCCTGGCCGCTCAACGTCGGGCAGGTCTACACGACCCTGACCCGGCTGGAGCGCGACGGACTCGCCGTCGCCGGCGGCGAGGACGGTGAGGGCCACCTGGTCTACCGGATCACCGACGACGGCCGGGCGGAGGTCGCGAGCTGGTTCACCACGCCGGTCGCCCGCACCCAGCCGCCGCGCGACGAGCTCGCCATCAAGCTCGCGCTCGCGGTCACCGTCCCCGGCGTCGACGTCGACACCGTCATCCAGCAGCAGCGCAGCGCCACCATGGCCGCGCTCCAGGACTACACCCGGCTCAAGCGCCGGGCGGCCGAGGC
Organism: Nocardioides sp. LHD-245; assembly: GCF_030929495.1. Lineage (GTDB taxonomy): Bacteria > Actinomycetota > Actinomycetes > Propionibacteriales > Nocardioidaceae > Nocardioides. Next base: position 150,613 of record NZ_JAVFWN010000005.1, on the reverse strand, counting down.
GGCCGACGGTGCCGAGCGGGCGGACCTCGCGTGGAGCCTGGTCCTCGACTCGCTGGTGTTCGGTGCCGAGGCCGAGATCCGCTGGCTCGACCACTGCGAGGCCCGACTGCGGCGAGCCGCGGTCGAGCAGGGCCGCGCCGCCGCCCGCCCGCCCGCCGCCGCGCCCCGGCCGGTCGGCGAGGCGCCCGCGCGAGGTGCCCGATGAACGCCCGCGACGAGGACCAGGTTCGCCGGCTCGACCGCGCCGAGCGGCGCTGGCTCGCCGATGCGCGGGCCCGCCTGGAGCGCATCCGCGACGACCGACTCTCTGTGAAGGAACACCGATGAACGCCGTCCTGCAGCTCACCGACGTCACCCGGGTCCACGGGACCGGAGCGGGGGAGGTCCACGCGCTGCGCGGGATCTCCTTCGCCGCCCACGCGGGCGAACTGGTCGCGGTGATGGGCCCCTCCGGGTCCGGCAAGTCCACGCTGCTGACCATCGCGGGCGGTCTCGACCAGCCGACCTCCGGTGCGGTCCGGGTGGAGGGCACCGACCTGGTGGGCCTCGGCCAGCAGGAGCGCGCCCGGATGCGGCGTACGTCGATCGGCTACGTCTTCCAGGGCCTCAACCTGATCCCGGCGCTCACCGCGGCCGAGAACGTCGCCCTGCCGCGTGAGCTCGACGGGATGTCGGTCCGGACCGCCCGTGAGGAGGCGCTGCAGGCGCTGGAGGAGGTCGGCATCGCCGATCTGGCCGAGCGCTTCCCCGACGACATGTCGGGCGGCCAGCAGCAGCGCGTGGCGATCGCCCGCGCGGTCGTCGGCGAGCGGCGGCTGATCCTGGCCGACGAGCCGACCGGTGCCCTCGACACCGAGACCGGTGAGGGGATCCTCGGGCTGCTGCGCGCCCGGTGCGACGCGGGTGCCGCCGGGGTGCTGGTCACCCACGAGGCGCGGCACGCGGCGTGGGCGGACCGGGTCGTCTTCCTCCGCGACGGGGTCGTGGTCGACGAGACCGGCACCGACCGGGTCGAGGTCCTGACCGAGCGGGCCGACGCATGAGCGGTCCCACCCGCAGCGGTGTGCGCCTCGCCGGCTGGCGGATCGCGCTGCGTCTGGCCCGCCGCGAGGCGCTGCGCCGCCGCGCGCAGACCGCCCTGATGCTGGTCCTGGTCTGCCTGCCCGTGCTGGCCGTCGCCGCGGCCGCGGTCGTGTGGCGGACCGCGAACGTCTCCGGCGCCGAGGGTGTCGAGCGCCGGATGGGTACGGCGGCCGCGCTGGTCTACGGCAGCGGCACGACCGAGGTGCTGCAGTCGTTCGACCCCGACGGCACCACCTCCTGGGTCGGCGAGGAGGAGCACGTCTCGACCGCCGCGGAGGTCCAGCAGGTGCTGGGCGCCGACCGGCCGCTCCTCCCGATCGACCGGGAGTACCTCTCCTACGCCACCGACCGCGGCGTCGGCGACGTCGTCGTCACCCAGACCGACCTCGCCGATCCCCTGGCCCGTGGCCTGTTCCGGCTCGAGGACGGCCGACTGCCGCGCACCACCGGCGAGGTCGTCGTCAACCCCGCCCTGGTCCGCCGCGGCCCCGGACTCGGCGAGACCCTCACCGCGCTGCGTCGCAGCGCCGACGGCGAGACCCGCACGGAGCTGCGGATCGTGGGGATCGTCGAGAGCGCCACGACCCGCGACGACGCCGTCGCGGCGGTGCTCCCGGGTGCGATCGGCATGCCCGACGCCCCGCCGCAGTGGCTGGTCGGCGGCGCCCCGGTGAGCTGGGACGACGTCCGCGCGCTCAACGCCGTCGGCCTCCTCGCGGCCTCCCGGGAGGTGCTCTCCGACCCGCCGCCCGCCACGGCACTGCCACCGGAGGTGGTGAGCGACGAGCCGGCCGACGAGACCGCGCTGACCGCGCTGGTGCTGGTCGCGACCATGGTGCTGCTCGAGGTGGTGCTGCTCGCCGGCCCGGCTTTCGCCGTCCGGGCGCGGGCCCAGGCCCGCACCCTGGCCCTCGTCGCGGCCGCCGGCGGCACACCGGCCCAGGCCCGGCGTACCGTGCTCGCCTCGGGCGTCGTGGTGGGCCTGCTGGGCGGCGCTCTCGGTGCCGTGCTCGGCGTCGGGGCGGGGGCGTTGCTGGTCCCGGTGGCCCAGCGCTTCCAGGGCACCTGGTTCGGGCCGTTCGAGGTGCCGTGGCCGTTGCTGCTCGCGGTCGCCGCCTTCGGCCTCGCCGCGGCCGTGCTCGCCGCCGTGGTCCCGGCGTACTCCGCCTCCCGCAACGACGTCGTCGCCGTGCTCGCCGGCCGGCGCGGGGAGGGCCGGGCGTCCCGGCGCTCGCCGGTGCTGGGGCTCGTCCTCATCGCCGTGGGCGTGCTCGCGGGCCTGGTCGGCTCCCGGGCGAGCGGTGCATCGCCGGCGCTGGTCGGCGCGTCCGCCCTGCTGTCCGTCGTCGGCATGATCCTGCTCGTCGCGACCGCCGTGGCCGCCGTGGGCCGGGTCGCTCGCCGGTTCCCGCTGGCCCTGCGCTTCGCCGCCCGCGACGCGGCCCGGCACCGCACCCGGACCGTCCCCGCCGTGGCCGCCGTCGGTGCGACCGTCGCCGGGGTGATCGCCCTCGGCGTCGCCCTCAGCAGCCAGCAGGCGGCCGACGAGCGGGACTACGACCCACAGCTCGCCCACGGGTACGCCGCCCTGCCGATCGTCGGCGATGCCGATCCCGCGACCGTCCGTGGGGTGCTCGCCCAGCGGCTCCCGGGCGCCGAGATCGCCGAGATCGCCGGAGTCCGCCTCGCCGGGGAGGGGACCTGGACGGACCTGTCGCTCGACCTGGACGGCGAGCCGTTCGTGCTGCCGACCTTCGGCAGCCTCGGCTCCTCGTTCCTCGTCGGCACCACCGTGCCGGCGGCCGTCGGCCTCGCGCCGGCCGAGCGGACGGCGGCCGAGGAGGCGCTCGCCGCGGGCCGCCTCGTCGTGCTGGGCCGGTCCGAGGCATCCCCCGACCGGCTGCGCGCCGTCGTCCGGGTGACCGAGGACGTCACGGAGGAGGTCGTCGACGAGCGGTCCCGCGACGTGGACGTCACGCTGGTGCACTCGCCCGCCGCGCTCCCGGCCGCGGCCGGCATCCTGCCCCCGGCGCTCGCCGACGAGCTGGGCCTGACGACCGCCACGACCGCACTGGTGGTCGCGCCGACCATCAGCGAGGCCGCCCGGGAGGACCTCTCCGAGGCACTCGCGACCGTGGCCGGCACGGGCGAGCTCTACGTGGAGCGCGGCTTCGAGCCCGACCCCGCGGTGCGGATCCTGCAGTGGGTGCTCGCCGTCCTCGGTGGCGTGATGATGCTCGGCGGCACCCTGACCGCCACCTTCCTCGCGCTGTCCGACGCCCGCCCCGACCTCGCCACGATGGCCGCGGTCGGCGCCCGGCCGCGGACCCGCCGCCGGGTCGCGGCGGCCTACGCCCTCGTCGTGGGACTGGTCGGTGCCCTGCTGGGCGCCCCGATCGGCTTCGTCCCGGGCGTCGCCGTGAGCCGGCCGCTCTCCCGCGACGACGACGGCGCGACCCTGCTCGCCGTACCGTGGCCGCTGCTCGCGGTCGTGGTGGTCGGGCTGCCGCTGCTTACCGCCGCCGCGGTCGGGCTGTGCGCGCGGGGCCGGCTGCCGCTGGTGGCGCGGATCGACTAGGGCGACGGCCTAGCCCCCGACGGCTCCGCGGGCCGCGGCCCGGGCCGCCGCGGGCGAGCCCGGCGTCGGGAACCACCGGTGGATCACCGCGGCCTGTCCACAGGTCCACAGCGAGCTGCAGACCCAGTAGGCGAGCAGCGCGACCGGGACGGCGCTGCCGGCGACGAGCATCGCGCCCGCGGACAGCAGCGGCGCGAGCTGCTGGGCGCTGACCATCGCGTCCGGCAGGTCCGCGGTGACGGTGGTCGGCGCCACCAGGTAGCGCTGGGTGACGAAGCCGACCACCGCCGCGGTGCCGGCCAGTCCGGCGACCACGGCGAGATGGGTGGCTCCGCCGCCGACGTACCCGTGCGCCGCGAGGGGGACGCCGGCGATGGTGGCCGCCCCGAACGACGCGACCAGCGTGGGCGTCAGGGCGCCCACCGCCGTCCCGGCGGTGACCTGGCGCAGCAGGTGGTAGAGCGCCATCCAGACCGGGATCTGCGCCAGCGTCGGCAGGCAGCCGAGCCGGGAGACGCCGTGCTCGGCGCCGAGTCGCCGCCGCTCCTCGAGGAAGGCCCGCATGCTCTCGGGATCGCGGCGGTCGGCGTACTTCTCGGACAGGCGTTTGAGGTGCGGCCGGGCGCGGGCGCCGGCGTGGGCCTGGCGGACGCCACGGACGACCAGCGGCAGCAGGGCGAGGCGGACGATGACGACCACGCCGGCGATGCTCAGCAGCCAGGTGCCGCCGCCGTCCGGGTCGGCGCCCAGGGCGGTGACGAGGGTGTGGGCTCCCGCGACGACGGTCGCAAGGGCATGGGACAACGGGTCGAGCAGGGACATGCGAGAGCTCCTGGAGGGAAGGGGAACGGGGCCATGGCGCGCGTCGGCGCGCGTCAGGCCCGTCCAGGAGCGCGGGGTCGCACCGGGTGCCGGACCGGGTCGGCCACCCGGGCCGCCAGCGTCGGCACCGGCTGCCGGGCACCAGGCCAGGCCGCGGGCCGCAGCACCAGCACCCCGCCGGCGGCGGTGCGGACCAGGCCCGCCGCGGCCACCGCGAGCATCGCGACCGCGGTCGCGAGCGGGGCATCGGCGCTGAGCGCGATCAGCGACGAGGTCAGCGCCGCGACCAGCGCCGCGGCGAGGCCGGCCACCAGCACGGAGACCCGTGCGGTGCGCTGGTCCTGCTCGCCGTCCACGGTCCCGATCGTACGGCGGGGCCGGGAACGACCGCCCGGGGACACTTAAAGTCAGGCTTGACTGTTTGTTTGTCCGACGGCATGCTGGCGCCATGAGCTCGCCGGCCGCCACGCGCGTCCCCCAGGAGGAGCGCACCCGGGCGATGCGGCAGCGGCTGATGGCCGCGACCGTCGAGCTGCTGGTCGAGAAGGGCTTCGGGGGCACGACGACCACGCTGGTCTCCGAGCGCGCGGGCGTGAGCCGGGGCGCGCAGCTGCACCACTTCCCGACCAAGAACGACCTCGTCGTCGCGGCGGTCGCGCACCTCACCGCGATCCGCGGCTCCGACCTCGAGGCGGCGGTGGCGAAGCTGCCCCGGGCCGAGGGGCGGACCGAGGCGGTCGTGCAGATGCTGGGCGACCACTTCGCCTCCGACGTGTTCACCGCGGCCCTCGAGCTCTGGGTCGCCGCGCGCACCGACGACACGCTGCACCAGGCGGTCGCGCCGCTGGAGCAGCACCTCGGTCGCGAGACGCACCGGCTCACGGTCGAGCTGCTCGGCATCGACGAGTCACGGCCCGGCGCGCGCGAGCTGGTGCAGGCCACTCTCGACCTGGTGCGTGGACTCGGCCTCGCCAACACGATCGGCGACGACGCCCGACGTCGCCGCCGGATCCTCACCGAGTGGGCGCGCACGCTCGACGCCGCGCTCCGCAACCCGCAAGGAGACCCCGCATGAGCGTCCTCGACGACGTGCTCGCCGACCTGGCCGCCGAGGGCGACCAGCTCCGTACGACGGTCGCCGCCCTCGCCGCCGACGGCTGGCGCACGACGACGCCGGCCGAGGGCTGGGACGTCGCGACGACGATCGCCCACCTGCTCTGGACCGACGAGGTCGCCGTCCTGGCCGCCGGGGCGCTCGCCGGCGACGCGGGCAAGCAGGCCTGGGACGCCGTCGTCCTGACCGCGATCGAGGACCCGACCGGCTTCGTCGACAAGGAGGCGCTGCGGATCGGCGCCGCCGCCCCCGACGAGCTCCTCGCCCGCTGGGACGCCGCCCGCCCGGCCCTCGTCGCGGCGCTCCGCGCTCACCCCGACGGGCAGAAGCTCCCCTGGTTCGGCCCGCCGATGTCCCCGACGTCGATGGCGACCGCGCGGTTCATGGAGACCTGGGCCCACTCCCTCGACGTCTACGACGCGCTGATCTCGGCCGGCTCGATCACCACCAGGCCCGAGGTGACCGACCGGATCAGGCACGTCGCCCACATCGGCGTCCGCACCCGCGACTTCGCCTACGCCAACAACGGCCTCGATGCCCCCGCCGAGGAGTTCCGGGTCGAGCTCACCGCGCCCAGCGGCGCGGTGTGGACCTGGGGTCCCGAGGACGCCGAGCAGCGCGTCACCGGCGAGGCCTACGAGTTCTGCCAGCTCGTCACCCAGCGCATCCACCGCGACGACACCCACCTGAAGGCTGTCGGCGACGACGCCGAGAAGTGGCTGGCCATCGCCCAGGCCTTCGCCGGTCCGGCCGGCGGCGGGAGGGATCCCCGATGACCGCCGGCGCGCTCAAGGTCGCCAACTGCAGCGGCTTCTACGGCGACCGCCTCTCGGCCCTGCGCGAGCAGCTCGAAGGGGGAGAGGTCGACGTCATCACCGGCGACTACCTCGCCGAGCTGACCATGCTGATCCTCGGCATGGACACCCTGCGCGACGCCGACCTCGGCTACGCCCGTACCTTCCTCAAGCAGCTCGAGGACACGCTCGGCCTCGCGCTCGACCAGGGCGTGAAGATCGTCAGCAACGCGGGCGGGCTCAACCCCGCCGCGCTCGCCGCCAAGATCCAGGCGCTCGGCACCGGCGCCAAGGTGGCGTACGTCGAGGGCGACGACCTGCGCTCGGCGAACCTGTTCGAGGGCGCGCTCACCGCCAACGCCTACCTGGGCGCCTTCGGCATCGCGTCCGCGCTGAGCAACGGCGCCGACGTCGTCGTCACCGGCCGGGTCACCGACGCGAGCGTCGTCGTCGGCCCGGCGATCGCCCACCACGGCTGGAGCGCCACCGACTACGACGCCCTGGCCGGCGCGGTCGTCGCGGGCCACGTCATCGAGTGCGGGACGCAGGCCACCGGCGGCAACTTCTCGGGCTTCACCGACCTGTTCCGCGCCGGTGCGCCGATGACGACGCCGCTCGGCTTCCCGATCGCCGAGGTCGCGGCCGACGGCAGCAGCGTGATCACCAAGCACGACGGCACCGGTGGCGCGGTCACGGTCGACACGGTCACCGCGCAGCTGCTCTACGAGATCCAGACGACGCGCTACCTCAACCCCGACGTCACCACGCACCTCGACTCGATCCGGCTCCACCAGCAGGGTCCCGACCGGGTCGAGATCAGCGGCGTCATCGGCAGCGCGCCGCCCGCGCAGCTCAAGGTCGCGGTCAACACCCTCGGCGGCTACCGCAACCAGGTCGAGTTCGTGCTCACCGGTCTCGACATCGACGCCAAGGCCGACTGGCTGCGCAGCCAGCTCGACCCGCAGCTCACCGCGGCCGACGTCACCTGGACCCAGACCCCCGCACGTACGGGCGATGCGGACACCGAAGAGGGTGCCTCGGTCATCCTGCGCTGCATCGGCAAGGACCCCGAGGCAGGCCCGCTCGGCAAGCCGTTCACCGGCCCGGCGGTCGAGCTCGCGCTCGCCAGCTACCCGGGCTTCACGATGACCACGCCGCCCCAGAAGCCCAGTCCGTTCGGCATCTACCGCCCCGAGTACGTCGACCGCGGCGCCGTCGAGCACACCGTCGTCCACCACGACGGGACCCGCGAGGTGATCGCCGACCCGACCACCTTCGCCGACCCCGCGGAGCTCGACCCGGCGCTCGGCACGCGCCCGTCGCCGTACCCGGCGCCGGCCGACACGATCACCCGCCGGATGCCGCTCGGCACGTTCGTGCACGCCCGCTCCGGCGACAAGGGGGGCAACGCCAACCTCGGCCTGTGGGTCAAGAACGACGGCTCGGAGCGCTACGAGGCCCGTGTGCAGTGGCTCGCCAAGATCGTCAAGGACCGCAAGATCCGCGAGCTGGTTCCTGAGGCGAAGGATCTCGACGTCGACGTCTACGTGCTCCCCAACCTGGGTGCGGTCAATGTCGTGATCCATGGCCTGCTCGGCGACGGCGTCGCCGCGTCCACCCGGTTCGACCCCCAGGCCAAGGGCCTCGGCGAGTGGGTCCGCAGCCGGATCGTCCACATCCAGGAGGACTTGGTATGAATCACCCCACGAACTTCTTCTCCCCCACTTCGCTTCTCCGAACAAGTTCGCGGGGACCCCGATGACGACCTTCGACCACGGCTGGACCACGGAGCAGCGCGCCCTCAAGCAGTCCGCCATCGCGTTCACGAAGCGTGAGGTGACCCCCCACCTGGACCAGTGGGAGAAGGACGGCGAGCTGCCCCGCGAGCTGCAGAAGAAGCTCGCCCACGCGGGCCTTCTCGGCGTCGGCGTCGCTGAGGAGGTCGGCGGCGACGGCGGCACGCTGATGGACATCTGCGCGGCCCAGGAGGGCTTCATGGAGGCCGGCTGGTCCGGCGGTGCGATGGCGTCGGCGTTCACGCACGGCATCGCGATCCCGCACATCATCCAGAACGGCAGCCAGGAGCTGATCGACGCGTGGGTCCGCCCGACGCTGTCCGGAGACCTGATCGGCTCGATGGCGGTCACCGAGCCCGGCACCGGCTCCGACGTCGCGAGCATCACCACCCGCGCCGTCCGCGACGGCGACCACTGGGTGATCAACGGCGCCAAGACGTTCATCACCTCCAGCGTCCGCGGCGACTTCGTGACGACGGCCGTCCGCACGGGTGAGGCAGGCGCGCACGGCATCTCGATGATCGTCGTACCCAAGGGGACGCCGGGCTTCACGGTCTCCCGCAAGCTCGACAAGATGGGCTGGCTCGCGTCCGACACCGGCGAGCTGTCGTACGTCGACGTGCGGGTCCCGGTCGGCAACCTGGTCGGCCAGGAGAACCACGGCTTCTACTACATCGCCGAGAACTTCGTCACCGAGCGGATCTTCCTCGCGCTGATGGGCTACGGCCACGCGCTGCGCTGCCTCAACCTCAGCGTCGACTACTGCAAGACCCGCGAGACCTTCGGCAACCCGCTGGTCAAGAACCAGGTGGTGCGCGCCAAGCTCGTCGAGATGCACCGCCAGGTCGCGGTCGCCCGCGGCTACACGCTCGAGGTGGCCCAGCGCTACGTCGCCGGCGAGAACGTCATCGCCGAGGCCTGCCTGGCCAAGCAGACCGCCGTCGACACGGCGGTGTGGGTGGCCGACCAGGCGGTCCAGCTGCACGGCGGCATGGGCTACATGCGCGAGTCCGAGGTCGAGCGGCACTACCGCGACGTTCGCCTGCTGCCGATCGGCGGCGGTGCGACCGAGGTCCTCACCGACCTCGCGGCCAAGCTCCTGGGGTATGCCGGATGAGCCTGGTGAAGCCGCTCGGCGGCGAGGTCACCGTGCACATGAAGGCACCGGTCGAGGACGTCTGGGCGCTGGTCAGCGATGTCACCCGGATCGGCGAGTTCTCGCCCGAGACGCTCGAGGCGGAATGGACCCACGGCGCCACCGGTCCGGTGGTCGGCGCGCGCTTCAAGGGCCACGTGAAGCGCAACGGCGTCGGCCCCGTCTACTGGACGCCGTGCACGGTCACGAAGGCCGTCGAGAACGAGGTGTTCGAGTTCGCCGTCGGCCTCGACGGCAACGCCCTCAACACCTGGGGCTACCGGATGCAGGCCGAGAACGGCGGCACCAGCGTCACCGAGTACTTCCGGCTCACGCCGGCCTGGTTCATGCGCGGCTACTGGCTGGTCCTGGGCCGGCTCCGCGGCAAGACCAACGAGCGCGGCATGCGCACGACCCTGGAGAGGATGAAGGCGGTGGTGGAGGCATGACCACGACGGAGACCGAGGCGCCGGAGCAGGCACCCGAGCAGGCCCGTCGCACGGCGATGGAGGCCAAGCTGGCCGACCTGCACGCCGAGCAGGCCAAGGCGGTCGAGGCCGGCGGCAAGTACATCGCCCGGCACAAGGACCGCGGCAAGCTCACCGCCCGCGAGCGGATCGACCTTCTCGTCGACGAGGGCTCCGCCTTCCTCGAGCTGATGCCGCTGGCCGGCTGGGGCAGCGACTTCGCGGTCGGCGCCTCGCTGGTGACCGGGATCGGCGTCGTCGAGGGCGTCGAGTGCCTGATCGTCGCCAACGACCCCACGGTCAAGGGCGGCGCCCTCAACCCGTGGTCGCTGAAGAAGTCCTTCCGGGCGGCCGAGATCGCCGAGAAGAACTTCCTCCCCACGATCAACCTGACCGAGTCCGGCGGCGCGGATCTCCCCACCCAGAAGGAGATCTTCATCCCCGGGGGCCGCGGCTTCCGCGATCTCACGCGGTCCAGCGCCCGCAAGCAGCCCACCATCTCGGTGGTCTTCGGCAACTCCACCGCCGGCGGTGCCTACGTGCCCGGCATGAGCGACTACGTGATCATGGTCAAGGAGCAGGCCAAGGTGTTCCTGGCCGGCCCGCCGCTGGTCAAGATGGCGACCGGCGAGGAGTCCGACGACGAGACGCTCGGCGGTGCCGAGATGCACTCGCGGATCTCCGGCTCCTCCGACTTCCTCGCGGTCGACGAGTACGACGCGATCCGGCTCGCCCGGCGTACCGTCGCCCGGCTCAACTGGCGCAAGCAGGGCGACGTCCCGACCGCGCCCTTCGCCGAGCCGGACCTCGACCCCGAGGACCTGCTCGACCTGATCCCGACCGACCTCAAGGAGCCCTTCGACCCGCGCGAGGCGATCCTGCGGATCGTCGACGGCACCGGACCGGGCAACGAGGTCGCCTTCGACGAGTTCAAGCCGCTCTACGGCTCGGCGCTCTGCGTCGGCTGGGCCCAGCTCCACGGCCACCCGATCGGCATCCTCGCCAACGCGCGCGGCGTGCTGATGAGCGAGGAGGCCCAGAAGGCCGCGCAGTTCATCCAGCTGGCCAACCAGAAGGACACGCCGCTGCTCTTCCTGCACAACACCACCGGCTACATGGTCGGCGCGGACTACGAGCAGGGCGGCATCATCAAGCACGGCGCGATGATGATCAACGCGGTCTCCAACTCGAAGGTGCCGCACCTGACGGTGATCATGGGGGCGTCCTACGGCGCCGGCAACTACGGCATGAACGGCCGCGCCTACGACCCGCGCTTCCTGTTCACCTGGCCCTCGGCCAAGTCGTCGGTGATGGGCCCCGCCCAGCTCGCCGGCGTGCTCGAGATCGTCGCGCGCGAGTCGGCGGAGAAGAAGGGCCAGCCCTTCGACGCCGAGGGATTCGTCGCGATCAAGGAGATGGTCGAGCAGCAGATCGAGGAGCAGTCGCTGCCCTACGTCCTGTCGGGGATGGTCTACGACGACGGCGTGATCGACCCGCGCGACACCCGGACGGTGCTGGGCATCTGCCTCTCCGTCATCGACAACCAGCCGATCGAGGGCGCCATGAACTTCGGCGTCTTCCGGATGTGAGGGCCTGATGGTTCCGACAAGCTCCACCACCGTGCGCCGCCTGCTCGTCGCCAACCGCGGCGAGATCGCCCGCCGCGTCTTCCGCACCTGCCGCGACCTCGGCATCGAGACCGTCGCCGTCCACTCGGACGCCGACGCGGGGATGCCGTTCGTGAGCGACGCCGACGCCGCCGTCCGGCTGCCGGGGAACACCCCCGCCGAGACCTATCTGCGCGGCGACCTCGTCATCGCCGCCGCGCTCAGGGCCGGCGCCGACGCCGTCCACCCCGGCTACGGCTTCCTCTCCGAGAACGCCGACTTCGCCCAGCAGGTGATCGACGCCGGCCTGACCTGGGTCGGTCCGGCACCCGCGTCGATCACGGCGATGGGCGACAAGGTCCGCTCCAAGGAGTTGATGCACGCCGCCGGCGTACCGGTACTCGGCCAGCTGGAGCCGGCGGCCGTCACGTCCTTCGAGCTGCCGGTCATCGTCAAGGCGTCCGCCGGCGGCGGTGGTCGCGGCATGCGGATCGTGCGCGACGTCGCGCAGGTCGAGGCGGAGGTCGCCATCGCGTCGGCCGAGGCGGCGTCCGCGTTCGGCGACGGCACCGTCTTCGTGGAGACCTATGTCGAGGACGGCCGCCACATCGAGGTCCAGGTGCTCGGTACGCCGGACGGCACGATCGTGCTCGGGGAGCGCGACTGCTCGGTGCAGCGCCGGCACCAGAAGGTGATCGAGGAGGCGCCGGCGCCCGGCCTGCCGGACGCGACCCGCAAGGCCCTGCACGAGGCGGCGCGGGCGGCGGCGGAGGCGATCGACTACCGCGGCGCGGGCACGGTCGAGTTCCTCTACTCCCCGACGTCGGACCGCTTCTACTTCCTGGAGATGAACACCCGCCTCCAGGTCGAGCACCCCGTCACCGAGGCGGTGTACGGCGTCGACCTGGTCGCCCTGCAGATCGCCGTCGCCGAGGGCCACTCCCCGGCGGTGGCCGTTGGGGAGCCGGACGGCCACGCCGTCGAGGTCCGGCTCTACGCCGAGGACCCGGCCGCCGGCTACCAGCCGCAGAGCGGACGGATCGCCCGGTTCGAGATCCCCGGCGTCGTGAGTGCCTTCGAGGGGCCCGCGTCGTACGGCATCCGGCTCGACTCGGGCGTCGGTTCCGGCGACGAGATCGGCACCTTCTACGACGCGATGATCGCCAAGGTGATCGTGCACGCGCCGACCCGCGAGCAGGCCCTGCGCCAGCTGGCCGGCGCGCTCGCCAAGGCCGAGCTGCACGGGCTGGTCACCAACCGGGACCTGCTGGTCAACCTGCTGCGCGACCCGGTGTTCACCGCCGGCGACATGCACACGACCTGGCTCGACGCCGCCGACCTGGCCACCCTCGCGGCCGCACCCGGTGGCGAGGGCACGATCGAGATCTCGGCGTTCGCCGCGGCGGTCGCGCTGGCCGAGGCCGCGCGGGTCGCGCGCCCCGTGCAGTCGCGGATCCCCGCCGGGTGGCGCAACGTCCTCGCGGGTCCCCAGGTGACCACCTTCCTGCAGGGGGATGAGGAGCACCTGGTCCGCTGGTACGGCGGGCGCACCTTCCGCTCCGCCGACCTGGCTGGCGAAGCCGGCGGGGAGCGAAGCGACCGACGCCCGTGCGTGGTGGTCACCGCGGCCGGCCCGGAGACGGTGACGATCGAGGTGGACGGGGTGGCCCGGACCTTCACGGTCTTCGCCGACCCTGCCGGCGACCGGGTCGACGTCGAGTCGTCCCTGGGGCACGTCGCGCTGCGCCGCAAGCCCCGCTTCGTCGACCCGTCGACCCAGGTGGCCGCCGGATCGCTGCTGGCGCCGATGCCGGGCAGCGTGATCGCGGTCCGGGCGGCGCTCGGGGACGTCGTACAGGAAGGGCAGCCCATCCTCGTGATGGAGGCCATGAAGATGCAGCACACCATCGCGGCGCCCTATGCGGGCACCGTCACCGAGCTGTCGGCGTCGGCCGGTCAGCAGGTCGAGGCGGGCGCCGTGCTCGCCGTCGTCGAGCCGGCCGAGGCCGCTCCGGAGGAGGAGAACGCATGACTGTGACAACGGGGACGATGTTCACCGAGCCGGAGGAGCGCGTCGCGCTGCGCGAGGCGGTCAAGAAGCTCGCGAGCAAGTACGGCCGCGAGTACGTCGAGAAGCAGGCCCGCGAGGGCGGCAAGATGACCGACATGTGGCTCGAGATGGGCCGCAACGGCTTCCTCGGCGTCAACATCCCCGAGGAGTACGGCGGCGGGGGCGGCGGCATGGCCGACCTGGCCGCCGTCCTCGAGGAGTCGGCCGCGGCCGGCGCCCCGCTGCTGATGATGGTCGTCTCGCCCGCCATCTGCGGCTCGATCATCAGCCGCTGCGGCACCGACGAGCAGAAGCAGCGCTGGCTGCCCTCCATCGCCGACGGCACCCATCTGATGGCCTTCGGCATCACCGAGGCCGACGCGGGCTCGAACTCGCACCAGATCACCACGACCGCCACCCGCGACGGCGACCACTGGGTGCTCAATGGGCAGAAGACGTTCATCTCCGGCGTCGACGAGGCCCAGTCGGTGCTCATCGTCTCGCGTACCGAGGACGCCAAGACCGGCAAGCTGAAGCCCGCGCTGTTCGTCGTCCCGACGGACGCGGAGGGGTTCACCAAGCAGCCCATCCCGATGTCGTGGCAGGCGCCGGAGAAGCAGTTCACCCTCTTCCTCGACGACGTCCGGGTTCCCGCCGACAGCCTGGTCGGCGACGAGGACGGCGGCCTGTGGCAGCTCTTCGCCGGGCTCAACCCCGAGCGGATCATGGGCGGCGCGTTCTCCTGCGGCATCGCGCGCTACGCGCTGGAGAAGGCGACGGCGTACGCCAAGGAGCGCTCGGTCTGGAAGGACCAGCCCATCGGGGCCCACCAGGGCATCGCGCACCCGCTGGCCAAGGTGAAGATCGAGCTCGAGCAGGCCCGCCTGCTCTGGCAGAAGGCCGCCGCGCTCTACGACGCCGGCGACGACTTCACCGCCGGTGAGTACGCCAACATGGCCAAGTACGCCGGCGGCGAGGTCGCCTGCAACGCCACCGACGTCGCCGTCCACACCCACGGCGGCAACGGCCTCACCCAGGAGTACGGCCTCGGCAACATGCTCGTCGCCGCCCGCCTGGGCCGGATCGCCCCGGTCAGCCGGGAGATGATCCTCAACTTCGTGGCCATGCACTCGCTGGGGCTGCCCAAGTCGTACTGAGGTCCGTGGGGTGCGCGGTTCAACTACCGAATTCGTCGTCCGCCGGCGTCGGCGACGACAATTCCGGTAGTTGAACAGCGCACCGCGCATCCACCTGCCGCCGGAGCCGGCGTCTGCCGCCGGGCGGAACGGGTACGCCGGAAGGATGGACGACGAGGTACTCCACGGCTACCTGCAGCACCACTGGGCCGGATCGACGGCGGGGGTGTCGCTCTTCCGGCGCGTGGCCCGGACCCACGGCATCGCCGAGGTCGCCGCGGCCCTCGACGGGCTCGCCGAGGAGGTGGCGGAGGAGCGCGCGACCCTGGGCCGCGTCATGCGCGACGTCGGCACGAGCCCGAGCACGATCGGGACCGTCGCGGCGAAGGTCGGCGCCGAGCTCGGTCGCCTCAAGCCCAACGGCCGGATCCTCACCCGCGCGCCGCTGACCGACCTGGTCGAGATCGAGGCGCTGCGGATCGCGGTGTTCGGCAAGCGCAGCGGGTGGGAGGTGCTGCGCGCGGTCGCTGACGACGACCCACGGCTCGACGCCGCGCTCCTCGATGACCTGATCGGCCGCTCGGACCGGCAGCTCGAGACCCTGGCGCGGCTGCACCTGGTCACCGCGCGTCGGCGGATCGCGTCCTGAGGCGCGGGCCCGCGGCTCACCTACCGAATTCGTCGCCCGGCGGGCCGGTCGTCGACAATTCTGGTAGGTGAACCGCGCACGACCAGGCCGCGTCCGGCCGGCTCCCGGCTGCCCCCGCCGTACCCCTGACGGACCGGTCCGGCGGGCGGGTGATGGGATCGACCCGTGACCGGGGTGCTGGAGGGGTTCGCGACGATCGCGATCGTGATCGCCCTCGGCGCACTCCTGGCCGACCGGGGCATCGTCGACGCCCACGGCCAGCGCAGCCTGTCGCTGGCCTCCTTCTACCTCGCCAGCCCGGCCCTGCTGGTCACCGTGCTCGAGGACTCCGAGCCGTCGCGGGTGCTGTCCGGGCCACTGGTCGCGACGGCCGCGGGCGTGATCGTCAGCGCCGGGATCATGGTCGTGGTCGCGCGGATCCGCCGGCTCGACGCCGGTACGTCGGTGGTGGCCACGCTGTGCTCGGCGTACGTCAACGCGGGCAACCTCGGCATCCCGATCGCGGCGTACGCGCTGGGTGACGCGGCGCTCGTCGTCCCGGCGCTGCTGATGCAGCTCCTCGTGCTCCAGCCGCTGGCGCTGACGGTGCTCGACGTGGTGACCAGCCCGGAGCGGCCGTCGGTCCTCAAGATCGTGTCCCGGCCGGTCACCAACCCACTCACGATCGCCTCCTTCGCGGGCCTCCTCCTCGCCGCGACCGACACCGAGCTGCCGCGGACGGTGCACGCGCCGCTGGAGCTCGTCGGCGGGATGGCGGTGCCCGCGATGCTCATCGCGTACGGCGTCGCGCTCCGCCTCGGCCCGCTGCCCGGACGCGGGGTGACGCCGCGGGCGCTGGCCACCGTGACCTCGCTGAAGATGGTGATCCAGCCGGTGGCGGCGTACCTCGTCGGGCGGTTCGCCGTCGGCCTGGAGGACACGGAGCTGTTCGCGGTCACGCTGCTGTCGGCGCTGCCGACGGCGCAGAACGTGTTCGTCGTCGCGATGCGCTACGAGCGCGGCATCCTGCTGGCCCGCGACGCCATCTTCGTCTCCACGATGGCCTCGGCCCCGGTGGCGGTGCTGATCTCGGCGCTGCTCGCCTGACCACCTCCCAGGAGCGCACGGGGCGATGCCGTAGGTTCTGGCCGTGGGTGTCGTCGGCAACATCGATCGCGGGCAGCGGAAGAGATCAGTCTTCGGCTTCCCGCTCGCTGTCGTCTACAAGTTCTTCGACGACCAGGGCAACTACCTCGCGGCGATCCTGACGTTCTACGCCTTCCTCTCGATCTTCCCGCTCCTGCTGCTCGCGACCTCGATCCTCGGCTTCTTCCTCGACGGCAACCCACGGCTGCAGGAGCAGGTCCTCGACTCGGCGCTCGGCCAGTTCCCGATCATCGGCGACCAGCTCGGCCGGCCGGCCGGCATCAAGGGCTCGACCGGCGGCATCATCGTCGGCTCCCTGACCGCGCTGTACGGCGCGCTCGGGCTCGGCCTGGCGCTGCAGAACGTGCAGTCCGCGGCTTGGGCGGTGCCACGCAACAGCCGCCCGCACCCGGTGATGACCCGGGTCAACAGCCTGTTCCTGCTCTTCGTCGCGGGCACCTTCATCTTCACGATCTCGATCGGCTCGGCGGTCCTCACGGAGACCGATCTGGTCGGCTCCCTCTCGCGGCACGGCTGGTTCCACTGGATGGTGCGGCTGCTGACCGTGGCGATCCTCGGCTCGGCGATGACGGTGCTGCTGCGGGTCGCTGCCGCCCGCGCGATCCGGGACCGGGGGATCCGGGCGGCGCCGGGCGGGTTCACGGTCGCGGTGCTGTGGCAGTTCCTGCAGTACATCGGCACGGCGTACGTCACCAACGTCATCGCCAGCGCCGACCGCAACGGCATGGCCACCTTCGGCGTCGTCCTCGGCCTGATGGGCCTGCTCTACATCGGGGCGATCATGGGTGTCCTCGGCATCGAGGTCAACGTCGTCCTCGCCCGCAAGCTGTGGCCGCGTGCCCTGCTGACGCCGTTCACCGACTCCGTCGACCTCACCGAGGCGGACCGCCGCGCGTACGCCATGTATGCCCAGATGCAGCGGCACAAGGGCTTCGAGACCGTGGCCGTCCGCTTCGACGGCCGCGACGGCGACACCCACGAGATCGTGCTCGACCCGCGGACCGAGAAGGTCCACAAGCAGCACATCCCCGGCCGTCCCCCGCGGCCGGAGGCGGCCGACGAGCCGACGCAGCCGTTCAACCTCCGCGACTCCCTGCCGCCCTCGATCTGAGGATCCCGGATCGCTTCCGATCGGATCAGGTGGGTTGATCGGATCGGCACCAATCCGAACCCAACCATCGAACCGACATGATGTCCCCGACGGGGTGCACGACCCCGGCAGTCGAGAGCAGGGAGCAGTGCGGATGACGCAGCAGGTCAAGGCCGTGGTGGCGCGGGTCAAGGGTGCGCCGGTGGAGGTCGTGACGATCAATGTGCCGGACCCGGGACCGGGCGAGGCAGTGGTGAGGGTGCTCTCGTGCGGGGTCTGCCACACCGACCTGCACTACCGCGAGGGTGGGATCAACGACGAGTTCCCGTTCCTGCTGGGCCATGAGGCCTCGGGCATCGTGGAGGCCGTCGGGCCGGACGTCACGTCGGTCGCCGTCGGTGATTCGGTGGTGCTGAACTGGCGTGCGGTGTGCGGCGAGTGCCGCGCCTGCAAGCGGGGCGATCTGCAGTACTGCTTCAACACCCACAACGCGAAGCAGCGGATGACCCTCGCCGAGGGACCCGACGCCGGCACGGAGCTGTCCCCCGCGCTGGGCATCGGCGCGTTCGCGGAGAAGACCCTGGTCGCGGCCGGGCAGTGCACCAAGGTCGACCCGAAGGCCCGTCCCGCCGCGGTGGGGCTGCTGGGCTGTGGCGTGATGGCCGGCATCGGCGCCGCGATCAACACCGGCCAGATCACTCGCGGGAAGTCGATCGCGGTCATCGGCTGCGGCGGCGTCGGCGTGGCCGCGATCGCGGGCGCCGCGCTGGCGGGCGCCAGCCCGATCATCGCGGTCGACATCGACGCGAAGAAGCTGGAGAAGGCCAAGGAGATGGGCGCGACCCACACCGTCGACTCCTCCGCCGTGGATCCGGTGGAGGAGATCAAGCGGATCTGCGGTGAGGTCTACGAGGGTGCCGACGGCGCCGACGTGGTGGTCGAGGCGGTGGGCCGTCCCGAGACGTGGAAGCAGGCGTTCTACGCCCGCGACCTGGCCGGCACGGTGGTCCTGGTCGGTGTCCCGACCCCGGACATGAAGGTCCCCGAGCTGCCGTTGATCGACGTGTTCGGTCGCGGTGGGGCGTTGAAGTCGTCGTGGTACGGCGACTGTCTGCCCAGCCGGGACTTCCCGATGCTGGTCGACCTGTACCAGCAGGGTCGGCTCGACCTGGACGCGTTCGTCACCGAGGAGATCGGCATCGGCGACATCGAGGCCGCGTTCGCCAAGATGCACCACGGCGACGTACTCCGCTCGGTCGTGATCCTGTGACGGCACGGGTCGACCATGCCGTCACGTCCGGCACCTTCTCCCTCGACGGGGAGACCTTCGAGGTCGACAACAACGTCTGGGTGGTGGGCGACGACACCGAGTGCGTCGTGATCGACGCACCGCACAGCGTCGAGGACATCCTCGCCGTCGTCGGGGGCCGCCGGATCAAGGCCATCGTGTGCACCCACGCCCACGACGACCACGTCCGGGTGGCTCCCGCCCTGCGCGAGGCCGCCAACGACGGCCAGGGCGCGCCGATCCTGCTGCACCCCGACGACAGGCCGCTGTGGGAGCTCACCCACGGTGACGACCAGAGCCCTGACGGCTACCTGTGGGACGCCGACCTCGCCGACGGCCAGAGCATCGAGGTCGCCGGTACGACGCTGCGGGTGATCCACACCCCGGGCCACGCCCCGGGCGCGGTGTGTCTCCACGCCCCCGACCTCGGGTGCGTGTTCACCGGGGACACCCTCTTCCACGGCGGTCCCGGCGCGACCGGTCGCTCCTACAGCGACCGGCCCACCCTGGAGGCCTCCATCCGGGCGAAGCTGTTCGCGTTGCCCGGGGAGACGGTGGTCCACACCGGCCACGGTGAGGACACCACCATCGCCGCGGAGCGGGAGCTGCTCGGCGCCTGATCGGCGCAGCCATGCTGTAACACGCCGTCCACGTGACGACACGCCGTACGACACGCCGTACGACACGCCGTTGTCGCGCTGACGATCGCCTGGTGGTCGGGTGGACGGCGTGTTACATCGTCCTACGGAGTGCCCCGCAACATGGCCCGCAGCTCGCCCAGCAGGTCGTCGTCCAGGCCCAGCCCGTCGCGCAGGTACGACGGCCGGTCCCCGAAGTGCCGGTCGACCGCCGTCCACGCGGCGTCGAGGTACTCGGTCGTGACGACCAGGGTCGGCTCGTAGACGGCGACCGCGTCCGGGCCCAGGTGGCCGGCGATCTCCGCCTCGACCCGGGCGCGGCTGGCGGCGCTGCGGGCGTTGGTGAGCAGGTAGTCGCTCTCGATCGTCGGGTCGTCGACGCCGGCGATGTGCAGCAGGAGCGCGGAGACCCAGCCGGTGCGGTCCTTGCCGGCCGAGCAGTGGAAGAGCTGGGGCCCGCCGGTGGCGAGCTGGCGCAGGACGCCCCCGAACGCCGTGCGGGAGCGGTCCTCGGTGACGAAGGTGCGGTAGACGTCGTCCATCAGGGCGACGGCGTCCTCGCGGCGCCGCAGCCCGGACATCCGCTCCAGCGGGATGCCGATGGCGTCGAAGTGCAGGGCCTCGGCACCGGGGACGTCGGGGTCGGGATGGAGCGCGACCTCGGCGGGCGAGCGGAGATCGATCACGGCACGCAGTCCGAGCGAGCCCAGCCGGCTGTGGTCGTCCTCGGTCAGCCGGAGGTCGTTGGAGCGGTAGAAGACGCCGGTGCGCAGCCGGCCGCCGTCAGCGGTGGCGTAGCCGCCGCCGGCGATGTCGCGGAAGTTGTCGGCCGAGGCCAGGCGGAGGTACTCCTCCGCGGTGCCGTCGGTGCCGTCGGTGGCGTGGCTGCCCTGCTGCGCGTCCGTCACGCTCAAACCCTAGGACCCGGCAGTTCGGCCCCGGCGAGGCGGTCGCGGCAGGAACCGGGACGTGCGGGCGGCGTACGCCGGATAGCCCGGCCGCCGCATCATCGTCTGCTCGATCAGCTTCGCGCCGGTCGCCTCGCTGAGGAACCAGGTCATCGCGAGCGGCGCGACGACCGTGGCCAGGCCCGCGACCCAGCCGGAGGCCAGGCCGCCGGCCAGCCACAGGCCCCACCACACGCAGGCGTCGCCGAAGTAGTTCGGGTGCCGCGTCCAGGCCCACAGCCCCGTGTCGAGGACGGGCGGGCGCTGCTCGCGTGGCCGGGAGCGGTATGCCGCCAGCTGGGCGTCGCCGACCGCCTCGAAGAAGAGCCCGACCGCCCACACCACCACGCCCACCACCACGGCCGGCCACCAGCGCACCTCGAGCACCACGCCGACGGAGACGGGCAGCGCGATGACCGGGACGAGCGCGCCCTGCAGGGCGAACACCTTGCGCACCGCCCGCGCCATCCCGACCTCGCGCAGCGGTCCGCCGAGCAGCTTCTCGTAGCGCGGGTCCTCCCCGGTGTGCTGGGCCGTACGGCGCCCGATGTGCCACGCGAGCCGACCACCCCAGGCCACGACGAGAGCGACCAGCAGCCAGGTCCGCGGGCCCGAGCCCGCGTCCCCGACCGCCGCTCCCGCCCCACACGCGAGCGCCGCCACGCCGAACGCCGCCCCCCAGGCGACGTCGACGACGGCCACGCGGCCCTGCTGCCGCGCCACCAGCGCGGTCGCCGTCATCACCGCGGCGGCGGCTACGACGGACAGGCCGATGCTGACCAGGACGGGAGTCACCGTCCGGCCCTCCGCGTCAGCAGCAGCTGGTCGACGCCCATCCGGCCGTCCCGGAAGGCCATCGACCCCCCGACGAGGTAGAGGCGCCAGACCCGGACCAGCTCCTCGCCGACGAGTGCGGTGATCGCGTCGAGGTTCTCCTCGAACCGCCGCAGCCAGCCCGCGACCGTCAGCACGTAGTGCTCGCGCAGCGCCTCCACGCCGCGCAGCTCCAGGCCGGCCCCCTCGAGCAGGCCGATCGTTGCGCCGACCGGGCGCATGTGCATGTCCGGCGCGATGAAGGACTCGATGAACGGGCCGCCGCCGGGGTGGCTGGCGCCGCGCGACATCTGCTGGACCAGCACCCGGCCACCCGGCCGGACGGAGTCGCGCAGCACCCGGGCGTACGCCGGGTAGTTGCGCTCGCCGACGTGCTCGCCCATCTCCAGCGACGCGACCGCGTCGTACTCCGCGCCCTGGAGCGGCACCGCGTCGCGGTAGTCGCAGAGCCGGATCTCCACCCGGTCGGCCACGCCACGCCGGCGGGCCGCCGCCTGCGCGAAGCGCCGCTGCTCCGCCGAGATCGTGACCCCCACGACGTGCGCGCCGAAGTGCTCGGCGGCATGCAGGGAGAGCGATCCCCAGCCGCAGCCGACGTCGAGTACCCGCATCCCCGGCTCGAGGCCGAGCTTGCGGCAGACCAGGTCCAGCTTGGCCTCCTGGGCGTCGGCCAGCGGCTGCTCGGGGGAGGAGTGGTAGCCGCACGAGTACGCCATCGTCCGCTCGTCGAGGATCAGCGCGTAGAACTCGGCGGTGGTGTCGTAGTGGTGGCTGATCGCCCGCCGGTCGCGGTCCTTGCTGTGCAGCCGGCCGCGGACCCGGGCCTGCGTGGCCGGCGGCGCGGGTGGCCGGCCGAGGAGGTCCAGCCCCATCGCCGACCGCAGGGCTCCGGCCACCGCGCGCAGCGGCGGCCGGCGACGGGGCAGCCCGCGGTCGGCGGCGACCGCGAAGGCGTGGGTCAGCGCCGCGTCGAGGTCGCCGGGTACGTCGAGCTCGCCGGTCACGTAGGCCTGCGCGGCCCCCAGCTCGCCGGGATGCCAGAGCAGCCGGCGCAGGGCGTCGGGTGAGCGGAGCTCCACCACGGGTGCGTCGACCGGCCCCGCCGTCGTACCGTCCCAGGCGACGAGGCGCACGGGCAGGTCGCCGCCGACGAACGGGCGCAGCGTGTCCGCCAGATCCGTCGCGACGGTGGCGCTCCTCGCCGGGCGACTCACCGCTCCGCCTCCTCCCGGTCGAGGAGCAACTGGTGCACGTCGATGTAGTCGGCGGCGAACCCGGCGCGGCAGTACTCCAGGTAGAAGTGCCACATCCGCCGGAAGGTGGCGTCGAAGCCGAGCTCCGCCACCCGCTCCTGGGAGCCGAGGAAGGAGCGGTCCCAGCGCAGCAGGGTCTGCGCGTAGTGACGGCCCAGGGTGAGGTCGTCGACGATCCGCAGGGTCGTGTGGTCGCGGGTCACCCGGTCGATCGCGCGGACCGACGGCAGCGCCCCGCCGGGGAAGATGTACTTGGTGATGAAGGTGTGCGTCGACCGGGTGGCGAGCATCCGGTCGTGCGGCATCGTGATCGCCTGCAGCGCGACCTTCCCGCCGGGTGCGAGGACGTGGTCGAGGGTCGCGAAGTACGTCGGCCAGAAGTCGTGACCGACCGCCTCGATCATCTCCACCGACACGACCGCGTCGTAGGTGCCCGGAGGCTCGTCGAGCAGCGCGCGGTAGTCGCACAGGTCCACCCGGACCCGCTCGGCGTGCCCGGCGGCGGCGACCCGCTCGCGGGCCAGGGCCTGCTGCTCGACCGACAGCGTGATCGACCGGACGGTCGCGCCCCGGGCCGCGGCGCGGATCGCCAGCTCGCCCCAGCCGGTGCCGATCTCCAGCAGGCGCGTGCCCGGGCCGACTCCGGCGCGGTCCAGCAGCCGGTCGATCTTGCGGTGCTGGGCGGTGCCGAGGTCCTCGGTCGCCGCGGTGTCGAGGTCGGCGAACAGCGCGCTCGAGTAGGACAGGGTCGGGTCGAGGAAGGCCGTGAAGAGCTCGTTGGAGAGGTCGTAGTGGTGGGCCACGTTCGCTCGGGTGTTCTCCCGGGTGCCGCGGTGGCTGCGCGGGAGCCGTGGGGAGACGACCGAGCGCAGGCGCTGCAGGCCCCGGGGGACGAGCTGGGCCATGTCCGCGGCGAGGACCGTCAGGAAGTCCCCGAGGACCCCGTCCCCGGGGACGCCGTCCTCGGCCCAGGCGCCCGTCAGGTAGGCCTCGCCGAAGCCGATCAGCTTGTCCCTGCCGATGCGGGCGAAGAACTCCGCCGGACGGTGGACGACGACCGCCGGGCCGCCCCGGCCCAGGTCCTCGACCGTGCCGTCCGCGTGGTGCAGGCGCACGGTGACCTGCCGCCGCGCGATCGCGGACCGGAACAGCCGTTCGGCGACCCGGGCGGACAGGCCCCGCTCGGCGATCGGCGCCAGGTCGGGCCACGCGTTGACGGGTGAGGCGGTGAGTGTCATCGCTGGGTTCCTTCCGGGGCGTGGGAGCGGGGCCGGGGCCGGACGGGCAGTCGCCGCGCCCACAGCGCCAGGCCGTGGGCGCGGATCAGCGCGGCTCCGCGCAGGCCGGCGAGGGGCAGCCGCGGCGGGTCGCACGGCTCGCCGGTCAGGGCCGCGTCGAACCGGGCCCCGTCGTCGGTGACCAGCCGGACCGCGATTCGGAGCCGTCCGGTATCCGGGTCGGGCGGTGGGGCCAGCACCTCGTAGTGCCCGTCGGTGCCGTGGAAGGGGGAGACGTACATCGCCTTGTCGACCACGCTGCGCCCGTCGGCGGTGCCCCGACCGGGGGCGAGCAGGTAGGCGTGCCGGTCGCCGTAGGTGTTGTGGACCTCGACGACGGTGGCTGCGGGACGGCCGTCCTCCTCACCCGGGGCCCAGCACCAGTGGACCGAGATCGGGTTGAAGCAGTGCCCGAAGGCCCGTGGTTGGGCGGCCATCAGGGCCCGGCCGCCCCGCAGGTCGATGTCGTGCGCCGCCAGGAACCGGTCGAGGCCGGCGCGCACGGAGCGGGTGTCGCCGTCGAAGTGGTCGCGTCCCTCGAACCGGCCGTTCGCGCCGGCCACGGTGCCGTCGGTCGCGACCCGGTCGAGGTCGACGACGCTGAGGTGGGAGCGGTGGGTGAAGACGTTGCGGAGCGGCTCGCGGCGGCGATGGGTGAGGGTCGTGGCGTAGGTGGTCGCGGCCGCGGGCTCCGCGGTGAGGAGTCCGAGTCGCTCGACCGCCCGCCGGCCGGAGCGTGCCCCGTCCTCGTGGAACCCCCAGCCGTGGTAGGCGCCGGCGAACACGACCCGGTCGGTGTCGATCTCGGGCAGTCGCGCCTGCGCGGCCACGGATGCCGGCGTGTAGAGCGGGTGGGCGTAGGTGCGGCGCACCAGCACCGTCGCCGGGTCCACGACCTCCTCGCCGCCGAGGGTCACCAGGTAGCGGGTGGCGGTGGGCAGCCGCTGGAGCCGGGTCAGGTCGTAGGTCACCCGCACCGGCTCGCCACCGGCGCGGGGCCGGTGGAAGTTCCACGACGCCCAGGCGTCGCGGGCGCGCGGCAGCAGCCGGGTGTCGGTGTGCAGCAGCGCGGTGTTGACGGTGTACGGGATCGCGTCGAGCACCTCCTTCTGCGTGGCGGTCGGCGCGGCCAGCATGCCGAGCGCCTGGTCCGGGTGGGTCGCGATCACCACGGCGTCGTACGCCTCCCGGCCGGTGGGCGTGGTCACGTCCACGCCGTCCTCGGTCTCCTCGATCGCGAGGACCGGCGTCCCGGTGCGGATCCGCCCGCCGGCGGCCTCCACGGCCGCGGCGATCGCGGCCACATAGGTGGCGGAGCCGCCGGTCACCGTGCGCCACGGCGGCGAGCCGAGGACGGCCAGCATGCCGTGATGGCGGAGGAAGGCGAACAGGTACGCCGCCGGGTAGTCCAGCGCGGTGTCGGGGTCGCACGACCACACGGCCGCGACGAGCGGCTCCATGAAGTGCCGCCGGAAGTACGGCGAGAAGCCGTGCCGGTCGAGGAAGGCCGCCAGGGTCGTCGGGCTGTCGTCCCCGGAGTCCAGCAGCCGGCGGGCCGCCCGGTGGAAGCGCGGGATCTCGCCCAGCATCCGCAGGTACGCCGGGTTGCGGTGGTTGCCCGTGCCGGCGGGGAACAGCCCGCGCCGACCGAGCGCGCCCGCCCACTCCAGGCCGGTGACCTCGTCGCTGGTCGACATCGACATCTCCGACTCCTGGGTCGGCACGCCGAGCTCGTCGAGGATCCCGACGAGCACCGGGTAGGTGCGCCGGTTGTGGACGATGAAGCCGCTGTCGATGCGCAGCTCCCGGCCGGCCGGGTCGGTCACGGTGTGCGTGTCGGCATGCCCGCCGAGGCGGTCGTCGGCCTCGAGCAGGGTGACCAGGGCGTCGCCGGAGCGCGCGGCGAGGTAGGCCGCGGTGAGCCCGGCGACGCCGGAGCCCACCACGGCGAGGCGCCGTGGGGGAGGAGTGGTCATCACGAGTCCAGGGCGAAGAGCGCGATCGGGTCGCTGGTCGGCTGGGGCGAGCCGCCGTCGGGCTCGACGGTGATGCCGACACCGGTCGCCTCGGACGCGTCGCCGTCGAGCACGTACGTCGTGTCCGCCTCGTCGGGCATCAGCCCGGCCGGGACCATCTCGCCCGCGGGCGACTGGAGCCACAGCTCGTAGGCCTTGCCGTCGGGTGCGAGCGCCATGTCGGTGGTGCGGATCAGCGCCTTGCCCTCGCTGCGCGAGATGACGATGGTGGCGCTCGACCCGTCGGGGAAGGACTTCTCCACGGTGCTGGCGTCCGCGGCGTTGAGGATCCGCTCGGCGGCGGTCAGCTCCTGGGGGCCGTCGTCGCCGTCCCACGGCTGGAGCGAGGCGACGCCGACGCCGAGCAGGAGCACGACGGCGGCGGCCACGGCGATCAGCAGCGGGGTACGACGGCGCAGGGTCGCCCTGGTCCCGCCGGCCGACTGCGGCGGCAGCGGGCGGATCCGGCCGATCCCGGCCAGCACCTGGTCGCGGACCGCCGCCGGCGGCGCGACGAGGTCGGCGGTGCCGAGCGCCGTGGCGGCCTCGCGGAGGCTGTCGACCTCCTCGCGGCACTCGGCGCACTGTGCGAGATGGGCCTCGAACCGGGCCCGCTCGAGGTCGTCGAGCGCGTCGACGGCGTACGCGCCGGACAGCGCGTGCACGTCCCAGTCGTGGGTCTGGTCGTGATCGGTCATCGTCCTACTCCGATCGTGTCGCGCAGCCGGATGAGGCCGTCGCGGATCCTGGTCTTCGCGGTCCCGACCGGGAGGTCGAGGAGGGCGGCCACCTCGGTGTGGGTGTAGCCGCCGAAGTACGCGAGCTCGATCGCCTCGCGCTGCACGTCGGTGAGCTGGGTCAGCGCCGCCCGGACCCGGTGGGCCTCGAGGGAGGCGTGGGCCGCCTCGACGGTGGTGTCGTGCTCCACTGCCCGGTTGCTCTGCTCGTAGGTCACGTCGCGCCGGGTCGCCGCCTCGGCGCTGCGGACCCGGTCCACCGCCTTGCGATGGGTGATCGTCATCAGCCACGCGAGCGCGCTGCCGCGGGCGACGTCGTACCTGCTCGCCTGGCGCCAGATCTCGAGGAACACCTCCTGGGTGACCTCCTCGGCCTGGGCCGGGTCGCGCACCACCCTCAGCACCAGGCCGTGGACCCGGGCCGCCGTGGCGTCGTACAGGGTGGCGAAGGCGGCGCTGTCGCCGCGCGCGGCCTGCTGGAGCAGGGGGCCGAGGTCGGGGCCGTGACCGCCGGCCGGCGCCCCCGTGCGGGGGGCGCCGGCCGGGTCGCCGGGGACCGGATCCATGTGGGTGATCCTTCCGTGTTCGTTGGCCGAGCGCGTCGCCGGCGCGATGGTGAGGGGCAGCAAGCTGCCGTCGCGCGCCTCCCGCCGCGCTGCCGGCTGGACCCGAGGTCAGGAGTGCTCCTGGAGTGCCCGAACGGGGTCACTTCACCCCGGTGAGGACCTTGTCGATGACGTAGACGGTCGCGTTGGCGGTCGGGATGTTGCCGCAGAGGACCTGGGCGGTGACGGTGCCGTCGGTGACGGTCATGCCGCTCTCGGCGTCGCCCTCGATCGTCAGCTGGTCGCCCGCGAGGGTCTCCTGGTCGCCGACGACCGCCGTCGGGTCGTCGTTGGCGCCGAGCACGTGGTGGGCGAGCACCTTGTAGAGCGCGCTGTCCTGGCCCTTCTCCTTGCCCTCCATGACCAGGCCGTTGAGGTCCTTCTCCGGGATCGCGGCGAAGGCGTCGTTGTACGGCGCGAACACGGTCAGCGCGGCCGCACCGTTGAGGGTGTCGGCGAGGCCGTCGATGCTGGTGACGGCGGTGACCAGGGTGCTGAGCAGCGGGTTGTTGCTCGCCGCGGTGGCCACCGGGTCCTTGACCATGCCGTCGAAGGAGCCGGCGCCCGAGGTCGGGATGGCGGAGCAGCCGGGGCCGAAGGTCTGCGCGGCCGCGTCCTCCGCGCCCTCGTCGGTGCTCGGCGCGTCGCTGGTCATCCCGCTGTCGGAGCTCGGGGCGCCGCCGGAGTCGGTGTCCTTCGCGTCGCCGTCGTCGCCGCAGGCGGCGAGGGAGACGGACAGGGCGAGGACGGCGGCGGTGGCGCCGGCGGTGCGGGTGAGTCGCTGGAGCTTCATGGTGGTGCCTTCCGTAGGAGGTCGTGTGCAGGTGATTCGGAGCCGTGGCCGGACCGGATGGGTCAGGAGACGCGGACCAGGAGTTCGTGCAGTCCGCTCGCGCCGTTCGGGAACGGCTCCGCCCGGACGGCGGTCTGCGGCTCGCCGTTGCCCGCGACCGCCCGGACGGCGATCCGGTGTGAGCCGGGCTCGGCGGACCAGCGGTGGAACCACTGGCGCCAGTAGTCGTCGCCGCCGTCCGGACCGAGCTGCGCATCGACCCACGGACCGCCGTCCAGACGGACCTGCACGCCGGCGATGCCCCCGCGCTCCTGCGCCCACGCGACGCCCCCGACCACGACGTCGCCGGCGTCGAGCTCGGCCAGCGCCTTCGGGGTGTCGATCCGGGCGGAGATCTTGATGGGGGCATCGGTCGCCCAGTCGCGCTCGGTCCAGTACGCCTGCTTCTTGTCGTAGGTCGTCAAGGTGAGCCGGGTCAGCCACTTGGTGGCGCTGATGAAGCCGTACAGGCCGGGAATGACCAGGCGGACGGGGAAGCCGTGCTCGCGGGGGAGTGCCTTGCCGTTCATGCCCACGGCGACGAGTGCGTCGCGGCCGTCGGTGGCGAGGGCCAGCGGGGTGCTGATCGTCATCCCGGCGAAGTCGGTGGAGAGGATCTGGTCGGCCCTGGTGCTCCCGATGCCCGCCAGGTCGAGCACATCGGTGAGAGGGACGCCGAGCCAGCGCGCGCCGCCGACGTACGGGCCGCCGACGCTGTTGGAGACGCAGGTCAGCGTGATGTCGCGCTCGACCATCGGCATCGCGAGCAGCTCGTCGAAGGTGAGGGTGACCTTCCGGCCCACGTCGCCGTCGATGGTCAGCGTCCAGTCGTCGGCGCTCAGGACCGGCACGTCGAGCCGGGTGTCGACCCGGTAGAAGTCGGTGTTCGGGGTGCGGAACCGGGTGATGCCCGGGACCTGGTCGTCGAGCCCGCGCGGCAGCGGCGGCGCGGGGTCGGCCGGTGCGGGCAGGGCCACGTCCTCGGGCCGGGCGCGCAGCCGGGACACCACGCGGCCGGCGATGCCCCCGAGCGCCGCGGTGGCGGCGACGGCGGTGATCGTCAGCAGGACGGTACGCCGGCCGTCGTCACGCCGGGCCGCCTCCTCGTGGGTGCGTGCCAGCAGGCGAAGTGCGGCGGGCGCGGTCACCGCCGCCACCACGCACGGCAGCAGGTCGAGCGGTCCGGCCTCCGGGCGGGTGAGCACCGCGACCGCCGCGACCCCCACCAGGGCGACCAGGACGGCCGCGCCGAGCGCGAACCGGCGCCGCGCGAGCACGCCGGCCAGCGCCGCCAGGACCAGCACGCCCGCCAGCACCGAGCCGACCAGGATCGTCTTGTCGGCGCTCCCGAAGGTCCGGATCGCCCACTCCTTCATGGGCGTCGGCGTCAGGTCGATCACGGTCGAGCCGACCGCCAGCACCGGCGAGGCGGCGGGGTCGGTCAGCGCGGCCGCGAGATGTGCGAGCCCGATCCCCACCAGGGTCGCGAGCACGCCGTACCAGGCCCAGAGCAGTGTCCGGAGCAGTCGGATCCTCATGGGAGGAGTTCGGCGCGGACCCCTCCTCCGGATGGTGCGCTACGTCCGCGCGCGAAGCCGGCGGCGCCGGCGAAGGGCGGCGAGCACCCCGAGGAGGATCCCGACGCCCGCGGATGTGGCGGCCGCGCCGCCGAGCGCGTAGCCGCCGCCACGGAGGAAGGCGGCGTCGTTGCCCACGTGGCGCACCTCGTCGCCGTAGTGACAGGTCAGGTCGGTGGTTGTCGCGCCGGTGTCGCGGTAGCCACCGGCCGTCGTCCGGCGCTGCGTGCTGTGCGTGTCCTGGCGGTCGATCCGGTCCGCACCCCGACACACGGCGAAGTCCTGGACGGCCTCACGGGCGGGCGTGATCGTCGTGTAGCCGAGCACGGTGAGGAAGCCGAGGACCAGCAGGGCGAGGAAGGAGGTCAGTACGGCGGTCAGCACGCCGACGGACCACGGACGCACGGTCACCACTTCCGTGCGTACAGGCCGTCGACGTTGACCTGCTTGCCCTTGCTCTTGACCACGATCATCACGTTGACCGTCCGGATGCTGCCCATGTCTCCCAAGGCGATGGTGCCGATCCCGCGCTGCTTGCTCTTCAGGCTGAAGGTCTGCGGCCCCCATCCCGACACCTTGACCTTGATCTTCCCGTACTTCTTGCCTAGCTTCACCCGGAGCACGAGCTGTCGGGCGGTGACGCCGTTGATACGCAGCCAGGCGCCCTTGGTGGTGCTGCGGGTCAGGGTGCGGGAGAACGCGTTGCCCGCCTTCACCTTCTTCCACTTCCCCTTGCGCTTGAGCTGGCGATCGTCGAGCGGCACGGTGAGGCATCCCCAACCCTCGCCGGACCAAGGACCTTCGAGGCCGTCGACGTCTCGGGCGCGGACCGAGAGGCAGTAGCTGGCGCCGAGCTGCAGGGGGCCGAAGGGCGCTCCGGTGGCGGTGGTCGCGGTGCGGAAGGTCTGCGGAGGACCGAAGGTGCCGTTCCACGGGGCCTCGCGCCAGCGCAGGTCGTACGACGCGACGGGTGCGCCGCGCTCCCCGGCGGTCCAGCTGAGCCCGTAGGGCGCGGTCGAGGGGTACAGCGCGAGCGTGGGCGCCACCATCCGCGCGAGCGGGCCCTTGCGGGTCGCCGTGTCGATCTGGACCCGGGAGTGCAGCGGGTTGGCTGGGTCGAGCCGGCGCCACAGCGTGGTCACGGTGCCGACGGCGTCGAGGCCGATGCTGGGCGCGAGCACCTGCTCCCCGGCCGGCGACCGGCGCCCGGCCAGGTTCGGGAGCGGGTTCGGAACCGAGTGCAGCATCGACCACACCTCCGGCCCGGAGGCGCCGAGCTGGGTCCAGGCGAAGTGCCGGTTGCCGTCCGCGTCGTACCTGACGGTGGGATTGACTGCCTCGCCGTCGATGGGCGACTCGTCGTCGGGGTTGTCGGCGTCGTTCCAGCCGCCGATGTCCTGCGGCCACTCCTGGAACCGTTGGATCCACGAGTGCTCGCCGTCGCCGACCGCCCAGACGACGACCGCGTTGCCGCCGGTGGACACGTCCAGGTCGACGTCCTTCGCATCGAGGCCGAGCGGACTCAGCACGTACGCCTCCTCGGTCCAATCGTCGCCGCCGAGGTGCTCGGTGGCGTGGACCCGGTCGCCGACGACGGCGCTGTGGACCACCCAGGCCAGGGTGAAGTGGCCGGTGCCACCGGCGCCGGCCCGCACCTGGCTTGCGTTGACGCCCGTCCACACCTGGTCGGGCGTGGTCCACCCGGTCGGCAGGAGCCGGCTCGCCTCGACGCCGGTACTGGTGGTCCAGGCGACCACCACGTCTCCCTCGTCGTCGATGGCGAGGGACGGTCCGTCGGCGTTGGTGCCGGGCGTCGAGAGGGTGAGGGGAGCCGACCATGTCCCGTCCGGCGTACGACGGCGAGCCTGGACGATCGTGTTCACACCGTCGTGGGTCGACCAGGCGATCGTGATGGTGCCATCAGGCCCGACTGTGAGCTGCGGGCTGCCGGAGTTCTGTCCGGGCGCCGACACGATCGACGGCGGACTCCAGGCGCCGCCCGCATCGATCGTCCGGGCGAGGATCACGGCGAAGCCGGTATCGGTGGAGGTGTAGGCGAGGATAGCCGAACCGTTCGGGCCGGTCGCCACGGCCGGCGCCAGGGACCCCGGCGCGCCCACGGTGGCGGCAACCCCCCAGGCGCCGGCGCTGCCGGTGCGTCGAGCCGCCCGGACCTGGTACGAAGAGCCGTCGGGGCTCTCGATCCACACAGCCGTAGCATTGCCGGCCGGGTCGACGGCCACCGAGGCGGCGCCTGTGATCAAGGACGGTCCGGACAGGTCGGTCGCCGCCAGGGCCGGCGTCGCCGTGACGGTGGCAAGCACAGCGAGCAGCGGAAGAACCAGCCCCAGCAGGGCGAACCTCACGACGTGGCGCCTCATCGCTTCACCTTGACCTTGATCGTGCGCATGCTCGAGGTCGACGCCTGCGCGTGGAGCGAGGCGGCGTACTGCGCGTACACCTGGTAACTGCCTCGCTTGAGCTTCTTGGTCAGCCTGATCGTGACCATCCCGTTGACCAGGACGCCGGTGCCGACCTGGCGCAACCTCTTCTGCTTCTTCGACAGGTGTTTGCCCCTGCCCTTGGCCCACAGCGTGACGGAGCCCTCGGAGGCGGTGGCGTGCACCTGCACCCGGATCTTCTTCTTGCGTGCCCTCTTTGCCGACCACTTCTTCCTCGCTGTCACCGTGACGCTCGACGTACGCCAGGTGTGGGCCCACAGCTCATCGCCGAGCGTGGGATGCTTCGCGGCGAAGAAAACGGTGCCGGACACGTTCCCCAGCGTCCGTACGGCGACATCGGGGCCGACCAGGCCGAGCAGCGGCCGGGTCCCACCCGCAGTCCCGTCGCTGAGCCAGAGGGTGTCGGTGAGGCCGATCTGGACGGAGAACGCCAGCCCACCGCCGACCGACTGCACGTCGTGGGTGCTGGCGAAGACGGTGCCGGCGGGCAGGGTCCGGATCAGGCGCGTGGGCGTGGTGGGCCCAGTGACGGCCCGCAGGCCCCATCCCTCGGGGCCTTCGGCCACGAGGTGGAGGATGCCGCCGACGATCGTGAGGTGCCGCGGGCCGCTCGCCGCCACGCCGGGGTTGATGTCGTGGACCAGGTGCGTCCCCGCGGAGGTGCCGTCGCTGACCCAGAGCTCCACGCTGAGGCCGGGGAGCACGCCGGCCGCGAAGTAGACCTGTCCGCCCAGGGCGGTCAGCCAGTTCGGGGAGCTCCCGTTGGGGCCGGGCCAGATGTCCTTGACCAGGGTCGAGACCGGACCGGTCCCGGGCCATCGGTAGAGCTCGGCGTTGCCGGGGGTCGCCTCGGCGGAGAACAGGACGGCGTCGCCGAGGAGGGTGAAGCCGTGGGTACCGGAGCCGCCCGCGGGGTTGATGTTCCCCATCCGCACGGTGCCGGCGGGGGTGCCGTCGGAGATCCAGGGCTCCGAGCCACTGGTGTTGTCCGTGGCGTGGAAGGCGACCCGGGAGCCCACCGCGCGCAGCTCGCCCGGTGCCGAGCCGGTGACGCCGGGGTAGATGTCGTCGACCTGGACGGTGCCGGCCGCCGTCCCGTCGCTGACCCACACCTCCTCCCCGGCCGTGTTCGTCTCCGCGACGAAGAACACCTGATTGCCGGCGGCGACCAGTCCGGTGGGGTTGCTGCTCGCCGGGCCGGGCTCGATGTCCTTGACCAGCCGGGTGCCGGCGGGGGTGCCGTCGGTTGCCCACAGCTCGCCGCCCCGGCCGGGGAGCCATGCGTAGAAGAAGACCTGGTTTCCCGCACGGGCGAAGTAGCGTGGCGCGGAACCAGTGGCGCCGGGGTTCAGGTCCATCACGACGGTGCCGGCCGGCGTGCCGTCGCTGACCCAGAGCTCGAATCCGGTGCTCGGGGTTCGCTGCGAGTAGACGACGCGCCCACCGAGGGCGACCCCGCCCTCCACCGTGCTCAGGCCTGCGCCGGGCACCGCCTCCCGGACCAGCCACGGATCGGGACCGTAGGGATCGGCGGCGGCCGACGCGGGCAGCGCGCACACCCCGCCGGCCGCGACCAGCAGCGCCACCAGCAGCGGTACGACGCGGCCCCGCCTCATCGGCGTACCTTGATCGTGCGCGGGGCCGAGGTCGACGCCCCGGCTTCGAGCGAGCCGGCGTAGGTGGCCGTGATCTTGTACTTCCCCGCCTTGAGCCGCTTCTTGATCCGCACCCTGACGATGCCGTCCACGACCACGGCGGTGCCGACAGCCCGCAGCCGCTTCTGCTTCGTCTTCAGGCCCTTGCCCTTGCGCTTGGTCCAGATCGTCACGGCGCCGTCCGGCGTCACGCCGGCGGCGCTCACCTCGATGGTGAGCTTGATCTTCCTCTTGCGTGCCTTCTTGGCTGACCACTTCCTCTTGGCCGTCACGACCGTCTCGGAGGAGCGCCAGGTGTAGGCCCACAGCCGTTCGCCGACACCGGGTGCGGTGGCGACGACGAAGGCCGTGTTCGCGACCGTGGCGAGGGTCGTGGCCACGGGGCTGGCCGGGTCCTCGGCCGCGAGGAGCGGGCGGGAGCCGGCGGTGGTGCCGTCGGTGATCCAGACCGCCTCGGTGTCCGGGCTCGTCGTGGAGCGGCTGAACAGCAGCAGATCGCCGGCGGGATGCAGCCCGTGGACCGACGCGGCGCCGCCCGGCGTCGTCAGCCGCAGTACCAGTCGGGTCGAGGCCGCCGTGCCGGTCGAGGAGAACAGTCCGGTGGTCTCGGGGCCGTCCCGGCCCTCGAAGTACAGCCGGTCGCCGTGGACGGTGAGGTCGCCGATCGCACCCGGCCCGACGGGGTTGATCTGCTGGGCGAGGTAGGTGCCGTCGGTGGTGCCGTCGGTGGACCAGAGCTCGTCGCCGCCGGTGGCGGGGTGTTGCGCGCTGAAGTAGACGCGCCCCTGATAGACGGTCAGCCCCTCGGGGTAGCTGCTCGCGACGCCCGGGCTGATGTCGCGGACCAGGGTGGACTGGACGCCTGTGCCGCTCCAGCGGTACAGCTCCACACCGTCGGTGTCGGACCTGGCGGGGAAGAGGACCGCGGCGCCGAGCACGGTGAACCGGCGGGGATCGGAGTCGCCGGCGAGGCTGATGTTCCCGATCTGATGTGTGCCGGTCGGTGTGCCGTCGCTGACGAACGGCTCCCGGCCGATGGTGGCGTTGGTCGCGTGGAAGACCACTCGGTTGCCCACCGCGGTGAGGTTGCCCGGGGAGGAGTCGGCCACGCCCGGGTTGAGGTCCTCGACCAGGTGGGTCCCGGCCGCCGTCCCGTCGCTGACCCACAGCTCTCGGCCCACGCCCGGCGTGTCGGCGTTGAAGAACAGCCGCCGACCGGCCGCCGCCTGGTTGTCCGGGCTGCTGCTCGCGGCGCCGGGCCACAGATCCTTGACCAGCCGGGTCCCGTCGGTGGTGCCGTCGGTCGCCCACAGCTCGTCGCCCAGCCCGGGGGCCTCGGCGTGGAACAGCAGCAGGCTCCCCACCTGGACGAACTCGTCCGCGCCCGAGCCGCCCGGTCCCGGGGTGATGTCGACGAGCAGGTGGGTGCCCGCGACGGTGCCGTCGCTCACCCACGGCTCGGCGCCGTACGCCGGGGTCTCGTAGGAGTAGACGAGCCGGTCGCCCAGGCCGGCACCGTCCCAGATCTTCGCCGGCCCGGCGCCGGGTGCGCCGACCACCCACGGCGTGGGGCCGAAGGGCTCGGCCGCGCCGGCCGGCGCGGCCGACGTCAGGACTCCGGCCGTGGCCACGGCGAGGGTCACGGCGCCGATCGTCGCCGTGCTGATCGACGTGATG
Source organism: Nocardioides sp. LHD-245 (assembly GCF_030929495.1). Lineage (GTDB taxonomy): Bacteria > Actinomycetota > Actinomycetes > Propionibacteriales > Nocardioidaceae > Nocardioides. The sequence goes on along the minus strand of NZ_JAVFWN010000005.1, from coordinate 115,349 downwards.
AGGTGGCCCCTCATCGCTTGACCTTGATCCGGACCTGGGCCGACGTGGAGGAGGCGGCCTCCGGCGAGCCGGCGTACCGGGCGGTGATCCGGTATCTGCCGGGCTTGAGCCTCTTCCCGATCCGCACCCTCGCCGCGCCGTCGACCACGGTGCCGACGCCGACCAGGCGGATCCTCTTCTGCTTCTTCTTCAGGCTCTTGCCCTTGCGCTGCGCCCAGATCGTCACGGTGCCGTCGGGGGTGGCGCCGGTGGCGGCGACCTGGACGGTCAGCTTGATCCGCCTCTTTCTGGCCTTCTTCGCGGACCACTTCTTCTTGGCGGTCACGAGGGTCGTCGAGGTGCGCCAGGTGTAGGCCCACACCTCCTCGCCGGTGCTCGGGTGGCGGACGTTGACGAAGGCGGTGCCGGTGCCGGTGTCGGCGGTCCAGACCATGGCGTCGGGATGGGTGATCGTCAGCAGGGAGGTGGTGCCGGCGGGGGTGCCGTCGCTGATCCACAGGCTCTCGCTCACCGGGTCGGGAACGAAGACCTTGAACAGCACCCGGTCGCCGGCCGCGCGGAGATTACTGGCGAATGCCTCCGCCCCTCCGACGGTCAGCCGCTTGACCAGCCGGGTGCCGGCGGCGGTGCCCGATGTCGTGAACAGGCCGGAGGTCGTGGCACTGTCGGCGGCCTCGAAGTAGAGGCGGCCGCCCACCCAGACCAGGTCGTGGGGCTGGCCGTTACCTGGCCCCGGGAGCAGGTCCTGGATCAGGTGGGTGCCGGCCTCGGTCCCGTCGGTGGTCCAGAGTTCGGTCCCGGTGTCGGGGTGCCTGGCGCTGAAGTAGACCCGTCCGCCGTGCACCGCCAGATCGCGCGGCTCGCCGCCGACGGCGCCACCGGGATAGATGTCCTTGACCTGGCTGGAGACCAGGCCGGTGCCGGGCCAGCGGTAGAGCTCGGGGTTGTCGCCGGCCGAGGCGGCGCGGAACAGGACGGCGTCGCCGAGGGCGACGAAGTCGCCGGCCGCCGAGTCGCCGGAGGGGTTGATGTCCCCGATCCGATGGGTGCCGGCCGGCGTGCCGTCACTGATCCAGGGCTCCCTGCCGCCGACGGCACTGAGCGCGGTGAACGCCACCCGGGATCCGACCGCGGTGACGTTGAGGGGGTTGGCGTGCGCGCCGGCGGGGTTGATCTCCTCGACCACCTGGGTGCCGGCCTCGGTGCCGTCGCTGATCCACAGCTCTCGGCCGCTCCCGGTGGTGTCGGCGTTGAAGAAGAGCCGGTCGCCGGCTGCCACGGGTTTGAAGATGCCGCTGCCGTCCGGTCCGGGCTCGAGGTCCTCGACCAACCGGGTGCCGGTGGCCGTGCCGTCGGTGACCCACAGTTCCGTGCCGGTCGCGGGCAGCTGGGCGGTGAAGAACACCCAGGACCCGACCCGGACGAGGTTGTTGGCGTTCGAGCTGGTGGCTCCGGGCACGATGTCGACGAGCAGCCGGGTCCCGGCCGTCGTACCGTCGCTGACCCAGGGCTCGATCCCGTAGCCGGGCGTGTGCTGTGCATAGACGAACAGGCCGCCCAGCACCACGCCCCGGTTGACGGTCGAGGATCCCGTCCCGGAAACGGTGTCGCGCACCAGCCACGGGCTCGGGCCGAACGGCTGCGGGTCCGCGGTCGCGGGTGGCGCGCTGAGGACGGAGGTGGCGGCGAACGCGAGCAGGAGCCCGAGGGTCGCGAAGTGCCGGGTACGCATGCTCGGACGCTAGGTCGCGGCGCGCGCCGAGGTCGCCGGCTCCGGACAACCTGGGACGAATGTGGGACGGACCCGGTTCAGCCGGTGAACCGGTGGGCCAGGCGCCCCAGCGCCTGCTCGATCCGCCGGTAGTACGACGAGCGCGACACCGGCAGGGCACGGATCGCGGACTGCGGGCTGCCGTCGGTGGCGAGGTAGGTGAGCTCGAGGGTCGAGCGCAGCAGCTGGTCCTCGGCGCCGTCCCCGAACTCGGCCGTGATGGCGGCGAGGATCTGGGACCGCAGACCCTCCACCCGATGACGGGCGGCCCCTCCGGGAGCCAGTGCGTTGTCGGCCAGGGCCACCGGGTCGTGGAAGTGGCGCAGGGCGTGCCGTAGAGCGGTCCGGACGTCGACGAGGGGAGGGACGGAGAGGTCCGGGAGACCGATGTCGCGGTACACGGTCCGCCAGGTGTCGCCGGCCATCCCGGCCTCTCCGTGGTCGGTGACGTAGCAACGCCGGATATGACGTCCGACGGTGACGGCCAACTCTGGTCGTTCGAGATAGCCCATCGCGGCGAGCCAGGAGCCGGCCGTCGGGGTGTCGGCGCTGTCGGAGGTGCAGGCGTAGGAGTAGCGGGGGTTGTGGTGCGCCATCCGCTGGATGCACCACGCGTAGCCGGCGGCGAGGATGGGCGAGATCTCGTCGGTCGCGGCGCCGACATCGGCCACGTCCCGGACGAGGAAGGCGTCCTCGTCCGGGTGGGCCGCACGCGCGACCCGGAACCACGGGCCCAGCACCGGATCCTCCTCGATCCAGGCGGGGTGGGTGAACAGGGTCGCGGCGATGCCCCAGCCGGCCAGTGCGCCCGTCTCGTCCCGGGTGACGACCACGTGGCCGGGCGCGTCGTGGAACCAGCGCCGCAGGAGCGCGAGGTAGGCGTCGTCGTACCCGGAGTGGGTGGCGACCTCGATGAAGTCGTCGGGACGACCGGTCGTCACCTGGTAGCGGCGTCCCATCTGGTGCGAGCCGAGGCCGTAGCGGAGCACGGGGTCACGGACCAGGCGGTTCATCTCCACGATCGACGCGGGCTCGCCGGCGACGGCTCGTCGTACGTGGTGGTCGGCCAGTCGCCGGCGGATCTCCGCGTCCTGGTCGGGGCCGGAGGCGGCGAGTCCGGACTGAACGACGTGACGCACGCTGTCGTGGATCCGCAGCCGGCTGCCGACCGGTGAGACGAACGAGAGCCCGCGGAGCCAGGCCTCGGCGTCCGCGGTGTCGATCCCGGGTGCGCCTGCGGCGAGGGTGCGGCCGTCGAACTCGCCCGCGATGGCAGCGACCGTGAGGGCGGTGAGGTGGTCGGCCGACAGCGATCCACCGACGACATGGGTCTGGAGGATGGTGGCGAGGTCCGGGTCGCCGGCCAGCGCCGCGCTCGACAGTCCGGTGGCGACCGCGTCGGCGGCGAGGGTGACGGCGAGGGGAAGTCCGGCGGACCACGCGACGAGGGCGGTGCGATCGGCCGGGTCGGTGACGCCCCGGGCGAGCGCCAGGGCCTCGGCCTCGTCGGCCGTGAACGGCAGCAGGGGCAGGCTCAGCGCCCGGGCGTCCCAGCCGGGGCGGTGCCAGGCCTGCTCGGGTGTCTCCCGCGAGGCGATCACCAGCCGGTTGCCCGGAGCCGTGCGCTGCCCGACCCGCAGGCGCAGCTGCAACCACAGCGCGACGAGCTCGTCACAGCCGTCGACCAGGAGCAGCTGGGCCGGGGTGCTCCCCGCCGCGACGCTGCCCAGGGCATCGAGCTCGACGATGCCGCCGGCGAGCTCCGCACCCATCCAGCGGTGGACCTCGTAGCCCGCCTCCGCTCCCAGGACGGCGATCTCGTCGAGCAGGGCGGACTTGCCGATGCCACCCGGACCATGGACCAGCAAGGTGGTGTGCGCCGAGTCGCTCGCCAGAAACCGGCGGCAGCGCCCGGTCTCGGCACGCCGCCCGACGAAGCCGCGGTGCGGGGGAGTGCTCCGCATGAGGCGATCCTAGTGTCCGGAGGAGGTGCCCTCCGGCCGTGGCTCAGCGCCGGGTGACCACCACCGCCTTCGAGACGTCCGGCGCCACGGAGGCGCGCTTCGAGCCGACGAACCGCACCTCGACCCGGTGCGCGCCCACGGCGAGCTTGCCGCCGCGGATCGTCATCCGGTAGCTGCCGTCGCGAGCCACCTTCACGCTCTTCACCACCCGACCGTCGACCAGCAGCTGCACGCGCCGCCCGGCCGGCGAGGGCCCGTTCTTGAGCGCGTGCACCGTGCCGCGGACCACCAGGTGCTGTGCCCTGCGGACCCGGGTGCGATCGGCCTTGATCGTGGTGCGCACCCCGTGACGTCGTGCGACGAGCACGGTCTCGGGCGACGTGGCGGCCGCGTGGACCGAGCCGGTGGGCTGGAAGCGGACCGCGAGCCGGTGCCTGCCCAGGGCCAGGCCCTTGAGCTTGACCCGGGCGACGCCCTGGCTGTCCAGGACCAGCGGGGTGCCCGCGGGGCGTCCGTCCAGGTAGAGCTGCACCTGGCCCTGCGGCGTGCCGGCCCCGGCCGCGGTCACGGCGGACATCAGCCGCACCGCGCCGTGCCGCCAGGTCACCCGGGCGCTGGCCTCCAGGCCGACCTGGGTGCCGATCGCGTCGACGTACTGGGTCACGGGGGCGCTGGTGGACGGGTCGAAGACGGTGTCACCGGCATAGCTGACGGTCAGCTCGCGAGCCCCGGCCGCCGTCGGCGCGGGGATCGTCACCTGAGCCGTGCCGTCGGCGTCGAGGGTGACGGGTGGGCCCACCGTGCGTCCGTCGGCCCGTAGCTGCACCACGCCTCCGGGCACCACGTCGGCCCCGCTGTCGGAGCGCACGCGGATCGTGCCCGTGGTGTCCTGCCCGACCCGGCCGGCAGGGCTGGCGAGGGTGAGGGACGTGCGGCTGGCGGTTCCGGTGATGGTGGTGCGCGCGACCGCGCTGCGGGCACCGCTGACGGTGCCGTCGCCCTCGTAGACCGCCTCGAGCGCGTGGGAGCCGCGCGCCAGCCGCAACCGGGTGCGGGCCGTGCCGTCGGCGCCGAGGGTGACCGGATCCCCCACCACGATGCCGTTGTCCTGCAGGACCACCTGTCCGGTGGGCTCCGTCGGGGAGCCCGGGGCGGCGGCACTGACGTCGACGATCGTGTCGGTGCCGGCGTCGGTGTCCGGGTTGAGCAGGCTCAGCTCGAGATGCGTGTCGCCGATGGCGCTGCGCGTCTCGCTGACCGCCGAGGTCGACACCGAGCGGTGCTCGAGGGAGTCGAACCGGTACTGCGTGGCGACGTCGGTGACGCCGACGTAGAGGTGGTAGGGACCGACCCGGTCGAGGATCTCCGGATCCGTGACGTCGTCCTCGGTGACGGTGTACGTCGGCTGGCGGGCGTGGTCGATCGCCTCCGGCGGCTCGGAGCCGCGCTGCCGGTACCACTGGTAGCGCAGCGTCACGGACTCGTCGTCACCCTCGGGGCGCAGCCACCAGGCGGTGTCGGTGACCGCCTGGAGCACGTCGTCGACCGCCGGTGCCGTTCCCGGTGCCGTGGTGTTCTCGATCTGCGGACGCCGCGTGGGATCCAGGACGCTGGGCGGGCCGGCCGAGCAGGCCTTCCAGTCCCAGGTGTTGTAGACCGAGAGCACCGTGTCGGGCTGGTTCGCGGCCGGGTCGCTCGAGTACGGCACCGTCAGCGTCGAGAACGCGTCGGTCTCCCACGGGTTGAAGGCCCCGGCGCCGCTGTGGAACCTCCAGGCCGCCTGCAGCTGCAGTGCCTGGGAGGCGACCGTCGCCCTGGCGTAACGGTGCGGCGGCACCGTCCAGGTCACGTCCTGGCTGACGCTGTGGCTGCTCGACCAGGTCTTGCCCCACGCCTGCGAGGTCGTCACCTTCACCTCGCCCTTGGTGATGAAGGCGTCGTACGCCGCGGTCACCTCCACGCCCAGCGAGTGGGTGTAGGACGTGCCGAACGAGTTCGTGCCGCTGCTGCCCAAGGTGGTGGTCATCGGGCTGTCGCCGCCGTTGTAGACGACCCGGGCCGCGCCGTCGTCACCGCCGGTCGGCGTGCCGCCGTCCGGCGGGTCCTCGCCGTCGCCGTCGCCGTCGTCCTCCCCGGCACCGGTCTCGGACGGTCCGGGGGCGCAGCCGTTGGTGATGGTGGTCGGCGTCACCTGCTCGTTCAGCGCGAGCTGGTCGATCCGGCTCCAGTCGGAGACCGTGTGGCCGGCCTCGTCGTGCAACTGTCCGGCGCAGGTGGCGCGGGTGGTGTCCGCGGCGCACTCCGCCAGGGCGTGCTGGAGGGCGGACGCGAGGAGGATGGCGGTGACCGGTGCCTGATCGGCCGGGATGCGGTGCATGGGCGGCATCCCGTTCGACTCGTCGTAGAGGTTCCAGTGGGCGTTGACCTCGTCGAGCTGCCCGTTGTCCCCGGTGTTCGCGCCGCCGGTCGGTGGGTGGCCGCAGGTGAAGAGGCGGCCGCTGTACGGGTTGGCGCCCAGCTTGTAGAGCCCGCCCGAGCCTTCCGCGCCCCAGCACATGTCGGCGACGTCGCCCTCGCCGGCGCTGCGGAGGTAGAACTTGGTGCTCGTGCGCTGCGTGCTCTCCCAGGTGGTGTCGTTGCTCCGCCACCAGGGGTTCCACGCCCCGGGCCGGGTGTCCAGGACGCCACCGTCGCCGACCGGCTCGACGTACCAGCGCTGGTTCGGGGTGTCGCCGCAGTTCTCGAGCTCCGCGCCCGGCCCGTTGAGGCTGGCGTCGCCGATGTACGCCTTGGCCTCCATGCACTGCGGTGTGCTGCCCTCCTGGCCGGCCGTGCTGTGCTGACGGATCCGGAAGGTGCCCTCCCAGGACCGTCCGCCCGTGTCCGTGGGCTTCGCCGTGACGCGGAGCAGGTCCCAGGACGCGCTGTCCTCGCTGGGCCGGTTGTCCTCGCCCGTGTCGGTGTAGCCGGAGCGGAAGTACAGGCACTCCCAGTCCTCGACGCAGTTCTCCGTCGCGCCGTCGTCCGCCTGCGCGGGCGCGGCGAGGGCGACGAGGGTGACGGGGAGGACGGGGACGAGCAGCGCGAGGGCGGACAGGGCGGCAGGCAGCCGGCGCGGCCAGGACAGGGACAGCCGAGACATGCGTGACTCCGATCGGGAGGCTGGAGGCAGGAGGGAGCAGGGGCGGGCCGGCGAGATGTGCTCGAACCGATCCGTCGCGGAGAGATCTGTGGCAGGTTAAGACCAGATGACTGGCGCCGACCGGTCATGGCAGACACCCGCCACACCCCGAGGCGCTCCGGACGAGCTCGGTGAGGACCGATGGGATCGATGGGTACGCCGCAGCCGCTGGACCACGCTCTCGCCCTGCTCCTCCGCAGCCGCCCGGTGACCACCAAGGACGCGGCCGAGTCGTTGGGCCTGTCGCTCGACGAGACCCGGGAGTGCCTCGCCCGGCTGGTCGACGCGCAGCACCTGGTCTGGGAGGACGACGTGCTCGGCTACCAGTCCCCGGAGCGGCGGGCGATCTCGGCAGTCGGTGACCACCTCGCCTCCGTGCGCGACGGACTGCGCGACGTGGAGGCCGTGCTCGCGGGACTGCCGCGCCTCGTGGAGAGCTGGAGCGCCGGCGCCTCGGGCAGCGAGGACCACGTCATCGAGATCCTGCGCGGGCCCGTGCCGATCGGCGAGGTGTGGACCCGGCAGCTGACCTGGCGGCCGCCCACCCGGGTCAGCATGTTCATGCCGGAGGTGCTCGGCGCCGCCGACGTGGGCCAGGACATCGACGCCGCGGCGGAGTACCTGCGCGAGACCGGGCTCGACCTGCGCGCCGTGGTCGGGTCCGCCGCCGCCGACGGCGCCGACCCGGCCGAGCTGTACGCCGGCGTGGCGCCCGGCACCCAGCTCCGGGTGCACCCGCTGGTGCCGAGCTGGATGATGGTCACCGACGAGACCCTGGTCGTCCCCGCGCAGTGGGGTCGCGCCGACCTCGTCGACCTGGTGATGATCGCCTACCCGCCGCTGAGCCGGGCGATGACCGACTTCTTCGACCTGATCTGGGAGCAGGCGGTGCCGGTGGCGGGCTGGGGCTGGCCGTCCGGCCGGCCCGAGTGGGACCCACTGCTGCGGCTGCTCCAGCGCGGGATCACCGTGGAGGCGGCCGGCCGGGCGCTCGGGCTGTCGCCACGGACCGCGCAGCGCCGGATCCGGAGCGCGATGAGGCACTACGGCGTGGAGAGCCAGTTCGCGCTCGGTGCGGCCTGGATGCGCCACACCGCTGTCGACTGATCGACCTGATCAGTCCACCGGCGTCGCGATGTGCACGAGCGCGTCGCCCGGGTCAGCCCTGATCACGATGCCCGACCTGCCGTCCGGCCGGCCCGAGGGGGACCTGTTGCTGCGGATGCTCCAGTGCGGCAGCGCCGGGATCGGTCAGAGACGTCGACACACCACATCGACCGAGGAGGACCATCATGATCCGAGCCATCGCCCTCGCCGTTCGGGGCTACACCTGTCGCGCGTGCGGCGCCGAGGTGATGTACCACGAGAAGTACCGCAAGTGCCCCGTGTGCGGCATCAAGTGGGGCTGATCCCGGACCCGGCAGGAGCAGCCGTCATCGCTCCTGCCGGAAGGATCGGTTCGACAGCGGTGCCCCTCGATGGATGAGAGGATCTGCCGCGTGGACATGCCGCTGCCCTTCAAGGTCGCGCTCAGCGGAGGGCCGTACGCGTTCGTGTCGTACGCCCATGGCGACGCAGTGCGGGTCTACCCGCTCCTCGCCCAGCTCCACCGGGAGGGCTACGAGCTCTGGTACGACGAGGGCATCGAGCCGACCGAGGCCTGGGCCGAGTCCATCCCGCGGCGGATCGACGGATCCAACCTCTTCATCGTCTTCGGCTCGACCGTCGCCTACAGCCGCCGAGGCGTGCGGATGGAGGTCGACTGGGCGTTCAAGCACGGCGCCGAGATCCTGGTCATGCAGCTCGACGACGAGATCGCCCTGGGACTCGACTTCCTGAGCGGCGACGAGCAGAAGATCCTGATGCCCCTGAGGGCGCGGGAGGACGTGTTCGTCGAGCTGAGGGATGCGCTGGCGCGCCACGGCATCACCCCCACTCCCGGCCGGACGACCGCTCCTGCCGACCTACCGCCCGCCGCGAGGCCGAGGACGGGCATGCCACGGCGGCAGCGGCCGCGGCCCCACCAGTCGGTGACCGACACCTTCGCCGACCGGGTCCCCGAGAGCGAGGCGCTGCGGACGTCCGTCGAGCACCAGCTCGCCCGCCTGCGGGGCGCGGTCGAGATCGCCGACGGCGTCTTCCCGAACGTGCTGGTGTTCTACGGCCAGGGCGGTCGCGGCAAGACCGGGATGTCGAAGCGGATGGAGCAGTGGGTCACCGGGCGGCTGCCCGAGACCTGCGAGTGGGGCGGATGGCCGCACCCCGGCGTCGTGCCGGTGCGCTGGGACTTCCACGACTCCGAGGGCGTGTTCCCCGTCCGCGACCTGCTGCTCTCGCTACGCCGGTCGCTCACGTCGGTCGGGCACCGCTGGCTCGCGCTCGATCTCGCCCTCGCGGCGTACTTCGAGGCCGTCCGGGGGAGCGACGGCGACCTCGGCCTGTCCGGCGTGGTGGCCGACGACATGCTGCTGTCGCTCCAGACCGTCGCCGGCCAACTCGGCATGGGCATCCCGAGCACACTGAGCGCCACCAGCGTCCGCCGCGTCGTCAACGAGATCGACGTGGCCGGCCGGTCGCTGCCGATGTTCGAGGAGTACGACGGCCTCGGCGAGCTGTTCGACGCGATCGGCCACATCCCGCAGGGATCGCAGGCGCCGGACGTCGTCGCGGACCTGCTCTACCTCCTCACCCAGGAGATCTTCTACCTCCCGGCCTCCCGCCGGCCGGCGCTGGTCGTCTTCGTCGACCCCTTCGAGAAGATCGAGCGGCACGGCAACCACGCGCTGGAGGCGACGATCGCGTCCTTCGTCGCCCAGCTGCCGTACGCGCTGTTCGTCGTCACCGGTCGCAACCGGCTCAGCTGGGCCGACGCCCGTCGCACCGAGCTCGGCCACGCGGGAGCGGCCTCCTGGCCGGGGCTGGCGGAGGGCGCGACCGAGGATCCCCGCCAGCACCTGCTCGGCAAGCTCAGCGACGAGGACGTCCGGCGGATCTACGACCAGTCCCGGTCCGGCGCCGGATGGGACCTCCCCGACGACGTCGTCTCCGAGCTCGTCGCGCGCGCGGACGGTCTGCCGCTCCACATCGACGCGGTGCTCGCGCTGCTGCACAACCTGGAACGAGCCGTACCCGCGCGGACCTACACCGTCGCCGACCTGGGCGGTGAGCTGCCGCAGGTCGTCGTCCAGCTCCTGGAGGTGCTGTCCCCGGAGGAGGCCGACGCGTTCCGTGCGGCCTGCGTCCTCCCCTCCTTCGACCTCGACCTGGTGACGGCGGTCGCCGGGGTCAGCGGTGGCGCGGCCGAGCGCGCCATCCGGTACGCCCTCGTCGAGGAGAACGACGAGGGCTCGATCTATCCCTTCCGGGTCCACGACGAGATCCGGCGACTCGTCCAGCTCGACCGCAAGTCCGTCGGCTACTGGTCCGACAACGACTGGCGTGAGGCCGCCGAGCGCGGCATGGCCGAGGCGGTGCGCCGGGTCGAGGACGGGCACGAGCAGGGATCCGACGCCGCGCAGATCGAGGGGACCGCGCTCGCGCTGCGGCTCGGCTACGAGTGGGACATCTACACGCCCGGGCTGGCCAAGATCGTGAACGACGGCCCGTCCATCGCGGCGCTGGCCCGGCTCGTTCCGTCGCCCGGCCCGGAGGCCGCGACCGACATCGCGGCCCTCCTCGCGTTCGTGCACGCGTGCGCCCTGCCCTTCTCCGATGCTCCCGACGCGCTGGTGGCCATCCGGCCCGCCCACCCGGAGATCGGCGCCCACGTCGACCTGTTCACCGTCTACCGGCTGCGCAGCCTGTCGCGGTTCGACGAGGCCCACAGGCTGATGACCGCGACCGTCGAGAGATACCCGGACTTCGCGGCGAAGCACCACCACCAGTACGCCGTCACCCTCCGATCGTCCCGACGCTTCCACGAGGCCCTCGCCTATGAGGCCGAGCACCGGCCCGACATCCTCGACCGTTTCCGGACTGTCATCGACCGGCTCCACGGCCTCACCCCGGGCAACGAAGCCGACCTCGCGTACGTCGCCCGGCAGTCCTCGCGACGGTTCCGGCTGGAACTGATGGTCACCAACCTGAGGGACCGGGCGCGGGTCGAAGGTGTGGAGCGGGACGAGGTCGTCGAGCTCCTCCAGCGCGCCGTCGACACCGGTCATCGCACGGCTCACCTCGACTGCCTGACGGTGCTCGGGTATCTGGCCCTCAAGCGTGACGACGAGTTCGGCGCCCTCCTCGGTCGCGTCCGCACCCTCATGGCGAGTTACGGCAGTACCGGTCCGGCCGTCGCCCACCTGCTGGCGCTGCGGGGTCTCTACACCCAGGACCCGGACGACGCCCGTCGCGCCTTCGACGCCGTCGCGAAGAAGAAGCGGGGCTCGGCCTGGATCCCGACGGAGATGTGGCTGGAGGAGATCGGCAGTCCGCTGCCGCCGGTCGACACCCAGTGGCTGATCGCGCCGGACCAGGTCCGCGCCAACTGGCGTGCCGTCGCCGACGGCATCATCGCCCGAGCGCCCGAGTAGCGCTCGCCGCGTCCGACAGCGGTGGCCCGTCCTCCGGACCGGACGCGGTGAGGTGGAACGGATCGCCGTTGGGATGGATCCAGGGGCGGTCACGGGACGGGATGAGGTCGTGGACCAGCGAGAGCGGCCACACCGCGGCCCTTCCGTCCGCGATCGCCTCCCTCACCGGCGCGATGTTGGCGAGAGGCTGCTTGGCCGCCATCAGGACCGCGTAGTCCTCCGGCTTGCCGCGCAGATGCCGGACCAGTGCGAGGTAGCCGGAGAGGTAGGAGACGTCCTTGAGGTGGGCCCCGGGCGCCCGCAGGTCGGCGAAGCCTCTCTTCGCGCGCAGCGCGATGTCGACGGCGAGGGGCGGGCTCGTGTGCGCGAGCAGCGTCTCGACGACCTCCGCGAACGGACCGTCCATCGCCGTACGGGCGGCGAGCACCCGGAGGGCGTAGGTGCGCAGGCTGGTCAGGTCGAGGACGCCGAGCCGCGCCTCGTTGAGGACGGCCAGGCCCTCCTCCGTGGGCTCGGCGACGCCCAGCGGCGTGGCGAGCAGGAGCAGTGGCTGCGCGCAGGAGTTCTCGAACCGGAGCACGTGGGTACCCACCTCGTGGGCGAGCAGGCGCTCGAGCTCCGAGGTGGTGAAGATCGCGCTCGCGGAGAACCGGATCCGCCGCCGTGGCGAGTTCACGGCGACGCGAGCGTGCATGCTGTCCGACTCCACGACCGACCAGGCGGCCAACCCGACCCCGTCCAGGACGCCGCGGAACCGCCGGACGGCCTCGCCTGCGGGGACCACCTCCTCGTCGCGGATCTCCACCGGGATCGCGAGCACCGCGTCGGCGACGCGGAGGAGTTCGCCGCCGGGGTCTGCGAACCGGTTCCGGGTGTCCTCGGCGATGACCTCGGGATCGTGGGAACGGACGGCTCTCGCCGCGCCGATGGTCGTGGCGACGTGGTCGGCGACCAGCCGGCCCCAGGGACCGCCGACCTCGCTCGCCATCGTGGAGGCGCGGGCCCCCACGGCTGCGGCCGCCGCCGGGTCTCCGGCCTCGGGGTAGATCAGGTCAGGGGTCACGATCCGCCCCGCGCGTAGCGCCGTGAGGACCTCCGCGCGCGCCTCGGGGAGATTCCTCGGCGTCGCGTGGTGGGTGACGGCCGACGCGGAGCCGAGCTCACGGAGGACTCCCGCGACCTCGTTCAGGCGCTGGACCTCGTCCTCGGGCGACCCGACGTCCCCTCCCATGGGCACCTCCTGTCTCTGGGCCCGGATCTCCGGTCGCGGCCACGTCCTGTTCGGTCGCTGTCCCTGACCGATCCCGGGAGGGCCTCCGTGACGGGAGGCAGGCCGGGCCCGCTGCTCCCCTGGCCGGCGTGCGGTGCCGCCGGTCAGGTGCCGTCGTCCGCGTGCCGCTCGATGAATCGGGTGAGCCGCTTCTTCCAGTCTTGCTCGTCGGTGCCGACCCGGGCCCGCTCGGCCAGTCGGAGCGCCGCGGGGACCAGCCCGAGGTCTCCGATGCGCCCCTCGTGCAGCTCCAGCTGGTCGATGAGGCGCCGGCGGAGTCCGCTGTCGGTCAGATTGAGCTCGGTGAGCGCTGCCAGGGCGGTCGCCAGGTCCATGTCGAAGAGGGTGGGCAGGAGGCGCCGCGCCACGCCCACGTCGTCGCTCGTGTTGGCGATCTCGACGACGGCCTCGAGGAAGTCACGGCGCGGGGGACGCTCGATGTAGAGATCGGCGAGGCGGGCGAACGCGAGTCGCTGGACACCCTGCTCGGGGGACCCGAGGAGGGCGAGGGCGACGTCCTCGGTCGCCGACCGGCGCAGCGCCAGGGCGACGATCGCCTGTTTGCGCGGTCCCTTCTCCTCCGTCTCGTCGAGGGCGAGCTCGGTCGCCCATTCCAGATGGTGGGCCGGGAGCGACTCCGGAGCGTGGAACAGGGTGCGGAGGAACCGGCGGCGGTTCTGAGTCTCGAGCAGCTGGAGCGCCAGCGTGAAGGTGTTCGCGAGCTGCCGACGGAGCACCTCGCCGAACCCGTTCGCCGGGAACGGGACGATCGTGACCTGATGGTCGCGCTCGACTGTGGCGAGGGTCTCCAGCAGCTGCTGGTCGCCGGGACCCGCGGCGCCCTCCCCGTCACTCCGCACCGCCTGGGAGAGCTCCAGGTAGCGGTGGTACGTCGAGTCGAGGCAGAGCATCACGAACGGCTTGCCGCTGGTGACCACCTCGCGGAACTCGGTCGTCCAGGTGATCGAGCCGAGCGCCCGCACGATGACGAAGACGCACAGCTCCGAGCTCTGCACCGAGGCCCGGGAGTTCTCCGCCCAGGTCGCTGTCGCGGTGTTGACGTAGAGGATGTCGCCCGAGAGGTAGTGCAGCGGTGTGCCGCCGAACTCGGACACGACCCGCACGAACTCGTCGCGCACCTCAGCGGTGTCGCCCGCCCCGCACAGCAGGATGTCGAGCATCGGGTCCCCCCATCAGCCGGATCCGTGGATCGGCGCCCATTCTTGCAGCCGCCGGGTGCGGCGGCCCTGGCTTTCCCCATCGGCCCCCGGGGACGGCCGCGCCGAACCGGGATCGGTTCACCGGTCGGTCGGACACCCGGTCCGGCGGACCGAGAGGAGCCTGCTGTGCGCCCGTTCCCGATCATCCCGATCATCCCGTCCCTCCTGGCCCGGGTCGCCGCATGGCTCCGTCCCGCGGCGACCCACCGCGAGTCGCGGCCGACGCCTCGCGCCCCAGCACCTGTCGTCGTACCTGCTCCACGCAGCCGTCCCGCACCTCGATCGCTGGCCGTCATCCGGTCGGCTCGCCTGAGGACGACCGACGGCGACCGGCTCTTCACGGTGCTGGCGACCTGCCGTGCGGGCCGCCGCCGGTTCGTGCTGACGAGCAGCGGCGACTGCTCTCAGAGCTCCCGGGCGGCGCTCGGCCTCGACGCCTTCGAGCGGCTGCTCGCCGACGCCGAGCGGTACGACGAGCGGGTGGTCCTCCTCGTTCGTGATGCCCGGCTGCTGGCCGCGCTCCGCGAGTCTGCCGCGGCCTTCCCGCGGATCGACCTCGTGGCGAGCCCGGGCGTCGACCCCCTGGGGCGCCTCGACGCGGCGGCCCGTGAACGGCTGCACGCACAGGCGGCGCCGGCCGCGGCCGCTCCCGTCTCGACGCGGCCCGTATCCCCGTTGCGGGTGGGCACCGATGCCTCGAAGTCGCGGCGCCGAGGGGTCGGCCTGGGGGTCGCGACCGAGCGCGGCGAGGTCACGGCGCGCTTCGTCGGGCAGACCACCGACATCCTCCACGGCGAGCTGCAGGCGATCGGGCTCGCGCTCGACAGCTACCCGGGGCGGCCGTTGCTGATCGAGTCGGACTCACTGAACGCCGTGCGCTATCTGACGGAGCGCTCTCGGCCCTCAAACCCGTCCACGCCGCGGCCGTCGCCACGATCCTGGCGCGCCTGCGGGCGACGTCGTCGCGGGTCGTGTGGGTCCGCGGGCACAACGGCCATGTCCTCAACGAGGCCGCCGACCGCGCCTCCCGGGCCGCGCGGCGCCAGCACGAGTTCGGCCTCGGGCCCGACTGGCTGGACAGGCTGATCGCCGGCATCGCGGCGGACTGCTTCGCGGCAGCCGCGTGACCGGCCCGCCCCAGCAGGAGGAGATCGGCGGTCGGTGCGTGCCATGGACCGGACCCGCGGTGGCGGGTACGACGAGGCAGGATGGCCCGCATGACTGACGCACCCGCCGAGCTGGTCCACCTCGACGTCGCCGACGGCATCGCGACGATCACCCTCGACTCGCCCCGCAACCGCAACGCGCTCTCGCGCCAGCTGGTCACCGAGCTGGTCGGCCACCTCGCGACGGCGGACGCGGCGGACGACGTGCGGGTCGTGGTGCTGAGGTCGTCGGGCCGGGTGTTCTGCTCCGGTGCCGACCTCTCGGAGGCCTCGACGGTCCCGATGCAGGAGGGCGCGCGGGCCATCGTGGCTCTCCAGCGCCAGATCGTCGCGCTCACCAAGCCGGTGGTGACGGTCGTCGAGGGAGCCGCCCGCGCGGGTGGCATCGGCATCGTGGCCGCCTCCGATGTGGTCGTGGTCGCCGCCGACGCGACCTTCGCGCTCACCGAGGTCAAGCTCGGGCTGACCCCCGCGGTCATCTCGTTGACGGTGTTCCCGCGGCTCACCCCGCGCGGCCTCGCCTGGACCGCGCTCGGCGGCGAGGTGTTCACCGGCGCCGAGGCCGCCGACTTCGGCCTGGCCACCTTCGCCGTCCCCGCGGACGAGCTGCAGACGAAGGTCGACGACGTCGTCGGCAAGCTCGCCACCGGCGCCGCCCAGGGCCTGCGCGAGACCAAGGGCCTCCTCGCCGCCGACCTGCTCGCCCGGATCGACGCTCAGGGCGAGGAGCTGGTCGAGCTCAGCGCCCGGCTGTTCGGCTCCGACGAGGCCCGTGAGGCGATGACCGCCTTCCTCACCCGCACGAAGGGCTGACCTGGCGGCTCACCTACCGATTTCGTCGTCCGGACGGCGGGTTCGCGACAGTTCCGGTAGTTGCGCGGAACCGGGGTGGAGCAGGGGCCGTCCCACGGTCGAGAGGTTTGCGTCGGACCCATCCGGAGCATGAGCCTCGGGGGAGGTAGGGACATGGTCGAGAAGAAGATCGCCGGGCTGGCACTCGCCGGCCTCGCCGCGGCAGCCCTGGTGCTGCCCTCAGGACCGGCCGCGCGGGCCGCCGACGCCGGGGAGGGCGCCGCCGACGAGGCCTGCCTCCTGCGCGCCACGACAGGAGAGCTGCACTGCTACCCCAGCGCCGACGCGCTGCTCGAGGCGGTGACCGGCGTCCCCACCGACGGGCTGACGACCGCCGACCTCAGCGAGCGGTCGACGCTCAGGTCGATCGAGACGGGCCTGGTCCGACAGGATCGCGCCGCGGCCTCGCGCGCCGCGCGGGCCGCCCGGACCGGCCTCGACGAGCCGGTTGCCGCGGCCCCCGCCCCGGCGCCGCTCGCGTCGGTCGTGACCGCGATCTTCTACGACGGCACCTACGGCACCGGTGCCGCGTTGGTGATGGAGGCGGCGAGCGGGTGCGACGACGACCTGGACGTCGAGTGGGCCTGGCCGACGCTGACCTCCAGCTGGCGCAACCGGATCCGCTCGGGCACCGGCTACGCCCGTTGCGACTTCAAGGTCTGGAACAACGCGTCCTACGGCGGCGCGTCGTACGGCTATGTCGCGAGCTCCGGCCACTTCGGTGCCCTCGACGCGGCGGCCAACTCGGTGAAGATGCGCTGAGCCGCTGAGCTGCTGCGCCGGCGGGCGGCGCGCGACGGCGCCCACCTGGGAGACACACCTAGCCCGACCCGGCCGTGCCCCCGGGGTGCACATCGATGGTGCGCAGCGCGACGAAGCCCAGCGGCGCCGGGGCGCTCGGGTCGCCACAGTCCGGCAGCGCGGTGTCCGCCGGCAGATCGAGGGTCGTGGCGTCGCCGGTGGAGAAGGTCACCCGGACCCGAGGCGGGCCGTCCCCGCACCAGGTGGCCCAGGTGAGCTCGAGGAGCGCGTCCTGGCCGGGGTGCAGCCGGACCCGCGGCGTGCCGGGGGCGAGCGTGGTGGTCAGGGCCTCGACGCCGGCGCCGATGTCGATCCGGGTGCCCGGGCCGATCGGGCACCGGGCGTCGCCGCCGGTGCCGCCGCCGAGCGTCAGGACCAGGGTGGGCCCGGCCTCGCCGAGGCCGGTGCTGACGCCCGCGGAGCGCAGCGTCACGCCCGCGCAGCTCGGAGTCGGCGCGGCCGGCTGGGGCGTCGAGTCGCCGCCGCGCAGCATCGTGCCCACGACGCCCGCGCCGGCGACGACGCAGACGGCGGCGGCGACGCCGGCCACCCGGCGCTGCCGGTGACGGCGCTGGGCGCCGGCGACCCGGGCGGCCAGGTCGGGGACGTGGGGGACGGGGATGTCGCCCTCCCGGACGAACGCGCGCAGCTGCTTCTCGAGGTCACTCATGGGCCGACCTCCCCCCGGTCCGGCCGGCGGCGTCGCTGTCGTCGGGGATCACCGGATCGCCGTCGTCGACCCCCATCAGCCGCCGCAATGTCGTCATGCCGCGGCTGGCCTGGCTCTTGACCGTGCCGGGCCGGCAGGCGAGGACCTCGGCGATCTCCTTCTCGGAGCAGTCCTCGTAGTAGCGCAGCACGAGGACTGCGCGCTGCCGGGGCGGCAGCTGCTGCAGCGCCGCCCAGAGGTCGGAGGTCCAGGCCGGCTCCGCATCGCTGGTGGCACGGTCCTCGGGCTCGGCGAGCAGGACGTCGCGCCGGTCGCGCTTGCTGCGGCTCCACCACAGCCGGGTCATCGTGCGCCGTGCGTACGCGTCCTGGTGCTCGACGTCGCGGACATGGCGCCACCGCCGGCCGAGGCGCAGGAACGTCTCCTGGGCGAGGTCGGCGGCCGTGTGCGGGTCGCCTCCGGTCAGCAACATGCCGTAGCGCAGGAGGCCGTTCTGCTTCGCCGCGACGAAATCGGCGAAATCGGCATCCACGCGCCGCTCACCTCCTCACGCGACTCCCGAGACGTCGTATCCATGACTACCCAAGGCGGTTCGTACCCCCGAGGGTTGCATCACCGTCGTGATTCGTGGGTCACAGGGTCGCGACGAGGCGGGCCGCGTCGGCGGTGGCGCCCCGGATCAGGCCCAGGCCACCGGCGTCCCCGACGACGTGTACGTCGACGCCGGGCAGCGCCGCGACCAGGCGGTCGCGCACCGCGGAGTCGGCGACCACCTCGCCCGCGAGCACGACGGCGTCCGCCGGCAGGATCCGTAGCCGGCCGTGGGCGGGCACCCAGTGCACTCCCGTCTCGGTGATCGCGGTGACCGTGGCCCCGACGTGCACGGTGACGCCGAGGCGGTCGAGACGGTCCATGTGCTCGCCGCGGCGCTTGGCTCCGAATTCCGGCGCGATCTCGGCGCCGGAGTGCAGCAGCGCGACCAGCGCCCCGGAGGCGGCGAGCATCTCGCACCACTCGACGGCGGCCAGCCGCGCACCGACCACGACGACCCGGCGCCCCGGGGGCGGCCGGTCGGGGTCGATGCCGGCGACGACGTGCGGCAGCGCCGCGCCGGGCAGCTCCGGGACCTCGAGCCGCCCGCCGGTGGCGACCACCACCAGCTCCGGGGAGAGCGCCCGGACCTGCTCCGGGTCGGCCGCGGTGCCCGGCCGGACGTCGACTCCCGCGTCCTGCACCCGGGCCAGCAGCCAGTCGAGATAGCTCCGGTTCTCGGGGTGGACCGCGCAGGCGGCGCCGAGCGCGCCGCCGAGCCGGGGTGAGCGCTCCAGGAGGACCACGTCGAGGCCGGCCTCGGCGGCCCGCCAGGCGGTCTCCAGCCCCGCCGGCCCGCCGCCGGCGACGACCATCCGTCGGGGTGCCGCCGGCGCGGACCGCGCCAGCGCGAGCTCGTGGCCGGTGAGCGGGTTCACGGCACACTCGGTGGCCAGCCTCTCCTCGAGGGTGTCGATGCAGTTCTCGCACGAGATGCACCGGCGTACCAGCGCCGGTCCGCCGAGCGCGCCGGCGAGCTTGCGGGGCAGGTCCGGGTCGGCGAGCAGCGGCCGGCCGAGCGCGACGAAGTCCGCCCGACCGTCGGCGAGGACCTGCTCGGCCAGCGCCGGGTCGTGCAGCCGCCCGACCGCGATGACCGGGACGTCGACCACCTCGCGCACCGCCGCAGCGCCGCCGACGTTGAGCCCGTCGCCGTCATCGGCGGCGTTGACCATGCCGGTGACCAGCCGGTCGATCACCCCGCCGCTGACGTGGAAGGCGGCGACGCCGGCCTCGACGAGCAGCGGCGCCATGGTGGCGGTGTCGTGCACCGGGCGTCCGGCGGCGACCCGCTCGTAGCCCGAGATCCGCAGCGTGACCGGGAAGTCCGCGCCCACCTCGGCGCGGATCGCGGCGAGTGCCTCGAGCACCACCCGGATCCGCCCCTCGACGGACGTGCCGCGGTACCGGTCGCCACGCCGGTTGCGCTGCGGTGCGAGGAAGGAGCCGAGGAACATGTAGCCGTGCGCGGCGTGCAGCTCGATCCCGTCGTACCCCGCCTCCCGGACCCGCGCCGCCGCGGCCCGGAACTGGTCGATGATCGACGCGATCTGCTCCTTCGTGGCCTGCGCGGAGGGCCGTCCGGTGAGGTACGACGGGATCACGGACGGCCCGAGCGAGGTGACGCCGAACAGTTCCGGGCCGAGTCCGTCCGGGCCCGCGTGGACGAGCTGCGGCTGGATCCGGGCGCCGTGTGCGTGCACCGCCTCGACCAGGCGTCGGTGCGCCGGGATCGTGGCGTCCACGCCGATCTGCAGGCCGCCCGGAGTCTCCGGGTGTCGCGGGTCGATGCCGGTCGCGCCGACGGTGACGAGTCCGACGCCTCCGGCCGCGCGGGTCGCGAAGTGCGCCACGGTGCGGTCGGAGGGATGGCCGTCGGGGGTGCCGTACATCGTCTCCATCGGGGACATGACGATCCGGTTGCGCAGGTCCATCGAGCCAATCCGCCCCGGGGCCAGCAGATGCGGAAACATGGAACATGTTCTACCCGGGATCGGGGGTCCGCGTCAGTAGGTCGCGCTGCCCCGGGGGGTGCCGTCGGCGGTGAGCGCGACCGTGCCGGTCGGAGGTGGACCGACGGTGACCGGGGTCATGGTGACCGCGAGGTCGGGGGGCGCGGCGCCGGCGTAGGCGAACCGGCAGTCCATCGTGAACCCGGCCGGGAGCATGAAGCCGCTGCCCGCCCCGATCTGCGGGTCGCCGGGATTGGGGCCCCAGCAGGTCCAGCCGGCGCCGCTCACCCCGCCCGCCGGGACGTAGGTGTCGGAGTCCACGGTCACGGCCGCGGTCAGCGGGTAGCTCCCGGGACCGGTGGCGCTCACCGGCGCGGTCAGCCGCCAGTCGCCGCCGCCGAGGTCGGCGACGGAGAGCGCGCCGAGTGCGGGGCAGGCGTAGTAGGCGCCGAGGTCCCCGCTGAAGCGCTGCTGGGCGTCGGCGGCGAGGACGTAGCCGCTGCGCGGCTTCCCGGTCACCTCCCAGGCGCCCTGCCTCCCGTCGCCCTGGGTGAGGACGTACTCGACGCCCGGGGTCGGCGGCATCGCGAGCGAGCCGAAGCTGCCACAGCCGCTGATCGCGGTGGCGCTCGGCGCCGTCGGGCGTACGGCGACGGGCGGTGCCGCGCGGGTCGCGCCGAGCTTCCCGGGGCCGGTCGCCGCGGTGCCCGGCCGCGGACCGGGAGCGGCCGTCGCCGTGGCGCCGGTCGTTTGACCGGTGGGCTCCAGCGGATCGACCGCCGGCGTCGTGCCGTCGCTCGCTCCATCGGTGGCGGGGTCCGTGGCGGTGGGGTCCGGGCTCGCGCCGGTGCTCGACGGCAGGTCCGGCCGGCCGGTGGCCGCATCCGTCGCCGGGTGGTCGGCGGCCGGGCCGTCGGCGTCGTCAGCGCCCGCGACGACCCACCAGGTCACGGCGACCAGGACCAGCACGAGTGCCGCCGCGGCCAGGGCGACGAGGGTGATGCCACCCGCACCGGCACCGGCACCGGTCATCGTCGCGCCGCGACCGGTGAGCAGCCGCAGCACCCGCGCGGGACCGGACGGTGGGCGCGGGCCCGTCGCGCCGCGGCCCGCCCCGCCGCCGGCCGCCGCGGCCCGGGCAGCGGCGGCTCCTGCCGCACCCGCACCGGCGGCGGACGCCGTCGTGCCGCCCGACTCACCGGATCCGCCGGGGCCGCTTCCTCCGGCGGCGCCGACCAGGTCGAGCAGGCCGGCCCCGGCCCCACCCACCAGCAGGACGGGCAGGACCATCCCGGCGAGCTTCCGGTTCACATGCTGCAGGTCGGCGGCAGCCGCCGAGCAGGCGGCACAGGTCGTCAGATGGGCCTCGAGCCGGGCTCCGGCCCGCGGGCTGAGGCTGCCTCGGACATGGCTGCCGAGCCGCTGACGGACCCACGCACACGGCTTGGTGCCGGCGGCCGTCGGCAGGTGGTGCTCAAGGTAGGCGACCTTGAGTCCCTCGCGGGCGCGGTAGGCCAGCGACGACACCGCGGCCGGCGACATGCTGAGCATGGCCGCGACCTCGGGTACCTGGTGGCCCTCGACCTCGAGGTGCCACAGCACCCGCTGCCAGCGGTCGGGCAGGCTCCCGAGTGCCGCGACGGCAACGCCTTCGTCGAGCTCCTGGACCTGCTCCTCCACCGACTCCGTGGGGCTCTCCAGGAGCCACGGCTCGTCGGAGACCGGCGCCTCGCGGCCGGCGCGACGCATCAGGTCGCGGTGCCGGTTGCGGATCGTCGCGAACAGGTAGCCGCGGAAGTTGGTCACCGGTCCCTCGCCCGCGCGGATCCGCGCGAGCACCCGCGCGAACGCGTCGGCCACCAGGTCCTCGGCGGCCGACGGGCCCGCGAGGATCACGGCCAGCCGGCGCGCGGAGGCCACGTTGTCGGCGTACAACGCCTCCAGCGCGGCGGCATCGCCGGCGTGGGCGCGGCGCAGCAGGGCGTTCTCGTCGGGCAGGTCGGTCGGCATCTTCCGGCAGTCGATCTGTTGGTGAAGGGGTGCTAGGAGGCTACCGCTGGACGGCGCCCGGAGGAGACGGGACGCCGATGTGCGAAATCTCCTGAGAAACCGCGTCATGAGCGCGACCGGCCGTGCGTCTTGCTTCCCCGACTGCCGCGGCGAACCGGGGGGAACGCGCGCACCGCACCGACGACAGGGCACACCGATGGCGCATTCCCCCGGCGCGACCAGCACCCCCTCCCGTCCGTTCGCGACCCTTCGGCGCGAGCGTCTCCTCGAGCTCCTGGACCGCGCTGCGCCGGTGACGGTCCTGCAGGCGCCGTCCGGCTTCGGCAAGTCCACGGTGGTGCGGCAGTGGCTGCGCTCCGGCACCGCGCCCGCGTTCCGGTGGGTGTCGGTCGGCGCCGTCACCGGGGACCCCGCCGCCCTGCGGGCACTGCCCGACGCGCCGGTGGTGGTCCTCGACGGGTACGAGCGCCTCGGCGCGGCCACCGAGGCCGTCGACGCGCTGGTCCGCGAGCACGTCCTCACCCGGCCCGGGGCCCGGGTGATCGTCACGACCCGGGCCACGACCGGACTCCTCCGGGCGGGCGAGCCGCCCGGCGCGGCGACGGTGATCGACGCGGGCGACCTCGCGTTCACCGCGGAGGAGACCGTGCGCTTCCTCACCCAGGACGGCTCTGACGCCCTCCGGGTCGCCGCTGTCGACGTGCACGCCGACACCGACGGATTCCCCCTGGCCGTGCGTGCGGCCAGCCTGGCCCCGGCGCTCGCGACGCGGCGTGGCCAACAGGCCCGGGGCATCGGCGGCTGGTGGACGATCGTCGCCCAGGACCTGGCCGCCCAGCTCGACGGACCCGCGGCCTGGCGCTTCGTGCAGGACACCTGCGCGGCGCCGTACCTCGACGCCGGGCTCGCGGGCACGCTGAGCGGCCGGTCGCCGGCAGAGGTGGCGGACCTGTTCACCGGGCTCGCCGCCGACGGCAACGGACGTTGGGAGAACGATGCCGCGGGGCGCCGGGTCTTCCGGATCGTCGACTCGCTGCGCGCCGCCGCCCGCGGCGCGCTGCTCGCGACCGACACCGACCGGCACCGCTGGGGCACCGGCGTCACCGCGACCTGGCTGCACGGCCGCGGCGACCACCTGACGGGCCTCGCGCTGGCGGTGGCCGCCGGCCGGCACGAGCTCGCGGGACGGATCGTGTGCGCCGCGCTCTCGGCGGTCCCCGAGACGGAGGTGACCCGGCGCCTCGACGACCAGCTGAGCCGGATCCCGCGGGCCGCGGTCGTCCAGAACCCGCGGCTCGCGCTCGCCCGCGGGCTGGTGCTGAGCGGCAACCCGACGACCCGGCAGGCCGCGCAGGAGTACTTCGCACGGGTCGTCGACCACCCCGCGGAGCCGCCGGGCGGGCCGGACCCGGGGCCGCGGGCGAAGGGACGGGAGAGCCCGTTCTTCCACCAGGTCGCCCGGTCGGTCGCCCTGCGCCACCTCGGCCGGTACGTCGACGCCGGGGCCGCCGCCCGCGCCGCACTCGAGATTCTCGATGCGCCCGACGCCGGCGTGGCGCTCGCCGCGGCGCACGCCGAGCCCCTCGCCGACGTGCGGGCGGGTGCGTGGCGCCATCTGGCCTTCTCGCTCCTCCAGGTCGGCGATCTGGACCGGGCCCACCTCCTCGCCGGGCGGGCCCTGGCGCTCGCGCGGCAACCGTGGTCGCACGCCGACACGACGGCGTACGCCGTCGGCCTCGCGGCGATCGACGGCCGGTCGCGGACCGCGGCCCGCCTGCTGGGGCCGGGGATCGAGCAGGGAGCGGCGGCCACGCACGGCCTGGCGGCGGTCGGTCGGGGCCTGCTGCGGCTGGACCGCTTCGAGTTCGCGGACGCGCTGGCCGAGCATGACGGGGCGTCGTACGACGGCATCGGGGAGCTGTGGCCCTTCCTGGCCTGGACCCGGTTGCAGGCCCTGCACGGCCTCGGGGACGTCGGAGCCGAGCTGGAGCGGATCTCCGCGGCGCTCCGCTCCCGCCCGGCGCCGCCCGGTGTCGGCGAGAACCTCGGGACGGCCGCGCTGCACGGCCTCGTGGCCGCCGTGCTCATCGCGCAGGGCCGGGCCCGCGATGCCGAGCCGCTGCTGCACGGGACGACCCGCTGGACCGCCCAGCTGGCGCCGGCCCGACTGCTCGCCCGGCTCGCCGCCGGCGATCCGGCGGGTGCACTCGACCTGGTGCCCCGCCTCCAGGTCCAGGCGGGACACACCGTCCGGTCCCGCGCCGCCGTCGCCACCCTCGGCGCCGCGGCGGCGCTGCGCGCGGGCTGCCGGGACGCGGCCGGGGCGCTGCTCGACCAGGCCGCGGCCCGGTACGCCGAGCACGGGGCCCGGGCGCACCTGCTGCACGTGCCGGCCGACGACCTCGCGGCGCTGCGGGAGCACGCGCTGCGTCACGACGACGCCGCCGCGGCGTACCTCGA
This sequence comes from Nocardioides sp. LHD-245, assembly GCF_030929495.1. GTDB lineage: Bacteria > Actinomycetota > Actinomycetes > Propionibacteriales > Nocardioidaceae > Nocardioides. The sequence continues at coordinate 90,912 of NZ_JAVFWN010000005.1, read as the reverse complement.
CGCCGACGTCGTCGCCGCGGTCCGCGGTCGCGCGGGCGCCCTCGACCCCGGCTCCGACGCGGCGCCGCTCACCGGCCAGGAGATCGCGGTCCTGCGCGCCTCCCTCGACCATCCGCGGCGCAGCCAGGTCGCGGCGGCGCTGCACCTGTCGCCGGAGACGGTGAAGTCCCACATGCGCAGCATCTACCGCAAGTGGGGCGTGAACTCGCGGGAGGCGGCCATCGAGCGCGGGATCCAGCTCTGCGTCCTCGGCGGACCCACGCCCTAGGGCCTAGAACATGTTCTAGTTCGTCGCCTAGGGTGCAGTCGTGGACTTCGCGATGGTGACCGCCTACCACCCGACCGACCAGCTCGTCGCCCTGGCGCGCGGCGCGGAGCAGGCAGGGTTCGCGGCGCTCAGCCTCGCCGACCACGTCGTCGACCTGGAGTCCATCGCGACGCCGTACCCCTACACCCGCGACGGCGGGCGGCGCTGGAAGCCCGAGGTCGACTGGCCGGACCCGTGGGTCACCATCGGCGCGCTCTCGCAGGTGACCACCGAGCTGCGGTTCTTCACCTCGATCTACGTCGCCGCGATGCGCAACCCGTTCGTGGTCGCGAAGGCGATCGGCACGGCGGCAGCGCTGTCCGGTGGCCGGGTCGCGCTCGGCGTGGGCGTCGGCTGGTGCCGTGAGGAGTTCGAGCTCCTCGAGGAGGACTTCGCCACGCGCGGCCGGCGCACCGACGAGGGGCTGGACCTGATGCGCGAGCTGTGGCGACCCGGCTGGACCGAGTTCGCGGGCGAGTTCTACAGCTGCGAGCGGCTGGTCATGCTGCCCGAGCCGCCCGGACCGATCCCGGTGTGGGTCGGCGGGCTGTCGGACGTGGCGTTCCGACGGGCCGCCCGCAACGACGGTTGGATCGGCGACATGGCGAGCGTCGACGAGGCGATCGCGATCGTCGAGCGGCTGCGCGGCCTGCGGCGGGAGGCAGGCCGCGATCCCGACGAGCCGTTCGCCGTCGTACCGGCGCTGACGGACGCGGTCGTGCCCGAGGACTTCGCCCGTGCCTCGCGCGGCGGCGTGACGATGTGCATGACGATGCCGTGGATGTACTACTACCCGCAGGACGCGCCGCTGGAGCAGAAGCTCGACGGCATCGCCCGGTTCGGCGCCGACATCATCGCGCCGACCCGGGCCCTGCTCGGCTGAGCGTGGATCCGGGCTGAGAGGCGGCTCAGCCCTCGAGGTACGCCGTCAGCATCGTCACGATCGCGCGGTGGGCGCGATCGAGGTCGATGTCCGCCCCGAGCAGCCGCTCGTTGCGCATGCTGCGCAGCATCGCGGGCAGCACCTCGGACATCGCGACGGAGCGCTCCTCGTCGAGCTCCGCGCCGTCGATGCCCTCGAAGAAGCGGACGAACGCGCGTGCCGTCATCTCGTCGAGCGTGCGGATCGAGGCCGCCGTGCGGGGATGGGTCTCCTCCAGCACGTCCAGCGGCCGGGGCAGCGCCCAGCGCATGGTCTCGATGGTGACCGCCTGCGGCGAGTCGAGCAGCGCGCGGTAGAGGTCGGCGACCTCGGCCACCCGCCCCGCGACCGTCGTACTCGTCGGCTCGGCCCACAGGCCCGGCGCGGCGACGACGACCTGGTCGACGACGGTCGACCAGAACCCGTCGGAGTCGCCGAAGAGGTTCTGCACCGAGCCCCAGCTGAGCCCGGCCTCCTTCGCGACCATGTTGATCGACACCGTCTCGGGACGACCGGTGCCGAGCATCTCGATCGCGGTGGACAGGAGTCTCTCGCGCGCGGCGACGCCGCGGCGATTCGGCTTGCGGGGCGGGGTCGCCCTGGGTGTCATGTTCATCGTGCTACCCCCCTTGGACACGCGATGCGTCAGACCATCTCGACAACAGTAGTGCCTTTGGTGGGCGTTCGCCGTCCCCTCCGGCCAAGAGATCCCGCCAGTAGGTGGCGCCTGCTGCGCGCCGCGATACGCGCGCGCTGGCGGCGTTGGCGTCGCTCGATGGGCGGACAAGCACGACTTCGCTCCGCCGTCGTGCCATCACCCGCGTCTCACGGCGCTCGCGACGCCGCCCCCTACTGGCGGAATATCTACGGACTGTCGGCGCCTGTAGAGTTGGTGGCTTGCCGCCATCGGCGCGGCGATCGAGAACGAGTGCGGACGGCAGGGGTCACGAGCGGTGGCAGACGAGCTGGTGGAGCGCGAGGTCACGGCAGAGCAGAGGTTCGTCGACCGGGTCTATCAGCAGCTGGAGCAGGCCGGGAAGGCCGCCCAGCAGCTGGCGAGGGAAGGCCACTCCCGGGCGCACCTCGGTCACGAGGGCGGCCTCGTTGAGCGCGACGCGATGGTGTTCCAGGCGGCCAAGCGGATCGCGCAGCTCGACGCCGCCCACGAGGGCCTGGTGTTCGGCCGACTCGACCTCGATGCCGCGATCGACGCCGCCCCGCGGTACGTCGGACGGCTCGGCCTGCGCGACGACGCCCACGAGTCGCTGCTGATCGACTGGCGCGCGCCGGCCGCCGCGGTGTTCTACCAGGCCACGGCGGCCGACCCGCACGGCGTACTCCGCCGCCGGGTGCTGCGCAGCGCCGGCCGCAGTGTGGTCGGCGTCGAGGACGAGCTGCTCGACGCGGCGGGCCTGGACGCGGCCGAGGCCGCGGGTCGCTCGCTGCCGATCGTCGGTGAGGGCGCGCTGATGGCCCAGCTCTCCCGGGCCCGGGACCGGTCGATGCACTCCATCGTCGCGACCATCCAGGCCGAACAGGACAAGGCGATCCGGGCACCCTCCCGGGGTGTCGTCACCATCTCCGGCGGCCCCGGCACGGGCAAGACGGTCGTCGCGCTGCACCGGGCGGCCTATCTCCTCTACACCGACCGCCAGCGCTACGAGCGCGGCGGCGTCCTCGTCGTCGGCCCGTCCGGCGTGTTCATGCGCTACATCGAGCGGGTGCTGCCGTCGCTCGGCGAGACCGCGGTCGCGCTGCGCAGCCTCGGCGAGGTCGTCGACGAGGTCCGTGCCACCCGGCACGACGAGCCGGCCGTCGCCGACATCAAGGGCTCGGCTCGGATGGCCGAGCTGATGCGGCGCACGGCGCGCCAGCAGGCGCCCGGCAGCCCGCGCGAGTACCGCGTCTTCTGGCGCGACGACCGGCTGGTCCTCGACCGCGGCAAGCTCGGTCAGATCCGCCGGCAGCTGATGTCGCAGGGCCTGCGCAACAAGCAGCTCCCGCGGGTCTCCCACGCCCTCCTCGACGCGCTGTGGCGCCAGGTCCGCGGCGAGCGCGGCCGCGAGCAGGGGCGCGAGAGGTTCAACGACGAGATCCTGTCGCGCGACGACTTCCTCGACTTCGCGCTGTCCTGGTGGCCGCCGCTCGACGCCGCCACCGTGCTGTGCTGGCTGCGGGAGCCGGAGTTCCTGGCGCGGGTCGGCGAAGGACTGCTGACCGGCGAGGAGCAGCGGCTGCTGGCCAAGACCTGGGCGCACCTCGACCCCACCCGGGCGATCAGCCCGCAGATCGCCATCGAGGACGTGCCGCTGCTCGACGAGCTCCGCTACGCCCTCGGCGACCTCCCTCAGAAGGCCGACGACGAGCGGGACGACCCGATGGCGCTGATCGAGGGCGCGGTCGACATCCAGGAGCTGATCACCGCCGCGGACCGCGAGTTCGCGCCGTCCGGCCGGCCCTGGCGTCCGCCGGTCTCCAGCATCGAGGACGACGGCTACGCCCACGTCCTCATCGACGAGGCGCAGGACCTCACGCCCATGCAGTGGCGGATGGTCGGCCGCCGCGGTCGCACCGCCTCCTGGACCATCGTCGGCGATCCCGCCCAGTCGTCGTGGCCGGTGCCGGCCGAGTCCGACGCCGCGCGGGCCGCCGCCCTCGAGCGCAAGCAGGTGCACTCCTTCCACCTGTCGACCAACTACCGCAACTCCGCCGAGATCTACGCCCACGCCGCCGCCTACGCCGCGCGGGTGGGTCTCGACGCCGACCTGCCCGACGCCGTCCGCCGCACCGGCGAGGAGCCGGTCGTCGTCGACCTCCCGGCGGGCGCGGGCGCCGCCGAGCTCGAGGCCGCGACCCGGGCCGCCGTCCTCGAGGTCGCGGGCCGCGTCTCCGGGACGGTGGGCATCGTCGTACCCGTCGCGCGGCGCTCGGAGGTGAACGCGTGGCTCGCCTCCTGGCCCGAGCTCGCGGACGACGCCGCCGGTGCGCGGGCCGCGATCGACTCGTCTGTCACGCCGTCGGGCGAGGACCGGATCGTGGTGCTGACCGGCCTCGACACCAAGGGCCTGGAGTTCGACGGCATCGTGGTCGTCCGGCCGCAGGAGATCGAGGACGAGTCCGCCACCGGCCGGGCCACGCTCTACGTCGTCCTCACCCGGGCCACGCAGCTGCTCACCACCGTCGGCTGACGCCCCGGGCCGCGACGGCTCAGCGACAGCGATCCGATCACGTGGGTTGATCGGATCGCTGTCGACCACGCATTGTGCACGCTGCCAACGCCTCCGGCCGAAGTTGTGCGCCTCGCCCGAGAGCGTGAACCGCCCGCGCTGCCACCGTGGAGGCCTACCCGGCGACCGCCGTCGCCACGTCCGAGGAGGCATCCGATGGCCACGTACGCAACCCGAGGGGCAGACGGCACGACTGTCCGGTGGCGGGACACGAAGCGCTACCTGTGGGTTCTCGGACTCGTCGTCCCGTTGACGCCGATCGTCGGGATCGCGCTGTTCGAGGCGACCGGCAGCGCGCTCTTCTTCTGGCTGACACCGGTCGTGTTCTTCGGGCTCATCCCGCTCATCGACCTCGTCGCCGGGTACGACGACACCAACCCGCCGGACGACGTCATCGACGCGCTGGAGAACGACAGGTACTACCGCTGGGTGACCTATCTCTACCTGCCGGTCCAGTACGGCGGCTTCGTGGCGGCGATCTGGTACCTCGCCACCACTGACATGGCCGTGCTGGCCAAGGTCGGGCTCGCGGTCTCGGTGGGTGTCGTCGGCGGCGTCGCGATCAACACCGCGCACGAGCTGGGGCACAAGCGCGAGTCGGTCGAGCGCTGGGCGTCCAAGATCGCGCTGGCGCAGACCTTCTACGGCCACTTCTACATCGAGCACAACCGCGGTCACCACGTCCGCGTCGCGACCCCCGAGGACCCGGCCAGCGCGCGGATGGGCGAGAGCGTCTACCGCTTCTGGCCGCGGACCGTGGCCGGCTCGCTCAAGAGCTCGTGGGAGCTCGAGGCCAAGCGCTACCAGCGCAAGGGCACGCACCCGTTCCACCTCGGCAACGACGTGCTCAACGCCTGGCTGATGACCGTCGCGCTGTGGGGTGGGCTGATGCTCTGGCTCGGCCTTGCCTACGACGTCAACCCGCTGAGCCTGCTGCCGTACCTCCTCCTCCAGGCGGTCGTCGGCTTCTCCCTGCTCGAGGTCGTCAACTACATGGAGCACTACGGCATGGTGCGCCAGAAGGTCGGCACCCCCGGCAAGATGCGCTACGAGCGGGTCACGCCGGCGCACTCGTGGAACTCCAACAACATCGCCACCAACGTGCTGCTCTACCACCTGCAGCGACACAGCGACCACCACGCAAACCCGACCCGCCGCTACCAGACGCTGCGCGACTTCGAGGACGCTCCGGTGCTGCCGACCGGCTACACCGGCATGATCGTGGTCGCCATGTTCCCGCCGGCCTTCCGGGCGGTCATGGACAAGCGCGTGGTCGCCCACTACGACGGCGATCTGCGGCTCGCCAACCTGCACCCCGCCAAGCGGGAGAAGCTGCTGAGGAGGTACCCGGTGCCTGCCGAGCTCCTCGCCGCCGAGGCCGCGGTGGAGGCCGCGGTCGAGGCCGACACCAGCGCCCACGAGCTCACGGGTGAGGTGCTCGCCGCCCAGTGCCCCGGCTGCCAGTACACCTACGAGGTCGCCGAGGGCAACGAGCTCGAGGGATTCGCCGCCGGTACGGCGTGGCAGGACATCCCCGACGACTGGTGCTGTCCCGACTGCGGCGTACGGGAGAAGGTCGACTTCAAGGCCGTCGAGCCTCGCCGCCACATCAGTCAGGTCGGAGCGTGAGTGCGATGCACATCGTGGCCGACCTCAGGAAGTGTGCGGGCCTCGGGATGTGCGAGTCGATGGCCAACGACTACTTCGAGGTGGACGAGGACGAGGAGCTGGTCAGCGTCCTCGTCGAGAACCCGCCGGAGGCCGACCGGGCCCACGTGTACGCCGCCGTCCAGGCCTGTCCCGTGCTCGCCCTGACGCTCGAGGGCTGAGCGACCCGGACCACGGGCGCAACGTCATTCGTTCTGTGGGCTCCAACCCACGGGACGAATGACGCTACGCCGATCACCGGCTTTCACGGCCGGTGGAACAGGTCGTGGTGGCGCAGCGCGACGGCCAGCTGCGGGCTGATCCGGGCGATGGGGTGGCCGAGCATCTCCTCGGCCTGGCCGAGCCGGTAGCGGATCGTGTTGCGGTGGACGACGAGCGCGCGGGCGGCCTCCTCGGCACTCCCACCGCTGTCGAGGTACGCCGTGAGGGTCTCCCGGATCCGCTGGGTGCTCTCGTCCTCGCCGACGAGCGGGCCGAGCTGGCGGGCGACGAAGCGGTCGACCTCGGCGGAGCAGCCGAGCAGGACGGGCAGCTCGACGTCGGTGTAGAGCGCGAGCCAGGCCGAGGTGTCGGGGGTGGCGACCCGGAGCGCGCCCTGGGCCTCGCGGTGCGAGGCGACGAAGCCGGCGATGCCGGGGGTGGCCGAGCCGACGCCGACGACCACGCTCTCGTGGGCGAGCGAGCCGGGGGTGTCGGCGAGGGCGGCGAGGGCGGACAGGTCCGGGGCGTCGCGGGTGCCGAGCCACATCCACAGCTGGCGGCCGCCGGGCTTGACCACGAGCGGGCTGGCCGCGCCGATCCGGCGGGCGAGCTCGGTGGCGAGCTGCTCGAGGGTGCCGGCGCGCTCGGCGTCCGCGACGGAGAGGACGACGGCCGTGTGGTGCACCGAGATCGGGTAGCCACCCAGCGCGGACGACGCCTCGCGCGCCTCGCTCAGCTCGCCGGCCAGGATCGAGCGGGCCGCCTCGTAGCGCTGGGCCGCCGCACCGGCCAGGACCCGCGAGCGCGCCGCCTGGTAGGTGGCGACCGACTCGGTGATCGACTGGTCGAGCCAGACCCCGGCCCGGTTCCAGAAGTACATGAGCAGGTCGGCCCGGTCGAAGTCGGCTGGCGGCAGCGCCTTGATCAGCTCGCTGACGTAGTCCCACACCTCCTGCTGGGCGACCCGGTAGAACCGGATGAGCATCTCGAGCGGCAGCTGCCGGTCGGCCAGCTCGACCGAGAGCCGGCGCGCGGCGTCGACGAGGTGGAAGTGCTGCTCGGGCTGCGCGAAGTCGCCGAGAAACGCGATCCAGTGCTCGCGAACGGTGATCCGGACCTGCTCGGGCAGTCCCTCGACCGCGCCGACCTCGGGGATCTCGGTGAAGATCGCGTTGGTCACCCGGTCGACCCAGACCTCGACCTCGTCGGGCTGGGCCTGCTCGGCGACATAGGCCAGGAGCCAGGGCGCCAGGTTCGACGGGATCGACGCGCTGCTCACGTCCCCACCCTAAGGGCGCGTCTCCTCACCCTAGAGCTCCGGCTCGTAGGTGGCGGTCTTTGTGCACAGGGACAAAGCCGTCGTTCTTCTTTGGACCGCCACCACGAGAGCGTGACCGCCGTCACCGAGTGAGATGGCGATCAACAGACGGGCCCGGCACAGGGGCTCCGTCGTCTCTCATCGGGGGCTGTCGTCGTGCGCACTGAGGACTTCGAGTACGACGTCGTGGTCGTCGGCTCCGGCTTCGGCGGCTCGGTCGCCGCCCTGCGCCTCGCGGAGAAGGGCTACCGGGTCTGCGTGCTGGAGGCCGGCCGGCGCTTCGAGGACCATGAGTTCGCGAAGACCTCCTGGGACGTGCGGAGATTCCTGTTCGCCCCGCGCCTGGGCTGCTTCGGCATCCAGCGGATCCGGCTGCTGCGCGACGTCGTCGTGCTCGCCGGTGCGGGCGTCGGCGGCGGCTCGCTCGTCTATGCCAACACGCTCTACCAGCCCAAGTCCGACGCCTTCTACAACGACTCGCAGTGGGCGCACATCACGGACTGGAAGGCCGAGCTGGCGCCGTACTACGACCAGGCCAGCCGGATGCTCGGCGTGGTCCAGAACCCGACCGTCACCCCCAGCGACGTTGTGATGAAGCAGGTCGCCGACGAGATGGGCGTGGGCCACACCTACCGCCCCACGCCGGTCGGCGTCTGCTTCGGACCCGGCGACACCAAGCGGGCGGGCGAGGCCGTCCCGGACCCGTACTTCGGCGGGGCCGGCCCCGAGCGCCGCGGCTGCCTGGAGTGCGGCGAGTGCATGACCGGGTGCCGGCACAACGCGAAGAACACGCTGCTCAAGAACTACCTCTACCTGGCCGAGAAGCTCGGCGCCGAGGTCCGCGAGCGGACGACGGTCGCCGCGATCAGGCCCCGCCCCGGCGGCGGGTACGACGTCGTGACCCACCGCTCCGGCGGCTCCGCACGGCGTACGACGAGCATCTCGGCCGCCCAGGTCGTCGTCGCGGCCGGCACGTGGGGGACCCAGGAGCTGCTGCACGGGATGCGCCGCTCCGGTGACCTGCCGCGGCTCTCGGAGCGGCTCGGCTACCTGACCCGGACCAACTCCGAGGCGCTGTGCGCGTCGAGCACCAGGCTGCGCAGCAAGGACCAGCACGACTTCCACCACGGCGTCGCGATCACGTCCTCGATCCACCCCGACGACGTCACCCACGTCGAGCCGGTCCGCTACGGCAAGGGCTCGGGCCTGATGGGCCTGCTGCTCACGCTGATGACCGACGGCGGCGGCCGGGTGCCGCGCTGGCTGCGGTGGCTGGGCCAGGCCGTGCGCCACCCCGGCCTGCTGCTCTCGACGTACGCCGGCCTCGGCAGCTGGCCCGAGCGCACGATCATCGCGCTGGTCATGCAGACCAGCGACAACTCGATCACGGTGTTCCCCAAGAAGCGGGGGCGCACGGGCAAGGTGCGGCTGACCTCGAAGCAGGGCCACGGCGAGCCGAACCCCACGTGGGTGCCGGTCGGCAACGAGGTGGTGCGCCGGATCAGCGACAAGATCGACGGCGGCTCCTACAGCAGCGCCGGCGAGATCTTCAACATCCCCATGACCGCGCACTTCCTGGGCGGCTGCCCCATCGGCGACTCCGCCGAGAACGGCGTGATCGACGCCTACCACCGGGTCTACGGCCACCCCGGCCTGCACGTCGTCGACGGCGCCGCGATCTCGGCGAACCTCGGCGTCAACCCCAGCCTCACCATCACCGCGCAGGCCGAGCGCGCGGTGGCGCTGTGGCCCAACCAGGGCGAGGCCGACCAGCGGCCCGCGCTGGGAGCCGGCTACGAGCGGCTCTCCCCGATCGCGCCGGTGCGGCCGGCTGTGCCCCCGACCGCACCGGCTGCGCTGCGTCTCCCCTTGTACGTCGTGAAGAGTGGCCAGAGCGAGAAGACCGAGGCGACCGCGTGACCCCGGCCCCCGCGGGCCTGACCGAGGAGTCGCGCCAGGTCGCCCGGGACGCGCTCCGGGCGACCTTCCTGATGAAGACACTCGGCACGTTCGGCGACTTCTACGGCTTCGTCGGCAAGGTCTTCGCGCAGCTGTTCACCCGGCGCTTCCAGTTCCGGGAGTTCGTCTCCCAGGCGTGGTTCATCACGACCGTCTCGTTCGGCCCGGCGCTGCTGGTGTCGATCCCGTTCTGCGTCGTCATCATCTTCCAGGTCAACCAGCTGCTCATCCAGATCGGCGCGGTCGACCTGGCCGGTGCGGGCGCGGCGGTCGCGGTGGTCCGCGAGATCGGCCCGATCGTGAGCGTGCTCGTCGTCGCGGGCGCCGGTGCGACGGCGATCTGCGCCGACCTCGGCTCGCGCAAGATCCGCGAGGAGATCGACGCGATGGTCACCTTGGGCATCGACCCGATCGAGCGGCTCGTCGTACCGCGGGTGATCGCGTCGACGCTCGTCGGTGTCGCGCTCAACGGCATGGTGACCGTGGTCGGCCTGGTCGGCGGGTACTTCTTCTCCGTCGTCCTCCAGGGCGCGACGCCGGGTCTCTACCTCTCCGACCTGACGCTGCTGGTCGGCTTGCCGGACTTCCTCGCCTCCGAGGCCAAGGCCGCCGTCTTCGGCCTGCTCGCCGGCCTCACCGCCTGCTACCTCGGCCTCAACGCCAAGGGCGGCCCGAAGGGTGTCGGCGAGGCCGTGAACCAGACCGTGGTCTTCGCCTTCATGCTGCTCTTCGCCGCCAACAGCGTGATCAGCGCCCTGTTCCTGCAGATCAAGCTCGGAGCCTGAGTGCCCATGTCCCAGCTCTCCCGCCACCTGGCGAAGCCCACGACGTCGCTGCGCAACCTGGGCGACCAGCTGAGCTTCCACGGCAATGCGTACGCCCACATGCCGCGCGCGCTCAAGCACTACCCGAAGGAGGTCGTCCGGCTGCTGGCCGAGGTGTCCCTCGGCTCCGGTGCGCTCGCGCTGATCGGTGGCACGGTCCTCGTCATCGGCTTCCTGACCGCGGCGGCCGGCATCGAGGTCGGACTGCAGGCCTACACGTCGTTCGACAACATCGGTGTCTCCACGCTGTCCGGCTTCTTCTCCGCCTACTTCAACACCCGCGAGGTCGCGCCGATCATCGCCGGCATCGCGCTGACCGCGACCGTCGGTGCCGGCTTCACCGCGCAGATCGGTGCGATGCGGGTCAGCGAGGAGATCGACGCCCTCGAGGTGATGGCGGTACCGCCGGTGCCGTACCTCGTGACCACCCGGATCGTCGCCGGGTTGATCGCCGTCGTCCCGCTCTTCGCGATCGCCCTGATGATGTGCTGGCTCGCGACCTACCTGGTCGTCACCGTCGGGTACGACCAGGCGCCGGGCACCTACCAGCACTACTTCGACACCTTCCTCATCTCCAGCGACCTGTTCCTGGCGATGGTCAAGGTGGCCCTGATGGCGCTCGTCATCGTCTCGATCTGCTGCTACCACGGCTTCCGTGCGTCGGGCGGGCCCGCGGGCGTGGGCAAGGCGGTCGGCAAGGCGGTGCGCTCCGCGCTGATCTGCACGATGTTCATCGATCTGATCTTCGCGATCGCCATCTGGGGCGGTCCGTCGGTCCACATCGCGGGGTGAAGCGGATGAGCGCGCAGTCCGCCCACCGGATCGACCGCCAGGTCGTCTACGGCTTCCTCTTCGTCGCCCTGGTCGCGGCGCTGGTCGCGGGCACCGTCGCCAAGTACCGCGGCGTCTTCGACGACAACGTGCTGGTCACCGTCGAGGCCGACCGGGCCGGGCTCACCCTCGCGTCGGGAGCGCCGGTCAAGCTCCGTGGCGTCGAGATCGGCCGGGTCGGCGACGTCGAGTCCGACGGCGACAAGGTCCGCATCGAGCTCAAGATCGATGCCGACAAGATCGACCGGGTCTCCGCGGACGTCACCGCGCAGGTCGTGCCGCCGACGGCGTTCGGTGCGAAGTACGTCCAGCTCACGCCGCCGGCCGACGGCACGAGCGGCGACGGCGCCAAGATCCGCGCCGGTGCGGTGATCCCGGCCGACCGGGTGACCGTCGAGGTCGACGAGGCGTTCGAGAACCTCACCAAGGTGCTGGACGTCGCCCGCCCGGCCGAGGTCAACTCCGCGCTCACCGCGGTGGCCGGCGCGGTCGAGCAGCGCGGTGAGCTGATCGGCGCGCTCATCACCCAGACCGATGCCTATCTGCGCTCGGTCAACCCCTCCCTGCGCACGCTCGCCGCCGACCTGCGGGTCGCCGACGACGTCGCCGACGTCTATGCCGTCGCCCGGCCGGACCTGGTCGACGCGCTCACCCAGACCGGCGAGGTCTCCCAGACGCTGGTCAAGCAGCAGGCCTCCCTGCGCGCGCTGGAGCGCAGCCTCACCGGCTTCAGCGACAGCGCCGGCACGCTGCTGCGTGACTCCGAGCAGGGCCTGGTCACCTCGCTGCGGCTGCTCCAGCCGGTCTCCGCCGTGGCCGAGCGCTACTCGCCCGAGCTGCCCTGCCTGCTGATGGGCCTGGCGTCGGCGAACAAGCTCGCCGAGGCCGCCGTCGGCGGCACCCACCCGGGCGTCACGACGTACACGCAGGTCGTGCCGGGCCGCGATCCCTACACGTACGAGGAGAACCTGCCGGAGCTCGGCGCCGACAACGGCCCCGCCTGCTACGGGCTGCCCTACGTCACCCCCGAGGAGGCCACGGTGCCGCCGCCGTCGTTCCGCACCGGCGCCAACCCGTACGTCGGCCCGCAGCCCACGCCGAGCGAGGCCGTGGTCGACACGCTGCTCGGCCTGCTCAGGGGAGGGACGAACCTGCCGTGACGAACCGTGCCCACCGGCTCAGCCCGGAGAAGCGCCGTCAGCGCTCCGACCTGATCAAGTTCACCTCGTTCCTCGTCGTCGCCGCCGTCTTCACGGTGTGGGTCGCCGCGGTCACCGGCGAGTACCGCCCCGGCGGCCGCGACGACTACCGCGCGGTCTTCGACGACGTGTCCGGCCTCGCGGTCGGCGACGAGGTCCGCGTGGCCGGCGTCGATGTCGGCAAGGTGACCGGCATCGACGTCCAGCCCGACAACACGGTGCTCGTCACCTTCGACGTCCGGGAGGGTCAGCGGCTGACCAAGGGGACCCGCGCGACGATCCAGTACCGCAACCTGATCGGCGACCGCGTCGTCCAGCTCACCCCCGGTGACAGCACGGGCGACGCGGCCCAGCCGCTCACGGCCGGCGGCACGCTGCCCGCCGCCCAGACCGCCTCGGCGCTCGACCTCGACACGCTGCTCAACGGCTTCAAGCCGCTTTTCGCGGGGCTGAGCCCGACGCAGGTCAACGAGCTGTCGGGCCAGCTGGTCCAGGTGCTCCAGGGCCAGCAGGCCGCGGTCGCGACCCTCGTCCAGCACGTCGCCTCGTTCACCACGACCATCGGCGGCCGCGAGGAGGTGATCGGTCAGGTGATCCGCAACCTCAACAGCGTCCTCGGCACGGTCGACGACCGCAGCGACACCGTCGGGCTGATGCTCGACCGTCTCGACACGCTGCTCAAGGGCCTCGACAAGCAGGACGCCCAGGTGCTCGACGCGGCGAGCCGGATCGACCGGTTCGCGAGCGACGCCGCCTCGCTCGCCAGCCGGGCGCGCGGCGACCTGCGCACCGATCTGCAGGGCCTGGCCATCTCGGCGCGCGGCATCAACCGCAGGGCCGACACCCTCGAGGCCGTGCTGCAGAACCTGCCCAGCCACTACCGCGCGATCCAGAACACCGCGTCGTACGGCAACTTCTTCAACTTCTTCCTCTGCGGCGTGCGGATCGAGACCGGCCTGGGCAAGGCCCAGGTCACCACCCCGTGGATCTACTCCGACGCTCCGAGGTGCACGTCATGACGCGGGTCATCAGCCCCGACCGGCTCGCCGTGCGTGGCCTCGTCGGGACCGTCGTCCTGGTGCTGGTCGTGCTCGCCGCGCTCAACATCAACCGGCTGCCGCTCATCGGCAACAGCGACGTCCTGCACGTGCAGTTCGCCGAGGCCGGCGGGCTCAAGGGCGGTGACGCCGTGATGATCTCGGGTGCCCAGGTGGGCCGGGTCCGTGCGGTGCAGCTCGACGGCCAGCACGTGGTGGCCGACATCGTGCTCACCGACGGGGACGTCGTGCTCGGCAAGGGCACCGAGGCGCGGATCATCACGATCACGCTGCTCGGCCGGGCCGCCGTCGAGCTGGAGCCGCGCGGGGGCGGTGAGCTGCGCGCCGGGGACTCGATCCCGCTGGAGCGGACGTCGTCGCCGTACAACCTGACGAGCACGCTCAACGAGCTCACCGAGACCACGGCCGACATCGACAAGGCGCAGCTCGCGGCCGCGCTCGACCAGGCGTCGACGACGCTCAACGCGTCGAGCCCCGACCTCGGGCCCGCGCTCGACGGCATCACCGCGCTGTCGCGGGCGGTCTCGTCCAACGACGACGAGCTGCGCTCGCTCGTCGCACACGCCGACAACGTCACCGGCGTGCTGGCCAGCCGGGACCAGCAGATCGCCTCGCTGCTCGGCTCGGGCCGCTCGCTGCTGAGCGAGCTCGACGCGCGGCAGGAGGTCGTGGTCAGCCTGCTCAAGAGCGCCCGGTCGCTGTCGACCGAGCTGCGCGCCCTGCTCGAGGACACCGACGACGTGCTCGGCCCGGCACTCGACGAGCTCGACGGCGTGGTCGACGTGCTCAACCGCAACAAGAAGGACCTGCAGGACACCATCTACGGCCTGCGGGGCTATGCCACCGCCTTCGGTGAGGCGATCTCGAGCGGTCCGTGGTTCGACGCCTACATCCAGAACCTCACCGCGCCCGGCACCCTCGCCCCCATCCTCTCGGGAGTGATTCCGTGACCGTCAAGAAGATCCTCGTCGCGGTCGTGGCCGCCGCCCTCGTGGCCGGCGGGTTCGTCTGGCAGCGCGACAGCGGCAGCACGACGGTGCACGCGTACTTCGCCAGCGCCGAGGGGCTCAACGCCGGCGACGACGTCAAGGTGCTCGGCGTCAAGGTCGGCACGATCGACAAGATCGAGAACGAGCCGAAGGGCGTCCTGGTGACCCTGAAGGTCGACGCCGGGCAGCCGATCCCGGCCGACGCGCACGCCGCGATCGTCTCGCCGAGCCTGGTCAGCGGCCGGTTCGTCCAGCTCGAGCCCGTGTACGACGGCGGCGAGCGGATGGCCGACGGCGCGACCATCGCGCTGGAGAAGACCGCGGTGCCGGTCACCTTCGATGACGTCAAGCAGCAGCTCACCGACCTCGCCACCACGCTCGGCCCCGACGCAGGCAAGAAGGCCGGCCCGCTCGCCATCGCCATCACCGCGCTCGAGAAGAGCCTGAAGGACGGCAACTCCACCCAGCTGCGGACCTCGATCGCCGAGCTGCGCGGCGCCGCGACGGCGCTCTCGGACGGCCGCTCCGACCTGTTCTCGACGATCGAGAACCTCGACACGTTCACCCGCAACCTCGCGCTCAACGACGCCGCGGTGCGGGGCTTCACGACCGAGCTGGACGACGTGAGCGCCGTGCTCGCGACGAACCGGACCCACCTCAGCGGCGCGCTGGAGGACCTGGCCACGGTGCTCGCGGCGACCGACGCCTACCTCGCCGAGCACCGCAAGCGGCTGCGCACCACGACCACGGACGTCAACCTGCTGGCCGCCGCGCTGGCCGACCGCTCTGACGAGCTGGCCGGCGTCCTCCACGTCGCGCCGCACGCGCTCATCGACCTGAGCAACACCATCCAGGGCCAGGCGATCACCGGGCGCGCGACGCTATCGGCGCTCGACAACGTGCCGCAGCTGCTGTGCGGTGCCGTCCTCGGGGTCGGCGGTACGGCGGAGCAGTGCGCCAAGGTGCTGCAACCGCTCGCCGACCTGCTCGGCCTCGACCTGACCGGAGGCCGGCGATGACCCGGACCCGCACCTGGCTGCGCCGGCTGGTGCCCGCGCTGGCCGCCACCGCTCTGCTGACCACCGGCTGCGACATCCAGCCCAATGACAACACGCTGCCCGGCCAGGTGGCGGTCGGGGAGGACGGCTACACGGTCGAGGTCCACTTCGACCAGATCGAGAACCTGGTCCCGAACTCGACGGTGCAGAAGGACAACGTCGTGGTCGGCACCGTCGGTGAGATCGCCACCGACGGCTGGGAGGCCGTGGTCACGCTGCACCTGCTGGACGACGTCGCGCTCCCGGCCGACGCGGTGTTCTCGATCGGGCAGAAGACCCTCCTCGGCGCGCAGTACGTCGAGGTGTCGGCGCCGCCGACGTCCGCGGGCGGCCGCCTGGCCGACGGGGCCGTCGTACCGGTGGCGCAGACGGGGACCTATCCCGCGACCGAGCAGGTCCTCGGCGCGGTCGCGCTGCTGCTCAACAACGGCGGTCTCTCGCAGATCAGCACGATCACCGGCGAGCTCTCGACCGCGCTGCGCAACCGGGTGCCCGACACCCGCGGGCTGATCCGCCACGCCAACGACCTGCTCGCCGTCCTCGATGCCAACCGCACCGAGATCGTCACCGCGCTGGACTCGCTGCAGAGCCTCAGCGCCGGGCTGCGCGAGGACCAGCACCGGATCGCCACCGCCATCGACCGGATCACCCCCGGCCTGCAGGTGCTGGAGCGCGAGCGCAACCGTCTAGTCAAGGCGGTCACCACGACCGGGCGGGCCGGCGTCCGCGCGGTGCGGGTCATCCGGGCGAGCGAGGAGGCGCTGCTCGCCAACCTCGACTCGCTCGGCCCGATCCTCGCCCAGCTCGGCGAGGCCAGCGAGTCGCTGCCCGACGCGCTCAAGATCGGCCTGACGATCCCGTTCCCGGCGATGACCACCCGCAACGCGCTCAAGGGCGACTACGCGAACCTGTTCGCCACGCTCGACCTGCGCGGCCAGAGCCTGCTCGGCAGCTGGCTGGGGCTGATCGGCACCCCGCCGGCGCTCCAGGCCGGCGACCCCGTCGAGGGCCCGCTGACGCCGCCGCTGCCGGGCACGACCGAGGAGCCGGCACCGCCCGCGCCGACCGACGTCCCGGCGCCGGACCCGGTGCCGACCCCCACCCCCACGCCCACCCCGACCGAGGAGCCGAAGAGCTGCGGTCTGCTGGGCAAGATCCTGGGAGCCTGCTGATGCTGCTCACCCCGCTGATCAAGCGCCAGCTCCGCATCTTCGCGGTGCTCGCGGCGGTGGCGCTCGGGCTGGCGTTCTTCCAGTACGCACGGGTGCCGGCGATGCTCGGCATCGGCGTGTACGACGTCCGGGTGGACTTCGCCGACGCGAGCGGGCTCTACCCGAAGGCGGCCGTGACCTACCGCGGCGTCGAGGTCGGCGAGGTGTCGCGCCTGGAGGTCACCGCGCACGGCGCGATCGCCACACTGCGTCTGGAGAACGATGCGAAGGTACCCGCGGGCGCGTCCGCCGAGCTGCACAGCACCTCGGCCATCGGCGAGCAGTACGTCGACCTGGTCGACCCGCGCGGCGGCGTACCCGAGGACGGCGACGTGCTCGCCGAGGGCGCGAAGATCCCGCGTGAGCGTGCCGTCGAGATGCCCCAGATCACGCCGGTCCTCGACTCGGTCAACCGGCTGCTGGAGTCGGTCCCGAAGGAGGCGACGAAGCGGGTCCTCGATCAGGTCGACGAGGGCCTCGGCGGCACCGGGCCGGAGCTCAACGAGCTGGTCGACGCCTCGGGCGAGCTGCTCACCGAGGCCCAGTCGCAGATCGAGGCGACCACGTCGTTGATCTCCGCCCTGCAGCCGGTGCTGGAGACCCAGCGCGACCTCGGCCCGGCGACCACGGACTACGCCACCCAGCTCGACCAGGTGACCGGCGTCCTCGCCGCCGACAACAGCGCCGCCCTGCGGGGGCTGCTGAAGACCGGACCGGACGGGCTGGACGCGGCCACCGCCACGATCGGCGACCTGCAGCCGGTGCTGCCGATGATGCTCGCCAACCTGACCACGAACGCGCAGGTGCTCAACACCTACCTGCCGCAGGTGCGCCAGACGCTCGTCGTATATCCGTCGGTGGTCGCGCGCCTGCAGTCGACGGTCAACCCCCGCGCCGCCGAGGGCGACGTCAAGCTCGACCTGCGGGCGGCGCTCAACGACCCGCCGAGCTGCCGCAGCGGCTACCTGGACGCTCGGGAGCGGCGCAACCCGCGCGCCACCGAGGTGCGCGACGTCGACACGCTCGCCCACTGCGAGCTCCCACCCGATCATCCGACCGCCGTCCGCGGCGCCCGCAACCTGCCCTGCCCGCAGGGCACGGACCGCGGCCCGACACCGGAGGCATGCGGACTCCGCTTCCGCGACGGCGTCTGGCCCGAGAGCGGCGGCACGGTCGCCTACGACCTCGCGGTCGGCCGGGCGGGCGACCGGGCGCCTGCGCCGGGCACGAGCACGAGGACGACCGACGAAACCGAGGGAGACGACCTGTGGAAGATCCTGGTGCTGGCACCCCTGGGGCTGCGATGAGCGCGCCGGCCACCCGCCGGTACGCCGTGGGCGCGGCCGCCCTGCTCGCCGTGGCGCTGCTCGTCTTCGCCGGCCAGCGGGCGCTGGCCTGGCAGGACGAGCGCGACCGGGTGGCCGACACGGAAGCGGCCGCCGCCGCGGCGGCGGCCGAGGTGGAAGGGCTCATCGACATCAGCGGCTCGACGTCCGACGCCGCCCTGGAGAAGCTCCTCGCCGGAGCGACCGCCGACTTCCGCACGGAGCTCGAGGGGCAGGCCGAGCGGCTCACCCAGGCGTTGGCCGACAACGAGGTGAAGGCGAGCGGCGAGGCGGTCTCGACCGGCGTCGTCAGCCTCGACGGAGACCGCGCGACCGTCATCGTCGCCGCGGCCGGGACGGTGCAGAACAAGCAGACCAAGACCGCCGAGCCACGCAACTACCGGCTCAGCGTCGACCTGCAGAAGCACGACGGGGCCTGGCTGGTCGCGGGTCTGGAGTTCGTCTCGTGAGCGCGCTGAAGCAGCGCGCGGTCCTCGTCGCGGGTGTCGTCCTTGCACTCGCTCTGGTCGCGGCCGTCGTCGCCGGGATCGGCGCGCACCGGGCGACGGCGACCGCCGACGCCCGCGCCGACGCCCTGGCCGCCGCCACGAAGCGCGTGCCCGAGCTGCTCAGCTACGACGCCGCCACACTGGACGACGACCTGGCCCGGGCCCGGGCCCAGACCACCGGCTCGTTCGCCGACGACTACGGCACGATCCTCGACGAGGTCGTCAAGCCCAATGCCGCGCAGCGCACGATCAGCACCACCGCCACGGTCAGCGCGGCCGGTGTCGTCTCCGGTGACCCCGACCGGGTCGTCGTCCTGCTCTTCCTGACCCAGACCACGACGACCGGCACGAAGGACTCGTCGGTCGCGGGCAGCCGGGTCGAGGTGACCATGGCCCCGGCGGGCGACGACTGGAAGATCGTCGGCCTGAAGCCGCTGTGATGCTCGTGTCCTTCGACCGTGACCTGCGCCGCTGGGTCGCCGACTTCGTCGGCGCCGAGTCGGAGGGCGCCGCCGTGGACGCGTGGGTCACCCACGTGCTCGGCCGGATCGTCGACCAGGTGGCCGAGGTCCGCGAGGACGCCGCGCTCCAGGGCGTCGTCCGCGACGCGTGCGATGCGCACTGGCGCTCGTTCCTGGCCAACCTCGGCCAGCCCGAGCAGACCTTCCACCTCGTCCACGAGGCCCGCGACGTCCCGCACGTCGTGGCCCAGCACGGCTACCCGATGCCGGTGATCTTCCAGATCTACACCGCCGGCGAGCAGGCGGTCTGGGAGTTCATCACCGCCGCGGTCAAGGAGGCGACCGCCTCCGGGGTCGCCGAGGCCGCGGCGCTCGTGCACTTCTGGACCCGGTCGAGCATGTGGTTCGATCGCTCCGTCGAGCAGTCGGTGACGCTCTACCAGGAGGAGGTCGAGCGGATCCGGCAAGGAGACGCGGCCCGCCGGCTCGAGGTCGTGCGTGCCGTCCTGGCCGGTACGGCGGTCGACCCCCGCGAGATCTCGGCGGGGCTCGGTGGGCACCCGGTGTCGGCGTACCAGACGGCGGTGCTGCTGCACACCGACGACGACACCCGGATCGCCGACCTGCCGCAGGCGGCGCAGTCGCTGACCGCCGCGCTCGGCCTGCGCCAGCCGCTCGTCGTCCACCCCGGAGGACGGGACCTGTGGGCCTGGATCACCTCGTCGGAGGCACCCGACCTCACCCGACTCGTCGATTGCGCGGATTGGCTGAGCGGTCGCCGGATCCTCGCCGCGATCGGCGC
Organism: Nocardioides sp. LHD-245; assembly: GCF_030929495.1. Taxonomy (GTDB): domain Bacteria; phylum Actinomycetota; class Actinomycetes; order Propionibacteriales; family Nocardioidaceae; genus Nocardioides. The sequence continues at coordinate 71,043 of NZ_JAVFWN010000005.1, read as the reverse complement.
TCCGGCGCCCGGCGTCGACGGCTTCTGCTCCTCGCACGGCGAGGCGCTGGCCACCCAGCGGCTCGTGTTGGCCGCCGAGCGCCCGGCACCGCTGACCTTCTTCACCGACGTCGAGCTGATGACGTTGATCGGCGACGGCGAGGCGATGCGCCGCTACGTGCACCGCACGCTCGGCCGGCTCGCCGCGCCCGACGAGCAGGCCGAGCGGCTGCGGGCGACCCTGCGCGCGCTGCTCTCGACCGGCAGCGTCGACGCGGCGGCGCGCCACCTGCTCGTGCACAAGAACACCGTGCGCTACCGGGTCGAGCGGGCCGAGGAGCTGATGGGCCGCCGGCTGGGGGAGTACGCCACCGCCGTCGACGTCGCGCTGCGCTGCCACGCGGCGTTCATGACCGTCCCGGTCGCCCGCGGTTCAGCAGACCCAGCAGCGACCTGATCGCCCGGGTGCGGGTGGCCCGGTAGGGATAGGTGTGCACGTCGCGGCGCAGGTGCAGGCGCGAGACCAGCAGCGACTGCTGGCGGCAGTACTTCGTGATGCCGTCCTTGCCGTGGCGCCGCCCGATGCCCGACGCCGGCTTGGCGCCGCCCATCGGCAGCTCCAGCGCGGTGTAGTTGACCACCGCGTCGTTGACGGTGACCGCGCCCGCCTCCAGGCGGCGCGCGACGTCCTCGGCGCGGGCGAGGTCGCGGCCGAAGACCGAGGCGCACAGCCCGTACGCCGAGTCGTTCGCCAGCCGCACGGCCTCGTCGGCGTCGCGCACCGCCATGATCGGCAGCGTCGGGCCGAACGTCTCCTCGCGCATGATCGCCATCGAGTGGTCGACGTCGACCAGCACGGTCGGCGGGTACCAGTGGCCCTCGCGCTCCGGTCGTACGCCGCCGGTCAGCGCCCGCGCACCCGCCGCGAGCGCCTCGCTGACGTGCCGGTCGACGATGTCGACCTGTGGGGGGAAGCTCAGTGAGCCGACGTCGACGCTGCCGGGCCCGGCCGGCACGCCCTGGCGCAGGGCAGCGACCTTGGCGGTCACCAGCGCGACGAACGCGGTGTAGACCGACTCCTCGACGTAGCAGCGCTCGATCGAGATGCAGGTCTGGCCGCAGTTGAACATCGCGTAGTAGGCCGCGTGCGTGGCCGCGCGCTCCAGGTCGGCGTCGGCCAGCACGATCATCGGGTCCTTGCCGCCGAGCTCGAGCGAGGCCGGGATCAGCCGCTCGGCGGCCCGTGCCGCCACCCGCCGCCCGGTCGCCGTGGATCCGGTGAACATCACCATGTCGACCTCGTCGACCAGCGCCGCGCCGGTCGCGCCTCGGCCGGTCACGACGCCGAAGACGCCGTCCGGCAGGCCGCACGCGGCCAGGCCCTCGGCGAGCAGCAGCGAGGTGAGGGGCGTCACCTCGGACGGCTTGAGCAGCACCGCGTTGCCCGCCGCCAGTGCGGGGATGCAGTCGCCGAAGGAGTTGGTCAGCGGGTAGTTCCACGGCCCGATCACGCCGACCAGGCCCAGCGGCTGGTAGCGCTGGACCAGCCGCTTGCCCGCCACCAGCGGCTGGCTGGAGCGGATCCTCGTCTCGGCCAGGTAGCGCGGCGCCTGCTTCGCCCAGAAGCCGAACGCCGCCGCGCCGTAGTTGACCTCCGCCAGGAGCGCGTCCTCGTAGGCCTTGCCGGTCTCGGCGCAGATCGTCGCGACGACCTCGTCGGTGTGGTCGACGATCCAGCGCTGCATCCGGTGCAGCACGGCCGCGCGGCCGTCGTACCCGAGGGCGTGCCAGGAGGGCTGCGCGGCGCGGGCCCGGCGGGCCGCGGCGGCGACGTCGTCGGCGCTCAGGTCGGGGACGGTGCCGATGACCTGTCCGGTGGCGGGGTTCTCGACCGCGATCGTCATGGGGGCAAGTCTCGGGACCACGGATCCCCGCAGGTACGGGCCTGCGGACAAATGCGACGCTCATTTTGGGACGGCGGTCCAAGGCGGGCGGAGGGGTCCGGCTCCTACCTTGGCCTGCCATGGAGACCTCCACCGCGCCGCATGACACGGCGCCGCGCGCCCAGCTCAAGCAGCCCGTCAGCGGCCTGCCGGACCCCGGCGAGCGGGTCCCGGCGATGGCCTGGCCGACCATCGCGCTGTACGTCGGCACGCTGGCGCTCTTCGCCGTCGAGATGGCGGGCGTGCTGGTGTGGGACCTCTCGCCGTGGCTCACGGTGCCGATGGGCGCCGCCGTCACGTTCCTGATGTTCAGCGTGCTGCACGAGTCGACGCACCACGCGATCAGCACCAGCACCCGCGCCAACAACGCGCTCGGGCACCTGTCGGTGCTGCTCGTGGTGCCGTGGGCGACGTACCCCCTGGTGAAGTTCATCCACATCGAGCACCACCGCAACACCAACGAGCCCAAGTCGATCGACCCCGACGCCTGGTGCGAGGAGGGGCCCGCCTGGCAGCTGCCGCTGCGCTGGGCGACCATCGACATCTGGTACGTCGTGTTCTACCTGCGCCGGCTGCCGGACCGCCCGCGCGGCGAGGTCGTCGCGACGTTCGCGCTCTTCACCGCGGTGATCGGCGGCTTCGCCGCGATCGCCGCCGCCGGCTTCGGCAGCGAGCTGTTCTGGGGCTTCCTGCTGCCACAGCGCTTCGGGATGCTCATCCTGGCCTGGTGGTTCGACTACCTCCCGCACCACGGGCTGAGCGTGACCCAGCGCGAGGACAAGTACCGCGCGACCCGGGTCCGGGTCGGCGGCGAGGGCCTGCTGACGCCGTTGTTCGTCTACCAGAACTACCACCTGGTCCACCACCTGCACCCGAGCATCCCGTTCTACCGCTACCTCCGGGCGTGGAAGCGCAACGAGGAGGCCTACCTCGACCGCAACGCCGCGATCTCCACGTGGTTCGGCCGGTCGCTGACCACGAGCGAGTACCGCACCTGGCGCCGGCTCACCGACGAGATCGCCACCGTCCCGGTCACCGGCTCCGGCCTGCGTCCGGTCTTCCACCCGCTCCGGGTCCGCGCGGTCGAGGCGGTCAGCGCCGACGCCGTCGCGATCACCTTCGACGTGCCGGCCGACCTGGCGGCCTCCTACCGCTACGTCCAGGGCCAGCACCTCACCCTGCGTGCGGTGCTCGACGGCGAGGAGGTGCGGCGCAGCTACTCCCTCATCGCACCGGTCGCCTCCGACGGACCCGACACGCTGCGGGTCGCGGTCAAGCAGGTGCCCGGGGGCCGCTTCTCGACGTACGTCAACGAGCGCCTGGTGCCGGGCGAGTTGCTCGACGTGATGACGCCCGCGGGCGCCTTCCACGTCGGCCTCGACCCGGCCGCCGCCCGGCACCATGTCGGTGTCGTCGCCGGCTCCGGGATCACGCCGCTCATGTCGACGATCGCGACCACCCTCGACGCCGAGCCGGGCAGCCGGTTCACCCTCGTCTATGGCAACCGGACCCCGGAGACCACGATGTTCGCCGCCGAGCTGGCCGCCTGGCAGGAGCGGTACGGCGCGCGCCTGGTCGTGCACCACGTGCACTCGCGCTCGGGGTCGCCCGGCGCCCGGCCGGGCCGGATCACGCCGGCGCTGGTGACCGAGCTGGTGCCCGATGCGGCCGAGGTCGCCGCGTGGTTCCTGTGCGGGCCGCAGGAGCTGGTCGAGGACGTCCGCTCCGCGCTGGTGCGGGTCACCGAGCACGGCCGGGTGCTGACCGAGGTGTTCCATGTCGATCCGGGTGCGTCCGTCGCCGGCGGGCCCATCCTGGCCGAGGTCACCAGCCGGGTCACGGTCACACTCGACGGCGCCGAGACCATCTTCCCGCTGACCTCGACCGGCGACACGGTCCTCGACGCGGCCCTCCAGCGCGGGATCGATCCGCCGTACTCGTGCGCGGGCGGGGCGTGCGGCACCTGTCGGGCCAAGGTTCTCCTCGGGCGCGCGGTGATGGACCAGAACCACGTGCTCGACGAGGACGAGGTTGCCGAGGGCTACGTCCTGACCTGCCAGGCACACCCTGTCACCGAGGAGCTCCGCGTCGACTACGACGCGTGAGCACCGGGAGATCTAAGCAAAGATCTGTTTGCAAAGATCTCTTTGCAGAACTACGGTGGACCGCATGACCGACCAGCCCTCCTCCGTGGTGACCCCGAACCTCGCCGGCCTGCGGGCCCTCTCCCACCCGACCCGGCTGCGGATCCTCAGCCATCTGCGGATCGAGGGGCCGGCGACGGCCACCACGCTCGCGACCCAGTTCGGGCTCAACAGCGGCGCGACGTCGTACCACCTGCGCCAGCTCGCCGAGCACGGCTTCGTCGTGGAGGACGCGGGCCGCGGCAACGCCCGCGACCGGTGGTGGAAGGCGGCCCACCAGGAGACGCACAGCCGCGCGGCCGACGCCCGGACACAGGAGGAGCGCGACGTCGCCGACGCCTTCCTGCAGGCGGCGACGGTGATGTACGCGCAGAACCTGCAGGCCGCGATGGAGGAGCGGCCGCTGCTGCCGGCGCAGTGGCGCGCCGCCTCGACGGTGAGCGACTGGGTGCACACCATCCCCGCGGCGAAGGCGGCCGACCTGACGGCGCGGATCAAGGAGCTGATCGCCTCGTGCGAGGACGAGCCGGGCGCCGCCGATGCGGTGCCGTTCGCCGTCCAGATCCAGGCGTTCCCGGTCCCCGGGCACGTCCCACCCGAGCGGGGCGAGTGAGGTGCGGGCGGGCTCGGGCGCCCTCGCCGGATTCCTCGCCGCCGACGCGGTCTCGCTCGCCGGCACCCGGCTCTCGCAGATCGCCGTCCCCTGGCTGGTCCTGACCACCACCGGCTCGGCCACCCGGACCGGCCTGGTCGCCTTCGCCGGGCTGCTGCCGCTCGTGCTGGCCCAGGCCCTCAGCGGTCCGTGGATCGACCGTGCCGGCGCACGTCGGGTGGCGATCGGCTTCGACCTCGCCTCCGGAGTCGCCGTCGCGCTGATCCCGATCGCGTACGCCGCCGGCTGGCTGCACTTCCCTGTGCTGCTGGCGCTCGTGGCCGTGACCGGCGTGCTGCGCGGACCGTCGGAGGCGGCGCGGCACGCGATGGTGCCGGCGCTGGTGCGCCACGTCGGACTGCCGACCGAGCGGGTGACCGGCCTGGTCGGCACGACCGACCGCCTCTCCGCCCTGGTCGGTGCGGCGGTCGGCGGTGGCCTGGTCGCGTTGCTCGGCCCGGCGACCGCGCTGCTGGTCGACGCCGGGTCGTTCCTGGCCTGCGCGGTGGTCCTGGCGGCGTCCACGCGACGGGTCGCCGCCGCCCGGCTGGTGCCGGCGCCGTCCCGGTCCCGGCCGACGACCACGGCGTACCTCGCCGAGCTCCGGGAGGGCTGGCTCGCCCTACGCCACGACCCGGTGCTGCTCGGGATGATGGTGATGGTGGCGGTCACCAACCTGCTCGACCAGGGCTACTCGGCGGTGATGCTGCCGGTCTGGGCGGAGACATCGGGCGGTGGTCCGGCGGCGATCGGCCTCCTCGGCGCCTGCATGGGCGGGGCGGCGCTCGTCGGATCGGTGCTGGCCACGTGGCGCGCCGAGCGACTGCCCCGGTTCCGGACCTATGTCGTCGGCTACCTCCTCGCCGGCGCGCCGCGTTGGGTCGTGCTCGCCGTCGGCGCGCCGCTGTGGCTGGTGGCCCTGGTCCATGTGGTCGCCGGTTTCGGTGCCGGCTTCATCAACCCGGTGCTCGGGGCGGTGCAGTTCGAGCGGATCCCGGAGGAGCTGATGGGCCGGGTCAGCTCGCTGTCCCTGGCCGCGTCGTGGTCGTTGATGCCGCTGGGCGGGCTGCTCGCCGGCCTCGCGGTCGGCGGCACCGGGCTGGCGGCCGGCCTGCTGCTGTTCGGCGCGGCCTACCTGGTCACCACGATGGCGCCGGTCCTGTCGCCGTCGTGGCGCGACATCGACCGCCGGCCGTCCACCGCTCAGCTCGGCAGCGCCGCCGACGCGAACGCCTCGACCGCGGCCAGGTCGTAGCTGCCCGCGTCGGTGCCGAGTCCCTGCGCGACCTGGGCAGCGGTGGCGCAGCCGAGGGCGGCGGCGTCGACCGGAGACCGGCCCAGCGCCAGCCCGCGCAGGTAGCCGGCGGAGAACGCGTCGCCGCACCCGGTCGTGTCGACGACCTCGACGGCGTACGCCGGCACCTCGGCCACGCCGTCCTCGGTCGCGACGAGGGCGCCCTTCGCGCCCTGGGTCACCGCGACGCAGCCGGCCCCGGCGGCGACCAGGGCCAGCGCGCCCTCGGCGAGGGTGGCGGCACCCGTGAAGCCGAGGACCTGCTCGTCGTTGGGCAGCAGGTGGTCGGTGTGGGGGAGCGCGGCGGCGATCCAGGCCAGCAGGTCGGGATCGCCCGGCGCCAGGATGTCCACGGAGGTGGTGATGCCGGCCGCCCGCGCCCGGGCGAGCAGCTCGGCCGCGGCGTCGCCGCCGAGGAACTCCGGCCCGCCGAGGTGGAGATGGGTCACGCCGTCGAGAACGCCGGCCGGCAGGTCGTCGAGGGTGAACGCGCCGTTGGCGCCGATGCAGTGCCAGGCCGGACGGTCGCCGTTCGGTCGCACGGGCAGCACCGAGGCCGATGTCTGCGCGGCCTCCTTGCGCACCAGGCCGCTCACGTCGACGCCTTCGCGGGAGAGCAGGGCGAGCAGGGTGTCGCCGACCGGGTCGGCACCGACCGCGCCGTAGGACCGCACCGCCGCGCCGAGCCGGCTCAGGACGACGGCGGCGCCGCCGGCCGTGCCGGCCGGTGACATCCGGATCGTCTCGACCAGCTGGCCGTCCGAGCCGGACGGGATCGACTCGATGCCGAGCACGTGGGTGTCGAGGACGTGGACGCCCACGGCGGCGACGGTCATGGTCATCGGATCTCCTTGCGGGTGCCGTAGCCGCGCTCCAGGGCGGCCCGGACGACGTCGCCCTGCTGCTCCTTGGTGAGCGCGCGTGGCGTGCCGAGGGCGCTGGCGCGGTGGTGGAGCCGGCAGAGCCACTCGAGCAACAGCGCGTTCTCGACGGCGGCGTCGAGCGTGCCGCCGAGCGTGACCGAGCCGTGGTTGGCGAGCAGCGCGGCGCCGCGCCCCTCCAGCGCGGCACGCACGTGGGCCGCGAGCTCCGGGGTCCCGAAGGTCGCGTACGGCGCCACGCGGATCTCGCCGCCGAGGGCGAGCTGCTGGTAGTGGAGCACGGGCAGCGCGTCGAGCACGCAGGCGAGGGCCGTGGCGAAGGGTGCGTGCGTGTGCACGACCGCGGCGGCGGGGGAGTCGGCGTAGACGCCGAGGTGGAGCGAGAGCTCGCTGGTCGGCTCTAGTGTCCCCGCGATCACCTCGCCGTCGAGGGACACGACGGTGACGTCGTCGGCCGTGCAGGCGCCGAGCGCGACCCCGGTCGCGGTGATCGCGACCCGGTCGGCCACTCGGGCCGACACGTTGCCCGCGGTGCCGACGAGCAGGCCGGCATCGGCCAGGCGGCGCGCGGCGGCGGCGACCCCGCCGCGCAGGTCGACGGCGGGGGTCTCGCTCACCGGCCGCTCGTGACGCGCTCGAGGTAGCCGGAGACGAGGGCGATGGCCTGGCTGATCAGGAACTCGTCGCCGCGCGGGTCATGCTCGAAGGCGAGCTGGAAGGCGCTGTCGCCGACCTCGACGGCGAGCTCGGCGATGGCGGTCATCTCGTCGTCGTCGTACCGGTCGGTGCCGAGCAGTCCGGCGCCGAGACCGAAGGCGAGCAGGTTGGCGGCGATCCGGCGGTTGTGGTGGCGCCCGTAGTCGTAGATCGCGACGTTGGCCCGGCCGCGCATCCAGATCTGCATGAACGCGGGACGGCGGTGGTAGACGGTGACGAAGGCGCGCATCGCGGTCTCGACCATGCTCGCGATGGTCAGCTCGGCGGGGTTGGCCGGGTCGGCGAGCAGGGCGAGATCGGTCGCGACGCGGTCGTCCATCTCGGCCATGTCGCGCTCGCAGAGCGCGAGCAGGACGGCCTCCTTGTCGGCGAAGTACTGGTAGAGGGAGGCTACGGGCAGCTCGGCGGCCTCGGCGATCGAGCGTGTCGTCAGGCCGTCGACGCCGTTGGACACGACGAGGCGCGCAGCGGCGTCGAGGATCCGCTCCACCCGCTCCCGGGACCGGGCCTGGGCGGGGAGCCGGCGGCGACTGGGCCGGGCGGGGGCGGCCGGAACGCTGGCGGCCGGAACGCTGGCGGAGGACATGGCCGCAGTGTAGCCTCCGAACCCGAACCTGACACACATTCACCTTCGGAGGCGACGTGGACACCATCGACCTGGGCCGCCGTGGACTGCTCGCCGGCGGCGCCGCCGCCTTCGGCGTCCTCGCCCTCGACGCCCTGGAGGCGGAAGTCGTCGCCGGCACCCGGAAGGGCCGGCTCCCGCGCCGGGTGGACGTCGTGGTCGTCGGCGCCGGGCTGGCCGGACTCGTCGCGGCGCGCGAGGTCGCCCGCGCCGGCCGCTCCGTGCTCGTCGTCGAGGCCCGCGACCGGGTCGGTGGCCGGGTGCTCAACCACGAGCTCCCCACGGGCGGCACCGTGGAGGCCGGCGGTGCCTTCGTCGGTCCGACGCAGGGCCACATCAAGAGCCTCGCGAGCCGGCTCGGCGTCGCGACCTTCGACGAGTACGTCACCGGCAAGAACGTCTACCTCTCCTCCCTGCTGGGCCGGATGGAGTTCAAGGGCACGGTCCCGCCGGACCCGACGATCCTGCTCGACGCCGCCCTCGCACTCAAGCGACTCAACGGCTTCGCCCGGCAGCTCCCGGTCGACGCCCCGTGGGACCACCCGCGGGCGGCCGAATGGGACGCCATCAGCCTCGGCGACTGGCTGCGCCGCAACACCCTCAACAGCAGGGGGATCGAGAAGCTGATCCAGTCCTGGACCCAGCCCGGCTTCGGCTCGGACCCCGACCAGGTCTCGCTGCTGTTCGTGCTCCACTACATCGCCTGCTCGGGTGACGAGACCACGCCCGGCACCTTCGAGCGCAACTCCGACACGATCGGCGGTGCGCAGGAGAGCCGGTTCGTCGGCGGCTCACAACGGATTCCGCTGGAGCTCGCGAAGCGCCTGGGCAAGCGGGTCGCGCTCGGCGCACCGGTGACGCGGATCGTCCAGCTGGAGCGCGGAGTCCGGGTGCACACCGGCCGCGGCAAGGTGCGGGCGCGCCGGGTCATCGTCGCCACGCCGCCCCCGCAGGTCCTCGGGATCGGCTTCGCCCCCGCCCTCCCCGCCGGTCGCCAGGCGCTGCTGGAACAGGTCCAGATGGGCAAGCTGATGAAGTGTGACGCCGTCTACGAACGGCCGTTCTGGCGCGACCAGGGCCTGACCGGCTTCGGCATCGCCGAGACCGGCGCGGTCCGGGTCGCCTTCGACAACCATGTGTCGGACACCGGGCACGGCATCCTGCTCGCCTTCGTGGGCGGCTCCGCGTGGCACCAGTACGGCAACCTCTCCCTCGCCGAGCGCCGCGCCGCCGTCCTCGACGGCTTCGCCAGGATGTTCGGCGAGCAGGCGCGCCACCCCATCGACTACACCGAGCACGACTGGACCCGGGAGCGGTGGACCGGCGGCGGCCCCACCGCGATCTACCCGCCCGGCGTGCTGTCCGTCCACGGCCGGCACATCCGGACGCCGCACGGCCGGGTGCACTGGGCCGGGACCGAGACCTCGACGTACTGGACCGGCTACATGGACGGCGCCGTCCGCTCCGGCGAGCGCGCGGCCGGCGAGGTGCTGGCCGCGCTGTAACACGCCGTCCACGGCGCGACACGCCGCACGACACGCCGAGGGCGTGCCGACAACCGCCGACCAGACGGGTGGACAGCGTGTTACAGCACCGCCGGCTCCCGCGCCGCCACCGGCGCCGTACGACGGGTTAGTTGCCGCGCCGAGGGAGCCGCGAGCGCGACCAGCGAGCTGAGCCCGATCACCACGGCGATCACGACGAGCCAGGCCCGGGTGCCGACCAGCGCCGCCACCGGTCCGGTGAGGGCGTAGCCGATCGGGCGGCACACGAAGGAGCCGACGAGGTCGAAGGAGTAGACCCGCGCCAGCATGTCCTCGGCGATGTTCTCCTGGATCGCCAGGTCCCAGTTGACGCTGAACAGCTGCAGCCCCACGCCGTGCACGAACGCTCCGGCCAGCACCAGGGTCAGGTCGTCGGCGAGTGCCATCGCCAGCGGGAACGCCGCGGTCAGTGACAGCAGCACCAGGCCCCAGCGCAACAGGTGGTGCGGTCGCCAGCGCAGCGCGACCAGGCCGCCGGCGACGAAGCCGGCCATCAGCGCGGACAGGGCCCAGCCCCACGCCTGCTCGCCCCAGGCGTCGCCGACCACGATCGGCCCCAGCACGCCCTGCGCACCGCCGTAGAACAGGTGGTAGAGCAGGGCCTGGCCGATCAGCAGCCACAGCCAGCTGTGTCGGAACACCTCGCGCGCACCGTCCGCGAGCTCGGCCAGCACTCGTTCGCGAGCACCGGTCGTCGTACCGGCCGCCCGGATCATCGCGAACAGCACCGCCGCCACGGCGTACGTCGCCGCGTCGACGGCGATCGCCCAGCCGGGGCCGGCGACGGCGACGATCACCCCGGCCAGGGCGAAGCCCACGGCGAACGCGGTCTGGCTGGCGAGGCTGCGCAGCACGACGGCGCGCGGCAGCTGCTCGTCGGTGACCGTCGAGCGGGTCATCGCGTTGGACGCCGGCTGGGCGACGGCGCCGAGACAGCCGTTGACCACCCCCATCGTGGTGAGGAACCAGATCGAGCCGTGGCCGGCGATCAGCACCACGGCCACGGCGGCCTGGCTGACGGCGGTCGCCGCGGCCGAGCCCTGCATCAGCAGGGGGCGGGGCAGCCGGTCGCCGAGCACGCCGCCGTACAGGATGGTGACGACCTCCGCTGCCGAGAAGGCCGCCACGACGAGGCCGAGCTGGGTGGCCGAGCCGCCGAGGTCCAGGACGGCGAACGCCAGCGCCACCGGGGTCATCGCCGAGCCCAGGCCGCTCACCGCGACTCCGCCGGCGAGCAGGCGGAAGTCGCGCGAGCGCAGCGGTGACGAGGGGGCCATGGGCGAGAGATTACTTCGCTGACTAAGTATTCGGCAACGAAGTATCTGTTTCGGGACGGCCCGACCCGGGGCAGGATCGGCCCATGATCGAATCAGGTGTCCCGTACGCACCGCCCCCGCCGCCGAACGCGCCCACCCCGTTCGCGGCGCCCCGGCGGCCGGTCGGCTCCGCGATGGTGCTGCGCCACCTCGCCAGCGTCGTCATCGCGCTGGTCCTGACGCCGGTGGGCGTCCTCGTGTTCGACTACGGCGCCGGGAAGTACGCCCAGGAACGGGTCGCCAGGTTCGACAACTCGGGGACGGCCGGCGAGCTGGTGCTGATGGTCGTGGGTGCGCTGATCCTGATGTCGGTCGCCGCCTCCGCCCGGATCTCGGGGCTGGGCCCGGTCCTGGCCGGCGTCCTGTGGGGCCTGGTCCCGTTCCTCTGGTTCCTGGTCGACCTGAGGAGCTTCTTCGACCTCTCCCAGGACCTCCCCTCCACGTACTACTGGTTCACCGTCCCGACGTACCTCTTCCCGCTCGTCGCGGCGATGCTCGTCGGCAGCGGGCTCGCCGGCCGCTGGCGGGGGCGGCGTCCGGACGATGGCCGCTAAGGTGGGCGCTCGACCTTCTCGAGGAGCTGACATGGTTACCCCGCACCTGCCCGCGCGGCGTCGTCGGGCATCGGCCGCCGCCTTCGTCGCCGCCCTGGCGGCCGCTCTGTCCGGGCTGATCGTCGCCGGTCCCTCGGTGTCCCCGGCCCAGGCGGCGGCGCCGGTCGCCTCCGGCAAGTACGCCGGCACGATCGTCGAGGACGGCGCGCCCAGCACGGAGGAATGGGTGCGTTTCCGGGTCAAGAAGGGCAAGCGGGTCGTCGGCTTCAAGACGCGGGTGTGGCTGCAGTGCTACGCCTACCCCAACACCTACTCCCAGCTGCCCGCCGTGGTGGAGATGCCGAAGGCGTCGATCGCCCGGCGTCGGGTCGACCACACCTGGACCCAGCAGTTCACCGTCGACGGCGAGGTCGAGACACTCGAGGGCCGGGTCCAGCTCCGCTTCACGAAGGGCGGCAAGGTGACCGGCCAGCTCTCCGTCGACGTCGCCAACTGCGCGACCCGTCTCGGCGAGGCGCCGTACTGGGTCCCCCTCAGCGCCCGCCGGCGCTGAGACGGCCGCGACGCCCGGGCGGCGCAGTAGCGTTCGGCCATGGCCGAGGACTGGACGGACCGCCACGTCGCGCGGTGGAAGGACCACTGGCTCGACCTCGCGTTCGACGAGGACGTCGAGGGCGTGTTCGTCCGGATCAACCGGATCGACCGCTACCTGCGCGGCGCCAAGCAGCGGGCCGTGGCTGAGGTCGGGCTGACCGATTTCGAGTACGACACCCTGCATGTGCTGATGATCCGGGACACCCCCGGCTCGGCCTCCCCGACGGAGCTCGCCGCCGAGCTCGGGGTGTCCGGCGCCGGGATGACCGGGCGGCTGGACGGCCTCGAGAAGGCCGGCTGGATCCGCCGGATCCCCTCGGTCGACGACCGGCGCCGCGTGATCGTCGAGGTCACCAAGTCTGGCCTGGGCGTCTGGCGGCGGGCGATGGGCATCCGGGGCGAGGCCGAGAACGACCTCGCGGACGCCCTCACCCGGCGGGAGCTGGCGACGCTGGACCGGCTCCTCAAGAAGGTGACCGTGCGCTCGGAGGAGCGGGAGGCCTGACCTGCCGGCGTCCGGCCCGGGACCCGGCTACGGCGCCTGCCCGAGGGTGAGGACCGCGAGCAGCCGGCGGTCGAGGTGCAGGGACGGGGTGAGCCCGAGCGCGCCGAACGCCTCGGCGCACAGCGTGGCGACGCTCTCGGGGCGCAGCACCAGCTGAGCCGCGATGGCCTTGTCGGACCGGCCCAGCGCGACGAGCTCGAGCACCTGGCGCTGCCGGTGGCTGAGGCGGTCGAGCCGGTCGGCGGCGACGGCGGTGAGCTCGATGGTCGTCGCCTCTCTCGGGTGCCTGGACATCGCGGCTAGTCCAGGACCGAGCCGCGGTGGAGCCCCTGGTACCGACGGGGCCGCCGGCGGCGGGGCCTGGCGACCTGCGGCAGGAGGGTGGCCGGGCGCGGTTCCGCCAGGCTGAGGAGGACGGGCGCGACCGGGTCGCCGGCGTCGTACCGGCGCAGGATCTCGCGGACCGCGATCTCGGTCCGGCGCATCCGGACGTCGACCTCGCGGTTCTCGTCGATCTCCGACTCGGGCGGCACGGGCGACCGGTCCTGCCAGTGGGAGCGGAGCGCCGCGACCAGCCCGACCGGCCCGTCGAAGTGCGCGCGCCACTCCTCCCGCCACGGCAGTGCGCCGCTCATGTCGACGGCGGCGACCGCCTCGACCACCCGGATGATGCGGAGGCGTTCGTGGATGTTCCAGGTCATGGGGATCCTTCCGAGGAGTCGGGTGGGACGTCGGGAGCGGACAGGGGACGGAGGCGCCGGGAGGTGCCGCTGATACATCCGAAGTCGACGTATCAGCGGTACTGGCTCGCGGGTCCGATGTGCGGGACGATGCATCCGCAAGCTCTCGCGCGACCGCGAAGGGGGACGGGTGTGGACGTGGACTCACCGCTGCCAGCTCTCGTCTCTGCGGCACGGGAAGGAGACCAGCATGCGTGGGACGCGATCGTGGACCGGTTCCTGCCGCTGGTGGACGCGATCATCCGCGGCCACCGACTCAACGAGGCCGACGGCGACGACGTCAGCCAGACCGTCTGGCTGCGCCTCGTCGAGCACCTCGGCGACCTGCGTGAGCCGGCGGCGCTGCCCGGCTGGCTCCGCACGACGACCCGCAACGAGTGCCTGCGGCTGCTGGCCGCCCGTGGCCGGATCCGGCCGGTCGATCCCCAGGACGCGACCGGTCTCGACGCCGTCGTCGACGACAGCGCCGGCACCGACCTGCTCGCGGCCGAGAGCCGTCAACTGCTCCGCGAGGCGCTCGCCGAGCTGCCCGAGGCACGCCGCGCCCTGCTCCTGCTGCTGCTCGCCGACCCGCCCGTCGGCTACGAGGAGATCAGCCGGCGCCTCGGCATCCCGATCGGCAGCATCGGCCCTACCCGCGCCCGGGCCCTCGACCAGCTGCGTCGTGTCCCTGCCCTGCGCCGGCTGGTGGAGGTGACCCCGTGACCGACCCCATGAGCGACGACGAGCTGATGGCCCTGGTCGGTGAGGCCGTGGCGGAGGAGGCCGTCGTCAGCGATCGCCGTCGTACGGCGGCCCGCGCCGCCTTCGCCTGGCGCTCGGTCGACGCCGAGCTGGCCGAGCTGCTGCACGACTCGGCGCTCGCCGCCGGCGCCGCGGTGCGCTCGGACGGCGACGAGTCACGGACCCTCTCCTTCGGCCACAGCGGGCTGACCCTCGAGATCGAGGTCGACGGTGAGGTGCTCCTCGGCCAGGTGATCGGCGCCGGTGGTGCTTCGGCCGCGACCGAGCCGGCCTCGGTGCTGTTGGAGCGGCCCGACGCCGACGCGCAGTCGGCCGTCGCCGATGCGTCCGGGTTCTTCCGGCTCGAGGGCGTGCGGCCGGGCACGGTGCGCTTCGTCGTCGAGCAGGGCGGGTGGTCCCTCACCACGCCCTGGGTCGCACTCTGACGAGCGCGGCAGGAGCGCGGCGTTCTCGGCTGGATCCAGGCTCAGTTCCGTCGGTGGAAGCGGATGTCGCCGTCGGGTAGTCGTTGGTGGGTGTAGCGGTGGTCGTGGATGCGTTGATGGTGGTGGCCGCACAGGGTCACGGCGAGGTCCAGATCGGTCGTCCCGCCGCTCGACCAGGGGTCCAGGTGGTGCAGGTGGCACCAGCGGGCGGGGATCGTGCATCCCTCGGCACGGCAGTGGTGGTCGCGGAGCCGGATCGCCGTGCGCTGGGCGGGCTGGAACAGTCGGGCTGACCGACCGAGGTCGAGCACGCGCCCGCGGCCGTCGAGGACCACCGGGATGATCCTGGCCTGGCAGGCCAGTCGCCGCGCCTCGGTCGCGGAGATCGTCTCCTCTCCCTCGCCCGTGAGCAGGCCCGCGGTGGCCAGGTCGGCGCGGAGCTGGTCGAGGCTGATGGTCACCGTGACTGCGGTCGCGTCGCCGCCGTGCTCGGGCAGGTGGTCGGGGTCGAGGAGTTCGAGCAGGTCCATGAACGCCCAGGCCCGGCGGCGGTGGAACGGTGAGCGCGCCACGTCCGGGTTCGCGTCCTCGGCCGGCCCGGCTCCGGGGTCGGCCTCTGGGTCGGTGGCGTCAGTGTCGGTGTCGTCGTTGTCAGATGTGTGGCGGGCGGGGTTGGTGTGGGCGTCGAGGTAGCCCTTGAGTCGCTCGATCGCACTGGTCGGCAGTACTCCCGACATCCGGGAGCGTCCGTCGCCGAGGTTGCGGAACGTCAGCGTGGCCCGGTCGCGTGCTGCGGCTTCCTCGGCCTCCAGCCGTTTGGCCTCTTCCTTTTCGGCGATCTGTGGTGCGAGCACGTCGAGGATCCGTCGTCCGAGCCGCCGCAGGTCCGCTGGACCGAACTCGCCGGCGTAGTCGACCAGCCGTGCCTCGGCATCGGCACGCAGGTCGGGGCCCAGCTGCTCGGGCAGGTCATCGACCGCTGCTGCGATCACCCGGGCCTGTGCGGCGTTCACCGCACCGGTCCGCATCGCGGCAGCGACCAGCGGCCGCGTCTGCAACGCGTCTGCCAGATGCAGGTCGGCTCGAGCCGCGGCCGGGTCGAGCTGGGCTGCGTGGGCCAGCCACGCCCCGGCGTCGCGGGCGCCATGGGCCTGCGCGACGTCACTCGCGTCGGCCAGGGTGCGCAGCCGCAGCTCGTCGACCTGCGCCGCCAGCCTGGCCGACTCCAGTAGCAGCTGCTCCTTCTCCGTGACCGAGAGGTACAACGGCTGCAGGTCGGCCACCTGGTCGAGCAACGCACGCGCGTGGGCCACCGCAGCCAGCAGCGGCTGCTGAACGAGTGGTGCGACGGTCATCGTGCGGCCTTTCCGAGAGCGCGACGTACGTCGATCCTACCAGATTCATCGAACAGACGTTCGATTCGATGGGCTCCCTGTGGACAGTTGTCAGCACGGGCGCCGAGCCCGCAGATGAGAGCTGCCCTAAGGGTTCTTCCCTGGGGCGTGCCGGGCAGTGCCAGGTCGGTCCGGCGGCGTGGCAGCCCGCGCCGCCCGCTCGATCCGCGCGGCCACAGGCCGCCGGTCGGGCTCAGGTCAGCGGGCCGACGATCCTGATCGAGCCGCCCCGCGGGTCGGTCGTGGCGGTCGCGCCGGCGAGGACGTCGGTCCACGCCTCCCGCGCCGACTGACCGGTCTCGCGCATCCGCGCGGCGATGAGGCCGGTGACGATCGGCGTGGAGAACGACGTACCGCTCCACTGGGCGAGGCCGTCGAAGGTGCGGACCTCGCCGACGTTCGGCGGCTCGTAGCAGGTGTAGGTGCCCTTCGGGAACGCGTTGACCAGGTCGCGCCCGCGGGCGTAGACGTCGACCCATCGCCCGACGTTGGAGAAGTCGGAGACGCAGGCGTCGGGGTCGACCGACCCGACTGAGACCACCCAGGGGAAGGCGGCCGGCCAGAACGGCTTGTCGCTGGCGTCGTTGCCCGCCGCGGCGACGATCAGGACGTCCTTGCGTTCGGCGAGCTGGTGGGACGCGCCCAGCATCGCGAATCCGAGCAGGGCGAAGTCGCCGCGCGTGTGGGTGCCGGCGGAGATGCTGATGACCTGGGGGCGGTCGTCGTCCTCGATCGCGTCCTGCAGCTGCTGCACGATGTCGGACTCGTAGACCGCGCCCCCGTGCACCAGCACCCCCTCGACCTCGACGCGGGTGTCCGGCGCCACGCAGCTGATCACGCCGGCGACGAAGGTGCCGTGGCCGGCGTACGGGTGGATGGCGTCGGGGTCGACCGTCTCGACGTCGCTCGGGTCGGCCAGCACATCGCCGGTCTGCAGCCAGGGCGACGCGATGCTGCCGACGGCGTCGGTCCACAGGCCGGTGTCGACAACGGCGACCCGCACCCGCTCTCGGTCCGCCAGCTTGCCGGGTGCGGTCCGGGCCGCAGGCCAGGGCTTGGTGTGGCGGTGGGGCATCTCCGGCTCGGTGGCGGGGCACATGAAGCCCTTGCCGGTCACGTAGACGATGTGGTCGGGCGTGACGACGCCCGGACCGAGCTCGCGGTCGATCTCGTCGAGGGTCGCGAGGACATCGTCCCTGCCGTCGGTGCGGGAGGGCAGCGTGACGAGGACCAGGCCGCGGATCGGCTCGGCGGCTCGGTCGGTCCCGCCTCGGAACTGCTTGTCGCGCTGCTCGAAGAAGCGCACGAGTCGCTCATGGTCGTCGCCGTCGCGGACCAGTGCGTGCCGAGGGCGGTAGAGATAGCTGACGTCGGCGTCGTCGCGGGGCGGCCGGGACCCCTTCTCCGGCCCGGCGGCGACACCGTCGCCCTCGAACGCCCGACGGATCACGCCGACCTGGGCGCGCAGCCGCGCGGCGTCGACGGCGCCGGGACGGGGCTCCGGCGCCGGCCGGGCCGGCCACGGGAGCCTGCGCCGGATCTGCGCGAGAAGATCGCGCAAGGAGAAGGGTGGGCGAACTGGCTCGGTCATGGCCACTCCTGGGTCCCGGAGAAGGCGGCGGGCCCGCTTCCGCCGGCGGCGCTAACGTAGTCCCGCTCCCAGACACCCGTAAAGAGCACAGTCGCTGTCCGAAAGCCGGGTCGCCGATGGAGGAACTGCTCGCACTGGCCCTCGAGCGTCCCGAGGAGGCCGTCCGACGGGCGGAGCGCGTGCTGGCCGAGGACAGCGATCCACTGGCGCGGTCCTACGCCCACCAGTGCCTCGGCATCGTGTTGCGGGACCGGGGACGCGCGGACGAGGCGCTGGCTCAGCTGCGGCAGGGTCTCCGTGCGGCGCGGCATTCGGCGATCGCCGGCCGGGAGAGCGACGTGCGCGCGACGTACGGCGCGACGCTGGTGTTCGCCGGCCGGACCCGCCCGGGCCTCGCCCAGCTCGACCGCGCTCTGGCGGCGGCTGAGGGGACGGTGCGGGCCAAGATCCTCATGCGGAAGGCCGGGGTGCTGGCGATCCTCGGTCGACACGGGGAGGCGCGACCGGTGCTGCGCGGCGCCGTCGCCGAGATGGCGGGTGCCGGCGACGCCGTCTGGGAGGGGCGGACCCGGATCTGGCTCGGGCACATCGAGCTCACCCTGGGACACGTCGAGGACGCCGAGCGCGAGGTGGTCGCCGCCGAGCGTCTGCTCGCGCGCGCGGGAGCGACCGTCGAGCGGCTCACCGCGGTGACGAGCCTGGCCGACATCGCCGTCGCACGGGGCGACCTGGCCGGCGGGCTGCGGTCGTACGCCGCCGCGGTGGCCGGTTTCGAGGCGGCCCGGCGACCGTGGTTCGAGGTCATCGAGCTGTACGTCGGCGCGTACCTCGCCGCGGGCCTGGCCGGGGAGGCGGTCAGACTTCTCGACGGATACCGGGAGGCGGCACGGCTGATCCCGCACGAGGTCCCCGCGTTCGACCTGCTGCGTGCCACCGCTCTCCTCGCCACCGGCGAGCCCGAGGGCCTGACGGCGGCGCTCCGGTCGGCCACCGAGGCTCGGACGGCGTTCCGGCAGCAGGGCCGTCGGTGGCACGAGGCCCGTGCCCGCCTGGTCGCACTGCGGGTGCGGACGGCACTCGGCGACGGTCAGGGCCTCGGCCGCGAGGCGCGGTCGGTCGCGGCAACGCTCGACCGCGAGCGTGCCGACGAGGCCCCGGTCGCGCTGACGCTCGCCGGCCGGCTCGGCCGTGGCGAGGAGCGGATCCCGTTGTGGGAGCGGGCGGCGTCGTACCGGACCCATCCCAACGCGCTGGTCCGCGCGGGCGCCTGGCACGCCCGGGCGCTGGCGCGCGAGGAGACGCACGACCGCGGCGGCGTCCTCCGCGCGGCCGCCGCCGGGCTGGATGCGATCGACGAGCACCGGCTCCTGATCGGCTCGTCCGAGCTGCGGGCGCTGGCGACGACCCACGGTCGCGAGCTGACCTCCCTCGCCCTGCGCCATGCCGCCTCCGACGCGCGGACCCTGCTGCGCTGGAGCGAGCGGACCCGGGCCACGGCGTTGGCGCAGCCGCCCGCGACGTCGGACGCCGCGACGATCCCCGCGTCCCTGGCGGCACTGCGCGACAACGGGCGGCGGCTGGCGGAGGCGCGGCAGGAGGGGGCGCCCACGGAGGATCTCGAACGAGAGCGACGCCGGCTGGAGCGGGCCGTGCGGGCCGAGAGCCACACGCTGTCGGCGACGACGGCCGCGCAGCAGCGACCGGCCGGGGTCGAGGAGATCGTCGCCGCGACCGGCGACACCTGCCTCGTCGAACTGGTCGACGTCGACGGTGTGCTGCACGTGGTCGTCGCCCACGCCGGCACGGTACGGCGCCGGGTGGCCGGGTCCACGAGCGAGATCGCCGCCCTGCTCGGTCCGGCGGGGATGCTGCTGCGCCGCGCGGCTCGCGGGCGGCCTGCTGACACCGCGGGCCTCGGGCGGGCGCTCCAGGACGCGGTGCTGGGCGAGGCGGTCCGGCTGCTGCCGGACGCCCCGGTTGTCCTCGCCCCGACGGCCCGTCTGCACGGGCTGGCCTGGTCGCTGCTACCCGCGCTGCACGACCGGGCGTTCGCGGTCGTCCCGTCGGCGGGGCAGTGGCTGCGCGCCCGCGCCCGGTCCGCTCCCGAGCCGGGCAGCGCCGTCCTGGTCTCCGGCCCGGCGCTCGCGAGCGGCGGCGCGGAGGTTCCCGTCCTCGCCCGCCGTCATCCCGACGCGGTGCTCCTCGACGGATCGAGGGCCACCCTCGACGCGGTGCTCGCCCACCTCGACGGGGCCGGGCTGGTCCATCTGGCCGCGCACGGACGGTTCCGGGCCGACAGCCCGCTGTTCTCGGCCCTCGACCTCGCTGACGGGCCGCTGACCGTGCACGACCTGGAGCGGGTCCGGCGGGCGCCGTACCGGGTGGTGCTGTCGGCGTGCGAGTCCGGCGTGCTGGCCCCGGTGGGAGCCGAGGAGCTGCTCGGCCTCGCGGCGGCGCTGTTCTCCCTGGGGACCGCCGGGCTCGTCTGCAGCGTCGGCGAGGTCAACGACGCCGCGACCGCCGCGCTGATGGTCGACCTGCACGCCGCGCTGGCCGCCGGCAGCGACCCGGCCACGGCGTTGCTCGACGTCCGGCGCCGGGTGGGTGACGACGCCGTCGCCGCCGGCACGGCGGCGGCCTTCCTCGCCCTGGGGGTGTGACCCCGGCCCGGCCGGCCTCGTTGGGGGAACATGCCGCGGCGCATCGTCACGAAGTACGACGAGCTGGTGCTGCCGTCCACGGAAGGTGCGGTGCTCGCTGGTGCCGCCGTTCGGCGGTGAGCTGATCCCCGGGTTTCCCTGAGCCGGCTCCGATCCTGGTCTGAGACTGCATCTCTTCGGAGGTCGGTGCCCGCATAGGCTTCGGTCATGCCTGAACAGCCCAGAGCCGGCCTCACTGCCCGGGAAGCCATCGCGGCCGTCCAGGGGCACGAGGCCTGGGCGATCATCCGGCGCTCCACCCGCGCGGGCGACCGCGACACGGTCGGTGTGCTCGGCGGCACCCGCAGCGTCGTCGCGTCGATCATGGACATCCCGCTCGAGACGGGCGTGCCCGAGCCGGGGCACATCTGCGACCGGCTGGTCGCCGTCCCCTTCCGTCAGGTGAGTGAGCGCGGCTTCGAGGCCCACGACGACGGCACGCCGCTGGTGGTCGTGGACGTGCAGGCCGAGCACGAGTTCTCCGTCGCCGACGTGGTCGACGCGATCGACCCGGTGCCGGTCGAGTTCACCGATCGCGGCGGCTTCGAGACCGGCGACGACGAGTACGCCAAGATCGTCGCCTCGATCATCGACGAGGAGATCGGGCAGGGCGAGGGCGCGAACCTCGTCATCGGGCGCAACTACCGGGCCGTCGTCGCCGACTTCGACGCCTCGGTCGCGCTCACCGTCTTCCGCCGGCTGCTGGAGCGGGAGCGGGGCGCGTACTGGACCTTCGTCTTCTTCACCGGCGACCGCTTCCTCGTCGGCGCCTCGCCCGAGCGGCACGTGTCGGTGCACGGTGGCGACGTCCGGATGAACCCGATCTCCGGCACCTTCCACCTGCGCCCGCCGGCCGGCGAGACCCGCAGCACCGAGGAGCGGATGCGCGCCTTCCTCAAGGACGAGAAGGAGATCTACGAGCTCTTCATGGTCGTCGACGAGGAGCTCAAGATGATGTGCGACATCTGCACGGAGGGCGGCCAGGTGCTCGGCCCCTTCCTCAAGCCGATGACCCACCTCATCCACACCGAGTACCTCCTCGCCGGCCGCACCAACCGCGACGTCCGCGAGGTCCTGCGCGACACGATGTACGCCGCCACGGTGACCGGGTCGCCGGTCGAGAACGCCTGCCGGCTGATCAGGCAGTACGAGGCCGAGGGGCGTGGCTACTACGCCTCCGCGCTCGCGCTCTTCGGCCGCGACGACACGGGCGAGCCGGTCCTCGACAGCCCGATCGTGCTGCGCACCGCCGACGTCTCCCTGGACGGCTCGCTCAAGGTGACGGCCGGAGCCACGCTGGTGCGCGACTCCGACCCGGCGTACGAGGTCGCGGAGACGCACGCCAAGGCCGGCGGCATCCTCTCCGCCTTCGGGCTGGTCCCGCCGGCCCCCGTGCCCACCACGGACATCGCCACCCTCGTCGCCGACGAGGAGGTGCTGATCGCCCTCAACGCCCGCAACAGCCGGCTCTCCGGCTTCTGGCTCGCCGACCAGGCCGGCTCGCCGACCGACCCGCGCCTCGCGGGGAAGTCCGCGGTCATCCTCGACGGCGAGGACGACTTCGTGAACATGCTGCGCCACATGCTCGCCCGGATGGGCATGACCAGCACCGTGGTGCGGCACGAGGAGTACGCCGACGGCGTACTCGACGGCTACGACCTGGTCATCGTCGGACCCGGTCCCGGCGACCCGCGCGACGACGCCGACCCCAAGATGGCGCAGCTGCGGGCGGCGGTCGCCTGGCTGCTCGCCCACGAGAAGCCGTTCGTCGCCGTCTGCCTCGGCCACCAGGCACTGTGCCACCAGCTCGGCATCCCGCTGGCCTACAAGGACATCGTCTTCCAGGGCACCCAGGCCACCGTGCTGCTCGACGGGCGCCCGCAGCGGGTCGGCTTCTACAACACCTTCGTGGGCCGGGTCTCCGACGACCTCGCGCTCCCCGACGGCGTGCGGGTGGACGCCGATGCCGACACCGGCGACGTCGACGCGCTGACCGGACCGCACTATCGAGGCGTGCAGTTCCACGCCGAGTCGATCCTGACCGAGCGCGGCTTCGACATCGTCCACGACCTGGTCGCCGGCGTCCTGCTCTGACCGATCGCTCCGGACGCTGTCCACAGGCCGCGGATCGGCGGTGACGCCGAGGCCGGGACGGCGTCAGGCTGGTGGCATGGCGACACGGACCCTCCAGGAGCCGGGCCGCGGTATGATCCCGGTATGACCACCAAGATCGCCGTCAGCCTGCCCGACGACCTGGTCGAGCAGGCACGTGCGGCGGTCGCCGAGGGGCGGGCGGCCTCCGTGTCGGCCTACGTCGCCGAGGCGCTCCGGGAGAAGGGCGAGCGGGAGCCGCTCGGAGACTTCTTCGAGGAGTTCGACAAGGAGTTCGGGGCGCCGACGGCCGAGGAGAGGGCGCGGGTCGACGACATCCTGCGGAGGCTCGGATGGAAGACGGACTGACGTTGGACGCCGGCGCGTTGATCGCGGTGGAGCGAGGTGACCGGGTGATCGCCGAGACGATCCGCCAGGCTCTGCTGGCCGATCGGCCGGTCCACGTGGTTCCCGGCGCGCTCGCTCAGGCGTGGCGCGACGGACAACGGCAGGTCCGGCTGGCTCGGTTGCTGAAGCAGGAGGGTGTTGTCGTGGTCGGTTTCGCCGAGTCGACCGCCAGGCTGGTGGGGGAGCTCGCGGGTGTCACGGGTCATGCCGACGTCACGGACGTCCACGTCGCCCTGCACGCGCGCCAACACCGTCATGCCGTGGTGACGTCCGACCCCGACGACATCCGGGCGGTCGACCCGTCCCTGCCCGTCATCGAGGTCTGAGTGTCCTTCGAGCTGACGGCGGGCGCTCCGCGCGACTACCTCGGCGCGGATGAGGTGGTGCAGTCGACGGCGCCGGAGGTGATGGCGCTGGCGGACCGGCTGGGCGCCGGCAGTGGGGACGCACGGGCGTTCGCCCGTGCGGCCTTCGCCTGGGTGCGCGACGAGATCGCCCACGCCGGCGACGCGGGTGATCCGCGGTTCGCGGTGTCGGCGACCGAGGTGCTCGCCGACGGCGTCGGCTGGTGCTACGCCAAGGCGCACCTGCTCGCCGCGGTGCTGCGCGCGGGCGGCGTACCGACGGGGCTCTGCTACCAGCGGCTGGTCGACGACGGGACCGCCGGTGGGTACATCGTGCACGGGCTGGTCGCCGTCCACCTCGACGACGGCTGGCACCGCCAGGACCCGCGTGGCAACAAGCCGGGGGTCGCGGCGGAGTTCTCCCTCGGTGAGGAGCGCCTGGCCTGGCCGGTCGACCGGGCGCTGGGAGAGGTCGACCACCGGGAGGTGCACATCGCCCCCGCGCCCGGTGTGATCGCCGCGCTGCGGCGCGGCGAGCTGGCGACCGAGCTGTGAGTCCTGCCTCGCCGGCTCGCCGGCTCGCCGGGAGCCGAGTAGCATCGAATCGGGCATCAGTTTATGCGGAGGCAGATGATGAGAACCACAGTGACGGTCGACGACGACCTCATGGAGAGAGCCGCTGAACTGAGCGGGATCGAGGAGCGCTCGTCGCTTGTGCGCGCCGGACTGGAGACGCTGGTGCGGGTCGAGGCCGGACGTCGGCTCGCGGCTCTCGGGGGGTCGGACCCGGATGCCACGGCGGCGCCACGGCGCCGTTCTGCCCGTCGAGCGTCGTGATCCTGGTCGACACCTCGGTCTGGATCGACCACCTCCATCGTGGTGAGCCGCACCTGGTGCGTGAGCTGGGCCTCGACGAGGTGGGTGGGCATCCCGCGGTGGTCGAGGAGTTGGCACTCGGGAACATGCGCAACCGCGCGGAGGTGCTTCGACTGCTGGGCGAGCTGCGGCAGTTCCCGGTCCTGCGGCACAGCGAACTGGTGACCCTCGTTGACGGGCGCCGGCTCTGGGGCCGTGGCCTCAGCCCCGCAGACGCGCACCTCCTCGGCGCGTGCCTGCTCCTTCCCGGCGCCCGCCTATGGACGCGCGACAAGCGGTTGCGCGCGGCCGCGGCCGACAACGGTGTGGCGGTGGTGGCGTGGCGATGAGCCCCCCCGACGTCGTGGTCGTCGACCACCGCGACTCCTACACCTGGAACCTGGTCCACCTCGTCGCCGGCGTGACCGGGGTGCTGCCGACCGTGGTCCAGTGGGACGACGCCGTCGACCTGTCCGGGTTCTCGCACATCGTGCTCTCGCCGGGGCCGGGCCATCCCGGCGAGTACGCCTGGGACATCGACGGCGACCGGCCGGTGCTCGGCGTCTGTCTCGGCCTGCAGGGGATCGTGCTCGCCCACGGTGGCGAGGTCGGACGGGTCGCGCCCGCCCACGGCGTGGTGGAGTCGGTGACCCACGACGGCCGGGGTGTGTTCGCCGGGGTGCCGTCGCCGCTCGCCGCGGTGCGTTACCACTCGCTCGCGGCGACCCGGCTGCCCGACGACCTCGAGGCGACGGCCTGGGCCGCCGACGGCACGGTCATGGGCGTGCGGCACCGGGGCCTGCCGATCGAGGGCGTGCAGTTCCACCCCGAGTCCGTCCTCTCGGCGTACGGCGCGAGGCTGGTCGCGAACTTCCTCGCCGTGGGACGCTGACCGGATGGTCACCCAGGGCGACCCCGCCGAGGCGTTCGCGCGGATCCAGGCCCGACACCCGCGCTGCGTGTGGCTCGACGGCGGCGGTGCCCGCGACTGGTCCCGGCGCCGCTCGATCCTCGGCTGGCTCGACGACGACGACGTCTCGCTCACCTACGACGCCGCGCGCCGGGAGGTCACCCGGCACGCCGGCGGCCGCTCGGTCGTGGTCGGCGACGACCCGTTCGCCGTCCTCGAGGCGGAGCTGGCGGCCGGGCGGTCCACCGACCAGTGGTTCGGCTACTTCGGGTACGCCGCGCGGCCCGACCTGCCCGCCGACCCGGACCCGGACCTGCCGGATGCCGTGTGGCTGCGGCCCTCGCACCTGCGCGAGTACGACCATCCCGTCACCGCGCCGGCGACCAGCCTGGGGGTGACCGTCGGCCTGCCCGCACCCGTGCCGGCGTCGTACGCCGCCGCGTTCACCACGGTCCAGGACCACCTGCACGCCGGCGACTCCTACGAGGTCAACCTGACCCACCGGCTCCGCGCGTCGAGCCCGCTGACCCCCGCGGCGGCGTACCTCCGGCTCCGCGCGCTCAACCCCGCGCCGTACGCCGGCTTCCTCCAGCACGACGTGGAGGAATCTCGGGCCTGGCTGCTGAGCTCCTCGCCCGAGCGGTACGCCCTGGTGACCGCCGACCGCACCCTCGAGACCAAGCCGATCAAGGGCACCACCCAGCGGGGGGCCACCCCCGCCGACGACGCGGAGGCACGGGACCGGCTGGCGAGCGACCCGAAGTACCGCTCCGAGAACCTGATGATCGTCGACCTGCTCCGCAACGACCTCGCCACCGTCTGCGAGGTCGGCAGCGTGGAGGTGCCGGTGCTGATGGAGGTCGAGTCGTACGCGTCCGTGCACCAGCTGGTGTCCACGGTCCGCGGCCGGCTGCGCGACGAGATCACGACGGTCGGTGCCCTCCGCGCCCTGTTCCCCGCCGGCTCGATGACCGGCGCCCCCAAGCTGCGCACGATGGAGATCATCGACGAGGTCGAGGCGACTCCGCGCGGGGCCTACGCCGGCGCGTTCGGCTGGGTGGCGGGCGACGGCCGGGCCGACCTCGGCGTGATCATCCGCACGCTGCTGACCGCCGGCGGCTGCGACGAGTACGTGCTGGGGACGGGCGGCGGCATCACCGTGGCGAGCGACGTCGCCGAGGAGTGGGCCGAGACGGAGTGGAAGGCCGCCCGGCTGCTGCAGGCGATCAACCCCTGACGCACGCCGGCGACCGTTCTCGCGGCGGCCGTTCCTCCCTCCTGTCTCCTCGGTATCGAGACTGACTTGCATCTTGTACTCCAAGTACATTGCTGGACCAATGAGACCTTTGAAGGATTCCATTCGTCTGAACGCCCCGATGTCAGGAGTCCCGATGAAGCCAAGCCGAACGATCGCCCGACTCGGGGTGGCGGTCTCGACGATCACGCTCCTCGCCGCGTGCGCGGCGAACCCGGACGACAAGCCGAGGAACGCCGGCAGCTCGCTCACTGTCAATGTCCTGGGCGCGCCGACCACGGTCGACCCAGCCATGGCGTGCGGCGCGGCCGACATGCATCTCATGGAGAGTCTCTACGCCCGCCTGGTGGAGTACGGAACGTCGGACGGGCCCAGCAGCGGGACGTCGACGTTCGACCCCGCCAGCATGCGCCCGGGGCTCGCGGAGTCCTGGGAAGTGAGCCCGGACGGGCGGACCTACACCTTCACCATCCGAGAAGGGGTGTCGTTCCCCTCCGGCGAACCCGTCGACGCCGAGGCGGTGCGCTACTCGCTCCAACGCACCATCGACATGGCGCAATGCGGCTTCAGCTATCTCAGCGACGGCTTCGACGAGCCGCCGCTGATCTCCTCGGTCGAGGCTGAGGGGGACGACACGGTCGTCATTGAGCTGTCGGTGGCGGACGTGAATCTCCCCCAGGTCCTTGCTCAGCCGGCGGCCTCGATCGTGGATCCGGTGCTGATCGAGGAGCATGGCGGTGTCGTCGCGGGTGAGGGGAACGCCTACTTCGCCAGCCACTCCGCCGGCGCGACCGGTCCCTTCGTCCTTGCCGAGTACGAGGCCGGGGTACGGGCGGTGCTCCGGCGCAACCCGGACTTCTGGGGTGAGCCGACGGCTTCCGACGAGGTGGTGGTCGCCTTCGTCTCGGACCCGTCGACCATGCTGCTCCAGGCCAAGAGCGGCCAGGCTGATGTAACCGTCGGGCTTGCTGCGAGCCTGGCTGAGAAGCTCGACGACGATGACTGCTGCTCGGTCGTCGCCTTCGACAGCGGCCAGTCTCTCGACATCGCCCTGAACTGGTCGGTCGCGCCTTTCGACAACCAGAAGTTCCGCGAAGCCCTCACCTACGCGCTGCCGTACGACGATCTCCACTCCACACTGGGGAGAGGTTTCGGGACCCGGTTCTACGGTCCGATCGCGCCCGGCCTGCCGCAGTACGACGCGGACCTGGAACGGCCGCGTGAGCAGGACCTCGATCGGGCGAGCAAGCTGATCGACGAGTCTGGGCTCGCCCGCCCGATCTCCTTCGAGTTGACGGTGCCCGCAGACAACAGCGAGTTGAAGGAGTTCGGCACGGCCGTCCAGGCAGCGCTTGCTGAGGCCGATGTACAGGTCAGCATCCGAGAGCTCGCACCGGCTCAGCGCTCCGATGCCCTCAACGAGCGTGACTTCGCCGCGCTCGCACTCGTCGACGGCCCCGGTATCGTCGATGCGGGCTACTACCTGTCCTACGACATGAACTGCGCGTCGCCGTACAACATCTCCGCGATGTGCATCCCGGCCGCAGACCAGGCGTGGACGGAGGCACGTGTCACAACGGACGACGACGAGCGTCGGCGGCTTTACGACACCGTGATCAAGGAGTGGGTCGGGGCGAGCCCCAAGTTGAAGTTCTGGTCCATGCCGGGCCTCATGGCGATCGGCGAGGAGGTCGAGCACGTGACCTACGGGGTCCACCTGAACTTCTCGACATGGCGATAGTCGGTTCCGGCGCAGAGCGGCGGCCGCCGGCCCGGAAGGTCCCCCGCCGCAGCCGGGGGGCCTTCCCCCTGCCGGTCCTCACGGCTCTGCTCGTCCTTGCCGCGGTGCTGGTCGGGAGCGCGCTGTTCCCGCTGCTGCATCCGGGTATGGCCAATCAGAACGATCTCGGCGGGGCACTGCAACCGCCGTCCCCTGAACATTGGATGGGCACCGACCAGCTCGGCCGCGATGTGCTGGCCCGGTTCCTCGCGGGTGCCTGGGTCTCGATGCTCGTCGGTGCGATGGTCGTGGTGGTGGGCTCGGTGCTCGGTGGCCTTGTCGGCCTGATCGCAGGGGTGACCGGTGGCCTCGTCGACATCCTCTTGATGCGGCTCAACGACGCTCTCCTGGCCTTCCCGTCGCTGATGCTCGCGATGGCGGTGACGATCGTCCGCGGGCCCGGACTCACATCGGCGACGATCGGAGTGACGCTCGCCGGCATTCCCTGGTTCGCGCGGGTGGCGCGCAGTGAGGCGATGCGCCTCTGCGCGCTTCCGCTGATGGAGTCGTGTCGCGCCATGGGAATGACCAGAACGAGGATGGTGACCCGCCACGTGCTGCCGCACATGTTCTCGGGAGTCCTGATCCAGGCGACTTCCACCTACGGGACGGCCATTCTCGCGGTGGCCGGACTGGGCTTCCTCGGGCTCGGCGCCCAACCGCCCACCGCCGAATGGGGTGCCATGATCACGTCCGGGCTGGAGCCGGCTCTCGCAGGCGAGTGGTGGGTCGCGCTCTTTCCCGGCCTCGGGATCCTCCTCGCTGTGACTGCTCTCAATGTGATCGCGGATTGGGTTCGTGACGTGCTGGACCCGCGTGGTCTCGTGGGTGGAGGCGCCAGATGATTCGCTTCACCGTCCAGCGGATGCTCGGTGCCGCGCTCACGATCGTGGCTGCGACCTTCGTCGCCTTCGCCCTGCTGAGGCTGACCCCCGGTGATCCGGCAAGGATGATCCTGGGCCGGTTCGCACCCGAGGAAGCGGTCGACGCGCAGCGCACGCGCATGCGACTGGATGACAGCATCGCTGAGCAGTACTGGGCGTACGTGGCCGACTTCTTCCGTGGGGACTGGGGATTCTCCTACTCGAAGGGCCAGCCGGTGCGCGAGGCGTTCTCTGCTCGCCTGCCCGCCACGATCGAGCTCGGGCTGCTCGCTATGGCGGTCGCTGTCATCGCGGCTGTCGTCGGCGCCGTCATTGCGGTGCGCTTCCAGGGGAGATGGCCTGATCTGCTCGTGCGGATCTCCTCCTATCTCGGGATTGGCACAGCGCCGTTCTGGCTCGGAATCGTGCTCCTCGTCGTGCTGAGCGACCGGCTCGGGCTGCTGCCAGGCCCCGAGGGCCGGCTCACGCCGTGGCTGGATCCACCACCTCGGGTGACGGGCAGCTACCTCATCGACTCGGTGTTGGCGGGAGACTTCGTCGCGTTCGGGGACGCGCTCACCCATCTGATCCTACCGACACTCACGTTGGCGTTGGGTCTGTACGCCTTCCTCGTCCGAATCTTCCGCGCCCAGCTCCTGGAGGTGGTTCGCGAGCCGTACGTCTTGGTGGCAAGAAGCAAGGGCGCCACCCGCGGGCGTGCGCTGCGACGTGACGCCTTGCCCAATTCGATGCTGGGAGCAGTGACCCTGGTGGGCACCGTCGTGGGCGAGGTGCTGATCTTCACCGTCCTGGCCGAGAAGGTCTTTGCCTGGCCCGGGGTCGGGCTGCTGGTGACCGAGGCCATCGTCAACCAGGACTTCGCGATCGTCCAGACCTTCATCCTGTTCAGTGTGGTGTCGACGGTCGCCATCTCGCTGGTGGTCGATCTCCTGTACGGCATGCTGGACCCACGGGTGCGGGCGGCGTCCTGGAAACGTCGAGCCCGGCCGGGCTCGACGACAATGTCGGCCGCGATAGAGGAGTCGGTTCGATGAGCTGCGCGCAGATGGTGCTCGAGGTCGTCGGCCTACGTGCCGAGTTCGCCGGGGCAGGAGCGGCGACGACGGTGGTCAACGACGTCGACCTGGTGCTGCACCAGGCGGAGCGGCTCGGCATCGTCGGGGAGTCGGGTTCCGGGAAGACCGCGCTGGCACTCTCCATCCTCGGTCTCCTCGATCCGCCGGGCCGGGTCACGGGCGGAAGGGTCGAACTGGGCGACGTCGCGCTCAGCGAGCTCGACGACCGCAGCCTCGCGCGGGTCCGCGGCAGCCGGATCAGCTACATCCACCAGGATCCGCTCACGGCGCTCAACCCGGTCCGGAAGGTCGGCCGTCAGATTCGTGATGTACTCGACCGCCACACCGGACTGACCCGCGAGGAGAAGCGCCGGCGGATCAGGGACCTGCTTCTCGAACTCGGATTCTCGGACCCGGTGGGTATCGAGTCCCGGTACCCTCACGAACTCTCGGGCGGCATGCGCCAGCGCATCGCCATCGCGATGGCCGTCGTCGCGCGTCCGGATGTGATCGTGGCCGACGAGCCGACGACGGCGCTCGACGTCCGCACCCAGGCCGAGGTCTTGGCCATGCTCGACAGGGTGGCTGAGCACCATCGGACCGCCACCGTGCTCATCTCCCACAACATCGACGTGGTGGGCTCGTTCTGCGACACGATCGCCGTCATGTACGCCGGTCGCATCGTGGAGTCGGGTCCGGCCGCCGAGGTGATCAGCGCACCCCGGCATCCCTACACCCGCGCACTTCTCGATGCCGTGCCCAGCCTGACGACCGACCGCTCCCAACCGCTGCGAGAGATCGGATCGGCACTACGCTCCGAGGACCGTACTGCCGCCGGGTGCACCTTCCGAGCGCGATGTCCGGTCGGGCGTGACCGCCCCGACTGCCGGGAGCACCGGCCACATCTCGACGGAGGTTCGCACGCATGGGCCTGTCACCACCCGCTGAGCATCCTGGCCGAGCGGACGGCGCGGTGAACGGCGCCGAGCCCGAGGGGGCGATGGTCGCCGTCCGTGATCTCACCAAGCGGTTCTCCGCGGGGCGGCGAGACGGCGTCCTGGCCGTCGACTCGGTGTCGTTCGAGGTGGCGGCCGGGGCCTCTCTCGGCGTGGTCGGCGAGTCGGGGAGTGGCAAGTCCACACTGGCGCGCTGCCTGCTGCATCTCATCGAGCCGACCAGCGGCGAGGCCATCATCGATGGCGTCGCCCTGCGCGGGCTCGCTCCACGACACCTCCGCCGACAGCGCCGCCAGCTGCAACTCGTCCCGCAGGACTCCCACGCCGCCCTCGATCCGCGGATGAGCGTGCGGCAGATCGTCGAGGAGCCGCTCGTCGTGCACGGGGAGCGGAATGCGTCGGTCCGGCTCGCGGCCGTCGAGGAGATGCTCGATCTCGTCGGCCTGGAGGACTCGCTCGTCGCACGCCGCCCGGCCGCGCTCTCGGGGGGGCAACGCCAACGCGTGTCGATCGCTCGTTCGTTGATCCTCAAGCCCCGACTGGTCGTCCTGGATGAGCCCGTCTCGGCCCTCGATGTCTGCGTCCAGGCCCAGATCGTCAACCTGCTGAAGTCGCTGCAACGGACGCTGGGGACGACCTACGTCGTCATCCTGCACGACCTGGCCCTGGCCCGCTATCTGTGCGACGACGTGGCCGTGATGCACCGTGGCCGCATCGTGGAGCACCGTCCCGCAGCCTCGATCATCGAAGACGCCTGCCACCCCTACACGCGCTCTCTCATCGACGCCATCCCGTAGCCGGACGGAGGGGAGGCGATCACGGGGCGCTCAGACGACGCACCCGGCACGCCAGCTCGAGGGCGAACCGGCGCTCGGGATCGGTCAGGTCATCGCCGAGCGCCTCGGTGATCCGGCGCATCCGGTAGACCACCGCGTTGCGGTGGAGGTGGAGCTCCTCAGCCGTGCGCTTCAAGGAGCGGTGGCACTTGAGATAGACCGCCAACGTCTCGATGGACGTACGTGCTCGGTCCCCGCCGAGCGCATCCAGGGGCGCGAGGAGCTCGTTGACGAGGAGGCCGGAGGTCGTGGACGTGGCGACGTCCAGCAGCACCCGGGCCAGACCGTCCGCGTCGGTCATCACGATCCCGCCGACCGCGCTCGGCCCACGCGTGGCCAGGGTGGCTCGCGCCTCGGCGGTCGATCGCCGAAGCCCCTCCACGCCGGCCCGGCACAGGCCGATGGCGCCGCGGGCGTGCTTTCCGCGGTCGGCCATGCTGTGCAGGCAGTCGGTCAGCTCCGCCGCGCGCTGGCCCGGGTTCGGGCTCGAGGAGGGAAGCCGCTGCGAATGCACGAGGATGACGGATCGTCCCGCGACACAGGAGCTCCAGCCGTCCGTGTTCGCGTCCAGCCACAAGGTCATCTCGCGATGGAGCTGGTCGAGGGCGACGTAGGAGGCCAGCGGGTCGTCGTCGGCGAAGCTGCCGTCGACGACAGCGCCGGTGTGCCAGGCCTGGAGGTCCAGGCCGACCGCGGCGGCCAGGTCGAGTGCGGTCTGCGGTGGGTCCGACTCTGTCGTGACCAGTTCGTGGAGTACGGCGGCGCGCGAGCGCACCGGCGAGGGCAGCTCGCTGAACGTCGCCGCGATGACCCTGAGCAGCGCGGTGGCCGACAGCACACAAGCCCGGTCACGGACCCCGCTCGCGAGCCGGCCGCCGCCGGCCAGCTCGACGTCTCCGCCCGGGCCGAGCTCCAACCGTCGATCCGAGAGCGTGGAGAGTCGAGATAGCACGGTACGCGCATCGATCTGCGGCGCCTCTACCAGCTCCTCCAGGACGTCGGTGAACTCGTCGAGCCAGGACCCATCCGCTTCGCCGTCCACGACGTGCACCAGTCGCAACATCAAGGTGCTGAAATCCGTGTCGGTGGAGTAGCCCAGCACGCAGACCCGGAACCGTTCGGCGATGACGGAGGCGGTCGGCGTCAGACCGGAGCCGTCGTCGGCGATCACGATGCCCGCGACGCCGAGGGTGGAGCACTGACGCAGGAACAGGTCGAGCTGGTAGTCACCCGCGCGGGTCAGCCGGCCCGAGGCGGCGGGAGGAACCATGACGAGCGCTCCGCCGAGGTCGCCCGTGAGCGCCCCGGTGTCCTCGGCGAGGCGAACACCCAGCACGGATCCGCTCGGCGTGGTGCCGGCCAGGACGGCCAGCCCCAGGCGGTCGCCGGCGACGAGTAGATCGCGAAGGAGAATCACCGGCGGATCGTATCGCGAGTACTGTCGGGGGAGCAGAATCTATGCTCATGGTCCATAGTGCGCCTGCGTCAGGGCGACGAACATGGCCGTCATGCAGTTGACCGAGGCCGACCTCACCGCGCTCGCCTTCGGCTGTGGACTGCTGGGCGCCGGCGGCGGGGGCGAAACCAGGACCGCGACACTCATGGCACGCGAGAGCGTCCGGACCCGGGGGCCGGTGGAGGTGGTGCGGCACACGGACCTCGCCGAGGACGACCTGGTGCTGCCGTGCGGACTCCTCGGCGCACCGACCGTGTCTGCCGAGAAGATCCTCTCGGGCGACGAGGCGGCCGGCCTGGTCGCGACGACCGAGGAGCGGCTGGGGCGCCGGGTCACCGCGCTGATGTGTCTGGAGGTGGCGGGTTCGAACGGTCTGATCCCTCTGGTGTGGGCGCAGCGTCTGGGTTTGAAGGTCGTCGATGCCGATGGCATCGGCCGGGCCTTCCCGATGCTCACCCAGGTGGCGATGTCCGTCACCGACCAGAAGGTGGCGCCGGTGGTCATCACCGATGAGCGGGGTATCACCGTGACGTTGGAAGGGGCGGTCACCTCGGTCTGGGCGGAGCGCTTGTGCCGTACCGTCGCGACCGTCTTCGGGGGACGTGCGGCGGTGAGCCTGTTCCCGATGCACGCGGGTGACCTCCCTACCGCGAGCATCCTCGGCTCGATCTCGCATGCGTTGGACCTGGGACGCGCCGTCCTCGGTGCCCGGGATCGTGACGGGGCCGTCCGCCGGATCCCCGGTGCCGAGGTCGTCCTGGCAGGCATGGTCCGTGATGTCCAGCGCACCACTGCGAACGGCTTCGTCCGCGGTCATGCACTGATCCAGGGTGTCGACGACGATACCGGGCGGCTGGTCCGGGTCGAGTTCAGGAACGAGAACCTGGTCGCCCTGGAGGACGGTGCGGTCGTGGCTGCGACACCGACCATCATCAGCGTCCTCGACTCTGTCGAGATGTCGGCGATCGCCACCGAGGACCTCGTGTTCGGGCAAATGGTGACGGTGGTGACCTTGGCGGCAGCGCCCTTCTGGTACACCGAGGCCGGTCTGGAAGCAGCGGGACCCCATGCCTTCGGCTACCGCCTCGGTCCGGAGGCGCACTCGTGAGCCGCGCGGACTTCCGGCTCGGCATCGACGTCGGCGGCACGAACACCGATGCGGTTCTTCTGGACGACGACCTC
This sequence comes from Nocardioides sp. LHD-245, assembly GCF_030929495.1. Lineage (GTDB taxonomy): Bacteria > Actinomycetota > Actinomycetes > Propionibacteriales > Nocardioidaceae > Nocardioides. The sequence goes on along the minus strand of NZ_JAVFWN010000005.1, from coordinate 36,690 downwards.
TCCGTCCGCACCAAGTGCAAGTCGCCGACGACTGCGGACGTCGTCTCGGGAATCATCTCCGCCATCTCGCTCGCCCTCGACACTGCTGGCCTCGATCCGGCTCGCGTCGGGCACGTCATGGTCAGCACGACACTGGCGACCAATGCGCTCCTCCAGCGGCGGAACCTCCTGCGGGTGGCCCAGTTGCGCATCGGAGCCCCGGCTACCACCGCCCTCCGCCTCCTCTGCGACTGGCCGGAGGACCTCCGCGCCTCCACGGTCGGCGCTGCACTGATCGCGCCGGGCGGGTTCGAGACAGACGGAACAGAGATCGGCGTCTTCGACGACGACCTGATCCGTCGATTCGCGGAGGACGCAGCCGCGACGTGTGACGCCTTCGCCGTGACCGGTGTGTTCTCGCCGCACTTCCCCGACCAGGAGCTGCGGGCCCGGGAAATCATCCGCGAGGTCGCGGGAGAGATCCCGATCTCGCTCAGCCATGAGATCGGTTCCCTGGGACTCGTCGACCGGGAGAGCGCGGCGGCGCTCAATGCCGCTCTCGCCGGGGTCGCTGCGGAGCTCGTCCGCTCGGTCGAGGCCGCCTTGCGTGCCTCCGGGGTCGCCTGCGACACCTATGTGGTCCAGAACGACGGCACGCTGATGTCCGGGGACGTCGCGACCCGTTACCCCGTCCTCTCGATCGGCAGCGGCCCGGCCAGCAGCATCGTCGGGGCGCAGCACCTGGCCGGAATCGACGAGGCGATCGTCGTGGACGTCGGCGGCACCTCGACAGACATCGGTGTACTCGTCGGCGGACGGCCCCGCTCATCGGTCGCGGGGGCCAGCGTCGGCGGCGTCCGCGCCAACTTCCGCATGCCCGATGTGATCTCCATCGGACTCGGCGGAGGGTCGGTGATCCATGGACGAGGGGCAGGCACGCGCGTCGGGCCGCACAGTGTGGGCGCCGCCTTGAAGGACCGCGCGGTGGTGTTCGGTGGAGACACGCTCACGATGACCGATGCCGCGGTCTGGGCTCGACGTATGAGGCTCGGCCACGCGGCCGGACTGGCCTCCCACCAGCGCGAACTGCGCTGGGCGATGGCGGAGGCGACGCGGCTGCTGCGCACCGCCGTGGGTCGTTTCCACATCGCGGGCGAGCAGACATCCGTCGCTGTCGTCGTGGGCGGAGCGAGCGAGCTCTTCGATGAGAAGGACTTCGATCTGGAGCTCCTGAGACCGGAGCACTTCGAGTCGGCGAACGCCGTCGGCGCTGCCGTCGCCCGGGTGAGTCGTGAAGTGGATCTCGTCACCCACGCCAGCGGCCCGGAGCGCGAACGCGCCGTCGCGGACGCTCACCGTGCCGCCATCGACTATGCCCTGGCCGCCGGAGCCGACCCGCGGGAGACCTCCGTCATCGCGGTCGAGGAGACGCCCTTGGCCTACGCCGCCGATGGTGCGGTACGGCTTCGGGTGCGTGCCGCTGGTCCGATCGCGAGGGCGTCGAGCCGATGAGGACACTTCCGGAGTCGGTGGAGGACATCCAGCCGCGCGCCGACCGGCTGCTCACCGCGGAGCAGGCGCTAGGTGAGGCCCGCCGTATCGCCCGGCGCGACACGGCGGTCCTCGAGATCGCAGGGCACAGCCGGCTCGGAGCACCCATTCCCGTGCTCGTCCTCGGCAGTGCGGGCACACTCGCCCGGGCCGCGGAGGTCCGCGAGGCGGCGCGCGAGCTCTCGCTCGGGACGGGAGGTCGTGCCCGCTGGCCCGCGGGTCTCCCCGCGCCGATCCTGTTCCTGGCGAGCAACTACGGCAACGAGGCGGCCCAGGTCGAGGCACTCCTCCAGCTCGCTGACCTGCTGAGCCGTGACCTCGAGGGCCCACGTTCTCCCTACGGCGGCGCGCTCGTCCTCATCGTTCCCCTCCTGAACCCCGACGGCCGTGAGTGTGCACTGCGGACCTGGACCGACTTCCCGCAGGCCCCGGCGGTCGGCGCTTACGGGAATGCGTACGGCATCCAGGTGGCACGCGAGTTCCTGTACCTTCTCGAGCCGGAGACCGTGGCGCTGAACCAGATCGTCACCCGTTGGCATCCGGTCCTGGCCTGGGAGGTGCACGAGGACGCCGTCAGCCTCGGCCGAGCCCATCCGGAGCCCTGTCTCGCCCCGCCGACCGGGCCGTGCCCTCCAGATCCCGTCGAGTCCGCGAGGTGGCGTGAGACGGCCCGCTACGGCGAGGCCATCGCTGAGGCCTGGCGACGCGACGGCCTGCCGCACCTGTATCGCGCGGACGGCCGGCATGGGTGGCCGAGGCTGCTCGACACCCGTTTCGAGCACCTCGCCCAACATCCCGAGACGCGCTTCACCCGCGCGATGTCCCTGCGCGGGGTGACGTCCTTCATCACGGAGAGCACCCGACTCCCTGGCGCCGTGCGCTGGGAGGAGCGGCTGCGGCACAAGGTGGCGGCGGGCCTGGCCGTCGCCCGCCTCGCCGCGACGGACGCCGAGCGACTCCTGGCGGGCGTGGCTGAGGTGACCCGATCCGGGATGGAGGAGACGGGCTTCTATCTGCTGCCCGTCGAGCGAGGGCCCGCCCAGCACGGTCTCGACCTCGCGCTGGATCTGCTGGCCGCCCACGAGATCGCGCACGCCGTCGTGCGGTGTGGGGACGAGACAGCCGTGCTCGTGCCCCGCGGCCAGGCGCGCGCGACGACGGTCTCGGTGCTCCTCGACCTGCGTGCCTCGCAGCACCAGAGCCTGGTCGCGAATCTTGGCCTGAGGGTCATACCGTCCGAGAGTCTCTCGCACGAGGACAGATGCGCATGGGAGACGGCGCCATTGACAGTACTGCCCTCGCCCAGCGGAGAACCACCGGCGGGACGGTCTGCGCCCGCAACGGGCGTGGTGGCGGTCTATGGGGGCCAGGGGGTCAAGGACTTCGCCGCCGAGGGCATCCTCGGTGGCGTTCGCCGTGCGCTGGACGCCGCCGATGTCGCCCATGTCGTCATCGACGCGTCGATGATCCGAGATCGTGGCGCGCTGGTCGGGGTCGACGTACTGCTGGTGCCCAACGGTGACGCGGACGCGATCCTGCACGGCAGCGGCGCTGCGAGCGTGTGGCACCGGTCCCCGTGGATGGTCGAGGAGGCGCCCGACGGGCTCGGGGCCGCCGGTGCCGCGGTTGTCCGGGACTTCGTCCGCGGCGGGGGCCTGTACGTCGGAGTCGATGCGGGAGGCGCCCGGCTGGCGACGTCCCTGGGCATCACCTCGTGTCGGGTCTCGCGCGAGAACCTCGGCACGGGGCTCGTGCGGTTCTCTGTCGACGACCCGGACGACCCCGTCTTCGCGGGCGTTCGAGGCTCGTGGGACGTCCACGGCGCGTGGCGGGAGGGAGAGCTGCTGGCCCATGTGGACTGCGAGCCCGGGCTCGAGGAGTACGGTGCCCTGCTTCTGGAGCGCGGGGCCGACGTGACTGCCCTCGCGACGCTGATCCGGCCCGAGCCCGTACCCGGGGTCAGGCATCTGGTGACCGAGGATCTCCCGTTGGACGCAGCCGCTCGCGCGGTCATGACGCGCGAGCGGTACGGCGCCGGCGAGGTGCTCCTGATGACCATCGATCCGACCTATCGCAGCCTCAGCGTGCCGGCGGCGACGATATTGCTCAACGGTCTCGGCGGCCGCCGATGGACGTGAGTCGCGCCGAGCTCGCCGCCGTGGCGAGACGCTGTTTCGACAGTGCTCCCGCGCTGGCCTCGCAGGGTCACCTGGACCTCGGCGGCTCGCTCCTGTGGTACGGCGTCGTCGGGCATCGCGACGACCGGCCCCCCATCGTCTGCGTGCACGGCGGACCGGGCGGCGTATCGCACGAGGTCCTGTGGCCGCTGGCGGCCCTGGCGCTGACGGGCCGGCGCGTCGTCTTCTTCGATCAGCTCGGCTGCGGCAGGTCGACCCGCGAGGTGGATGTCGACGCGCTCGGCATCCACTCCTACGTCGCCCAGGTCCGTGCCGTCATCGACGGCCTCGGGCTGGGGCGGTGCCACGTCCTCGGCCACAGCTTCGGAGGCATGGTGACGCAGGAGATCGCGCTGTCCGATCCGGGTCGTCTGCGCAGTGTCGTGCTCGCGGACACGTCCTCCGACCTGGACCGCTATCTCGCCGAGGGCGAGGCGATCCGTCAACGCCTGCCGCCCGACATCCGGGAATTGCTGGAGACCGGCGACCAGCGACTCCCAGGCCATGCGGACGCCTATCGGACCTATCTCGAACAGTTCAGCTGCCGGCTCCGACCGGTGCCGCTGGCCCTGCGACGGGCGCGGGACGGTGGCAACGACAGCGTGACCGAAGCGATGTGGGGTCCCGGTGGGCAGACCTTCGCCGTGACGGGCCGGCTCGGTGGATGGACCTGCCTGGAACGTCTGCCCCAACTGTCCGTCCCCGCCCTGGTCATCACGGGGGAGCACGACATCGCCTCGCCCGCCCTCGTCGCGCTCAGCGCCAGGGCGATCCCGTCCGCTGCCCTCCATGTCGTGGCAGGCGGATCCCATACGCCGTTCTTCGACGACCCGGGTGACTTCTTGGAGGTCGTGGCTGCGTTCCTGTCTCGTCACGACGGAGATGGTGGCACCGACTAGCGGGGTGGATCAGCTCCCGGTCGCGCTCGGGTCGGCGCCCGCGCCGGTCTCGGCCGCGCGCTCGGACAACAGGCCGAGCGCAGCCGTGACGCCGCGCACGATCCGCTTCTCGTCGTATGGCGCGGGATCCACGACGTCGACCTGCTGGATCAGGTCGCCGTTCTGCACGAAGCCCGTGACGTAGAGCTGGTCCTCGGCGGCGTTGACCACGACCCGGGCGTCGTCGGCCCCGTCGACGGTCGGCGTGCGGACGTCGGCGTCGGCCTGCTGTCCCATCGTCTTCCACGCCTCCTCGAGGGTGCCGGGGAAGAGCAGGTAGTTGGCCGTCACGACGGCGTCGCCGCTGCCCTCGGCCGGGGCGAAGCGGCACTCCGGCTTGGTGGGCGTGCCGGCGTGCTCGGTGGTCTCGCTGCCGAACTCGGCCTTGACGAAGGCGGCGTCGAGCGCGTCGCACGGGTTCCACAGCGCCGGTGTCTCCGTCGGGAGCTCGGGCTTGGCGCCGACCTCCTCGCCCCCGCACGCGGCCAGGAGCACCACCAGGGGCAGCAGGATCACCGCGGCACCGGGCACCTCACGGCGCCGGGACCGCCACCTCCCGCGTGGGGAACGGACACGTCGTGGGTCAGGCAAGGGGGTTCTCCCGTCCGGGCAGTTTGAGTACGAGGCGCGCGCCGCCACTGGCATTGGCCGTGGCCTGGACCGAGCCGGAATGACGTTGGGCGACCTGGCGCACGATCGCCAGCCCCAGGCCCGAGCCGGGCATCGTCCGGGCGTCGGGCGAGCGCCAGAACCGGTCGAAGATCTGGGCCCGATCGGCCTCCGCGATCCCCGGGCCCTGGTCGTCGACGGTCAGCACCCCGTCGCTGAGCCGGACGGTCACCTGGCCTCCCTCGGGGCTCCACTTGGCGGCGTTGTCCAGCAGGTTGGTCACCGCGCGCTCCAGCTCGGCGTCCTCGCCGATCACCCACCACGGCCGCGTGAACACCTCGAACTCGAGGCTGGGCGCGCGGCGGCGTACCCGCTGCACGGCGTGGTCCACCACGTCGGCGAGGTCGACCGGCTCCACCTGCACGGGCATCGGCTCGTCGCGGGCGAGCTCGGTGAGGTCGCCGATCAGGGTGGTCAGCTCCTCGATCTGCGCGCGGACGTCGTCGAGCAGCTCGTCGCGCGCGTCGGGTGGCAGCGCGCCGAAGCCGTCGGGGCCGCGGGCGGTCATGGTGAGCAGGTCGATATTGGTGCGCAGCGCGGTCAGCGGTGTGCGCAGCTCGTGGCTCGCGTCGGCGATCAGCTGCCGCTGCCGGATCCGGCTCGCGTCCAGCGCCACCAGCAGGTGGTTGAACGCCGTCGCCAGTCGCGCCATCTCGTCGTCGCCCTCGACCGGCAGCGGGGTGAAGTCCTCGGTGCGCGCGATCTCCTCGACCGACCCGCTCAGCCGGCGTACCGGGCGCAGGCCGTTGCTCGCGACCGCCCACCCGGCGAGGCCGGCGACGATGACGCCGAAGACGCCGAAGGCCACGGTCACCCAGCCGAGCCGGCGCAGGGTGCGGTCCTGGTCCTCCAGCGGCTGGGCGATGACCAGGGCGACGCCGCTCTGCTGGGTGGGCACGGCGACGATCCGGTAGCGCTCGCCTGCCAGCACGATGGTGCGCAGGCTGCGGTCCTGCTTACCCTGTGCGACGTCGAGCTCGGGCCGGCCCAGCTTCAGCGTCGGGCCGCGGTCGAGGATCCGCAGGGTGCCGTTGTTGAAGTCGAGGATCGCGATCCGTACATCGCCCGCGCCCAGCGCCCAGGACGGGATGCCCTGCGAGCCCGCCTGCAGCAGGCTGTCGGAGTCGGCCGCTCTCTCGGCCCGGTCGACGAGTGCGTTGTCGAGGGTGTCCTGCATCTGCACGCGCGCGGTGATGTAGGCCCCCACCGCCACCAGCGCCACCGACATGCCGACGGCGATCGTGGTCAGCCAGATCACCCGGCTGGCCAGGGAGCGGCGGTAGTGCCAGCGCCCGTCAGGGCCCTGCCCGACCCCGAGACCCTGGCCGACCCCCAGCCCCCAGGGAACGGTCACGAGCGGCTCATGACTCTGTCGCGCGCAGGACGTACCCGATGCCGCGGACGGTGTGGATCAGGCGCTGCTCGCCCTCGGCCTCGGTCTTGCGGCGCAGGTAGCCGACGTACACCTCGAGCGAGTTGGCCGTCGTGGGGAAGTCGTAGCCCCACACCTCCTCGAGGATGAAGCTGCGGTCGAGCACCCGGCGCGGACGGCGCAGGAACATCTCCAGCAGGGTGAACTCGGTGCGGGTCAGCTCGATCGAGCGGCTGCCTCGGCGCACCTCGCGGGTGGCGACGTTCATGGTGAGGTCGGCGAACGAGAGGACCTCCTCCTCGGCGCCGTCCTCGATCGGCGCGACCCGGCGCAGCAGCGCCCGCAGCCGCGCGAGCAGCTCCTCCAGCGCGAACGGCTTGGTCAGGTAGTCGTCCGCCCCGGCGTCCAGCCCCTCCACCCGGTCGCCCACGGCGTCGCGCGCGGTCAGCACGAGGATGGGTACGTCGTTCCCGGCGGCCCGCAGCGCCCGGGTCGCCTCGAGCCCGTCGAGCTTGGGCATCATCACGTCCATCACGACGACGTCGGGCGCGACCGCGCCGATCCCGGCGAGCGCCTCCGCGCCGTCGCCGGCCAGGTGCACGTCGTACCCGTTGAAGGCGAGCGAGCGCCTCAGCGACTCCCGCACGGCGCGGTCGTCGTCGACGACGAGGATGCGGTGCGGAGTGGCGGTACGGGCAGACACGCCCCCATCATGGCCGATCGGCCTGAGTGGTGGCTGAGAGGCGGTCGAGGGCGGGGAGGACGTGCTCGGCCAGGAGCGGCGCGAGATCGGCGGGCAGGGGCCGAGCGCCCGCGGGCAGCCAGCGCAGCTCGGCGATCTCCGCCGCCGGGACGACCGCGACCTGGGCCGGGTGCTCGAAGACGGTGGCCGCGACCTCGAACCCGGCCTCGTTGGCCGCCGCCGCGCGGAAGGTGCCGACCAGACGCAGGCCGGCCGGGTCGAGCACGGCGCCCAGCTCCTCGTGGCACTCGCGCACGGCGGTCTGCGCCGCGCTCTCGCCCGGCTCCGGCTTGCCGCCGGGCAGCATGAAGCGGTGGGTGCCGCGCTTGCGGACCGTGAGCACCGCGCCGGCCGGGTCGCGGAGGACGACGGCGCTGACCGTGATGAGCTGGGTGTCGAGCTGGGTGTCGAGTTGGGTGTCGAGCTGGGGATCCGGCACGGCGCCAGGCTACGGGGCGAGGCGGGTGCCGCCGGCTACAGGTAGCGCTGCGCGACCCGGGCCGCGCGGGCGCCGTACTGGCCGCCGAAGAGGCAGGCGTGGACGAGCAGCGGGAACAGCTGGTGGTAGCCCAGCCGCTCCTCCCAGCCATCGGCCAGTGGCGTCGCCTCGTGGTACGCCGCCATCACCTGCGGCAGCTGCGGGAGGCCGAACAGCGCCAGCATGGCGAGATCCACCTCGCGGTGCCCGCCGTACGCCGCCGGGTCGATGACGACCACACGGTCGCCGGCGGCCCACAGCACGTTGCCGTTCCACAGGTCGCCGTGCAGGCGGGCGGGCGGCTCGATCGGCACGATCGACGGACCGCGCGCGGCCGCGGTCTCGATCGTGGCGGCGTCCTCGGCGCTGATGATGTCCTTGTCGCGCAGCACCTTGAGGTAGGGCGCGATCCGGCGCTCGGCGTGGAACTCGGCCCAGCTCGGCAGCGGCCGGTTGGGCAGGGGCAGCCGCCCGATGTACCCCTCCACACGGGGGGCTCCGCCCCCCGTGGACCCCCCGGACCCCTCCACGTCCAGCCCGAAGCAGGGCGCGCCGTACGCGTGCGTCGCGGCCAGGGCGCGACCGAAGGCCCCCGCGGCCTCGGCGCTGGGCCGGGCGGTCTCGACCCAGTCGAGGATCAGGCAGTCGGTGTCGACGGCGAGCACCTCGGCCGCGGCCACGCCACCGCTGGGCGTCGCCTCGGCCAGCCAGCGCAGACCGGCGGCCTCATGCGCGAAGAACCGCGGCGGCGCCGTGCTGAGTGTCTTCAGGAACGCCGTGCGCCCGCTGGAGAGGCGCAGCTTGACCGCGGTCGCGATGTCGCCGCCCGCCACCGGGGCGGTGGCGACCACGGCGGAGCCGAGCAGCTGCTCGGCTCGTCCCGCGACGACCGGCTGCCGCGCCATCGCTTCCCCCCTCGTGCCCTGCTCGGCCTCAGGCCTGGCCCTTGAGGGCACGCGGGATCTCGCGCCCCTGCCCGATGGCGCGTTCGGGAGCCTTGACCTTCTTGAAGCTGCGGATCGCGAGGAACACCAGCAGCGCGGCGAGCAGGACGTAGAAGCCGAACACGATGAGGAAGGCCCAGTGCAGGTCGAGCCCCGAGCCGTTCCAGTGGATGAAGTACGCGATCGCCACCGAGAGCATGATGACGGCCAGCACGAGGAGGAACAGGGCCGCCGCGATCAGGCCGGCACCGACGCCTCCCGCGGTGACGCTGACCTTCAGCTCGGACTTCGCGAGCTGGATCTCCTTGCGCATGATCGTGGAGAAGTCGGTCTGGGCGTCCTTGATGAGACGCCCGATGGTCGGCTCTTCCCCAGTGTGGGTCCGCGGTTCGGTGGCCATGCGGCCGACCTTACCGATATCGGTAGGATCGGTGCAGGTGAGCCGGGAAGTCTGGTCGGCGGTGATCTCGCCATGCCCGCCTGACGTCAGGAGCCCGCCCCATGTCCGACCCCAGCCACGCACCCGACGACCTGTGGCGCCGCGGTCCCGTCTGGACGGCGAGCGAGCGCCCGTTGGCGCGGTACGTCGGCCGCCCGCTGCGCGAGTTCCTGCACGTCGAGGCCGCCGGATCGATGCTGCTGCTCGCGGCCACCGTGATCGCGCTGCTCTGGGTCAACCTGCCCTTCGACGGCTGGGCCACGGCGTACGACCACTTCTGGCACACTCCCATCGCCCTGGAGGTGGGGGACTGGCGGATCGAGGAGTCGCTCCAGCACTGGGTCAACGACGGGCTGATGACGATCTTCTTCTTCGTGGTCGGCCTCGAGATCAAGTACGAGCTGGTGCACGGCGACCTCCGCGACCCGCGCACCGCCGCGCTGCCGATCGTCGCGGCCGTCGGCGGCATGGTCGTGCCGGCACTGGTCTATGTCGCGATCGTCGGTGGCGGTGAGGGCTCGGGCGGCTGGGGGATCCCGATGGCGACCGACATCGCCTTCGCCGTCGGCGTGCTCGGCCTGCTCGGCTCGCGGATCCCGTCCGCGGCGCGGCTGTTCCTGCTGACGCTCGCGATCGTCGACGACATCGGCGCGATCCTGGTGATCGCGGTCTTCTACACCGCCGACCTGTCCCTCGGCTGGCTCGCTCTCGCCCTCGTGCTGTTGGCGGCCATGGCCGCGCTCCGGGCCGCGCGGGTGTGGTCGATCCCGGTGTACGCCGTCCTGGGAGTGGCGGTGTGGTTCGCGCTGCTGCAGTCCGGGGTGCACGCCACCCTCGCCGGTGTCGCGATCGGCCTGATGACGCCCGCGGTCGCGCTGCTGCGTCCCGAGGTCGCGACCGACTACGCCGTCGAGGGGCTGCGGGACAACGACCTCGACGCCGAGGAGCTGCACCGGCTGCGCTTCCTCATCGGTGAGTCGGTCCCCGTCGTCGAACGCCTGCAGACGCGGTTGCACCCGCTGTCGGCGTACGTCGTGCTGCCGGTGTTCGCCCTCGCCAACGCCGGGGTCGCCCTGGGCGACGGCGTCCTCGGCGAGGCGCTGCGCTCGCCCGTCGCGCTCGGCATCGCCGCCGGTCTGGTCCTCGGCAAGCCGCTCGGCATCACGCTGGCCTGCTTCCTGGCGGTCCGGCTCGGCGTCGGCCGGATGCCCGAGGGTACGTCCTGGCCGCAGGTCGTCGGCGTCGGCGCGGTCGCCGGCATCGGCTTCACCGTCTCGCTGTTCATCGCCGGCCTGTCGTTCCCGGGCTCCGACCTGCTCACCGCCGAGGCGAAGGTCGGCATCCTGGTCGCGTCGGTGGTCGCCGCCGGGGTCGGCGTACTGCTTCTGCTGTTGTCCGGCCGCGACCGCGCGCGGAGTGGCACCATCTGAGGCGTGGAAGGCCGCGCACTCGACCGTCAGCCGTACCAGGGATGGGCGTTCATGGTCCCGTTCCTCGGGGCGGTCGCCGCCGCGCAGCTCGGTGACGCGGCCGGCGCCGGGCGGGCGCCGTACCTCGTCCTGGCCGAGCACCACGTGCGTCGCCAGGACCGCCGCGCCGAGGACGTCAGTCCCGAGGAAGCACCTGGACCGAGCCGAGGATCCGCTCCACGCTGACCCGGATCGCCACCCGCTCGGGGTTCGGGGTCGGTGGGCGGTAGCGGGCGGCGTACAGCGCGCAGGCACGGGCCACGGACTCCGCGTCCTCGCAGACCTCGCCGGTCCCGACCAGCGACGCCCAGCGACCCCGGTCGACCTGGGTGACGGTGAGGCGCGGGTCGCGCGCGAGGTTGCGCACCTTCTGCGAGCCCCGGCGGGTGATGATCCAGGCGCAGTGCTGGTCGAGGTCCAGGGTCGCGCCGACGGGGACGGCGTGGGGGGCGCCGTGCCGGTCCAGGGTGCTCAGCGTGCAGAGGTGGTACTCGGTCCAGAACGCGGTGAGCTCCGCGGGCAGGGTGGTCCAGTCGACGGTCTCCAGTGCGGGCACGGCCCACAACGTACGCCGACCCGTCTCAGACTGAATCTCCGGGCGCGCTGACCCGGCGCAGATTGAACCCGGAGACGCGCCGACCCGGCGCAGATTGAATGTCAGACAGTTCAATCTGCGCCGGGTCAGTGTGATCTGAAGTTCAATCTGAGCCGGGTCGGATCAGTCCTCGGTCGAGGTGGCCTGGCCGGCGGAGATCAGGTCCATGATCGAGGCGTCGGCGAGGGTCTGGGTGTCCCCGACGGCGCGGCCCTCGGCGACGTCGCGCAGCAGGCGGCGCATGATCTTGCCGGAGCGGGTCTTGGGGAGCTCGGGGACGATCATGATCTGCCGGGGCTTGGCGATCGGGCCGATCTCCTTGCGGACGTGGTCGGAGAGCTCCTTGACGATGTCCGGCCCGCCGTCGCCCGCCTCGTTGCGGAGGATGACGTAGGCGACCACGGCCTGGCCGGTGTTGGGGTCGGAGGCGCCGACGACGGCGGACTCGGCGACCTTGGGGTGCGAGACGAGCGCGGACTCGATCTCGGTGGTGGAGAGCCGGTGGCCGGAGACGTTCATGACGTCGTCGACCCGGCCGAGCACCCAGATGTCGCCGTCGTCGTCCTTCTTGGCGCCGTCACCGGCGAAGTAGTAGCCCTGCTTCTTGAACCGGGACCAGTACGTGTCGACGTACCTGTCGTCGTCGCCCCAGATGGTGCGCAGCATGGACGGCCAGGGGGAGGTGACGACGAGGTAGCCGCCCGACCCGTTGGGGACCGGGTTGCCCTCGTCGTCGACGACGTCGGCCTCGATACCGGGGATCGCGGTCATCGCGGAGCCCGGCTTGCCGGCGGTCACGCCGGGCAGCGGGGAGATCATCACGGCGCCGGTCTCGGTCTGCCACCAGGTGTCGACGACCGGGGTGCGGTCCCCGCCGATGACGTGGCGGTACCAGACGTAGGCCTCCGGGTTGATCGGCTCGCCGACCGAGCCGAGGATCCGCAGCGACGACATGTCGAACCGGTCGGGGATCTCGTGGCCCTGCTTCATGAACGACCGGATCGCGGTGGGCGCGGTGTAGAAGAGCGTGACCTGGTAGTCCTGGATGATCTTCCACCAGCGGCCCGGCTCCGGGGCGTCGGGCGTGCCCTCGTAGAGGACCTGGGTGACGCCGTTGGCGAGCGGGCCGTAGACGATGTACGAGTGGCCGGTGACCCAGCCGATGTCGGCGGTGCACCAGTAGACGTCGGTGTCCGGCTTGAGGTCGAACACCGCGTTGTGGGTGTACGCCGCTCCGGTCAGGTAGCCGCCGGTGGTGTGCAGGATGCCCTTGGGCTTGCCCGTCGTGCCGGAGGTGTACATCACGTACAGCGGGTGCTCGGCGTCGAACGCCTCGGGCGTGTGCTCGGTCGAGGCACCGCCGACGGCGTCGTGCCACCACACGTCGACCGCGTCGTCCCACCCGTCCTCGCCGTCCACGGACAGGTCCTGGCCGGTACGACGGACGACGAGCACCTTCTCGATCTTGTCGGTCTTGGTGCGGGCCTCGTCGACGGCCGGCTTGAGCGCGGAGGCGGTGCCGCGGCGGTAGCCGCCGTCGGCGGTGACGACGACCTTGGCCTGGCAGTCGTCGATCCGCGAGGCGAGCGCGTCGGCGGAGAAGCCGCCGAACACCACGGTGTGCGGGGCGCCGATCCGGGCGCAGGCCAGCATCGTGACGATCGCCTCGGGGATCATCGGGAGGTAGATCGCGACCCGGTCGCCCGCGCCGACGCCGAGCGCGGTGAGCGCGTTGGCCGCCTGGGAGACCTCGTCCTTGAGCTGGGCGTAGGTGATGTCCCGGGTGTCGCCCTCGGGCTCGCCGACCCAGTGGATGGCGACCTTGTCGCCCCGGCCGGCCTCGACGTGCCGGTCGACGCAGTTGTACGCCGCGTTGAGCCTGCCGCCGACGTACCACTTCGCGAACGGGGCGTTGTCCCAGTCGAGGACCCGGTCCCATCGCGTGTCCCACGTCAACCGCTCGGCCTGCTCGGCCCAGAAGCCCTCGCGGTCGGCGCGCGCCGCGTCGTACGCATCGGCCTTCACGTTGGCGGCCGCCGCCAGCTCGGCGGGCGGCTCGAAGCGACGGTCCTCCTTCAGCAGGTTGGCCAGGGTCTGGTCCGTCGAGGAAGGGGCGGTCTGGTCGCTCACGGTGGTCTCCTGATCGGTTCGGGTGCCTCAGGTCACATTAGGACCCACGGGAAGTGTGGTCACCAGGGGTTGCGCCGGGGTTGCCTGTGGAGAAGCCCGCCACTTGTAACTACGTGTTATTGCTACTACCCGGGTGCTGTTGCACCGGTTTTCGTGCAGTAACACGTAGTTACAAGGGCGGGCCTGTGGCTCAGTGCTGGACGGCCTGCTCCGCGCCGGCTCCGGTGAGCGCACGGACCTCGAGCTCGGTGAACCGGTCCTCGGCCGCGGGCTCGTGCGAGGTGATGGTGCCGAGCCAGCCGAAGAAGAAGCCGAGCGGGATCGAGATGATGCCCGGGTTGCTCAGCGGGAACCAGGACCAGTCCGCGCCGGTGACCAGGGCGGTCTCGGAGCCCGACACGACGGGCGAGAAGAACACCAGGCCGACCGACGACAGCAGGCCCCCGTAGATGCCCCAGGTGGCGCCGCGGGTGTTGAAGCGCTTCCAGAACATGTTGTAGACGATCGCTGGCAGGTTGGCCGAGGCCGCCACCGCGAACGCGAGCGCCACGAGGAAGGCGATGTTCAGCTTCTGCGCGGGGATCGCCAGCGCGATCGAGATGACGCCGATGGCTGCCGCGGCGATCCGGGTCACCTTGATCTCGTCGTGCTCGCTCGCCTTCCCGCCCTTCACGACGCTGTTGTAGATGTCGTGCGCCACGGACGTCGACGAGGTGAGCGTCAGGCCCGCCACCACCGCGAGGATCGTCGCGAAGGCGACCGCGGCGATGAAGGCCAGCAGGATCGCACCCCCGGTGGATCCGGCGCCGCCGCCGACCTCCTCGGCGAGGAGCGGTGAGGCCAGGTTGCCGCCGGACGCGGCCACGTCGGCCGCCTTGTCACCCTTGAGCATCGCCGCCGCGCCGAAGCCGAGCACCAGCGTGAACAGGTAGAACACGCCGATCAGGCCGATCGCCCAGAGCACCGACTTGCGGGCGTCGCGGGCGGTCGGGACGGTGTAGAAGCGGATCAGGATGTGCGGCAGGCCGGCGGTGCCGAGCACCAGCGCCAGACCCAGGCTGAGGAAGTCGATCTTGCTGGTGGTGTCGATGCCGTACTTCAGCCCCGGCTCGAGGAACGCCTGGCCCTTGCCGGTGTTGGACGCGGCGGTGCCGAGCAGCTCGGACAGGTTGAAGTGGAAGTGCGCGAGCACCAGGACGACGATCAGCGCCGAGCCGACCATCAGCAGGATCGCCTTGACGATCTGCACCCAGGTGGTGCCCTTCATGCCGCCGATGGTGACGTAGAAGATCATCAGGGCGCCGACGCCGACGATGGTGAGGTTCTTCAGCGCCTGGCTGTCCGCGCCGAGCAGGAGCGCGACGAGCGCACCCGCGCCGACCATCTGGGCCAGCAGGTAGAAGATCGACACCACGACGGTCGACGTGGCCGCGGCCATCCGGACCGGGCGCTGTCGCATCCGGTACGCCAACTGGTCGGCCATCGTGTAGCGGCCGGAGTTGCGCAGCATCTCGGCCACGAGGAGCAGGGCGACGAGCCAGGCGACGAGGAAGCCGATCGAGTAGAGGAAGCCGTCGTACCCGGACAGCGCGATCGCGCCGGAGATGCCGAGGAAGGACGCGGCCGACATGTAGTCACCGCCGATCGCGAAGCCGTTCTGGATGCCCGAGAAGCTGCGGCCGCCGGCGTAGAAGTCGGCTGCGCCGGACGTCTGGCGGCTCGCCCAGATCGTGATGCCGAGGGTCAGGGCGACGACGGCGAGGAACAGCAGGGTGGTGAGGAGCTGGTGGTCCATCAGTGGTCACCCCTTCCGCGGGAGGCCTGGCCCTCGAGGGCGATGAAGCGCTCGTCCAGCTCGCGGGCCAGCGGGTCGAGGCGGGAGGTCGAGTAACGGCTGTAGAGCCAGGCGATGAGGAAGGTCGTCACGAACTGCAGCAGCCCGAAGACCAGGGCCACGTTGATGTTGCCGACCACCTGCGTGCTCATGAACCCTCCGGCCCAGTTGGAGAGCACGACATAGAGCAGGTACCAGCTCAGGAAGGCGATCGTCGCCGGGAACACGAAGCCCCGGTAGCGGCGCTTGAGCTCGGCGAACTCCGGCATCGCCCGGAGCTCGTCGTACACGGGATCATGGCGCGCTGCGGCCTCATGAGGGTCATGGGGCGAGATGTCGGACGTCACGACGGGCCTCCTCGGATCGGTACGTGTGACCGGGGTCACGGACGTTCCGACGCTAGGAGCGGCGGCGCTCGCGCCGGGAGGGGTGCGGGCCGGCTGCGCGCCGAGTGGGGCCGGGTTGTCGACCAGCGGTCGGTACGACGCGACGAGCGGTCGGCCAGGCCACTTCCTGGCGGGCATTGACCGGGATCCGATCAAGCTGGTTCATCGGATCGCTGTCGATCACGTCGGAAGCGGGCGTGATGCGCCGCACCTGAGACAGGGGGTGCCACAGCCCGGTCCGATCTGCTTAGGTAAGGCTTACCTGATCTCGGACCGAAGTGAGCCTGTCGTGCCTCAGCTCCCCTTGCACCACGTGTTCCATCCTGCCCATGCCGACCACTACGCCGCCACTCTCGGCGAGGGTCTCGATCACCTGCTGCGCCAGCTCAAGGGGGTGAGCGGACCGGCGACCGGTGTGCCACCGCACCGGGCGGCCGCCCAGGTGGCGGAGGTCGATCTCGACCAGCCGTTGGCCGATGCCACCCAGGTCCTCGACGAGATGTCGCGGCTGTGGCTCGATGACGCGGTCTGGTTCCACGAGCCGTCGTACGCCGCCCACCTCAACTGCCCGGTCGTCGTACCGGCCCTGCTGGCCGAGCTGTTCGTGGCCTCGGTCAACAGCTCGCTGGACACCTTCGACCAAAGCGTCGGAGGGACGTTCATCGAGCGGCGCCTGATCGCGTGGACGGCGGAGCGGATCGGCTACGACGAGGGCGGTGACCCGGACGGGGTGTTCACCAGCGGCGGCAGCCAGTCCAACCTGCAGGCCCTGCTGCTCGCCCGCGGCCGGCACGAGCAGGTCCCCGCCGAGCGGCTGCGCATCCTCGCCTCGGCGGAGAGCCACTTCTCGGTGCAGAAGTCCGCGCGGCTGCTCGGCCTCGGCGACGAGTCGGTGGTCAGCGTGCCGACCGACGAGCGGCACCGGATGGACCCGGTCGCGCTGGAGCGCTCGCTCGCGGCCTGCGTCGATCTCGGCCTGCGGCCGATGGCGATCGTCGCGACGGCAGGGACCACGGACTTCGGTGCGATCGACCCGCTCGACGAGATCGCCGACCTCGCCGTCGCGTACGACGCCTGGCTCCACGTCGACGCGGCGTACGGCGGCGGGCTCCTCGTCTCCCCGACCCGCCGCGACCGGCTCCGGGGGATCGAGCGCGCGGACTCGGTGACCGTCGACTTCCACAAGACGTTCTTCCAGCCGGTGTCGTCGAGCGCGATCGTCGTGCGCGACCGTGCCACGCTGCGCCCGGCGACCTGGCACGCCGACTACCTCAACCCGCGCGAGGCCACCAACCCCAACCAGGTCGACAAGAGCCTGCAGACCACCCGCCGCTTCGACGCACTCAAGCTGTGGGTGACGCTGCGGACGATGGGACCCGACCTCGTCGGCCGGTACGTCGACGCGGTCATCGACCTCGCGACGGAGGTGTACGCCGCCCACCGGGACGAGGTCGACCTCGCCTTCGCCGCCGCACCCGAGCTGAGCACCCTCGTCTTCCGCTACGTCCCGCCCGGGCCCGCGCTCGACGAGAGGGCGAGCGCCGCCCTCGCCAACGCGATCCGGGAGGAGCTCTACGCGTCGGGCCGGGCGATGATCGCGGCGACCAAGGTCGACGGCGTGCAGCACCTCAAGCTCACCCTGCTCAACCCGATGGCGACGGTCGAGGACATCACGGGGGTCCTCGGCCTCGTCCGGGCCGCCGGCGCCCGGCTGGCGCCCGCGCACCAGCGGCAGACGCTGGAGGTCGCCCGGTGATCACCCACGACTTCGTCGGCATCGGCCTCGGTCCGTTCAACCTCGGCCTGGCCTGCCTGACCGACCCGCTGCGGGCGAGCGACGACCTCGACGGTGTCTTCCTGGAGGCCCGCGACGGCTTCGACTGGCACCCCGGGATGCTGCTCGACGACGCGAGCCTGCAGGTCCCGTTCCTCGCCGACCTCGTCACGATGGCCGACCCGACCTCGCGCTGGTCGTTCCTCAGCTACCTCAAGCAGACCGGCCACCTCTACCCGTTCTACATCCGCGAGAGCTTCTACCCGCTGCGCAAGGAGTACGACGACTACTGCCGCTGGGCCGCCGAGAGCCTGCCCTCCGTGCGCTTCGGGCAGCGGGTCACCGACGTGACGCACGACGGGACGGCGTACGTCGTGCGCAGCGCCGCCGGCGAGACCTGGCGGACCCGTCGGCTGGTCCTCGGCATCGGCACGTCCCCGCGCGTCCCGGACCCGCTCCGCCCGCTGGTCGACCACGGCATCGCGACGCACTCGGCTGACTACCTCTCCCGCAAGGCCGAGCTGCAGCAGCAGGAGCGGATCACCATCGTCGGCAGCGGCCAGAGCGCGGCCGAGATCTACCAGGACCTGCTGGCCGAGGCGCCGGACCGCGGCTACGAGCTGGTGTGGCTGACCCGCAGCCCGCGGTTCTTCCCGATGGAGTACACCAAGCTCACGCTGGAGATGACCTCGCCGGAGTACGGCACCTACCACCGTGCGCTCCCCATCGACACCCGCGACCGGCTGGCCCGCGAGCAGCGTCACCTGTTCAAGGGGATCAGCGGCGACCTGGTCGACGCGATCTTCGACCTGCACTACCAGCAGCGGGTCACCGGCGTCGGCCCGCGCACGACGCTGCTCACCAACACCGAGGTCCGCGGCGCCCGCCCGGTCACGGGCGGCAGCGAGCTGGACCTGCTGCACGTCGAGACCGGTGAGTCGTTCGGCCTCGCCACCGGGGGCCTGGTGCTCGCCACCGGCTACGCGCCCACCCGGCCGGCGTTCCTCGACGGCGTCCGGGACCGGATCCGGTACGACGCCCGCGGTCGCTACGACGTCGCCGCCGACTACTCCGTCGACGTGCGCGGCGGCGAGATCTTCGTGCAGAACGCCGAGGAGCACACCCACTCCCTGCTGGCCCCCGACCTCGGCATGGGCCCGTACCGCAACTCGGTCATCGTCGCCGCGATGCTCGGCCGCGAGGTGTACCCCGTCGAGAAGCGGGTCGCCGTGCAGACGTTCGGCGTCCCCGACCACCTGAAGCAGGCGATCTGATGCGGACCGTCACCCTCGAGCCGGTCGACGTCGAGCGCGACCTCGATCTGCTCCACGCATGGGTCACCCACCCGCGCTCGGCGTACTGGATGATGCAGGACGCCAGTCGCGACGACGTCGGCCGGGAGTACGCCGGGATCCTCGCGAACCCGCACCATGACGCCTGGCTGGGCCGGGTCGACGGGCGACCGGTCTTCCTGGCCGAGACCTACGACCCGGCGCACTCCCCGCTGGCCGGCCTGCCGGAGGTGGGCGACGGCGACCTCGGCATGCACCTGCTCGTCGCGCCGCCCGCCGGCTCCCCGGTCCGCGGCCTCACCACGACCGTCTTCGACGCGGTCATGGCGCACTGCTTCGCCGATCCGGCCGTGCGCCGGGTGGTCGTCGATCCGGACGCCCGCAACGAGAGGATCCGTGCCAAGAACGTCGCCGCCGGCTTCGTCGAGGTCCGCGAGGTCGCGCTGCCCGGCAAGACCGCGGTGCTGTCGGTCTGCTCCCGAGACGACTGGAACGCGCCGGACCTGGTCCGCGCACCTACCGAATGCGCTGTCCGGACCGCCGAGACGCAGCAGTTCCGGTTGGTGCGTGACCACGCCGACCCCGCGGACCACCTCACCCCCGAGCTGATGGACCGCGCCCAGCGGCACCTGGTGGCCAAGGCGCTGGGTGAGTTCGCCCACGAGCGGCTCCTGGCCCCCACCCCGGTCCCCGGCGAGGAGCGGTGGCGGGTCGTGGCCGGCCCGTCGTCGTACACCTTCACGGCGACGCGGCACCTCCTCGACCACTGGGTCGTCGACCCCGTCTCGATCGAGCGCACCCGCGACGGTGGCACGACCGCCCCCGACGCCCAGGAGCTGATCGCGGAGCTGGCGCCCACGCTGGGCATCCCGGACCAGCTGCTGCCGACCTACCTCGAGGAGATCGCCGCCACGCTGGCGGCCGGTGCGTGGAAGCTGCGCCACCGCGCCGTCCCGGTGGCCGACCTGGTCGATGCGGGCTACCAGGAGATCGAGTCGGCGATGACGGAGGGACATCCCGCGTTCGTCGCCAACAACGGGCGGATCGGCTTCGGCCTCGACGACTATCGCGCCTACGCGCCCGAGACCGGCCGACCGGTCCGGCTGCACTGGCTCGCCGCGCGCCGCGCCCTCACGCACCTGTCGCTGGCCGCCGACGCCACCGAGGCGGAGCTGTACGACGGCGAGCTGGCGCCGGGCGTCCGGGACCGCTTCGCCGGCCGGCTGCGCGCCCTCGGTCTCGACCCGGCCGACTATCTGTTCGTCCCCGTGCACCCGTGGCAGTGGCAGCACAAGCTGGCGATCACCTTCGCGCCGGACGTCGCGCGCCGCGACCTCGTCCACCTCGGCGCCGGCGACGACGACCACCGCCCGCAGCAGTCGATCCGCACCTTCTTCAACGCCAGCAGGCCGGAGCGGCACTACGTGAAGACCGCGCTCGCCATCCAGAACATGGGCTTCGTGCGCGGGCTGTCGCCCGCCTACATGGTGGCGACCCCGGCGATCAACGACTGGGTGGCCTCGGTCGTCGAGGCCGACGACGAGCTGAGGGCGTGCGGGTTCGAGGTGCTCCGCGAGCGGGCGGCCATCGGCTACACGGGCGATGCCTTCCACCGCGTGGCCGGCCCGTCGCCGTACCGGAAGATGATCGCGGCGCTGTGGCGCGAGAGCCCGGTGCCCCGCACCCCCGCGGGCGAGCAGCTGACCACCATGGCCGCGCTGCTGCACCGCGACGCCGACGGCGACGCGCTCGTCACCGCGTGGATCAAGGCGTCGCCGGTCGACGCGGCGACCTGGGTGCGCGGCTACCTGCGGGCCTACCTCCGTCCGCTCGTGCACTGCCTGCACGCCTACGACCTCGCGTTCATGCCGCACGGCGAGAACCTGCTGCTACGGCTGCGCGACCACGTCCCGGTCGGCGCGTTCATGAAGGACATCGGCGAGGAGGTCGTCGTGATGGCCCCTCCCGGTGGGCTGAGTCTGCCGCTGCCGGCCGAGGTCGAGCGGATCCGTGGCAGCTTCCCCGACGACGTCAAGGCGCTCGCCGTCCACACCGACATCCTTGACGGCGTGCTGCGCTTCGTCGCGGCGATCCTGGACGACGACGGGATGCTGCCCGCCGCGGAGTTCTGGGCGATCGCGCGCGAGACCATCGAGCAGCACGCGGCCGACCATCCCGAGCTGGTCGAGGCCGCGCGGCGCTACGACCTGCTGCGACCGGAGTTCCGGCACAGCTGCCTCAACCGGCTGCAGCTCCGCAACACCCTGCAGATGGTCGACCTGACCGACCAGGCCGAGTCGCTCATCTTCGCCGGCACGTTGCGCAACCCGGTGGCGCCGTGACCATCACCCGCGACGAGCACGGAATCCCCCATGTGGTGGGCGATTCCGTGCTCGCGGTCGCGCGCACGCAGGGCCGCGCGACCGCACAGGACCGGGCCTGGCAGCTCGAGGTCGAGCGCCGCCGCGCCGAGGGGACCTGCGCCGAGGTCTTCGGCGCGACCGCCGTCGAGTGGGACGTCCTGGCGCGCCGCGCGCTGCTCGTCGACGTCGCCCGACGCGCGTACGCCGCCCTCTCGACCGAGAGTCGCGCCTTCATGGATGCCTACGTCGAGGGCGTCAACGAGGTCGTCGAACGCCGGTGGCAGCCCTGGACGCCGCTCGCCGTGTTCGCCGTGCAGCACCTGCTGTTCTCCGGCTTCCCCAGCCAGCTCTGGCGGCGCCACCTCGCGGCGACGACCGGCGACGAGTGGCTCCCGCTCTTCCGCACCGAGGGCCTGCCCGGGGGCAGCAACGCGCTCGTCGTCGACGGGTCCCTGACCGCCAGCGGGCTGCCGATCCTCGCCGGCGACCCGCACCGGGTGATCGAGGCGCCCGGCTGCTACGCCCAGGTGCGGCTGGTCTGCACCGACCCGCACGACCCCTTCGACGTCGCCGGCCTCACCTTCGTCGGCGTCCCTGGTGTCCAGCACTTCGGCCACGCCGGCGATGTCGCGTGGGGGATCACCAACGCGGTGGCCGACGACGAGGACGTGTACGCCGAGGAGCTGGTCCGTCATCGGGACGCGGTCATCGCTCGGGGCGCGTCGGGGTGGGAGCCGGTCGCCGGCCGGGTCGAGCAGGTGCGGGTCCGCACCGGCGCCGACAGCTATGACGTGCACGAGGTCGAGGTGCTCGTCACCGAGCGCGGGCCCGTGGTGGTCGGTGGACCGGACGAACCGGAGACGTTCAGCCTGCGCACGCCCGCCTACGTCCTGGGTGACCTCGGGCTCGACGCGATCCTCCCGCTGCTGCGCTCCCGCCGCGCCAGGGACGTGACCGCCGCCTTCGCCGGCTGGGTGGGCCCGGTCGACAACCTCGTGGTCGGCGACCGGTACGGCCGCACCGAGCACCGCGTGGTCGGGCGGATCCCCGAACGCGACGGCGATCGCCGGTGGACGGGCGGCTGGGTCGCGGACCTGCCGCGCCGGACCGGCCCGGTGCTCGTCACCGCCAACGACCGTGCCACGCCGGACTTCGAGCGGGTCGGCTCCGACTTCGCCCCGCCGCACCGGGCCCACCGGATCCGGGAGCTCCTCGACGACCGGGCGGCGGCCGGACCGCTGACGCCCGTCGCCGTCGGCGCCGTGCTCGGCGACGACCGGCAGACCGCCGGCGCCGCGCTGCTCGACATGATCGCGTCCCTTGTCGATCTCACCGACTTGTCCGCGGCGCTCGCGACCGGCTGCTCGCCTGGGACCGCCGGATGGCCGCCGGCAGCGTCGACGCCGCTCTCTTCGCGCAGGTCCGGGCCGCCGTCGTCGATGGCCTGTCCGACGCCCCCGCGCTGCGCGGCGTCGACGGCTCCCCGCACGGCGAGCTGTTCGCGCCGTGGTTCGACCTGCGCGGCCGGATCCGGCTGTGCCTGCCCGCGATCCTGGCCGCCGGCAAGCCGTTCGGCGTCGATGTGCTGCAGCTCGTGGCGGCCGCGCTGGAGCAGGTGGCGACACGGCCCGCGCCCGCCGCGTGGGGGACCGGTCACGTCGCCGTACCCCTCACGCCGCATCAGCAGCTCGGCCTCGATGCCCCGGACGGCTCCGCGCCTCCGTACCTCGCGCTGTCCGGCGACGACGACTGCGTCCTCGCCACCCGCGCCCTCGGCGGCACCGGTGCCTGTCTGCACGGGCCGGTCGCCCGCTGGGTCTGGGACCTGGCCGGCGACAGCCGCTGGGTCGTGCCCCTCGGCGCGAGCGGCGACCCGGCCTCGCCGCACCACCACGACCAGCAGGCGGTCTGGGCGGCCGGGGGCACGATCCCGATCACCCGACCCGTCACCGAGGAGTCCGCATGACCGTCGCGATCCGCCCTGTCGTCCCCGAGCGGGACGCCGCCCTGCTGCACACCTGGGTCAGCACCCCGCGGGCGGAGTTCTGGGGGATGGCCGACCACTCGGTGGCGGACGTCGCGCTGGTCTACACCTATATCGTCGAGCAGGCCCATCTGGCGGCGTACCTCATCGAGGTCGACGAGGCCCCCGTCGGCCTGCTGCAGACCTACGACCCGGAGGTCGACGAGATCGGCCGGTGGTACGACCGCCTCCCGGGCGACGTCGGGATCCATCTCCTCCTCGCCGACGACCGGCGCCGCGCCGGCCGGACCGCGGAGGTCATCGCTGCGGGGCTCGACTTCGTGGCCCACCTGCCCGGCTGCCGGCGCCTGGTCTTCGAGCCGGACGCGCGCAACACCGCCTCAGTCGCCATGATGGAGCGGGTCGGCTGCGAGCGCGGGCCGCTCGTCGACCTCCGCACGAGCATCGCCGAGAAGCCGGCGCAGTTCTTCTTCCTCGACCGGGAGCGCGCGCTGGAGATCGCGCGGGCCCCGTCCTGGCATTGACCTCAGGCCCGGATCCGTGGACAGCCGGGCTCAGGCCCGGATGTCGTACGACTTGATCTTGCGGTAGAGGCTGGAACGCGCCATGCCCAGATGCGCCGCCGCGGCGACCCGGTTGCCCTGGTGCTCGCGCAGGGCGACGACGATCGCATCCCGCTCCGCCGTCTCCAGGGGGGTGAGCCGGTGGCGGGTGGCTGTCTGGCAGTACGCCGGCAGGTCGTCCGTCTGGATCTCGCCGACCGGTCGCCGCCGCAGCGCCTGCTCGAGTGCCTCGGCGAGCTGCGCGACGTTGCGGGGCCAGGAGTAGCGGGCGACGAGGCGCTGCGCCTCGGGGCTGAGCCGGACCCGGCGGTGGGGGGCGAGCGCACGCAGGAGCGAGTCGATGATCCCGGCGAGGTCCTCGGTTCGGCAGCGCAGCGGCGGAACCATCACGGAGACCTCGAAGTGCGCGAGGAGAGGATGGAACGGCAGGTCGGAGTCGAGCGCGGAGTCGGACAGCGTGGCGACGCACCACGCGTCACTTCTGGTCTCGCGCAGACGCGCGAGGAAGGAGTCGATCTGCTCCGCGGCCGCCGTCGACGCCGCGTCGAGGTTGCGCACGATGTGGAGAGTGGGGAGGTCGTCGGCGGCGAGCAGCGCCTCGAGGTCGGCAGGATCGCCCCCGACGGTCACCTCGGCGGCGTCGATGGCGACGCTCCGTGCGCCGGGGAACGTGCGGTGGAAGAGCTCGCCGACCAGGGTGAACTTGCCCGTGCCGGTCTCGCCCACCACGACGGTGGGTTGCCGCTCGGCCAAGGCGGTGCGGAGGTCCTCGCAGGCACGCAGCCACGCGGGCGAGCGTCCGGGGCTGATCTCGTCGTACGGCTTGCCGAGGTCGCCGGCGATGCGTGAGGTGGAGCTGGTCGCGATCGCGACCTGGGGAAGGACGTGCTCGATGAAGTCCTCGCCGGACCTCGGCTTGGGCTCGGCGACCGTCTCGGCGATCACGACGAGGCCGGCGACCTCGGAGCCGGCCAGGATCCGGGTGCCGCGGACGTGCACCATGCGGCCGGTCGACAGCTCGAGGGTGTCGCTGGCCCGGTCGCGGTGCCCCATCATGAACGTCGCGTGGTCACGCAGGATGCGCTGCTCCGAGGCGTCGAACTGTGCCTCGGCCGCGGGGTTCGCCATGAACACCGAGTCGCCGAAGGCGAAGACGGCCTGGCGGGTGGCCTTGGCCTGGACCTGCAGGTAGGTGTCGAAGATCGCCTGCTGGGACTGGCTTCGGTCGAGCAGCAGGTTGCGGCCGATGTCCTGCGCCGCGCTCTTGGCCAGCGTGTGCATCAGCGGGCTCCAGCTCTGGCTCAGGGTGGAGATGTCCAGCACCCCCTCGACCCGACGGGTCACCGGGTCGATGATCGGCGCACCCGTGCAGGCGAACGCGTGCAGGTTCTCCGCGAAGTGCTCCGGCCCGACGATGCTCACAGGCTGGCCCGACTCGAGGACCGTGCCGACGCCGTTGGTCCCCATCGTGGACTCGGAGTAGCTGAACCCCGGCGCGAAGTCGACGCGGTCCAGCAGCCGGCCGACGGCACTCGACGTGTCGATCCGCTGGACCAGCCTCGCCCGGTAGTCGGTGACCGCGATCACGATCGGCACGTCCGCCGTGTCGATCCCGAGCTGGCGCAGCACCGGCCGGGCGCACCGGACGAGAAGCGACCCGGTGTCGATCTCCTCGGTGAAGTCGCTGTGGGGCTGAGCGCTGTCGACCCCGGCCTGCTGGCTGCGCTCCCACGAGGCCGCCAGCAGTCCGGGGATACCAGCGGCACCGGGCAGCCCGCTGTCGAGGAAGTCGGCGCGCGCGGCAGCGACCCGAAGCATCCGGTGTGCAGAGTCCGGCACGTTCCACTCCCGACGCGGTCGACAACCCAACACAGCCATCGTGACCGTGACGGGCGCCACAGCCAAGCCCCCTCCCGTGTTCGATCTTGGGACACCGGTCGAGGTTGGGACGGCGCCCACAGTGGTCGTCGTCACACCGTCACCGAACGAGCCGCCGCCAACCGGCTCACGACCGAAGGAGCCCGATGAGCACGCTCATCAACATCGACAACGGGGGCACCCTGACCGACATCTGCGTCTGGGACGGGGCGGGATTCACCTTCACCAAGACCCTCACCACCCCTCACGACCTCTCCGAGTGCCTGTTCGCCGGCATCGAGAAGGTGTCCGCGTCGCTCTACGGCGAGGCCGACACCGAGCGACTGCTCCACGCCACCCAGCACATCCGGTACTCGACCACCCAGGGGACCAACGCGCTGGTGGAGCGGCGTGGGCCGATGATCGGGATCCTCACCACGCTCCCGGAGCTCGAGACAGCACTGCGCAAGACCGAGGCGGAGCAGGAGCTCTTCGACGATCTCGTCGGCGGCCGGATCCTCACCCTCGACCCCGGGGCACCCGCCGAGGAGTTCGAGTTCGACCTCGTGCAGCGGGTCAACCGGCTCACCACGCTCGGCGCCGCGCGAGTCGTGGTCGCGGGCAGCGACCCGGAGCAGGAGCAGCGGCTGCGGACCGTGCTGCTGCGGAAGTTCCCCCGCCACCTGCTCGGCTCGATCCCGCTGATCTACAGCTGGGACCTCGCCGGCGACCGGGAGGACGCCCGTCGGGTGTGGTCCTGCATCCTCAACTCGTTCCTCCACCCCACCATGGAGCGATTCCTCTACGGCGCGGAGCGGCGGCTCAAGGAGTACCGGGTCAGCAACCCGCTGCTGGTCTACCGCAACGACGGCGCCTCGTCGCGGGTCGCGAAGTCGGTGGCGCTGAAGACCTACTCCTCGGGGCCACGCGGTGGTCTCGAGGGCACCGCCGCCCTGGCCCGCGCCTACGGCCTCGCGCGCGTCGTGATGATGGACATCGGCGGCACCACCACGGATGTGGGGGTGGTCGAGGGCGAGCAGGTCGACGTCCAGGAACGCGGCGCCATCAAGGGCGTGCCCATCTCCTACCCGATGAGCAACGTGCAGTCCCGCGGCGTCGGGGGATCGTCCGTGATCGCGGTGGAGGACGGGCGGATCACCGTCGGCCCGCAGTCGGTGGGTGCCGCCCCCGGCCCCGCCTGCTTCGGGTTCGGTGGCAAGCAGGCGACGATCACCGACGTCAACCTCCTGCTCGGCGTCCTCGACGCCGACACCTACCTCGACGGCACCTTCCGGCTGGACGCCGCGCGCTCGCGGGCGGTGATCACCGAGACCGTCGCCGATCCTCTCGGGATCACCCTGGAGGAGGCGCTGATCCGGATGGAGCAGGCCTACTTCGAGGCTGTGTCGGCGGCCTTCGCCGACCAGGTCGACGGGCACACCACCCTGGCGGCCTTCGGTGGCGCCGGCCCCATGAGCGCGGCCGGCGCGGCGCGGCCGGCCGGTGTCCGCAAGGTGTTGGTCCCGCGCAGCGCCGCCGTGTTCTCGGCGCTGGGCATCTCCTTCTCCGACGTCGGCAAGACCTACGAGGTCGGTGTCAGCGAGCCGACCACGGAGAGCGTCACCGCGACGTACCGCGACCTGCTGGGGCGGGCCGAGCGGGACATGTTCCAGGAGGGATACGCGTTGTCGAGCTGCTCCGCCGACTGGGAGCTCCTCGTCGAGGACGTCGACGGCTCCCAGCTCCTGCGGGCGCCGTACCTGGAGGGCAGCCCGGCCGACCACCCGGGCCACTTCGCGTCGCTGCGGCTGACGGTGACGGCGCCGCTCTCGCAACCGGAGCTCCTGCCCGACGCGCCGGTCGACCCGGTCGCCGCGCCCGTCGCCGGGACCCGTGAGATCCGATCGGCGGCCGACCGCGTCGACACGGTCCCGGTCCACGTCCTGGACCAGCTCTCACCCGGTCACGCCGGCGCAGGCCCGGCGATCATCGAGGGCCCCTTCTTCACTGCGCGTGTCCTGCCCGGCTGGTCCTTCCGGGTCACCGCCGCGGGCGACCTGGTCCTCGACGACCTCAGCTGACTCCACCCCTCTCCCTGGAAAGGAGACTCCCATGCGAGTCCCCATGACCGAGTACCTCGTCATCGATCTCGACTCCGAACGCTGGGTGTGCCGCGTGTGTGCGCACGACCTGGGGTCGGCCCACGACAACTACAAGCCCGGGACGCTGGTGCACGACCGCGATCCGCGCGAGATCCACCAGCCGATCATCGACCCGGAGCGCTACGAGTACACCTTCAGCCCGGATCCCTCCTACTGCCGGATCCTCGAGTACTACTGCCCCGGCTGCGGCACCCAGATCGAGGTCGAGTACCTCCCGCCGGGCCATCCCCCGACGGTCGACCTCCTGATCGACGTCCCGGCGCTGCGCGCTCAGTGGGAGGAGCGGGGACTGGACGCCGAGGAGGTCCACAACTACGGGCCCGGAGAGGACGCCCGCACCCAGACCGCCGCGCTCAAGACCATCGGCCACGTGCGCTGAGGCGCCGGAGCAAAGGAACAGATCCGTCATGAAACGAATCTCCGTCGACATCGGTGGCACCTTCACCGACTGCTTCTTCGTGTGGGACGACCTGTACGTCGACGCCAAGGCGCTCACCACCCACCACAACCTCGCCCTCGGGTTCAACGAGGCACTCGACCTGGCCTGCTCCCGCGCCGGCCTCGACCGCGCGACGGTGCTGTCCGAGGTCGACTCGGTGCGCTACGCCACCACTCTCGGCACCAACGCGCTGATCGAGCGGAAGGGACCGAAGGTCGCCGCGATCGTCACGCACGGCTTCGAGGACACCATCCCGCTCTCCAGGGGCCGTGGGTACGGCGAGGGCCTGGACTACACGATGCAGCAGAACCTGCCGGCCGCCGAGCGGCCCGATCCCATCGTGCCGCGCTCGATGATCCGCTCGGTCAAGGAGCGGATGAACTCGGCCGGCAAGGTGGTCGCCCCGCTCGACGCCGAGGACGTCCGCAAGATGGTGCGCGAGCTGGTGAACGCGGGGGCCGAAGCCATCGTCGTCTCCCTGGTCAACGCCACGGAGAACCCGGCCCACGAGCTCGCCGTCCAGGAGATCATCCTCGACGAGTTCCCGCCCCACGAGCTCGGCGCCATCCCGGTGCTGCTAGGCCACCAGGTCTCCGGACGCAAGGGCGAGTACGTGCGCGCCACCTCGACCATCATCGACGGCTTCCTGCACGAGATCATGTTCCACGCGCTCAGCCAACTGTCGAACAACCTCCGCGACTCCGGATACGACAAGCCGATGCTCGTCATCCACAACTCCGGTGGCATGGCGCAGATGAACTCGACGGACGCGCTGCAGACGATCCACTCGGGACCGATCGCAGGTGTGAGTGCCGCCGAGCACCTGTCCACGGAGACCGGCCTGGGTCACGTCATCTCCACCGACATGGGCGGGACCTCCTTCGACATCGGCCTGGTGCCCGAAGGGGGTGTGAAGCACTACGACTTCCTGCCCACCATCGACCGTTGGCTGGTCTCGGTGCCGATGGTGCACCTCGACACCCTCGGTGCCGGCGGCGGTTCGATCGCGTCGTACGACCGGATCCACAACTCGATCAAGATCGGCCCTGAGTCGGCCGGCTCCAACCCCGGCCCGGCGTGCTACGACCGTGGCGGCCTGCGCCCGACGGTCACCGACGCCGACCTGCTGCTCGGCTACTTGGACCCGGACAACTACGCCAACGGCTACATCAAGCTCAACCCGAGGCGCTCGCGCTTCGCGATCGAGGAGGCGCTGGCCGACCACCTCGACATGGAGGTCCTCGACATCGCCCGGGTGATCAAGGACGGCGTCGACGAGCAGATGGCGATCGGCATCGGCAAGGAGCTCCGGGTCCGCGGCTACCTGCCCGAGGACTTCACGATGCTCGCCTACGGCGGCAACGGTCCGCTCCACGCGTGCGGCATCGCCCGGCACGCTGGCATCAAGCGGGTCCTGGCCCCACCGTTCTCGTCGGTCTTCTCGGCCTGCGGCGCCGGCAACATGAAGCAGCTCCACTTCCACGAACGCGGCGTGCACGTGACGATGTACAACGCGACCACCCGGGCCCTCTACGACCGCTACGAGGACTTCAACGCCGTCGTGGCCGAGCTGGAGGCGCGCGGACGAGAGGACCTGGTCCGGCAGGGCTTCGACGCCGCCGACGTCCGGCACCGCCTCGAGGTCGACATGCGCTACGGCAACCAGCTGCTCACGCAGGCCGTGGCGCTGGAGGATCTCAGCCGGATCGACGGCGTCGGCGACGTGCTCGAGATCATCAAGACCTTCGGCGACGTCTACAGCCACCGTTTCGGCGCGGCCTCGGCCGCACCCGAGGCAGGCATCCGCTGCAGCACGGTGCGGGTCGCGTCGTACGTCGACGGGGACGTCGTGAACTTCGAGCCGCTGGACTCGGGCGGCGAGCGCACCGAGCCGACGCCCGTCGCGCGCCGCGATGTCCACTTCATCGGCCACGAGGACGCGCTGGACACGCCGGTCTACGACCAGGACGCGCTGACCCATGAGCGGGTGATCCACGGCCCGGCGATCGTGACCACCGAGAACACGACGTTCCTGGTCGAGCCCGGCTGGCGGCTGGAGCCGACCCGTCAGGGCGCCGTGTGGTTCCTCCAGGACTGACCCGCTCACCCCGCCACCCAACGCAAGGAAGACTGACATGACCGCAGTGCACGAGAACCCCAGCCGGGTGCTCACTCCGCAGGAGCAGGAGTGGGTCGACAAGTTCATGGACGAGACGACACTGTTCCTCGGTCCGGACCCGGAGATCATGCGCGACCACGGCATCGCGCCGAGGTCGGACCACGAGGAGCTCGCCATCGCCGCCGGCGTCGACCGGCTCGAGGTGGAGCGGATCCGCAAGCGGATCGCCGGTGCCCTCGACGAGGGCTACGAGATGTGCGAGGCCCAGGGAGCGGCGCCGGGCGCCAAGTGGGGCGACCTGACCACGGCCATCTACACGGCCTCGGGCGACGTGTCCTACCTGTCCTGCCACGGCGTGATCGCATTCAGCGCGATCCTGCACCACCCGATCCGGTACATCATGAAGTACTGGAAGGACGAGCCGACCGTCGGCATCAACCCCGGCGACGGCTTCATCCACAACGACGCGCGCTTCGGGAACGTCCACAACACCGACCAGTCGATGATCATGCCGGTGATGCGGGACGGCGCGATCATCGCCTGGGTGGCCGCCACCATCCACGAGGGCGAGAACGGCGCCTGTGAGCCGGGCGGCATGCCGTCGGGCTCCGAGACGCCCTTCGACGACGGCCTGCGGATGAGCCCGTTCAAGATCGTCGAGAGCGGCGAGCTGCGCCGGGACCTGCTCACCTTCCTCCAGCACTCGGTGCGCGACCCCAAGCTGCAGCTCGCCGACCTGAAGGTGAAGATCACCGCGGTCCGCAAGATCATGGAACGGGTCGACGCGGTGATCGACGAGGTCGGCGTCGACACCTTCGTCGCCGCGCTGCGCACCACCGTCGAGGACGTCGAGGTCGAGGTCCGGCGCCGGATCAGCGAGCTGCCGGACGGCACCTACCGCTTCGACCAGTTCATGGACTCGACGCTGAAGGAGAACATCCTCATCAAGTTCGCCTGCAAGATCACGATCAAGGGTGACCAGATGACCGCGGACCTGCGCGGCACCGGTCCGGAGATCCTCAACCGGGCGATCAACTCG
The DNA here is from genome assembly GCF_030929495.1 of Nocardioides sp. LHD-245. Lineage (GTDB taxonomy): Bacteria > Actinomycetota > Actinomycetes > Propionibacteriales > Nocardioidaceae > Nocardioides. The sequence continues at coordinate 5,395 of NZ_JAVFWN010000005.1, read as the reverse complement.
CCGCTGTGCTCGGTGAAGTCCATGTTCATGCAGGCGATCCTCGCCTTCTGGTGGCCCGACCTGCCCCGATGCACGTCGGCGATGAGCTGCATCGAGATCATCTCCGACGAGGGGACCTGGGCCGACGCGTCGTACGACGCCCCGATGGGCCAGTCGCTCCAGGCGTCGTTCCGGGGCTTCTCGGCATTCCAGGCGCTCTACAGCCGGATGTCCTTCTCCACCCCGCACAAGTACAGCAACGTGGTGGCCAACTGGTTCAACCAGATCAACACCTTCCTGTGGGGCGGCGTCACCCAGCACGGCGACATGGTCGGCAACCTGTGTGCGGACCTCAACGGGATGCCCGGTGGCGCCAAGCCCTTCCGGGACGGCGAGGACTCCGTCTCGCCTCTCTTCTGCGCAATGGCCGACACCGCCGAGCAGGAGGTCATGGAGGAGGAGGTGCCGTTCATGCAGCTGGTCTCCAAGCGCCTGGTGCGCGACAACATGGGCTTCGGGAAGTTCAACGGCGGCATGGGCTACGAGATGATCGTCGCCGCCGAGGGCACGCCGCAGTGGGGCTTCATGACCGTGACGTCAGGGGCCAAGTTCTCCTCCGTCTACGGCATGTACGGCGGCTACGGCTGTGGCACCTACCCGTTGGCGATGGTCAAGGGCACCAACGTCTACGAGCACATCCGTCGCGACCCGTCGAAGTTCGACCTGTCCATCGAGAAGGTCATGAACGAGCAGCCCTTCGAGGACGGGCGGTACTCGACGTACCACATGGGCCTGCAGTTCGACATCGCCAAGGACGGCGAGCTGTACATGATCAGCCAGGGAGCAGGCGGCGGGTACGGCGACCCGCTCGAGCGGCTGCCCGAGTCGGTCGTCCGGGACGCCGAGCTGGGCCGGATCACGCAGAAGGTCGCCGAGGAGATCTTCGGGGTCCGCTACGACCCGACGAACTTCCGGCTCGACGTCGAGGGCACCGAGGCCGCCCGGCAGGCGGCCCGCGAGGCGCGGCTGCGGCGCGGCAGGCCGTTCGCGGAGTTCTGTGAGGAGTTCGTGACCCCGGAGCCGCCGGAGAGCCTGCACTACTACGGCTCGTGGGGCTCGGACACCGACGACATCACGGCCACCGTGTTCACGATCGACGGCCCCGAGCGGGTCAGCGCACCGCTGGCCGAGCTGCCCATCGTGATGATCCCCGACCGGCGCGAGGTGCGCATCGCCGAGCTGGAAGCGCGGGTCCTCGAGCTCGAGGCCACCAGCGGCGTCGAGGTCAAGCGCCTGGCCTGACTCCTGGCCTCCCCTCCTGCCGGCGGTGGGTGACCGGGCGGTCCACCCCGGTCACCCACCGCCTCACCCGATCCCACGACTCCCCGCCGGTGCGGCGGGCGGAAGGAACCCACGATGTCCTCCCTGTTGAGCCTCGTCAGCGCTGTCCCGAGCGGACGTCCGCGACCGGTGCTGCTCGACCACCGCGACTACGCCACGGCCGTCATCCGTCAGGGCGCGCCTGTCCCGTGGACCGACCTCGCCGCGCTGACGGGCCATGTCCAGCAGGTGCACGCCCTGCTCGACCCCGACGCGACGTGGCTCGACGGCGGCGCTCTGTACGCCGCGCACCTCGCCGCCCACCCCGGGCTCGTCGAGCAGATGGGTGCCCGGTCCCGGACCGGCTACCCGCTGCGCGTGCTGCTGGCGGACGAGGATGGGGCCGAGCGGATGGTCCGCACGGCCCGGACCCTGGCCGAGGCGTGCCGCCGGCCACTGGTCGTGTCGGTACCCTCGCCCGCCGTGTGGCTGGGGCGTGCCCACGCGCTGACCGGTCACCGTCTCGAGAGCGTCGGCGAGATCGCCGCCGACACCGCGTCGATGTACCTCGCTGAGTGGCTGGGCAGACTCGGCGGCCTCCCGGTCGCGCTGGTCGTGCTCGACGCCCGGACCTCACCCGGCGACCCCGTCATCGAGGTGCCGGAGCGGCTGGAGGCACTCTCGGCGCTCACCAACGTCGCTGCGCACTTCGATTGGAGCGTCGCCGTCCGGCACGACGCCGGGCTGGAGATCGAGGGGGTCGCGGTGGGCGTCGTACCGGACGGCTTCTGGGCCGGAGGCGCGGACCTGCCCGACGGCGACGCGCTGCTGGCCACCATCCCCGCCTCGGCGACCCCCGAGCGGGTGCTCGACCAGCTCGCGGTCCTCTGCTGAGGCCCTCACCGACACCGCGGCGACCAGCCCGCGGCGACGACCACACCACACCATCAACAGATCGCGAAGGAAGACCGATGAGAGCACTTGTCTACGGCGGCCCGGGACTCAGGGAGTGGACCGAGGTCCCGGACCCGCAGATCCTCCACCCGACCGACGTCATCGTCCGCGTCGAGACCACGACCATCTGCGGGTCCGACCTGCACATCCTCAAGGGGGACGTGCCGTCGGTGGAGCCGGGCCGTGTGCTCGGCCACGAGGGCGTCGGCACCGTCATCGAGGCCGGCTCCGGGGTCAGCTCCGTGGCGGCCGGTGACCGGGTGATCATCTCCTGCATGACGGCCTGCGGCTCGTGCAGCTACTGCCGCACCGGGATGTACGCCCACTGCCTCGCCGACGAGGGTGTCCCGGGGCTGGGCTGGGCACTGGGCCACGTGATCGACGGCACCCAGGCCGAGCTGGTGCGGGTTCCGTTCGCCGACTTCTCGCTCCACAAGATCCCTGAGGGAGTCTCGGACGAGGCGGCCGTGATGTTGTCGGACATCCTGCCGACCGGCTTCGAGATCGGTGTTCGCTACGGGCGCGTCAAGCCCGGCGACGTCGTCGCCGTGGTCGGTGCCGGCCCGGTCGGCCTGGCGGCGATGATGACCGCCGGCCTCCAGGGCGCGGCGCGGGTGGTGGCGGTCGACCTCGACGCCAACCGCCGCGCGCAGGCGCTCGGCTTCGGCGCGACCGACGCGGTGGATGCCGGGGCGTCCGACTGGGAGGCACAGGTGCGGTCGATGACCGACGGCCTCGGGGTCGACGTCGCGATCGAGGCGGTCGGCATCCCGGCCACCTTCACCGCCTGCACGAAGATCGTGCGTGCCGGCGGCACGATCGCGAATGTGGGGGTCCACGGAGCGCCCGTCGAGCTGGCGCTGCAGGACCTGTGGATCCATGACATCGCGATCACCACGGGCCTGGTCAGCACGTCGACGACGCCGATGCTCTTGAACCTCGTGGCACGTCGGGTGCTCGACGTCGAGAAGTTCGCCACCCACAGGTTCGCGTTCGACGAGTTCATGGACGCGTACGACACCTTCGGCCGGGCCGCCGACACGCAGGCCCTGAAGGTCATCGTCGCCCGTTGAGGGAGGCGGCCGGCCGCCCGCGGTCTGGGACCGGACCGCACCGCGGGAGGCCCGGCTCGTCGTAGGACCGGGCCGGTCCCGGTCCCCACCGAGTCGCCGGCGGGCCTCGAGAGTGATCCCGTGAGGCGCGTGAGCCCGTGAGACGGAGTTGACGAGACGAGATCTCGGGGCGCCTCGCGTCGTTACCGCGGCAGCACAGGCTGAGGCACGACAACCGGATCTCTGCCTGCCAGGAGCCTGCGATGACCCTGACCAGCCCCGGTGGCGACCTCGCCACCCGCGCACCCGAACCGTCCCGCCGCCGCGGCCGGTGGATCGAGGACTGGCGCCCGGAGGACCCGGACTTCTGGGAGACCACCGGCGCCCCGATCGCCCGCCGCAACCTGGTCTGGTCGATCTTCGCCGAGCACCTCGGCTTCTCCGTGTGGCTGATCTGGAGCGTCAGCTCGGCCTTCCTGGTGGCGCAGGGCTTCGCGTTCTCGCCCCAGCAGCTCTTCCTCCTGATCGCGATCCCCAACCTGGTGGGCGCCCTGATCCGTGTCCCCTACACCCTGGCGGTGGGGCGCTTCGGCGGTCGCAACTGGACCATGGTCAGCGCCGGGTTGCTGCTCGTGCCGACGCTCGGCTTCGCGTACGCCGTCACCCAGCCGGGCACGCCGTACGCCGTGTTCTGCGTGATCGCCGCGACGGCGGGCTTCGGCGGCGGCAACTTCGCCAGCTCGATGGCGAACATCAACTTCTTCTATCCCGCCCGGCTCAAGGGCGCCGCGCTCGGACTCAACGCGGCCGGCGGCAACCTGGGTGTCGCGCTCATCCAGCTGTTCCTGCCGGTACTCGTCGGCGGGGCCGGTGTCTTCGGCCTCGTACAGGCCGGCGCGGACGGCATCCACCTCGAGCGTGCCGCCTGGGTGTACGCCGGACTGGCGGTGGTCGCCGTCCTGGCCGCCTGCTTCCGGATGGACAACCTGGCCAACGCCCGCACCGACACCCGCCAGCAGCTGAGCATCCTCAAGCACCGGCACACCTGGGTGATGGCCTTCCTCTACATCGGCACCTTCGGCTCCTTCATCGGCTACTCCGCCGCGCTGCCGCTGCTGATCAAGCTCAACTTCTGGCACCAGACCGGTCCGGGCTCGGGGTCCGGCATCGAGTTCGCCTACTACGCCTTCCTCGGCGCGCTCGTCGGGTCGGTCACCCGCCCGCTCGGCGGCCACCTCGCCGACCGGTACGGCGGAGCGCGGGTCACGCTGCTCGCCTTCGGCGGGCTGGTACTCGGCACGCTCGGGATCCTCGGCACGCTCGCGATGCTGACCCCGATCCCGGCTGCCGGCGGCGCCGCGCAGAGCGCCGCCGTCGACACCAACACGGAGGTCTTCCCGCTCTTCCTCGGCGTCTTCCTGCTGGTGTTCGCCTGCACGGGCATCGGCAACGGGTCGACGTACAAGATGATCCCGGCCATCCACCGCGCCGACGCCATCCAGGCGACCGTCGAGGACAGCCCCGAGCGCGAGCTCGCGCTGCTCGACGGCACGCGCCGGTCGTCGGCCGCGGTCGGCATCATCGGCGCCGTCGGTGCGCTCGGCGGCTTCCTCATCCCGATCACGTTCAACAGCCCGTGGGTCAGCGAGCCGCTGGCCGCCACCCGCAGCGCGTTCGCGGTCTTCACCGCGTTCTACGTCGTCTGCCTCGCTGTCACGTGGACCGTCTACTGCCGCCGCGGGCAGCGCTACGCCGACGCCGGGGTCTGACGCGGGGGTGTGCTGTTCAACTACCGAAATTGTCGCCGGAACGCCCGGCAAGGTCAAGCGGTCTAAGCAACTCCTAGGCTGCTGCCGGTTTGGTCAGCAGCCGGTCCAGCGCTTGGGCTGGGGTCTGCATGTCAAGAGTAGGGCGTGGCCGGGCGTTGAGGCTGGCCGCGATTCGACGCAGGTCCGCGGCGGTGAACCGCGACAGGTCGGTGCCCTTCGTCAACCAGTGCCGCAACAACCGGTTGGTGTTCTCGTTCGTGCCGCGCTGCCACGGCGAGCGGGGGTCACAGAAGTAGACCGGCATCGACAGGCCGGTCTGGA
>NZ_JAVFWN010000004.1 GCF_030929495.1 Nocardioides sp. LHD-245 | reverse complement strand
TGGGTGAGGCGGCCGATGGTGACCGGGCCGTGGCCCTCGAGTCGGGCGATGGGTGAGTCGGCGTACAGGTGCAGGTAGACCTTGGCCCGTACCTTGACCGGACCCACGTCCTCACCGAGATCAGGATGGGTGGTCGGGTTCATGAGCAGGGCCGCGGCGGCGACGCGGCGGTCGTTCACGCTCGCGTCGGGCAGCCGCTCCTTCAACCTGTCGGCGACCGCGGTGACCGCGGCGTCGATCCCGGCGATGGTGACCGCGTCGGCCCTGATCAAGAACGTGGCCATGCCGTGTTGGTTGACCCGGCTCATCCGGGCACACCGCTCCTTCGCGGCGACCTCCTCTCGCTCGCGGGCGAGTTCGGGGGCCGCGGCGGCGACCTTGCCCGCGACCAGGGTCTCGAACCGGGACCACGCCAGACGCCCGTCCGCGACCTCGTGCACCTCACCATCGACCCACGCCGCCTCCTCCCGGGTCAGGTCGCGGGTCGCGTCGGCGACATGCCGGGCATGCGGAACCCGGACGGTGCCGGCCTCGATCCCGGCCCACAGTTGGGGGAGGCGCAACTGGAGGTCGACCGCGTCGGCGATCAACCTGCGTGCGCCGTAGGGGCTGGTCTGGACCCGGGCGCCGAAGACGGTCGCGGCGTGCTCGGTGACCGGCGGGGTCCCGACCCCACCAGCCCGTTTGGCCCGGGCACGGCCGCGGCGATCCGACGCCGGGAGTCGGTCGGGGTGGTGCAGCACCGCCCACTGGTACGCCGCCCGCAGGATGTCCCGCTCGGCCTCCAGGCGGGCGGCATGACGACGCTCGACGAAGTCGAGCACCCCCACCACCGACAGGTCCTCCAGACCCGTCACCGCCTCTTCACTGACCATGCCGACACCCCATCAAAGCGGTACGACACAACCCCACTCCCGCCGGACACGCCAGGCCGCGACCCGCGATCGGGGGCCCGCCTAGGCGGGGCCGTCCCCGGCACCGATGTGCTGGGCGAGGTACTGCTGAGCGCCGACGCGGCTGATCGCGTCGACCTGGCTCTCGAACCAGTCGGCGTGCTTCTCCTCGTCGCGGACCATCTCCTCGAAGACCGCGGCGGTCCCGTGATCCCCGAGCTGGTGGCACTCCTCCGCCGCCGCGTTGAACTGCGCGACCGCGGCGCGCTCGCTGGCCAAGGCGAGGTCGAGCATCTCCTCGGCCGTCTCCCCCACCTGGATGGCGCCCAGCCGCTGGACGTTGGGGTGCCCGTCGAACATCAGGATCCGGTTGATCAGGTCGTCGGCGTCGCGCATCTCGTCGATGGAGAGGTCGTAGAACACCTTCCCGAGCTTCGGCAGACCCCAGTTGTCGAGCATCCGGGCATGCAGGAAGTAGGTGTTGGTGACCGTGAGCTCGAACGTGAGTGCCTCGTTGAGGAGCTCGACGACGCGCGGATCGACTGGCTGCATGACACACCTCCGGCTGGGGAACCTGCCGCCGATGCTGGCACACGCCACCCGGGATGAGGACAGACTCAGTTGGCCGGCCGGAGTCGGGCCCGGACCGCGGAGTCCGTCGATCAGCTCGCCGCGCCGTCCGCCTGGAGGTGGGCGCACTCGCGCTCGTGGTGCTGCTGCACCAGCGCCTTCACCGAGAAGATGCAGGACCCGCAGTTCTGGGCCGCGCCCGTCGACCGGCACACCGCGCCGACCGACAGCGCCCCCTCAGCCAGGGCAGCATCGACGTCACGGTCCGTGACGACGCGGCACTGGCAGACGATCATGACTGTAGGTTAGCCGAACCTAAGTCCAGCGGGAAAGCGGCATCTCACGCCGAGCTCGCGACCGCAGCGCGATCGGCCGCCGGCGTCCGTCTCGGCCTCGACGAGCGCGGCCCGCTCCCCGCCGATCGGTTGTTATAACAACATGATCTAATGACACGATGGGTACGAACGCGCCCCTCTACGCACAGGTCGAGCAGTCGCTCGTCGCACGACTCGGTGTGAGCCTCCACCCCGGTGATCGGCTCCCCACCGAGGACGAGCTGATCGACGAGTTCGGGGTCAGCCGGATCACCGTGCGCCGGGCGGTCCAGAACCTCGTGGCGCGCAATCTCGTCGTCACCCGCCGGGGGCAGGGCAGCTTCGTCGCCGTCCCGAGCTTCACGCAGTCCCTCACCGCACTGACCGGCTTCGTCGAGGACATGGACGCGCACGGACTCCCGTCGCGCGCACGCGTGCTTCGCGTCGAGGAGATCGCCGCGCCACCCGACGTCCGGGCGGCGCTGGACCTGCCGCTCGGGGCGAGGGTCACTCGCATCCAGCGCGTGCGCCTGGCCGTCGGGCACCCGGTGTCCTTCGACGACACCTATCTGCCCACCGACCTCGGCCGGCTCGTCGCACAGGACGACCTGGAGAACGAGCAGATCTTCACCCTGCTGGAGTCGCGCCACGGTACGCCGCTGACCGAGGCCTCCTACGCGATGCGGGCCAGCACTGCCGACGCCGTCCTCGCCGACGCGTTGGAGGTCGCCGAGGGAAGTGCCATCTTCCGCATCGAACGGACGTCGTACACGTCGGGCTTGCGGCCGGTCGACTATGAGGTCCTGCACTACCGCGGCGACGCCATCACCTTCACCACCCGCCTGCCTCGGGCTCGGACACCGGGACAGGAGCAGTGAGTCTCGGGCTCTTCTCGATCCTGTTCGCCGGCTCGCTCGCGGCCGGCGCGCTCGGGGGCGCCCTCGGCATGGCCGGCGGCATCTTCGTGGTCCCGCTGCTGACCCTGGTGGCCGGCGCGTCCTTCCCCGACGCGGTCGCCGTGAGCCTCGTCTCGGTCGTGGCCTGCTCCTGCGCCAGCGCCCCTCAGTTCCTCACGGCGGGCCTGACGAACCTGCGTCTGGCCGTCGTCCTCGAGGTGGCGACCGCCTTCGGGGCGTTGGTCGGCGTGCTCGTCGTCGGCGCCATCCCCCGCCCTGTGCTGTACGGGATCTTCGCGGTCGTCCTCCTCGTCTCCGCGCTGCAGATGGCGGCCGGCCGCAACGACCGCGGCCCCCGGCACCCGCCTCGGCAACGGCCCCGGTTGAGCGGTGCGTTCGTCGATCACACCGGACGCACCGTCACCTATCAGGTGGTCCGGCTGCCCTGGGGCGTCGCATTGATGTTCGCCGCCGGATCGCTCTCGGCGCTGCTCGGGATCGGCAGCGGCGTCCTCAAGATCCCGGCGATGGACGCCGCCATGAGACTGCCCATCAAAGCCTCGTCGGCCACCGCGAACCTGATGATCGGCGTCACCGCGTGCGGCGCGGCGGCCGCCTACTTGCTCTCCGGCAGACTCGACCTCGACCTGTCGGCACCGGTCGTCCTCGGCTCACTCGCCGGATCGGTGCTCGGAGCCAGGTTCCTCGTCCGCACCGCCGCGCGGTGGCTGCGCGCCGTGTTCACGACCGTGCTGCTGGTCGTCGCCGTGCCCATGGCGGCGAACGCATTCGGCCTGCACTGGGGAGTCTCGGCATGACCTCGGCTGCGGCGTCCGCCGCCGCGGACCAGGCCCTGGCCGGCCGGATCGCCACTCTGATGCGCGTCGGCACTGCTGGCGCCTCGGCGCTCCTCGTCGCCGGCGCCTGCCTCCGCCCCGCGGGAGCGACCGGTATCGCGACGGTCCTCCTCGGCAGCGGATGCGGTCTCCTGGTCCTGCTGCCGGTGCTCAGGCTGGTGCTGATGGCGGGCCACTTCGCCCGCCTCGCCGAGAGGTCCTACGCGACGATCAGCCTCGTCGTCCTCGCCCTGGTGATCGCAGCAGTCGTCGTCGGAGTCATGGCCTGAACAGACAGCCGCGCCTACAGATCCGCTACGACGCGGCACTCAACCGTCGGGGCCATCAGCGAGTCCGGGCTCAGCGACTCGCCGAACTGCACCGTGGTACCAGGTGGAATGGGGTCGGTGATCGTAGACGAGGAACCGCCGACGATCTTGTCGCCCTGCAGGTAGATGCAGTCCCACTCCGGGAGTTCAACGACGACCTCGGTGAGGTTCTTGACCTGGGCGGTCAGTTCGTTGCCGTACTCGCCCTTGTTGATCTTCCCACCGACGAAATCGAGGATCGCGCCTTCGCCGCCGAAGGCTCCCCGAGGTCCTTCGTCCTTGACGAACTCACCGACGACCTGGACCTGCAACTCGGCCGGCACCTCGGGTGCCTCGAAGCCGATCTGGAGAGGAGCAACTGGCACGGTCTCGCCCGGAGCCACGTAGTAGACGGTCTCCGACGTCGTGTCCAGGACGTCGCCGTTGGAGCCGACGAGGTTGAACAGCACCTGTACGTCGTAGGCGGCCAGATCCCTGTTGGGATTGGTCAGTCGAGCGCCGGCGGACGTGTACCGGGTGCCGATGGAGTCCTCACCCGTCGTGAAGCCGCTGGTGACGACGAAGTCCTCGGCCTCCGCAGCGGCGCTGGCGTCTTCCTTCGACGAGGAGTCACCGGAACCTCCGTCGGTTCCGATCACGCGCGAGCCTTCCCCGTCACCTGAGGAGCATCCGACGAGGGCACTGCTGAGAGCGGCGGCGAGCAGCCAGGTCAAAGAAGTGTGAACACGCATGCGCGGCACCGTATTGCACCCACGGGGCCAGCGTGGCCGGAAATCGACAGTCGGAACCGAGCTCACACGTTGAAGCGGAACTCCACCACGTCCCCATCGGCCATGACGTAGTCCTTGCCCTCCATCCGGACCTTGCCGGCCTCCTTGGCCTTGGCCATGGACCCGGCGGTGACCAGGTCGTCGAAGGAGACGACCTCGGCCTTGATGAAGCCCTTCTGGAAGTCGGTGTGGATGACGCCGGCGGCCTCGGGGGCGGTGGCGCCCTTGGCGATCGTCCAGGCGCGCGACTCCTTGGGGCCGGCGGTGAGGTAGGTCTGCAGGCCGAGGGTGTCGAAGCCGACACGGGCCAGCACCTCCAGCCCGGGCTCGGTGACACCGGCCTCGGCGAGGAACTCGGCGGCCTCCTCGTCGTCGAGCTCGATCAGCTCCGACTCGAACTTCGCGTCGAGGAAGATCGCCTCGGCGGGGGCGACGAGCTCGCGCATCTTCGCCTTGAGGGCGTCGTCCTGGAGCTCGTCGGCGTCGCAGTTGAAGACGTAGATGAACGGCTTGGCGGTCAGCAGCGAGAGCTCGCGCAGCAGGGCGCGGTCGATGGAGGTGGCGATGATCGGCGTACCCGCCTCGAGCGCTTCCTTCGCCTCGCGAGCAGCCTCCAGGTTGGCGGCGAGCTCCTTGACCTTGCGCGCCTCCTTCTCCAGCCGTACGACGGACTTCTCCACCGTCTCGAGGTCCGCCAGGATCAGCTCGGTCTGGATGGTGGAGATGTCGTTGCCGGGGTTGACCTCGCCGTCGACGTGGGTCACGTCCTCGTCGCGGAAGACGCGGGTCACCTGGCAGATGGCCGCGGACTCGCGGATGTGGGCGAGGAACTTGTTGCCGAGGCCCTCGCCCTGCGAGGCGCCGCGGACGATGCCGGCGATGTCGACGAACTCGACGGTCGCGGGCAGCTGTCGCTCGGAGCCGAAGATCTCGGCGAGCCTGCCGAGCCGCGGGTCGGGCACGCCCACCACGCCCACATTGGGCTCGATGGTGGCGAACGGGTAGTTCGCCGCGAGGACGTCGTTCTTGGTCAGCGCGTTGAAGAGCGTCGACTTGCCCGCGTTGGGGAGACCGACGATGCCGATGGTGAGTGCCACGGGGGGCGATTCTATGGCCGCGCGGCCCGGCCACTCGCATCGCCGCAACAGCGGCATGGGCGGCGGCGTGGGCGGGGCGTCCCCCGAGCGAGAGCCCCGTCCACGCCGCCGCGCCGGTCAGGAGCCGTAGAGAGCCCGGGCCCCCGCCGCGTCGGACGCCTGGAACTCCAGGTCGGCCGAGCTCCCGTTGCACTGCGGGTAGTGCATGATCGACGACGCGTCGTACGGCGTCAGCGGCCGCCAGTTGTTGTCCTCGAAGCAGGTGCCCGACTCCGGGCGGGTGTGCTCGTGCCGGAAGCCGAGGGTGTGGCCGAGCTCGTGGCCGAGGATGTCGCCCGGCTCCCAGGTGCCCGAGCTCCAGATCGAGTCGTCGACGAGCACGTTGCGCTGCCGCTTGGCGGTGCTGGGGAAGAAGGCCCGCGCGATGTACTGCGAGGTGCTGACCGGCTCGACCGAGAACAGCACGTTGTTGTTGCGGACGTTGCAGCTGGCGTCCTGGGCGGGGACGTAGGCGAAGTCGATCCGCGACGTCGCGGCCTCCCAGAGCCCGGCGCCGGCGCTCATCGCGGCCACGATGTCCGCGTGGCGGGTGCCGAACCGTGTGCTGACGCAGTAGGTCAGGTTGACGGCCTGGGCGGCGCTCCACCTGTCGTCGCGACCGCCCACCGTGTTGACGACCAGACCGTTGTCCTTGGTCCTGGTGCCGACCATGCGGTCGTAGAACCTGCGGAGCTCGGCCCGGGTGCTGACAGCCTCGTCACCGTTGACGACATAGGCACCGTCGACGTCGACGTACGTCGAGGACTCGAACTCACGGAACGTCGGCACGTCCGCGGTGCTGTTGGCACCTGCGGACGCCGACACCGCCGCGCCGGCGAAGGCAGCGACGAGGCACGCGACTCCGGCGGAGATCTTGTGGACCCGAGAAGACAACATGCAAGAACCTTTCGATGGAAGGGGTGCTTCGCGCACATCGAAACGCCGCCGCCCCACCGCCGACAAGAGATCTTGCGGCTCAGAAAGGAGCAGGGTCGGAGGCTGCACGAATGTGAGCCACGGACCCCCGTGCCCGCCGAGCCTCAACGCTCGAAGCGGTCCGACAGCGCGTAGCGCAGCAGCGCCACGTCGCCGATGGCACGACTCTCGACCAGCTCCGCCCGGCGCTCGGCGCACCAGGGGAAGGCGCCGTCGCCGACGAACCGGCGCGCGCGGGAGTCTCCGACGAAGAAGGGCGCCACGACGAGGTGCAGCTCGTCGGCGACCCCCGCGATCAGGAACTGGGTGTGCACGGACCCACCGCCCTCGACCATCAGCCGCCGTACGCCGCGCGCGCCGAGGTCCGCGGCCAGCGCGTCCATGCGCACCTCGCCGCCCAGGGCGACCACCTTGGCCAGTGGACCGATCCGGCGCTCGAGCTCGGGCACCGTCGGGTCCGGGCAGTAGACCAGCTTCTCGCCGTCGCCGTGGGTGAAGAACCGCGCCCGGGGGTCGAGGTCGCCCCGCGATGTCAAGGTCACCTTGACCGGACCCTCCGGCCGGCCCTGCTTCACCCGGCGCCGGCGGCGCTCGGCTGAGCGGATCTGCAGTCGCGGGTCGTCGTTGCGGACCGTGGCGGCGCCCACCAGGATCGCGTCGCAGCCCGCACGCACCGCGTCGACGCGGTCGAAGTCCGCGTCGTTCGACAGCAGCAGCCGTTCCTCGCCGGCGCTGTCGAGGTAGCCGTCGAGCGAGATGCTGCAGCTCAGGAGGACGTAGGGCCGATCGCCCATGCGGACCCTCCCTTCCCCGCCCCGGCCGACGGTGTGAGCGACGGTGCGGCCGACGTCGGCCGCGTGCGGAGCACCAGGATGCCCGGCAGCGTGGCGACGAGCGACATGACGCCGTAGACGACCGCCACCTCGACGCCCGTGGCCGCGCCGAGCCCGGCGGCGGCGAAGGCCCCGGCGGCCGCACCCTCGCGGGGACCCCAGCCGGCGATGCCGACCGGGATCGCCGAGGCCAGGAGGACCACGAGAGCCAGTGCCAGCAGCCGCGGCGTCGACAGGTCCACCCCCGCGGTGCGGGCCGCGACCAGGAACACCACGACATGGCCGCCGGCCGCGACCGCCGAGAGCAGCAGTACCCGCGGCCACACCCCGCCGAGAGCGGCGACGGCCTCGCGCCGGGCCACCGCGACGACCACCGCGGCCACCACCAGGACGGCGGCGAGCACCCCCGCCGCCCAGCCCCGGAGCACGCCGGGCAGCAGGGGGACGACGCCCACGGCCAGCCCGGCCTGCACCACCTGGCCGCTCCCCCGGTCCCAGGCGACCGAGCGCAGGCCGAGCCCGAGTGCCGCGGTGTCCCGGCCGTGCCGGTAGCCGCGGTGCAGGTCGCCCAGGACGCCGCCGGGGAGGGTGGCGTTGAGGAGCTGGGCGCGATAGCAGGTCCGGTACGCCGCCCCGAACGAGATCCCGACGCCGAGCCCGTGAGCGATCAGGCTCCACCGGCGCGCACAGCAGGCGGTCGTCACGGCCGTGACGGCCAGCGCGGCCAGGAGACCACGGGGGTCGGTGTGGCGCAGCCCGTCGAGGAAGGGCTCGGCGCCCAGCCGGGCCGCGAGGACCGCCAGGATCACCGCGGCAGCGAACAGCCGGAGGCGCGCCCGGAGCGCGGCCCGGCCGGTGGTCCCGTCGATGGCGGCCTCCTCTCGCTAGCCCTCGCTGCTGCCTACGGCGCGGGGAGCGATCCGGTTCAGTACGGCGGCCACCTCCGCCGCGGTGCGCTCCCAGGTGCCCAGGCCCGCGCTGCGGGAGGCGGCCGCACGTCGCCACCGCTCGCGCAGCGCGGGGTCGCGGAGCCAGGCCCGCAGCGCCTCCGCGAGCGCGGCCGGGTCGCCGGTCGGCACGAGAGCTCCCGGCAGCGTCCCGTCACCGGCCGCCCCCAGCGCCTCGGGATGGCCGCCGACATCGGTCGCGATCGCCGGCAGCCCGCGGGCCAGGCCCTCGGCGAGCGCCATGCCGTACGACTCGCGGTGCGAGGGTGCGAGGACGAGGTCGCTCACCGAGCGGAGCTCGTCGAGGCCGGCCGGCGGCAGCGGACCGACGAGCTCGATCCGGTCGGCGAGGCCGAGCCGCCGGACGCGGTCGCGCAGCCCCGCGGCGTACGACGGCGCCACGTCGAGCGCCCCGACGCACCGACACGTCCAGGCGAGGTCGCGGACCTCGGCGAGCGCGACGAGCAGGTCGTCGTACCCCTTGGCGGGGGTGAGAGGCCCGACGCAGAGCAGGTCACTCCCGGACGCCGACCCCGCGACGAGCGGACCCGGGTCGACGCCCGGCGCCGCCACGTGCACCCGCCCGGGGGTGACCGGAAGCCGGTCGAGCACCCAGCGGCGCGCCCACCCGCTCGTCGTCACGACGGCGGCGACGGCGCCCAGCACCGCCGGCTCCGCCGGCCCGGATCCCGGCATGTGCAGCAGCACCGCCACCCGGAGCCGGCCGCTCTCCGCGACCAGGACGCCGGTGGTCGACGCGACCAGCCCGTCGACGAGGACCACCGCTGCGTCGGGAAGTCCCGCGAGCACGCGGGCGAGGCCGTCGACGCCGACCCGGTGCTCGCGCACCGGCCGGCCCGGCGCCCCCAGCGCTGCGGCCAACCGACGGTCGTAGACGTTGCCCCCGCTCGGTCGCCGCGGGTCGTCGATGCCGTCGGGCACCACGAGGTGGACCGTCACAGTGCCCGCTCGTAGCTCGCTCGCGCGATGTGTGACTCGTGCAGCGTCACCTCGATCCCCGTCAGGCTCCGCCCGCCCGGCCCGAGATCGCCGGCGTGGGCGCGCTCCGCGAGCCGGTCCGCGACCCAGCGGGCGAGCACCTCGGTCGAGCTGTTCGGTCCGGCCACGCCCACCTCGTCGCGCATCGTGTCGTCGTCGAGGTTGCGGTAGTGCAGGCGGCCGAGGACCTCACGCACGACCTCGGTGGCGCGGCCGATGTCGACCAGGATCCCGTCGGCGTCGAGGTCCGGTCCGGCGAAGGTCGCGTCGACGACGTAGGTCGCGCCGTGCAGGCGCTGGGCCGGTCCGAACACCTCCCCCCGCAGGCTGTGGGCGATCATGATGTGGTCGCGGACGGTCACCTTGAACATCACGGCTCCTGATAGTCGATCGAGTGGCACAGGCCCGGCAGTTCCCCGGCAGCGATCCGCGCCATCACCTCGGGCAACTCGTCGAACGGCGAGCAGCCGGTGAGCAGGACGTCGAAGGCCGGGTCCCGGAGCAGGTCCAACGCGAGCAGGAGCCGGTCGCGGTGGCCGCGCGAGCCGCGCCGCGCGGGCGCGACCGCGCCGACCTGGCTGCTGCGCAGGGTGAGCCGGGAGGAGTGGAAGGCCTCGCCGAGCGGCAGGCTGACCGCCCGGTCGCCGTACCAGGACAGGTCGAGGACGGTGCCCTCCGGCGCCACCAGCTCGAGCGCCCGGCGCAGCCCCACCTCGGTCGCGCTGGTGTGCACGACCAGGTCGCTGCGGCCCGGGTCGGTCTCCGGCCCCGCGAAGCCGACCCCCAGCGCCGCCGCGACCTCCGCGCGGCCGAGGTCGGTGTCGACGAGGGTCACGCGCACCCCGGGCACGCCCACCGCCAGCCGGGCGACACAGCAGCCGACCGCACCCGCGCCGACCACGGTGACGTGGTCGCCGAGCAGCGGCGGCGCGTCCCACAGCGCGTTGACGGCGGTCTCGACCGTGCCGGCCAGCACCGCGCGCGCGACCGGCACGCCCGCCGGCACCGGGACCACGGCAGCGGCCGGCACGACGTACGCCGTCTGGTGGGGGTGCAGGCAGAAGACGGTGCGCCCCACGAGCTCCGCCGGGCCGTGTTCGACGACGCCGACGCTGAGGTAGCCGTACTTCACGGGCCCGGGGAAGTCGCCCTCCTGGAAGGGCGCCCGCATGGCGGCGTACTGGCTGGGCGGCACCCGGCCGCCGAGGACCAGCGACTCGGTGCCGCGGCTGATGCCCGAGCGCAGGGCCCGGACCAGCACCTCGCCGGCCCGCGGCTCGGGGAGCGGGACCGTCCTGATCCCGCCCCGCCCCGGGGCGTCGATCCAGTACGCACGGGCCTCCTCGACCACCGCGGGCTCCTCTCGTTGAACCGGCGTCCTGCGTCCGTCGTAGCAGTCTGTACGACCGAGGACACGGAGGTGGGATGGATCGGGTTCAGGTGGGCCCGGCAGACGGGGTGACCGCCGTGCGCGCGGTCCTGGCCGGCGGCGTCGCGGTGCTGGCCGTCCGCGGCCTCGGCGACCCCCTGACCGGACGCATGACCGCCGTCCTGGTGGCCCTGAGCAGCGTGGCACTGCTCCTCGACGCCGTCGACGGGTACGTCGCGCGCCGTACCGGCACCTCGAGCGCGTTCGGTGCCCGCTTCGACATGGAGACCGACGCGTTCTTGATCGCGGTGCTCAGCGTCCACGTGGCACCACGGCTCGGCTGGTGGGTGCTCGCGATCGGCGCGATGCGCTACGCGTACGTCCTGGCCGGGTGGGCCCTGCCGTGGCTGCGCCGGCCGACTCCGCCGCGCTACTGGGCCAAGGTGGTCGCCGCCGTCCAGGGCGTCGTCCTGACGGTGGCGACGTCCGGGGTGCTGCCGGTGTCCGTGGCCGGCGTGGCCGTGGGGGCGGCCCTGCTGCTGCTCGTCGAGTCCTTCGGCCACGACGTCGTGTGGCAGTGGCGGCACCGGCACGACCCCGAGCCCGTCCGCCTCCCGCCCTCCGGACTGGTGAGCGCCGTCGCGGTGGTCGCCCTGTGGGTGGCGCTCGCCCCGCCGCGGGTGGCCGACGGCATCGGCCTCGGCGACATCGCCCGGATCCCCGTGGAGGGACTGGCCCTGGCCGGCGTGGCGATCGTGCTGCCGGCGCGCGGGCGGCGCGTCCTCGCCGTCGTGCTCGGACCGGTGGTCACGGCACTGGTGGTGCTGCGTGGGCTGGGCCTCGGCTTCGACGTCTACCTCGACCGGCCCTTCCACGTGCTCGGCGACTGGTCGTATCTGTCCAAGGGGTACGAGGTCGTCCGCGACACCCGCGGGACGCCGCAGGCGGTCCTCCTCGCCGCCGGTGCGGTGGCGCTGGTCGCGGGGCTGGCGGGCGTGCTGACCTGGGCCGCGTCCCGTGTCGCCCGCGTGTCGGCCGAGCACCCGCGAACGACCTGGCGCACGCTCGCGGCGCTCGGCACCGTGTGGGTCGTCTGCGCCGCCTTCGGCGGGCCGGTCGACCGGGTCGCCGCCGCCGGCTCCGCGGGCCTGGTGGTCGACACCGTCGACCAGGTCCGCGCCGACCACCGCGACACGGCCGTCTTCGCCCGGGTGATCGCGACCGACGCCTTCGCCGCGACCCCCGGTGACCGGCTGCTGGCCGGCCTGCTGGGGAAGGACGTGCTGCTGGTCTGGTTCGAGAGCTACGGCCGGGTGGCGCTCGAGGACAGCTGGTTCGCGCCGTCGGTCGTCGACGTGCTGGAGCAGGGGGACCGGGAGCTGGCCGCCGCCGGCTACGACGCGCGCAGCGCGTTCCTGACCTCGCCCACCTTCGGCGCCGGCAGCTGGCTGGCGCACGCGACCCTGCAGTCGGGGGTGTGGGCCGACAGCGAGCGCCGCTACGGGCAGCTCCTCGACAGCGACCGGCTCAGCCTGACCGCCGCCTTCGACCGCGCGGGATGGCGCACCGTGTTCGACGTACCGGCCAACACCCGCGACTGGCCCGAGGGGGCGGCGTACTACGGCTTCGACCGGCTCTACGACTCCCGTGACGTCGGCTACCGCGGGCCGCGGTTCGGGTATGCGTCGATGCCGGACCAGTACACCCTCGACCACCTCCGTCGCGTCGAGCTCACCCCCAGGGAGCGAAGGCCGGTGTTCGCCGAGGTCGACCTGGTCTCGAGTCACCACCCGTGGGCTCCGCTGCCGGCGGAGGTCCCGTGGGCCGACGTCGGCGACGGATCCGTGTACGACGGCATGCCCGACCGCGGGGAGGCGGCGGTCGACGGCGATCAGCATCCCCGGACCGCCCAGCGCAACTACGCCGCATCGGTGCGCTACACGTGGCGGACGCTGATCTCCTTCCTCACCACCTACCCCGACCCGAATCGCGTGGTGGTCATCGCCGGCGACCACCAGCCGCACTCGTTCGTGAGCGGCGAGGACCCCGGCCGTGACGTACCGGTCACGGTGCTGGCACAGGATCCCGGCGTGATCCGGCGGATCGGGGACTGGGCCTGGGAGCCCGGGATCCGTCCCTCACCGGACGCGCCGGTGTGGCGGATGGACGCCTTCCGCGACCGGCTGCTGACGGCCTACGGGCCGGCGGAGTGAACCGAGCGCCCCTCCGGCGCGTATTCCCCTCAAACGAGCGATCGGAGTGTGCGCGATGGGCATGCGAGTGATCGGTGCGCTGGCGGCCGTGGTGACCGCGGCGGTGCACCTCTACCTGTGGTTCGACGGCGTGCGCGACCAGGGCACGGTCGGCGCGCTGTTCGTGGTCAACGTGGTCGCGGGCATCGCGATCGCCGTCCTCCTGGTGGCCTGGCGGAGCTGGGTCCCGCTGCTCCTGCTCGCCGGCCTCGGCGCCACCACCCTCGTGGCGTTCGTCATCGCCACGACCGAGGGCCTGTTCGGCATCCACACGACGTGGGACAGCTGGTACGCGTGGGTGGCCGCGCTCGCCGAGATCCTCGCCGTCGTGGTGGCCGTGGCGGCGGCGTACGCCGAGGGCTGGCTCCGCTCACTCCGCCAGGCGGAGGACTGAGTAGCCCGACTCCGTCCGGACCTCGACGGCCGCGATGTCGTCGGGTGCCACCGACGTCGCCATGGTGACGTGGACCTCCCGCCCCGGCTCCGTGCGCCAGGTGCCGGCCTGCTCCGAGCGGCCGTCGGTCGCCGTCACGACGAGGACGTACGACGCCGGCCCGGTCTCCGGGCCCTGGTAGCTGCAGGTCAGGTCGATCTGCGTCCCCCACCGGCGTGCGGTCAGCGCCACCCAGCCGGAGGACCCGGTGCCGAGGGCGTCCATCCGCTGGGCGGCGGCGAGTTGTGGGCTCGGCCGCGGGCCGTCGTCGCCCAGGGTGGTGCCGATCCCCACCGCCACCAGCAGGAGCAGGACCGCGGCCGCGGCCACGGTCGAGGCGATCACGGCACGACGCCGGCCCCGCGACCGGCGTACCTGCGCCACCATGGCGGGCAGCAGCGTGACGGGGATCGGCTCGGCCGGCCGCAGCTGCTCGACAGCATCCGGCTGCACGCGGCCCAGCAGGCCCGGGAGACCGGCCAGGTCGCGCAGGGCGCGCGAGCAGTCGGCGCAGCCCGGCAGGTGCCGCTCGTACTCCGCCCGCTCCCCCGCGGCCAGCGCACCGAGGACGTAGGCGCCGTCGAGCCGGGTGTACGGGCAGCTCACGACGCCACCCCCGTCTCCTCGAGGATCAGGCGCAGAGCACGCAGGGCATAGTGGGTGCGGGACTTCACGGTTCCTTCCGGGATGTCGAGGCGGCGGGCGGCCTCGGCCACCGAGCGGCCGCGGTAGTAGCACTCGACGAGCACCGCCCGGTGGTCGTCGGAGAGCTGCCGCAGCGCGTCGGCGACGACCCAGGACAGCAGCAGCTCGTCGGTGCCGTCGGCGGCGACCTCGCCCGGCGGCTCCGCGGTCGCGAACTCGCGGTGCCCGCGGCGGGCACGCCACTCGTCGATCACGATATTGCGGGCGACCGTGAACAGCCAGGAGCGGACCGAGCCTCTCGACTCCGTGAGCACCGCGGCGTTGCGCCAGGCCCGCAGCATCGTCTCCTGGGCGACATCCTCGGCTCGCGCCCGATCGTTGCCGGTCAGGTGCAGACAGAAGCCCCACAGGGCTGCCGCGTGCTCGTCGTACAGCACCTGCATCGCCGTGGCCGGGTCCTCGGTCATCCGCACCTCCCGGCTGGGGATACGACCCGGAGGCCCGCTCGGTTCAACGGGCCGCCTCCGTGCAGACTAGGGTTGACCGGTGCGACTGGCCACCTGGAACGTCAACTCCCTGCGCACGCGGATCGACCGCGTCGAAGCCTTCCTCGACCGGCACGACATCGACGTGCTCGCCGTCCAGGAGACCAAGGCCCGTGAGGAGCAGCTGCCGCTGATGGGGCTGCAGGCGCGCGGCTACGAGGTCGCCGCCCACGGCCTCAACCAGTGGAACGGCGTCGCGATCCTCAGCCGGGTCGGCCTCGACGACGTCACCGTCGGCTTCCCCGAGCAGCCCGGCTTCGGCGACGCGCTCGAGGTCGAGGCCCGTGCGCTCGGCGCACTGGTGGGAACCGCAGGCGGGGGCGGTGGGGTACGGATCTGGAGCCTCTACGTCCCCAACGGCCGCAAGCCCGACGACCCCCATTACGTCTACAAGCTGGACTGGCTCTCGCGGCTGCGCGCAGCCGCCTCCTCGTGGCTCGACGTGCCGACGGCGCTGGTCGGCGACTGGAACATCTGCCCCACCGACGACGACGTCTTCGACGTCGCCCAGTTCAAGAACTCCACCCACGTCACCCCCGCCGAGCGGGCCGCCTTCCAGGCCTTCCTCGATGGTGGCTGGTCCGAGGTCACCCGCTCCCACGCCCCGGGCTACACGTACTGGGACTACTACCGGCAGCGCTTCGAGCGCGACCGCGGGCTGAAGATCGACTTCGTGCTCGGGTCGGCCTCCTTCGCCGAGCGGGTCACCAGCGCCTTCATCGACCGCGAGGAGCGTGACCCGGCGGTGTTCGCCGGCGCGCCGTCCGA
Organism: Nocardioides sp. LHD-245; assembly: GCF_030929495.1. Taxonomy (GTDB): domain Bacteria; phylum Actinomycetota; class Actinomycetes; order Propionibacteriales; family Nocardioidaceae; genus Nocardioides. The sequence goes on along the minus strand of NZ_JAVFWN010000004.1, from coordinate 333,283 downwards.
CCACGCTCCGGTGGTCGTCGACCTCGCCGACTGACCAGCGCGGGCCGTGCCGTCGGCTCAGAGTCCCTGCCACGCCGGCTTGGCGGCGTACACCTCGCGGTAGTGGTCGCGCCGCGCCAGCCCGGCAGCGGCCGAGCCGTCCGCCAGCACCGTGACGTGCGGGTGCAGCTGCAGCACCGACGCGGGGCACGACGCGGAGAGCGGGCCCTCGACAGCGGCGGCCAGCGCCGCCGCCTTGGCGGCGCCGGTGGCGAGGAGCAGCAGGTGCCGGGCGCGCAGGATGGTGCCGAGGCCCTGGGTGAGCACGTGTCGCGGCACCTCGGCGACGGACCCGAAGAACCGCGCGTTGTCGCGGCGGGTCTCCTCGGTCAGCGTCTTGAGCCGGGTCAGCGACGCGAGGGACGAGCCGGGCTCGTTGAAGGCGAGGTGGCCGTCGGTGCCGATCCCGAGGATCTGGACGTCGACCCCGCCGGCCGCGCGGAGGGCCTCCTCGTAGCGCTCCCCCGCGGTCGCGAGCTGGTCTGGGTCGGGCGACGGGCCGTGCACCCGGTCGGCCGGGATCCCGAGGGGGTCGGTGAGCTCGCGGGCGATGGTCGCGCGATAGCTCTCCGGGTGACCGGCCGGCAGGCCGACGTACTCGTCGAGGGTGAAGCACCGCACCCCGTCGTACGACGGCCCGGAGCCGGCCCGGTGCCGCCGGATCAGCTCGCGGTAGGTCGGCAGCGGAGTCGAGCCCGTCGCCAGCCCGAGCACCGCGGACCCCCTCCGGGCGCGCACCAGGCCCTCGACCACGTCGGCGGCGAGCCGCGCCACCTGCTCGGCGTCCGCCAGCGGGACGATCTCCATCAGTGCCCTCCTCCGTGCAGCAACCGGCCGCCCACCACGGTCGCGACCAGGTTCAGCTCGTCGTCGACCAGGGTCAGGTCGCCGCGCGCGCCGTGGACCAGCCGCCCTCGGGACGGGTCGTCGAGCAGGTCGGCCGCGACCGCGGTGCAACAGCCGACCGCCTCGGCGAGCGACCAGCCGGTCGCGGCCCGCAGCACGCGCAGGCACTGCGGCAGCGATGCCGCCGAGCCGGCGAGGGTGCCGTCCTCGAGCCGCACCGTCCCCTCCCGTACGACGACGGGCTGGTCCCCCAGCCGCGCAGGGCCGTCCGGCATGCCGAGCGCGGCGGTGCAGTCCGTCACGGCGAGCAGCCGGCCGGGGCCGAGGGCCCGCGCATAGACGGCCAGCGTCGCGGGGTGCAGGTGGTGCCCGTCCGCGATCACGCCGGCGACCAGCCGCGGGTCGGCCAGGGCGGCGCCGACCGGGCCCGGTGCGCGACCGGCGAGCGCGGGCATCGCGTTGCCGAGGTGGGTGACCGATCGGGCGCCGTGGTCCACGGCGGCGACGATCTGCTCGGGGCTCGCCTCGGTGTGCCCGACCGCGACCACGACGCCGCGCGCGGCCAGCGACGCCATGACGTCCAGCGCCCCCGGCAGCTCGGGGGCGACCGTCACCATCGCCACGCCGGCCTCCCGCGACCAGCCGGTCGTCACCCCCGCGGACGGCGGGACCAGCCAGGACGCCGGATGGGCGCCCTTGCGCCCGGGCGCGATCATCGGCCCCTCGAAGTGCAGGCCGAGCGGCCGGGCACCGGCCCATCCGGGCGGTGGTCCCGCCGCCAGTGCCGCGAGCGCGGCCGTCCGCGCGTCGGGAGACGAGGTGATGACCGTCGGCAGGAAGGCCGTCACGCCGAACACCGGGAGTGCCGCCGCCACCTCCCACAGCCGCTCCGGCTCACGGGTCACGTCGATCCCGGCCACGCCGTTGACCTGGAGGTCGATCAGCCCGGGCAGGACGTGGAGTCCGCCGGCGTCGTACCGGGGCACGTCGTGGCGGTCGTCGGCGGACACCCGACCGTCCACGATCGTCACGTCGACGGACCCGCCGACCACCCGCAGCGAGCTCATCGCGCCCCCAGCAGCGCGGCGCCCAGCGCTGCGACCGGGAGCTCCGACGGCGCCAGCCGCAACCGCCCGGGCAGGTCGAGCGAGCGCAGGAACGGCGACGCCGCCGCCTGCTCGGCCAGCGCATGGGCGACCGCGACCCGGAGCCGCTCCCCGACCTGCGCGACCCCGCCGCCGAGGACGACGACGGCCGGGTCGACGGTCAGCGCCACCAGGCGCACGGCGTCCGCGACCCGCGCTGCGAACCGGTCGCGCACGGCGACCGCCGCGGCGGAGCCCGACGCCGCCGCGTCGAAGAGTGCCTGGGCGGCGGGCCGCCCGTCGCCGGGCCACAGCGCGGCGATCGCCGAGCCGGAGGCGACCGTCTCCAGACAGCCGACCTGCCCGCACTCGCAGCGCGGACCGGCCGGGTCGATCGGGATGTGCCCGATCTCGCCGGCGGCGTTGCGCGAGCCGCGGCGCAGGGTCCCGTCGAGCACGAGCGCGGCGGCGAGTCCGGTGCCGAGGCTGAGGTACCCCAGGTCGGCGACCCCGAGCAGCGCCGCCGTCCCGAGCGCGGCGGCGTTGGCGTCGTTGTCGAGCACGACCCGGGCGCCGGTCGCGGCGGCGAGCCGCTCACCGAACGGGAACCCGTCGGCCACGCCCAGGTTGACGGCATGGCGCACGGTTCCGTGGGCCATGTCGACCAGCCCCGGGATGCCGACGCCGATCACCCCTCCGCTCGTGGGGGCGCCCACCGACGCCCGCAGCTTCGCGACCACCTCGGCCGCCGCGGCCACGACCGGCTCGCCGCCCGTCGGGCTCGCGACCCGCAGCGACGCCAGCACCTCGCCCCGCGGCGACGCCACGACGCCGAGGATCTTGGTCGCCCCGATGTCGAGTCCCAGCAGCGCGGTCACCGGCGCAGCCCCGCCTCTGCCAACAGCGCGGTCACCGCCGCGATCGAGGGCCGCCCGTTGCCCCGGGTGCAGATCCGCGCGTGCGGCGCGTCCTCCCATCCGGCCCGGGGGCCGGGCCAGCCCCATTCGACGACGACCAGCGGCCCCGGGTGCGCGGCCAGCATCGCCGCGACCTCCGGGCGCCGGTGCGCGTCGCGGACCTGGACGACGAGCGGTCCATCCGGAAGGGCGTCGCCACCCGCCGCCACCAGGTCCGGGACCAGCCCCCAGCGGCCCGCGCCGACCGCGATGTTCGCCTCGGTCTCGACGCTCACCAGCCGTGCCCCGGCCAGGTCCGGCAGCACCCCTTCGACGACGCAGGCCGCGCGTGCGGCCGTCGCCAGCTCGCCGGCCCCGGGCAGGTCCTCCCCGCCCCCGGACCCGCCGGCCCCGAGGCCTCGCCGGATCCGGCCCACCCGCTCCGCGGCGTCGTCGAGCCGGGCGCGGGGCAGGCGGCCGGAGGCGACGGCCGCCACCACCGCCGCCTGGACCTCCCGGACCAGCGCGGCGGGCTGGTCGGGGCCGAGACAGAGCAGGTCGCAGCCCGCGGCGAGGGCGAGGACGGCGGCCTCCGGGATGCCGCGGCCGGCGGAGGCGCCGGCCATGTCGAGGGCGTCGGAGACGATCGCGCCGTCGTACCCGAGCTCGGCGCGCAGCAGGCCGAGCACCGGCGCCGACAGGGTGGCCGGCGCGGACGGGTCCAGCTCCGGGACGAGGATGTGCGAGGTCATCACCGCCGCCGCACCGGCCGCGACGGCCGCCGCGAAGGGCACCAGCTCACGCGAGCGCGCCACGTCGAGACCGACCGGGAGCACCGGCAGGGTCAGGTGACTGTCCTGCGCCGTGTCGCCGTGGCCGGGGAAGTGCTTCACGCAGGCGGCCACGCCCGCGGCCTGCAGCCCGGCCACCCAGGCGGCCACGTGGCGGGCGACGAGCGCGGGCTCCGCGCCGAAGCTGCGGGTGCCGATCACCGGGTTGTCGGGGTTGCTGTTGACGTCGGCCACCGGACCGAGGTCGAGGTCGATGCCGGCCACGGCCAACTCCGCCCCCACCGCGGCTCCGACCCGGCGGGTCAGCGCGACGGAGTCGACCGCCCCCAGGACCGCGGCGCCCGGCACCGGGCTGGCCGAGCGCGGATGCAGCCGGGTGACGTCGCCGCCCTCCTCGTCCGTCGCGACCAGGACGTCGGCCCGGGCCCCGCGGATCGCGCCGACCAACGCGGCCGCGTCCGAGCTCGAGCCGGCGAGGTTGGAGCCGAACAGGCAGATCCCGCCCAGGCCCTCGGCCAGCAGCTCGGCCCACTCCGGCGGCAGCGCGGGACCCGCGAAGGACGCCAGCTGCACCCGCAGCGCCTGCGCGGCGACCCCGTCCAGCTCGTCGTCGATGCTCATCCCTTCACCGCGCCCGCGGTCAGACCGGAGACCATCCGGCGCTGGACGATGAGGAAGAAGACGATCACCGGGATCGTGATCAGCGTCGAGGACGCCATGATCGCGCCCCAGTCGACCCCGCGGCTGCGGGCGTCGGTGAAGGCGACCAGCCACACCGGCAACGTCTCCTTGGCCGGGTCGGTCATCACCACGACGGCGAGGGTGAACTCGTTCCACGCCTGGATGAACCCGAAGACCCCGGTCGCCACCAGGCCGGGCGCCAGCAGCGGCAGGGTGACCCGGAAGAACGCCTGGGTCCGCGAGCAGCCGTCCATCATCGCCGCCTCCTCGAGATCGCGCGGGACGCCGTCGACGAACCCGCGCAGGGTCCACACGGTGAACGGCAGCACGCTGGCGACGTACACGAGGGTCAGGCCGATGACGGAGTTGAGCAGGCCCATCCCGTCGAGCATCTTGTACTGGCTGATGAACAGCGCCTCCGCCGGGATCATCTGGATGAGCAGCAGCGTGAGGATGAAGGTACGCCGGCCGCGGAACCGGAACCTGCTGACCGCGACCGCGGCCAGGAATGCGAACAGGATCGCCACCCCGACAGTCAGCAGCGTCACGCTCAGGCTGGTGACCATCGCGTCCGCGAAGTCGGCGTCGCCGAGGATCTTGCGGTAGTTGTCGAGCGTCCCGCGCCAGGGGAACAGGACCGGATCCTCGCCCTTGATCTCGTTGCGGGGCAGGAAGGACCGGCTGACCATCCAGTAGACCGGGAACGCACAGGCCAGCAGGACCAGGATCCCGACCAGGTCGGCGCCGACCCGGACGGGGGCGGGAGTACGACGGGCCATGGCGATCAGTCCTCCTGCTTGAGCATCAGCCGGACGTACGGCGCGGTCAGCACGATCGTCAGCACCAGCATGAACATCGCGGCCGCGGCCGCGGTGCCGAAGTCACCGCCCTTGATGCCGAGCGTGTAGATGTAGGTGCCGAGCAGGTTGGTGTCCTTGCTGACACCGCCGGCCTTCTGGAGCGTGTAGATCTGCGTGAACACCCGCAGGTCCCAGATCACCTGCAGCAGGATCACCACGAGCAGCACCGGCCGGATTGCCGGGAGCACGACGTGGACGAACCGCTGCCAGGTGCCGGCGCCGTCGATCTCGGCCGCCTCGAGCACGTCCTCGGGCACCTGGGTGAGGGCCGCGTAGAGCGTGAACACGACGAACGGGACGCTCATCCAGACCACGACGATCGTCGCGACGAGGAAGAACGACCACGGCTCGAGCAGCCAGCCGTGGCCGGTGAAGTCGCCACCGGCCTTCGTCAGCAGCCAGTTCACGACGCCGTACTCGGTGTCGAAGAGGAACTGCCACACCGTCATCGCCGCCACGACCGGCATCGCCCAGGCCAGCAGCAGCCCGCACTGGGCGAGGATCCGCACCGGTCGGCTCATCCGGGCCATGAGCAGCGCCAACCCGAGCCCGATGGCGAAGGTCAGGCCGGCGTTCACGAAGCAGAACGCGACGGTGCGCAGCACCACGACCCACAGTCCGCTGTCGGTCAGCAGGTCGCGGTAGTTGCCGAGCCCGGCCCACTCCGGCGGCGCACCGAACTGCTGGGCGAGCCCGAACTCCTGGAGCGACAGCACCACCTGCCGCACCAGCGGGTAGCCGAGAGCCAGCGCGAGCAGGGCGACGGCCGGCAGCACGAGCCCCAGCGGGAGGCTACGACGACCCATCAGATCCTCCCCTTCCTCCGGACGGCCGCGTGGCGCCCGGCAGCGTGGCGCACGGCGGCGAAGCGGCCCGGTGCGCGCCGGGGGGCCTAGTGCACAACATCATGGTCTGCTGTGCGACTGAGGCTCGGCGGCGCGCACCGGATGCGACACGCTCGGGCAAATCCAATCAGTTGAGCTCGGCGTCGATCTGCTCGTCGGCCTCCGCGGCGAGCTTCTCGACATCGCCGCCCTGCGCGATCCGGCTGTAGAGATCCTCGAGGACGAACTTGCCCTCGACGGTGGCCCAGCTGGCTGCCGGCGGGGTCAGCTTGGCGTTCGACGCCGCCTCGATGGTGGCCTGGGCGAACTCGTCGTCGCCGAGCTTGCTCGCGTAGGACTGCTTGGCCGGGGTGAGGCCGGCCTCGGCGAGGATCGTCTGGTAGTCCTCGCTCAGCATCAGCTCGACGGCGGCACGGGCCAGGTCCTGGTGCGGCGACTTCGCCGAGATCGCGATGTTCGAGCCGCCGAGGAGCACCGGCGCGGGCGCGCCGTCGCTGCCCGGGAGGGCGAAGACGCCGACCTGCTCGGCGAGCTCGGGACAGCCGCTCTCCTCGTCGGTGAGCATGCCGTAGACCCAGCCGGGGCGCGACATCATGCCGATCTTGCCTGCGCAGAACGGCGTGACCGGGTCGGACTCGTTGGCGTCGGCGGGGGCGCCGGAGGCCGAGGTGTAGAGGTCCTGGAAGGTCTCGAGTCCCTTGATCGACTCCGGCGAGGAGAGCGTCGCCTGCCAGCCGTCGCCGTCGGGCGCGGCGAAGTCGCCGCCGGCGTCCCAGAGGAAGGCCGCGCCGTCGCGCCAGTCCTTGCCCGGCAGCCAGTAGCCCGAGAAGTCGGCCTGGCCGCTGTCCTGCTTGAGCTTCTTCGCCGCCGCGACGAAGTCGGCCATGGTGGCCGGGACCTCGGTGACGCCGGCCTTCTCGAAGAGGTCCTTGCGGTAGAAGACGTAGGTCGACCCGGCGTAGTAGGGCACCGCGAAGGTCTTGCCGTCCACCGAGCCCGCCTCGACGAAGCCGGGCAGCAGGTCGTCGCCGCCGAGGCCGTCGAGGTCGCCCGTGAGGTCGCTGAACGCGCCGACGGTGGTGAAGGTCGCCGCCTGGGTGTTGCCGACCTCGACGACGTCGGGGGTCTGGTCGGTCGAGGTGAGGGCCGTGGTCAGCCGTTCGACGAGCCCCTCCCACTCCTGCTGCTCGATCGTCAGCGTGGAGCCGGGATGCTCGTCCTCGAAGGTCTCCTTCAGCCAGGCCCGCGCATCGTCGGGTGTGTCGGCACCGTTGAGCCAGACCACGATCTCGGCCTTGCCCGAGCCGCCCTTCGACCCGTCGCCGTCACCGTCGTCGGATCCGCATGCACTGGTCGCGCCCAGCAGGGCGGTGACCGCTACGACGGCCACGCTCCTGAGCGCCTGCTTCTTGTTGAATCGCACCGCTTGCTTCCCTTCGGTCTTCCTCACGGTCAGGACACCCCCAGCTCGCCGGCGAGCACGACGCCCGTCGCCCCGGCGAGAACCCCGTCGTCGCCCAGGGACGACGTACGGACGACGAACTGCTGGGCCGAGACCGGCATCACCCGGTCCCGGACCGCCTGCTCGGCGACGCGAGCCAGCGGCTCGACCAGATCGGCCGGTCCACTGAGCACGACCTCGCCGAGGTTGAGCGTGGCGACGACCGGCGCCAGCGCCTGGCCGAGGCGGTCCCCCGCGTCGGCCAGCACCGCGTCGGTCTCACCGCTCGGGGCCGCGGCCAGCTCGCGGCGCAGCCGCGGGACGGCCAGGTAGGTCTCCAGGCAGCCGGGTCGGCCACAGCCGCACAGCGGCCCCTGGGGGTCCACCTGGACGTGGCCGATCTCGCCGGCGGCACCGCCCTGCCCGTGCAGCAGCGCACCGCCGAGCACCAGCCCGGCGCCGACGCCGGTGCTCAGCCGGAGCAGCAGCAGGCCGCCCTCACCTCGGCTGCCGAAGACGAACTCCCCCATCACCGCCGTGTTCGCGTCGTTGGCGACGTAGACCGGGACGTCGAGGGCGGTGGCGAGGTCGTCGGCCAGGTGCAGGTCGCGCCAGCCCAGGTTCGGCGCGTCGAGGACGACGCCGTCCGGCGTGACGACACCCGGCGTGGCCACCGCGACCCCGAGCAGCGGACGGCTGCTGCGGGCGATCAGGTCCGCCGCGAACTCGCGCACGAGGGCGACGGCGTCGGCGCCGCGTCGGCCCGCGCGCGGGCGGGCGTCGCGCAGCACCACCCGACCCTCCAGCGTGAGCACCGCACCGGCGACCTGGTCGTCGACCGACAGGTCGATCGCGACGACGTGCTTGGCGTCGGCCACCAGGCCGACGAGGGTCGGCGGCTTGCCGACCCGGCTCTCGACGGGCGTGCCCAGCTCCTCGACGAGGCCCTCGGCGAGCAGCTCGGCGACCAGGTCGGAGACGGTGACCCGGGTCAGTCCACTGCTGCGGGCGAGGTCGGCGCGACTGGCGGGGCCGGCGGCGAACAGCTCCTGGAGCAGCATCGAGCGGTGGTGCCGACGGGAGTCGGCCCGGTCGAGCTTGATCCGCTCACGGGGCGAGCGGGTGGTCGGGCTGCGCCAGGACATGTTTGTTAGTTCAGCACACTTACATATACCCTCGCAAGGGCAGAATGCGATCCAGATCACACGGATCTCTCAAGGAGCAGCGATGGCCAGCATCACCTTCGAGGGCGCGCAGCGGTGGTACGCCGCCGCGGACGCCCCCGCCGTGCCCGGGATCGACCTCGTGGTCGAGGACGGGGAGTTCCTCGTCCTGGTCGGCCCGTCGGGCTGCGGCAAGACCACCACCCTGCGGATGCTCGCGGGCCTCGAGGACGTCGACGCCGGCCGGATCCTCATCGGCGAGCGCGACGTCACGCGGCTCGCCCCCAAGGACCGCGACATCGCCATGGTGTTCCAGAGCTACGCGCTCTACCCCCACAAGACGGTGCGCGAGAACCTCGGCTTCGCGCTCCGGATCGCCAAGGTCGAGCGCACGGAGCGCGAGCGCCGGGTCGCCGGCGTGGCGGAGCTGCTCGGCCTGACCGAGCTGCTCGACCGCAAGCCCAAGCAGCTCTCCGGCGGCCAGCGCCAGCGCGTCGCGATGGGCCGGGCGATCGTCCGCTCGCCGCAGGTGTTCTGCATGGACGAGCCGCTGTCCAACCTCGACGCGAAGATGCGCGTCCAGACCCGCAGCGACATCGCCCGGCTGCAGCGCGAGCTCGGCGTCACCACGGTCTACGTCACCCACGACCAGGTCGAGGCGATGACCATGGGCGACCGGGTCGCGGTCATGAACGCCGGCGAGATCCAGCAGGTCGACGCGCCGCTGGCGCTCTACGACCGCCCGGCCAACCTGTTCGTGGCCGGCTTCATCGGCTCGCCGCAGATGAACCTGCTGGCCGCCGACGTCGGCCCGCACGGGCTCACGCTGGGTGGGCATCGCGTCCCGGTCGACCCCGGCACCCGCGCCTGCCTCACTGCCGAGGTCACCGTCGGGGTCCGGCCGGAGGCATGGGCGCTGGTCGCGCCCGGGGACGGCGTGCCGGTCCGGGTGAGCCTGGTCGAGGAGCTCGGCTCCGACGGCTTCGCCCACGGCACCGCCGACCTCGGTGACCGCACCGCCACCGTCGCGGTGCGGCTGCCCTCGCGCGGCCACGTGGGCCCCGACGACGTCCTGCACGTCGCCGTGCCCGAGGGCGCCGCCCACGTCTTCGACACGGCCAGCGGTCGCCGGCTGAGTCCCTGAAATGGTCGGGGGCATGCCCTAGCGTGAAGGAGTGAGCAGCGCGACCCTGTGGGAGGAGGGCCGCCGTCCCGGACGGGAGGTGGTCGCACTCGCGGTCGCGCTGCTGCTGACCGCGACCGTGCTCGACCTGCTCCTCTCCGAGCGGCTCGGGCTGTTCTTCGACCTGGCCTTCGTGACGATCTGCGTCGGGGCCGCCCTCACCGTCCGGCCCCGCGACTTCTTCACGGTCGGGGTGCTGCCGCCGCTGGCCATGGCGCTGGTGATCGTGCTGCTGGCGCTCAGCGACCGCGCCAGCATCGCCCGCGCCGACGACGGCATCGCGCAGGCCGCGATCGCCGGGCTGTCCCGGCACGGCATCGCCCTGGGCCTCGGGTACGCCGCGTGCCTGGGCCTGCTCGCGCTGCGGCGCTCCTTCGTGGAGCGTCGCCGGGCCTGAGCCGTCGCCGCGGGTCGCTACATGGGCCCGACGTGCGTGCCGCAGCGGCGCTTCTTCGTCCCGGTCTCGACGGTGTCAGAGGTCGACAGGTACCGCGCCCACGGGCCGGTCTGGTGCGCGACGCAGATCTGGAAGGTCGCGCCGTAGCCGTTCGTGCCGTAGCTGGCGATCCGGTTGCCCTTGGCGAACTTCACGCCGTAGGTCTTCTCGAAGTGCAGCAGGTCGATATCGCCGGCCCCGGTCGGGTAGGGACCGCCGGCGGCGATCGCGCGCACGACTCCAGCAGCGGTGAGCACGTCGGCCACGGCGTTGTCGACCCGGGTCTGCACCACCTGCTGCTGCAGGATGCGAGCGGCCTTGCCGCACGCCGAGTGCGAGCCCCGGACCGCGTTGCGGGTCGCCCGGAAGGTCCGCTTGCGCCGGGAGTCGTAGAACCAGGCGGCCTTCTTGCCGCTCATGCTCCGCGCGGCGTTGGTGAAGATGCAGAACTGCTTCACGCTGACCCGTAGGTAGCCCACCTTGGGCGAGGTGACCAGGGCGGCGTTGGCGTAGCCGTCGTCGGGCGCGGCACCGGTGGCCTTGCGGTGCTTGCGGACGGCCTTGGCCGTCTTGAGGACCTTGGCCCGGTCGGAGCCTGCGCTGTGCCGCTCGACCGGCCCGGCGGGCCCGGGGGTGCCGGCGGTGGAGACACCGGCCGCGGGGCCGATGACGAGAGCGAGGGAAAGGACGGCGGCAACGACGTACTTCACGAGAATCCCTTCGATGACGGACACGGACGCAATGCGGTCTAGAAGCGGTCGGGGTCGCCGGCGCCGCGGCGCAGGATCTCGGGCGCGCCGTCGGACCAGTCCACGACGGTGGTGGGCTCGGCCGGGGTCTCCCCCGCTTCGACGACGACGTCGACCTCGTGGTCGAGGTCCTCCTTGATCTCCCAGCCCATGGTGCGCGGCTCGGTCTCCCCCGGCAGGATCAGGGTGGAGGTCAGCAGCGGCTCGCCGAGCTCCGCGAGCAGCGCCTGCACGAAGGTGTGGTCGGGGATCCGGACCCCGACGGTGCGCTTCTTCGGGTGCAGCAGCCGTCGCGGCACCTCCGGCATGGCCGGCAGGATGAAGGTGTAGGGCCCCGGTGTCGCGGCCCGGATCGCCCGGAAGGCGGCGTTGTCGACGTGGACCAGCTGTCCGAGCTGGGAGAAGTCGCGGCACACGAGGGTGAAGTGGTGCTTGTCGTCGAGGCCGCGGATGCGCAGGATCCGGTCGCGCCCGTCGCGGTTGCCGATCCGGCAGCCCAGCGCGTAGCCGGAGTCGGTCGGGTAGGCGATCAGGGCGTCGTCCTGCAGGGCCGCGACGATCTGCTGCAGCGTGCGCGGCTGCGGGTTGTCCGGGTGGACGTCGAGATAGCGCGCCATCGGTCGTCTCCGCTCAGGCCCGGCCGGCGGCCTTGAGGTCGCGGTGCAGCTCCTTGGGCAGGGAGAACGCCAGGGTCTCCTCCGCGGTCTGGACCGGACGGGCGTCGGGGTATCCGCGCTCGGCGAGATAGCCCAGCACCTCCTGGACCAGGTGGTCGGGGACCGAGGCGCCGGAGGTGACGCTGACCGAGCGCACCCCGTCGAGCCAGGACTCGTCGAGCTCGGAGACGTCGTCGATGCGGTACGACGCCTTGGCGCCGGCCTCGAGCGCGACCTCGACCAGTCGCACCGAGTTGGACGAGTTGGCCGAGCCGACCACGATCACGAGGTCGGCGGTGGCGCCGATCTCCTTGACCGCGACCTGGCGGTTCTGGGTCGCGTAGCAGATGTCGTCACTGGGCGGGTCCTCGAGCTGCGGGAACTTCACGCGCAGCCGGCGCACCGTCTCCATGGTCTCGTCGACGCTCAGCGTCGTCTGCGAGAGCCACGCGAGCTTGGCGCCCTCGGGCAGGTCCAGGGTGTCGACGTCGTCGGGGTGCTCGACCAGGATCGTCTGGTCCGGCGCCTCGCCCGCGGTGCCCTCGACCTCCTCGTGCCCCGCGTGCCCGATGAGCAGGATCGTGTAGCCCTCGCGCGCGAACCGGACCGCCTCGCGGTGCACCTTGGTGACCAGCGGGCAGGTCGCGTCGATCGTCTTGAGGTCGCGGTCGGCGGCCTGGCTGTGCACCGCGGGCGAGACGCCGTGGGCGGAGAACACCACCGTCGCGCCGACCGGCACCTCGTCGAGCTCCTCGACGAAGATGGCGCCACGGGACTCGAGGTTGGACACGACGTGCTTGTTGTGGACGATCTGCTTGCGGACGTAGACCGGCGAGCCGTAGAGGTCCAGCGCCTGCTCGACCGTGACCACGGCCCGGTCGACGCCGGCGCAGTAGCCGCGCGGGTCGGCGAGCAGCACCTCCCGCTCGGCGTCCTCCAGCAGGCGCGGCGTACCCAGGTCGATCGTCATGGGCCCCAGTCTACGGACCGGCGACGCCACGGCCGAGTCGTCACGACCTGCGCCGCAGGGCACGACGGCCGGGGTTTGCGGTCGGCACCGCTCGGGAGGATGAGGACATGGCCCTGCCCCCTCCTCCCCCGGCATCGGGACCGCCGCCTGTCCCGGCGCCCCCGGCCCCGCCGACGGCGTCGCGCCGGCCCACCGCGGGATCGCCCCTGCCCGTGGTCCTGCCCTTCGTCCTGCTCGGCGTCCTGCTCCTGGCCCACCTGGTGCACTACCTCCTCCCGGGCTGGCTGTTCGCCGAGCGTCGGACTCCCCTGTCCCCCGACGTCGGCATCGCGCTCACCGTGGTGCTGATGCTGCTCTACGCCGGCCTGGTGGCCCTGGTCGCCCGGACCCCCGGCCGGCGACTGGTCGCCGCGCTCGTCGCCGCGTCGACCATCCCGGTCCAGATCGCGTTGCACGTCGCCCTCAGGACGGCGGACTTCGACTCGGTCCGTGAGATCGAGATCCTCACGACCTGGGGGGCGACGCTCATCGCCGTGGTCCAGGTCGCCGCCTGGGGCATCGCCCGGCGGGAGGGCCGGGTGTGGCCGGTCGGCCTCGTTGCGCTCCCCGTCGTCGCCGCGCTCCAGTGGGCCGTGCGCTTCGACGTCGCCCAGCTGGTGACCGACGTGGTCCCGGGCGACGGAACGGCCTCGGTGCTGGTCGCCTGGACGATCTTCTGGGCCTGGTTCGTCGTGCCCGTCCTGCTCACCGGCCTGCTCTGCTTCGTGATCGACGAGGCGACTCGGAAAAGCAGATCGACCCGTCGCGCTTGAACGCGACGGGTCGATCCGGTGGACCTGATCAGGCCTTGTCGGTGTCCTCGGTGGACTCCTCGGCGGGAGCCTCCTCGGCGACCTCGGCCTCGGCCTCGGCGGCCTCAGGGGCGTCGGTCTCCTCGACCTCGGCGACCTCGGTCTCCGCCTCGACCTCAGGGGCGTCGGTCTCCTCGACCTCGGCGGCCTCGGCCTCGGGGGCCTCCTCGGCCGGAGCCGGGGCAGCCGGAGCCTTGGCCGTCGGCGCGGACGGCGCGTAGGCCTCGGTCACCAGCTCGATGACGGCCATGGGGGCGTTGTCGCCCGCACGGTTGCCGATCTTGGTGATCCGGGTGTAGCCGCCCGGACGCTCGGCGAAGGTCGGCGCGATGTCCGCGAACAGGGTGTGGACGACACCCTTGTCCCGGATGAACTTGAGGACCTCGCGGCGCTGGTGCAGCGGGTTCTCGCCGGCGTGGGCCTTCTTGGCCTTGGTGATCAGCTTCTCGGCGTACGGGCGCAGCGTGCGCGCCTTGGCCTCGGTGGTCGTGATCCGGCCGTGCTCGAAGAGCGCGGTGGCCAGGTTCGACAGGATGAGGCGCTGGTGCGCGGCGCCACCGCCGAGGCGGGGACCCTTCTTGGGCTTGGGCATTGCTTTCTCGCTTTCCTGCCCGGCCGTACGAGGTACCGGGTGCTGGGTCCGGCCGTGTCAGGTACCGGAATCTGTACCGGGACGGATCCGCCCCGGCGTGCTGCTGCGGTGCTGCCGTGCTGTCTGCTGCCACGGTGCCGCCGTGTGTCTTGCTGCCACGGTGCTGCCGTGCTGTCTTGCCGCCACGGTGCCGCCGTGCGTCTTGCCGCCAGACCGACGGTGGTCCTACGGAAGCCAACCGCGGTGTGAGTGGGTCGCCCGGCGGCGAAGCCGCATCGGGTGACGACCCTGGGCCCGAAGGGTCCGGGCGAGTCACCCGATAGGCGACCCACTCACACCATCAGACTCAGAACTCCTCGGACTCGATGAACGACTCGTCGTCGTCCTCGTCGTCGGAGTAGTTGGCCAGGGCGGCCGACGGGTCGAAGCCCGGGGCGCTGTCCTTGAGGGACAGGCCCATCTCGTGCAGCTTCGCCTTGACCTCGTCGATGGACTTCGCACCGAAGTTGCGGATGTCCAGCAGGTCCTGCTCCGAGCGGCTGATGAGCTCACCCACGGTGTGGATGCCCTCGCGCTTGAGGCAGTTGTAGGACCGCACGGTCAGCTGCAGGTCCTCGACCGGCAGGGCCAGGTCGGCGGCGAGCTGCTCGTCGACGGGCGACGGGCCGATGTCGATGCCCTCGGCCTCGACGTTGAGCTCACGGGCCAGGCCGAAGAGCTCGACCAGCGTCTTTCCGGCCGACGCGATGGCGTCGCGGGGCAGGATGGACGGCTTGGTCTCGACGTCGATGACGAGCTTGTCGAAGTCGGTGCGCTGCTCGACACGGGTGGCCTCGACCTTGTAGGTCACCTTGAGGACCGGGCTGTAGATCGAGTCGACCGGGATCCGGCCGATCTCGTTGTCGGCGCCCTTGTTCTGGACGGCCGAGACGTAGCCGCGGCCCCGCTCCACGACGAGCTCGAGCTCGAGCTTGCCGTTGTCGGAGAGGGTGGCGATCTTCAGGTCGGGGTTGTGGACCTCGACGCCGGCCGGCGGCGCGATGTCGGCACCCGTGACGTCACCGGCACCCGACTTGCGCAGGTACATGGTGACCGGCTCGTCGTGCTCCGAGGAGACGACGAGGCCCTTGAGGTTGAGGATGATCTCGGTGACGTCTTCCTTGACGCCCTCGATCGTCGAGAACTCGTGGAGGACACCGTCGATCTTGATGCTCGTGACCGAGGCACCGGGGATCGAGGACAGGAGGGTACGACGCAGCGAGTTGCCGAGCGTGTAGCCGAAGCCGGGCTCGAGGGGCTCGATGACGAAGCGCGACCGGAACTGGTCGACGGTCTCCTCCGACAGGGTGGGGCGCTGTGCGATGAGCACTTGTTTCGTTCCTTTCCGGGCCGACCGCTATATGAGGACCCAGACGTGGTGCGGATGGAGAAGAGGGACTGCGGGATGACGCTGCCCGCCCCGGGCTCCTCACTGTCGGAGGGCGACCGGGACGGGCTCGCGATCACTTCTTGGAGTAGTACTCCACGATGAGCTGCTCCTGGATCGGCAGGTCGATCTGCTCGCGCACGGGCAGCTGGTGCACCAGGACGCGCATGCGGTTCGGGAGCGCCTCGAGCCACGCCGGGACGATCCGCTCGCCGTGGGTCTCGCGAGCCACGATGAAGGGGGTCATCTCGAGCGACTTCTCACGCACGTCGATGATGTCGTACTGGGTCACCTGGAAGGACGGGATGTCGACCTTCTTGCCGTTGACCAGGAAGTGACCGTGGGTCACCAGCTGGCGGGCGTGGCGACGCGTCCGGGCGAAGCCGGCGCGGTAGACCACGTTGTCGAGACGGCACTCCAGCAGCTGGACGAGGTTGTCGCCGGTCTTGCCCTGGCGACGCGCAGCCTCCACGTAGTACTTGTGGAACTGCTTCTCCAGCACGCCATAGGTGTAGCGCGCCTTCTGCTTCTCCTGCAGCTGGTTGCGGTACTCGCTCTCCTTGATCCGCGCCCGGCCGTGCT
This sequence comes from Nocardioides sp. LHD-245, assembly GCF_030929495.1. GTDB lineage: Bacteria > Actinomycetota > Actinomycetes > Propionibacteriales > Nocardioidaceae > Nocardioides. The sequence goes on along the minus strand of NZ_JAVFWN010000004.1, from coordinate 317,191 downwards.
GGCCCGGGGGGTAGGGGCGCTTCTCGAAGGCGGCGTCGCCGCCCACGAGGTCGACGCCGAGACGGCGCGACTTCTTGGTCAGGGGTCCGGTGTAACGGGCCATGTCGGTTCTCCTCTAAGTCTCTCGTCGCCGGTCAGACGCGCCGGCGCTTCGGCGGGCGGCAGCCGTTGTGCGGGGCGGGGGTCACGTCCTGGATGGTGCCGACCTCGAGGCCGATCGCACCCAGCGAGCGGATCGCCGTCTCGCGGCCCGAGCCCGGGCCCTTGACGAAGACGTCGATCTTCTTCATGCCGTGCTCCATCGCCCGCCGGCCGGCGGCCTCGGCGGCCATCTGAGCGGCGTACGGGGTGGACTTGCGGGAGCCCTTGAAGCCGACGGTGCCGGCAGAGGCCCACGAGATCACCGCACCGGTCGGGTCGGTGATCGTGACGATCGTGTTGTTGAACGTGCTCTTGATGTGGGCCTCGCCCTGAGCGACGTTCTTCTTCTCCTTGCGGCGCACCTTCTTGGCGCCCGCGCGAGCCTTGGGAGGCATGCAGTATCTCCTTGAGAAAGCTGGTCAGTGTGAGAGGCGGGTGTCGAGCCGGTGCCGAAGCAGGGCTCAGATCACTTGGCCTTCTTCTTGCCGGCAACCGTGCGCTTCGGGCCCTTGCGGGTGCGAGCGTTGGTCTTGGTGCGCTGACCGCGGACCGGAAGGCCCATGCGGTGACGGCGACCCTGGTAGCTGCCGATCTCGATCTTGCGGCGGATGTCGGCCTGAACTTCGCGACGGAGGTCACCCTCGATCTTGAAGTTCGCCTCGATCTCGTCGCGAAGCTTGACCAGCTCCTCGTCACCCAGCTCGTGGACGCGGAGGTCGGGGCTGACGCCCGTGGCCTCCAGCAGCTGCTGGGCGCGGGTACGGCCGATGCCGTAGATGTAGGTGAGTGCGACCTCGATGCGCTTGTCGCGCGGCAGGTCGACTCCGACGAGGCGTGCCATGGTGGCTTCCCTTTCGAACGGTCACGGTGGTGTGGTCGTGATGCATCCGGGCGGTCTTGCTCGTTGTGCCCAGCTCCGGCCATCCGCTCCGGAGGTGATTCGGCCCTGGGGCCTAAGCGATCACGTTGTGAGTTATTCAGTTGTCCCGGCCGCTACGGCCGGCAGCGTGGCGCCCGGCGGCGAAGCCGCATCGGCGACAAGCGTGGGCCCGAAGGGCCTGCGCGCCGTCGTCGATGGGCGACACGCTCGGCCCAAACTAACCCTGCCGCTGCTTGTGGCGCGGGTTCTCGCAGATCACCATGACGCGGCCGTGGCGACGGATCACCTTGCACTTGTCACAGATCTTCTTCACGCTCGGGTTGACCTTCATGTCAGCCCTTTCTTGCTAGTGGCGGAGAGGTGAGCCGGCGGCTCACTTGTAGCGGTAGACGATCCGGCCCCGCGACAGGTCGTACGGCGAGAGCTCCACCACCACACGGTCCTCGGGGAGGATCCGGATGTAGTGCTGCCGCATCTTGCCGCTGATGTGAGCGAGGACCTTGTGGCCGTTGCTCAGCTCGACTCGGAACATGGCGTTCGGAAGGGCCTCCACGACGGAGCCCTCCATCTCGATGACGCCTTCTTTCTTCGCCATGTCTCACAATCTGCTCGGGGATGTTTCGTGCTACCGGTGGCCCGGGAACCTCTCAGTTGCCCATGGGCAACTGAGTGGACCTCGTGGATCCGTGCACCACACACAGAACCCACGTTGGACCGACACGCCAGTCTATGTGCAGGCGCCAACGAACTCCCAATCGCCGGGAGGCGAGGCGCCGCCCGCTCAGCCGGCCAGGAGCTCCAGGGTCCGCTCACGCGCGGGCGAGGTGCTCGCGGCGGTGCCGCGGAGGGCACCGCCGACCGGGTTCACCATCACCTCGTCGACTCCGTACGACGCCGCGAGCTCGCCCAGCTCGGCGCGCGCCGTGGCGGCGTCTCCGATCACCCAACGCCGCCGCATCGCGTCGACCAGGCTCTCCTGGCCCTCGGGCAGGCCGGCCTCGACGATGGTCTCGGCGTCCTCGACCGTGCGCTGGGCGACCAGCGGCTGGCCGGTGCGCAGGGCGAGCATCTGGAGCAGCTGCGGGAGCGCGAGACGACCCGCCTCCTCCGCGGTGTCGGCCACCGAGGCGTTGACGGTGAGGAAGGTCCGTGGCTCGGCCAGCTCGGGCGAGGGCCGGAAGGTGGAGCGGTACAGCTCGAGCGCCTCGGCGGTGCCGGAGCCGGAGAAGTGGTGGGCGAAGACGTAGGGCATGCCCTTCTCCGCGGCGAGCCGGGCGGAGTAATCGGAGGAGCCGAGCAGCCAGATCTGCGGCACCGACTGCGCCGCGGGGGTGGCCTTGAGGACGTGCTGGGAGCCGCGCAGGGCCAGCCCGACGCCGGCCGGCTCCATCATGGCGAGCACGTTGTCGACGTACTCGGGGAAGCGGGTGACCGCCTCGTCGCTCACACCGCCGGCCCCGTGGCGCAGCGCCCAGCTGGTGACCGGGTCGGAGCCGGGGGCACGGCCGATGCCGAGGTCGATCCGTCCCGGGAAGGCCGCCTCGAGGAGCGCGAACTGCTCGGCGACGACGAGGGGCGCGTGGTTGGGGAGCATGACGCCGCCCGAGCCGACCCGGATCCGCCCGGTCGCCGAGGCGACGAGCCCGATCACGATGGGCGGGCTGGTCGCCGCCACCGCCGGCATGTTGTGGTGCTCGGCCAGCCAGTAGCGGCGGTAGCCGAGCCGGTCGGCGGTCCGCGCCAGATCCAGGGTCGCGGCGAGCGCGTCCCCCGTGGACTGGTCACTGCGGACGGGGACGAGGTCGAGGACGGAGAGCGCGAGAGACATCCCTGACACAAGGCGCCGGGCGGTCCCGGCATTCCCGGTGGCGCGAGCTCAGTCGTCGGAGGTGGCGCTGCGGCGCACGAGCAGCAGGCCGATCCCGAAGGCAGCGGCGCCGAGCAGGACCAGCATGCCCAGGTCCATCAGGTAGTGCCCCGCTCCGCTCTGCGCGATCCAGTCCGCCCGGTCGGTCCCCGCGAACCGGTCGACGAGCTGGATGGCCGAGGCGGAGGCCGCGTAGCCCCAGCGCGACGGGGAGAGCCAGGCGAGCTGCTCGAGGCCGGCGCGGCCGGCGATCTCGAAGAGGGCGCCGGACAGGACCAGCTGCAGCATCACCAGCCCGACCAACGCCGGCATGGTCTGCTCACTGCTGGTCACGAGCGCGGAGAGCGCGAGGCCGATCACGACCATGACCGCGGACAGGACCGCGATCGCGAGGGCGACCCGGAAGGTGCCCGCGGTGCCGTCGGCGCCGGGCAGGCCGACTGTCGCGAGGAAGGTGACGACCAGACCCTGGACGAACGCGGCGGCGCCGAGGACGAGGAACTTGCTGGTGAAGTAGATGCCTGGCGAGAGGCCGACGGCGTACTCCCGCCGGAAGATGGGGCGCTCCCCCACGAGCTCACGGATCGCCAGCGCCGTGCCCATCAGGCAGGCGGCGACGATGAGCACCGTGAGCCGCTGTTGCGCCTCACCGACCCGGCCGGCCGACGCGGCGACGGAGATGCCGTCGGAGCCGGGCACGACGCGGCTCAGCCCACCGAGGATGAGCGGGAGCAGCACGAGCATGCCGAGCAGCAGCCGGTCGGCGAGCACGACGGCCAGGTTGCGCCGGACCAGCGTGCCGAGCTGCCGGGCCACGGACTGCCGCGGCGGAGCGGGTACGGCGCCGCCGTGGGACTGCCGCGGCAGGGACGCGGTGTCGACGGCGTGCTGCTGGGCGGGGATCCGCTGCCAGAGGTCGGGCTCGTCGAGCAGGTCGAAGACCTCCGGATAGGTCGTCACGCCGAAGTGGGCGAGGACCCCGGCCGGCGGGCCGAAGTACGCGATCCGGCCACCCGGCGCGAGCACGAGCACGTCGTCGCAGACGTCGAGCGCCAGGACCGAGTGGGTGACGACCATGACGACGCGACCGTCGTCGGCGAGACTGCGCAGCTGACGCATGACCTCGAGGTCGAGGCCGGGGTCGAGGCCGGAGGTCGGCTCGTCGAGGAAGAGCAGCGGCGGCGCGGTGAGCAGCTCGGTGGCGATGGAGACCCGCTTGCGCTGGCCGCCGGAGAGCTGGCTCCCGATCCGGTTGTCGAGCCGCTGGGTGAGCTGCATCTGCTCCGCGACGGTCCGCACCCGGTGGTCCCACTCCGCCGCTGTCGTGTCGGGCGGGAGCCGGAGCTGGGCGGCGAAACGCAGCCCCTGGCGGACCTTCAGCTGCGGATGGAGGATGTCCTGCTGCGGCACCAGGCCGATCTGGAAGCGGAGCTGGTCGTAGTGCTCGTAGAGATCGTGCCCCTGCCAGATCACCCGGCCGTGGCTGGCCGGCCGGAGACCGGTGAGCGCGCCGAGCAGGGTCGACTTGCCGGACCCGGACGGGCCGATCACCGCGGTGAGGCTGCGCGGCTCGAGCCGGAAGGAGACGTTCTCGATCAGTCGCCTGCCACCGCCGACGACCTGGGTCAGCCCGTCGGCGTACAGCGTGAGCTCGTGGGCCGTCGCCGAGGCGATCAGCTGCCGCCCGTCCCAGCGGAAGGTCTGGTTGCCGAAGATGACCTCGGCCCCGACCGGGAGCGGCGCGGCGCCCTGCACCCGCCGTCCGTCGACGAAGGTGCCGTTGAACGAGCCGAGGTCCTGCAGCACCGCGAGCGCGGTCGGTGTCGCGGGAGCCAGCCGCGCGTGGTGGCGGCTGACGAGCGGGTCGGCGAGGACGATGTCGTTGCCCTGGTCGCGGCCGATGGTGAGCGTGCCGCCTGCCCGCAGCTGCTGCGGCAGGACGACGGAGTGGCCGTGCGGCAGCTGTCCCGGCGGGAGCACGCCGGCCGGGCGCCAGGCGTCGACCGGCCCGCCGCTCGCGGGGACCTGCGGCGGCGGGAGGTTCGTCCAGAACTCCCCCGGCGCCGCCGGCTCCGGGGCGGGCGACGGCACCGGGGCGGGCGGCGGCACCGGCCGCGAGGCCGCCGCCACCACGTTGACGACGACCTGCTCACCGGCGGGCCCGCCGAGGTGCAGGCTGAGCGGCGCGCCGGTCAGCGGCAGCCGGGTGACCCGCCGTCCGGCGACGTAGGTGCCGTTGCTGCTGGCGTCGACCACGACCCAGCCGGCCTCCTCGACCTGCAGGACGGCGTGGTGCCGCGACGCCCGGGCGTCGGTGACGGGGACGTCGCAGTCGAGCTCGCGCCCGACCACGACCCGCGGGCCGGCGAAGGTCCGGGTCCGGCCGGCCCACTGCACCTGGAGTCGATCCACGACCGACACCCTAGTGTCGGACCGGCCGCCGGACCCGGCAGCCGGTCCGGCAGGTCAGCGCCAGTCGGGGCCGGCGGTGTCGTCGACGTCGGCCGGCTCGCGCGGCGCGGTCGCGTGGTCCGGGACGTGATCGTCGCCGCCGCTGTCGCGTGAGGTCTTCCAGAGGCTGGCGCCCGCGGTGACGATCAGGGTCACGATGATCACGCCGAGGCTGAACAGCGACGGGATGTCCCAGACCTTGACGTGCTCGCCGCCGTTGATGAACGGCAGCTCGTTCTCGTGCAGGGCGTGCAGGACCAGCTTGACGCCGATGAAGGCGAGGATGAACGCCAGGCCGAGCGAGAGGTAGACGAGCTTCTGCAGGAGGCCGCCGAGCAGGAAGTACAGCTGGCGCAGGCCCATCAGCGCGAAGACGTTCGCGGTGAAGACCAGGTAGGGCTCCTGGGTGATGCCGAAGATCGCCGGGATGGAGTCGAGGGCGAAGAGGATGTCGGTGACGCCGAGCGCGATGATCACGACGAGCATCGGCGAGACGAAGCGGACGCCGTTCTCGTGGTACCAGAGCTTGAGGCCGTGCCAGCTGTCGCCGACGCGCATCCGGCGACGGGTGAAGGCCACGATCGCGTTGTCCTCGGGGTGCTCGTCCTCGTGGGCGCCGTAGGACTTCACCAGCTTGACGGCGGTGTAGACCAGGAAGGCGCCGAAGGCGTAGAAGATCCAGCTGAAGTTCTCGATGAGCGCGTAGCCGAGGGCGATGAAGATGCCGCGGAACACCAGCGCGAGGACGATGCCGACGAGTAGCGCCTCCTGCTGGTACTTCCGGGGCACCTTGAGCGCCGACATCAAGATGATGAAGACGAAGAGGTTGTCGATCGACAGCGAGTACTCCGTCAGCCAGCCGGTGTAGAACTGGATGCCGTAGTCGTGACCGTGGTGGACGAGGATGAAGACGCCGAAGGCGACGGCGGCGCCGACGTAGACGGAGAGCGCGATCGCGCACTCCTTCATCGAGGGCTCGTGCGGATCGCGGGCGATCACGAACACGTCGAAGAGGAGGACTCCGACGGTCACCGCGATGGTGATCGTCCATTCCAGGGTGGTCACGTCCATAGGGGTGTCCCTTCAGGGGCGGATGCGTCGACAGATCGCCCGAGGTCTCTTCCGCTGCCGACGCCTGGGGCGCCGTTGTGCAGCCTACGGGACCGGAGCGGGCGACTTCGACCGCTCGTGATGACGAGCCCGCAGCGAAGGAGTACTCCCCCCTGGTGCGCGGAATCCTCGCACGCGCGGCGTGCAGGGTCCAATCAGCAGCGCTCAGGGAAGGCCGGTGACCCGCGCCATCGTGGCGAGCTTGGCGCCGGTCTCGCGGACCTCGGACGCCGGGTCGGAGCCGGCCACGATCCCGGCTCCCGCGAACAGCCGCAGCCGGGGACCGTCCATCACGGCCGCCCGGATGGTGACCGCGAACTCGCCGTCGCCGTACCGGTCGACCCAGCCGACACACCCGGCGAACCAGTCGCGGAGGTCGCCCTCGAGGTCGGCGATGGCGGCGTAGGCGGCCGCGGTGGGTACGCCGCCCACAGCCGGGGTCGGGTGCAGCAACTGGGCCAGGCGCAGCGCGCTCGGCCCGTCGACCGGGTCGGCGAGCCGGGCGTGGATCGGGGTGGCCAGGTGCCACACCGTGTCGGTCGAGAGCAGCTCCGGGGTCGCGGGGTACTCGATCTCGACGCAGACGTCCTTGAGCGCGTGCACGATCGCCTCGACCACGAAGGCGTGCTCGGCGAGGTCCTTGGCCGACTGCTGCAGCTCGCCGGCCCGGCGCGCGTCCTCGTCGGCATCATCGGAGCGGGGCACGGACCCGGCGAGGGGCGTGCAGGAGATCTCGGCACCCTGGCGGCGCACGAGCAGCTCCGGGCTGGCGCCGACCAGGATCGGGCCGTCCTCCGGCGCGACGCCGTCGGCACCGGGCGCCCCATCGACGCCGGGCACCAGCGGGACGCTGAACACATAGCGGCCCGGACGCGTCGTCAGCAGCCGGTCGATGATCTCCGCGGGCACCAGCGGCGGGTCGCTGACGACGTCGAGGCAGCGGCCCAGCACCACCTTGTGGAGGTCGCCGCCGGCGATCCGCTCCAGCGCGGTGGCCACCATCACGGCGTACTCGTCGGGCGTGGGGAACTCGGTGACGTCGTAGGTCCGCTCCACCGACTCGTCCCGATCGGGTCGCTGCAGGGCGTGCTCGGAGCCGACCACCACATGGGCGAGGCCGGGCGCCCCGGCGGCGAAGGACAGGGCGCACAGCGCCCGCTCGTCGGGGCCGAGGCCGGCGACGACCTCGTCGGCCCAGGCCGGGTCGGCCCCGTCGGGCGTCGTCCGGGTGCGGCGCACCGCACGGGCGACGTACGCCTGCTCGCCCGACGCGAAGAGCATCGGGCGAGCAGCGAGCGCCGCGGGGGTGATCGGATCCCGCGCCATGCCTCTCAGCCTAGATGACGTCCCGGGCGACGCCGACTGCGGAGCACGCCCAGCAGTCCGGCCAGCACCAGCAGGCCACCGAGGACCAGCTGCCAGGGCCGGTACGGCGCACCGGCGTTCGGCAGTCCGGCGCCACCGCGCTCGTCACCCCCGGCGGCCACGGCGGCCACGGCGTCGAACTTGTTGACGACGCGCACCGAGGCCTGACCCGGCCCACCGGTCGGCGTGAGGTCGACCGCGATCGACGTCTTGCGCGACTTCGTGACCTGGCCCGCGACCGTCGCCGTCATCGATGTCGACGCCGCACCGCCGTCCTTGGTCTCCGTCAGCGTGCAGGCCGCACTCGACGGCAGCTCCTGGTAGGACGCCCGGTAGCCGTTGCCCTTGGCGAGCACGCGCTCCGCGCCGCCGGGCACGTCGAAGGCGGCCCGCTGACCGTCCACCAGCCAGGTGCAGGCCAGCGCCACGCGGAACGGGCCGTTCGCACCCTTGGCCGACTCGTCGCCGACGACCTCCTTGGTCACGTCGAGCGACGTCAGCCGGAAGGTGTTGGTCGCGGTCAGCGACACCCGGCTGGTCTCGGCCTGCTGGTCCGGCGCCGGCACCTCGACGACGCCGTCGGCCGGCGCGAGCACGCTCGACGTCGCGCCTCCGGTGCCGGTCTCCTTCACCGCGCAGGACGTGCCGATCGCGAACGGTCCGACCGTGCGGGACGCGCCGGCGGCGAGCCGGATCGTGTCCTGGTACGGCGTCTGGCCGCGGTACGTGCAGGTCATCTGGAAGGAGAAGGTGCCGGTGCCGTAGCGAGCCGCTCCGTCGCCGTCGACCTTCTTCTCCAGCGTCACGGTGCCCGCGTCGTAGGCGTTGGTGATCTCGACCTCCGCCGGGGCGGTGCCAGGGGTGACCGTCGCCGAGCCGTCACCGTGGTCGACGAGGTTGTCGCCGGTGACGACGATCTGGTCGGCGAAGAACCGGTCGGTCTCGGTCACCTCGCAGGAGGCCCCCACCGGGATCCGGTCGGCCGGCGCGGTGAAGGTCTCGCCGTCCTCGAGGGTGAACTCCAGCTCGGTCGCGCCGGCGCCGTCGAAGGTGACGTCGCGGCCGGTGATCGACTCACAGCGCAGCGTGAAGGTGAACGGCCCGAAGGTGGTGCCGGTCGCCGTGGTCTGCACCCGCTTGGTCACCGACAGACCGGTGAACCGGTAGTCGTTGGTGATCGTCGCGCTCTCGACCGTATCCGGGTCCTCGACGTCCACCGTCACCGGGGTGCCGGACCGCGAGGTCTCGCCCCACGCCCCGGCCGAGCCCTCTTCGGTGAAGGTGCACGAGCTGCCGTTCGCACTGATCGGCACCCCCGCGATCTCCTTGAGCCAGTCGCCGGCCCGGCGCAGGTCGATCACCGCATCCGCGCCGAGGTCGAGCGGCACGCCGCCGGCCTCGCACGCCACGGCGACCCGGATCAGGTCCGGCGCGTACGCCGCGGCGGGCCCGGTGATCTCCTTGCGGATCTCGACAGCGCCGGTGTGCAGGTGCACGCCGACCCGGCTCGGGGCGATCTGCCGGAACATGCTCCGGTCGGTGTACTTGAACTTGATGCCGTGCTGGTTCCACGCCAACAGGTCGTCGCCCGGCACCGTGCGCGGAACCCCGCTGACGTCGGCGTCGGAGGCCATCACGTTCGTGGTGGAGAAGGTGACGTCCACGGCCTCGCCGGCCCGCAGCGAGCCCTGGGGCGTCGTCCGGAAGTCGAGGTGGACGCGGATACCGGTCACCTCGGACCAGTCGGTGTCACCGTCGGCGACGGACCACGACTCACCGTTCTGCTCGCAGACCGGCTGGGTCGGCAGGCCGGTCCAGGTCCCGGCGCACACGCCGGCGCTGGTCGTGACCTCGACCCGCTGGGTGGTCCCCGCCGGAGCGTCGACCTGGAGCGAGCCGTCCACGAGCTGCGGCCGGTACGCCGAGCCGCGGGCGTTGCCCGACACCAGCTGGAGGTCGCCGCGCACCGGGAGCTGGTCGAAGACCGTCATCTCGTCGATGGTCACCGTGCCGGCGTTGACGCTGTGCAGAACCCAGTCGTCGGTGCCGTCGACCTCACTGTTGGCCACACAGGGCGAGCGGTAGTAGGACCCGCCGGTCGCGGCCAGCGTCGGGCTGCACGTGGCGGCCGGGTTGGCCGGGTCGAACGCCCCGTCGAGCGACCCGCGGACGCCCTTGACCGTGTAGAGGTTGGGACCGTCGACGGTGCCGACGAAGTCGGACGTGCCGCAGGTGCGGGGATCCTGACCCCAGTCTCCGGTGAGACCGCCGTTGGACACCACGTTGCGGCAGGACGCGAGGGTCTCCTCGGTGCGCACCGTCATCGTGTTGGTGGCCTTCTCGCCGCTGCCGAGTCCGGGGAGCAGCTCGAGCTGCAGCCGGATCCGGAAGACCTCGCCCGGGAGCATCTGGGCGCCGTCCGCGGGCCAGGTGAACCGGAGGACCGATCCGCCGGACTCCGGCGTCACGGTCACCTGGTCCGACAGCGTCCCCGCGGGGTCGGCCGTGTAGGTCGGCTCCACCCCGGTGTAGAGGAGCTCGGGCGGCAGCACGTCGCGCAGGTCGGTGAGCGTGAGGTATCCCGTGCCGGCGTTCTCGACCGTCAGGTCGAAGGGCACCAGCTCACCGACCGACGCCAGCCGGATCCCGTCGTTGGTCAGCTTGCGGACCGCGATCTCCCGGGTGCCGGGCGACAGCTCGATCGTCGCCGTCGCGTCGGTGCGCGGCGCGTCGTTGCCGTCGGGACGCGTGGTCCACGACGTCTGGGTGTTCTCGATCTCACCGTCGAAGAGGACCGGGTCGCCGTTGTCACGGTAGGTCTCGCGCAGCTGAGCCGTGAAGGCGGCGCCGGCGCTCCAGTTCGGTGCCGGCACCGTCGTCGAGAACAGCCCACCGTCGGCGCGGGTGTACGTGAACCGGATGCCCTGGACCTCGGCGTTCGCGACCCCCGCGGGCAGCTGAGGCGTCGCGGTCGGCGTGCCGGCGACCCACTGCTGGCCGTCGTAGAGGTCGACCTGGACGCGGTCCGCGCCGACGGGCAGCTGGACCGTTCCGAGCCCGGTGAACCGGAAGGTGTTCCAGAAGTCGGGCGAGTCAGCCTGGTCCTCGATCACCACGCGCTGCGGGGAGAGCGTGCTGCGCGGGTCGGAGCCCTGGTTGGCACCGAGCGTCACCGTGACCGGTACGTCGGGCTTGGGCTCGTTGATCAGGCTCGGCGTGATCGTCTTGGTCGGCGCGATGTTGACCAGACCGCCGGTCAGGACCAGCGTGGCGTCCGCGACGTCACCGGTCTTGACCCCGGGCCCCACGACGGGGTCGTAGGACTGCGCGAACACGCGGTTCACGACGTCGACGGTGTCCCCGGCCCGCAGCACCTGGTCGGCACCGGTGCTCCGCAGCGTGGGCCGCAGCCGGGTCGCCAGGCTCACCGTCAGGTCGTTGTCCCCGGTGATCGTGCCGCCCGACGTGGCCGGGTCGGTGTGCTGGAAGGTCACGCTGACGCCGACGACGGTCCCCGGGTCGCTGACGCCCGCGTTGACCGCGGCCATGGTCGACTGCTCCGAGGAGTAGGTCTGCGTGGCCTCGTCGTAGCGCAGCAGCCACACGACCGTGGCCGCCGGGTCGATCTGACCCGGCTTCGACGCGGCGATGGTGATGCCGGTGATGTCGAAGCGCTCCATCGGGTTGGGCCGCGAGGCGCTGCCGAGGTGGTCGGCGTCCAGGTCGAACGGGTCGGCGTGCGCACCCGCGGCGTCGGCGTCGCTCTCGCAGTCCGCCACCGTGGTGTCGGTGCAGGTCGCGGGGTCCGTCAGCCGGACGTACGACGCGCGCGCGGTCGATCCGTTGTTGCCCTTGAGCACCCAGGTGGCCGTCGGGTAGCTCCCGGCGGGGGTGCCCACCGGGGGCACGTGCACCTGAGCCGTCGGGGTGACCGCCTTGGTCACCGCGACCACCGGATCCGGATCGAGGATCTGGATGGTGTCGGACGCCGTGTCGGTGACGGGCGCACCGCCGCCGACGGGGGTGCCGCGCAGCTCGGTGTCGTTGTCGACGATCCCCTCGTCCGGGGTGTTGTAGTCGCGGTCGGCGACGACGAACGCGCCGTCGGAGCGGGCCTTGTCGCGGACCTGCCAGCCCAGCGAGAACCGGCGATCGGTGCTGCCGGCGCCGACGCCCGTGTCGGGCGCGGGGGCGTACGGGTCGAACGCGTTGCCGGCCTCCTGGGCCGTCTCGCGCCGATCCGTGTCGGCCGCGGTCTCCTCGACCACGATCCGCACGCCGCGCGTGGACGCACGCTCGGGACCGGACAGCTCGTAGCCCTTGAAGGACCCGTCGGCCTCCCGCCAGCTCCCGTTCGGGGCGTTCACCACGACCCAGCTGCTGCCGTCGTAGAGGGCGACCTCGGTGACGGTGTCGTAGCGGAGGTACCAGCCGGTCGAGTACGGGGTGTTCGACACGTCGACGCGGTCGATCCGGACCAGGTCGAAGGCGTCGTACACGGTCTGTGCGACAGGGGTGGTGGCCGGATCGGCCGCACCGTCGCTGATCCGCACGGGCGAGAGGCCCTTGGTGACGTTCCAGTCGAGGTGGGTCGTGGCCCGCTCACCGGACTGGGCGTCGACCGAGGACTCGACCCAGGTCTTGTCGATGTCGACGCCGGGGCCGGGGCCGCCGTCGTCGGTGACGACCGTGCCCGTGCCCTCGTCGCCGTCGTCGTCGTGGAGGGTGTTGCCGCCGGCGGACTCACCGTCGGCGGTGACGGTCGCCGAGTTGACGTACGGCGTCGGGCTGTCCGGGCCCGGCGTGACGGCGCCGCCGTCGCGCAGCGTGCCGCGGGCCTCGAACTCGAGGTTGGGGGTCAGCGTGACATCGCTCGGGAAGCCGGTGTCGTTGTGAAACGCGAACCGGATGCCCTGGATGTCGTCGCGGCCGAGGCCGAGCAGAGCGAGGGCGGCCGAGGTGGCAGCGGCGTCGCGCCGCAGCACGCTCGCCTCGGGCAGGGGTCCCTGCACGAGCAGCTGGTGCCAGGTGCCGTCGGTCCCCTGGACCTCGACGGTCAGCGTGGTGTCGGCCGGCACCTGGGTCGGTGCGATCGAGACCAGATCGAAGGCGTCCCAGAACTCGGCGGTGCCGGTCCCGACGACGTCCTCGACCACGATGTCGTGGACGACGGCGCCGTCGCCGTGGGCGATCACGTTGGCCTTCAGCGACGAGATGACGGACTGGCCGGGCCGCACGGCCGATCCGGGCCGCACGGTCTTGTCGAGCGTGGCGGTGATCGCCGGGTCGACGACCCGGAGCGTGTCGGTGTCGCTGTCACTGTCAGCGAGGCCGTTCGAGGCCTCGACCGCGACGTCGACCTTGTTGGTCAGCGTCACCTCGGCCGCGCCACCCGTGGCGTCCTCGGTGGTCTCGATGGTGAAGGCCGCGCCGCCGGTCTCGTCGGCCGCGATCGGTCCGGTCCAGGTGATCTCGAAGCCGGAGATCTTGCCGCTCGCCGCGGCCGGCACCTGCCCGCTGCTCACCGCCTGCGGCTCGGTGCCACCGGCGAGGAGGTGGTAGGTCACCGTCGCGCCGGTGGCGGCGGCGGGCCAGGTCAGCGGTCCGTCGAAGCCGCCGAAGGTGACCTCGTCGGTGAAGAAGTCGAGGTCGGCGACCGTCAGGCTGGTGACCGGCACGCCGCCGTTGGTGCCGGTCACCGTCGCCGGGGCGTCCTGCCCGGCGGTGATGCTGTCCGGCGAGATGTTCTTGTTCGCCTCCACGGAGGGGATGGCGGGCCGGACGATGTACGACGCCTGGCCGTCGTCGCGCGCGGTCGGCTGGCCGGCGAGCGTGGCCGAGCCGGTGGTCACGTTGTCGACCCGGTGCTCGGCCAGGGACAGGTCGCCGCCGTCGCGGTCGGTGGCGCGCTGGGTCAGGTCGAGATCGAGCGCGATCCGCTGACCCGGCGCGATCGTGCCGTCGCAGGTGACCCGGATGCCGCCGACCTGGGCGTTCGTCACGCCGGCCGGGAGGGCCAGCGGGTCGCCCGCCGGGGCGTCGGCGCCCTGGACCCAGCTCCACGTGCCACCGGAGCGGACGTAGGCGTCGACGCGCGCGGTCGTGCAGCCGGCGGGCGGGGCGACGTCGCCGAAGCCGTCGAAGTCGGTGATGGTGAACGGATTGCTCGGGTCGAGCGTGGCGGCACCGTTCGCGGCGTTCTTCGGCTCCTGGATGACGAGCCGGTCGACCGCGACGTTGCTGGAGTTGCGAGCCGCGAGGCCGATCGTCGACTCCGCGCCCGGGTCGAACGGCTGGCTCGCCGGTGCCCAGGTCTTGTCGACGGCGACCCCGGTGGTGATCGGCGCCTCGACGTTGATGGTCGCGCTGCTGGTCTTGGTGTTGGCGTTGGAGGCCGACACCCGCGCGGGGTTGACGATGTCGCCGCTACGGCCCGGCGGGTAGTCGTCGGGCACCTTCAGCGAGATCGAGATCGTGTACGTCGTGCCCGCCTGCAGCCCGACGCCCACGGGTCCGTCGGTCGGCTGCTTGAGGTCGACGGTCAGGCTCGTGCCGGCCGTGACCGTCGCCGGCGGATTCGTTCCCCCGCCCGGCTGCCAGGTCACCGTGCGCGGCACCGTGGTCGGGTTCGGGCTGAACTGGACGTTCTGGATCGGGAACCCGACCAGCTCGTCCGGCAGCTCGTCGACGATCTGCGTGTCGAGGCAGTCGTCCTCCGAGCACCGCACCTGGATCTGGTAGGTGAACGTCTCCCCCGGCCCGGGGGTGGTGTTGTCCACCGACTTGTCGATCTGCAGCGATTCCGGCGCTGCCGACGACGGGGGTACCACCATCAGCGCGCTCAACATCGTCATGAGCATCGCCAGGCCTCCCACAACCCAACGACGCATGTTCCCGCTCTGAAGCGGGCGTACCTGTCCCACGGTATGTCCCTCCCTATGTCCCGGGAGGGAACGTACGTGGGAAAACGGGTGCGCAACGAATCTTCGGCCCGAAAGTTATGCAGGTCTCACCAGATATCCCCCGGATCCTCCCCCGGAGGGTGAAGCGGGTTCAGCCCGTCGAACTCGGCGGTCAGTCGCCGCCGTACGCCGCGCCCAGCTGCTCGAGCCGCGCGCGGCCGCCGTCCTCGGCGGTGAGGACCCACACGCCGCCCGGCGTCAGGGCGAAGGTGTGCTCGTAGTGGGCGGCCCAGCGACCGTCCGAGGTGACCACGGTCCAGTCGTCGGCCGCGACGTCGGTCGCGTGGTCACCGAGCGTGATCATCGGCTCGACGGCCAGGGCGATGCCCTCGCGCAGCCGCGGGCCCCGACCCGGCCGACCCTCGTTGGGGACGTCGGGCTCCATGTGCATGGCGGTGCCGATGCCGTGGCCGGTGTAGCCGTCGACGATGCCGTAGGGCCCCTCGCCGTGGACGTACGACGCGACCGCATGCGAGATGTCTCCCACCCGCGCACCGGCGCGTGCGGCCGCGAGACCGCGCCACAGCGCCTCCTCGGTGACCCGCATCAGCTCGGCGACGTCGGCTCGCACGGACCCGACCGCCACCGTGATCGCGGCATCGCCGTGCCAGCCCTGGCCGGCGTCGTCGAAGGCGATCGCCCCGCAGTCGATGGAGATCACGTCGCCCTCCGCCAGCACCCGTGCGCCCGGGATGCCGTGCACCACCTCGTCGTTGACCGAGGCGCAGATGCTCGCCGGGAACGGCGGCTCGCCGTACCCGAGGAACGACGGCACGCAGCCCTCGTCGCGGATGCTCTGCTCAGCGAGGGCGTCGAGCTCGGCGGTCGAGATCCCGGGGCGGACCGCCTCGCGCAGACGCGCGAGCGTGCGGCCGACGACGAGGCCGGCCACACGCATCGAGCGCACCTGCTCCGGGGTCTTGATCTCGATCCGGTGCTGGCCGAAGAACACCGTCAGGCCGTCCTCGTCTCCCGGGTGGCGCCCCGCCCGGCAGCGTGGCGCACGGCGGCGAAGCCGCACGGACCGAAGGCCGCGGGCCGAGCTTGCGAGGCCCGGGCGCCGAGGCCCGTCTGCGACGCGCTCGGGCAATTCAAAGCAGTCAGCTCTCCGGCAGGTCGTCGAGTGCATCGAAGATCCGCTGCTGGACCTCGGCGATCTCGCCCATGCCGTCGACGGAGACGACCAGGCCGCGCTCGGCGTACACGGCGATCAGCGGCTCCGTCTCCTCGACGTAGACCTCCTGGCGACGCCGGATGACCTCTTCGTTGTCGTCGGCGCGACCTTCGATCTCGGCGCGCTTCAGCAGCCGGCTGATCAGAGCCTCGCTGTCGACCGTCAGGCACAGCACGGCGTCGATCCGGTGCCCGGTGTCCTTGACCATGGTGTCGAGCTCGGTGACCTGGGCCAGGGTGCGCGGGTAGCCGTCGAGCAGGAAGCCCTTCTCGGCGTCCGGCTCGGCGATCCGGTCGCGCACCATGTTGTTGGTGACCTCGTCGGGGACGTACTCACCGGCGTCCATGTAGCGCTTCGCCTCGATGCCGAGCGGCGTGCCCTGCCCGACGTTCGCCCGGAAGATGTCTCCGGTCGAGATGGCCGGGACGCCGAAGTGATCGGCGACGGCCTTCGCCTGGGTGCCTTTGCCGGCGCCCGGCGGGCCCATGATCAGAAGCCTCAACGCAGGAATCCTTCGTAGTTGCGCTGCTGGAGCTGGCTCTCGATCTGCTTGACCGTGTCGAGGGCGACACCGACCATGATCAGGATGGACGTGCCACCGAACGGGAAGTTCTGGTTGGCGTTGATCAACACGAACGCGATCAGCGGTACGAGCGAGATCAGACCCAGGTAGAGAGCGCCCGGCAACGTGATGCGGGACAGGACGTAGGACAGATAGTCCTGGGTCGGCTTGCCCGCCCGGATCCCGGGGATGAAGCCGCCGTACTTCTTCATGTTGTCGGCCACCTCTTGCGGGTTGAAGGTGATCGACACGTAGAAGTAGGTGAAGAAGATGATCAGCAGGAAGTACGCCGCCATGTGCACCGGGTGACCCTGGTCGACGAGGTACTCGTTGACCCACCGGATGAACTGGTTCGGGTTCTCCTGGTTGAACTGCACCGCCATCGCCGGCAGGTAGAGCAGCGACGAGGCGAAGATGACGGGGATGATGCCCGCCTGGTTGACCTTGAGCGGGATGTAGGTCGAGCTGCCGCCGAACATCTTGCGGCCGACCATCCGGCGGGCGTACTGCACCGGGATCCGGCGCTGGGCCTGTTCGATGAAGATCACCGCGGCCACCAGCACGAGGCCGATCGCGACCACCACTCCGAAGGTCCACCAGCCCTGGCTGATCTTGACCTGCCACAGCGAGGCCGGGAAGGTCGCGACGACCTGGGTGAAGATGAGGATCGACATGCCGTTGCCGACGCCGCGCTCGGTGATCAGCTCACCGAGCCACATGATGACCGCGGTGCCGGCCGTCATGGTCACGACCAGGACCAGGAAGGTCTCGGTGTTGTTGGAGTGCAGCAACGGGTATTGCGTGCTGTCACAGCCCTGCAGCAGGTTGCCGGTGCGCGCGAGCGCGACGATGCCGGTCGCCTGCAGGACCGCGAGGCCCAGCGTCAGATAGCGCGTGTACTGCGTGATCTTCGTCTGGCCGGCCTGGCCCTCCTTCTTGAGGGCCTCGAGCCGCGGGATCACGACGACGAGCAGCTGCAGGATGATGCTCGCGGTGATGTACGGCATGATGCCGAGCGCGAAGATCGTCAGCTGGAGGAGCGCTCCGCCGGAGAACAGGTTGACCAGGCTGTAGAGGCTGGCGTTGCTGCCCTCCTCGACCACCTTGATGCACTTCTCGACGTTGGAGACATGCACGCCAGGTGCCGGGATCTGGGACCCTGCCCTGAAGATGACGATGATCAACAGGACGAACAGCAGCTTGCGCCGCAGGTCCGGGGTCCGGAAGGCGTTCACGAACGCGGTGAGCACGCGGGTCCTCTTCTCTCATCGCTGGCCTTGTGGCCGCGGGGAAGCCTAACAGGGGGCACACAGCCGCCGGCCCGGTACGCCGAGGAAGCAGGACGAACCGGGCGCGGAGCAGACCGTGGAGACGAACGAGGGGCGTCGTCGGGTCTGGACTCCATCCAGACCCGACGCGCCCCTCGCAGCGTCGTCACAGGACCGTAACGGTCCCGCCGGCGCCCTCGATCTTCTCCTTGGCCGAGGTCGAGAACGCATCCGCGCTCACCGCGACCTTGACCGTCAGGTCACCCTGCCCGAGCACCTTGACCGGGTGGCCCCTGCGGACCGCGCCCTTCTGGACCAGCGTCTCCGGGGTGACGTCGCCACCCTCGGGGAACAGCGCGCTGATCCGGTCGAGGTTGACGACCTGGAAGGTCACCTTGAACGGGTTCTTGAAGCCCTTGAGCTTCGGGAGCCGCATGTGCAGCGGCATCTGGCCACCCTCGAACGCGACCGGGACCTGGTAGCGGGCCTTGGTGCCCTTCGTACCACGACCGGCGGTCTTGCCCTTGGAGCCCTCACCGCGACCCACACGGGTCTTGGCGGTCTTCGCACCCGGTGCGGGGCGCAGGTGGTGCAGCTTGAGCGTCATTGTCACTCGCCTCCGACGACCTCGACCGTCACCAGGTGACGGACGGTGTGGACCATGCCCCGGATCTCGGGACGGTCCTCCTTGATCACGACGTCGCCGATCCGCTTGAGGCCCAGGCTGCGCAGCGTCTCGCGCTGGTTGGCCTTCGTGCCGATCTTCGACTTGGTCTGCTGGACCTTCAGCTGTGCCATCAGGCCGTCACCCCCGCAGGCGAGGAGGCCTTGGCGGCGGCCGCAGCGGCCTCACCCTCGGCCTTGGCCTTGAGCAGCGCCGCCGGGGCGACGTGCTCGACGGGCAGACCACGCCGCGCCGCCACCGACTCGGGCTGCTCCAGCATCTGGAGCGCCGCGACGGTCGCGTGCACGATGTTGATCTGGTTGGACGAGCCCAGCGACTTGCTGAGCACGTCGTGGATGCCGGCGCACTCCAGGACGGCGCGCACCGGACCACCGGCGATGACCCCGGTACCGGGAGCGGCCGGGCGCAGGAACACCACGCCGGCGGCCTTCTCGCCCTGGACCGGGTGCGGGATCGTGCCCTGGACGCGGGGGACGCGGAAGAAGTTCTTCTTCGCCTCCTCGACGCCCTTGGCGATCGCCGCGGGAACTTCCTTCGCCTTGCCGTAGCCGACGCCGACCAGACCGTCACCGTCACCCACGATCACGAGGGCGGTGAAGCTGAAGCGACGACCACCCTTCACGACCTTGGCGACACGGTTGATCGCGACGACCCGCTCGACGTACTGGCTCTTGTCGGCACCGCCACGGCCGCCGTCGCGGCCGCCACGGCCACCACGGTCGCCGCCCGAACGCTGTCCGCGCTGGGGTCCGCTCATGATCTCTCCTCAGTCCTGTTCGCGGTCAGAAGGTCAGGCCGCCCTCGCGGGCGCCATCGGCCAGGGCCGCGATGCGACCGTGATACTTGTTGCCGGCGCGGTCGAAGACGACCGACTCCACGCCCTGCTCCTTGGCACGGGCGGCGACGAGCTCGCCGACCTTCTTGGCCTTGGCGGTCTTGTCGCCGTCGAGAGCGCGCAGGTCGCCCTCGAGGGTCGAGGCCGACACCAGGGTCTTGCCGACCAGGTCGTCGACGACCTGGGCGGTGATGTGCTTGCTCGATCGGGTGATCACCAGGCGCGGCCGCTCGGCCGTCCCGGAGATCTTCTTGCGACCGCGGATCTGACGACGCGTGCGCGAACTCGCGCGAGCGGCCAGCCTCCGCTGGTACTTGAGGGTGATCGCCATGTCACTTACCAGCCTTTCCGACCTTGCGGCGGACGTGTTCGCCGGCGTACCGGACGCCCTTGCCCTTGTAGGGCTCGGGCTTGCGGAGCTTGCGGATGTTGGCGGCGACCTCGCCGACCAGCTGCTTGTCGATGCCGAGGACGCCGAGCTTGGTCGGGCCCTCCACCGCGAAGGTGATGCCCTCGGGGGCGTCGAAGATGATCACGTGCGAGTAGCCGAGCTGGAACTCCAGCTGGGTCGGGCCCTTGGACAGGACGCGGTAGCCGACGCCCACGATCTCGAGCTTCTTCTCGTAGCCCTCGGTGACACCGACGACCATGTTGTTGATGAGCGTGCGGCTCAGACCGTGGTAGGCCTTCGAGAGGCGCTCGTCGTCGGGGCGCTTGACGTCCAGGACGCCCTCGCCCTTCTCGACGGTGATCGGAGCGACCACGGTGTGGCTCAGGGTGCCCTTGGGGCCCTTCACCGTGACGGTGGCTCCGTCGATCTGGACGTCGACGCCCGAGGGGACGGGGACGGGGAGCTTGCCGATGCGCGACATGTTCTTCTCTCTCCTTCCCTTGTCACCAGACGTAGGCGAGGACTTCCCCACCCACGCCCTTCTGGTTGGCCTGGCGGTCGGTCAGCAGACCCTGGCTCGTCGAGATGATCGCCACGCCCAGGCCGCCGAGGACCTTCGGGAGACCGGTGTGCTTGGCGTACACCCGCAGACCGGGCTTGCTGATCCGGCGGACTCCGGCGATCGAGCGCTCGCGGTTGCGGCCGTACTTGAGCGTGACGGTCAGCAGCTTGCCGACGCCGTTCTCGTTGTCCGCGACAGCGAAGGAGGTGATGTACCCCTCCTGCTTGAGGATCTCCGCGACGCCTTGCTTGAGCTTGCTGTACGGCATGGTCACCGCGTCGTGGTACGCCTGGTTGGCGTTGCGCAGACGCGTGAGCATGTCTGCGATCGGGTCAGTCATCGTCATGATGTGTGTTCTTTCTGCTGTGGTTTCCACTCAGCGACTCAGGCGAGTGGACCTTCAACGGTTGGGTGTTACCAGCTCGACTTGGTCACGCCGGGCAGCTCGCCGCGGTGAGCCATCTCGCGCAGGCAGATCCGGCACAGGCCGAACTTGCGGTAGACGGCCTTGGGGCGCCCGCACCGCTGGCAGCGGGTGTAGCCGCGCACCGCGAACTTGGGCTTGCGAGCGGCCTTGACCTTCAGCGCAGTCTTCGCCATGTCAGTTCTCCTTGAACGGGAAGCCGAGCTGCTTCAGCAGCGCGCGCCCCTGCTCGTCGTTGGTCGCCGTGGTGACGATGGTGATGTCCATGCCCCGCTGGCGGTCGACCTTGTCCTGGTCGATCTCGTGGAACATGACCTGCTCGGTCAGACCGAACGTGTAGTTGCCCCGGCCGTCGAACTGCTTCGGCGAGAGACCGCGGAAGTCACGGATACGCGGCAGCGCGAGCGCCAGCAGGCGGTCGAGGAACTCCCACATCCGGTCTCCACGCAGCGTGACGTGCGTGCCGATCGGCATGCCCTCACGCAGCTTGAACTGGGCGATCGACTTGCGGGCCTTGGTCACGGCCGGCTTCTGGCCGGTGATCGCGGTCAGGTCGCGGATCGCGCCCTCGATCAGCTTCGAGTCGCGGGCGGCCTCGCCGACACCCATGTTGACGACGATCTTCGTCAGACCGGGCACCTGCATGACGTTGCCGATCTCGAACTCGGCCTTGAGCGCGGGGAGGATCTCCTCGCGGTACTTGGTCTTGAGGCGAGGGGTGACCTTCTCGATGGTGGACTCGCTCATCTCAGATCTCCTTCCCGGTCTTGCGGGAGACGCGGACGCTGCGCGTCGAGCTGTACTCCGAGCCGTCGGGGCGGCGCTTGGTGACGTCGACCCGCTTGTAGCCGACCTTGGTCACGCCGTCACCCTCGACCAGCATCACGTTGGACACGTGGATCGGGGCCTCGGTCGTGATGAT
This sequence comes from Nocardioides sp. LHD-245, assembly GCF_030929495.1. GTDB lineage: Bacteria > Actinomycetota > Actinomycetes > Propionibacteriales > Nocardioidaceae > Nocardioides. The sequence goes on along the minus strand of NZ_JAVFWN010000004.1, from coordinate 295,592 downwards.
GCCGCCGGTGTTGCCGGAGCGCGAACCCTGGTCGACGACCTTGGTGTGCTTCTTGATCCGGTTGACACCCTCGACGATCACCCGCTCCTCCTCACGGAGGACCTTGATGATCTTGCCCTCGGCGCCCTTGTCCTTGCCGGCGATGACCTTGACGGTGTCGCCCTTCTTGACGCGGAGGTTGGGCTTCTTGCGCACCTGCTCGGACTTCTTGCGAGTGCTTCGAATGAACTTGGCAGCCATCACAGCACCTCCGGCGCCAGCGAGATGATCTTCATGAACTTCTTCTCCCGCAGCTCACGGCCGACCGGGCCGAAGATGCGGGTGCCGCGGGGCTCACCGTCGTTCTTGAGGATCACCGCGGCGTTCTCGTCGAAGCGGATGTAGGACCCGTCGGGCCGACGGCGCTCCTTGACGGTGCGCACGACGACCGCCTTGACGACGTCGCCCTTCTTGACGTTGCCGCCGGGGATGGCGTCCTTGACAGTGGCGACGATGACGTCGCCGATGCCGGCGTAGCGACGGCCGGAGCCGCCGAGCACCCGGATGCAAAGGATCTCCTTGGCACCGGTGTTGTCGGCGACCTTGAGTCGCGACTCCTGCTGAATCATCGATTTCTCCTGGTTGTCGTGCCGGTTCTCATCGCCTCACGGGCGGTGAGCCTGGCCGAACGTGTGGACTACTTGGCGCGCTCGAGGATCTCCACCACGCGCCAGCGCTTGGTGGCCGACAGCGGGCGGGTCTCCATGATGAGGACACGGTCGCCGACGCCGCAGTCGTTCTGCTCGTCGTGGGCCTTGAGCCGCGTGTTGCGGCGCAGGACCTTGCCGTACAGAGCGTGCTTGACGCGGTCCTCGACGGACACGACCACGGTCTTGTCCATCTTGTCGCTGACCACGAGGCCCTCACGGGTCTTGCGGGCGTTGCGCTGAGCGGTCTCGTTGCCCACCTCGTTGGACTCCGTGCTCATCAGTTCTCCTCGTCCGTTGCCGGAGCGGTCCGGATGCCGAGCTCGCGCTCACGCACCACGGTGTAGATCCGGGCGATGTCCTTCTTGACCGTGCGGAGCCGGCCGTGGCTCTCCAGCTGGCCGGTGGCCGCCTGGAACCGCAGGTTGAACAGCTCCTCCTTGGCCTCGCGCAGCTTGGCCTCGAGGTCGACCTCGTTGAGCTCGTCCAGCTCGTGGGCGCGGATGACGTTCGCCATCAGAACTCACCAGCCTCTCGCGTGATGAATCGGGCCTTCATGGGCAGCTTGTGGATCGCGCGGCGCATCGCCTCACGGGCGATGTCCTCCGGCACGCCGGACAGCTCGAACATCACGCGGCCGGGCTTGACGTTGGCGACCCACCACTCCGGGGAGCCCTTACCCGAGCCCATGCGGGTCTCGGCGGGCTTCTTGGTGAGCGGGCGGTCCGGGTAGATGTTGATCCAGACCTTGCCGCCACGCTTGATGTGGCGGGTCATGGCGATACGAGCGGACTCGATCTGGCGGTTGGTGACATAGGCACCCTCGACCGCCTGGATACCGAAGTCACCGAACGCCAGCGACGTACCGCCCTTGGCAGCACCCCGACGCTTCGGGTGGTGCTGCTTGCGGTGCTTGACGCGACGCGGCATCAACATGGGTCAGGCCCCCGTCTCATTGGTCGGCGTTCCGGTGGTCGGCTCGGCGGCCGGCGCGGCCTCGACGCTCTCCGCCTGGGCGGGCGCGTCGGCGTTGCGGTCCGAACGGTTCGGGCGGTCGCCGCGGGACCCACGGGTCGGACGGTCGCCACCACGGGTGGGACGGCCACCGCGACCGGGAACACCGGCACGGGCAGCGGCCTGGGCCTGGCGCTCGGCACGGGTGCCGGCGACCTCGCCCTTGTAGATCCAGACCTTCACGCCGATGCGGCCGAAGGTCGTGCGGGCCTCGTAGAAGCCGTAGTCGATGTCGGCGCGCAGCGTGTGCAGCGGGACGCGACCCTCGCGGTAGAACTCGGTGCGCGACATCTCGGCGCCGTTGAGGCGGCCCGAGCACTGGATCCGGATGCCCTTGGCACCCGAGCGCATCGAGGTCTGCATCGCCTTGCGCATCGCGCGGCGGAACTGCACGCGGCCCGAGAGCTGCTCGGCGACGCCCTGGGCGACCAGCTGCGCGTCGATCTCCGGGTTCTTGACCTCGAGGATGTTGAGCTGCACCTGCTTGCCGGTGAGCTTCTCGAGCTCGCCACGGATCCGGTCGGCCTCGGCGCCACGGCGACCGATGACGATGCCGGGACGCGCGGTGTGGATGTCGACGCGGACCCGGTCCCGGGTGCGCTCGATCTCGACCTTGGCGATGCCGGCCCGCTCCATGCCCTTGCTGAGCAGCTTGCGGATCGCGACGTCCTCGCCGACGTAGGCCTTGTACAGCTTGTCGGCGTACCAACGCGACTTGTGGTCGGTGGAGATGCCGAGGCGGAAGCCGTTCGGGTTGATCTTCTGGCCCATTACTTCTTGGCCCCCTTCTTGGTCTTCGCGACGACAGTCTCCGCGGGCTGGACCGCGATGGTGATGTGGCTCGTGCGCTTGTTGATCCGGGTGGCCCGGCCCTGCGCACGGGGACGCCAGCGCTTCATCGTCGGACCCTCGTCGACCCGCGCGACCGAGACGACCAGGTCGCCGGTGGCGAGGCCCTCGGTGGTCGCGGCGTTCGCGACGGCGCTGGCCAGCACCTTGGAGACGGTCTCGGAGGCCGACTGCGGGGCGAACTGGAGCAGCGTCAGCGCCTCGTCGGCGGGCAGGCCGCGGACCAGGTCGACGACGCGGCGCGCCTTCATCGGGGTGATCCGCACGAAGCGGGCGGTGGCGAACGCACCGGGCTCGTCGCCCAGGATCGACTCGCGACGCGCGCTGGTGCGGTGACGCTCGGTGGTGCTCATCGACGGCGCCCCTTCCGGTCTTCCTTGACGTGGCCGCGGTAGGTGCGGGTCGGCGCGAACTCACCGAGCTTGTGGCCGACCATGGAGTCGGACACGAAGACCGGGACGTGCTTGCGCCCGTCGTGGACCGCGATCGTGTGGCCGATCATCGAGGGGATGATCATGGACCGGCGCGACCAGGTCTTGATGACGTTGTGGGTGCCCTTCTCGTTCTCGGCGTCCACCTTCTTGAGCAGGTGGCCGTCGACGAAGGGGCCCTTCTTCAGGCTGCGAGGCATCTCTGACGTTCCTTCAGCGCTTGTTCTTGCCGGACTTGCGGCGTCGGATGATCTGGGAGTCGCTCGCCTTGCGCTTGCGCGTGCGGCCCTCGGGCTTGCCCCACGGCGAGACCGGGTGGCGACCACCGGAGGTCTTGCCCTCACCACCACCGTGCGGGTGGTCGACCGGGTTCATGACCACACCACGGACGGTCGGGCGCTTGCCCTTCCACCGCATACGACCGGCCTTGCCCCAGTTGATGTTCGACTGCTCGGCGTTGCCGACCTCGCCGATCGTCGCGCGGCAGCGCACGTCGACGTAGCGCATCTCGCCCGAGGGCAGACGCAGCGTCGCGCGGGAGCCCTCGCGGGCGACGAGCTGCGCGCTGTTGCCGGCCGAGCGGGCCAGCTTGGCGCCGCCACCGGGACGGAGCTCCACACAGTGGATCGTCGTACCGACGGGGATGTTGCGCAGCGGCAGGTTGTTGCCCGGCTTGATGTCGGCACCGACGCCCGACTCCACCCGCATGCCCTGCGTCAGGTCCTTCGGCGCCACGATGTAGCGCTTCTCGCCGTCGGCGTAGTGCAGCAGCGCGATCCGCGCGGTGCGGTTGGGGTCGTACTCGATGTGCGCGACCTTGGCCGGCACGCCGTCCTTGTCGTAGCGACGGAAGTCGATGATCCGGTACGCACGCTTGTGACCGCCACCGTGGTGCCGGGTGGTGATCCGGCCCTGGTTGTTGCGACCGCCCTTCTTGGGCAGCGGACGGGTCAGCGACTTCTCGGGCGTGGTCCGGGTGATCTCGGCGAAGTCGGCCACCGAGGAGCCGCGACGGCCCGGGGTGGTCGGCTTGTACTTGCGGATAGCCATGTCAGATTCCTCTACCTGGCCCGGTCAGGAGACCGGACCTCCGAAGATGTCGATGCGGTGACCGTCAGCCAGGCTCACGATGGCGCGCTTGGTGTCCTTGCGCTTGCCGAGGCCGTTGCGGGTGCGGCGGACCTTGCCCGGACGGTTGAGCGTGTTCACCGAGGTGACCTTGACGCCGAAGATCTTCTCCACGGCGATCTTGATCTCGGTCTTGTTGGCGTCGGGGCGCACCAGGAAGGTGTACTTGTTGGCGTCGAGGAGGCTGTAGCTCTTCTCCGACACCACCGGCGCGATCAGGACGTCACGGTGGTCCTTGTGCAGGGTGCTCATCAGTTGCTCTCCTCCTCGGCGCCCGTGTCGTTGCCACCGACGAGGCGGTCGAACGCGGCCTTGCTGAACACCACGTCGTCGCTCACGAGGACGTCGCGGGTGTTGAGCTGGTCGACCGCCACGATGTGCACCTCGGGCGCGTTGCGCAGCGAGAGCCAGGTGAGGCTGTCGGCGCGCTCGAGCACGACGAGGAACTTGCGACGGGCGCTCAGCTCGAAGAGCGAGGCGAGGGCGGCCTTGGTCGACGGCTTGTCGCCGGTGACGAGCGCCTCGACGACGTGGATCCGCTCGTTGCGGGCCCGGTCGGAGAGGGCGCTGCGCAGGGCGGCGGCCTTCATCTTCTTGGGGGTGCGCTGGCTGTAGTCACGCGGCTGCGGGCCGTGGACGACGCCACCGCCGGCGAACTGCGGCGCCCGGGTCGAGCCCTGGCGGGCGCGGCCGGTGCCCTTCTGCTTGTAGGGCTTCTTGCCACCGCCGCGGACCTCGCCGCGACGCTTGGTGGCGTGCGTGCCCTGGCGTGCGGCGGCCTGCTGGGCGACGACGACCTGGTGCATCAGCGGGATGTTGACCTCGACGTCGAAGATCTCGGCGGGGAAGTCGACGGAAACGTTCTTGGCCATCGTGATCAGCCCTTCTTCGCAGCCGTGCGGAGAACGACGAGACCGCCCCGGGGTCCGGGAACGGCGCCCTTGATCAGGACGATGCCCTTCTCGACGTCCACGGCGTGGACGGTGACGTTCTGGGTGGTGACGGTGTCGGAACCCATCCGGCCGGCCATGCGCAGGCCCTTGAACACGCGGCCCGGCGTGGCGCACGCGCCGATCGAGCCGGGCTTGCGGTGGTTGCGGTGGGCACCGTGCGAGGCGCTGACACCGGCGAAGCCGTGACGCTTCATGACACCGGCGAAGCCCTTGCCCTTGCTGGTGCCGGTCACGTCGATGACCTGGCCGGCCTCGAACGTGTCGACCGGCAGCTCCTGGCCGACGGTGTACTCGCTGGCGTCGGCGGTGCGGATCTCGACGACGTGGCGCCGCGGGGTCGAGCCGGCCTTGGCGAAGTGACCCGCCTGCGGCTTGTTGACCTTGCGGCCCTCGATCTCGCCGTAGCCGATCTGGATGGCGTTGTAGCCGTCCGGCTGGGGCTGGCGGACCTGGGTGACGACGTTGGTGCCGGCGGCGACCACCGTGACCGGGATGACCCGGTTGTTCTCGTCCCAGAGCTGGGTCATGCCGAGCTTGGTGCCCAGCAGGCCCTTCACGTTGCGCTCAATAGTCATGTCCCGAACCTCAGAGCTTGATCTCGATGTCGACACCGGCCGGCAGGTCGAGGCGCATGAGGCTGTCGACGGTCTTCGGCGTGGGGTCGATGATGTCGATGAGCCGCTTGTGGGTGCGCATCTCGAAGTGCTCGCGCGAGTCCTTGTACTTGTGCGGCGAGCGGATGACACAGAAGACGTTCTTCTCGGTCGGCAGCGGCACCGGGCCGGCGACCTTCGCACCCGTACGGGTGACCGTGTCCACGATCTTGCGCGCCGAGGTGTCGATCACCTCGTGGTCATAGGCCTTGAGCCTGATGCGGATCTTCTGTCCCGCCATAGGTCTCTCTCGTCCTTACTCGTCGTACGACTCTGGGTCCTTGAGCTCCGACCCCCGCGGTCGGGCGTGTCGCACCTTGTGCGGGCACACACGTCTCCCCGGAGGGGAAGTGGAGCTGTTGTTCTCGGCTGTCTCGGGCCTCCGGCGTGCGGTACGAGCTGAACCTCGACGACCGGGCACGCTCCACGCGGCGCGGATCGGACCCGTGGATCTGTGGGCCGATCACTCCGCAGGGGAGGCACGATTCAGTAGTCAAGATCTAGCGCGCACCTCGGGCGGCCTGCCCGGGGCAACCGGAACATCTTGGCAGAGTTCCGGTGGTCGGCCAAATCTGCGCGTGCCCGCCCCACGGGACCCCACGCCAGGTCGGGTCCGGATGCAAGGATTGCGCGCATGACCGACGGCCCCGCGCAGCAGTACCCGCCCCCGGGTGCCCCGCCGCGGGCGGATCCCGGCCCCCCGCCCGCCGCCTACCCGCCGCCCGGCCAGGCGCCCGGCCAGGCTCCCGGCATCGGCCCGACCCCCACGGGCTGGGCGCCGTACCCGTCCGGCCCCGGCCCGCGGCCGGCGCCCGGCCTCCTGCTCGGCGCGGCGCACAAGCCCGGCGCCCTCCCCCTGCGCCCGCTCAACCTCGGCAACATCTACGACGGCGCGTTCCGGATCATCCGGTTCAACCCGAAGGCGACCGTGGGCGCCGCGGTGCTGGTGACCGCGGTGGCCATGGTGATCCCGATCGTGGTGACCATCGTCCTCACCTTCACGGTCGGCATCGCCGTGGACGCCTCCGGGGAGCTCGACGCCGGCGCGAGCACCGCCGACGCGCTCGGCCTGCTGGCGGCCTACGGCTCGCTGCTGGTGTCGCTGGTCGTGGCGCAGGTCGGCGTCGTGTTCGTGACCGGGATGGTCGCGCACGTCACCCGGGCGGCGGCGGTCGGCCGGCGCCTCGGGCTCGGCGAGGCCTGGGCCGCCACCCACGGCAAGCGCTGGCGCCTGCTCGGCCTGACCCTGGTCCTCAACCTGGCCTTCTTCCTCCTGCTGCTGGTCTACGTCCTGCTCTGGGTGGTCGTCGTCGTGGCCGTCGACGGCGAGCCCTGGCCGGTCGTGATCTGGGGCGTGGTCACGGTCCCCGCGTTCGTCGCGCTGTGCTGCTGGCTGTGGATCCGCTTCTACTACCTGCCCGTGCCGGCCCTCATGCTCGAGCCGATCGGCGTGTTCGGAGCGATCGGCCGGGGCTGGGCGCTCAGCTCCCGGCAGTACTGGCGCACCTTCGGCATCGCCCTGCTCACCGTGCTCATCGTCCAGTTCGCCGGTGGGCTGCTGACCTTCCCGGTCAGCATCATCGGCAACGTGGCGGCGATCGCCGCCCCGGAGTACGCGACGCTGCTGCTGATCTTGACCCAGGCGGTCGCGCTCGTGATCCAGAACGCCTTCGTCGCCCCTTTCCTCGCCGCCGTGACATCGGTGCAGTACGTCGACCTCCGCATGCGCAAGGAGGCCTTCGACGTCGAGCTGATGCGGGAGGCGGGGATCGTTCCCGCATGACGTCCCGCGAGGTCGCCGCATGAGAGGGGCCCACCTTCTGCTCCTGGCCGAGCCGCCGCTCGACCCGAGCGGCGACGAGGCGCGCCGCGAGCTGCGCCGCGAGCTGGTCCGGCCGGAGTACTACCAGGACGACATCGTCGACCGGCTGACGCGCTGGCTCGACCGGCTCATCTCCAGCACCGTCGACGCAGCCTCGGGCTCCTCCGGGCTGGCCACCGCCGCGGCGATCGTGGTCGTGCTGCTCATCGTCGCCGCCGTGCTCGTCCTGGTCGGCCGAGCCCGCCGCACCGCGTCCGGGCGGGCGTCGAGCGCTCCCGCCCTCACCGACGAGGCGATCACCGCCGACGAGCTGCGGGCACGCGCGGAGGCCGCCCTGGCCGCGGGCGACCCGGCGACAGCGCTCGTCGACGCCTTCCGCGCGGGAGCCGTGCGCCAGGTCGAGCGCGGGCGGATCGAGGATGTCCCCCAGGCGACGGCGCACGAGCTGGCCGGTGCGCTCGTGACGGTCTTCCCCGAGCACCGGACCGCCGTGCTGCGCGGTGCCGACCTCTTCGACGGCGTGCTCTACGGCGAGCGTCCGGCGACGCCCGCCGAGGCCGGCGAGCTGTTGGCGCTCGACGACGCGCTCGCCGGACGGACGGCTCGCCGGTGACCCGGCCGCGTCGCTCCCCCCTGCGGGTGACGATCGTCGTGGCGGTCGTCCTCGCGCTCGCGGCCGCGGTGTGGACCACCCGCGGCACCGAGCAGTACCCGGGCGAGGCCGACCCCCGCAACCCCGGCCCCGAGGGCGCCCAGGCGGTGGCCCGGGTGCTGGCCGACCAGGGCGTCGACGTCACCGTCGCGCGCACCGCGGACGCCTTCGAGGAGGCCACGGTCGACAGCGGCACCACGGTCGTGGTGACCGGCACCGAGCAGCTCGCGCCGAGCACCCTCGCCCGACTCCGCGAGCACACGTCGACCGCGGGCCGGGTCGTGCTGGTCGAGCCCGGCCACGCGCTGCTTCAGGAGATCGAGCCCGGCCTCGGCTCGCTCCCGGTGCCGGCCGACGAGGACGACGCCGTCACGGCCCGCTGCACCGACGGTGCCGCGGGCATCGCGCTCGACGGACTGACGATCGAGGTCGACCAGGCGACGTCGTACGCCGGCGACGGCTGCTTCCCCGCGACCGACGGCGCGCTGGTGCGCACGGTCGACGGGCTGGTCCTGTTCGGGGCCGGCCAGGCGCTGACCAACGACCAGGTGACCCGCGCGGACAACGCGGCGGTCGCGCTGCGACTGCTCGGGCACGACCCGCGGCTGGTCTGGTACGTCCCCGACGCGACCGACGCCGTGGGCGACGACGCCGTCACGATCGGCTCGCTGCTGCCCGACTGGATCGGACCCGCGCTGTGGGTGCTGGCCCTGGCCGGGACCGGCCTGGCGCTGTGGCGGTTCCGGCGACTGGGCCCGCTCTCGACCGAGCCGCTGCCGGTGGTCGTCCGGGCGGTGGAGACGGCCCGCAGCCGCGGCCGGATGTACCGCCGCAGCGGCGACCGCGCCCATGCCGCCCGGGCACTGCGCCGCGCGGCCTGCGGCGACCTCGCCGCCCGCCTCCGGCTCGACCGCGGCACCCCGCCGCCAGTGGTCGCCGAGGCGGCCGCGCGGCACCTCGGCACCTCCGTCGAGAGCATCGCCGTGCTGCTCGACGACGACCGCACGCCCCCGGCGACCGACCAGGACCTGATCCGGTTCGCGCAGGACCTGGCCCACCTGAGGAGAGAGGTACGACGCTCATGACCCAGCTGCCCCCGCCACCCCCGGCCACCCGTGTCGAGACAGCGGACGCCGGTGTGCGCGAGCGGCTGCTCGCCGTACGCCAGGAGGTCGCCAAGGCCGTGGTCGGCCAGGACGCCGCCGTGTCCGGGTTGCTCGTCGCGCTGCTGTGCGGCGGCCACGTGCTGATGGAGGGCGTCCCCGGCACGGCGAAGACACTGCTCGTGCGGACCCTCACCCAGAGCCTGGACGTGCAGACCCGCCGGGTCCAGTTCACCCCCGACCTGATGCCCGGCGACATCACCGGCTCCCTGGTCATCGACGCGGCCGGAGGCGGCGAGCTCAGCTTCCGCGAAGGACCGATCTTCACCAACCTGCTGCTCGCCGACGAGATCAACCGGACTCCCCCGAAGACCCAGTCGGCCCTGCTGGAGGCGATGGAGGAGGGCCAGGTCTCGGCCGACGGCGTCACCCGGCCGCTGCCGCGCCCGTTCCTGGTCGCGGCGACCCAGAACCCGGTCGAGTTCGAGGGGACCTACCCGCTGCCCGAGGCCCAGCTCGACCGGTTCCTGCTCAAGGTGGTGCTCCCCGTGCCACCCCGCGAGGACGAGATCACCATCCTCACCCGGCACGCCGAGGGCTTCGACCCGCGCGACGTCGCCGGCGCCGGGGTCCGTCCCGTGGCCGGCGCAGCCGACCTCGAGGCCGGGCAGCGGGCGGTGACGAGGGTGCAGGTCGCGCCGGAGGTGGCGTCGTACATCGTCGACATCGCCCGGGCGACCCGGCAGTCGCCGTCCTTGTCGCTGGGTGTCAGCCCGCGTGGCGCGACCGCCCTGCTGCGGGCCGCGCGCGCCTGGGCCTGGCTGTCCGGCCGCGACTTCGTCACCCCCGACGACGTGAAGGCCCTGGCCCAGGCGTCGCTCTCGCACCGCCTCGGCGTCCGTCCGGAGGCCGAGCTCGAGGGCGTGGACGTGTCCCAGGTGCTGGCGTCCGCGATCGCCTCCGTCCCGGTCCCGCGCTAGGCAGCTCGACACGATGGCGATCTCCGGCCGGGTCCCGCTGCTGCTCCTGCTGGGGCTGGTGGCGGTCGTGCTGCGCCCGCAGGCCGGCACCGTCTGGCTCTGGCTGGTCGGGGTGCTGCTGCTGGTCGGCCTCGACCGGCTGCTCACCCCCTCCCCCGGGCTCGCCGCGCTCTCCCGCCGCGCGCCCGGCTCGGTCCGGCTGGGCGACCCGGCCGCGTCCGACCTGGAGGTCGCCGCGACCGGCCGGCGGCTGCACCTGCAGATCCGGGACGCCTGGCAGCCGTCCGCGGGGGCGCGTGACAACCGCTACCGGCTCCGGCTCGCCCCGGGCGACCGGGGCCGGCTGACCACGCCGCTCCTCCCCCGTCGCCGCGGCGACCTGCGTGCCGACGGCGTCACGGTCCGGTCCTGGGGGCCGCTCGGACTGGTCGCCCGGCAGCGGACGTACGACGTCCCCGGCTCGGTGCGGGCGCTGCCGCCCTTCGACTCGCGCAAGCACCTGCCGTCGCGGCTGGCCCGGCTGCGCGAGCTCGACGGCCGTGCCGCCGTCCGGGTGCGGGGCCAGGGCACCGAGTTCGACTCGCTGCGCGAGTACGTCCGCGGCGACGACGTCCGCTCCATCGACTGGCGCGCGTCGGCGCGCTCGGCCCATGTCGTGGTCCGCACCTGGCAGCCCGAGCGGGACCGCCGGGTGGTGCTCGTCCTCGACACCTCGCGCACCTCCGCCGGGCGGGTCGCCCGGGCGGTCGGGGAACCGGAGACCGACGGGATGCCGCGCCTCGACGCGGCGATGGACTCGGCCCTGCTGCTGGCGGCGCTCGCGTCGCGGGCCGGCGACCGGATCGACTTCGTGGCCGGCGACCGGCGGGTCCGCGCCCGGCAGCGCCTGCACGGCGCGCGGGACGTCGCCGCGCGGCTGCAGGAGCAGATGGCCGACCTGGACCCGACGCTGGTCGAGGCCGACTGGGACCTGCTCGCGGGCGCCGTCCAGGGCTTCGGCCGGCGCCGCGCGCTCGTCGTGCTGCTCACCGCGCTCGAGCCCGCGGCCGTCGCCGACGGCCTGCTGCCCGTGCTGCCCGTCCTGGTCCGGCACCACCGGGTGGTCATCGCGTCCGTCCGGGATCCGGAGCTGAGCCGACTCGCCACGCTCGCCGACGACGCGAACGCCCCGGGTACCGCCCCCACCGCCGACGACGTGTACGCCGCCGCCGCGGCATCCCACGAGCTGCACCGCCGGGCCCGGATCCGGGACATGCTGGTGCGGCTCGGCGTCGACGTCGTCGATGCCGACGCCGGCGAGCTGCCGCCCGCGCTGGCCGACCACTACCTCGCCCTCAAGGCACAAGGACTGCTGTAGGGAACCGCCGGTCCGGGCGCGGCGTCGGAGTGGCATGCACACCTCACCGCGCCGTACCACCCTCGCCCTCGCCGCGATCGCCACGGTCGCGGCCCTCGCCGGCTGCGGCGGCTCCCCTGACTCCGACGACTCGGGAGGCTCGCGCGACGCCGAGGCGTCGTCGGCCGGCGTGATGGCGAGCGAGCGGGACGCCGGTGGCGCGGCCGACGCGGAGGCGCCCGCGGCGGTGCCGGCCGGCGACGACGCAGCCGGGTCGGCGAAGTCGGCGACGTCGGCGACGCCGCAGCAGCCGGCCGTCATCTCGACCGGCACGGTCTCCCTGGAGGCGAAGGACGTGGGCCGCGCCCGGCTGCGGGTGCGCGCGGTGGTCGACGCCCACCAGGGCACCGTCGGCGAGCAGGAGACCACGACCGGCGAGAAGGGTGAGCTGACGACGGCCCGGCTGGTGCTGCGGGTGCCGAGCGACCGGTTCGACGACGCGGTGGCCGCCCTGGAGGAGGTCGCGACGCCGACGGGCACCACCACCAGCGGCCAGGACGTCAGCGCCGAGGTGGTCGACGTCGATGCCCGGATCCGCGCGCAGCGCAAGAGCGTCGCGCGGATCGAGGCGCTCCTCGCCCGCGCCTCCAGCATCGAGCAGATCGTCGCCATCGAGGCCCAGCTGGCGAGTCGCCAGGCCGATCTCGACGCGCTCGAGTCCCGGCAGCGCTGGCTGGCCGACCAGACCGGGATGTCCACGATCACCGTGTACGTCGAGCAGCCGGCGGCCCACCAGGACACCGAGGACGACACCGCGGACGGCTTCCTCGGCGGGCTGGCGAAGGGCTGGGACGCCTTCGTCGACGGGTTCGGCGCCGTGCTCGTGGTCGTCGGCTTCCTGGTGCCCTGGCTGGTGCTGGGCGCCGTGCTCGGCGTCCCGGCGTGGCTGGCGCTCCGCCGGCGGCCACGAGGCCGCACCGGTGCTGCGTGAGCCCGGGTCCGCGGCCTCGCGACCACCGTCCTGGATCGGGATCGCCGGGAGGGCGAACCGGTCCGTGATACTGTTTGTCTACAGTCTTACTCGACTTTATGTCGCGGGCAAGGACGTGGACCACGGCGTCACCGATGGACGTGAAAGGCAGCACCCATGCGCATCGAACAGCTGGAGTACCTGGCGGCCGTCACACAGCACGGCTCGCTGCGCCGGGCCAGTGAGAAGCTCCATCTCTCCCAACCCGCCCTCAGCGAGGCACTCACCAAGCTCGAGCGGGAGCTGCGGGTGACCCTGCTCGACCGCCGCCGCTCCGGCGCCCTGATCAGCCGCGAGGGCCGCGAGCTGCTCCCCTACATGTCCGACGTCCTCAGCGCCGTCGATCGGCTGCGCCGCGCCGCCGGCGACCAACGCCCCGATGCCCGGGTGATCCGCCTCGGCACCGTGCACACCGCCACCTCGACCCTCCTCGCGCCCGCGGTCGGCACCTTCCAGGTCCGGCACCCCGGCACGACGGTCGAGGTGCTCACCCTGTCGCAGGCACAGATCGACGAAGGACTCGCCGAGGGGACCCTCGACCTGGGCCTGGTCGACGTCCTCGACGCGGACGACCCGCCGGTCGGCCTCGACGGGGTCGACCTGCTGCACGGCCGGCCCGTCGCCGTCCTCCCCGCGACCCACCCGCTGGCCGCCCGCGCGCAGGTGAGCGTCGAGGAGCTGCGGCTGGAGCGGTTCGTCACCATGCGCGCCGGTCACGTGATGCACCGCTACGTCCAGCGCACCTTCGGCCGCGAGCTCCCGCCCGTCGCCCACAGCACCGACGGCGCCGAGATGGGCAAGGCCCTGGTCGCCGAGGGCATCGGCGTCACCGTGCTCCCCGACTACGCGGTGCTGGGCGACCCGCTGCACCGCATCGGCGCCATCACGTCCCGGCCCATCGCCGGCGACCGGACCTTCCTCACCCTGCAGCTGCGCCAGCGCCGGTCCCTCCAGCAGCCGCTGCCCGTGCGGGAGCTGCAGGCGGTGCTGGCCGCCCGCGCCCGGGAGTGCCGGGCTCAGGACGCGAAGGCGAGCGCCGCCTCCTGAGCGCCACCTCCTGGGCACCACCTCCCGGGCGCCGGCGGCGGGCTCGGCGATGATGGGCCGGTGACCACCACTCCGAGCACCGCGCGGCTGGCCGTCCTCATCGACGCCGACAACACCTCGCCCAAGCACGTGAGCGCCCTGCTCGAGGAGCTGGCGACCTACGGCGTGGCGACCGTCAAGCGGGCGTACGGCGACTGGACGACGCCCCAGCTCGGCGGGTGGAAGGCGCAGCTGAACCGGCACGCCATCGTCCCCGTGCAGCAGTTCGCCTACACGACGGGCAAGAACTCCACGGACTCGGCGCTGATCATCGACGCGATGGACCTGCTGTACTCCGGCAACCTGGACGCGTTCGCCCTCGTGTCCAGCGACAGCGACTTCACCCGGCTCGCGACCCGGCTGCGCGAGTCGGGCAGGACCGTCTACGGACTCGGGCTGCGCAAGACCCCGCAGTCACTCGTCGCGGCCTGCGACACCTTCATCTATCTCGAGGTCCTGGGCGAGGAGGGACCGTCCGCCCCGGCGAGCGAGGACGAGGTCGAGGAGGGCACGGAGCCGAGCGCCCCCCTGCCCAACCTGCAGAGCCTGCTCAGCCGGGCCGTCAACGCGACCTCCGACGACGACGGCTGGGCGCGCCTGGGGGCGATCGGCAGCTATCTCCGATCCGCCGACTCCTCCTTCGACCCGCGGCTGTACGGCGCCGCGAAGCTGATCACCCTCGTCGAGGGGCAGCCCTACCTGACCACCACCGGGTCCGGCTCCGACGTGCGGGTCGGGCTCAAGGGGCGGACCACCGTGGAGAAGGCGGCGGCACGCAAGACCGCGGCGAAGCGGACCGCGACGAAGAAGGCTCAGGCCAGCGGGTAGGCGTGCACGAACTCCGTCAGCCGCGCGAGCTGGTCGGGGTCGGTGCTGGGGATGACGCCGTGGCCGAGGTTGAAGACGTGCCCGCGGGCGGCCCGGCCGGCCTCAATGACCGCGGCGGCGCGCTCGGTCATCAGCTCGGTCGGCGCGAACACCAACGTCGGGTCCAGGTTGCCCTGCACCGCGCGGTCGCCGACGAGCGGGATGGCCCGCTCCAGCGGCGTGCGCCAGTCGACGCCGACCACGTCGGCGCCCGCCTCGCCCATGAGATCGAGCAGGTTCGACGTACCGACGCCGAAGTGGATGCGCGGCACCCCGAGCTCCCCCACCCGCTCCAGGACGTCCGCGGAGTGCGGCTGGACGTAGCGGACGTAGTCGTCGCGGGTGAGCGCGCCGGCCCAGGAGTCGAACAGCTGCACCGCCGAGGCGCCGGCCGCGACCTGGGTCTCCAGGAACGCCGCGGAGATGCCCGCGATCTTGCCCATCAACGCGTCCCAGACGTCGGGGGCGCCGAACATCAGCGCCTTGGTCTTGGCATGGTCCTTGGAGGGCCCGCCCTCGACGAGGTACGACGCCACGGTGAACGGCGCCCCTGCGAACCCGATGAGCGGCGTGCCTCCGTTGAGGCCGGCGAGCTCGCCGACGAGGCCCTGCACGGCCTGGGTGATGTAGGGGATCTGCTCGGGCGTGAGGTCGGGGATCGCCTCGACGTCGGCGAGCGTGCGGACCGGCTCGGCGACGACGGGGCCCACGCCCGGGACGATGTCGAGGTCGACGCCGACCGCTTTGAGTGGCAGCACGATGTCGGAGAAGAAGATGGCCGCGTCGACGCCGTACCGGCGCACGGGCTGCAGCGTGATCTCGACGATCAGGTCCGGGTCGGCGCAGGCGTCGAGCATGGCGACGCCCTCACGGGTCGCGAGGTACTCGGGCAGCGAGCGTCCGGCCTGCCGCATGAACCAGACCGGGGTGTGCGGCACCGCCTCGCCACGGGCGGCCTTGAGGAAGGTGCTGTCCGAGAGGGGGCGGTCATGGCGTGGGGCGGTCACGGGGTCAGGGTCTCAGGTGAACGGCGTGGGACGCACATCGATCCGGCCCTCTGGTCCTAGGGTGGCCTCATGGTCGCCCGCCAGGAGATGAACCAGGGGTCCGGCGCGGCCGGCACACCCCCCGAGTTCACCGCTGCGGTCGCAGGCCTGCGCGCCGCCACCTTCCGCCCCGAGGTGTTCTGCGAGGAGATGCCGGCGCCGCAGCGGATCGCGCCGTACGCCGCGGCGCTGTCCGCCGACGTGACCGTGGACGACGAGGAGGTCGCCACCGGGCGGCTGGTCCTGCTCCACGACCCGGCCGGCAACGACGCCTGGGAGGGCACCTTCCGCTGCGTCGCCTACTGCCGCGCCGAGATCGACCACGACCTGGCGACCGACCCGCTGCTGACCGACGTCGGCTGGACCTGGCTGACCGACGCGCTCGCGGCGCACGGGGCCGAGCACGTCGCCGTCTCCGGCACCGTCACCCGGGTGGCGACCGAGAGCTACGGCTCGATGGCCGACGAGCCGGGCAACGCCCAGCTGGAGATCCGGGCGTCGTGGACCCCGGTCGATTCCGACGACCTCGCCAGCCACGCCGAGGCGTGGGGCGAGCTGATGTGCACCGCCGGCGGCCTCGAGCCGGTGCCCGACGGGATCGCGGTCATGCCGTCCCGCCGCGGTCAGCGAGGCAGCGGGAGCTGATGACCGACTCACCGACCGAGCAGCCGGGCTCCGAGGAGCAGCCGGTCGAGCTGCTGACCCTCGCCGACGGCCTGCCACCGGTCATCGACACGCCCGCTGCGCTCGCCGCCTACTGCGCCGCGCTCGCCACCGGGTCCGGGCCGGTCGCGATCGACGCCGAGCGCGCCTCCGGCTACCGGTACTCCAACCGCGCCTACCTGATCCAGGTCAAGCGCACCGGCGCCGGGATCGGCCTGATCGACCCGATCCCCTTCGGGGACCTGACGCCGCTCGCCGAGGCGATCGGCGACGCCGAGTGGATCCTGCACGCCGCCACCCAGGACCTCCCCTGTCTCGCCGAGGTCGGCCTGCGGCCGGTCGCGCTGTTCGACACCGAGCTCGCCGGCCGGCTGCTGAACTACCCGCGGGTCGGGCTGGCCACCCTCGTCGAGACGCTGCTGGAGCGCCACCTGCGCAAGGAGCACTCCGCCGTCGACTGGTCGACGCGACCGCTGCCCGAGCCGTGGCTCGAGTACGCCGCCCTCGACGTCGAGGTGCTCGTCGAGCTGCGCGACCTGCTGTCCGCCCAGCTCGAGGAGGCGGGGAAGGCCGACTGGGCCCGGCAGGAGTTCGAGCACGTCCGCGGCTTCGAGCCGACCGTCCGGGTCGACGCCTGGCGACGCACCTCGGGCCTGCACAAGATCCGCGGTCGTCGTACCCTCGGCGCGGTGCGGGCCCTGTGGGAGACGCGCGACCAGATCGCCCGCGAGCGGGACGTCACGCCGGGGCGTCTGATCCCCGATGCCGCCATCATCGCCGCAGCGACCGCCATGCCCACCAGCCGCGGGGCCCTCCTCGGCACCTCCGGCTTCCACGGACGTGGTGCGGCACGCCACTCCCGCGAGTGGCTCGCCGCGCTGCAGGAGGCGGCCGAGCTCCCGGAGGACGACCTGCCCTCGCGGGTCAGCCACGGCGACGGCCCGCCCGCGCCGCGGACCTGGGCCGACAAGGACCCGGTCGCCGCCCGACGCCTCGAGCTCGCCCGGGCCGCCGTCACCGCGCTCGCCGAGGAGCACTCCGTTCCCCTGGAGAACCTGCTCACCCCCGACACTCTGCGCCGGGTCATGTGGACGCCTCCGGCGACCCGGGACGCGGTCGATCTGCTCGAGGCGGTGGTCGACCAGCTCCGCGGGCTGGGAGCGCGCAGCTGGCAGATCGGACTCACCGCGTCGGCGCTGAGCCGCGCCGTCCTCGACGCCGAGGAGACCCCGAGCCGGAGGACGCGTCAGCCGCGGTCGTCGGACTCCGTCGAGGACGGCGACGCCGGGTCCGCCGGATCGTCCGGCACCGGGCCGGAGGGCGACTCCGACGGCTCGTAGTCCGGATCCAGGAGACTGCGCGACTTCTCGTCGATCGCCCGCAGCGCCTCCTGCAGGTCGGCGATGTCCGGCGTCGTCAGCAGGGTCTCGATGTCGGGATCGACCAGCTCGCGCAGCTCGCGGCCCTGGCTCATCAGCGGCGGCAGCACCACCGAGCGCATCACGGCGTTGAACACCGAGGAGTGCTCGGGCGCCTGGCCGGCCTGCAGGAAGTCGTCGGAGAAGGCGACGGTCAGCTTGGCGGGCTGCACGTAGCCGGTCTCGGCCACCCGCGCCAGCGCCTCGTCGCTCACGAGATAGCTGAGCACGTTGGCCGCGGCCTCGGTGCGCATCGGCCCGTTGGGAGCCAGGCAGAGGCCGCTGAGGTCGGCGATGGTGTGCGCCGAGCCCAGCGACGGCATCGGCATCACGTCGAAGTTGAGTCCCTCGGTGCCCCGCAGCTCCGGCGTCAGGCCCCGGAAGCCCGCGATCATCGCGAGCTTGCCGCGCTCGAACCACTCCAGCGCGGAGCGCTTCTCCAGCTGCGCGGTGCTGAGGGTCAGCCGCGGATCGCGGAGCAGCTCGAGGGTCTGGCGCAGCGCATCGGTCGAGCCGTCGTCACCGAGCGCGAGGCGGGTGGGCTCGCCGTCGTCGTCGAAGAGCTGGCCGCCGCCGGAGTAGACGAACGGCGCCAGTCCGCGCAGCGTGGGCTCGATGTAGATGCCGCGGGTGTTGCGGCGCGGCCGGCTGGCGAACTCGGCGGCTGCCCGGAACTCGGCGAAGTTCCAGCCCTTGTTGTCGCCCTTGGCGGTCGGCAGGCCCTCGGCCTCCATCGCCGCGAAGTCGACGAGGTCGGTGTTGTAGTAGATGACCATCGGGGACGCGGCGTACGGCAGGCACTGCAGGTCGTCGTCGACCGAGAACGCCGAGACGGCGTCGCGTGCGAAGTCGTCGCCGATCGGGATCTCCCGCTCGAGGACCAGGTCGAGCAGCGGGATGTTGCGCTTCTCCGCGACCGTCTCGGCCAGGTCGCTGCGCGGGATCAGGTAGAGGTCGGGAGTCGCCTCGCCGCTGCGGATCGCGTCGAGCATCGCGTCGGCGTTCGGCCAGGAGACGACGGACACACTGGTGTCGGTGCTGCTGGCGTTGTAGGCGTCGACGACGGTCTGGTACGCCGCGATCTCCTGCTCGCTGCCCCAGGCCGCGAACTCGAGATCGGTCTTCGTCGCCGTCGGCGGCTTCGGGGGATGCGGCTGCTTCTTCTGCTCGGTGCCGCTCGCCAGGGCGATCATGCCCACGAGGACCACGACGGCGACCCCGACCACGACCGCACCCGTCCGCCACGTGAACCGACCCACGGCGGCAACCCTACCGGCCGGTCACAGCGCCGGTCCGGTCGCCCGCCGCGCACAGCCGTTCTAGGGTGATCGGGTGTCCGAGCACCGGCGTCATCACCGTCCCGCGCCGCGGGAGGCCGCGTTCTTCGACGAGTACGCCGACGGCGTCGACCCCGCTCTGCTCACCGAGGCCGCGGAGCGCGCCGCCGTCCTGCTCGTCCGCGGCGCGCACGCCAGCGACGACGCCGGCGTCTCCGAGCGCCTCGTCCACCTCGCCGAGACCGAGGGCATCGAGACGATCGCCGAGCTCTGGTCGCACGCCGCCGCCGACACCCTGGCGGGCTGCCTGTGGCGCCTCTACGTCCTGCGGTCGTGGGTCTACGCCGACCCGGCCGGCGTCGCCCGCCAGTTCGAGGCCGGCCGTGGCCGGGCCGAGTTCGCCCGCGTGGTCGCCGGCGTCGCCGACCCGCCGGGTCCCGACGAGCTGCGCCGGATGGTCGACGAGGTGCTCCGCGGCATCGCCGAGGGCGAGTTCGCCGACGTCCTGCTCCGCGCCGCGGCTTTCGCCCGGGTCGTCGCGGCGGGCCGGGCCACCCTGCCCGAGGTCCCCGACGCCGACGTACGCCGCACGCTCGCCCTCGCCGAGCATCTGGAGGCGGCCGGCCACTTGGAGCTCGCGCACCGCCTGGCGTGATCATCGTGATCGAGCGCGTAGACTTGCCGAGTCGAGCACGCCGGGTCGCGGCAGCCCCGGGTCCCAACATCAAGCCGCCACGAGCGGCCCTGCGCCGTGAGGCGCTCCCGGCCCGGTGTGCTCGACCTCTCCCCGACCCGGCTCAGATTGAACAGCTCAGCTCGCCGACCCGGCCCAGACTGAACAGCTCAGCTCGCCGACCCGGCCCAGACTGAACAGCTGGTGGGTCCGCGGCCCCGTCGACCGAGCCCAAGGGGCTGGTCGCTCGGCGCCGCTGCGGCTACCGTGACGCAACTCACCTTCGCTGCCACGGGAGTCCCCATGACCAGTTCCCATCTCCTCCGGATCAGGGTGCTGTGCGTCGGCACCGCCCTCGCCACCAGCGTCGGCGCGGCCACGGTGCTGCCGGCCGACGCCGCATCGGCCACGACGCCACGGGCGGCCGCACAACCCGGCTCCGTCGATGGCGCGCCGGATGGCAGGACGGACGCGCGTGCAGAGCAGGGCAAGAAGGGCCTGCGGGTCGAGCTCCAGCACCCCGCCGAGGCGGCCTCGCTGGTGAAGGTCACCGTCAAGGGGCCCAAGCAGCCCGGTCGGAAGAAGAAGTTCAAGAAGGTCGTCACGAGGTCGACGAACCTCAAGCGTCTGGCACCGGGCGTCTACAAGATCAAGGCAGCGCCGATCGAGCTCTTCGATCAGCAGGTCACGCCCCAGGTGAGCAAGAAGAAGGTGCGGGTCAAGCGCAACGGCAAGCGCAGGGTCGTGTCGGTCGCCTATGCGACGCCGACCTTCTGCGCGACGTCGGGGTCGACGGCGTACGGCTGGGGCGAGGGCGACCACGGCCGCCTCGGCACGGCGGACTCGACCGACCGGCTCGCCCCGGTGGAGATCCCGCGGATCCGCGGTCTCCAGGCGATCACGGGCGGCTCGCGGTCGACGTACGGGCTCTGCGGGGACGGCACCGTGTGGGCCTGGGGCTTCAACCAGAACGGCGAGCTCGGCAACGGCCGCACCGGTGGTCGCTCCTGGCCGGTGCGGGTCGCCGGCCTGACCGGCGTCACCGCGATCGCCGCCAACAGCGAGTCCGCCTACGCGCTGAGGTCCGACGGCTCGGTGTGGGCGTGGGGGTCGGGGCGCTACGGCCAGCTCGGCAACGGAGCGTCGGGGCTCGGCTACCACTCCCGGGTGCCGGTGCGCGTCAACCTGCCGGCACCCGCGACGGCCATCGCCGCCGGCGGATACAACGCCTACGCCATCCTCGCGAGCGGTCAGGTCGCGTCCTGGGGCGTCGGCGGCGTCGGGCAGCTCGGCAACAACACCAGCGGCACCGATGCCCCGACGCCGGTCCTCGTCGACTTCATCAACGACGCGACGGCCATCGCCGCGGGGCACGCCACCGCCTATGTCCGCCGGGGCGGCACCGGCGAGGTGTGGGCGTGGGGCTACGGCAACCAGGGCGAGATCGGCAACGGGCTGGCCGCGCACCGTGATCAGCCGACCAACATCCAGCCCGGATTCACGGCGGTCGCCATCGGCGCGGGCAGCGCCGCGGGCTTCCGGATCCAGGCCGGGGGCATCGTCTTCAGCTGGGGCTCCGGCCGGTACGGCGACGTCGGCTTCGACAACGGGGGGAACCCGCAGCTCACCCCCCTCGTCAACGTCACCCTGACCCAGGTCAGCCGGATCGTCGGCGGCGACCACACGGGCTACGCGCTGACCGGCTCCGGGCGGATCTGGGCCTGGGGCGATCACCAGTCCGGACAGGTCGGCAACGGCGCGCCCAAGACCGGGCCCTCGCACATCACCGGCGGCATCCCGACCCCGGTCGAGCTGGGGTTGACCGGGGTGGTGGCGATCGGCGCGGGCTCGGTCAACGGCTATGCCCTGCGTTGACCCGGCGACAGTTCAATCTGAGCCGGGTCGGCGCATCTTCGAGTTCAATCTGAGCCGGGTCGGGGTCAGAGGGCGTCGAGGGCCTTGCGGATCCGTACGTCGGAGACCGGGCCGTCGGTGCCGAGCTGCTGGGCCCACAGCGAGACCCGGTACTCCTCGAGCATCCATCGGATCGCGCGCAGACCGGCGCCGGCGGGCCGGCCCTCGGGGAGCGCCGCGATCCGGGCGAGGTAAGCGTCCTGGAGCGGCTGGAGGACCTCCATCCGCTGGCGGTCCTTGGCGAGCGCGGCGGGCCCGCCGGTCTCCAGGGCGGTACGCCGCTCGCGCATCGCGGCCAGCCAGGTGCGGTAGCGGCGCAGCCGGGTGGCGCCCGCCTCCCCCACGAAGCCGTCGTGCACGAGCCGGCCGAGCTGGCCCTGCAGGTCGGTGAGCGCCGGGAGCATCGGCAGGTCGGCGCGGCCGCTGAGCAGGCGGTCGACCTCGCGCCAGGTGGCGAGCACCCGGAGCAGCTCGGCGAGGACGTCGCGCACACCCGCGGCGGCAGTCGGGCGGAGGGCGGCCAGCAGGGCGTCGTACTCCTCGCGGGTCCACACGGGCGGTCGCGCGTCGACGGCATCGACCACGACGGCGCGCAGGCAGTCGTCGAGGATCGCGGGCACCCCGGAGTACGGCGTCCCGGCGAGACCGAGCTTCTCGGCGTTGCCGAGCCCCTCGACGATGCCGGCCAGCGGCGCGGCGCCGAGGGCCAGGAGCGCGAGCCGGACGACGCCGAGCCGGTGCCGCGCGTCGCGCTCGTCGGCGGAGCCGAAGACCTGCAGGCCGACCGTGGCACCCTCGTCGACCAGCCCCGGGTAGGCCTCGACCTCGTGGCCGGCGCGGGTCCAGGTGGCCGTGACGGCGATCTCGTCGAAGACCCAGGTCGTCTCGCCGCAGCGAGCGACCCCCGAGTCGGAGGCCACGGCGGCGATCGCGCGGTCGAACTGCGGCTGCAGCGGCGCCTTGAGCTCGGCGAGCGACTTGCCCCGGCCCTCCACCCGGCCCCGCTCGTCGACGACCCGGTACGTCGGCTTGAGGTGCTCGGGCAGCGACGCGAGCCCCCAGGCCTCGCGGGGCACGTGCACCCCCGTGGTGGAGCGCAGGTGGCGCTCCAGGGCGGTGAGGAGCGCCTCCTCCCCCGCGGGTACGGCGGCCAGGAACTCCCGCGCCGTGTTCGGCGCCGGCACGAAGCTGACCCGCAGCTGCTTCGGGAGGCTGCGGATCAGCTCGGTGACCAGCTCCTCGCGCAGCCCGGGCACGATCCAGGAGAAGTCGTCGTCGTCGACCCGGTTGAGGGTGGCGACCGGGATGTCGATGGTCAGCCCGTCGTCCTTCGCACCCGGCTCGAAGTGGTAGCTGATGGGGAAGGTGAGCCCGCCCGTCACCGACCACTCCTCCGGGTAGTCCGCCTCGCGGACCTCCTCGGCGGTGTCGTGGGTGAGCATCGCCGGGTCGAAGGTCAGCAGGTCCGGCTGTGTCCGGCGGGCATCGCGCCACCAGCGGTCGAAGTGCGCACCGCTGACGATCCCCTCCGGGACGCGGGCGTCGTAGAAGTCGAAGAGGGTGTGCTCATCGACGACCAGGTCGCGGCGCCGGGCGCGGTGTTCGAGCTCCTCGGCCTGCTCCAGCAGCCGCCGGTTGTCGCGGAAGAAGTGGTGCCGGGTGTCCCACTCGCCGTAGACGAGGGCGTGCCGGATGAAGATCTCGCGCGACAGCTCGGGGTCCACCTTGCCGTAGGCCACGGCGCGGTCCACGGCCAGCGGGACGCCGTACAGCGTGACCCGCTCGCGGGCCATCACGGACTGGCGCTTGCGGGACCAGGTCGGCTCGGAGTACGTCCGCTTCACGAGGTGGGCGCCGAGCCGCTCGGCCCAGCGCGGGTCGATGGCGGCGTTCTGCCGGGCCCAGAGCCGGCCGGTCTCGACGAGCTCACCCGCCATCACGAAGGGCGGGTTCTTGCGGGCGAGGCCGGAGCCGGGGAAGATCGCGAACTTGGCGCCGCGGGCACCGAGGTACTCCCGAGGGCCGGGACGACGGCCGTCCTTGCGGGCCCCGGCCCCGGGCCGGTCCCGCTTCTCCCGCTCCTCGAGCACGCCGACGTGGGACAGCAGCCCGGAGAGCAGGGCCTGGTGGATGCCGTCGGCGTCCGGCTCACCCCCGGCCGCCTCGAGCCGGACACCCATCTCCTTGGTGACCTGGCGCAGCTGGGCGACGAACTCCTGCCACTCGCGCACGCGCAGGTAGTTGAGGAACTCGCGCTTGCACATCCGGCGGAACGCGCTGCCCGAGAGCTCCTTCTGCTGCTCGCGCAGGTGCCGCCACAGGTTGAGCCAGGCGAGGAAGTCCGAGCCCTCCGCCTTGAAGCGCGCGTGCAGCTGATCGGCCTGCGCCCGCTCGGTCGGGCGGTCGGCGCCGGGACGCTCGCGCGGGTCCTGCAGCGAGAGGGCGGCGACGATGACCAGGACGTCGCGCACGCAGCCGAGCCGCTCGGCCTCCAGCAGCATCCGGCCCAGCCGCGGGTCGATCGGCAGCCGGGCCAGGCGCGTCCCGGTCTTCGTCAGGTCGCCCTTCGCGGAGACCGCGCCGAGCTCCTCCAGCAGCTGGCTGCCGGCCTGGACATTGCGCCGGTCCGGCGGCTCGACGAACGGGAACCGCTCGATGTCGCCGAGCCCGAGCGAGGTCATCTGGAGGATGACCGAGGCCAGGTTGGTGCGCAGGATCTCCGGGTCGGTGAACTCCGGACGCGCCTCGAAGTCCTCCTCGGCGTACAACCGGATCGCGATGCCGGCCGCGACGCGACCGCAGCGCCCGGAGCGCTGGTTGGCCGAGGCCTGGCTGATCGGCTCGATGGGCAGCCGCTGGACCTTGGTACGCGCGGAGTAGCGGGAGATGCGGGCCACACCGGTGTCGACCACGTACCGGATGCCGGGCACGGTCAGCGAGGTCTCGGCCACGTTGGTGGCGAGTACGACGCGGCGCCGGGAGTTCTTGGCCGGTGCGAAGACGCGGTGCTGCTCGGCGGCGGAGAGCCTGCTGAACAAGGGCAGCACGTCGACGCCCCGCCCGTACCCCCCAGGATTGGCCTCCCCGAGCGGGGCGAGCGCCTCGGCGGTGTCGCGGATCTCCCGCTCGCCCGGCAGGAACACCAGGATGTCGCCCGGCCCCTCGGCCGACAGCTCCTTGACCGCGTCGACGATCGCCTCGGTCTGGTCCCGGACGATCGGCTCACCGTCCTCGTCGTCCTCCGCAAACTCCATCAGCGGCCGGTAGCGGATCTCGACCGGGTAGGTGCGCCCGGAGACCTCGACGACGGGGGCGTCGAAGTGGTCGGCGAACCGGTCGACGTCGATGGTCGCCGAGGTGATGATCAGCTTGAGGTCGGGGCGCCTCGGCAGCAGCTGGCGCAGGTAGCCGAGCAGGAAGTCGATGTTGAGACTGCGCTCGTGCGCCTCGTCGATGATGATCGTGTCGTAGCGGCGCAGCATCCGGTCGCGCTGGAGCTCGGCCAGCAGGATGCCGTCGGTCATCAGCTTGACCCGGCTCTGCTTCGACGTCTTGTCGGTGAACCGGACCTGGTAGCCGACCAGGTCGCCGAGCTCGGTCCCGAGCTCGGAGGCGATCCGCTCGGCCACCGAGCGCGCCGCGATCCGGCGGGGCTGGGTGTGCCCGATCATCCGCGGTCGCCCGTCCTCGCTCGGCGTACCGCGGCCCAGCTCGAGGCAGATCTTGGGCAACTGGGTGGTCTTGCCGGAGCCGGTCTCACCCGCGACGATCACGACCTGGTGGTCACGGATCGCGGCGGCGATGTCGTCGCGTCGGGCGCTGACCGGGAGGTCGGGCGGGTAGGTGATGTCCACAGCGCGGTCATTGTCCCATCACCACCCCCGCCGGATCGACCGGGATTCGGCGGTCAGTCGCCCAGGCGCAGCCCGGCCGGGTCGGGGTTCGGGTCGCGGAACGCCAGGTCGGCCGGGAACTCGTCCGCGCCGGTGAACGACAAGACCGCGATCCCCTCCGGGAACTCGGCGATCACCTGGGTCGTGACGTCCTTCGTGGCGACCTTGGCCCGGGAGGCGTCGGCCACGTCGACGTCGCGGCAGTCCCAGCCCGCCGGGCACTGGTCGGCGCGGGCGTCCTGCCAGCTGGTCGGGGTGCCGATCCCCACGTGCATCGTCTGGCCGCCGCCGAGATCGTCGTCCAGCACATCGGTCATGGCGAGCATCTGAGCGAGGGTCACCCCGGCACCGCCCGGCGCGGACCGGGCCAGGTCCTGGACCTCCGCGGCCACCGCCTCCCCGGGCGCCTGCTGGGGGGCCGGTCGGGGCGCCTGCGCCACTGGCGGCTGCTGGGCGATCGGGGCCGGGGCGGCGTGCTGGGTCCCAGGTACGCCGAGCGCGAGCCCGGTCACGGTCGCCACCGCGAGCGTGGTGCCACCGGCACCCACCCGCGCCAGGCGACGCCGACGCAGCCGGCCCCGCCCCCGTCGTACGTCATCGACGGTGGGGACCACGGGCACGGGCGCGCCGTCGGTCAGGTGGTAGAGGCGCGCGGCCAGTTCGGTGTCGATCAGGTCGGTCATGAGGTCTCCTTGGTCAGGTCGTCGGCCAGCGCCACCCGGAGGGCGGCGAGGGCCGCGGAGGTCTGGCTCTTCACGGTTCCGGTGCTGACGTCGAGGTCGGCGGCGGTCTCCTCCACGCTGAGTCCCCACCAGTGGCGCAGCACCACGACACGGCGCTGCCCGGGCGGGAGAGCACGCAGTGCCGTCCACAGCGCGTCGTGCTCCTCGACCGCCGACGCCGCCACCGCGACCTCGGGCAGTCCCTCGCCCGCGGACGCCTCGCGTCGCCACGGCCGGCGCCCCTCGTCGAGGTGCGCGTTCACGACGGCCCGGCGCACGTACGCGTCCACCGAGTCCGCCCGCCGCACGCGCGGCCACGCGACGTACAGCCGCGTGAGGGCCGCCTGGACGACGTCCTCCGCCTGGTGCGGGTCACCGCACAGCAGCCACGCCGCGCGGAACAGCTGCGGCCGCCTCTCGGCGACGTACGCCGCGAACTCCTCGTCCCGCATGCTGCTCACCCTGCTCCTCTCCGTCCGGCACTGTTGCCTAGTTGACGGAACGGATCACGGATCGGTTGGGCGGCGCCCCGGGCTGTTTCCCGTCCTGCGAGGGCCCGACCACTCGAGCAGCCGACGCTGTCGGGGTTCGGGCGGGCTCTCCCGCCGGTCAGCGCGGCGGCGGCAACGCGTCGGTCGACTCGAGCTGGCCCATGCCGGTGACCATGAGCAGGTCGGCGACGATAGCCCGCAGCTGGGAGAGGATCGCCTCGACCGCGAGCACGTCGGTGCGCTCGACCTGCCCGGTCGCGGCACCGACGGCCAGGACGTCGTCACGGGCGGCGATCGCGATCCGGTTGGCCTTGAGCTCGTCGGCGATCGCGTCGGCAGCCGCGGCGAGGTCGGCCGCGAGCTGCGCGTACGGCGGTGGCACCGGCAGTCGCCGGTAGGCGGTGATCGAGGTCTGGCGCACCAGGACCCGGGTGCTGCGCAGGGCGCGGTCGAGTGGGTCGACCAGCTCGACCATCCGGCGCAGCGGCTCACGGTGGCGGACCCGGAACGGCGAGGAGTTCACCACCGACATCCCCTCCTCCGCGGCGGCCTGCAGCTCCCGGATCAGGCGGTCCGTACGGCGGGCGTCGGCGAGCAGCTCGAGCGCGGGCGTCACCTCGCCGTCGACCATCACGTCGGAGGCGGCGCGTAGCAGCTCCGCGATCTTGCGGGCGACGGCCGCGGCCTGCTCCCGGGGACGGCGCAGGGGCGCCGCGGGGACGACCATCGCGGCGACCAGGGCCACGCCCCCGCCGATGACCGCGTCCGTCCAGCGCAGGAAGGCCCCGCCGGCGCCCGGAAGCAGCACGGTGACCACGATCGACTGCACCGCCGCCTGGGACACGAACATGATCCCGGCATCGAGCAGCAGCGCCATCGACATCGAGAGGAAGACGATGAGGGCGAGCTGCCACGCCCCCGAGCCGATGCCGGCGACCAGGACGTCGGCCATGAAGACGCCGATGGCGACGCCCAGCATGACCTCGATGACCCGCCGCAGTCGCTGGCCGTACGACGTGCCCAGGCACAGCACCGCGGCGATCGGCGCGAAGAACGGCAGGTCGTGGCCGAGCAGGTCGTGGGCGATGAACCAGGCCAGCCCGGCGGCCGCCGAGCACTGCGCGACGACCCACAGCTTGTCGCGCCACCGGTCGATGCGGCCGCGCAGCGACAGGCGGCTGCGCGACCACATCCGGTCCAGGACCCCGTCGTTCAGCGCCTCCACGTAGGAGACCTTAGAGGTCACACCGCCTTGGCCGGGAGCACCCGCTTGGAGACGAGCGCCACGACGTCCTCGTAGCGCGAGCCGGTGAACTTCTGGAAGGTGTGCAGGGCGTGGGCGTCGAGGCCGACGAGGACGCGCGCCTGGTTCTTCACGATCCCCCTGACGATGATCTCGGCGGCCCGCTCGGGCGTCATCTTGGCCAGCTTCTCGTCGAACAGCTTCGCCGTGGCGGCCTTGTCCTCCTTGTCGGAGACCCGGGCGTTGCGGGCGATCGCGGTCTTGATGCCGCCCGGGTGGACCGACGTGACGCCGACCTTGTGCCCGGCGATGAGCATCTCCTCGCGCAGCGCCTCGGTGAACCCGCGGACCGCGAACTTCGTCGCGTTGTAGGCACTCTGGCCGGGCATCGCGAGCAGGCCGAAGAGCGACGACAGGTTGACCACGTGGCCGTCGCCGGACGCGATGAGGTGCGGCAGGAACTCCTTGGTGCCGTGCACGACGCCCCAGAAGTTGATGCCGACGATCCACTCCATGTCCTGGTACTCGAGGTCGACCACGTCACCGGCCAGCGCGACACCGGCGTTGTTGACGACGACGTTGACCTGGCCGAAGTGCTCGGCGACCGAGGCGGCGTACGACGCGAAGGCCTCGCGGTCCGCGACGTCGAGGCGCGCGGTCCGGACGTCGGGCGAGCCGGCCTTCTCGGCCAGCACGGCGGTCTCGGCGAGGCCGTCGGTGTCCACGTCGGAGAGCGCCAGCCGGGCGCCCTTGCCGGCGAGGTTCACCGCGAGGGCGCGGCCGATGCCGGAGCCCGCTCCGGTGATGACGACGACCTTGTTGCTGAGGTTCTTCACGCGTTGACTGCCTCTCGGTTGCGGACCGCCTCGACGTCGTACTTGTCGACGTCGAACCTGCTCAGGTGCTGGCGGAAGGTGAACGTCTGGCCGGGCCAGAGGGTGGTGTTGTTGCCGAACTTGTCGAGGTACCAGCTCGCGCAGCCGCCGGTCTGCCACACCGTCGGCCGCATCTTGCGGCGGATCTCCGCGGTCCACGCGTCCTGCGCGGCCCGGGTCGGCTCGACGGCCCCGAGCCCCGCGCGGCGCATCGCCTTGGCCGCCTCGACGACATAGCGCACCTGCGACTCGATGATGAAGATCATGCTGGAGTGGCCGAGCGCGGTGTTGGGTCCGACGATCTGGAACAGGTTGGGGAAGCCGTGGATGGTCGTCCCCTTGTACGCCGCCATGCCGGCGTCGCCCCAGACGTCGGCCAGCGTGCGGCCCTCGCGCCCGGTGACGTGCTGGGCGATCGGCGGCTCGGTCACGTAGAACCCGGTGGCCACGACGAGCACGTCGATCGGCCGCTCCACCCCGTCGGCGGTGACGATGGCGTCGCCGGTGACCTTCGCGATCGGGTCGGTCACCAGGTCGACGTTGTCGGCGTCGAGCGCGGGGTACCACTTGTTGGAGATGAGGATCCGCTTGCAGCCCGCGCGGTAGGCCGGCGTGACCTTCGCGCGGAGCGCCGGGTCGGTGATGCCCTTGGCGATGTTCTTCCTGCCCTGCGCCTCGACCGCCTTCATCAGCACCGGGAACCGGGCGAAGGCCGGCACGCGCGCCTCGAGCGTGGCGTAGACGAATGAGCGCAGCGCGCGCTGGGCGCCGGGGACCTTCGCGAAGACGGTCTTCTCGATGCCGCTGAACGCGCGTTCGTTGCGGGGGATGATCCAGTTCGGCGTGCGCTGGTAGACGTCGACGTGCCCGGCGATCCTCTGCAGCTCGGGCACGAGCTGGACGGCCGAGGCGCCGGTGCCGATCACGGCGATGCGCTTGCCGGCGAGGTCGACGTCGTGGTTCCAGCGGGCCGAGTGGAAGATCTCGCCCTGGAAGTCGTCGATGCCCTCGATCTCGGGCAGGCGCGGCTCGGAGAGCCCGCCGGAGCCGGAGATCACCGTGCGGGCGGCGTACTCCTGGACGCCGGCGGGACCCTCGGTGCGGACGATCCAGCGCTGCGCGTCGGCATCCCAGCGCGCGTCGACGACGGTGGTGTCGAACACGAACCGGTCGAGCGTGCCGGACTCCTCGGCGACCTTGCGGGTGTACTCCCAGATCTCCCGCTGCGGCGAGTAGACCCTCGACCAGTCGGGGTTCAGGGCGAACGAGTAGGAGTAGAGCTGGCTCGGGACGTCGCACTCGGCGCCCGGATAGGTGTTGATGTGCCAGGTGCCGCCGACGTCGCTGTCCTTCTCGACGACGACGAAGTCGCGCTCGGCGGCCTCGTCGAGCTTGATCGCCGCGGCGAGTCCGGCGAAGCCGGCGCCCACGATGAGGTGGTCGACGTTCCTGCGACCCGGAGTAGCACTCATGGGAAGGACGCTATTGGCGCTATTGAACATCTGTCAATAGGATGGGCCACGTGACCGCGCCCACCTCCCGCACCCGGCTCTCGCCGGACGAGCGACGTACCCAGCTCCTCGACATCGGCGTCCGGCTGCTCGCCACGCGGTCGCTCGACGAGCTCTCCATCGACGCCCTCGCGGTGGAGGCCGGGATCTCGCGCGGCCTGCTCTACCACTACTTCGGCGGCAAGCAGGGCTTCTACGAGGCCGTCGTCCAGCACGCGGCGGACGACCTCTACGCCCGCACCGCTCCCCCGGCCGAGGGCGAGCCGCTCGAGCGGCTGCTCGGCTCGCTCACCGGCTACGTCGACTATGTCGTCTCCAACCAGGCCGGCTACCGCTCGCTGGTCAAGGCCGCGTCGGGGAGCAATGACGCGCTCCGCGCCATCTACGAGACCACCTTCGCCGCCCTCGCCGACCGCTTCTTCACCGTCGACACCGGCACCCTCGAGCTGCCCGACACCCCGGCCGTGCGCCTGGTCATCCACGCCTGGCAGGCCATGGTCGAGGACC
Organism: Nocardioides sp. LHD-245; assembly: GCF_030929495.1. Lineage (GTDB taxonomy): Bacteria > Actinomycetota > Actinomycetes > Propionibacteriales > Nocardioidaceae > Nocardioides. The sequence goes on along the minus strand of NZ_JAVFWN010000004.1, from coordinate 264,769 downwards.
TCGTGCTCACCTGGTGCGACACCCCGGCCGGCCTGTCCCGCGACGACCTGCTGCAGGTGATCACCACCTCCCTGCCCGCCATCATCGACACCCTGCCCTGACCGTCGGGGAGGGCCGAGAAGGCGACGAGCCGGGCTCCCCACAGGGGGAACCCGGCTCGCGAGACGCGATCAGATCAGGACAGGTTGGCCACGTCGCCGCACTCGTCCTTGACGGCGTCGGTGAACTCCTTCTCGTCGCCCTTCTCGTCCTTGTTGTCCTCGGCCCACTTCAGGAGCGCGTCGGACGCCTTCTGCACCTTGTCGGCGTCACCCGACTCGGCCGCCTCCTGGGCGTCCTTGGCCAGCTCGCAGTACTCCTCGGCGAGCTTGCCCTCGTCGGCGCCACCGCACGCGGTGAGCGAGAAGGCGGCCGCGAGAATGATGCTGCCGAGGCCGAGGGTGGTCTTCTTCATGGGTTTTCTCCCGTAGTCAGGCGGATGATCGTGTTGCGCATCCCGGATGCTCGCGGCGCTCCGCCGCGTCCCGGGAAGCGTGAGGAGCCTCCCACGGAAACGTCCGGTGAAACCTCCGTGTCACGCGCGGCCCTCAGCGTCCCCGCGCGCGAGCCCGGGGGCGACGGCGGACCCGGGTGACACCGACGAGGCGGGGACCGGCCAGACGGGCCTCCACCCGGCGGGCCTCGCGCATGACCGGCTGGGCGACGTACTCGCCGAGGATCACCCCGGAGGCCAGGGCGATGGCGATCGAGGCGGCGGTGACCATGGCGAGCAGGCCCTGGGCCGCCTGTCCCCCGCCGTCCTCGCCGAGCAGGAACAGACCGCGGTAGATCGAGAGCCCGGGCAGCAGCGGCACCACGGCGGAGACGACGACCACGAGGGGCGGCACCCGGAAGGTGCGACCGACCGTGTAGCCGAAGAGACCGATCAGGAAGGCCGCGAGACCGACCGCCCAGGTCCGCCCGAACCCGGCCTCGACCACCAGCTGGGTGACCACGAGCGCGACGCCGCCGAGGATGCCGATGGGGAGCAGGGTGCGCAGCGGCGCGTACGACGCGAACGCGAAGGCCGCCGCCGCGACCGCGCCGCCCACGCCGAGCGCGCTCACGCCGACCAGGTCGAAGCGGGGCAGGGTGAGCTCCGGGATGTCCAGGCCGACCGCGGCGCACAGGGACAGTCCGCCGCTGACACCGGCGATGATGCCGGCAGTGGCGAGCACCGCCTCGAGGATCCGCGCGCCGCCGGTGACGAAGAAGCCCGACAGCGCGTCCTGGATCGCGCCCATGAAACCGATGCCGGCGAGCAGCATGATGATGTTGGCGGTCACGACCAGGGACGCGTTGAGGTGCACCCACGGCTCGGCCAGCCGGGTGCCGAGCGCCGCGAGCACGGTGGCCACCACGCCGCCGGCCACCTGCTGATAGAAGCCCGGCAGCCGGCGCCGGGTCATCAGCAGCTGGAGCCGGTCGATGCAGATCGCCGCCAGCATCGCCACGAGGACGACGACGAGGTTGCCGCCGAGCTGGAGCCCTACGCCCGCGCACATCAGGCCCCACCCCAGCGTCGCGGCCCAGCGCGGCCGCCCGTGCCCGGAGGAGACGATCCGCGCCACCTCGGTCCGGGCGCCCTCGAGGTCGGTGTGGCCGGCGACGACCTCGCGCACCAGATGGTCGACGCGGGTGAGGTCCTCGTAGTCGATCTCGCGCTGGGTCACCGCGCGGAGCTGCACGACGGGGGCCTCGTCCGGTCCCTGCTGGACACTCATGGCCAGCGAGGTGAAGGTCACGTCGACCTGCGTATGACGTACGCCGAGCGACCGGGCCAGCGCCCGCATCGTCGCCACCACGTCGGGGGCGCCGGCCCCCGACGAGAGCAGCACCTCCCCCACCTTGAGACACAGGTCGAGCGTGCGGTGCAGGGTCCGCAGATCGTCCATGTCGCCATGGTGTCAGGTCCACGCGCGGCCCTACGCTGGCGACGTGCGCATCGACTTCCACGGCTCGCCCGCGCCGACCCTGGGGGTGGAGTGGGAGTTCGCGCTGGTCGACCGGCGCACGCGCGACCTCCGCAACGACGCCGCCCACCTCTTCGCGCGGGCCAAGCCACGGATGCCCGCGCCGGGCAAGCTGCACAAGGAGCTGCTCAAGAACACCGTCGAGGTCGTGACCGGCGTCTGCGGGACGGTCGGGGAGGCGATGGCCGACCTGCGCGACACCCTGCGGTACGTCGCCGCCGCGGCCGACGACCTCGACCTGGACCTGTACGGCGCCGGGACCCATCCGTTCGCGGACTGGACCGGGCAGCAGCTCACCGAGGGCCACCGGTACGCCGAGCTGATCAACCGCACGCAGTGGTGGGGACGGCAGATGCTCATCTGGGGCGTGCACGTGCACGTCGGGCTGCCGGAGCGGGACCGCGTGATGCAGGTCCTCACCGGCCTGCTGACCTACTACCCCCACCTCCAGGCGCTCTCGGCGTCCTCGCCGATCTGGATGGGCATCGACACCGGGTACGCCTCCAACCGGGCGCTGATGTTCCAGCAGCTGCCCACCGCCGGCCTGCCCTTCCAGTTCGAGACATGGGCGGAGTTCGAGCACTTCGCCCACGACCAGATCACGACCGGCGTCATCGACGAGCTCAGCGAGATCCGCTGGGACCTGCGCCCCGCGATCAAGCACGGCACGCTCGAGAACCGCATCTGCGACGGCGTCTCCACGCTGGCCGACATGGAGGCGCTGGTGGCGCTCATGCACTGCCTGGTGGTCTGGCTCGACGAGCGGGTCGCGGCCGGTGAGACACTGACCACGATGCCGCCCTGGCATGTGCAGGAGAACAAGTGGCGCGCCGCCCGGTACGGCGTCGACGCGATCGTGATCCTCGACGGCGCGTCGCGCGAGCGGCTGGTCACCGAGGACCTCGCCGAGCTGGTGCCTCGTCTGGAGCCGGTCGCGCAGCGGCTCGGCTGCACGGCGGAGCTGGCCTCGGTGCTGGAGATCGCGACCCGCGGCCCGTCGTACGCCCGCCAGCGCGCGGTCGCCGAGCGCACCGGCAACGACCTGGTCGCCGTGGTGGACTCGGTCGTGTCCGAGCTGAAGGCCGGGCTGTAGGCGACGGCCGACTCAGGACCCGAGGAACTCGATCCGGCAGTCCGCGTCGTCGCACGGCGGCGTCTCGGCCCACACCGTCGCGGGCTCGAACGACGTGCCGGTCGACCTCATCACCTGGACCCCGGTGAACTTGGACTCCTGGGGTGCCTTGACCACGAACACGACGTCACCGCGGCCGTCGCCGTCGACGTCGCTGAGCGTGGCGCCCTGGAGGCTGCGCTTGCCGATCGTGGACGACCCGGTGAAGCCGGCCACCTCCCGCGGCTGTCCCGAGGCCAGGTCGTAGACCTTGATCGCGACGGCCTCGTCGTAGCTGCTGGCCTCGACGGTGACCAGGCTGGTCGTGCCGTCGCCGGTGACGTCGCCGACGAGCTGGGCGTCGGCGTAGATGTCGTTCTCGTACACCGCCCCGACCTCGAAGTCGGCGCCGGTCGAGGTGAGCATCGCGTAGCCCTGGTCGCCGGAGTAGTAGCCGGAGTAGTCCTCGTCCGCCAGCTTCTCCGCCGGGAGCCGGGTCCACAGATCGGCCCTGCCGTCGTGGTCGAAGTCGCCGGCCCGGATCTCGGTCGAGTCCACCGTGGCGTTGGACAGCGCGGCCCAGCGGACCGGCTCGGCGAACCCTCCCGACCCGTCGCCGATGAGGACCTGGACGTCGACGCTCCGGTCGTTGGGGCCGGCGACGGCGAGGTCGACATCGCCGTCGCCGTCGAAGTCGCCGGGTTGGACCTGGATCCGCAGGCCGTACTCCTCGAGCGACGACAGCTGCAGCCGGAAGGTCTGGTCGCCGGGGAACTCGCGGTCGGACGACGACAGGGTCAGCTGCCTGGCGTCGCCGACGAAGGCCCAGGTGAGCGCCTCGTTGACGCCGTCGCCGTCCCAGTCGAGGGAGAGCTCGTCGGGCTCGCGGGACTCCTCGACGGCGAGCTCGCTCGTGGTGAACACCGTGCCGTTGCTGGACGCGGTGATCCGCCGGGTGCTGTCGTAGTCCGGGGAGAAGTAGTAGACGGCGTCACCGTGCCCGTCGCCGTCGACGTCCCCCTGGATCGCGACGGTGCGGCCGGACTCGTCGGAGCCGCCCGGGCCGTCGCCCGCCACGGTGGCCGGGTCGCCGTCCTCCCACGGGCGCAGCGCGGCGAGGGTCCCCGCGGCGCCGGCCAGGAGCACCAGGACGACGGCGAGGGCGAGCCACAGGCCGAGACGGCCGCGGCGGACGGGAGCGGACGGGACGGCCGCGGCAGGCGGGGCGAGCGGAGTGGCCGGTCCGGCGTACCCGAGCGGCGGGACCTGCCCGTGCCGCACCGGCACGGCGTAGACCGTGGGTGGCGTGGCGGTCGGATCGGGGGTGGGCTGCGGGTGGGCAGCCGGAGGCGTCGGGTACGCCGCCGGCGGCACGGGCGCGGACCGGACCCTGGTCGTCTCGTCGGCCGGTGCGAACCTCGTCATCAGCCGGCGGTCGTCGGTCCAGGCGTCGCCGTCCCAGCGCCGCTCCCAGCCGTCGCCGTCCGGGTACCAGCCGGGCGGGGTGATCGTGCTCAAGGCCTCTTCCCATCGTCGCGTGCGGCCCTCCTACCCCACCGGGTGGCCGGTCACGCCTCCGCTCCCGACGCGGGCGACTGCGGCGTTCCGCTTGTGACGCCCGTCACGAAGCGCAAGGATCGGGGCACCTGCGACGAAAGGGGCTGCTCCGTGGTCTCCGTTCCCGGCAACCGGCTGATCGACCCGACCGCCACCGCGTTCCTCCTCGCCGAGAACCGCAACATGCCGATGCACGTGGGTGGTCTCCAGCTCTTCGAGCCGCCGGCGGACGCGGGTTCCGACTTCGTCCGGGAGATGTTCGAGTCGATGCGCGACACCGGCCGGATCGCGCCGCTCTTCCTCAAGCACCCCCATCGGTCGGTCCGCACCGGCGGCACGCTGGTCTGGCGCGAGGACGAGCAGTTCGACGTCGAGCACCACGTGCGGCACAGCGCGCTCCCCCAGCCGGGCCGGGTCCGCGAGCTGCTCGAGCTGGTCGGCCGGCTGCACTCCACGCGGCTCGCGTGGGAGCGGCCGCTGTGGGAGACCCACGTGATCGAGGGCCTGGCCGACGGCCGGGTCGCGATGTACACCAAGCTGCACCACGCCCTCGTCGACGGCATCTCCGCGATGCGGCTGATGGCGAGCGTGCTGTCCTCCGATCCCGAGCGTCGCGCGATGCCCGCGCCCTTCGCCGACGGCGCGGGCCGCGCCACCGCCCGGCATCGCCCCGAGCCGGTGGGTCCGGACTCGCTGCCCGCCGCGGCGGTCGACGCCGCGACCACCGCGGCCCGCACCGTCGCGGACCTGCCGGGCGACGTCGTCCGCACGGCGCTCAGCGTCAGCGCGGACGCGGCCGGCATGCCGCTCGCGCTGGTGAAGACGCTGCGCAAGGGCCTGCGCAACGAGACCTCCGCGGTGTCCCTGGCCGCCCCGCGCACGATCTTCAACCAGTCGATCACCGGCGCCCGCCGGTTCGCCGCCCAGGACTGGCCGGTGGAGCGGATCCGCGGCGTCGGCAAGGCCACCGGCACGACGATCAACGACGTCGTGCTCGCCATGTGCAGCGGCGCGATGCGGACCTATCTCACCGAGCTCGACGCACTGCCCGACCAGTCGATGGTGTCGATGGTCCCGGTCGGACTCAAGGCCCGCCAGGCCGGGACGCCCGCCGGCCATCCGGGCGACGGCGGCAACGCGATCGGCTCGGTCATGGTCCGCCTGGCCACCGACAAGGCCGATCCGGCCGACCGGCTGCGCACGATCAGCCAGTCGATGAAGGACGGCAAGGAGGCGCTGTCCTCGATGACGCCCACCCAGATCGTGGCGATGAGCGCGATCGGGATGGCGCCGTCGATCGTGGTGCCGATGCTGCGGATGCAGGGCATCGTCCGGCCGCCCTACAACCTGATCATCAGCAACGTTCCCGGCCCGCGCGTCCCCCACTACTGGAACGGCGCGCAGCTGGTCGGCAACTACCCCGTCTCGATCCCGATCAACGGCATGGCGCTCAACATCACCTGCACGTCGTACGCCGGCAACATGGGCTTCGGGCTCACCGGCTGCCGCCGGACCGTCCCGCACCTGCAGCGGCTGCTGACCTTCCTCGACGACGAGCTGGCCGCGCTGGAGAAGGCCGCGGGAGTCTCCTGAGTCCGCTCACCGTTGAGTTGCCACTTCCTCACCGTTGAGTTGCCGCAAACTCAGCAGTGAGTTGGTGGCGACTCAACGGTGAGTTGGCGGCAACTCAACGGTGACGAAGCCGCCGCCGACCCGCTCCGCGACGGCCCGCAGCCGTGCCCGGGTGACCGCGGAGACCGTGGTGTGGCCTCCGCGCTCGGCGTTGGAGCCGGCGCGGGTGGGCTCGGCGGAGTTCACCGACAAGCAGGTACGACGCCCGCCGTCGGCCGCATTGGCCAGCGCGACGGCGTGGCCCGTGGTGCCGCTGCCGGCGAAGTAGTCGAGCACCCGGACGTCGTCCGGCATCGTCCCGAGGACGCGCAGCAACAGCCCGGTCGGCTTGGGTGACTCGAAGACGTGGCCGACCAGCTCCTTGAGCTCGGCGACCGCGGTGTCCGTGGAGCCGACCTCCTCGGCGAGCCAGATGGTGGGCAGCTTCTTGCGCCGGCCCCCGACCGGGTGCCGCCAGTCGCGCTGGTAGACGTCCACACGCTCACCGCGCGCGCCGCGCACGATGCGGCACTCGAGGTCGTCGGGGCGTTCGTCGATCCGCGGCCGGGACCAGCGCCACACGGCCGGCGTACCGTCGCCGAAGACGGGCTTGACCTCGACCGCCCCGTCGAAGGGCTCGCTCGCCACCCGACCGGTCGCGGGGTCGCCCCAGAGCGCGTAGTGGAGGGTCGGGGTGGAGAGCGGGTTGAACCGCTTGTTGGTGTTGCGCAGGGGCAGCCGCCGGTAGCGGCGTCCGTCGGGCGCCTCGAGCGGGAAGTCGGATTCCACCACCGTGTGCGGCGAGGACGCGTCGAGCACGCAGCGGGCGGCGTCCTTGGCGTAGACGAGGAGGTACTCGTGCGACGTCGCGAACCCCTTGCCGAGCTGCCGCCCCTTCGGGTTGAGGTTGACCACGACCTGGGCCAGGAAGTTGGCCTCGCCGTACACCTCGTCGAGAAGCAGCCGCAGGTGCGCCACCTCGTGATCGTCGATGCTGACGAAGAGCGCGCCGGTGTCGGCGAGCACCCGGTGCCCCGCCTCGATCCGGGGCCGCAGATAGGCCACCCAGGTCGCATGGCGGCCGGCCGCCCCCGCGCCCCGCGCGCCGCGGAAGTCGTCGCGATAGGCGAAGTCGTTGCCGGTGTTGTAGGGCGGGTCGAGATAGATCAGGTCGTACTCCGTCGGCACCGCGTCGGTCCTGCCTTCGAGCACGGCGGCGAGCACGTCGAGGTTGTCGCCCTCGGCGAAGGTGTTCCAGGCCGGCTCGATGCCCATCGGCACATCGTGACAGGCTCCCCTCGTGTCCCGTCGCACCTTCACCCGAGCCGAGCTGGAGTCCTTCCGTGACGCCGTCGTCCCCGACCTGCTCCCCGATGCTCCCGACCAGCAGCTGAAGCTGCTCTTCGTCGGCATCAACCCGGGGCTGTGGACCGCCGCGACGCAGACCCACTTCGCGCACCCGGGCAACCGCTTCTACCCGGCGCTGCTGCTCGGCGGGGTGATCACCGAGCCGGTCGACCCGGCCGACGGGATGAGCGACGCCGACCGGGCGATGATGCGCGAGCGCGGGATCGGGATCAGCAATGTGGTGCACCGGGCGACCGCGAAGGCGTCGGAGCTGAGCGCCGAGGAGCTGCGGGAGGGCGGGGTGCGGCTGACCGAGCTCGTGGCGCGGGTCCGGCCCCGGGTCGTCGCGATCGCCGGCATCACGGCGTACCGCACCGCGTTCGGGCTGCCGAAGGCCACGCCCGGACGCCAGCCCGAGACGCTCGATGATCTGTGGGCGGGCGCCGAGCTGTGGGTCGTGCCCAACCCGAGCGGCCTCAACGCCCACGAGACGGTCGCCTCCCTGGCGGCGGCCTACCGCGAGGTGGCCCAGGCCGCCGGGGTCGTCTGAGGGGCGCGCACCGCGTGATATCATTGCCCGATATCGGAGGTGATCGACCGTGGAGCAGATCCTTATCCGCAATCTTCCCGCCGGGACCAAAGCCGCGCTCAAGGCACGCGCCGAGCAGCACCGCCGTTCGGTCGAAGCCGAGGCACGCGAGATCCTCGCGGACGCGCTGCAACGTGAGTCCCTCACCCTGGTCGACCTCCTGGCCGGCGACGACGGCGCGGACATCGACTTCGAGCCCGCGCGGCTCGGTGTCACCGCACGCACTCCCAAGCTGTGACTCGTTGGGAGCCCGAGGGGGCCAGGCAGCGATGAGGTACGTCCTGGACACCAATGTCCTGTCTGCCCTTCGGGTACGTGGGCGCAACCCGGCGGTGGAGAGTTGGGCCGTCACGGTGCCGGTGGCCGACCAGTTCGTTGCTGCTACGACGATCAGCGAGATCGAGCGCGGCGTCATCGCCAAGGAACGGACAGACCGCGCGCAGGGAGACGTCCTGCGTCGCTGGTTCGAGGAGCGAGTCCTGCCGGCCTTCGCCGGACGCGTCCTGCCGTTCGACCTGGCTGCCGCGCGGATCCTGTCCACGTACCGCGTCCCCGAGCACGCACCGCTGGACGACGCGCTCATCGCAGCGGTCGCCCAAGCCGCCGACATGACCGTCGTCACCGGAAACACCCGACACTTCGAGCCGCTCGGGGTGACCTGTCTCGACCCGTGGCAACCTCCGCGGCCAACTCGGCGTCCGTCCGGAGTCAGCTGAGCCGTCGGCGCTCCAGCGACCACACCGCCATCAGGGCGACCACGAGGGCGCCGAGCGCGCCGCAGCCGATGGCGCCGGTGAGGTTCAGCTGGCCCAGGCCGGCGAGCAGCGCGCCGACGCCGGTGATCAGGAGGCCGGTGACCCGCGTCCGGGCCACGACGCCCGGCAGGGCGCGGGCGAGCTCGAGGGCGTGGGCGACCCGCTGCGCGTCCAGGTCCTCGAGGCGGGCATGCGGGACGAGGACGGCGTCCGGACCGGTGGCAGAGTCGGCGTCCGGGCCGGCGGCAGGGTCGGGGGCGTCCGTGAACGCGAGGTCGGCCGCCGCCAGCGCCGCCGCGTTGCCGGCGTCGCGGGCGACGAGGGCGACCGTGTGACCGCCGCCGTGCTGGTCGCGGACCAGCTGCTCACGCTGGGCGGGATCCTTGCCGAGCAGCCATTTGTCGATGCCGCAGGCCTGGGCCAGGTGCTCGGTGTCGTGGGGGGTGCCGTCGGAGAGCAGGATCGGCTGGATCCCCGCGGCCCGCAGCCGCGCGACCGCGAGGGCCGCGTCCGCGCGGACCTGGTCGGTGACCGTGAGGTAGCCGAACGGACGGTGGTCGACCTCGACGCCGATGGTCTTCCCGAGCCCGTCGCGCTCCTCCATGCCGAGCCAGCCGGGGGTGCCCACCCGGACCGGGTGGCGGTCGACGGCGCCGCTGATGCCGCGGCCGGGGAAGGACTCGACCGCGGTGAGCCGCCCGGGGCCAGCGAGGCGGGCGATCGCGCGCGCCACCGGATGGTCGGCGGCGGCGTGCTCGAGCGCGGCGGCGAACCACCGCAGGTTGCGTTCGTTGCCCTCCTCGACGGGGTCGATGTCGCTGACCACGAGCTCGCCGGTGGTGACCGTGCCCCAGCGATCGAGGAGGACCGTGTCGACCCGCCGGGCCGCCTGCAGGGCCGCGAGGTCACGGAACCGGACGCCCTGCTGCCGCGAGCGCCGCAGCGCCAGCCACCCGGGCAGCGGCAGCAGGAGTCCGACCAGCGCCGGAAGCAGCACGAGGAGCAGGATGGCGGGATTCACTGAACGCGTCCCGAGTAGCGCTCGAAGTCGCTCTGGTCCCCCGCAACCCACAGCGCGATGCTGGCCTTGAGGACGAGGGTCAGCTGGACGACGTACTCGGGATCGTGCAGCGCCTCGCCGAAGAGCTGGTTGATGCGGCGCCAGCGGTAGCGCACCGTCTGCGGATGCACGCCCAGGCGGGCGGCGATCGCCGGGGCGCTGTCGCGGGTCTCCAGCCAGACCAGCAGCGTCTCGGACAGGATCTCGCGGGAGTTGGGCGTCTCCTCCAGCAGCGGCTGCAGGAGCTCCTGGGCCAGCTGTCGGCGCATGACGGGCTCGGCGTGGAGCCAGATCTCGGTGCGGTAGGCCCGGCAGTCGAGCACGGGGCGCGCCGGCAGGATGCCCTTGCTCGCCAGCGCCAGGGCGCGTTGGGTCCAGCGGTAGGCGGCGGGCGCGTCCCGCGGCTCGACCGGCCAACAGACCGCGAACCGCGCCGCGGGCAGTTGGCTCCTGACGGTGGCGATGGCATCCGCCATGACGTCCTCGCTCGTGATCAATGCGGCCCGCCCCGGTGCGGTCCGACACAGCACAGTGGAGGGAAGCACACTCGGGTCGAGGCGCGCACCCCCCGGAAGCTCGACAGCCGCCACCACCAGCAGCGGCGGGAGCGGCCAGAGCGCCACCTCGGCGTACGCCTCGACGTCGTCGGGGTCCGCGCCGGCGAGCAGCCCGTCGACGAGCCGGCGCCGGGCGAGCCCGCTGTCCTGCTCGCGCGCGGTGCTGCCGGCGTCATGGCCCTGGCGTGCCTGGGCGAGCAGGTGGTCGATGTAGCCGTCGAGAGCGTCGCGGAGGTCCTCCAGCGCGTACGGCGAGACGCCCAGCCGGGCCGCCTCCACTCGGATCTCGGCCCAGTAGGTGCCGGCGGCGACGCGAACCGCGCTGTCCAGGGCGGACAGGTCGGCGCCCACCCCGCCCTCGCGGAAGCCCATCTTGCGGAACAGGTCGTCGGAGGCCATCGAGGAGACCGGCTCACCCAGCGCGTTGCCGAGGAAGTAGGCGGCGGCGCTGTTGACCGCGGTCGAGACCAGCTGCTGACGGTGGTCGCTGTCGGCGAAGCCCGGCACGGTGGACCGGATCTCCTCCGTGACCTGCTGGGCGATGCGCGGCAGGCGACGGCGGACGGAGGGGAGGACGAGTCGGGCGGTCTCCGAGGAGTCCATCTGCATCGCTGCGTCCGGCACGGCACCCTCCCTCTGATCACCGCCTCCCCCTGGACGCTCAGTGTCACCGGTCACAGTCTCACTCCTGTCCTGATCGTTCCTCACGCGCTGCCGACGCGCTCCGGGCACCTGTCATCAGTTGTCATCCAGGTGATAAATCGTCCGGGATCTCGACCAGGGACCCCGGTCCCGGGTGGCTCTCGACGTGGCGCAGCGCCGTCGCCAGGGCGCGGGCCGAGCCGCGCGTGAGCGCCAGCCGAGGCTGCCGGGCCTCGGCCGGCTCGATGCTGACCCACTCCACCGGCGCGCCGACACGACGGTGGAGCTGCACGACGAGTTCGAGGGGAGCCAGGGCATCGGTCACGGGTACAGCATCCTCACCCGTGGCAACGACCGCGAGATCGACCGCCTCGCCGCGGTGCTCCCGGTCGTCCGGGTGGTCGTCCTCGTCATGCTCGCGGAGGCACCACGGCGGACACGGCTCAGCGAGCCAGGTGGGGCGCGAGCTCTCCATGGTCTGCCTCCGGAGTCCGAACGGATGGTGACGGTCTCTGGAGACTAGGAACCAGCCCCGACAACTGCCGCCGTCGACCGGACGTCGTCCACAGGATGCCCCGGTCACCAGATATCCACCTACCAGTATGTACATCTGTGTCGGTGATTCGCTCCATGCTTGACCCCGTGTCTTCCTCGTCTGCCGACCACTCCTGGGATGCCTACGTCCGCGAGATCGGCGTCAACCTCCAGCGGGCCCGTCACGACTCCGGACTGAGCCAGGAGCGCGTGGCGCAACGAGCCGGGATCGCCGCCAACACCTATCGCCAGTACGAGAAGGGCGAGTCGAAGCCCGGGTCGCCGGCCAACATGAGCCTGCGCAACACCATGGCGCTGAGCCAGGCGCTGGGCATCTCCCTCAGCTCACTGCTGCCCTCCTGGGCTCCCGACCTGACTCAGGGCGCGTGAGCCCGGATCCAGCCGGGCCGGAGGGTCACAGCGGGTTCAGGGCCGTGATCACCCACGAGCGGCCCTTGCGCTCGGCCTCCACCCGCAGCTGAGCCGCCGAGACCGAGGACTCCTCGTCCTCCGCACGGCTGCTGGACTGGTCGAGGAAGACCAGCAGCGTCGCCTTGGTCTCGGTGAGGCGCTGGACGCCGGCCACCTGGACCTGCGTGCTCAACGTGAGCTTCTGGTCGGGGGCGCGCTCCTGGAGGCTGGCGAAGAGGGTGTCGTACTCCTCCCGCGCCTGGCCGGAGAGCAGCTGGTCGGCCGCGGCCTTGGTGATCCCGGGCTGCGACCAGTCGTAGCTGAACACCTGGGCGAGCCCGCGGGAGACCTCGGTCGTCACCCCCCGGGCGGCGGCCTCGTCGAGCTGGGCACGGTTGGCCAGTGCGGGGTCGTCGCGCAGCGACTGCGCCCGCAGGCCCAGCACCACCGCGACGGCGATCAGCGCGATGGCGACGACCAGTGCGAGGGCGTGGGCGAGCTGGGCCCGGCTCCCGGATCGCGTCGTGGCCGTCATGAGGTGGCCACCGGGACCTGGCCGAGGTTCTCGAGCTTCCAGTCGCCGTCGACCAGGACGAGGTCGGCGCTGTAGCGGTTGCGCTTCACGGTCGGCTCCTGGGCGGGGTCCTTGTCGGCGACGGTGACCTCCACCGCCGCGATCATCGTGGCGGTGCGGTCGGTCAGCTCGGTGAGCGCGGCCTCGACGACGCGGCCGGTGGCGATCTTGCCCTGGTCGGCCAGCAGCTGGCGCTCGTCGGCGGCGATCGCGGTCAGCTGGTCGCGCAGCACGCCCGTGGTGACCGAGCGCCAGGCCTCCAGGCCCGCCTCGACATCGCGGTAGTCCATCGAGTTCATCGTCTCGACCGCGGCCGTGCCCTCGATGATGGCCAGGTCGCGCAGCTCCGCTCGCGCGAGGGCGGGGTCGTCGTCGGCATTGCTCCACGAGAGGTACGCCGCCACCACGGCGACGATGCTGGCCGCGAGCACGAGCCACGTCCAGCGCCCCAGGCGGAGGCGTCGCGACGAGGCCGCGGCGTCGTCCGCGCCCAGGACCACGACCGACGGGCGTACGTCGGGCTCCGACTCCTTCGAGGACTCGGGCTCCCCGGTCGTCGACTCCTCCGCGGTCTCCGCGGGGGCGTCCCGTCCCTCCGTCACGGCGTCCCTCCCATCAGGTCCTCCAGGCTGCCGGTCAGGTCGACGCCGACCGGCCGCTTGCCCTTCGGCACCGCGCTCGGCCCGCGGACGTTGGTGCCCGCGGTGGGCGAGGTGCAGCCGGCCTCGAGGTTGAACGGCTTGCCGGGGCTCGTGTCCAGACCGGGGCGCATCTCGGTCGCACCATAGCCGGTCACACACGGCATCGGACTGAAGAAGGTGGGCGTGACGCCCATCCGCATGCCCTTCGCGGTCATCACCGCATAGGTGATGCTGATGCCCTCGGGCAGCTTGATCAAGGTCTCCTTGACGCCGGCGGCGTTGGTGCCGAAGACCTGGGCCGTCGAGACGAGGTTGCCCATCAGGTCGCCGAGCGGCTGCCCGACCGTCGAGAAGAGGGCGCCCAGCTCACGCGCGGCCGCGGGTGTCTGCTCGATCAGCTGGCGCCACGAGTCGTTCTGGTCGGCGAGCGCGTGGGCCAGCAGCGACATGTCCTTGCTGAAGCTCTGGAAGCTCTCGGCCGAGGCCTCCTGGGTGGCCAACACCGTGCCGGAGCTGCGGATCAGGCTGGCCGAGACCAGGAAGTTCTTGTCCGCGGTGCGGGCGAACTCCGTCGAGGTCTCGACCAGGCGGGCCATGTGCTGGCCGTTGCCGCGGGAGAGGTCGTAGGTCTCGTCGATGACCGTGGTGAGCGCGTCGGAGGGCACCGAGGCGACGAAGTCGCGGCCGCTGCGCAGCAGCCCGTCGAGCGACGGCGGCAGACCGCCGGCGCCGACGGTGAGCCGGTCGCCCTCGCCGAGCTTGTCGCCGCCGAGCGGCCCGCCGCGCAGGTCGAGGTACTGCTCGCCGATGGCCGAGCGGTTCACCACCCGTGCCTCGACGTCGGCGGGGATGTCGGGTGAGCCGGGCTTGATCCGGACGACGGCACGGGCCCCGTCGCCGGTGGCGACCAGGCTCTCCACCCGGCCGACCGGGACGCCGCGGTAGGTGACCTCGCTGTTGTCGAACAGGCCACCGGCCTCGGTGAGGTCGACGGTGACGCGGTAGCCGCCGACATAGCGGTCCAGGCCGACGTACTGTGCCGCGAGGAAGGTGGTGGTCACCATCGCGAGCGCCATGAAGACGAACAGCTTGGCCTTGGCGGTGATGTTGAGCATCAGTCCTCCGTAGCGGTCGGAGTGGACGACGGCGAGCCGGTCGGGCCGGCCGAGCCGGTCGGGCTCGGGGCGCCGGTGGGCTTGGGGACCTGGATCGTCGGCGACGGGACGCCGGGGACCGGCGAGTCCGTGGACGGCAGCATCGTCGGCGACGGCGAGGACCCGGACGACGGCGACGGCTCTCCCGACGGGGACTCGGGGGCGGCGCCCTTCCCCTCCGTCGACGGCGGCGCGTCCGCGGAGCCGCGCGGTGCCATCGCCGGCCTCCCGGACGCGATGCCGGTGAGGTCGAAGCCCGGCTGCTCCCACGGACAGCCCATCGCGGCACAGCCCGGGGGCAGCGAGCTGTAGTTGGTCGTCACGAAGGCATTGAGGTAGTCGCCCTTGATGGCGCCGAGCACGGCGTCGGGGAACGGGTAGGTCAGCAGGATCTGCAAGGACTCCGGCAGCGCGTCACCGGCGGCGGCGAGGTTCCTCAGGATCGGCTCGAGCAGCCGGAAGTCCTCGATCATGTCCTGCTTCGAGGCGTTCAGGGTCCGCATGGTGACGGTGCTCAGCTGGTTGAGCGACTCGAGCATCGCCACCAGCTGCGGTCGCTGATCGGCCAGGACCTTCATCCCGGGGCTCAGGCCCTCGAGCGCCGTGGCGATCTTGTCCTTGTCGTCGTCGAGCGTCGCGGACAGGTCGGCGAGCGACTCGAGGGCGTCGGCGATCGCGTCCTTGCGTGCGTCGAGGCTCTCCACGAAGACCCGCGTGGTGCGCAGGAAGTCGCGGATCTGCTCGGGCCGGCCGTCGGCGACCTTCTGCAGCTCCTGGGAGATCTCCTGGAACTTGCCGACGGCGCCGCCGTTGAGCACCGTCGAGACGGCGCCGAGGACCTGCTCCACCTCGGCGACCTGGCTGGTCGCGGCGAGCTCGATGTGGGAGCCGGTGCGCAGCTCGCCCCCGCCGGCCGCGGTGGCGGGCCGCACCAGGGCGACGTACTTCTCGCCGAGCAGCGACGACTGCTGCAGCCGGGCGCCGGTGTTCTCGGGGAGGTCCAGGTCGTTGCGGATCACCAGGGTGACGCGCGCGCTGAGCCCGTCGGGGTTGAGCTCGATGTCCGAGACCCGGCCGACGGCGATATTGGAGACCTTGACGCTGCTCTGCGGCACCAGGTCCACGACGTCGGTGAAGTCGACGGTGATGGTCATCGGGTCGTCGCCGACGTCGGCGCCGCCCGGCAGCGGCACGTCGTAGATGCCGCCGCCGAGGCCGCATCCGGACAGGACGAACGCCAGGACGCCGGCCGCGGCGGCCCAGCGGCCGCCCCGACGGGTACGCCGGGTCCGGTCGGGGAATCGGGTGCTCATCGTCGGCTCCTTCCGGCGCCCTCGAACATCGTCGGCGGCGCGTTCTCGGAGGTCCGCGCGGTGAGCGCGTCGGCCCAGATCGTGGCCTCGTTGAGGTTGCCGCGACCGACGAGCACGTTGTGCTCCGGGTCGTAGAGGTCGAGGAGGTTCTGCATCAGCACGGGCGCCAGCCGCACCATCTCCTCCAGGGAGTCGCGCTGCTTGCGCAGCACCTTGGTGGTCGGCACCAGGTTGTCGACGCTGTCCTTGAGCTTGCCGCGGTTCTGGCGGATGAAGTCGTCGAGCACCTGCATCGCCTCACCGAGGTTCTCGGCCGCCGCGCCCATGTCGTCGCGGTCCTCGGCGAGATAGCCGGCCACGTCGGCGAACTGCTTGTTGACCTCGCCGACCGCGCCGTCGTTGGCGAGCAGCATCGCGTTGAGCTTCTCGAAGTTGCTGATCGTGGCGAAGAACTCGTCGTCGAGCCCGGACAGCGTCGCGCTGGCCTCGCCGAACTCGCGGAACATCGTGTTGAGGCCCTCGCCCTGGCCGTCCAGGTTCTCGGCCGCGACCTCGAGCAGGTCGCTCAGCGCGCCGTCCCGGTTGGCCCCCTCCGGGCCGAGCGCGTCGGACACGCTCTTGAGGCCGTCGTACAGGTCGTCGATCTCGACGGGCACCGCGGTCCGGTCCATGCTGAGCTCGGTCCCGGAGCGGAGCTTGGCGGTGCCCTCCCCCGCCACCCACGGGACGGTGAGCTGGACGAACCGGTCGCTGACCAGGGTCGGGGCGATGATGACCGCCGCGGTGTCGGCGGCCACGTCGCGGCCGGGGTCGAGCTCCATGGT
The DNA here is from genome assembly GCF_030929495.1 of Nocardioides sp. LHD-245. Taxonomy (GTDB): domain Bacteria; phylum Actinomycetota; class Actinomycetes; order Propionibacteriales; family Nocardioidaceae; genus Nocardioides. The sequence continues at coordinate 248,077 of NZ_JAVFWN010000004.1, read as the reverse complement.
GACCCGGACGGTCTCGCCGTCCGGCTTCACCGAGGTCACCTTGCCGACGGGTACGCCGAGCACCTGCACGTCCGAGCCGGGGTAGAGGCCGACCGTCGACTCGAACATCGCGCTGAACCGGACCGGCTCGTCGCGCAGCAGCGCCCGGAGACCGAAGCCGCCGGCCACGAGCAGCAGGACCACCAGGCCGATCACGAGTCGGCGTTGGCGCAGGGAGCTCATCGGGCACCTCCGGGGTGGCAGTTGCGGACCACGTCGTTCTCGAGGATCGGGTTGAGGTCGTCGTCGAAGAGGCCGCACAGGTAGGAGTCGGCCCAGGGACCGTTGCCCGTGGCCGAGGCCAGCACGCGGTAGTAGGGACCGAGCTGGCGCAGCGCCTTGTCGAGGTTGTCCTGGTTGCGCTCAAGGATGGCGGAGACCTTGTCGAGCTTGGCCAGGGCCGGCGCCAGGGTCTTCTGGTTGTCCTGGACGAAGCCGCGCACCTGGGCGCCGAGGTCGGCGGTGCCGACCAGCATCGCGTTGACCGCGTCCCGGCGCTGCTGGAGCTCGCCGAGCAGGTCGGACCCGTCGTTGATCAGGGCGGCGATCTGCTCGTTGCGCCCCGCGAGGGTGCCGCTGACCTGGGTGGTCGCCTTGAGCAGCTCGGCCAGGTCGTCGTCGCGGGTGGAGATCGTGCGCGACAGCGCGGTCAGCCCGTCGACCATCTGCTGCACCGAGTCGGGGGTGCCGCGGAAGGCGTCGGCGATCGCCCGGAAGCTCTGCTCGAGCTGGGGCGTGTCGATCTCGCTGGCGGTGGTGCTCAGGTCGGAGAAGGCCGCGTTGACGTCGTACGGCACCGAGGTGCGCTCGCGCGGGATCGCACCCTTCAGCTCACCCGAGCCGAGCGGGTCGATCGAGAGGAACTTCTGCCCGAGCATGGTCTTGACCTTGATCGCCGCAGAGGTCTGGTCGGGGAGGTCGACGCCCTTGGCGCGGAAGCGCACGACGACGTCGCGGCCCCGCAGGTCGACCTCGCTGACCTCGCCGACGCGGACGCCGGCGACCCGGACCTCGTCGCCCGGGCTGAGCCCGCCGGCCTCGGCGAAGACGGCCTCGTGGACCGGGCCGCCGCCGACGACGGGCAGGGAGGACAGCTTCATGGCGGCCGTGAAGGACACGCCGATGACGATGATCCCGACCACGGCGATCATGACCAGGTTGCGCTCCGCGAAGGAACGGCGGTAGCGGGTCATCAGTGGCACCTCTCCGCGACCGGCAGGGCACCGAGGTCGCCCATGTATCCCTGGGGCATGGGGATCCGTCCCTCCATCGAGCACAGATAGGTGTTGAGCCACGATCCGTAGCTGCTGAGGCGGCCGATCCGGTCCAGCTTGACCGGCAGCATCTCGAGGAAGGACTCGACCTCGTCGCTGTGCTCGTCGAGGTTCTGCGAGAGCTTGCCCAGGTGCTTGATCGACTTGCGCACCGCGGGGCGGGTCTGGCCCAGCAGGTCGGCGACGCTGGTGGTCAGGTCGCCCATGCCGCTGATCGCGCCGCCGATGGCGGCGCGGTCCTCGGCGAGGCCGGAGACCAGCTGCTGCATGGTGAGCAGCGTGGTGTCGAGCTGGTCGGAGCGGTCGTTGACGGTGGTGAGCACGCTGCTGAGGCTGGAGATCAGCTCGCCGATCACCTGGTCCTTCTCGGCCAGGGTGGTGGTGAGGGACGCGGTGCTCTTCAGCAGCCCCTCGACGGTGGCGCCCTCGCCCTGGAAGACGGCGATGATCTGCTCGCTGAGGCGGTTGACGTCGTCGGGGTCGAGCATCCGCAGCAGCGGCTGGAAGCCGTTGAACAGCAGGGTCAGGTCCAGCGCGGGCCGGGTCTGGTCGATGCCGAAGGTGTGCCCGGGCTTGATCGTGTCAGCCGAGGCGCCGGACGTCGTCGTACTGCTCGCCGGGGCGATGCCGCTGCCGGTCTGCCCGGCCGTGGGGCTGCTCGTCACGCCGGACGGCTGCACCAGCGCCAGGTAGCGCTGGCCGACCAGGTTGCGGAAGCGGATCTGCACGATCGTGGTGTCGGGCAGGCGGACGCCCTTGCGGACCGTGAACCGCACCTTGGCCAGCCGGCCGTCGGTGATCTTGACGTCCTTGACGCTGCCGACCTTCACGCCGGAGACGCGTACGTCGTCACCGCGGCTCACGCTCGTGACGTCGGTGAACACGGCCGCGTAGTCCTGGGCGTCGCCGCCGGAGCTGTTGCGGATCGTGAGGGCGAGCACCGTGGTGGCCAGCACGGTGACCACGGTGAACACCAGGGCCTTCACCGCCGTCCAGCGCAGCTGGTGACGGTCGGACGCGCCGCTCATCGCAGCACCACCTTCGTGTTGCGCAGGGTCGGCCCCAGGAGCAGGCTGCTCCACGTCGGGTAGTCGCCCGGGGCCATGCCCTGGGTGGGTGCGATCAGCTCGGCGATCAGCTGGTTCTCGCCGGGCGAGTTGGCGTCGCCCAGCCCGGTCATGGCGTACTCGTAGGACTGCACGCTGCTGCCCGGCGGCGGGGCGATCGCGGGCGGGTCATCCGCTGCGCCCGTGTCGCCGGACCCGGCGGCGGGGGCGTCGCCATTCGGGGTGCCGCTGGCGGGCCAGCCGGTGTCGGCCGCCTCGGCCGTACCGGGCAGCGTGGCCCGGGGGGCGGGCTGGGTGCCGACCTGGCCGGTGACGTACGGGCACCGGGGCTTGGGGTTGCCCTTGGTGTAGGTGATCTTGTCGCGGCCGGCGAGGTACTTGCTCCGCGTCGGCACCACCTGGAGCACCGCGTGCAGGCCGGGCTCGCCCTGGCCCTCACCGAGCGCGGCCTTCATCTTGGGGATGTAGTCGCGCACCGCACGGAACAGGCAGGGGAACTGCGAGGCGTAGGGCGAGGTGGCCCGCAGCGCCTTGCGGCTCTCCTTGGACAGCACGGTGATCGTGTTGTGGTTGTCGGCCACCCAGCCGCGGGTGGTGTCGGCCGAGCCGATGACGCTGGCGTAGACGTCGCGCAGCTGGGTCTGCTCGTCGACGAGGAGCTTCGCGCTGGTGGTCATCGTGGCGAGCGCGTCGACCAGGTCGGGCGCGGCGACGTTCCACTCCTCGGCGACCCGGCCGAGCCGGGCCAGGTCGTCGGCCATCTGCGGCACGAGCGGCTCGAGCTTGGTCAGGTAGCCCTGCCAGATCGACATCGCGTCACCGATCTTCTCTCCGTTGCCGCGCAGCATCTCGGCGAACTCGCCCATCATCGCGGCGAGCTTGTCGGGCTGGATCGCCTTCATCACCGGCAGCAGCTCATCGAGCACCTGCTGCAGCTCGGCGGCCTCGGCCGACGCGTCCTGGCGGATGACGTCGCCGCCGCGCAGCCGGCTGCCACTGGGCTCGCCCGGCTCGACCAGCGCGACGTACCGCTCGCCGAAGAGGGTCTTGGGCAGCAGCCGGGCCACGATGTTGTCGGGCAGCAGCTTCAGCACGTCGGGGTTGAGGGCCAGCGACAGGGCGGCACCGTCCTCGGTGGCCCGGATTCTCTCCACCCGCCCGACCGGCACGCCGTTGAGCTTGACGTCGGAGCCGGTCTGCATGGCGTTGCCGACCACGTCGGTGCGCAGCGTGACGGTCTCGCTCGGCACGAGCACCCGGTGGTAGGCGAGATAGGCCACGGTCAGCAGGACCACCGCCAGGCCGACGGCGCAGGCTCCCACGATCACGTCGCGGATCCGGCCCGGATTGCTCGTGCTCATCCCGCGATCCTCACCGTGGTCGTGGCGCCCCACAGCGCCATGGACAGGATCAGGTCGAGCAGCGCCACCGCGACGAGACTGCGGCGCACCGCACGACCCACCGCGACGCCGACGCCGGCGGGACCGCCGGAGGCCGAGAAGCCCATCCGGCAGTGCACCAGGATGATCATCACGGCGAAGACGAGCACCTTGACGAACGACAGCAGGATGTCGATGGGTGGCAGGAAGAGCTCGAAATAGTGGTCGTAGGTGCCGGCCGATTGGCCGTAGACGTAGACGGTCACCAGCCGGGAGCCGGCGTACGACGTCAGCAGGCCGATCACGTAGAGCGGGATGATCGCGATGAAGCCGGCGATCACCCGGGTCGTGACGAGAAACTGGACGCTGGAGACGGCCATCGCGGTGAGCGCGTCGACCTCCTCGTTGATCCGCATCGCGCCGAGCTGGGCGGTGAAGCCGGACCCGACGGTCGCCGAGAGCGCGAGCGCCGCGACCATCGGGGCGACCTCGCGGGTGTTGAAGTAGGCCGAGATGAAGCCGGTCAGGGTGGCGGTGCCGATCTGGTCGAGGGCGGCGTACCCCTGCATGCCGACGACGAGGCCCACCGACAGGGTCAGACCGAGCATCACGCCGACGGTGCCGCCGATGACGGCCAGGGCGCCGGAGCCGAAGCTGACCTCGGCCAGGAGGCGCATCACCTCGCGGGGGTAGTGGCGGATCGTCGCCGGGACGTGACGCATCACCTCGCCGTAGAACCGCATGTCGGCGCCGATCTGGGCCAGCTTGTCGACCGGCCGCATCGCCACCCGTTTGGGCGGCGAGAACCGGGGCTGCGGTGTGGTGGCAGCCATGTCAGGCCCCCTTCATGGGCACCAGCGTCAGGTAGAGCGCGGTGAGGACGGAGTTGACGAAGAAGAGCAGCAGGAAGGTGACGACGACCGACTGGTTCACCGAGTCGCCGACGCCCTTGGGGCCGGGCGCGGTGTTGAGTCCGCGGTAGCAGGCCACGACGGCGGCGATGAACCCGAAGATCACGGCCTTGATCTCGCCGACCCACAAGTCGGAGATCTGGGCCAGGGCGGTGAAGCTCGACAGATAGGCGCCGGGCGTGCCGCCCTGGAGCATGACGTTGAAGAAGTAGCCGCCGAGCACGCCGACCACCGAGACCAGGCCGTTGAGCAGGACCGCGGCGCCGACGCAGGCCAGCACCCGGGGCACCACGAGCCGGTGGACGGGGTTGAGGCCCATCACCCGCATCGCGGCGATCTCGTCGCGGATGGTCCGCGACCCGAGCTCCGCGCAGATCGCGGCACCTCCGGCGCCGGCGATCACCAGGGTGGTGACCATGGGCGCGGCCTGTTGGACGATCGCGAGCACGCTGGCCGCGCCGGTGAAGGACTGCGCGCCGAGCTGCGTGGTCAGGGTGCCCAACTGCAGGGCGATCACGGCGCCGAGAGGGATCGAGATCAGGATCGCGGGCACCCACGACACACTGACCACGAACCAGAACTGCTCGAGCGTCTCACTCGCCCGGAAGGGGCGCCGGAACAGCGCCCGCATCGTGTCGAGCGCGAGGGCGAAGAGACTGCCGGTCGCGTTGAGCGAGCGGATCGGAAGGCTGGGACGGACGATGGAACGCGCCTGGTCAGACTCCTCGTCGTCGGCGACGTACAGAGGCGCGCCGCCGGAGGCCACCCGGGCCCGGTGCCGCTCACTGCTGGGCCGGGCCGCGCCCGAGCGGGGCGCGAGCTGACGGGGCACGACCTCGATGGCACGGGCCCCGCTGGGGATCATCCCGCCACCGGGGTAGCCACCGCCGATGTCGATCAGGTCGGAGCGCCGGTGGTCGGTCTCCTCGCTCATGCCGATCGGCCCGTCCGGGTCGCCGCTCATGAACTGCGAGACGACCGGGTGGTCGGTGATCAGGAAGGACTCGCGCGGCCCGAACATCACCAGCTCGCGGCGGTAGAGCATGCCGATGTTGTCGGGCAGCGTGCGCGCCAGCTCGATGTTGTGGGTGACGACCAGCATGGTGGCGTCGGTGGCTGCGTTGACCTCGATCAGCAACTGGGCGAGGTTGGAGGTGCGCACCGGGTCGAGGCCGGAGTCCGGCTCGTCGATGAGGATGATCTCCGGGTCGGTGACCAGGGAGCGGGCCAGGCCGGCCCGCTTCTTCATGCCACCCGAGATCTCCCCCGGCAGCTTGTGCTCCTGACCGACCAGCCCGACCATGTCGAGCTTCTCCATGACCACGTCGCGCACCTGCGGCTCCTTGAGCTTGGTGTGCTCGCGCAGCGGGAAGGCGACGTTGTCGTAGACGTTCATCGAGCCGAAGAGCGCGCCGTCCTGGAACAGGATGCCGAACTTCTTGCGCAGCTCGAGCTTGTGCGACTCCGGCACCGACACCATGTCGACGCCGTCGATCAGCACCTGCCCCTCCTCGGGCTGCACCAGCCCGATGAGCGACTTGAGGAAGACCGACTTGCCGGTGCCCGAGGGCCCCATCATCGCCGTGATCTCGCCGGGCGGCAGGGTCAGCGTGACGTCGTGCCAGATGTTCTGGCGACCGTAGGTCTTGCTGAGTCCGGTGACTTCGATCGATCCGCCCACGCGGTCCTCCTGGATTCTGTGCGGTTTCCTACATGCGGGATACGCGTGCTGGTCAGTGGGGCTGTCGTGACCGGGGGCGGTCCCCAGCAGCGTAGGTGTGCGCCCAGTCACACGGGCGCGATTGCAGACGACCGCACGTGCAGGCGACGGGCCTTGTCAGTGGAGTGACAACAAACGGTGTCTCGTCGTCCACTGCGAGGACGCGTTGGTTCCGTCGCCGGGGCATTCCGTCACCCGCGGCCGCCTGATCTCCATGTTCGACATCGTGCCCCGCGGGCCTTTCCGCCAGAGCGGCCCGCGATCACCCCATCTAAATATGGCCATACAATTGTGAGGTGGGTGACAAGACGAATGGCACGGCCGCCGCGAGCCGGCAGCTCAGGACACGCGGCGGCACCGGTCATCAGGTCAAGCTGTCGACTCCAACCGCTCGTTGAACAGGTCGAAGTCGCTCTGGTCGCCGGCTCTCCACAAGGGGATGCTCGACTTCAGGGCAAGGGTCATCTGGACGACGAACTCGGGGTCCCGCAGGGACTCCCCGAACAGCTGGTTGATCCGCTTCCAGCGGTAGCGGACCGTCTGCGGATGCACATCGAGCCGAGCCGCGATCGCGGGCGCGCTGTCCCGCGTCTCCGCCCAGATCAGGAGAGTCTCGGACAGGATCGATCGTGAGTTGGGCGCCTCGGCGAGCAGCGGACGCAGCAGTTCCTGGCACAGGTGCTGGCGCATGGACGGCTCGGCGTGCAGCCACAGCTGGGTCGCGTGCTCGGCACAGTCGACGACCTGGGTCGGCACGATGATGCCTCGCTGGACCAGGTCGAGGGCACGTTGGCACCAGCGCAGCGCCGATCCCGACTCTCCAGGTGGTACTGGCCAGCTCACCGCGATCCGCAGGCCTGGGCCGGAGGAGCTGATCTGCGCGACGAGCTCGTCCCGCTCCTCGGGTGGGCACAAGACGAGCATGCGCCGGGGCTCGACATGGATGAGCATGGTCGGCGATTCGAGCACAGTGGGGGGCTCCCCGAAGTAGCTGACCGCCAGCGCCACGACGGTCTCGGGGATGGACCATCCCGCGGCCTCGGCCAGCGCCCGCAGGTCCTGGTGGTCGATTCCCAGCCTGACCCCTGGACCGGGCCGGGACACCGGGTCGGCCAGGAACCGTTCGAACAACCGGCCACGGGCAGCGTCGTGACCGACCTTCCCCACCCGATGTGCCAGCTCGAAGCCCTCAACGAGTTGGTCACGGAGATGCTCGAGATAGTCGAAGACGGCACCGGCCAGATCTCGCAGATCCGTGCCGGACAGGTCGTGACCGACGGCGAACTCCGCGAGGTAGCGCCAGGACCACCGGGTCGCTGCCCGCAGCGCGGCGTCGAGCGACTCGAGGCTGCGCCCCCGCTGCGCCTGGGTGTAGCCGAGACGACGGAACATCTCGTCGACGTGACGCTCCTGTCCGGGCAACTGCTCGGCGTCGTCGAGGAAGTGCCGAGCCGCCGTGCGTGCTGCGAGGACGAGGAGCTGGTGGCGTGGCGCGCCCTCAGGCCCGGCATACTCGGGCACGGAGTCCTGGATCTGTCGGACGATCTGCTCGGCCATCGCCTCCATCTGGGGACGCAGGATCTGCACGACGCGGGACAGCGCCTCTCGAGGCGACTCCTCCGACGATGCCGGCGACAGCATCGGCGTATCCGTCATGCCCGACTCCTCACTCCCGGCTCGCGGGCACCACGCCCCGCGTCCGCGAGGACTTGTCCCCCAGGTACCCGCCCTCTCAGGGTAGGTCTGTTCCGTCGCGCCCGGAGCGATAGCGCGATTTTGTCGGCCCCAAAATTCCGATGATCTGCTCGACGGCTGTCCCGAGCGCAGGGAGGGCAGCGGACCAAGTCGACCAGCCAAGGGATTCCGAGAAGCAGGACCCCCAGCGATCGTGGATCAAGACACGCTTCAAAGAACGCAAGGTCGCCGACCACTCGCAAGCAACACCGGATTTGCTCACCTACAGCACAAGAACCGAACCTGCGAGGAGTCGCCGGTCGCGCTCGCACCGCCTGCGTGCATGCCGAACGACATCTGCCCGGACCGCAAGCGGCCCGGGCAGATACATCGACAATGTCGAGGCTGTCGAGACCCTGGGATCTCGACAGCCTCGACGGGAAATAGTCAGATCAGACCTTGAACTTCCTCACAACGGTCGAGGGAAGCGTGGTGGAACTGCCCGGGTAGGACCAGGTGGCGGTGTACTTGCCCCGCTTGAGGCCCTTGACCACGATCTTGAGTGCGCCATCGGCACCGACGATCGCCGTTGCCTGCTTGGAGACCTTCTTGGTCTTGCCCTTCTTGTTCTTGACCTTGCCCTCGATGATGAGGGTGACCGTGCCCGCCGGGCTGGCACCCGGGGTGGCGATGGCGGCGGAGAAGCTGGTCCTCTTGGCCTTCTTCGCAGCGGACTTCTTGCCCTTGTACTTGCTCACCGGCTTCTCGGCGGTGACCGTGCTGGCGACCTTGACGATGGGTGCTGCGGTGACCGGGCCGAGGGTGTTGGACGTGGTGACCACGGTCTCGCCGCCGCGTTCAGCGGTGGTCTCGTAGCTGATCGTCGCGCCCTCGAGACTCTTGTCGAGGGTCAGCGTGTCAGTCGTCGCACCGGCGATCTCCGTGGTGGTGCCGCCCGTCGTCCTGAGCCACTGGCCAGTGACCTCACCGTCGGGATCGAGGGTGAACTCTGCCGGCGTGGAGACCGTCAACTGTTGCCCGATCACCGGCGAGCCGGCGATGACGGGAGCGGCCGAGGCATGGAAGTCGGTCACGATGACGGCGGCGTGGTATTCACCGATGCTGACAGCGGCGACCGGCTCGCCGTCGTTGATCCCGGCGACGGCATCCACGTTGACCACATCGGCGTTGGAGCCCCATGCATAGACCTGACCGTCCTCCGTCACGGCCACCACGGTGTTGCCGTTGGCGATCCCGAGAGAGATGACCTTCTTGCCGTCGGGCTTCGCGGGCACGGTCGGGATGGGCTTAGAGGGGTCCACGTCCGACCCCCACAACCGGATCGAGCCGTCATCGAGGATCGCGCCGTAGGTGAATTCGCCGGTGGCGATCTGGGTGACGTGGCCCTGGATGTCGGCGGGGACCACGCTGCCGGGCAGCAGGTCGGTGCCCCAGGTGATGACATTGCCGTCGGCGTCGAGGGCCGCCGGGATCCTGCCGGCCACGACGTCGACCAGGTCGGTGAGGTCGTCGGGCGGCACCAGGAACGGGGCGCTCCCCCAGTGCGCCAAGGTTCCCTCGGTCGTCACGGCGAAGGCGGTGCCGGTGACATCAACGGCCACGGCCTGAGCCCGCAGCCCCTCCGGCACGGCCGAGATCCCCGGAGCCACGCCCCAGGCCACCACCTCACCCCCTTCTCGGAGCACGACGCCGTTGGCCGCCCTCAGCGCGACAGCGGCAGCGTCGGTCAGGCCGGTGGGGGCGCCTGCCACCACCCCGCCGGAGGGACCTCCCCAGACAAAGAGTTCGCCCTCGTCGGTGACCGCGCCGCTGATCGGATTGTCACTGGCCGAGACGCTCACGATCCGCTTCCCGTCGAGTTCGGAAGGCAGCGTGGTGGCGGCGGAGGCGCTGCCGCTGCCCCAGGTGACGAGGTGACCGGACTGGGCGTCAGGGATCGGCTGGTTGGCGAACGCCGGGGCGGTCGCCGTCCCGACCAAGGCGAAGGTCACAGCGCCGGCAGTCACGGCAGTCATCAAAGTACGGATTCTCAACGGGTGTGCTCCAGTCGGTCGGTGATGCGATGCGGGTTCAGCAGGAGTGTTTTTCATCTTGGTGGCGACTGGTGGGCCCGGCGTTGGTTCTGTCGGGCCCACCAGTCGGTTGGGTTTCCTCAACCGAGACACCAGGTGGTGGTGCGTGTGGTTGTGGGACGGCGCGCCGTCACGACGACGGCTACTCCATGAAGTCGATCTTGTGGGTGGCGTTGGCGAGGGTGACGTTGGCGTCCAGGTTGAAGGTGATCGGCAGCCCGGTAGCGAACGCGCACAGCCCGGTGCCGCTGACGATGCTCAGGCCGGTACCACCGACGTTGATGTTCTGGATGCCGCTGCCCTTGTCCTCGTCGAAGATCGTGTCGGCGAACCCGCCGACCCGCATGGTGCACAGCGTGGTCGCGGCGACCAGGTTGCACGTGGTGGTGTAGCCGGTGGAGGGCCTCAGCAGCTCCACGGTGCCGGTGACATTCGGGTCGATGAGACCGTTGCTGACGGTCTGGCCGACGTCGGCCTTGAACACCATGGCGCAGTCACTCTCGAGGGCGACGTTGATCGTGCCTGCCGGGCTGTTGCAGCCGTTGATGTTGACCGTGGTCAGGATCATGTACGGCTCGCCGGCGTAGGTGGGCGGGACCGCATAGGCGGTTCCTGACCCGGATGCGCTGGTGCAGGGGTAGGTCGTGCCCCCGAACTCGGCCGAGACATTGCCCTTGTCGGTGATCGTGACTCCCTCCGAGCTACCTCCCCCCACAATCGACACCTCGTCCAGTGGGCCGGCGGCGTGGGCGGGGGCTGCGATCAAAGCGGCTGTGGCCAGCGCGGCCACCACCGCGAGGGGCTTGAGGAGTCCCTGACGAAGACGAGTAGACATCGATATTCCTTTCGATTGATGCCCGGCACCGATATATGCCGAGCGACACCGAATGGTGACTCCCATCACACGCCCGTCCGCAAGGTCTCGACCCGCCTCGAGGACGGAAAACCACGGGAACTACTCACCCGGATGACAAGAACCTCCACCCGGACTGATCGGGCGAGTTGCCGGCGCCGCTCCTGACACTCCGCTGGACCCGCTACTCAGCTCGTCGTGGTCCTCGGTGTCAGCGATGCGTGATTTGTCATCCGGGTCACAAGATCACTCCTACGCGGGGGGGGACCGCGGCAAAGGGGGTGGAGCAGCACCGGTGGGTCGGGCACAGTCGCGAGCATGAGACGTGAGACACAGTTCGTGGGTGGGACGGGCATGCGCAACTCGCTGGGGAAGGCAGGACTGGCGGTGGCGCTCGCGGTCGGCCTCGGACTGACCGCAGTTCCGGCCGAGGCCGGCGACGATCCGGCCAGTGGCGCCGGCGCCAGTGAGCCGGGTCCGATGGTGCTTCCAGTGTCCCTGGACCAGGCGGGTGCCTACATCGGCTGGGACGAGACTGGCCCTGCCCAGGGCCAGACCAGCCTGCCTGCCGAACTGCAGGGCGTGGCGCTGAGCGAGGTCGCGACATCGCGCACGGTGACGGTAGCGCTGACCGCGACCGGCCGGGTCGTGGCTTGGGGACAAGATGAGCGGATGATGCAAGTCGTCCCGGCTGCCGTCGCCGCGGCCAAGGTCGTGGACTTGGACGCGACCAGCACCAACGTGGGTGTGGTGACCGCGGATGGTCGGGTGATGGTGTGGGGCATGTCGGCCAGCTACGGCGATGCCACCGATCTGCCCGCCGAGTTGACCAGCCCGTCCGGGCCCGGCCAGGCCCGCGTGGTCCAACTCGCCTTGGGTCAGTTCAACGGGTATGCGTTGAAGGACGACGGAACGGTGACGGCGTGGGGCAACCCCGGCGGGCCAGGGTTCAGTGGTCAGGACGGGATGCTCGACGTGCCCGACGGGCTGCGCGCCACCCAGCTCGCCGCCAACGCTGGGGCTGCCTACGCGTTGACCACCGACGGCACCGTGGTCGGCTGGGGGGCTACGGCCGACCAGCCCTCTTGGGCGCTGCCGCCGGCCACCCAAGTACCGGACAACGTGCTGGCCATCAGTGTCTCCGCGGGCTGCGGCTACGCGCTCTTGGCTGACGGCAGCATCGCGCGATGGGGGTCGGTAGGTATCTGCACGCCGCCGGATCTGGGTGGGAAGAAGGCAGTGGCCGTCACCGGCGGGAAAATCGATCAACACTTCCTGGTCCAGGACCAGGACGGAGTGCTCCGCTCCTCCGGCCCGGCGGGAACCCTGCCGGCGTCGTTGGCGGGCGAATCGATCGCCCAGTTCAGTCACTACGGCGCCGAGGGGAACTCTGCTGCGATCGTGACCCGGATGCTGCGCGCGGAGCGGCCCATCATCACCGGCTCCGCCCAGGTCGGTTCCGGGTCGCTGACCGGCACTCCCGGCACGTTCTCTGCCGGCCCTGACGAGGTCACCAGCCAGTGGCTCGTCAACGGCCAGCCCACCGGGGCCCCGGTGATCGGTGACACCACCAGCACCCTGTCTCTGGCGGGCTACCCGGCCGGCACCACGGTCACCTACCGCTCCACCGCCACCAAGGCCGGTGAGACGTCGGTGACCTCGACCTCGGCCGCTGTCACCGTGGCAGCGGCACCCACGCCGGGCAAGGTCGCACCGTCGGTGAGCCTGAAGATCACCAAGGCCCCCACCATGAAGAAGGCCGGCCAGGCCACCGTCACCGTGCAGGGCGGCGCCGTCGCGACCGGCACGGCCACCGTGACCGCGACCGGCAAGGTCCTCAAGAAGGGCAAGAAGAAGAAGCGGACCATCACCGTCACCGGGGTGATCGTCAACGGCACCACCACCGTCAAGATCAAGAAGATCAAGGGCGCCAAGGGCAAGTGGACCGTCATCGCCGCCTATGCGGGGGATGCCACTCACCACCCCGCCACCGGCGCACCGGTGAAGGTCAAGATCAAGAAGAAATAGCCACCATCCCCGCCTCGCAGTGGTCCTGACCGGCCCGTCCGATCAGGACCACTGTTGAGGAAACCCAACCGACTGGTGGGCCTCGGCAGAACCAGCGCCGGGCCCACCAGTCGGCTTGCTTGCGCGCACGAGAACTCACCACGGATGCCGGATTGACCAAGCGAGCAAAGAGTCCGATCAGTCAGGGCGGAGGTTCTTGTCGTCCAGGTGAGTAGTTCTCGTGGTTATTTCTTCTGGAGGCGGGTCGAAACCTTGCGGGCGGGCGTGTGACAGGGGTCACCATTCGGTGTCGCTCGGCATATACCGGTGCCGGGCATCAATCGAAAGGAATATCGATGTCTACTCGTCTTCGTCAGGGGATCCTCAAGCCCCTCGCGGTGGTGGCCGCGCTGGCCACAGCCGCTTTGATCGCAGCCCCCGCCCACGCCGCCTCTGGCCCACTGGACAAGGTGTGGATCCAGGACGCGAGCGGCACCAAGGTCACCAGCCCGGAGGCAGTCTCGATCACCGACAAGGGCGGTGTCTCGGCCGAGGTCGGGGGCACGACCTACCCCTGCACCAGCGCAACCGGATCAGGAACCGCCTATGCGGTCCCGCCCACCTACGCCGGCGAGCCGTACATGATCCTGGACACGGTCAACATCAACGGCTGCAACAGCCCGGCAGGCACCACCAACGCCGCCCTCGAAAGCGACTGCGCCATGGTGTTCAAGGCCACCGCCGGCCAGACCGTCGATGACCTCCTCACCGATCACAATGTCACCGGCAGCATGCAGCTGCTGCGCCCCTCCACCGACTACACCACCACGTGCAATCTGGTCGCCACGACCACACTGTGCACCACCCGGGTCGGCGGGTCGGTCGCGGCGATCTTCGACGAGGACAAGGGCAGCGGCACACAGAACGTCAACGTCGGCGGTCCCGGCCTGAGCATCGTCAGTGCCACCGGATTCTGCGCGTTCCTCACCGGCCTGCCGATCACCTTCGACCTGGACGTCAACGTCACCCTCGCCAACCCCACCCACAAGATCAACTTCAAGCCGTAACCGGCGCGGATTCCGTCCTCGTGACGGCATTCACCGAAGCACGACGCCTGACGACAGTCCTGCCGCGGAACACGCCCGCCCGCACTCGCAGCGAACGCCCTGTCAGGGCGGCCCGCCAAGAGCAAATTCCCAGAAATGCTCACTCGCCTGACAAGAACCACTTGCAGAACGGCGCAGATGAGGGAGACGCTTGAGCAAGCGAGTCGATGTCGGGCACAGTACCCGCCATGTGGAGAACGATCCGCCGATACCGGCGGTTGCTGAGCCTCAGCCTGATCCTGCTGCTGGCTTGGCCAGTAGCCAGCCAGGCGGCTCCGATGCCCTACCCCGGCCTGCCCGAGCCCACCATCGAGCCCGGCAATTGGATGTGGGTACGGCAGATCGGAATGTCGGAGACGGTCAAAGCCAAACAGCACGTCGCTGTCCCGCCGTTGACCCTCGCCGCCTATGGCGGCAGCCTCCCCACCGGTGGCGACCCTGCTCCCGGAGAGCCGTATCACATGCTCACCGGCGGGGACGCGGCCTTCGTCTCTCCCCCCGGCTCCCCCGAGCCCTACGGCTACATGCCCCCGATCCGGGTGCGGACCGTAGGTTTCGGTTTGCTGCCCGCCGAGGCAACCATCCAGATCAGCCAACGACGCCGCGGCGATGGGAGCATCGTCCCGATTCATGCGGAGGTCAACTACTTCATGATGCCGGACAAGACGCGGACCCTCCCCGACACGGTCATCGAAGATGCCTTCGAGGTTCGGGTCATCCAGGTCAAGCTCGACGGCGTGGACGTCGGCATCAGCGGGAACTGCCGCACGGTCCGTCCAGCCCCGGTGACGATGATCGGCCCGGGATACACGGCTCCCGGAGAACACAATCAATCCAACGAGGACCTCATGGCCTACCTGGATTCGCTCGATGTCGAGAGCTACTTCGACCCGGTCTTCGGCGGACAGCTCACCGGCACCATCGAGATCCCCCCGTTCACGGGATGCACGACCCAGAGCGGTGACGACCTGTCAGCGATGCTGACGCTCAGTGCTTCCGGTCCCGGCAACCGCGTCGTCGCCCGTGCCCGGGCGGCCTGCGCTCTGGAGAGCAATTTCAACCTCCCGCCCGCTCCCGGCGACTACGACAAGTTTCCGTTCCCCGAGGAGGGCTACGACAACCCGCCCTGGTGTCGCGAGTACGAGCCGAACGAGCTGATTCCGTACCCCGAACGCAGCGACAGCTGAGCTCTCGGCCGCTGTCTGTTCAACAGGCAGAGGCTTACGCCTCCGCGTCTCCGGCGCCCCTGCCCGCCACGTGGGCAGGGGCGCTTTGTCGTGCGGGTGAGCAATTCCGCCTTCGATCAGCGGCAATCTGACCAAGCCGCACGACAGTAGCGATCGGCCGGGCACGCTGGCCCTCCAATACCTGGAACACGGGGTTCGCTGTCCGGCAGCCCCACGAGCGAGAAGGAAGTGCGCATGCCTCGCCATCTCCTCGCCAGCGCCGTCGCTGCCGCCCTTCTGGTGGCCGGCAGCCTCGTCCTTCTTTGGACTCCCTCCCCCGGCGCGCCGGGCAACGGCAACGCATCCAGCAGCGACCAGTTCGAGGTCGCCGGTGACGGCGCGCTCCCCGCGAAGCGGCCACCTCTCCGAGAGCCAGGGGCGCCGCTGAGCACCGCCGAGCGCGGCTACGCCATCGGTCTCGCCCTTGCCAGCCTGCCCGACTCCGGGCGCGATGTTCTCGACGAGACGAGGGCGGAAGTACTCGCGGCCGACCTGCCCACGCCGGACGTGCGCGAGGACCGCCGGCGGGTCCAGGTCACGGCGTACGACTATGCCGAGGACCGGCTGCACCAGATCCTCCTCGACCTGCCGACCGGCCGGATCATCTCAGCGGAGGCGCTGACCGGCGTACAACCGCCCCCATCGACAGCCGAGACCCAGGTCGCGTTGGACCTGGCCCTCACCGCGATGCCGACGCCCGCCTTCGTCGACCAGTTCCGCCAGCTGACCGGGGCGCCGCTGCTCGCCGCGGACGAGGTGCGCGTGATCGGAGCCGCCTGGGCTCCCGAGGACGGCGGTGGAAGCAGCGCTACGCGGACGTGTGGCACCGAGCGCTGTGTGCAACTCCTGGTGGCGCTGCCATCCGGGCAGTACCTCAGCACCGACGACTTCGTGGTGAACCTGAGTCGCCGCGTCGTCACCCTGTTCCCACCGGGAGGGCGCCGTCATGGCTGACCCGCGACGCCGATCACTGCTGACCGCGGCCGCCTGCTCGGTGCTGCTGGTCTGCGCGATCCTCCTCACCGGAACGGCGAGTCTGGCCGGTCCCGCTCGTGCAGCCGTCACGGTGCCCGCTGCTGGCGCGGAGGAGCCCGACTGCGGCTCCGCGCTGGTCACCCGCACCCTGCCCACCGGTTCCGCGTGGCGGATGTGCGCACGGATCCATCCCTTCAAGGGCTTGGTGCTCGAGGACGTCCAGTTCCGGTCCGCCACCGGCGCAGGGGAGGACGAAGGATGGCTTCGGATCATCGGCTCGCTCTACCTCGCCCAGCTCAACGTCCCCTACGACACCGGTACGGACGTCTTCGACGACATCACCGAGGTCGGTTTCGGAGACGACCATCTGCTGACGCAGACGCCCGAGACCTGCGACGGTGACGCGCTCCCGGTCGAGCAGTCCTTCATGATCGGCAGCCAAATGGTGGAGCGGACCATCCCGGGGATCTGCGTACGCGAGGCCGAGACGGGTCTGGGCTGGCACTCCCAAGAGGGATGGGCGACGTCCAGCGACCGCTATGTCCAACAAGGTCGCGCGCTGGAGATCTCCTCGCTGTCCAAGGCCGGATGGTACGAGTACCAGCAGAAGGTGACCCTCACTGACCAGGGCACCATCACCGTCGGCCTCGGCGCCGCCGGAGACTTGGCGCCCGGCGAGGGCTTCTTCCGCACCGATCCCGCCTTCGGCTGGCCGATCGGGCCGAGCGAGGACGAAGACTCCGACCGGCATGCCGGGTCCCACTGGCACAACGCCATCTACCGGGTCGACTTCGCCATCGGCACCGGCGACCAGCAGGTCGAGCAGTGGGACTACGAGGGTGATCCCGCGTTGCCGACCCGCGTCCGTGGCGAGGGCACGATCCGGGACGAGGCGTTCATCGCCGAGAACCCACCCGCCACCACCTGGTGGCGGGTGGTCAACCCCGGTGCTCTCAACGCGGACGGGCATCCGCGCTCGTACGAGATCGTCAACGACGCGATCCAGAACCCCTACCTCCCGCTGACTCGCCCCCCGCTCAGCTTCACCAACGACCACCCGTGCCAGGAGTACGCCTCGAGCAACCTCAACGCCGGCTGTCCCGGCCAGTCTGTGCTCGACTACGTCGCATCGGAGACCGAACCACTCACCGACCCGGTCGCCTGGGTCAGCGTCGGCTACCACCACATCCCGCGGGACGAGGACCAGTCCCCCATGCCAGTCCACTGGCAGAGCTTCTCGCTGGTCCCCCGCGACCTCCTCGCCCAGCAGGCACTGACTCCCCCGGAGCGAGCCTGCGACAACGGCATCACCACCGGCTTCGGCGGGTCGTGCGCCGCCATCAACGTCGCCGTACCGGCCATCGCCGCCGGCGACTCCGCGCCGGGCGCCGGCACGCTCCTCACCGCCGACAGCGGCACCTGGCGCAGAGCACGCGATCTGCTCGCCTACCAGTGGCTGTGGCTGCGCGACGGCGAGCCGATCCTCACCACCGGCGACGACGGTCTCTCGACCGCCGCCACCGGCGAGACCTATCGCCTCACCGACGCGGACCTCGGTCGCGAGATCACGGTGCGGGTGACCGCCTCGGCCACCGGCGTCACACCGGGCATCGCGACCTCCGCGCCCTTCGTCGCGCCCCTACCGACGCCGCCGAGCGCCGGAGCCACGCGAACGGCGCCCGAACTCAAGCTGAAGCTCCTGAAGAAGCGCGACAAGAAGGGCCGCCCGCGGCTGCGCGTCCTGGTGCGGGGCGACCAGGGTGCCGGAGCCGGTGTCGTCACCATCCAGCGACGCGGGAAGGTCGTGACCGCGACACTCACCGACGGCCGCGCCGTGGTCCGTCTCCCGCGGCCCGGCAAGCGCTACCGGGTCACCGTGACCTACCCCGGCGACCAGCGCTACCTGGCCGCGAGCGCCTCGATCCGGGTACGCCGGTAGCGGCGTCCAGCCGTCATCCACAGGTCGGCCTAGGCCGATGGCACGGATCGTTGGTCGATGGCAGCATCGTCGGATCCGCTGCACACTGGAGGGGTGGACTTGGTGAACGACCCGCAGATCTGGACCCTGATCGGGGTCTTCAGCGCCCTCACGCTCGCGTCGAACCGCTATGTCGTCACCGCCCTGCGTGCCGAGATCCGCGCCGGCGACGCGGCCCTCGGCGAGCGGCTCAGCGCCCGGATCGACGCGCAGACCTCACGGATCGACGCGCAAGGTGAGCGAATCGACGCGCAAGGCGCCCAGCTCACCGCGAAGATCGACGCCCAAGGCGCTCGACTCACCGCGAAGATCGACGCCCAAGGCGCCCAGCTCACCGCGAAGATCGACGCGCAAGGTGAGCGAATCGACGCGCAAGGCGCTCGGCTCAACGCGAAGATCGACGCCCAAAGCGCCCAGCTCAACGCGAAGATCGACGCCCAAGGCGCCCACCTCGCCGAGGTCTTCGGCGTCCGGCTCGACTCCATCGACCACCGCCTCGGCGCGGTCGAGGACGACCTCAAGATCGTCAAGGCCCACCTGCTCCGTCATCCCGCCGCCTGACCACTCTCACGCGCCAGCGGCAGGTCCCGCGCCAGCAACTCCCGCTGGCGCCGCCCACCCGGCCAGAGATCAGCGACCTTGCGTGAGATCCGGGGCACCGGGCGGCAGCAGCTCGGCGACCTCGATCTCGAGCGCCTGGCTGATGGCGATCAGTGTCAGCAACTCCGGGTTGAGGGGCGAACCGGGCTTGGATTCGCCCTTCTCGAACTTCTGGTACGTGTTCGGCGCGATGCCCGCGCGAAAGGCCACGTCGTCCTGGCTCATCTCGAGCGCGGCACGAGCGCGCTTCAGGTTGTGACCGATCTCGCGGGCGTAGGCCGCCCAGGCGGCGGGAGGAACACGGCGTGGCACGCCATCACTCTGGCCATATCCGACTCTCGATTCGAGCATACTGGTATGGGAATACTGGTGTGTCTGCGCATGCCTGTGTACAACCGCCCCGCCGACGCCCCGTCCTGTCGGCACCCCTCCCTACGGTGTCCATCTGTGGCGACATCCCACTCGAGATAGGAGGCCCAGCGTGGACGATCAGCGACCGATCTGGCTTCTCGAGCCGTGCCCGGAGTGGTGCACCCGGGAGCACGAGGAGGATGACCATCCCAAGGATCGCTACCACGCCAGCGAGGCCACCTACCTGCCCGTGATCGGCGCGACCGCGGACACCGTTCCCGCGACGGCCTCGGCCGACGCCTTCGAGCTGGTCATCCACATCCGACGACAGCTCGACGACCCGACGGACTGGGTCACCGTCGAGCCCGCCCAGACCCGCCTGCCCCGCCTGACGCTCACCCGCGAGTCCGCGACCCGGCTCGTGCGTGCGCTCGCGGAGCAACTCGACCGCGATGGCTGAGACGAACCCGGCACCCGACCGGGTCATCCACAGGCGGCCGTCCTGCCGATGGCACGAGCCGTCAGCCGATGGCAGCATCGTCGGATCCGTTGCACACTGAAGAGGTGGACCTGGTGAACGACCCGCAGATCTGGACCCTGATCGGGGTCTTCAGTGCACTCATGCTCGCGTCGACCCGCTACACCGCACTGCGCGCCGAGATGTCGGCGCTGCGCACCGAGATGAGGGCTGGCGATGCCGCGCTCGGCGAACGGATCGACGCCCAAGGCGCCCAACTCGGCGAACGGATCGACGCACAGGGCAAGCAGCTCACCGAACGCATCGACGCCCAAGGCGCCCAACTCAACGCACGCATCGACGCACAGGGCAAGCAGCTCACCGAACGCATCGACGCCCAAGGCGCCCAACTCAACGCACGCATCGACGCACAGGGCAAGCAGCTCACCGCACGCATCGACGCCCAAGGCGCCCAACTCAACGCACGCATCGACGCCCAAGGCACTCGACTCGGCGAACGCATCGACGCCCGAGGCACTCAGTCCGACGACCGGACCGACGCACAAGGCGCCCAGCTCGGCGCGCGCATCGACGCCCTGAGCAGCCAGCTCAGCGCGACCGAGAAGCGGCTCGACGCCAAGATCGACGACAAGCACGACCACCTCGCCGAGGTCCTCGGCGTCCGGCTCGACTCGGTCGACCATCGCCTCGGGTCCGTCGAGGACGACCTCAAGATCGTCAAGGCCCACCTGCTCCGCCATCCGGCGGCCTGAGGAAGGCGCCGCCACCGCCGCCGTCACGCCGACAGTTGTCACCTGCATCGCAACTTCGGGCCCGATCTCGGCGCGTTGGCGTCACAGCGCGTTACAGGGACCTCCGATGTGGCTGAATTGATCCCGGACGACGTTCCGCCATTCCGGCCCTCCCGCCGGACCAGACGCTCAGGAACACATGTGGGAGTGTGCCCTGAGCACCTGGACGTGCCGCCTGCGGAAGCAGTCGTCCACCCGCGGGTCCCGAGGCTTCCTGCGCCTCGGGGCCCGCTCACCCGTCCTGCAGCAGGCCCTCCCGCTGGGCGGCGGCCACGATCCGCCGTACGTTCTCGACGGCACCGCAGCGCTCGTCGACGAGCGCGTTGCGGCGCTCCGCCCACTTGGCGCCCAGGTCCCAGCGCACCTTGGTGGAGACCTCGGTCCTAGCGGGCTCGAGGATGCTCAGCTCCTCCTCAGCAATGTGGTGCGCAACGAGGTTGCTCAGCTCCTCGACCGCGTCGGCGAACGCCTGGGTGTCGGTGCCCTTGAGCTCGAGCAGCGCGAGCAGCGCGTCGTTGCCCTCGGCATGCTCCTCGCGGCCGTGCTCGACGTCGTGCCCGTCGATGTCGGACGCGGCCTTGCGCAGCACCGGGTAGACGAGCTCCTCCTCCGCCTCACCGTGGGCGACGAGGACGTCGGCGAAGGCGCGACGGACGGCGTCGCGGTCGGCGGTGCCGAGCCGCAGCTGGGAGAGCAGCAGTTCGAATCGGCGGTGGTCGTCGGTGATCAGGTCGATGACGTCGCCCGAGGTCGGGCGGCCCAGGTCGATTCCGGTGGTCATGGCGCGGGCGGTACCCGCAGTCCCTCCAGGTATCCGTGCACGAGCGAGACGGCCGAGGCGCCCTCGCCGCTGGCCGAGGCGACCCGCTTCATCGAGCCCGCGCGGATGTCGCCGGCAGCGAAGACGCCAGGGACGCAGGTGCCAAGGTTCTCCGGCGGCAGCCCGTCGACCCAGCACTCGGCGGGGACCTCACGACCGGTGAGCACGAAGCCGTGCTCGTCGCGGCGTACGTCGGCCGGCAGCCAGTCGCAGTGCGGAGCCGCGCCGATCAGCAGGAACAGGCCGCCGGCCGCGACCCGCTGCTCCTCGCGGGTACGGACGTCGCACAGCTGCAGCCAGCCGAGCTGGCCGCCGTCGTCGGCGCCACCGTCGACGATCTCCGTGCAAGGACGGACGTCGATCCGTGGGTTCCACGAGATCTCGTCGATGAGGTACCTCGACATGGTCGCGGCCAGGTCCTCACGGCGGATCAGGATCGTGACGGACCGGGCGAAGCGGGAGAGGTGGACGGCGGCCTGCCCGGCGGAGTTGCCGCCGCCGACGACATACACGTCGCGGTCCTCCATCTCGCGCGCGGCCGTCATCGCGGCGCCGTAGTGGACGCCGGCGCCGACCAGGTCCTCCAGCGGCGCGACGCCGAGGCGGCGGTAGGCGACGCCGGAGGCCACCAGCACCGACCGGGCCCGGACCTCGCCGCCGTCGGTCACCAGTGTGTGCGGCTCGCCGGCGGCGCCGGGACGCAGATCGACGACGGGCCAGCCGGTGAAGAAGCGGGCCCCGAACCGGATCGCCTGGGTGCGCGCCCGCTGGCCGAGCCGCTGACCGGAGATGCCGCGCGGGAAGCCGAGGTAGTTGCGGATCATCGAGCTGGTGCCGGCCTGTCCGCCGATCACCTCCGACTCGATCACCACGGTCGACAGGCCCTCGGACGCGCCGTACACCGCGGCGGCGAGACCGGCCGGCCCGGCGCCGACGACGGCGAGGTCGACCACCGTGTCGACCTCGATGTCGGAGGGGCGGCCATAGATCATCGCGCCGAGCTCGCGGGTCGACGTCGGCATGAGCACCGGCCGGTCGGCGAAGGCGCCGGAGGTCAGATGCACCAGCGGGTACGACGGCGGGCCGTCGAGCCGGGCCAGCGTCTCCTGCCCCTGCGGGCTGTCGGGGGTGTAGGTGCGGTGCGGCAGGCCCTGCCGGTCGAGGAAGTCGCGGATGGCGAGCGCGAGCGGGCGGGCGTCGGGGGTGACGATCCGGACCGAGTCGATCTCCGAGGTCGCGACCGTCGCTCCCCAGTCGCTGAGCAGCTCGGTGATCGCGTAGTGGAACTCCTCGTCGCGCCGGCCCTGCGGGAGCACGAGGTAGGTGTCGAACTTGCCCTTCTGCAGGTAGGGCCGCAGCGACACGCTCTCCTCGCCGAAGCGGCTGATCGGGATCACCACGAGGCGCCGCGCCGTCGGCACCAGGGATCGCCAGTCGTGCATCGCCATCAGCATCTGCTCGTCGGGCAGCCGGGACTCGGTGACGATCATCGCCACCGGCTGACCGGATCGGCGCGCCCCCTTCAGGACCGCGTTGGCCTCGGCGGCGCTGCGGACCGCGCGCACGTCGTACTCGCGCTCGTAGCGGTGGAACTGATCAGCGAGGACGTCGAGCTCGTCGCCTGAGACGAGGAGGATGACGGGTGGGGCCGCGGGCTCGGCTGCCGATGCGTTCACGCCGCAAGTCTGACAGCGCGGGCCATGCGGATCGAGCCGCTCGGAGGCTCAGTCGCTGCCGGCGACGCGACGGACGTACTCCTCGACGACCGCGGCGACGGGCAGGCCGATCTCGATGCTCAGGCCGGCCTCACCCGGGGCCAGCGGTTCGAGGTCCGCGAGCTGGGAGTCGAGGAGGGCGGGCGGCATGAAGTGCCCGGCCCGGCCCGCCAGGCGCCGGGCGATGCTCCCCCGCGTGCCGTGCAGGTGGAGGAACCGGACTCGCGGCGCGTGTGCGCGCAGCAGGTCGCGGTAGACGACCCTGAGGGCCGAGCAGCTGATCACCCCGCCGCTCTCGTCGTGGTCGGCCAGCCACCGGCCGACGAGCTGCAGCCACGGGAGCCGGTCGGCGTCGTCGAGCGGCGTTCCGGCGGCCATCTTGGCGATGTTGTCCGGCGGATGGATGCCGTCGGCGTCGGCGAACGGGACGCCGATGCGCCGGGCGATCGCGGCACCTACGGTCGACTTGCCCGACCCGGAGACCCCCATGACGACCAGGAGCGCGGGCCGGTCGCCCGTCATGCCTGCGCTCGTCATCGGACCTCCCATCCTGGCGCGCCGATCAACCCAGTGTGCCGTCCGAGTAGGCTCGGGGACGATGGAGAACACGCCGGACTTCGCGAAGCTGATCGAGCACCTGCAGGGCGAGGAGTACGCCGTCACCGAGCCGGTGCCGGGCGTCCTCCACATCAAGGGCCGGTTCTCGAACCCGGAGCGGATCGCCCTGCGTGCCGCTGCCGAGGCCGGCGACGTGGCGCTCGCGGTCTGGGCGACCAGTCACCACGACGACTGGGCACTCGTGGCCTGGGACCGTCCGGAGCTGGTGACCATCACCCAGAAGGGCGCCACGCCGCAGCGCTGGCGGCACCGTCGGCCGCCGGCCACGCTGCGGCCCGACGCGCAGACCTTCCTCGAGGGCGCGTCCTCGCCGTTCGACATCGTCACCCGGCCCAAGCACCAGCCGACCGACGCCGCCCGCGAGATCCTGGCCCGCTTCGGCATCACCGACCCGCCGCCGCCGGGCTGGGTCCCGCCGGTCGTGGAGGCGCCGACGGTGCCCGACGTCCGCGAGACCAAGGTGCCCGCCGCCGGGGCCAAGCCGGCCCGGGCTCCGCGCGCCACCAAGCCGAAGCCGCCGGCCAAGCCCGTCGCCGCGGAGCCGGTGATCGCGATCTGCCCGACCTGCTTCATGGCGCTGCCCGCGACCGGCATCTGCGACAACTGCGGCTGACGATCCGCGATACTCGACCCGTGACCGAGGCGAGTGCGGCGAGCGCGGCCGGCGACGAGCGCAACGTGCTGGGCGGCGCGCTCCAGCCGTGCGGGACCGATCCGATGACCGGCTTCCTCCGCGACGGCAACTGCTCCTGCGGCCCGCAGGACATCGGGATCCACGCGGTCTGTGCCGTGATGACCGAGGAGTTCCTCGCCCATCAGCAGGCCGTCGGCAACGACCTCTCGACGCCGCGCCCCGAGTGGCGGTTCCCCGGCCTGCACCCCGGCGACCGCTGGTGCGTGGTCGCGGCGCGCTGGCTCCAGGCGTACGCCGACGGCGTGGCCGCGCCCGTCGTGCTCGCGTCGACCAACGAGCGCGCGCTGCGGCTCATCCCGCTCGAGGTGCTGCGCGAGCACTCCGTCGACGTACCGGACGACCTGAGCGGGCTGGGCTGACGCCGAGCATTCACAGCGTCAGGCCGCACCCGTCCCGCCGCAGAGGTCGTCGGGCGATGCCACCCGCACCTCGACGTCGTTGGCCAGGTGCACCGGCCAGCGACCGTCGAGGGTGACCAGACCACGGGCCCAGGCGAGGTCGCCGGGCGTGCGCATCGACGGCCCCGGGCGGGCGTAGAGGAAGGCACAGGCGAGGCCGTGCTCGAGGGCGTGGCAGGTCAGCACCCGCAGGTTGTCGAGGTCCTCCGGCCCCGGCTCGAGCGGGACACCGACGACCTCGGCCAGGTGCAGCGGCCGGTCGCCGTCGAGGAAGAGCGTCCACAGCTGCGCCTCGGCGAACCCGAGCCGGCCCATCAGCGCCCGCCACAGGTGGTGGAGAGCGGCCTGGTCGCCGATGGGCGGCATCTGGTCCGGCGGGAGGAGGGGCGGGATGTCGTCGTCGGTCATGTCCCGAGCCTGCGCCAGATCGGCGCCCGGCGTCGGCGTCCTCCACAGGGCCCTCGCCGGGGCCGCGGTCACAGCGCCGCGCGGACCGCCTCGCCGTCGACGGTCGCAGCGAGATCGGCGATCGTCGTACCGGCCAGCGAGGTCCGCCAGGCCCGCTCCGCCTCGGCCATCACCTGCGCGACCCCGCAGGGCCGTCGGCACTCCTCCGGCGGCGCGGCCAGGTCGCCCTGCTGACGGATCTCGGTGCAGCGGAAGGCGGGGTCGGGTCCGTCGATGGCGCGAACCACGTCGAGGACCGTGATGCCGGCTGGGTCGCGGGTGAGCGCGTACCCGCCGTCACGGCCCTCGCTCGGCTGCACGATGCCCGCCCTGGCGAGCGCCTGGAGGTGCTTGGCGAGGTAGGTCTTGGAGACGCCGTGCAGCTCGGCGAGGCGCCCGCCGGACAGCGGCCGGTCGGCCTGGCTGAGCACCACGCAGCAGTGGATCGCCCACTCCACGCCCGCCGACAGCTTCACGCGCCCACCCTAGTGTCGCCTCGCGTCGCCCTCAGGTGCGGGCAGCCAGCCACGCGTCGTACGTCGTGGGGGCCAGCCAGGCGTCCGCTCCGGGCGTCGGCGTCAGGGCCGCGTCGTCGAGGACGGCGCCGAAGTAGCCGGCCGCGGGATCGGCGGTGACGGTACGCCGGTCGCCGGTCGCCGCGAGCCACCGGCGGACCAGCTCGTCGATGCCGAGCGGCTCGGGGCCCGCGATCTCCACGGTCCCCTTGACCGGCGCGGCGGTGACGATCTCCGCCAGGCGCCGCACGACGTCGGCGGATGCGATCGGCTGCAGGTGGGCGGGCGTCGCGCGGACGGTGTCACCGTCCGTGCCGGCGTCGGCGATGCCGGCGACGAACTCGAAGAACTGGGTCGAGCGGACGATCGTGAACGGCACCGGGCCGTCGAGGACGCCCTCCTCCTGGGCGAGCTTGGCGCGCATGTAGCCGGCGTCGGTAAGCCGGTCGGCGCCGACGATGGAGAGGATGACGTGATGCGCCACGCCGGCCTCGGCCTCGGCGGCGAGCAGGTGGCGCGTCGAGTCGCGGAAGAACGCGAGGACGTCGTCGTCGGCCCAGGACGGCGAGTTGGTCAGGTCGACCACGACGTCCGCACCGGCGACCGCGGTCGCGACGCCCTCGCCCGTGGTGGTGTCGATCCCGGCTTCGCGACCGAGCGCGACGACGTCATGCCCCTCGTCTCGCAGCCGGTCACGCAACTGACGGCCGATCAGCCCTGCCCCGAAGATGACGATCCTCATGCCGCACTCCTAAACGTGGATAGTGTTTGTCGTAGATTACTCGGACAAACACTATCCACGTCAAGTCGGGCGCCTCGCGCGCGGAGGTGCGGGCGCTCCAGGAAACCGCCCGCCGAGGACCGAGGTCGCGGGCGCTCCGCGCCACCGCGCGGGCCGGCGTCAGCCGACGCCGGCCTGCGCCTCGTCGGTCACCGTGACACCCTCGGCGAACTCGACGACCTGCTGGTCGCTGAGGCCGAGCGTCTCCCAGGCCTGGACCACGACCCGGTGCTCGCCGTCGTCGTACGTCAGGACCTGCGCACCGTCCTCCGTCGTGCGCAGCCAGCCGTCGTGCGTCCCGACGGCGACCGGCGCGCCCTCGGGCTCGCCCGTGACCGAGGACGACTCGAGCATCACGACCAGCTTGTCCTCGAACACGTCGAGACCGCTGTGGTCGTCGGCGCGGGCGACGTTGAGGTTGTACGGCGTCGCGCCCTCGAGCACGAAGCCCGCCGGGACCTTGGCGACGACGAAACCGGGCTGCTGCGCACCGGTGTAGGCGACGAGCTCGACACCCACGTCGGGGCTCGGCGCCGCGACCGGCGGCGGCGTGGCCGGCGTCCGGTCGGCGCTCACGGCGATCGCCACCCCAACGCCCGCGACGGCGGCCAGGGTGAGGCCGGCGGTGCCGACCCGCAGAGCTCGGCGCCGCGACGCGCCTCGGCCACGCGCGAGGTCGCGGCGTACGGTCTCGTCGGTCGGCTCGGGCTCGGCGCCGCCGAGGCGGTGCAGGCGGTCCATGAGCTCGCGGGCGTCGGCGTCGGTCATGACTGATCTCCTTCGTAGGGTGCGGCCGGGATCGGCGCGGCCTGCGGGAGGAGCTCCCGCAGCTTGGCGAGACCGCGAGCCGTCTGGCTCTTGACCGTGCCCGGGCTGCACCCGAGCGCGTCGGCGACGTCCTCGACGCTGAGGTCCGTGACGTGGCGCAGCACCACCGCCGCCCGCATCCGCTCCGGCAGCGCCCGCAGGGCGCCGAGGAGCTCGGCATCGACCGCCTCCTCGGCGAACGCTGCCGTCGTCAGCCGGGCCGGCCGGTCCGGGAGGTCGGCGGTCACCGTCTCCCGAGCCACCGACGGGCGCCGACGGTGGTCGATGAACGCGTTGACGAGCGCCCGCCGCGCGTACGCGTCGATGCCGCCGCGACGAGTCGCCCGTCCCCAGGCGAGGTACAGCCGCACCAGCACGCCCTGGACCAGGTCCTCGGCGAGATGGTGGTCACCGGCGGTCAGCACCACGGCCGTGCCGAGCAGGTGGGAGCGGCGACGGCGTACGAAATCCTCGAACTCGGCGTCGCGGGCCTTCGGTCTCATGCTCCCTACACGTGCGGCGGATCTCCTGGGGTTGCATCCACCGTAGGTCGGTTCAGCCGTAGTGGCAGACGTACCCCAGGGTCTCCGCGACCTCGATGTCAAAGGACGAGTCGCCGGGCACGCCGAAGGACTCGCCCGCGGCGTACTCCTGCCACTCGTCGGTGCCGGCGAGCCGGATCCGGCATCGCCCGGCGTTGAGCTCCATCACCTCGGGCGCCGCGGTGCCGAAGGTCAGGCTCGCCGGGAAGATGACGCCGGCGGACTTCCGGGTGCCGTCGGCGAGGAAGAACGTGTGGCTCACGCAGGCGCCGTCGAAGTAGACGTTGGCCCGCGGATCGAGGGTGACGTTGTCGTACGTCGCGCGCTGGGTGCTGTCGGTGGTCACGGGCGCGAAGCCTACTGGCGCGCGTAGGTCAGCACCGCGCAGCCGTTGTCGAACGTCCGCAGGCCGTCGAGCCGGAACGCCTCGGGCGCGAACGGCCGATCGAGCATCCGGACGCCGCTGCCCGCGATCACGGGATACTTCTTCACCACGAGCCGGTCGATCTCGCCGCTCACCTCCCCGGCCAGGCGACCACCGCCGGCCAGGTAGACGTCGTACGGCGAGTCGGTCGCCTTGAGGCGGCGGACGACCTCCAGCGGCGACTCCGCGGTGATCTCGACCGGGCCGTCCGCGGCGGGCAAGGAGCCGCTGACGACGACGGTGCGCAGGTGGTCGTAGGGGTCGGCGATGCCGGCCGCGAGCGCCGGGGCGTAGGTGCGCCGGCCCATCACGACGGTGTCATAGCGAGCCAGCGGCGCATCGGCCACGCCGAGCGCGGCGCGCAGGTGACCGGGCTGGAGGTCGGCGTACTCCTCGGCGAGGAAGGCCAGGAAGTCGTCGGAGAGTCCGAAGAAGTCCACCTCGTCCTGGGGTCCGGCGATGAAGCCGTCGAGGGTGACACCGATGTAGTAGGTCAGCGCGGGCATGACGAAGAGACAACCACTACAGATGAAGTACGTCAAGTGTCCTTGTTCAACGGCGGTCGTTCGGGCAGGATGCGGCCATGGCCCACAACCCCGCTCGCCGCGGCGAGCTGCTCGACGCCGCCACCGACCTCCTCGCCGCCGTCGGCGCGCGCGGGCTGACCTTCCGCGGGGTCGACGAGCAGGCGGGAGCACCGACCGGGACGACGTCCAACTACTTCCGCTCCCGCGACGAGCTCCTGCGCGAACTCTGCGACCACGTCTTCGCCCGGCTCGCCCCGGACCCGGCCTACGTCGCCGACCGGCTGGACGCCCCCCGCACCCGCGAACTCGAGACCACCCTCATGCACGACCTGATCGAGCGCGCGAACGCCGACCGCGCCGGCCACCTCGCCCTGTTCGAGCTGCGGATGGAGGCCTCGCGCCATCCCGCGCTGCGCGAGGTGTTCACCGCGCGGTTCCGCGCCAACCTCGACGCGATCACCGCCGACCACGTCGACGGCGGCTTTCCAGGCGGCCCCGAGGCCGCGTGCGTGCTCTATCTCGCGATGACCGGCTTGCTCTTCGAGCACCTGACCCTTCCCGGGCTGCACGCCGACGGACCGGAGGAGCTCGGCGCGTTGGTGTCCGGCCTCGTGGAGCGGATCGTGCCCGCCCGCTGAGCGCGTCGGTCGGCTCAGCCGGGCGTCGGGGCACGCGGACTGCGGCGGTATGCCGACACCGTCGGGTCGCCGTCCAGCCAGAACCGCCACGGCACGTCGGCCGCCTTGGACACCCCGACTCGGGGGCCGCTGGCGATCCGCGGCCGGCCGCGGCACTCGGGTCCGAGGCGGACGCCGGTGAACTCGCCGTCGTCGCCCTGCTCATGGTCCGCCAACAGGTCGGTGCCGAGGTCGGCAAGCGTGATCCCCAGCGCCTGGGCGAGATTCCCCGGTCCCCTGGCCAGCTGGACATCCCGCTCCGGCGGGGTCTCGCCGCGACGGAACCGGGCCAGCTCGTGCCCGCTCGTCACCTCGCCGGCGCGCAGCAGCACCGCTGCGCCGATCTCGGTCGGCCCGGTCACCACGTTGGCGCAGAAGTGGATGCCGTAGGAGCGGTACACATAGAGCCGGTACTCCGGGCCGTACATGATCTCCGAGCGCGGCGTGCGCGTGTAGGCATGCGAGGCCGGGTCCTCGCACCCGCCGTACGCCTCCACCTCGGTGATCCGCACGGTCACGCCGTGGCCGGAGATCGTGCGGCCCAGCAGCGCCCGTGCTCGCCGTACGACGTCGGCACGGTGGCTCACCTCGCCCCCCGCCTTGCCAGCGCTCCCCCGGTCCACCGTTCGTCGGCGCTGACCTCGGCCACGACCTCCAGCCAGTCGGGCACCTCCCGCGGCGCGGCGTCGCCGTCATCGATCTCAGCCAGGAGCGTGCCGTCCTCGAGCTCGTCGACCACGAGGTGCAGATCATCACGGTGCACGTGGTGCCGCCGCTTGCGCAGTCCCTGACCCGGCAGCTGGTCCCACAACAACGCCCACTCCGCGTCGTCGAGGTAGAGGGACGTGCAGGCCACCGCAGCCGGGCCGTCCTCGAGCCGCACCTTGTGCCCGAGCTTGCGCACCACGGATCCGTCCGGCATCCGCACCTCCCGCAGGCGCAGCCGCGAGCCGTCGACGTACCGGTCCTCGATCTGCCACACCTCGCTCACCCCGTCCGGGACCGCCGCCACGAGGAACCGCCGCTCACGCTCCACCACCGCGTACTTCAGGGACACCATGCGCCCATTCTCGTGCACCTGCCCGCGACGGCAGGTCGCGATGATCGAGAGACATCAGACATCGCGGCCACGCAAGGCAGTGAGCGCCGCGGCACCGGTCCCGGCGACGACGAGGGCGAGGATGCCGAGTCCGGCGCCCGGGGCGAGCGCCCCCGGATGGTGGACGACGTCGTACGACGCCTGCCCGGCGGTGATCGGCCAGTACTTCTCGAACCAGCCGCCGAGGCGGCCGGGCAGGCCCGGCCCCAGGGCCGGCACCAGGAGGAGGACGCCGACCAGGACGGCCAGGCTCGCGGTCGCCGAGCGGCCGAGCACCCCGACGGCGATGCCGGCCAGGGCGACCAGGGTGAGGTAGAGCGTCGCGCACAGGAGCGCTCGCACCACCCCGGGGTCGGTGAGGCCGGCGGCAGGGATGCCGGTGCCGTCGAATGCGAGCTGGACGGCGAAGAAGCTGGCGAGCGTCGTCACCAGAGCGGTCCCGAGCGCGACGGCGGTGAGCACGATGGTCTTGGCGGCCAGCAGCCGCGCCCGCGAGGGGACGAACGCGAGGCTCGTCCCGATCGTCCCGGTGTCCTGCTCGTTGGTGATCGCGAGTGCTCCCAGCATGCCGACGAGGAGCTGAGCGAAGAGGAACCCCTTGAGGCTGGTCGCGGTCGGATCCCAGTCGCCGGGGAGGCTCGAGGCCGGGTCACCGAAGAAGTCGGAGGAGCCGAGCACACTCAGGGCCACGCCCGCGACGACGGTGCTGAGGACGACGAGCCAGGTGCTGCGCAGGCTGCGGAGCTTCGTCCACTCGGAACGAACGAGGCTCATCATGCTCGACTCCCATGGTCGGTGACGTCCTGGGTGATGCGGAGGAAGACGTCCTCCAGCGATTCGCGGAGCGGAGTCAGCTCATGGAGCGTGATCCGCTCGTCCGCCGCCAGCCGCCCGATCGAGGCCGACTCCATCCCGGTGACCTGCAGTCCGGCGCGAGGCGTCAGCTCGACGCCCGCGCCCGCCTGACGGAGTGCGTCCGCGAGCCGTGCTCGCTCCGGCGTACGGACGGCCACGGCCTGCGCGGTGCGGGCGCTGACGAAGTCGTCGAGGGACGACTCCGCGATGAGCCGTCCCTGGCCGATCACGATCAAGTCGTCGGCGGTGAGCTCCATCTCGGACATGAGATGGCTGGAGAACAAGATGGTGCGGCCCTCGCGGGCCAGGTCGCGCAGCAGGGTGCGGATCCACCGGATCCCCTCCGGGTCGAGTCCGTTGAGGGGCTCGTCGAAGACGAGGACGGGCGGGTCGCCGAGCAGCGCGGTCGCGATGCCGAGCCGCTGGCCCATCCCCAAGGAGAACTCGCCGGCCGGTCTGTTCGCCGCTCCGGTGAGGCCGACGAGCGCCAGCACCTCGGCGACTCGCTCGCGGCCGAGACCGGCCGTCTGCGCGTAGGCCAGCAGGTGCTGGGCGGCACTGCGCCGCGGATGCACGGATCGCGCATCCAGCAGGGCGCCGACGGCACGCGCGGGGTCGCTCAGGTCGACGAGGCGACGTCCCCCGATGGTGATCGATCCGCCCGACGGCGCGGTCAGCCCGAGCAGCATCCGCAACGTCGTGCTCTTGCCCGCCCCGTTGGGTCCGAGGAAGCCGGTGATGACGCCGGGGCGCGCGGTGAAGGTCAGATCCTCGACGACCGCCGTGACGCCGTACCGCTTGGTCAGGCCCTGGGCCTCGATGGCCAAGCCCCGCTCCACGCCCTCGTGGATGGTTCCGATCGGTCTCAGAGGTGCTGTCTTCATGACCACCACCCTGGTTCCGGATCCTCAACGTCCGCCTGCGAGAAGGTCAACAGGTCCTCAACGAGGGCGCCGGCCCGCCCCGGCTCGACCGGCGCAGGGGGAGGATGGCCTCGTGCAAGATGCAACGACGGTGCTGGTCGCCGACGACGACGAGGACATCGCCGGCCTCATGCGGGACTACCTCGAAGCCGGCGGATATCGAGTGAGCGTCGCCCACGACGGGCTCACGGCGCTCGACGCCGTCGGACCGCACCTGAGCTGTGTGCTGCTCGACGTGGACATGCCGGGGCTCACCGGGTTCGAGGTCCTGCGCCGCATCCGCGAGACCTCCGACGTCCCGGTCCTGCTGCTGACCGCGCTGGGCGAGGACCGGGACAAGCTGCGCGGCCTCGGACTCGGCGCTGACGACTACATCGTCAAGTCGGCGTCGCCCGCGGAGGTCGTCGCACGCGTGCACGCCGTGCTGCGGCGCAGCCGGCGATCGGCGACCGACGATCCCGGCGAGGAGCTGCTCGACTACGGCCGGCTGGTGATCGACGTCCACGCTCACGAGGTCCGCATCGACGGCGCGGCCCAGCCCTTCACCGCCCGCGAGTTCGAGCTGCTGGAGCATCTCGCCCGACACCCGCGCCGGATCATCACCCGCGAGCAGCTCTTCGACCGCTTCTGGGGCGAGTACGGCGACCGGCACACGCTGACGGTCCACATCAGCCGGGTGCGGGAGAAGATCGAGGAGGACCCCGCCCGACCCCGCCATATCGTCACCGTCCGGGGCGTCGGCTATCGCTTCGAGGGCGAGCGCGTCACGGCCACCGCCCGGGGAGATGACGGGTGAGCGGGCACCGGCGCAGAGCCCTGTCGGTCCGCGCCTGGTTCGCCCTCGCCGCGGTCACGATCTTCCTGGTCGTGATCGTGGTCGCCCTCGCCGTCGTCTCCCTGATCGGAGACCGAAGCCCCTGGGCCACGTCGGCCGGCGACGGTGAGGGCCCGGTGACCCGGCTCCTCATCACCACGCTCGTGATCGGCACGGCCGCGGCCATCGCCGCGTTCGCCTTCAGCCATCCGTTCGTCCGGCCGCTCCGCGCCGCCCGGCAGGCAGCGGACCGGGTCACCGAGGGCGACCTCACGGTGGCGCCTCCCCGCTCGCGGGTGACCGAGATCGACGAGTTCGGACTCGCCTTCGGCTCCATGACGACCGCGCTGCGCCACTCGCTGCAGCAGCAGGAGGCGCTGGAGAGCGAGCGACGACTCTTCATCGCCGCGATCGCGCACGACCTGCGCACCCCGTTGTTCTCGCTGCGCGGCTATCTCGACGGTCTCGAGACCGGTCTGGCGGACGACCCCGAGCGACGGCGCCGCTATCTGACGGGGGCCAACGAGAAGGCCCGCATGCTCGACCGGCTCGTCGGCGACCTGTTCGACTACGCCCGGCTCGAGTACCTCGACCCGGCCCCCGATCGCCGGCGCCTCGACCTGGCCGAGCTCCTAGACGACGTCGCCGAGGGCATGCGCCCCCAAGCCGAGACGAAGCGGATCACGCTGACGTCCCGACCCGCCCTCGGCCCTTGCCCGGTCGACGCCGACCGCCATCAACTCGCCCGGGCCATCAACAACGTGCTCGACAACGCCCTGCGCCACGCACCCGAGGACGGCCGTGTCGAGCTCGGGTGCGGCCAGGCCGGCGACGCCGTCTGGCTCACCGTCCACGACAACGGCCCCGGCATCCATCCCGACCACGTCCCCCACCTCTTCGAGCCGCTCTACCGGGCCGATCGCAGCAGCCACGCCGGGAGCGGTACCGGCCTCGGGCTTGCGATCACCCAGCGCATCGTCTCCGCCCACGGCGGCACCATCGCCGTCGACAACGCCCCCGCAGACGGCGCCTGCTTCACGATCACCCTGCCGCGACCAGGCGACGGCGAAGATCGCCGGTGAGGTCCCTGGTGACCCGTGCGACGATCGGCCCGTGGAGATCGAGGTCGTCGGCGCCGTCATCGTCCGGGACGGACTCGTGCTGTGCGCGCGGCGCCGGCCCGGCGGGGAGACCGGCGGGCTGTGGGAGTTCCCCGGCGGGAAGATCGAGCCCGGCGAGACCCCGCGGCAGGCCCTCGAGCGCGAGATCCGCGAGGAGCTGTGCTGCGAGGTTCTGGTCGGCGATGAGATCACCACCACGACGCACGCCTATGGCTTCGGGATCGTCACGCTGACGACCTTCCGCTGCGAGCTGATGAGCGGTGCACCGGTACTGACCGAGCATGCCGCGGTCGCCTGGCACCCGATGGCCTCGCTCCTCGACCTGGCGTGGGCGCCGGCCGACGTACCGGCCGCACGGCTGCTCGTCGCCGGTGCGGCCGACGTACCGAAGGTGTGACTCGCCGGCCAACGGGCATCTGGCTTCAGAAGGCCGCTTGCGCGGACACGATCGAGGAGCTGAGCACATGCAGACCCTGCTGCGACGGACCACGAGCACCCTGGCCCTGCTGATCGGCGGCGTCGCGCTGTGGGCCGGCGCCGGGACCGTCCCGGCGTCGTACGCCGCGCCGGCGGCGGTGTGCGAGGGCGAGCCGGCGACCATCGTCGGCACCGAGCGAGCCGACAAGCTCCACGGCACCCCGGGCCGCGACGTGGTCGTCCTCAAGGGCGGCAACGACCAGTTCCGCGGCGGCGACGGCGACGACCTGATCTGCGCCGGGGACGGCGACGACAACATCTTCGGCGAGGGCGGCGACGACACCGTCCTCCTCGGTGACGGCGACGACCTCGGCTATGCCACGGACGGTCACGATCTGATCGTGGGCGGTCGCGGCGACGACTTCCTCACCAGCACGGCACTCACGGCCGACCTGCGTCCCGGGCCTGGCGACGACTGGGTGTCGGCCAACTTCCTCACCAGCCCGGTCCGTCTCGGCCGCGGCAACGACCTGTTCATCGGCTACCGCGTGACGGGCGAGATCCGCGGGGGCAGCGGCGACGACCGGTTCCACTCCGAGGTCAGCGGCGCCACGCCGCCGAGCGGCGCCCCCGCCACGACCGACGCCCGCTGGATCGGCGGCTCCGGCCATGACGCCTTCTCCGCCCAGACGCTCCGCAGCCCGCTGACCATCGACGTCGCCGCCGGCGTCGTCGGCTGGGCCGGGGGCAAGATCCGTGTGGCTGGCTTGGAGTCCTTCATGGGCGGCATCGGCGACGACGTCATCACGGGCACCTCCGCCCCCGAGACGCTGTACGGCTGGAAGGGCGAGGACCTGCTCATCGGCCGGGGCGGTGCCGACGAGATCCACGGCGACGGCGGACACGACGTGCTGCGCGGCAACGGTGGCGACGACCGGCTGATCGGCGACCGCGGCAACGACCGTGCCGACGGCGGGCGGGGTCGCGACCGCTGCGACGCGGAGACCACGACGAACTGTTGACGTCGGCCGCTCGGGGTCATTCCAGCGGGCGGCAGCCACGACCGGTTCGCCGATCAGCTCGCCGTCATGGTCAGACCGTCTCAGCCCGCCCTAGATGAGCCCGGCTTCGTAGGCGGCGATCACGAGTTGGACCCGGTCACGAGCGTCCAGCTTCGCAAGGATGCGCCCCACGTGGGTCTTGGCGGTCAGCGGGCTGACGACCAGCTCGTCCGCGATCTCCTGGTTGCTTCGGCCCGCGGCGACCAACCGGAACACCTCGCGTTCGCGCGCCGTCAGGGTGGCCAGCCGCTCGGGCTTGGGCACGTCCGGGCGACTCAGCGCGCGGGTGATGACCGCCTTCGTCGCGCCGGGCGACAGCAGCGCGTCCCCCGCTGCGACGGTGCGGATGGCGTCCAGCAGAGCG
This sequence comes from Nocardioides sp. LHD-245, assembly GCF_030929495.1. Classification (GTDB taxonomy): domain Bacteria; phylum Actinomycetota; class Actinomycetes; order Propionibacteriales; family Nocardioidaceae; genus Nocardioides. The sequence continues at coordinate 211,936 of NZ_JAVFWN010000004.1, read as the reverse complement.
TCCGGACGAGTGTCCTTGGGCAGGAACCCACCCGCCCCCGCGCGAAGGCCGCGCAGCACGTTGGCGTCCGTCTCGAACGTGGTCAGGATCAGCACCTTACTGCCGCTCGGCTCATCGTCGGCGACGATCTGCCGAGTCGCCTCGATGCCGTCGGTGCTCGGCATCCTGATGTCCATCAAGACCACGTCGGGGCGCAGGTCGCGGGTCAGCCTCACCGCCTCGTCGCCGGTGCCGGCCTCCCCGACAACCTCCATGTCGTCGGCGGAGTCGACCAGCAGCGCGAACGCGCCACGCACCAGAGCCTGGTCGTCGGCGAGCAGGACCCGGATCACGAGCACACCTGCCAGCTCTCCGGCAGCGGCAGCCTGGCCCGTACCTCGAATCCTCCGGACTCGCCCCGCCCGGCGGCCAGCTCGCCGCCGACAGCCTGCGCCCGCGCGGTCATCCCGACGATCCCGAAGCCGGCCGTGGTCACGCTCGACTCCGGTCGTGGGGGCCCGTGATCGACGACCGTGATCCGCAGTTGGTGGCCGTCCTGGTCGAGGCGGACGGTCGCGTGCTTGGCCATCGAGTGTCGAATGACATTGGTGAGCGACTCCTGGATGATCCGATACGCCACGACGGACACCGTCGACGGCAACTCGTCCGGCATCCCGCCGGCCTCCGTGTCGACCCGGACGCCAGCCGCCCCGGCCAGCTCCACCAGACGCTGCAGCTCGCCGAGATGGGGCGCCGGCTCGGTTGGCTCGGCCTCACCACCGTGCAGTACGTCCAGGACGGCACGCAACTCATGGAGCGTGGTCCGGCTCGTGTCCGACAGGTGATGCAGCGTCGTGGACAACTCCCGCAACGACGCATCCCCGCGCATCGGCAGCTGGTCGATCAGGTGCGCAGCGACAGACGCCTGCACGTTCGCGACCGCTAGACCGTGCGCCAGGACGTCGTGCAGCTCGGCGGCGATCAGTACCCGCTCCTCGGCGACCCGCCGCTCGACCTCGTCGGCACGCTCCTGCTCGAGCCGCGCGGTGACGACGGCCTTCCAGTTGTCGTGGAAGCGGACCGCCAGCCCGGCGAAGAAGGCCATGAACAGCCAGCCGAGGCCGAGCAGGGCATCGCCGGCTGTCCCCGACGCCTCGTCAGCGACGACGGGCACGGTCACCGCACCCACCGCCACCAGGACGGCGACGGCCCGCCGCCGTGGCTCGCTGTAACGCGCCGCCGTGAACGCCGCCACCAGTGAGGCCGGCATCGTGGCCTCGTGGGGATAGTCGAGCAGGTGGTACGGCGTCGACACGACGAGAACCGCGAGCACGACGAGGATCGGCCAGCGCCGACGGGCCAGCAACGGCACCGACATCGCGGCCAGGAGCGCGATCGCCCACAGATCCACGCTGCGCTCGCCATCGAAATCGACCGCCTCGAGCGTGATCGCGACGACGACGCCGACCACGAACGACCCCGCCGCCAGCAGCCCATCGGCTGCTGGCGGACGGAGCGCCGTCATCGTTCACACCGTGTCATCAGTACGGTCATCGACACTGTCCTCACTCGCCCGCGAGAGCTTGCTGGGCCACCAGATCCGCGAGCCCAGCGACATCGTCAGTGCGGGAACCACGATGGACCGCACCAGCAAGGTGTCGATGAGCACGCCGACGGCGACCAGTATCCCTATCTCGACGAGCATGACGAGCGGCAGCGAGGCGAGCACCGCGAACGTCGCCGCCAGCACGACGCCGGCCGAGGTGATCACGCCACCTGTCACCGCGAGGCCACGCTTCGTGCCATCGACCGTGCCGTGCCGGAGGGCTTCCTCACGTACCCGGGTCATCAAGAAGATGTTGTAGTCGACACCGAGCGCGACCAGGAAGAGGAACCCGATCAAGGGCACCGATGACTCCAACCCGGCGAAGCCGAGCACCTGGTCGAACAACAGGTTGCACAGTCCGAGGGCTCCGAAGAACGACACCACGACCGTGGCGACCAGCACCAGCGGAGCCACGATCGCCCGCAGCAGCAGCCCGAGGATGACGAGCACCACCAGCAGGATCAGCGGCATCACCAGATTGCGGTCGGTCCTGTTGCTCTCGGCCTCGTCGAGCTTCTCGGCACTCGGACCGCCGACCAGCGCGGCCTCCCCGGCGACCTTGCGCACGTTCTCCCGCAGCTGCTTGATCGTTGCCGTCTCACCCGCGCTCTCCGGAGCGTCGACCGGGAGCACGGAGATCTCCACCCAGTCGTCGCTGGCCCGGCCGATCTCGGCCTGGGCGACCCCCGGCGTACTCTCGACGGCGGCCAGGACCGCGCCGCTCTGGTCCGGCCGGCTCATCACGGTGAGCGGCTGACCGCTCTCGTCGGGGTAGCGCGCCTCGATCAGCTTCGCCCCGGTCACCGAGTCCGGTGTCGAACGGGCGAACTGGTCCAGCTGCGGAAGCGATCCGCTGGCGCCCACGGTGCCCAGCGCGAGACCGCCCAGGATCACCAGCGGAACCGCCCAGCTGACGACGCGGCGGCGCGAGACGAGCTCGCCGAGACGAGCCCACCCGGATCGGGGCTTGTGCGCCTCACCCCCGAGTCGCGGAACGAACGGCCAGAAGATCCGGCGCCCGAGCACCACCAGCAGAGCCGGGAAGAGCGTCAACATGACCAGCAACGCCGCCCCGATGCCCGCCGCACCCACCGGGCCGAGACTGCTGGTGCTGTTGAGATCCGCGGCCGACAGGCACAACAGCCCGGCGACCACTGTCGCCGCCGAAGCGAGGACAGCCGGAGCGGCCCCCCGCAGCGCCGGCAGCATCGCGTCGATCGGCCTCTCGTGGCGGTGCAGCTCCTCACGGTAGCGAGACACGAGAAGCAAGGCGTAGTCGGTACCCGCGCCGAAGACCAACACGATCAGCAGCGCTGAGCTCATGCTCGTGATGGTGAAGTCGAAGATCCGGGTGAGCGCGTAGACGGTACCCATCGACATGATCGCCGCGACCCCGACCGAGGCGAGTGGGACCAGCCACAGCAGCGGACTGCGGTACGTCAGGATCAACAGGAGCGCCACCACCACGGCAGTGGCGAGCATCAACGTCGCGTCGACAGCATCGAAGACCTCGTCCATGTCGGCCCCCAGCGCGGTCGGACCGGTGACATAGGCGTTAAGGCCACTCGGTCTGTCGTCGAGCAGGGCACGCGCATCCGCGGTGGCGCCGGCCTCCTCGGCGACCGCATCACGGTCGAGCGCAAGCGCGTACATCAGGGCCGTGCCGTCCTCGGAGCCGACGATCTCGGGCAGTGCGTCGGTGTCGTTGCCGAATCGCTCCACCAGCTCGGACTGGCCACGTTCGACCGCCTCCCGATCGCCCGGTTGGAGGCCGCCCGGTCGTTCGTACACGACGATGAGCAGGCCGTTCTCGCCGCCTGGCAGGCCGGCCTCGGCCTGGAGCACCCTGGTCGACTGGGCACTGGCGGGCAGGTAGTCGGCCTGCCCATCGCGGGTAACCGAGTCGAGCTTGCCTGCGAGCGAGAAGCCGCCCACCACCAGTCCGACCCACACGGCCACGATGAGCCAGGGCAGCAGGGGCTTGGCCGGTGATCTCTTCGGTCTCTTATCGGCGCCGGTGTGGTCGGGCACGGTCAGTTCAGTGGTCATGGCGATCACGCTGTCAAGCACGCCGGGCTGGCGCGTCCGGCCACGGCAGACACTTCGCCGTACTCCGCGCGGAGTAGGGCGTGGGCCTCCCACCCGACGAGGATGCCGGGGCGGTGCACTCAGATCAGGCGGAAGCTCGGGTACCGCTCGGTGATCTCACGCAGGACCGCCCACATCGACGCGGCGTCGAGGTACTCCGAGAAGTCCGGGCTCGTGGGGAAGGTATCCGCTGCCGGCGTCCACAGGGTGACGTTGGGCCGCCCGGTCAGGGTGCTCTGGCTCCACAGCCCATCGAGGTCGGGCCAGGTCTCGGCGATCGCGCGGGCCCAGGTCCGGCATGTTGCCCGCGACCCCGAGGCCAGCGAGTGGGAGGCGCCGTTGCGTAGTGCCCAGTCGTCGGTCAGGTTCAACAGTCGCAGCGACCGTGTCGGCCGCCACGCCGTCGCCTTCGGTCGTCCGCCGGCGGTGTCGATGACCCTCTGTCGCTGGAAGGTCTCGGCGACCGCGGTCGTGACGTCGAGCGCGGTGTAGGTGACACCGACCTCCGGATGTTCGCCCGGGGGCGGAGGGTGCGGGTCGAACCGCATCGTCGCTGCCGGACCCCAGCGACGCAGGGCCGACCAGGGCAGCACGTGATCGCCGACCGTGCGGTGGATCCGCCAGAGCACCGGCTGCTCGACGATGGCGTCCTCGTCCAGGCGCGTCAGCGGTCCAGCGGGCCGCGTCGGCCGCTTGGGGTACGACGAGCTCACCAGCGGCCCAGCGCGACCAAATGCTCCTCGACGGCCTCCACCGGTCCATGGGAGGACAGGAAGGTCGTCGGGGACTTCCCGTCGAGATCCTCCAGCGGCGTCTCCATGAACGCCCTCACGGCCAGTGGGTGAAGGTCACGAGGGATCAGCGGCACGATCCGCGCGAGCCCAGGGATCGGCTCCACGCCCCGCGCCCCCTTCGACGCGGCGACGAACTGCCACTGCGGCACATAACGCCGCCCCTGCAAGGTGAACGCGTAGAGGGTCTGAGAACTGATCCGGTGGGACACGCGCGAGCGCGAGACCCCCAACATCTGGGCCGCGAGCTCCAGCGACCAGCTCGACTCCAACAGCTCCTCGAGCACCTGCGCGGCAGTGACGGCGCGGTCCCGCTGCACCTCGCCCTCGGCGTACTTCTCGATCGCGACCCGCGCCGCCTCGCCGCCGTGCTCAGCGAGGAAACCGAGGGCGGCCGCGGAGATCGGCGTCGCGCCTGCAGCCGGGGTACGGCTCAACTCAGCGTCGACCTCTTCCGGGGAGAGTCCCGGGAAGTGTCGAGCGAAGACGTCCTGCGCCGTGGCCATGCGCACAGCCTATCAACTCATGCGGTCATGTGCGCCGGTGAAGATCGGCCGCCCGCAAGGACACCCGTCCAGCCGCGCTCGGGGTCCGACCACCTACGTGATCGGACCCCGAGATGCTTGTCGCCTTGTAGGCACCTATGAAGTTGGCCCCTGTCGGTCATCCACCTCGTGGGCTGATACCGGCAGCGGTTGCATCCGATGCGAATGTCGCTCGGTTCAGCTGCAGCCGGAGGTGCTGCCGCAGCCCTCGCACACGTAGCAGGAGCCGGCGGGGCGCATCTTGGTGCCGCAGGTCATGCACAGCGGGCTGTCGACGGCGTGGCCGGTGATCTGCTCGAGGAGCTCGGCGGTGGTCTTGGCGACCTTGGCCTCGACGATCGGGGCGCCGGCGAGCGGGTCCTCGTCGACGACCTCGATGACCTCGGCGTCGACCGTGGCGGCCTTCGCGACCGGAGCCGACTCGACCAGCTCGGAGGCGCTGCCGGTCTCCTCCATCGGCTCGTAGGAGCCGGTCTCGAGGTGGCGCTGGCGCTCCTCGGCGGAGTAGATGCCGAGCGCGGAGCGCTCCTCGAAGGACAGGTAGTCCAGGGCCAGGCGGCGGAAGACGTAGTCCATGATCGACTGGCTCATCCGCACGTCGGGGTCGTCGGTGAGGCCGGCGGGCTCGAAGCGCAGGTTGGTGAACTTCGAGACGTAGGTCTCCAGCGGGACGCCGTACTGCAGGCCGATCGAGACCGCGATCGAGAAGGCGTCCATCACACCGGCCAGGGTCGAGCCCTGCTTGCCGAGCTTGAGGAAGATCTCGCCGAGCGAGCCGTCGTCGTGCGCACCCGAGGTCATGTAGCCCTCGGCGCCGGCGACCGTGAAGGACGTGGTGCGAGCCTGGCGGGACTTCGGGAGGCGCTTGCGGGTCGGCGCGTAGACGACCTTCTCGACGACCTTCTCCACGATCTTGGCGCCCGCGGCGGCGTCGGCCGCGTCGGCGGCGTCCTTCTTGGCCTTGCCGCCACCGTCGGCCAGCGGCTGGCCGACCTTGCAGTTGTCACGGTAGATCGCGGTGGCCTTGAGGCCGAGCTTCCACGACTCCAGGTAGATCTGCTCGATCTCCTCGACCGTGGCCGACTCCGGCAGGTTGACCGTCTTGGAGATGGCACCCGAGAGGAACGGCTGGCAGGCGGCCATCATCAGGACGTGGCCCATGGGCTTGAGCGAGCGCTCGCCCATCGCGGTGTCGAAGATCTCGTAGTGCTCCGGCTTGAGACCGGGTGAGTCCACGACGTGACCGTGCTCGCCGATGTAGGCGACGATCGCCTCGATCTTCTCCTCGTCGTAGCCGAGCTTCTTCAGCGCCCGCGGGATGGTCTGGTTGACGATCTGCAGCGAGCCGCCGCCGACGAGCTTCTTGAACTTCACCAGGGAGAAGTCGGGCTCGATGCCGGTGGTGTCGCAGTCCATCATGAAGCCGATGGTGCCGGTCGGCGCGAGCACCGAGGCCTGCGCGTTGCGGAAGCCGTTGGTCTTGCCGAGCTCGACGACCCGGGCCCACTCCTCGCTGGCGAGCTTGTGGACCTCGGCGTCGGCGATGTGCAGGGTGCGCACGTCGTCGTTGGCCGCCTGGTGCTTGCGCATGACCCGGTTGTGGGCCTCGGCGTTGCGGGCGTAGCCGTTGTAGGGGCCCACGATCGCGGCGAGCTCAGCCGAGCGGCGGTACGACGTGCCGGTCATCAGCGACGTGACGGTGGCCGCCATCGCGCGACCGCCCTCGGAGTCGTAGCCGAGGCCCATCGCCATCAGCAGCGCGCCGAGGTTGGCGTACCCGATGCCGAGCTGGCGGTAGTTGCGGGTCGTCTCGCCGATCGGCTCGGTCGGGAAGTCGGCGAAGCAGATCGAGATGTCCATCGCGGTGATGATCAGCTCGACGGCCTTCGCGAACAGGGGGGCGTCGAAGGTGTCGTCGTCGCGCAGGAACTTCAGCAGGTTGAGTGAGGCCAGGTTGCAGGAGGAGTTGTCGAGCGACATGTACTCCGAGCACGGGTTGGACGCGGTGATCCGGCCGGTCTCGGGGTTGGTGTGCCAGTCGTTGATCGTGTCGTCGTACTGCAGGCCCGGGTCGGCGCAGGCCCACGCGGCCTCGCTGATCTTGCGGAACAGGCTGCGGGCGTCGACCGTCTCGATGACCTCGCCGGTCATCCGGGCGCGCAGGCCGAACTCGGTGCCGTTCTCGACCGCGCGCATGAACTCGTCGTTGACGCGCACCGAGTTGTTGGCGTTCTGGTACTGGACCGAGGTGATGTCCTTGCCGCCGAGGTCCATGTCGTAGCCGGCGTCGCGCAGGGCGCGGATCTTGTCCTCCTCGCGCCACTTGGTCTCGACGAACTCCTCGATGTCGGGGTGGTCGACGTCGAGCACGACCATCTTGGCGGCACGACGGGTCGCGCCGCCCGACTTGATCGTGCCGGCCGAGGCGTCGGCGCCGCGCATGAAGGAGACCGGGCCGGAGGCGGTGCCACCGCTGCTGAGGAGCTCCTTGGAGGAGCGGATCCGGGAGAGGTTCAGGCCGGCGCCGGAGCCGCCCTTGAAGATGAAGCCCTCTTCCTTGTACCAGTTGAGGATCGAGTCCATCGAGTCGTCCACGGACAGGATGAAGCACGCCGAGACCTGCTGGGGGGCGGTCGTGCCGACGTTGAACCAGACCGGAGAGTTGAAGGAGAAGTACTGGTTCGCCAGCAGCCAGGTCATCTCGTGCTCGAAGACCTCCGCGTCCGCCGCGGACGCGAAGTAGCCGTGCTCCTTGCCCGCCTTGACGTACGTCGACACCACCCGGTCGATGAGCTGCTTGAGGCCACGCTCCCGCTCGGGCGTGCCGACCGCGCCGCGGAAGTACTTGGTGGTGACGATCGTGGAGGCGTTGAGCGACCAGAACGCCGGGAACTCGACACCGAGCTGCTCGAAGACGGTCTCGCCGGTCTTCCAGTTGGTCTGGACGACGTCGCGCCGCTCCCAGGTGATCTCGTCGTACGGGTGCACACCCTCGGTGCTGAAGACCCGCTGGATCTTCAGGCCGCCCTTCGGGTAGCTGGCCGTCTCACTGGTCGTCTGGCTGCTGGCCGTCTCGGTCATGGCTCTCCTGGTCTCCTCTGTGCGGCGGGTCGCCGGGTTCGGCGGTCGGCGGTCGTCTGCGATGCGGCGGGACGGGGCTCCTGCACGAGGCGGGAGCGGCGCCTTGGGGGAAGGGTGGTGGCCCGGCAGGCAGCTTCCCCACTACCTGCCGGGCGTCTGTGGTCAGCCCGTCGGGGCCGTTGTCTCGAGACTCGCCGACGGGCGGGCCGCCACCACCGGGGTGGAGGTGAGCTGACGCTCGGCCCGCATCAGGGAGATCTCGTTCTCGAAGTCGGCGGCGGAGTCGAAGCCGCGGTAGACGGAGGCGAAGCGGAGGTAGGCGACCTCGTCGAGACGGCGCAGCGGGGAGAGGATCGCCAGGCCCACCTCGTGGGCGGCGATCTCCGGGCTGCCGGCCAGCCGGAGCTGGTGCTCGACCTCCTGACCCAGCCGGGCCAGGTCGTCCTCGTCCACCGGGCGACCCTTGCAGGCCTTGCGGACGCCGGCGACGGCCTTCTCGCGGGTGAACGGCTCGGTGGCGCCGGAGCGCTTGAGCACGGTCAGCTGCATGGCCTCGACGGTCGTGAACCGCTTCTCACAGCTCGGCGCCTGGCAGACCCGGCGCCGCCGGATGGAGCAGCCGTCGTCCGCGACCCGGGAGTCGAGGACCTTGGTGTCGTTGTGCTTGCAGTACGGACAGTGCATGGCTCCTCCTCCCGAGCGTACGAGCTGTGGACAAGTCCCGCCTGGGCCCGTGGCACTTGTGGAAAACCGGGCGGGATCTGTGCGTTTCCACCCTGGTCCTGTGGGCGACGGCGGGCCGTCCTGTGGACTAGATGTGGAGAACTACATCGTTGTAACTACTAGATGTAGTGGTAACCGTACGCCCCGGTCACCATCGATGCAAGCGGGCCTCGACAGGAGTTCGGCGGCGACCGGCGCGGCGACGCGTTTGCGCAGGTCATGGCACACGAAGGCACCTCGAGAACCGTTCCGACAGGGCGTGTCGGACCCGCCACCGCGACCCCGATGGGCGGGTTGCCCGGGCAATCCAGCCACCCATCGGCAACAATGACCGCCGTGACGGGTGGCAAGCGCGCTGGCGATCGAGCGAAGGCGAGATTCCGCATCGACGTGCTGCTGATCGCGCTCGGCGGCACGCTGTCCATCGTGGCCTGGGGATACCTCGTCATCGCTGCGATCGACTTCGGCGCCACCGCCCGGCACGACGGCAAGGCCAGTGCCTGGGCGCTCGCGGCCGTCGCGTCCCTGGGCGCCACGCTCTGCCTCTTCCTCACCTTCATGCTGGCCATCCGCCTGTCCCGGGCCCTCGGCCTCAGCGCGCACCACCACGAGCCGCGGCCCAAGCGCGACCCCGGCACCCCCAAGGGCGGCAAGCGCGCCGCACGCTGACGCGCGAAGGGCGGGATCCGGTTCGGTCGGATCCCGCCCTTCGTCATTTTCCCCAAGGCCAATGCTGGCCCCTATCTCCGCTGGGGTCGAGGCAGCGGAGAAGCTTCTGAAGGTGCCGCGCGACGCCGCCGGCCCGTGGCCGACCCGCCCATGGCCGACCCGTCAGGACGACGACGGGACGCGCAGCTCCTGCCCGACGTAGACGACGCTGCCGTCGAGGGTGTTGAGCTGCTGGATGGTGCGCATCGCGTCGCGCACGTCGTCACCGGAGCCCACCGCGACATCGCTGGCGATGTCCCACAGGGTGTCACCCGGAGCGACGGTCACCAGGTCGACCTGTGGCGCACCGGCCTGGTCGCGGGTCGCGGCCGAGCCGGCGGCCAGCCAGACGGCGACCAGGGCGACGACGGCGAGCGCCAACAGGAAGACGACCGTGCGGCCGCGCCGGGTCAGCCGGACCTGGCCGCGGGAGCGGACGGTGCTCGTCGCGCGGCGGGCGGGGACGACGCGGGGGGCGAGGGTGATCGTGCTCATGGTGACCTCCGGGGGAAGTGGACGTGGGCCTTGCGAGGACAGGTGCTGTCTACGCGGGGGGTCCGACGGAAGGTGATCGATCAGGCGTTCGATCGAACATGTGTACGAGACTAGATCAGGTGTTCGAAGAAATCCAGCATCCGTTCGAAACTACGTTCGACCGGCGTGTCGCGACACGCGGTTCGAACAGATGTTTGAAAGCGCGCGGGGATTCGGTTAGCGTCGAGCCACCGGTGCGGTCGTCGCGGACCCCACCATCCGATGCCGATCTGGAGGGCACCCCATGGCCGAGCGCAAAGGCACCGACCGCAAGGTCACCGGGCAGGCGAGCAGCGTCTCGGAGCTGCCCGACGGACCCGCCGACGCCACCGGCCTGACGCCGCGCCAGCAGCGGGTCCTGGCCCACATCAAGGACAGCATCGAGAAGCGCGGCTACCCGCCGAGCATGCGCGAGATCGGTCAGGCCGTCGGCCTCACCAGCACCTCCAGCGTCGCCCACCAGCTGCGCACCCTCGAGGAGAAGGGCTACCTCAAGCGCGACCCCAACCGGCCGCGCGCGCTCGAGGTCTTCCTGCCCGAGGTGATGGCGGCCCGGCGCGCGATGGGCTCGGCCGAGGAGACGTCGTACGACGAGACGGGGATCGGCGACGCCGCCCCGGCGCCCGCCAACGTGCCCGTGGTCGGTCGGATCGCCGCCGGCGGCCCGATCCTCGCCGAGGAGCGGATCGAGGACGTCTTCCCCCTGCCCCGCCAGCTCGTCGGCGACGGCCAGCTGTTCCTGCTCGAGGTCAGTGGCGAGTCGATGATCGAGGCCGCGATCTGCAACGGCGACTACGTCGTGATCCGCCAGCAGCCCACGGCCGAGAACGGCGAGATCGTCGCCGCCATGATCGACGGCGAGGCCACGGTCAAGACCTTCCAGCGCAAGGCCGGCCAGGTGTGGCTGCTCCCCCACAACCCGGCCTTCGAGCCGATCGACGGCACCAACGCGACGATCCTCGGCAAGGTCACGGCGGTTCTCCGGCGGGTGTGAGGTTTGCCTGACTGGTCGGTGACATAGGGTCAGGACGTCCTGTCGCCGTACCTAAGGCCGGTCCCGATGCCTCGTCGCAGCCACCTCCCCTTCCCCGGGCTGCCCCTCCGTACCCTGCTGGGCGCGCTTCTCGCCGCCCTCCTGATCGTGCCGCTGTCCGGCGGCGCCGCCCAGGCCGATCCGGCCCCGGCGGCGCCGGCCGCCGCCCCGCTCCCCGTGGTCGCGGCCGACGACCCGGTCGCGCAGGAGCTGGCCGAGCAGGCGCTGGAGAAGGTCCAGGAGCTGATCGAACCGGCCCCGTCCGCGACGCCGGCCACGGCCGACAGCGCGGACCTGACCATGGCGCTGCGCGACCTGGCCGTCACGCGCGAGGACCTGCCGCCGAGCCTGCAGGAGGACGCGGCCCGGCTGCTCGCGCGGCCCAGCACCGCCCACCGCCCGCCGCCCGGCAGCGGCGGGATCGAGTGCACGCCCGGATCCGGGCTGCCCTGCTACACGATGGGCGAGGCCGCCCCGGTCTGCGGCGGCGGCATCTGCGTCCACTACGTCACCGGCACCGCCGACGCGGCCACCCCGCCCTACGTCAACGCGGTGCTCTCAGTGATGAACAACGTCGCCAGCCGGTACGCCGCCGCGGGCTACCGCGCGCCCGTCGGCGACGGCGTCAACGGTGGGGGCACCAACCTCTTCGACGTCTACCTCGCCGACCTCGGCTCGCGGGGTCTGTACGGCTACTGCACGACCGACCAGCGCGTCTCCGGGCACGTCACCGCCCCGGCGTACTGCGTCCTCGACAACAACTACGCCGAGTACGGCGCCGTGCCCGGTCCGCTCGCGAACCTCCAGGTCACGGCCGCCCACGAGTACTTCCACGCCGTCCAGTTCGCCTACGACGTCAACGAGGAGACCTGGCTGCTCGAGGCCACGGCGACCTGGGCCGAGGACGAGATCTACACCGACATCAACGACAACCGCCAGTACCTCAAGGGCGGCCCGCTGGGACAGCCGGCCCAGTCGATGGACTACCAGCGGGGCCTGGCGCCGTACGGTGCGTGGATCTTCTTCAAGTACCTCAGCGAGCGCTTCCCGGCCGTCAACGGCCCCGGCGGCATGCCGGTCATCGTCCACGACATCTGGGAGCTGGCGGCCGGTGCCCCGAACGCCCGCCAGGCGATCGGCGCCGCCCTGGCCGCGCGCGGCACGGATCTGCGCACGCAGTTCGGCCGGTTCGCCGCGGCCAACCGGCAGCCGGCGCTGAACTACGCCGAGGGCGCCGCCTACATGCGGGCCCGGCTCTGGCGCGGAGTGAAGCTGACGAACTCGCGGCGCTCGTTCTCCGACCGCACCTCGCTCAACCACCTCGCCTCACGCACCATCCGCTTCAAGTCGAAGGTGTCCGGCAAGGCGCGGGTGCGCATCCATGTCGACGTCCCCAAGCGTAAGAAGGGCGGATACGTCATGGTGACCATCAAGAAGAAGGGCAAGACGCCCGTCACCAAGATGGTCAAGATCAACCGCAAGGGCGACAAGACCAAGGCCTTCGCCTTCGGCAAGAAGGTGAAGTGGGTCGAGGTCACGCTGGCCAACGCCGGCAAGAAGGATGCCAAGGCGTCCGTGAGTGCCCGCGTGGTGCGCTGACCCGGCGCAGACTGAATCTCAGATCGCGTCGACCCGGCGCAGATTGAACTTCTCGAAGTTCAATCTGCGCCGGGTCGGCGTCATTCCGGGTTCAATCTGCGACGGGTCGGGCGCTGAGCCGGCTGAGCGCCTGGCGCACCACCCTGGGGTCGGTCGTCGACCACATGGGCGGCAGGCTGGCCTTGAGGAACGAGCCGTAGCGGGCGGTCACCAGCCGCGGGTCGAGGACGGCGACGACGCCGCGATCCTCGGTGGTGCGGATCAGGCGCCCGCTCCCCTGCGCCAGCAGCAGCGCCGCGTGGGTGGCGGCGACCTGCATGAAGCCGTTGCCGCCGGCCTGGTCGGCCGCCTTCTGGCGCGCGCTCATCAGCGGGTCGTCGGGCCGCGGGAACGGGATCCGGTCGATGATCACCAGCTGGCAGGTGTCGCCGGGGACGTCGAGACCCTGCCACAGGCCGAGGGTGCCGAACAGGCAGGTGTGCGGGTCCTCCACGAACTGGCGGGCCAGCTCGGGCAGCTGGGCCTCCCCCTGCGCGAGCGTGGTGAGGTGGGGCAGCGCCTTGCGCACGTGCTCGGCCGCGGCCTCGGCGGCCCGGCGGCTGGAGAAGAGACCGAGCGTGCGGCCGTCGGCCCGGTCGACGAGCTCGGTGATCTCGTCGAGCTGGGCGGGGCCGAGGCCGTCGCGGCCGGGCGGAGGCAGGTGGCGGGCGACGTACAGGATCCCCTGCTTCGCGTAGTCGAACGGGCTGCCGACGTCGAGGCCGCGCCACGGCTGCGCGTCGTCGGGTACGTCGCCACGCGGGCCGGAGCCCGGGCCGTCGGTCCTCTCCGACGGCTTCAGGCCGACCGAGCCCGCCACCGTCGCGAAGTCACCGCCGAGCATGAGCGTGGCGGAGGTGAGCACGACGGTGTTGTCGGCCAGCAGCTTGTCGCGCATCTGGCCCCAGACTTGGAGCGGCGCGATGCACAGCATCGGTGGGATCCGGTCGGTGCCCTCGGTGCGCCAGAGCACGTCTGCCTCGGAGTTGGCGGCCATCCGCTCCGCGGTGGCGAACACCTCCTGGACCATGCCCTTGGCCTGGGTCATGGCCGCGTCGGGCTCGCTGCCGGTCTCCGTCTTGGGGAAGGCGCCGGCGCAGGCGCGGGCGGCGTCGCGGACCAGGACGAGCGCGTCGGCGAGCGCCTCGGGGACCTGGTCGAAACGGCCGGCCGGGGCGTCGGTGACCGCGGCCCGCAGCGCGTCGGCCGCGTCGGCGAGGTCCTCGGCCTCGTCGCCCTCGACGTGGCGGATGCTGCGCCGGGCGGCCCGCTCGACCTCCGCGGCCCACAGCTCGTCGGTGGCAGCCTGGGTGACCCGGCCGGCGAGCTCGTGGGCCTCGTCGATCACCACGGCGTCGTAGTCCGGGATCATCGGGATGCCCTCGATGGCGTCGATGGCGAGCAGCGAGTGGTTGGTGACGATGAGGTGCGACTTCTGGGCCTTCTCCTTGGCCCGCTCGGCGAAGCACTCCTCGCCGAACGGGCACTTGCTCGCGCCGAGGCACTCGCGGGCCGTCACGCTGATCTGGCGCCACTCCTTGTCGGTGTGACGGGGCGCGTCGTCGCGCTCACCGGTGCCGCGGCGGTCCTCGGCGGCCTTCTCCGCCCAATCGCGCAGCGCGAGCACCTTGCGGCCCAGCGCGCCCATGGCGTCCTCGGCCTGGATCAGCTCGCCCTGGTCGTCGGGCGCGCCCTCGCGAACCCGGTGCAGGCAGGCGTAGTTGGACCGGCCCTTGAGCACGGCGTACGACGCGTCGACGCCGGGGACGGTGCCGACCGCCTCGACCAGCCGCGGCAGGTCGCGCTCGACCAGCTGGTGCTGGAGGGCGAGGGTCGCGGTGGCGATGACGACCCGCTGGTCGTGCAGCAGGGCCGGGACGAGATAGCCCAGGGACTTGCCGGTGCCGGTGCCGGCCTGGACGAGGAGGTGCTCCTTGCCGGCGAAGGCGTCGGCGACGGCCTCGGCCATCGCCACCTGGCCGTCGCGGCGCCGGCCGCCGAGGGCCTCCACCGCCGTCGCGAGCAGGTCGCGGACCGGGGACGTCCGGTCGTCTGCGGTGGTGGTCACCGCAGAACCCTAGAGGGTCGCGCCGACGTCCTTGCGCGCCCCTCCACAGCTCACCGCAGGAGTTCCCGGACCCGGGTCGCGACCCGGTCGCCGAACACCCGGTGGCCGGCCGCGTCGGGGTGCAGTCGGTCCTCGGTGTAGGTCAGCTCGACGTCGAGCATCGACAGGTACGCCGCCCCGTGCCCCGCCGCGAGCCGGGCCAGCGTCGCGTCGACGGCCGCCACGTCGTCGTACCGGAGGCGGGGTGCGGGCGGCGGTCCCACGACCAGCACCTGCCGCCCGGCGAGCACCTCCATCAGCCGGACGAACCCTGCTTCCAGGTCGGCGCGGGGCTGGTCGGCGTCGTTGAGGCCGCCCTCGACGACGAGCAGGTCGGCCCTCTCCTCGGCCCCCTCCTCGGCACCGGCCTCGGCGGGCGTGGCCACCGAGGCCCGCGCCCGGGTGCCGTAGGAGACGTCGCCGCACGGGCTGGCGCCGACGCTGAACCCGCTGCCGGAGAAGCCGTCGACGCGGACCCGGCCGGGCAGCCGGACCGGCCACGACTCCTCCGGACGCGCGCCGGCGCCGACGGAGTAGGAGTCGCCGATCACCAGGACCCGGGCGCCCGCACCCGTGACCAGCGCGGCCCGCACCTCGGCCCGCTCGCCCCGGGCGACGCACGGGTCCGTCCGGGCGCCGGCGCGGGCCAGCAGCGTCGTGCTCACCACGGCGGTGAGGACGAGCGCGAGCAGGCCGAGGAGGAGTCGGTGCCGGGTCACGCCGGGATCATCCGTCGTACCGGACATCGGAGTAGCCGAATTGGCGAAATCGCAACCGAATTGTCCGGTACGACGAGGAGGCCGGCCTCAGACCGCGTAGGCAGCGAGCTCGCCGGCCAGTGCCTCGGTGGCCCGGCCGGTGATCCGGGTGCCGTCGGCGGTGTGCTCGAGGGTGCCGATCTCGCCGTCCTTGTGGATCCGGTCGATCAGGTCACCGCGCGCGTAGGGCACGAGCGCGGTGAACTCGACCCGCGGGCGCGGGAGCTCGCCCTCGACCGCGGCGATCGCCTCGGCGATCCCCTCGCCGGTGCGCGCCGAGACCGCGACAGAGTGCGGCTCGCGGCGCAGCACGCGGTCGACGACGACCGGGTCGGCCGCGTCGATCTTGTTGACCACGACCAGCTCGGGGACGTCGGTCGCACCGATCTCGGTCAGCACCTCCCGGACCGCGGCCAGCTGGCCCTCGGGGTCGGGGTGCGAGCCGTCGACGACGTGGACGATCAGGTCGGCGTCGGCCACCTCCTCCAGGGTCGAGCGGAACGCCTCGACGAGCTGGTGCGGGAGGTGCCGGACGAAGCCGACCGTGTCGCTCATCGTGTAGACGCGGCCGTCCGCGGTGGAGGTACGCCGGGTGGTCGGGTCGAGCGTCGCGAACAGGGCATCCTCGACGAGCACGCCGGCGCCGGTGAGGCGGTTGAGCAGCGAGGACTTGCCGGCGTTGGTGTAGCCGGCGATGGCGACCGAGGGGATCTCGTTGCGGCGGCGCTCCTGGCGCTTGGTGTCGCGGGTGCCCTTCATGACCTTGAGGTCGCGGCGGAGCTTGGCGATCTTGTCGTTGATCCGGCGGCGGTCGGTCTCGATCTTGGTCTCACCGGGGCCACGGCCGCCGATGCCGCCGCCGTCGGCGCCGACCCGGCCACCGGCCTGGCGGGAGAGGTTGCCACCCCAGCCGCGCAGGCGCTGCTTCATGTAGCTGAGCTGCGCCAGCTCGACCTGGGCCTGGCCCTCCTTGGACTTCGCGTGCTGCGCGAAGATGTCGAGGATGAGCGCGGTCCGGTCGACGACCTTGACCTTGACCCTGTCCTCGAGGTTGCGCAGCTGCGAGGGGGCGAGCTCGCCGTCGCAGATCACGGTGTCGGCGCCGGTGGCCTGCACGATCTCGCGCAGCGCGTCGACCTTGCCGCGACCGATGTAGGTCGCGGGGTCGGGGAAGGTGCGGCGCTGGTAGATCGCGTCGAGCACCTCCGAGCCCGCGGTCTCGGCGAGCAGGGCCAGCTCGGCCATCGCGTTCTCGATCTCGCTGATGGCGCCGCCGGTCCACACGCCGACGAGGACCACGCGCTCCAGGCGGAGCTGGCGGTACTCGACCTCGGTGATGTCCTCGAGCTCGGTGCGCAGGCCGGCGACCCGGCGCAGCTCGTGGCGCTCGACCAGGTCGAGGTCGCCGGTGGTCAGGTCCGCGCCGGCGTCCACGTCGCCTGCGGGCGTGTCGGCGTAGCCGGACTCGAAGTCGTCGAATTCGGTGTCGGGGTCGTCCCAGCCCTCGGTGGCACGCAGGGCGTCAGCGAGGGAGAAGTCTTCAGCACGGTTCGTCATAGGCGTCGTCCAGAGTAACGACGAGCGCCACGAGATGCTTCCCGATTATCCGAGGCTCACGGCGACGCCGGCTCCTGCAGCGCGAGATTGCGGATGTCGGTGCACGACAGCCGGCCCGCGTAGTTGAAGCACGCGCGCAGCTGCAGTACCGCGGGCGGGGCGAGGGTGCCGCTGCCGTAGGGCTCCTCGATCGCGTGCCAGGTCAGCGGCCCGGTGGTCGACCGTGCGCTCGACGGGGCCATCGCGCCGGACCACGGCGTACCGTCCGCCGTCGTCACCTCGGTCGCCGACCGCCAGCCCGACTCACCCGCGACCCGCCAGTGCAGCGAGCCGTAGGTCGACCCCGGCGGGCCCGACACCTCCACGGCGTACGACGCCGGGCTGCTGGCGTTGGCCGCGGGCGCCGACCACACCGGCGCGGGACCGGTGCCGTAGGACAGACGAGCCGGCTCGCTGACGTTGCCGGCCGGGTCGCCGGCGACCACGACCACCTCGTGCCAGCCGGCGACGGGGGTGTAGGGCACGGTGGCGACGCCGGAGGCGTCCGCGCCGACCACGAACGCGTGCCCGTCCGCGGTGACGGTGAACCAGCTCGTGCCCGCGCCGCCCGTGAGGGTGAGCGTGTCGGAGGCCGGGACGGTGGTGGTCCAGGTGCCGTCGACGAACCGCGCGGAGCCGACGGCCGCCGTCGGGGCGACCGTGTCGACGACGAGCCACAGGGCCGTCGGCTCGGCGCTGAGGTCACCGGCCTCGTCGCGGGCCGTCGCGGTGACGGCGTACGCGGTGCCCTCGGCGAGGACGCCGGCGGGCACCTGGACCGACGCGGTGCCACCGGAGGCGACCTCGTCGCTGGTGCCCGTCCACACGACGTCCGCTCCCTCGATGATCTCGAAGACGGCCGCGACGGGGCCGCCCTCGGGATCGGACACGACGGCCGAGAGCGTCGGGGTGGCGGAGCGGACCCAGCCGTGGGCACCGGGCGTGGCGCTCAGCTGAGTCGGGGTGGCGGGAGGCTGGTTGGGCTCGGGAGCCGGGGTGTAGGTGATGGTGAGCGTCGGCAGCTTCGCGGGGTCGCCGTTCTCGAGCGAGCGGTACGCGCGGTAGCCGGTCGCGTTGCTCTCGCTGTCGGCCCGGACCTGCAGACCGTGGTTGGTCGCGCCGCCGGCCCAGGCCTGGACGATGGCGGTGGCGTCCCAGGCCGCCTCCCCCTCGTCCGCGCAGCCGGTCCTGCCGTACGCCGCGCTGGTGGCCGCCGATCCGGTCGCCGTCGCCTGCGGCTGGGTGCTCCACTTGATGCCCTCGGTCCAGGCCGACGTGACCCGGGAGACCCGCACCGGGGAGCCGGTGCACGAGCCGGTGGCGAAGTTGCTCATGGTCAGCTCGGCGTCGACGACAGTGGCACCGGCGAGGTCCACGGCGGAGGTGTCGAAGGCGAGGAAGGACCGCGCCTTGACCAGGCCGTAGTTGCTCGATCCCACCTGGAGCTCCGGCGAGGTCGGCCGTCCGGCCTGCCCCAGGCCGGTGCGCACCCAGGTGTCGACGGTCGCGGACAGCGTGACGGTGGTGGTGCCGTCCGGCGCGCCCGGGTCCTCGGCGTCGGCCCGCACCGGGACCTGCAACGAGGCGGCGACGACCGCCGCGCCGGCGGCCGCCGCGGCCCAGCGGGCCGCTCGGCGCGTGCGGCGGGTCGTGGAGACGCGCTGGCTGGAGAAGATGTCCGTCATGGGTGTCCACACCGGCCTTCGTCGGACGGGGCCCTCATGACGCGACGCACGCCACCCGTCGGTCGCACGCTAGGCGACCGACGGCCCGCGCGCAGCGAAATTCGCGCAGACTCCTCACGCGGGCTCGAGCGCGCGCTCCCACAGCACGGTGCCGGCACCGTCGTAGAGCCGGACGGTGAGCAGCCCGGAGGCGGCGATATCGAGGTGGCCGAAGTACTGGTTCGTGGCGTGCGGCGCGACGTCGAGGCGGCCGGTCTCGGCCTCGCCCTGGGAGAAGACCACCTCCGGGCCGAAGGTCCGGTCCAGCTCGTGGTCCTTGACCCAGAAGGGCGAGGAGGCGACCGGCCCGGAGACGAACTCCCAGAACGGGTCGAAGTCGGTGAAGGCGGCCTTCTCGGGGGTGTAGCGGTGGGCGGCGGTGTAGTGGACGTCGCCGGTGAGCCAGACGACGTTGCGGACGCCGTGGCGCTTGAGGGCGGACAGCACCCGCGCCAGTTCGGGCTCCCGGCCGATCGGCGCGCCGTCGCCCTTGTTGGCGTAGCCGTCGAGGTCGGTGACCCGGTTCGTCGGGGCGGAGAGGGGCAGGTCGGCGCAGATCGCCTTCCAGGTCGCGGTCGACGAGCGCAGGCCGCGCACCAGCCACTCCTCCTGGTCCCTGCCGAGCAGTCCGGCCGTGGTCCGGCCGACGACCGGGTTCGTGTCCGGGTTCGGTCCGCGCCAGCTGCGCATATCGAGGCAGAACAGGTCGAGGTGCTGGCCGCGCGGGACCTTCCGGTACAGCCGCCGGCCGACGAACCCGTCGCCGCCGGCGGGCGCGAGCCGCCGCACCGGGACCGGCTGGTACTCCTGCCAGGCACGGCGTCCGCGGATCGCGAGCACGTCGGCCCGCCGCTCGGCGTACCGCTCGTCGTCGATGGTCTCGCCCGGCCACCAGTTGTTGCAGGTCTCGTGGTCGTCCCACATCGCGACGGTGGGCACGGCGGCGTAGAAGGCGCGCACGTTGTCGTCGCGCAGCGGGTACCGGTGCCGGCCGCGGAGCTGGTCGAGGGTCTCCGAGACGACCATGACGTCCTCGGTCAGCTCGTTGCGCCAGGTGGTGCCGTCGTCGAGGAGCACGGTCTCCTCCATCGGCTCGTCGGCGTAGATCGTGTCGCCCACGTGTACGAACAGGTCGGGGTGCAGTCCGAGCATGGTGCGGTACGTCGTCAGCCCGCCGCGGGCGCGGTCGATTCCCCAGCCCTGTCCGCAGGTGTCGCCCGACCACACGATCGACTGCGCGGCGGCGTGGATCGGCGCGGTGGCGAAGGTGAGCGGCAGGGGTGCGCTGCGCTCCCCGTCGGGTGTCTCGAACCAGACCTCGGCGTCGTACGGGCGGCCGGGCGCCAGATCGGTCAGGTGCACCCGGGCGGTGAAGTCGGCCCGCTCGTCCGTCCAGGGACCGCGCACCATCCGACGCTGCCGACCGTTGCTGTGCAGGCGGACCATGAGCCGGCCGGGCCGGAGCGCTCGCGACCAGATCACCGCGGAGGTGGTGGTGACCTCGCCGCTGCGCACGCCGGAGGTCAGGTCCCGCCGCCGCTCGACGAGAGCGGGCGAGCGACCGAGCAGACCCAGAGCGGGGATCGACGAGCCGGAGAGGCCGGCCACGATCGTCGTACGTCGGCCGACGCGGAGGTCGGCCAGCCGGTCGGTCAGGTGGGTCCGGTCGTCCCCGAGCAGCGTCACGTTGCGTCAGCGAACCGCTCCTCAGCGACCTGGTCCTGACCACGACGCTGCGGGTCGGTGAACATCGGCCGGCCCCCGCGTGCCGCACCTCACGTATCGTCGGCGGCATCCGCTCGTTGACCCGATGTGAGATTCGGTCGGCCGGGGGGCGACAACCGCGGATGGATCGTGGTTGGCGTATCTCTCCTCATCATCGTGATCAGCGTCGTCGTCGGACGCGGCGGAGGCGACAACGACGACGGCGCGGCGGCACGCCCCCGGGCGACGCCGTCTCCCTCGGCGGACGCCGGACCGGGCGGGCTGCCGTCGGAGGTTCCGTCGACCTCGGCGACGCCGAGCCCGACCGCGGACCCGACGGGCGCCGCGCCGCGCAGTGCTCCGAGTGGCTTCGCGGCAGGCACGGGAACCCTGCCGCCGCTGAGCATGCCCGGGCTCACCGGCAAGGGCGGCAGCGCGTCGCTGCCGAAGATCCGGGTGCGCCTGGAGGTCTTCTCCAAGTCGCCGATCGGCATCGTCGGCTACCAGGTGCCGACCAGCCTGACCGACCCCTCCGGGACGGTGAAGGGCGTCGGCACCCGCTGGTCGCTGACCACGATCGCCTACGGCAACCCCGACTACGCGCGCCTGTTCTTCGGCGCCGGCCCCTCCGGGACGCCGGTGACCTGCGTGATCACGATCAACGGCAAGGTCACCGAGCGGCGGTCCACGGAGGGGCCGTACGGCCAGACGATGTGCCAGGGCTGAGCCCCGGCGGCTCCCAGGAGTGCGGGACTACTTCGGGGGCATCCGGATGCCGCCGTCGACCCGGACGACCTCGCCGTTCATGTACGCGTTGGTGAGGCACTCGATGACCATGCTGGCCAGCTCGTCGGGGACGCCGAGGCGCTTCGGGAAGAGCACGCTCTCACCGAGCTTGGCCTTGAAGGCCTCCGCCTGCTCGCCCTCGCCGTAGATCGGGGTGTCGATCAGGCCGGGGGCGACGGTGTTGAGCCGGATGCCGGACGCCGCGAGATCGCGGGCGACCGGGAGGGTCATGCCGACCACGCCGCCCTTGGAGGCGGAGTACGACGCCTGGCCGATCTGGCCGTCGAAGGCGGCCACACTGGCGAGGTTGACGATGGCGCCGCGGCAGCCGTCGGCGTCGGGCTCGTTGAGGCTCATCGCCGTCGCGGCCTGGCGGACCATGTCGAAGGTGCCGATCAGGTTGATCGCGACGACCTTGGTGAACGCCTCGAGGGAGTGGGCCGACTCGAGCTGGCCGTCACGGCCGATGGTGCGCTGGGCCCAGCCGATGCCGGCCGAGTTGACGACCGCGCGCAGCGGGGCGATGTCGGCGGCGGCCTTGACCGCGCCCGCGATCTGCTCGGTGTTGGTGACGTCGACCTGGGCGAAGACGCCGTTGATCTCGGCAGCGAGGGCTTCGCCCTTGTCGGCCTGGAGGTCGGCGACCACGACGGTCGCACCCTTCGCGGCGAGCTGGCGGGCGGCGGCGGCGCCGATGCCCGAGGCGGCGCCGGTGACGATGGCGGAGGATCCGGTGAGTTCCATGGTCCGGAGCATAGGGCGGCCCCTTCACCGTGACACCGTCGGTGTCAGAGTCAGAGACTCAGAGTGAGGTCGTGCCCTCGGCGACGACCACGGCCGGGCCGGTCATCAGGATCCGGTCGTCGGCGGTCCAGGTGATCCGGAGGGTGCCGCCGGGGAGGTCGACGCGGTACGCCGTGTCACGGGCCGCGCCGTCCGCCAGGGCGCTGGCGACCATGACCGCGCAGGCGCCGGTGCCGCACGAGCGGGTCTCGCCCGAGCCGCGCTCGTGGACCCGCATCGCGACATGACCCGGCCCGCGGCGTACGACGAACTCGACGTTGACGCCCGCCGGGTAGACCGCCGGGTCGTGGGTGGGGGCGTCGAGGAGCGGGCCGACGTCGGCGAGGTCGGCGCCGGTGTCGGTGTCGGTGTCGGTGTCGAGGAAGGCGACCGCGTGGGGGTTGCCCATGTCGACGTGCAGCGCCGACCAGGACCGGTCCCCGATCGCCACGGTGGTCTCGTCGAGGACCTTCGGGATGCCCATGTCGACGGTGATCTCGCCGTCGGCGGCGCCGCCGGCGAAGGTGAGCACCTTGACGCCGGCGCGGGTCGCCACCGGGACCGGCGCCGTCGGGTCGACCAGGCCCCGCTCGGCGAGGTGGCGGCCGAAGACGCGCACCCCGTTGCCGCACATCTCGGAGACCGACCCGTCGCTGTTGCGGTAGTCCATGAACCACGCGGCGTCCTGGCCCCGCGCGGCGTCACCGGCGGCCTCCGCCCGGATCACCCGGAGCACGCCGTCGCCACCGATGCCGGCCCGCCGATCGCAGAGCGCGCGCACCCGTTCGGCGCTCAGGTCGCCGTGGACGGTGCCGTCGGGGTCGGGCAGCAGGACGAAGTCGTTCTCGGTGCCGTGGCCCTTGAGGAAGGGGTACACCCGTCCAGGGTAGGCCGTCGTTCCGCAGGTGGACGCATCGTGCCGGCGGATCAGACCGGGGTCCGACGCGGTGGGCGCCGCCGGCTCCTAGCGTCGTCGCCATGACCCGCGCCCTCACCTTGACCACCGCGGCCCTGGTGGCCGCCGTCCTACTGGCTCCCGAGCTCCTGGCCTCGCTGCTCATCGGTGACTACTCCGGCGTGGGGGCGCTCCGCGACGCACTGCCGGGAGCGTTCGCCGGCCACTGGCGCCTCGGCGACGGCGCCGTGACCGGCGACCTGGCCGACGCGGTCGACTACTGGGCCGCGTTCCACGTCGTCAAGGCCGCCGCCGCCGGCGCCCTGCTCGGGGTGCTCGTCCTCGCCCTCGGCCGGGTACGGCGAGGGCCGGGACGGGTCGCCCTGCTGACCCTCGCCGTCCTGGCCGCGGTGGTGCTGATCGCCAACGTCCAGGGGGCGGTCGCCCCGCTGTCCTCGCTGCTGTCGATGGTGCCGTCCGGCGCCGCCGACCTCGCCCTCTCCTCGGACGAGACGCCCGCCTTCGCCGCCCTGGTGCGGGACTTCGCGCTCTACCACCTCGCGATGGTCGCTCTGGCCGCCGGTGCCGCCCTCGTCGTCGCCCGCCTCGGAGCGCGTGCCTGGCGGCACGGGCGCCGCACGGCGGCAGTGGTGGCAGGCGGCGCCGTCGTCCTGCTCGGCGTCGTGACGCTCGCCAATGCCTCCACGGTCGCCGACCCGGAGCCCGCGCTGCGCGGGTTCCTGGAGGCCGCCGCGGTCAGCGGCAGTGCTTGAGCACCACCGGGTCGACCCAGCCGGTGAACGGCGAGCTGCTCGAGGTCGTCTTGATCCGGACCCGTGCCCGGACGGGGTACTTCATGCCGCTGATGAAGCTGTCGAAGACGACCTCCCCCCTGCTCCGCCACGGGGACGCGCGGACGACGACCCCGGTCCAGACACCGTTCTCGAAGTGCTGGATGTGGCTGCGTGCCTTCACCCGGCGCTTGGCCGTGCGGGCGTCGACCCGCACCTGGACGCCGTAGAACCCGGGCCGGTCGAACTGGCAGGCCTGCACCTTCGCACCCGCCTTCTTGCGCAGCGTGGTCCAGCCGCGCTTGCCGCGCTCGGCGATGCCCTGCGAGCTGTCGACCGGGCCGTCGACCGGGCTCACCGTGCTGGTGACCGACGGCGAGGCGCCGGCCGGCACCGGTGCGGCGACCAGGGTCAGGCCGGCGACCAGGCCGGCGATCGTCGTACGGCGCATGGGAACCTCCGAGATGTCCGACGTGCTGGTCACGTCGACCAGGGACAACGCTAGACGAGTGCCGACTCAGCCGTAGAGGTGCTCCTCGTAGCGCGGGCCGTAGTGGGCGTCGAGCACCTCGATGCTGTCGCCGGGCCGTTCGAGGCGCTGGGCGACGACAGCGCGGCGCGGGACGCTGACCTCCGGGTCCCAGGTCTCGGGGCGCCACAGCCGCGAGCGGAGGAACGCCTTCGCGCAATGGAAGAAGACCGTCTCGATCTCGACCACGACCGCCAGCAACGGCCGGTGTCCCTTGACCACCATGGCGTCGAGGAAGGGAGCCTCGCTCACCAGGCGGGCCCGTCCGTTGATCCGCAGCGTGTCGCCCCGGCCCGGGATGAGGAAGTTCAGCCCGACCTGGGGGTTGGCGAGGATGTTGCGGTAGCCGTCGGCCCGCCGGTTGCCCGGTCGTTCGGCGATCGCGATGGTCGTGTCGTCGAGGACGTGCACCAGGCGGCCGGCCGGGTCGCCCTTCGGGGAGACGTCGCAGCGTCCGTCGGCGTCGGCCGTGGCGACCATGCAGAACGGCGCGGCCGCCAGCCAGTCCCGGTCGATGTCAGTCAGTGCGGACCGCTCCTTGTCCCGCGCCGCGGCCGTCGGCACGCCGAGCAGCGCGGTCAGCGCGTCGGCGTCGGTGATCTCGGTCCAGGTCTCGCTCGAAGCCTCGGTCGTCACGGACTCAGCGTAGGCACGACCACACCCGCGGCCCCGCCTCCCCGGCGCGTGGGCTCCGCCACAGCCGTCAGGCGG
Organism: Nocardioides sp. LHD-245; assembly: GCF_030929495.1. Taxonomy (GTDB): domain Bacteria; phylum Actinomycetota; class Actinomycetes; order Propionibacteriales; family Nocardioidaceae; genus Nocardioides. Next base: position 186,826 of record NZ_JAVFWN010000004.1, on the reverse strand, counting down.
CCGTCCGGGCCGAGCTCGACCGCGGCGACGGCGCCGATCTCCGCGGCACTCGAGCCGGGCGGACCGGCGACGGTGAAGGTGTGCCCGTACGCCGCCAGCGCGGCGCCGTAGGTGTCGATGAAGGCCTGCTCGGCGGTGACGGCGGCCGTGTTGCGCTGCGACGCGCGGGGGGCGGCAACCGCGTCCGGAAGGCTGAGACCGAGGTCGAGTCGGTTGAGGAGCACCTGCAGCACGGTGGTGATGATGGTCGAGCCGCCGGGCGAGCCCAGCGCCAGCACCGGCCGCCCGTCACGGAGCACGATCGTCGGCGCCATCGAGCTGCGCGGCCGCTTGCCGGGCTCGATCCGGTTGGGGTCGTCGGGGTCGTAGACGGTGGAGAAGTCGGTCAGCTCGTTGTTGAGCAGGAAGCCGCGGCCCGGCACGACGATGCCGGAGCCTCCGGTCTGCTCGATGGTGAGCGTGTAGGCGACGACATTGCCCCACCTGTCGGCCGTGGTGAGGTGCGTGGTCGAGAGGTTCTCGGTGTCGGCGTCCCTCTCGGCCCGGCCGGTCGGCTCGGCGCAGACGCCGTCGTAGGACGCCACGTCTCCCGCCGGGACCGGCTTGGTCGCCGCCGTCTCGGGGTCGAGGGCGCAGGCGCGCTCCTGGGCGAAGGTGTCGTCGAGCAGCGCACCGACAGGGACGTCCTCGAAGGCCGGATCGCCGACGTACTTCGCCCGGTCGGCGAACGCGAGGGCGGTCGCCTCGAGGTAGTGGTGGAGGGTCGGGACCGCGCCCGAGGGCCGGAACCGCTCGAGGATGTTGAGCGACTCACCCACGGTCGTGCCGCCGGACGACGACGGCGCCATGCCATAGACGTCGTGGCCGCGGTAGCCGATCGACGTCGGCTCCCGGACCAGGGCCTCGTACGTCGCGAGGTCCTGCACCGTCATGCTGCCCGGTGGAACCGGGAGATCGGTCGCGCCGCTGAGCGGCGGCTGCTGCACCGTCCGCGCCACCTCGGCGCCCAGCCGGCCGTCGTAGAGCCAGCCGATGCCCTTCGCGCCCAGCTGGCGGTAGGTGCGTGCGAGGTCCGGGTTGCGGAACCTGCTGCCCGCCTCGGGCACGCCGTCGGCGAGGAACAGGTCGGTGCTGCTGGTGAAGGTCCGGAAGCGCTCGGCGTTCTCGCGGGTCTGCAGGGCGAAGGTGCCGTCGACGACGAAGCCGCGCTGGGCGAGTCGGGCGGCCGGCCGGAGCGCCGCGGCGAGCGAGAGGCTCCCCCACCGGTCGAGTGCGGTCTGCCAGGTGGCCGGTGTCCCGGGGACGCCGACCGAGACGCCGCTGGTCACCAGCTCCGGGGTGAACGGGTAGGGCTTCCCGGTCGCGGGGTCGACGAACGCGTCGGGGCGGATCCCCGACGGCGCCGTCTCGCGACCGTCGATCGTCTCCACCTCCCCGGTGACCGCGTTGTAGTGCACCAGATAGCCGCCGCCGCCGACCCCGGCACTGTAGGGCTCGGTGACGCCGAGGGCGGCCGCCGTCGCGACGGCGGCGTCGACGGCGTTGCCGCCGCGCCGCAGGACCTCCAGGCCGATCGCGGTCGCGTCGGGGTCGACCGAGCTGACGGCTCCGCCGTACCCGGTGGCGGTCGGGACCCTCGGTGGCTGTTGCGGGCCTGGCTTCGCGACGACCGGCTTCGCGACGGCCGGGCCCACCGGCACGGCGGTGCCGAGGGCGGCGACGGTGGTCGCGGCGACGAGGGCGGTGGAGACGGCGAAGGTACGGCGCACGATGTCCTCCCGAGAAGTTGGACCGGTCCCTTCCACCATCCCCCCGCTGTCAACCCGTGCGGTCCTCCGTGAGTGGTCCGTCCACGCGGTAGCGGGCGGTGACGAAGGCACCGTTGCGGGCGGTCTCCTCGAGCCTGAGGTCGAGCCGGCGCGGCAACAGCGGGCGACCGGCCCCGAGGACGACCGGCGCGATCGACACGATCACGTCGTCGAGCAGTCCGGCGTCGGCGAACTGGCCGGCGAGGTCGCCGCCACCGACCACCCAGACGTCGCGCTCCCCCGCGGCGGCCCGCAGGTCGTCGTACACACCGGTGACCGCGCCCTTCGCGAAGCGCACGTCGGCGCCGTCGGGCGCGGGCAGCTCGCGGGACGTCATCACCCAGGTGGGCTGCGCGTAATACCAGGCCTCGCCGGTCTCGGCGAGGTGGGCGAGCACCCACTCGTAGGTCGTCGAGCCCATCACCAGGGCGCCGATGCTCTCGATGAAGGCGCCGTAGTTCTGGGGTCCGGCCTCGTCGAGGTCCTGGCGCAGCAGCCAGGCGAGCGAGTCGTCCGGGTCGGCGAGGAAGCCGTCGAGTGTCGTGGCGGTGTAGTAGACGGTGCTCATCGGTCCTCCCCGAGCTCGCGCCGCAGCCAGTTGATCGGGTCGCCGTCGTCGACCTCGACCCCGGCCGCGCGCAGCCAGACCCGGGTCAGCTGACGCCGGTACGCCGAGAAGGTCAGCACGTGCGCCGCGATGCTGCTCAGCACGAACGACTCCGGCGGCTCGCACAGCGCGTCGACGATCCGGTCGTCCCAGGCGTGGCGTCGGTCGATGTCGCGCACCGCCGCCAGCCAGCGGGCGGCTGCTGCGTCGTGCCGCTCCAGCAGCCCGGCGGGGCCGGGCGACCGGTCGACGTCGGGGAAGTCGGTGCCCTCGACGGCGGCCAGCCAGACCTCCTTGGCGAAGACGGTGCGCTCCAGCACTGCCGCGATCGACTCCTCCGGCCCCTCCCACGACGCCACCTGGTGGCCGGGGGCGCGGACCTCGCGCCAGGCGGCGTCGGAGAGCCCCTTCGCCAGCTCGATCAGCTCGCGGGTGTCGTCCAGGTCGTGGCGGACCATCTGATCGGTGACGGGACTCATCGCTCGCTCTCCTGCGTGGACCCACAGGCTCGTGGGTGGATGGAAGTGGATGCCGTTGGCCGCGGGCAGCCAGACGCTGCCGTGTCCCCCGCCGGCGTCGCTCGGCGGATGTCCGTAGGCCCGGGCGAACGCGCGGCTGAACCCCTCCAGCGACGCGTACCCCGCCTCCCACGCGGCGTCGGTGACCTGGCCGCCCTGCCGGATCCGCCAGGCGGCCCGCTCCAGCATCACCCGCCGTCGCATCGCCACCGGTGCCTCGCCGGCGTCGCGCGAGAGCACCCGGGTGAAGTGGTACGGCGACGCGAACGCCCCGCCCGCCATGTCGGCGAGCGTCCGGTTGTCCTCGTCGAGCACCGCGTCGAGGAGCTCGCGCAGGCGGTCACGGCCGGTCATGGGTCCAGTGTGCTGCTTCGACCACTGCCGGTGCTTGACCGTTCTTGCCCACCCCGCTCGAGTGCTTGTAACTAAGGGTTACCCCGCATTTTTCAGTGCAACAGCACCCGGGTAGTAGCAACAGCGCCCGGGTAGTTCCGTTGCCGGCCCACGGATCACGAGGCAGGGCGCGGCCAGCGGTCCGCGTCCGACGGACCCGGGATACTGGTCATCTACCCGGGCGCTGTTGCTACTACCCGGGTGCTGTTGTGCCGCTTTTCGAGGGGTAACCCTTAGTTACAAGCATCAGCCCGCCAGCGGAGACCAGCACCTCGGGCCCGAGCCACTTGCACGCGATCAGCGCGAGCTCGAGGTCGAGACGCTCCTCGCCGAGGGGCTTTCCCCGGGCCTCGACGGCGCGGTCGACGCGGTACTTCACGGTGTTCTTGTGCAGGTGCACCCGGGCGGCGGTGGCGACATAGCTCTCCCGCTCCTCGACGAACGCGAGCAGCGTCTCACGCAGGCGGGCGGCCCCGTCGGTGTCCTCGGCGAGGTCGCCGAGAGCGCCGAGGACCAGGCGCCGCGTGGCGGGCAGGTCGTGGGCGAGGAGGGCGGCGGCGCGGACGGTCGGGTCGGCGTAGCTCACCGCGCGGCCGGCGGGGTGCTGACCGAGCTGGGCGACGGCGTGCGCGGCGGCCGCTCCCTCGTGGGTGGTCCGGAACCCGGGCTCGCCGGCGCCGGAGCGACCGGACGCGACGTGCACCTGACCGTCGCCGCCGGCGAGCACTTCGTCGATGCCGGCCGCGTCGAGCTCGCCGGTGCGGCCGATCGGGAGCCAGGCCCAGGCCGTCTCGCGGTCGCGGGGGACGAAGAGCGGCTGCCCGGCAGCGCCGATGCGCTCCGCGATCCGGGCGACCGTCCGCTCGACCGCGGTGAGGTCGGTGAGGTCCCCGGCTCCGGGGGCGGTCCACAGCACGAGGCCGAGATGGTGCTGGCGCAGCCGGTAGCCGAGGGCGACCTCCGTCGCCGCGAGGTCGAGCCGGTCGCCGCGCAGCAGGGCGTCGACGGTCTCGCGCTGGACGGCGCTGCGGTTGGCCAGCCAGCGCTCGCGCTCCTCCTGGTAGGCCTGCACGACCTCCTCGGAGACGGCGTCGATGTAGAGGAACGACGTGTCGGTGAGCAGCTGCGTCGTACGCAGGGCGAGCGTCGGGTCGTCGATGCCGCCGGTGATCTGGGCGTGCGCCCACTGCAGGATCAGCTGCTGACCGATCCGGTAGGCGCGCAGCAGCGCACTGGGCGGCGTGCCGCGTTGGGCCAGGCGCCGCGCGTACTCGACGGCCGCGGTGGGAGCGTGCACGTCTCTGACCCGGATGTGCCCCCGCATCAGGTGGACGAAGGTCTCCAGATTGGCGCCCGAGCTGCCGACCAGCAGCTCGACCAGCGCGGGGTCGGTCGGCAGCTCCGGGATCCGGTCGCGGAAGGCGTCGACCAGCTCGGCGGTGAGCTCGATCTGGCGCTCGGCGAGCAGCGCGGCGATCCCCTGGATCTCGGTCTCCGGATCCGACACGCGCCCCTCCTTTGGATCGTCGCACCAATGCGTGACGGCGATCACGCCATGGTGCCAGAGGAGCATGCCGGTCCGCCTTGGCTGTCGGGGCCTTCATCCGTGCCCGAGTTTGGTTCGAGAGACCAAGAACGGTGGTCCGAGCCGGTCCTAGCGTTCCGGCATGACTCTCGACCACCTCACCTGGCTGCCCTGGCTGCGCCCCGCGTCGTACGACGACCGCCCCTGTGTGCGCGACGAGCGGAGCGAGCTGACCTACCGGGTGTTCGGCGAGCGGGTGGACGCCGCGGCCCGGCGGTTCGCCGGTCTCGGCGTCGGCCGGGGCGCGGTGGTCGCGGTGATGCTGCCCAACCGGGTCGAGCTGCTCGTCGCGATCATGGCGGCCTGGCGGCTCGGCGCGGCGGCGACGCCGGTCAACCCCACCTTCACCGCCGTCGAGGCCGCGCACCAGATCGAGGACTCCGGCGCCGTCCTCGTCGTGACCGGCGACCCGGACGCCCGGTTCGCCACGGCGACCACCCTCGCCGTCGACGACCTGGCCGCCGCCCCGCCGGACGCACCCGCCCTGCCGCCGGCCCGGACCTCGACCGGCGACCTGGCGCTGCTCGTCTACACGAGCGGCTCGACCGGGCGCCCGAAGGGCGTCATGCTCGACCACGGCAACATCGCCGCGATGATCTCGAGCATGGGCGAGGCCGTCGGCATCGACGCCGACGACCACTGCCTGCTGGTGCTGCCGCTGTTCCACGTCAACGCGATCTGCGTCAGCTGGCTCACCCCGATGTCCGTCGGCGCGCAGCTGTCGGTGCTCGCGCGCTTCCACCCGGTGGAGTTCCTGCAGGCGATCGAGCGGCTGCGCCCGACGTACTTCTCCGCGGTGCCGACGATCTATGCGCACCTGGTCGCGCTGCCTGCCGAGGTGCGGTCCGACACCAGCTCGGTGCGCTACGCGATCTGCGGCGCGGCACCCGCGCCACCGGAGCTGTTCACCGCTGTGGAGCAGAGGTTCGGGTTCGCGTTGGTCGAGGGCTACGGGCTCTCGGAGGGCACCTGCGCGTCGACCTGCAACCCGGTCGACGGGCCGCGCAAGCCCGGCACGGTCGGCCCGGCGCTGCCCGGGCAGCTGGTCGCGATCATGGCGCCCGACGGCACCCTGGTCCCGGCCGGCGAGCGCGGCGAGGTCGTGATCAAGGGCGCGAACGTGATGCGTGGCTACCTCAACCGCCCGGAGGCCACGGCCGAGACCCTGGGCGACGGCTGGCTGCACACCGGCGACGTCGGGATCCTCGACGAGGACGGATATCTGCGGATCGTGGACCGGATCAAGGACATGATCATCCGGGGCGGGGAGAACATCTATCCCAAGGAGATCGAGAACGTGCTGCACGCAGCCCCCGAGGTGCTCGAGGCGGCCGTGGTCGGCGGGCCCGACCCCGTGTACGGCGAGGTGGTGGTCGCGTTCGTCTCGCCGCGGCCCGACGCGGGCACCGACGGCATCGACGTCGACGCCCTGCTCGCGCGCTGCCGCGAGCGGCTCACGAAGATCAAGGTTCCGGTGGCCCTCCATGTGCTGGATGCTCTTCCCAAGAACCCCGTCGGCAAGATCGACAAGCCCGCGCTGCGGGCCCGACTGAGCGGAGCCTGACCATGGGATTCCTCAAGCCCGCGCCGGAGCCGATGCCGCCGGCCGAGTTCCTCGCCCTGCCGCTCCAGGAGCGGATCCGGGTGCTCAGCACCAACTGGGTGACCGAGGGCTTCAACACACCGCGGATGCTGCACGTCGTCTACATCCTCAAGATGCTCGGCCTCTACTTCGCCGTGGGCCTGGCCATCACGTCGTGGACCACCGACTACGTCCACTTCACCGACCCGGGCACCTGGTTCGACAATGTCGTCGTCTACCAGAAGCTCGCGGTCTGGCTGATGCTGCTCGAGGTGATCGGCCTCGGCGGCGCGTTCGGCCCGCTGTGCGGCCACTTCGTGCCGATGCTCGGCAACATCCGCTACTGGCTGCGCCCCGGCACGATCCGGATGGCACCGTGGGGTCGCCGGGTCCCGCTCACCGGCGGCGACGAGCGGACCGTCGCCGACGTCGTCCTGTACGTCGCCGTACTGGCCAGCCTCGTCTACCCGCTCGCCGTGCACGCCGAGGCGGTGCCCTTCCTGCCCACCGGGACCGGCCCGCAGGAACTCGTCCCGCCGCTGGCGTTCCTGCCGATCCTCGTGACGATGCCGCTGATGGGCCTGCGCGACAAGGTGGTCTTCCTCGCGGCCCGCTCCGAGCAGTACCTGCCGATCATGCTGTTCTCGGCCACGCTCGGCGCGATCGCGCTGAGCGACAGCGCGACCTCGGCGGACTTCGTCAACCTGGTCATCGCGTTCAAGATCATCATCTGCGTGGTGTGGATCGGCGCCGGCGTCTCCAAGCTCGGCGAGCACTTCATCAACGTCGTGCCCCCGATGGTCTCCAACAGCCCCGGCCAGCTCAATGTCGTCAAGAGACTGCACTACCGGCGCGCGCCCGAGGACATCAGGCCCAGCCGGCTGGCCTGGTTCATGGCCCACGTCGGCGGCACCACCGTCGAGATCCTCATCCCGATCGTGCTGCTGCTGACGACCAACGACACCGTCGCCCTGCTGGGCGCGGCGGCGATGCTGGTGTTCCACATCTTCATCACCTCGACGTTCCCGCTCGCCGTACCCCTCGAGTGGAACGTCTACTTCGGCTACATCGCGATCGTGCTCTGGGGAGGCACCGCTCTCGGCGCCGGGTTCGACGCGTCGACGTACAACATCTGGGAGTTCTCCGAGCCGCTGCTGCTGATTCCGGTCTTCGCACTGCTGCTGTTCGGCCCGGTCCTCGGCAACCTGCGCCCCGACCTGGTGTCCTTCCTGCCCTCCATGCGGCAGTACGCCGGCAACTGGGCCTCCGCGGTCTGGGCGATGAGGCCGGGCGTGGAGCAGCGGCTCAACGAGCTGCTGCTCGTCGAGACGCAGAACGACCAGCTGCAGCGGATGCCGGGGATGACCTACACGGCCGACGAGGCCGAGATGACCGTGCAGAAGGCGCTCGCGTGGCGCTCGATGCACAGCCAGGGCCGTGGTCTGTTCTCGGTGCTGCGCGAGCACCTCGACGATCTCGACACCCGCGACGTGCGGGAGGGCGAGTTCATGTGCAACATCCTGGTCGGCTGGAACTTCGGCGACGGCCACCTGCACGACGAGCGGCTGATCGCCGCCGTGCAGAAGCGGCTCGGGCTCGAGCCCGGTGACCTCGTGGTGGCCTACTGCGAGTCGCAGGCGACGCCGTGGCGCCGGTCGCGGCCGCAGGAGTACCGGGTGATCGACGCGGCACTCGGCATCGTCGAGCGTGGCACCTGGGACGTGCGCGACTGCGTGAAGGAGCAGCCGTGGCTGCCCGACGGGCCGGTGCCGCTGGCCGTCACCTGGACCGCGTCGGGCTACGGCCGGCAGGCCACTCTCACCACCGGCAAGGACCCGGTGGGATGAGCACCGCCGTCGTCGTGGGCAGCGGCCCCAACGGGCTCGCCGCCGCGATCCACCTGGCCCGCGCCGGCCTCGCCGTCACCGTCGTGGAGGCGCACGACCGGCCGGGCGGCGGGACCCGGACCAGCGAGCTCACCCTGCCGGGGCTGCTCCACGACGACTGCGCCGCATTCCACCCGACCGGGGTCGCTTCGCCGTACTTCGCCTCGCTCGGCCTCGAGCGCCACGGCCTGCGCTGGCTGTGGCCCGAGATCGACCTGGCCCACCCGCTTGACGACGGCCGCGCCGGCATCGCGACCCGCGATCTCGCGGCGTCCGCGGCCGCACTCGGCGTCGACGCGGCCGCGTGGAAGCGGATGTTCGGCCCGGCGGTGCGCAACTTCGACGACCTGATCACCGAGGTGTTCCAGCCGCTCGTGCACGTCCCCGCGCACCCCATCACCCTCGGTCGATTCGGGATGAAGGCGCTGCTGCCCGCGACCGTGCTGGGGCGCCGGTTCCGCGACGAGCCGGCTCGGGCGCTGTTCACCGGCGTCGCCGCCCACAAGTTCGGGCGCCTCGACCGGCCACTCAGCGCCTCCGTCGGACTGATGCTCGCCGCGGCCGCGCACGCCGTCGGCTGGCCGGTCGCCGAGGGCGGCACGGAGTCGATCACGCGGGCGCTGCTGGCCGAGCTGGCGTCGTCCGGCGGCGCGGTCGTGACGGGCGTCCGGGTCACCTCGCTCGACCAGCTGCGCGACCTGGCCGGCAGCACGCCCGATGTCGTCGTGCTCGACACCGCGCCGGCCGGCGTACTGGAGATCGTCGGCGACCGGCTGCCCGCGCGTGTCCGCCGGGGGCTGTCCCGCTACACCTACGGACCGGCCGCCTTCAAGGTCGACCTCGCGATCGAGGGGGACATCCCCTGGACCAACCCGGACTGCGGACGCGCCGGCACCCTCCACCTCGGCGGCAGCGCCGCCGAGATCGCCGCCGTCGAGGCGGCCACGGTGCGCGGCGAGATGCCGGAGCGGCCGTTCGTGCTGCTCGGCCAGCAGTATCTCTGCGACCCGTCCCGCTCCGCCGGCGACAGCAATCCGATCTACGCCTACGCGCACGTCCCCCACGGGTACGCCGGCGACGCCACCGACGCGATCATCGGTCAGATCGAGCGGTTCGCCCCCGGCTTCCGGGATCGGATCCTCGCCGTCTCGACCCGTGACCCGGCGGCACTGGAGGCCTACAACGCCAACTACGTCGGCGGCGACATCAGCGCCGGCGCCAACACCGCGCCGCAGATCGTCTTCCGCCCCCGCCCCACCCTGAACCCCCACGCGCTGGGCCTGCCGGGCGTCTACCTGTGCTCGGCGGCCACCCCACCCAGTGCGGGCGTGCACGGGATGGGTGGGTTCCACGCCGCCGAGGCGGCGCTGCGCCGGCTGCGGTGAGCGTCAGGGAAGGCGATTGGCGATCGCCAGGTTGGCCCGCAGCTCCTCGGCGTTCTGGGCGACGACATAGGCCGGACGGTCGCGCTCGACACGCCAGGACTCGCTCAGCGGGCCGATGTTCACGGTGTCGAAGCCGAACTCGTCGTAGAGACGGGTGACGAACTCCACCGCGTCTTCGTGGTCGCTCGCCGTCGCCAGCACCCTCCGGCCCGGGCTGCCGGCAGGGGACCCGTCGGCGACGATGTCCGTCGCGACGATGTGGTTGAACGCCTTGACGACCTTCGACGTCGGCAGGTGACGCTGCAGGATCTCGGACGTCGTGGTCTCACCCTTGTCGAGCGCCTCGATGTGCCCGTCGCGCTCGAAGTAGTAGTTGTTGGTGTCGAGCACGACCTTGCCCGCGAGCGGCTCGACGGGGACCTTCTCGACAGCATGCAGCGGAACCGTCACGACGACGACGTCGCCGGCGGCACCCGCCTCCTCCGCGCTCGCCGCCCGGGCCCGGGGCCCGAGCTCGGCCACGAGATCCCGGAGCGTCTCCGGCCCACGGGAGTTGGCGATCACCACGTCGTAGCCCGATGCCACCGCCGCCCGCGCGACGTTGCTTCCGATATTTCCCGCGCCGATGATTCCCAGAGTGGTCACGAAGTCACCAACGCCTCCCGGCCGCGGGTATTCCGCGAACCGTCTCGAGCGCCTTCGCCACGAGACCGGGATCGTCGTACGCCAGCCAGGTGATCCGGGGGTCGTTGCGCCACCAGGCCAGCTGCCGACGGGCGAACTGCCGGGTCGCGATGACGGTCCGCTCGATCGCCTCGTCGGTCGTCATCTCGCCGGCGAGGACCGCGAGGGCCTGGCGGTAGCCGATCGCGAGCGCGGCCGTGCGTCCCTCGGCGAGACCCTCACCCCGGAGCCGCTCGACCTCGGCCAGCAGGCCGTCGTCGAACATGCGCCGGACCCGCGCCTCGATCCGGGCCTCCAGCACGCCCCGGTCGATGGCGATGCCGAGCTGCACGGTGTGTGGGTCGACGTACTCCTGGACGGGGAGGCTCGCGCTGAACGGCGCACCGGTGATCTCGATGACCTCGAGGGCGCGGACGACGCGGCGGCCGTTCTCGACCTCGATCCGCTCGGCCGCGACCGGGTCGAGCTCGCGCAGCCGTGCGTGCAGGGCGGCGCTGCCCACCTCGGCCAGCTCGGCCTCCAGCCGCGCGCGGACCGCTGGGTCGGTGCCGGGGAAGTCGAAGCGGTCCAGGATCGCCCGGGTGTAGAGCGCGGAGCCGCCCACCAGCACGGGGGTCGCGCCGCGCGACCGCAGCGACGCGATCGCGGCACGGGCCCAGCCCTGGAACTCCGCGACCGTGGCCGGATCGCGGACCTCGAGGGTGTCGAGCAGGTGGTGCGGGATCCCGCGGCGATCGGCGAGCGGCAGCTTCGCCGTACCGATGTCCATGCCGCGGTAGACCTGCATCGCGTCGGTGTTGACGATCTCGCCGCCGAGCGCCTCGGCCAGGTCGAGGGACAGCGCCGTCTTGCCGCTCGCGGTCGGGCCGACGACGGCCACGATCGGAGGCATGGTCGGGCTCGACGGCATGGGGCTAGTGTGGCAAGGACCCACATCCGGCGGCCCACTCGGGCCGGGACCGCGAGGAGCACACGATGGGATTCCTGGACAAGCTGAGGGGCGCCAAGGACACCGTCGCCGACAAGGTCGGCGAGACGGTCGACAAGCACGGCGACAAGATCGAGTCGGGTCTCGACAAGGCGGCCGGCTTCGTCGACGACAAGACGGGCGGCAAGTATCACGACAAGATCGAGAACGCGACCGGCAAGGCCAAGGACGCGCTCGGCAAACTGGACGGCGATGAGCCCGGACCGGAGCAGCCCCCCGGCGGCGACATCCCGCCGTCGCCCTGATCATCTCCCCGCGACGCGGGCTAGGGTGTGGCCGGTGGCCCAAGGCGGGCCGTCGTACTCACACCTCTGGGGGTTTCTCGTGGGCTTTCTCGATGACGCCAAGGACAAGCTGACCGACGCCGTCGACAGCCAGGGCGACAAGATCGGCGACGCGGTCGACAAGGCCGCCGACTTCGCCTCCGACAAGACCGGCGGCAAGTTCGACGACAAGATCGAGCTCGGTGCCGACAAGGCCAAGGACGCCCTCGACTCGCTCGACGGCAAGAACGACGACATCAGCTGACCGGCCGGCGCCGGCAGCAGCGAGCACCTCGGTGACCGTCCAGGATCCTGTGACCGGGAAGACCCGCTTCGCGGTGGTCCCCGCCTCCTACGTCCTCCTCCTGCGGGACACGGAGCGCGGCGGCACCGAGGTGCTCCTGCAGTTGCGCCAGAACACCGGCTACATGGACGGCCACTGGGCCGCGGCGGCAGCCGGGCATGTCGAGCGCGGCGAGACCGCCGAGGCCGCCGCGCGGCGGGAGGCGCTCGAGGAGATCGCGGTCAGCGACCTCGACCTCGTCTTCGCCACCGCGATGCAGCGCACCGCCCACGACCTGCCGATCGACGAGCGGATCGACTTCTTCTTCACCGCGCGCTCCTGGTCCGGTGAGCCGCGGGTCGTGGAGCCGGAGAAGTGCGCGGACCTGCGCTGGTTCCCGCTCATCGAGCTGCCCACCCCGGTGGTGCCGCACGAGGCCGTCGTCCTCGCGGGCCTGCGCCGCGGCGACCTGCCGGCCCTGACCCACCACGGCTTCTGACCCGCTCGTCCACGGCGCGGATGAAACCGGTCGCGCCGGATACCGCTCTCTCAGGTGCTCCCGACCCACGAGGGAGGAGAGTCATGAGCAAGAACGAGGAGGGCGGCAGCCTGCCGCCCGCGCCCACCCCGGTCGCCGAACCGCCCGCGCCACCGCCGGGCGGACCGAACCGGATCGAAGGGGTCGGCGGCGACGGCGCCTACAGCACGGAGCCCCGCGACCCCCTGCCCTGGAACAACCCGGCGACCGACGACGAGCTGCCGGCCGAGACCGTCACCCCCGAGGACACCGACACCGAGGCCACCCGGGGCAACCCGGAGGTGCCGCCGGAGCGCGAGTCACCCGCGTAGGAGCCGGGTCTCCAGCCGCGTCTCGACGGCGTGGCCGTCGGCGCCCCGCTCGACGAGGTACGCCGCCTTGCCGGCCTCCTCCGTGAGCGCCTCGACCAGCTCGGTGCCCCGGTAGTGCAGGCCGACGCCGTCGTCGGTGGCGTGCCCGGTCGGCAGCGTCCCGGCCGCGATGAGTTCCTGGAACAGCGGGCGGCGCTGCTCCTCGGAGTCGTAGTGGACGCCGTTGGACCAGGGCAGCAGACCGAGTCCGTTGGTGATCGGGCGCAGGTCGGGACCGAAGGAGTCCGTCGTCCCGCCGCTGTGCCAGCAGATCGACCCGGCCGAGACGCCGGTGAGGACGACGCCGGCCTGCCAGGCCTCGCGCATGACCTCACCGACCCCGTGCAGCTCCCACATCGCGAGCAGGCCGGCGACGCTGCCGCCCCAGACCCAGATCACGTCCTGGGCGAGCAGGTGCGCGCGGATGTCGGGCACATTGGGCATCGTGAAGAGGGACAGATGGCTGCCCTGGAATCCCGCCTCCTGCGCCAGGTCGTAGAAGTCGCGGATGACCGCCGGCTGGTCGCCGCAGGCGGTCGCCAGGAAGCACACGCGCGGCGCCCGGCCACTCACCCCCGCCAGGTCGACGGCGTACCTCGTCAGGGGTCCGACGGACCACTTGGTGCGCACGCCGGGCACGACCCCGCCCGAGGTCGCGACGATGGTCGGCGCGTCGGCGGGCACGGCGGCTCAGCCGCAGACGGGGGCGTCGGGCAGCGGAGCCGGCGCGCCGATCGAAGGCATGCCGAGGCCGACGCCCTGGGGCGCCACCGGCTCGGCGGTCCGGCGCTCCCACGCGTCCCCCGAGCGGGTACGCCGCAGCGCGCGCACCGGCCCGTCGGCGACGAGATGGTGGGGCGCGGCGTAGGTGACCTCGACGGTGACCATGTCACCGGGGCGTGGCGCGCCGTCCACCTGCGAGAAGTCGGCCTCGAAGTGCACGAGCCGGTTGTCGGGCGCGCGGCCGGAGAGCCGGTGCGTCTCGGCGTCCTTGCGCCCCTCCCCCTCGGAGACCATCAGCTCGAGCTCGCTGCCGATGAGTCGCTTGTTCTCGTCCCAGGTGATCTCGTTGACCAGCTCGACGAGCCGGTTGTAGCGATCGGTGACGTCGGCCTGTGCGACCTGGTCGGGCAGGGTCGCGGCGGGCGTGCCGGGGCGCTTGGAGTACTGGAAGGTGAAGGCGCCGGCGAACCGGGCCTCCCGGACGACCTTGAGGGTCTCCTGGAAGTCCTCCTCGGTCTCACCGGGGAAGCCGACGATGATGTCGGTCGTGATCGCGGCCTCGGGCAGCGCGGCGCGGACCCGCTCGATGATCCCGAGGAACCTCTCCTGCCGATAGGAGCGGCGCATGTCCTTGAGGACCTTCGAGGAGCCCGACTGCAGCGGCATGTGCAGGCTCGGCATGACGTTCGGCGTCTCGGCCATCGCCTCGATGACGTCGTCGGTGAACTCCGCCGGGTGCGGGCTGGTGAAGCGCACCCGCTCCAGGCCCTCGATCGCTCCGCAGGCCCGCAGCAGCTTGGAGAACGCCTGCCGGTCGCCGAACTCGACGCCGTAGGCGTTGACGTTCTGGCCGAGCAGCGTGATCTCCGAGACGCCCTCGGCGACGAGCGCCTCGATCTCGGCGAGGATCTCGCCCGGCCGGCGGTCCTTCTCCTTGCCGCGCAGGCTCGGCACGATGCAGAACGTGCAGGTGTTGTTGCAGCCCACGCTGACCGACACCCAGGCGGCGTACGCCGACTCGCGCTTGGTCGGCAGCGTCGAGGGGAAGACGTCGAGCGACTCGAGGATCTCGACCTGCGCCTCCTGCTGGCTGCGCGCGCGGTCGAGCAGCGCCGGCAGGGAGCCGATGTTGTGGGTGCCGAAGACGACGTCGACCCACGGCGCCTTCTTGACGACCGTGTCGCGGTCCTTCTGGGCCATGCAGCCGCCGACGGCGATCTGCATCCCGGGCCGCCTGGCCTTGACCGGGGCGAGGTGGCCGAGGTTGCCGTAGAGCCGGTTGTCGGCGTTCTCGCGCACGGCGCAGGTGTTGAAGACGACGATGTCGGCACAGTCGGCCTGCTCGCCCGCGGCGTCCTTGTCGAACGCGCGGTAGCCGGCGTCCTCGAGCAGGCCGGAGAGGCGCTCCGAGTCGTGGACGTTCATCTGGCAGCCGTAGGTGCGGACCTCGTAGGTCCGGGGCTGCTCCTGCGTGGTGCTCATGACATGCCCACAGTACGAGCGCGGAGCCCCATCGCGGAAACCGGAGGAGTGACCACGACCCACCCGGCACGACGGGGCCGAACACGAACGAGCACGAACGTTTTACCTTCGAGCGCCCGCGGCAACACGACCGGCCGGCTGATCGAAACGTCGACGAAACCGGGAATTGCGAAGGTTCACTGACGCCGAGCCGCGTCCTGTGGCTCCTCTCGGGCGGCGCTCGTGTCGCCAAGCAGGAAGTCCTCCATGTCACCACTGTCCCGTCATGCCCGGCGGGCGGCGGTAGCCCTCGCGCTGCCGCTGTCCCTCGCCGTCCTCGTCCCGCTGTCCCCGCTCGCTCCCGGCGCCGCGGCCGCTCCCGTCCCGTCCGGCCCGGCGTCCGGCGACGACTGGTCGGTCACGACCGTCCCGGGCGGCTACGAAGTCAGCGTCGAGCTGGATCAGCGGCTCCCGGTCGTGTCCGACGCCCCGACCATCGAGGTCGACGGCGCCAGTATCGGCATCGCCATCGAGTCCGCCGACGGCCTGTCCCTGACGGCCTTCACCGCAGATCCGTCCGTCGCCGACGCCACCGAGGTCGAGCCGGGGTGGGCGAGCCGCTCGTCGGCGCCCGCGACCGCCGTGGCGCACGAGGAGGTGCTGCCCGAGGCCGCCCTCGCCGCCGCGCTGGAGGAGGACCCCGCCGCGCCGGGTGCTTTCACGTGGACCGAGTCGATCTACAAGTTCGGCGACCAGTCCGTCGATCTCGCCGCGATCGGCGGCGTCCGCGGCGAGGTGGAGGGCAAGCTGTACCTGTCCGACGCTCCGGGTGAGCGCCCCGTCGTGCTGCTGCTGCACGGCCGCCACACGTCCTGCTACGGAACCAGCCCCAACCCGCTGCGCTGGCCCTGCTCGGCGACGCAGAAGTCGATCCCCAGCTACCTCGGATACGACGGCACGGCGCGCGCCCTCGCGAGCCGTGGCTACGCGGTCGTCTCCATCTCGGCCAACGCGATCAACTCGAACGACAACCAGCTCGCCGCCGATCAGGGCGCCCAGGCGCGCGGTCAGCTCATCCTCGACACCCTCGACCTGCTGGCCGACGCCGGCGCCGGCCGGCCGGTCGAGCTGCATGACGACGCGACGGGCGACGACGTCTCCCTCGACGAGGCCCTCGACAAGGGCACCGTGGCGCTGGCCGAGCGGGCCGACGGCTTCGTGACGCCGCCCGCGCCGCTCGACGACGTGTCGGCAGCCGACCTCGTCGGCAGGTTCGACCTGGACCACGTCGGGATGATGGGCCACTCCCGCGGCGGCGAGGGGGTCGCCTCGGCCGCGGTCCTCAACACCCTGCGCGAGAAGCCGTTCGGCATCGAGTCGATCCTGCCGCTGGCGCCGGTCGACTTCGGCCGGATGACGGTGCCGGACGTCGCGATGAACGTCGTCCTCCCCTACTGCGACGGGGACGTCTCCAACCAGCAGGGCCAGCACCTGCTGGACGACTCCCGGTACGCGTTCGGCGACGACTCGCTGCGCACCGGGACCTGGGTGATGGGCGCGAACCACAACTTCTTCAACACGGTGTGGACGCCGGGCGTCTACCTGAACGCGGTCAGCGACGACTGGAGCGGCAGCACCGCACGCCGTACCGAGCCGATCTGCGGCACCGACCCGTCCGTCGCGGACACCTCGATCCGGCTGACGCCGCAGGAGCAGTACGACCTCGGCACCGTCTACATGACCGCGTGGTTCCGGACGACCATGGGCGGCGAGGAACAGTTCCTGCCGATGTTCGACGGCACCGGCTCGGTGCCGGAGGTGCTCGGCGACGAGGACGTCCGCACCCAGGCCACGGCCCCGTCGTCGGCGCGCTCCACCATCGCGTCGTTCGAGTCGGCGAGCTCGCTGATCCGCACCTCCGGGACGGCCACGGCGACCGTGTGCGCCAGCCTCGCCGGCCGCACGGTGGGCCAGGAGACACCGCCCTGCGCGTCCAACGCCATGGGCTCCTCGACGGTCCCGCACTGGACGCCGGCCAGCAATGGCGGCAACGTCCCCGCCACACCGGCGACGCTGCTGAGCTGGAGCGGCAGCGCCGACGACCTGCGGGTCTCGGTGCCGCAGGACAAGCGGGACGCGTCGGCCTACGACCGGCTCAGCGTGAAGCTGATGGCGGGCGAGTCGGTCGCCACCGACACCGACCTGACGCTGACGGTCGTTGACGGCACCGGCGCCGCCTGGAGCTCGCCGGTGAGCGCGATCAATCCGCAGGCGCTGGTGCGGCTGCCGGCATCGGCGACCACGACCGGCACGACCTACCTGAAGAAGCTCGTCTTCCAGCAGGTCGTGGTACCCGTTGCCGACATCGCCGCCGGCGGGGTCGACCTGACCGACGTCCGCGAGATCCGGTTCACCGGCGCCGCCGGCAGCGACGCCTCGACGACCGGATCGGCGTACCTGTCCGACCTGGCGTTCGAACGCTCCGCGGTCGGCACTCCGGCGCCCGGCGCCGAGCCCACCCTGGACGTCTACGCGCCGTACGTCGACGAGGGCAACGGTCCCGGCACCTACGACATCGCCGTGGTGCTCGACAAGCCGGCAGCGACGCCCGTCACCGGCTATGCGTCACTGCTCGGCTCGACCACGGGCCGCGCCGGTGCCGCGATGGAGAAGGTCACCTTCGCCCCCGGCGAGACGTGCAGGGTCGTGACGGCCACGCTCAACGGCGACCTGCTCGCCGGGGCCACCAACGGCACCAGCCTGAAGGCGAGCGTCACCAACACGCGCGGTGCCGTCATGGGGCGCAAGGCGATCGTGTTCACCGCCATCCGCGAGGACGACGGCGTCACGACCGGCAGCCCGCTGCCGCCGTACGGCGTGCCGGGGGACGTGTGCGCCGAGTACGCCTCGCTCAGCGGGGCCGGCACCGTGACCGCGAGTGAGAGCACCCCGCTCCCGGGAGACGTGATCACGCTGGCGGCGGACGGCTTCCGCCCCGGCGAGTCGGTGACCTTCACCCCGGCCGGCATCGCGCCCGTCACGGCCATCGCGGACGGGGACGGCGTCGCCGCGGCGCCGCTCACCGTCCCGGCGGACGTCACCCGCGGGGTCGTCGAGGTGACGGCGCTGGCCGCGGCCACGGGACGGGGCGCGGAGGGCGTGTTCTCCGCGCTGGACGCCACCAGCACCGAGCTCGCCTGGACACCGGACGAGGTCGCGATCGACAAACCGTTCGATCTGGTCGCGACGGTCAGCGGTCCGGACACCGGCGGCCAGGTCGAGTTCCTCGACGGCGACGTCTCGCTCGGCTCGGCTTCGACCGTCGACGGGGTGGCGACCCTGGCGGTGTCGGGTCTGAAGGCCGGGACCCACCGCCTGACGGCGGTGTTCGGCCAGACCGCGACCGCCCGGTCCTCGACGTCGAACGTCGTCACCTTCGCCCTGAGCCGCGGCGGGTCGGCGATCGCGCTCTCGCTCTCCGCCGGCTCGGCGGCGTACGGCACGGGGGCGTCGGCCACGGTCGTGGTCCCCGGCGGCGAGGGCGGCACCGTCACCGTCACCGTCGACGGCGCCGCCAGCACCCACCCGGTGCCGGCCGGTGGCCGGGTGACGATCGCGCTGCCCACCACCCTCGCGGTCGGCGACCACGCGGTCACCGCGGAGTTCTCCGGCACCGACACCCTCGCGTCCAGCGGGCCGATCACGGCGACGTACCAGGTCGCCAGGGCGAGCGTCGGCCTCAGCGCGACCGTGAAGGCCAAGGTCCGCCGGGGCGCCAAGCTGCCCGTCCGGATCCGCACCTCCGGCGCCGTCGCGGGTGCGCCCGTCGGCACCGCGCTGGTGCAGGTCGCGATCGGCAACGGCGTGTTCAAGACCCGCGCCCAGGTCGCTCTCACGAGCGATCTGACGAAGGTCAAGGTCAAGGTGCCGACGTCGGCGAAGGCCAAGAAGGCGTCCTTCGTCCGGGTGCGGGTCCTGCTGCCCGGCGGCCCGGTGTATCTCGACGCGGCCGCCCCGGTGGAGGTGGTCACCCTGCGCTGACCCTGACCCGCGCACCACCTCCCCCGGGATCGCCCGACCCCGGGGGAGGTGGTGCGCGGTCTCTACAGTGGGCGCATGCCTGAGACCGTCTCACCCGGCTTCGTCGCCCGCAACAACGAGGTGATCGGCAGCGTGCTGAGCATCCTCGCGCTGCTCGTCTCGGCCGGCATGGGCGCGGGACTCATGTTCGGGACCGGCACCCGCGGCGCCTCGGCGATCCTCACCGTGCTCACGGTGACCGGCGGCGCGTTCACCCTGCTGCTGCTCGCGCTCGGAGCGATGCTGCGCTCCGCCACTCCCCCGGAGCAGTGGGACCGCGAGGAGACCGCATGGCGCGCCGAGCGGGGCCTGGACCCGCTGACTGCGGCCGACCATGCGGCGTCGGCGAAGGCGCAGCGCAGCGCCGCCCTGCTCGCCGTGCTCGCACTGCTCGTGGGCCTCGCCCTCAGCGTGCTGCCCGACATCTTCTAGGCCCCGAGAGGCATCCGCCGGGTGTCACAACTTGGTCTCGGCGGCAGGTGGCTCTAGCCGAGACGGCATGCATCGGGCTAGCGTCCCGGCGTATGACCGTGACCGATGACGCTCCGGTTGGCAGCGGCACGCCGCGCTCGGGCGAGCCCCTCGTCGAGCTCACCGAGGTGCAGAAGTACTACGGCGGGCTCCACGTCCTGCAGGACATCGACCTGACGGTGGACCGGGGCGAGGTCGTCGTCGTGATCGGCCCGTCCGGCTCCGGCAAGTCCACGCTCTGCCGCACGATCAACCGGCTCGAGCCGATCGACTCGGGCCGGATCCTCGTCGACGGCGCGCCGCTTCCGCAGGAGGGCAGGGCACTCGCCCGGCACCGGGCCGACGTCGGCATGGTGTTCCAGAGCTTCAACCTGTTCGCTCACAAGACGATCCTGCAGAACGTCACGCTGGGCCCGATCAAGGTGCGCGGGCTCGCGAAGGGCGAGGCCGAGACCCGCGCCCGCGAGCTCCTCGAGCGGGTCGGGGTGGCTCAGCAGGCGGACAAGTACCCCGCGCAGCTCTCCGGCGGTCAGCAGCAGCGGGTCGCCATCGCCCGTGCACTGGCCATGGATCCGAAGGTGATGCTCTTCGACGAGCCGACCTCGGCGCTGGATCCCGAGATGATCAAGGAGGTGCTGGACGTCATGGTCGATCTCGCCGAGCGCGGGATGACCATGATCGTGGTGACCCACGAGATGGGCTTCGCGCGGACCGCCGCCAATCGCGTCGTCTTCATGGCCGACGGCCGGATCCTCGAGACGACCGACCCCGAGACCTTCTTCACCAGCCCGGAGAGCGACCGGGCCAAGGACTTCCTCGGCAAGATCCTCAAACACTGAGAAGGAGAATCGCATGCGACTGACCAGACTGAAGGTGGCCGCGGCCGCCGTACTCGTGGCGTCGACGCTCGCCGCATGTGGCGATGCCGGTGACGACGACGACAAGGGCCTCGACGTCGACGTCCAGGACAACGCGGCCGAGGAGTTCGACGCCGGCACCCGGATGCGCGAGCTCGCGGACGCCGGCTCGATCAAGATCGGTGTCAAGTACGACCAGCCGGGCATCGGCTTCAAGGGCGCGACCGATGACACCCCCGTCGGCTTCGACCCGGAGATCGGCAAGATCCTCGCCGCCGACCTGGGCATCGCCCCCGAGGACATCGACTGGGTCGAGACCATCTCCGCCAACCGCGAGGCCTTCCTCCAGAAGGGCGAGGTCGACCTGGTCATCGCGTCGTACTCCATCACCGACGAGCGCCGTCAGGTCGTCGGGCAGGCCGGGCCTTACTACGTCACCGGCCAGCAGCTCCTGGTGAAGTCCGACAGCGACATCGAGTCCATCGAGGACGTCAAGGGCACCGAGGTCTGCTCGGTCACCGGTTCGACCTCGCTCGCCAACATCGAGGCCGAGGGCGCCACGCCGCGCGGGTTCGACACCTACTCCGAGTGCGTCGACCAGGTGCTCAACGGCACCGTCGACGCGATGACGACCGACGGCGCGATCCTGCTCGGCTACGCCGCCGAGCACCCGGACGAGCTCAAGGTCGTCGTCGAGCCCTTCTCCGAGGAGCGGTACGGCGTCGGCTACTCGATCGACCACCCGGAGATGTGCGACTGGATCACCGAGACGATCGAGGACGCGCAGGAGGACGGCGACTGGGCCGCGGCCTTCGAGGTGACGCTGGGCAAGTCCGGCGTCGAGACGCCGGAGCCGCCGGCGATGGATCCCTGCGCCTGACCGATCACCGCGGACCGCCCCGCGGGCCCGGCACCCCGGTGCCGGGCCCGCGGCGGACCGGGACGACCGACCCGACTGACCGACCCAGCTGACCGACCCAGCTGACTTGCCGAGACCGAGAGGAGCGCCACGGCATGGACGACGTGTTCTCCAACTTCGACCTGGTGCTGAAGGCCTTCTGGATGACCGTCCAGCTGGCTGTGCTGTCGGGCGTCGCGGCCATGGTGCTCGGCACTCTGCTCGCGGCCATGCGGGTCGGCCCGGTCGCGGTGCTCCGCACCGTGGCGTCGACCTACGTGACCGTGGTGCGCAACACCCCGCTGCTGGTCATGTGCGTCTTCGTCTTCTTCGCGGCCCCGAACCTCGGGCTCCTCGTGGGGACGCCCTTCCTGGTCAAGGGCACGATCGCGGTCGGCCTCTACACCGCGCCCTTCGTCGCCGAGGCGATCCGCTCCGGCGTCAACGCGGTGCCCCTCGGGCAGGCCGAGGCAGCCCGCGCGATCGGGATGACCTTCGCCCAGAACATGCGCCATGTCGTGCTTCCCCAGGCGTTCCGCGCGTCGGTGCCGCCGCTGGCGAGCACGCTCATCGCGATGACGAAGAACACCTCGGTCGTCGCGGTGTTCGGGATCATGGAGGCGACCGCGCGGATGCGCTACTTCGTGAACCGCAACGCCGACGACACCATCTTGATCTTCGTCGTCTTCGCGATCGGCTACATCCTGCTCGTCGAGCTCATCTCCCTCGGGGCCGTCGGCCTCGAACGTCGCTGGAAGGCGGCCCGCTGATGACCGGCTCGGTCCTCTTCGACGCACCCGGGCCGCGCACGATCGCGCGTCACCGCCTCTACTCGATCCTCACGGTGGTCGCCGTGGTCGCCGCGATCGCCGGTGTGCTGCTCTTCCTGCGGTCCGAGGGCGAGCTGGCCTATGAGAAGTGGGAGCAGTTCGTCACGCCGAAGTACGTCGAGGCGCTGCTGGTCGACGGCCTGCTGAAGACCCTGCAGATGGCCTTCACGTCCGTGATCTTCGCGGTCGTGTTCGGCGTGGTCTTCGGCGTCGGCAAGCTCTCCGACCACCGGCCGGTCCGCTGGGCGTGCACGCTGGTGGTGGAGTTCTTCCGCGCCGTGCCCGTCCTGCTGCTGATGATCTTCATCTTCTTCACCTGGGGCGTCGGTGACGGCTTCGGGCCCTACTGGTCGGTCGTCTTCGCCCTCACCCTCTACAACGGCTCGGTCCTCGCCGAGGTCTTCCGCGCCGGCGTGCTCGCCGTGCCGAAGGGACAGGGCGAGGCCGCCTACGCCATCGGGATGCGCAAGACCCAGGTGATGAACCTCGTACTCCTGCCGCAGGCGGTGAAGATCATGCTGCCCGCGATCATCAGCCAGTGCGTGGTCGCACTGAAGGACACCAGCCTCGGCTACTACATCGTGGCGCCCGGCCTGACCTACATCGGCAAGGCGATGTGGACCGAGTTCCCCGGAACCCACCTGCAGACCGCGGTCGTGCTGGCCGTCCTCTACATCTCGGTCAACCTGCTGCTGACCGGTCTGGCCACCTGGGTGCAGAAGAAGTTCGTCGGCGAGCACAAGCCGCTCGACGTCGGGATGACCGCGCTGACCGGCCTGACTGCTCAGGGCACCGGTGGCGCGCCCGGTCCCGGCATCGGCGCCCCCTGAGCTACTTCTTGCTGGTCACCCACAGGTTGATGGTGCCGTCGATGACCACGGTGCCGTCGGCCAGCTCGCCGCGCACCCGGACGGGCAGGTCGCCGTCGGCGCCGTCCCACTGCTCCTGGTCGGTCTCGGCGATGCACGTGACGTCGCCGGTCGCCTTGGCGGTGTAGGACACGGTCATGCCCTTGGGGATCCAGCGCTTGCCGCTGGGGACGGTGGCCTCGGCGAGGCCGCCCATCGCCATCTCGAGACCGTTGCACAGCGCGATCGCATGGACCGTGCCGATGTGGTTCTGCACGCTGCGCCGCTTGGGGATGACGACCGAGGCGTAGTTGGGGCGCAGCTCGGTCACCCGCGGATGGATCGACGCGAAGTACGGCGCCTTCTGACTGAACGCGATCGAGAAGACGCGCTTGCCGAGGGTGCCGCCGACGACGGGCAGGCTCGTGGTGGTCTTCCAGAGGCTGTGGACCTGGGTCATGGACCTAGATTACTAGCCAGTAACCTCCGGCGCGAGACCCGGCCGGCTACGGCCCGCCCGGTCCGGCCTTCGGGCCGATCGAGATCGTGATCGGCAGACCGGGCAGGTTGATCTCGACGGACGCGCCGGGGTGACCAGCACCGGGCAGGGTCACGGTCACCGGACCCGCGCAGATCCGGCGCGCGCCGCAGTCGGCCGGGCTCGGCTTCGTCGTCGGGGGTACGTCGACCGGTGGCGTGACCGGCGGGGTGAGCGGGGGCGGGACGTCGGCCGGCGCCGGGGTCGGATCGCTGCCCGGGCTCTTGGCCGGGTCGCCGGCCGGGTCCTTGCCGCCGGGCGGTGCCGCCGGCGGTTGCGGGTCCGGGTCGCTCGCCGGCGGCGGGGCGGAAGGGCCGGGCGCGGCGTCGGCGGGGCCCGGGGCGGCAGCGGGCGGGTCCGCCGGCGCGGGGTCGGCTGCCGGAGCCGGATCGACAGGAGCCGGATCCGCCGGCGCCGGGTCCGCTCGACCAGGATCGACCGGGCTCGCCTCCGCCACCGGGCGGGAGGCGGCCGGCGTCCGGTCGGCCCCGTCGTCGCGGTTGATCGCGGCGAAGGCTCCGGCGGCGACGGCCGCCACGACGACGGCGGCGGCCACCGCCGCGACCGGGGCACTCGAACCGCCTCCCGCGACAGTCGAGCCGCCGGCGGCACCGCCTCCCGACGTACCGCCGCCCGCTCCGACGGCGCCCGTCGTGCCGGCCGCCGCTCCCCCGGCCAGCCAGGCCACGCCCTTCGCCCCGGCCGGCAGGGCCAGCAGCACGATCGGCAGGAGGTGGGCGGCGAGCTTCTGGTTGACCCGGTCGACGACGACGAAGGCCCGCCGGCAGTCCGCGCAGCCGTCGAGGTGGGCACCGAACCGCTGCTCGGCGCGGGCACCGAGGTCGCCTCGGGCGTACTGGCTCATCCGGGCGTGCACCCAGCGGCACTGCTCGGGCGCCGGCTCGGGCCCGGCGTGCAGATCGAGGTAGGCGCGCTTGAGGCCTTCGCGGGCGCGGTGCGCGAGCGAGGAGACCGCGCGCGGCTTGAGGTCCATGAGGGTCGCGACCTCGGCGGGCTTGCGGCCCTCGACCTCGACGTGCCACAGCACCGTGCGCCAGCTCTCCGGGAGCGTGGCGAGGGCGTCGACGGCCACGGTCTCGTCCAGCGCCTCGACCGCCTCCTCCGGCGTGACCTCTCCGGTCTCGGCCTGCTCGAAGAGCCACGGCTGGTCCGACGCCACCGCCTCGCGCCGCGAACGCAGTCCGTCGCGGTAGCCGTTGCGGATCGTGACGTGGAGATAGGAGCGGAAGCTCGAGGTGGGGCCGCCGCCGGAGCTGAGCTGTCCGAGCACCCGGGAGAACGACTCGGCGACCAGCTCCTCGGCCGCGTCGGGACCCACGAGGATCCGCGCCAGGTGCCGGGCGCCGTCGACGTGGTCGCGGTAGAGCTCCTCGAACGCGCCGGTGTCGCCGGCGCGCACCCGGTCGAGGAGCTGCTCCTCCGGCGCGCGGGACGCGTCCTCGTCCATCCGGTCCTCCGGTCCTCGTACTCTCGCGTACCTCGATTCAACGACCGAGCACCGTCGATGATGCACCGATTCGGAAAACTTTCGAACTCGCGGCGAAAAGCGCGTGATGTTCCGTGTCGCGCTCCGTCCGGTTCGGTGACTGCCCCGCCAGGGCGGTCCGACCCGAACGGAGACAGATGAGTACGACGCGTCCGGCCGTCACCGCGCTGCGCCCGCGGTCGCTGGCCCGCAGGTCGGCGACGCTGCGCGAGCACGTGCGCGCCCGGCGCGTCATCGGCCTCCCGCACGAGGAGCTGCTCCTCGACGTACTCGACGGCGCGCTCGCCCGGACGCACCGGGTCCGCCCGGAGGACCTCGACGTCTGGGCGCGGCTGGTCGCCCTGGTCGAGGAGCACCCGGAGCTGTCCCACACCCTGCCGGCCTGCGCCGCGTCGGCGAACCTGGTCGGGCTCGCGCTGCTCGGCGACGTGGAGGACCACGCGGCGCTGTCCGGCCTGGTGGGCGAGCTGGGGCACAAGCGGCTCGCGCGGCTGCAGCACCGCTACGGCACCGCGCTGGAGACCGACTCCCGGCTGCCGGTGACCAGCGCCGCGCTGCGCCGGATCCTCGCTCCCGGGCTCACCCGCCGGCTGGCGGCACACCCGCGGACCGCGCACCGCAGCGAGACGATCGACGACACCTGTCTGCGGGCCGCGCACGCGCTGCTGCTCCAGGGCGTCAACCGCACGTGGACCGTGCCGCGGCTCGACTCCGTGGAGGAGTTCGCCGACATCGCGGCCCACGGCACCATCAACGAGTGGCGCCACCACGTCGCGATGATCATCGCGGATCCGTGGTCGCCGTACGTCGACCGGATCGTCGATCTGGCGCGACAGGTCGGGAGGTCGCACCCGTCCCGGATCATCACGGCGATCGTCGCCCTGTGCCGCGAGCAGGAGCTCGCGACGGGCGCCCTCGCGGTCCCGCCCACTCCGCATCCCGCGACCCGACGGTCGCGACACCTGGGCGCCCGGGCCGCCCCATGAGCTGCCGAGGCGGCTGCGGTGCCGAACCGATCCGGCTGGGGGGCGGGGCGGAGCGGCCGAGGTTCGAAGCATCTGGGGGGTGCTGCGGACCGGCGTCCTGAGTTCTCAGGAGCCGACGTCGTCTCGGCGCACCACCGCGAGAGCGGGGGCGAGCGGTCACCGGGGTTCCCTGGAGGGAGGGGAACCCCGGTGGCCGCGTCACGTGGCCTGGGCACCGACCCGCGCCACGGCGAAGACGCGGCGGAAGGGCAGCACGACGCCACGCCCCTCGTCGGGGTACGCCGCCCGCAGCCGCGCCTTGAACGCGTCCTCGAAGCGTGGCCGGAGGTCGTCGGGCAGCGCCTGCAGCGTCGGGCGGGCGCCGGTGCCCGCGACCCAGGCGAAGACGGGGTCCTCTCCGTGCAGCACGTGCAGGTAGGTCGTCTCCCACGCGTCGACCGCGCAGCCGAGCTCCTGGAGCGCGCGAAGGTAGGTGGCGGGGTCGTGGGCCGCCGGGCGCGCGACCCCGACCGTGTGCGCGGCGTACGGCGGCTCGGCCGCGAGCTCCGCACGGATCGTGTGACTGGGCTCGTCGTGGTTGCCGGGCACCTGGAAGGCGAGCCAGCCACCCGGGGCGACCGCGCGCACCAGCGCGGGCAGGAGGTCGAGGTGCTCGGGCAGCCACTGCAGGGTGGCGTTGGAGACGAGCACGTCGACCCCGCCGGCCGGCGCGGCGGTGAGCCAGTCGCGGAGGTCGGCCCTGTGGAAGACCACCCGCTCGGCGGCCGGACTGTCGGAGGCGGCGCGGATCATGGCGTCACTGGAGTCGACACCGGTGATCGCCGCGGCCGGCCAGCGATCAGCGAGCAGGGAGGTGAGGTTGCCAGGTCCACAGCCGAGATCGACCACGACCCGGGGGTCGACGGCGGCGACTCGGCCGACGAGGTCGAGGAACGGGCGCCCACGCTCGTCCGCGTAGGTCAGATAGCGGTCCGGATCCCAGGCGAGGCTCATCGGCGGCGTGCTCCTCCGGGCAGATGCAGGTGGTCGAGGATGTGGGCGTTGACGACGTCGGGGCGCTCGAGCTGGAGGAAGTGGCCGGCTCCGTCGACGATGGCCACGCGGCTGCCGGCCGGCAGGCGGTCGCCGATCCGTCCGGCCCAGCGCGGGTCGAGGCAGCCGTCGTCGGCGCCGTGCAGGTAGAGCAACGGCACCCGGGGTGCGCGGGTCCAGTCGCGGGCCAGCGACCGGTAGGCGGCCGGAAGCCGGTGCGGCCGGGCCTGGGCGCGGTAGTAGCCGATCGCCGCCGCCTTGCGGTCACCGTCCGGTACGGCGGCGGCGAGGTGCGCGAGGTCGTCGGTGGCGTCGTGGCCCGGTGACCAGCGCCGCCACAGGTGGGCGACGAGGGCGTCGAAGCGCCGCTCCGGCAGCCGGGGCAGCTGGTTGAACACCGTGTACCAGCTCAGCCCCGCCTGCCGCGGCAGGATGCGCAGCCAGCGCGCGAGGTCGTCGCGGCGCGGGTTCAGCACGGAGAAGGGAGGCACGGCCAGCGACACGATCGCGCCGAACGGGTTGGCGCAGGAGGCGGCGACGCCGTTCGCGGTGATCGCGCCCCAGTCGTGACCGACGAGCGCCGCCCGGTCGTCGCCGTCGTACGCGCGGTGCAGCGCGAGGACGTCGTGCATGAGAGCGGGGACGTGGTAGCTGCCGTCGGCCGGCACACCGCTCGGCGCGTAGCCGCGGGTGAACGGCGCGACGACGCGGTAGCCCGCGCCGGCGAGCGCCGGGCCGAGGTGGCGCCAGGTGTGGGCGGTGTCCGGGAAGCCGTGGACGAGGACGGCGAGCGGGCGGTCCCGGTCGTCGAGCTCGCCCCAGGTCAGGCTGGCCAGGGCGACCGGGCCGAGATCGATGGCGTGCTCCTTCACGGGGCCGACCCTACGCTCGATTTATCTTGATATCAAGATTCTCGATCGGTGGGATAAGATGGCACCGTGCGGGACGAGGTGGACGAGCTGATCGAGGCGTGGGCGCGCGAGCGCAGCGACCTCGACCTCGGTCCGGTGTCCGTCTTCAGCCGGATCTCGCGGCTCGCGCACCACGTCGACCGGGCCCGGCGCGACGCGTTCACCACCCACGACATCGAGTCCTGGGAGTTCGACGTGCTGGCGGCGCTGCGCCGGGCCGGCGAGCCCTACGAGCTCTCCCCCGGCCGGCTGCTGCGCGAGACGCTGGTGACGAGCGGGACGATGACCAACCGCGTCGACCGGCTGACGACTCGCGGCCTCGTCGAGCGCCACCCCGACCCCTCGGATCGCCGCGGCGTGCTCGTCCGGCTCACCCCGGAGGGCAAGGACGCCGTCGACGGCGCGTTCGCCGCCCTGCTGGACGCCGAGCGCGAGCTGCTGACCGGACTGTCGGAGGCGGACCAGACCGACCTCGCGGGTCTGCTGCGCCGGCTGCTCATACCCTTCGCCGGCTGACCCGACCCGGCGCCGACGGAGGTCAGCGGCGGGTCGGCGGCGGGTCAGCGGCGGATCTTCGCGGCGCGGATCGAGATGCAGCACGCGACGCGGTCGCCCGCGCCGTACACGAGCGAGGTGCGGCCCCGCGCGTCGGAGCCGACCATCGGGTTCGAGGCTCGGCCGGCGAGACGACGCGCCTCGCCCCAGGCGCCGGACGCCGCGCGGTGCCGGGCCAGGGCCAGGGGCCAGCGCTTCTCGGACCGGTACTGCTGCTCCCAGGTGAGGGTGACGTCGCCGCCCGCACCCACCTCGAGCTGGGGCAGGAAGAGGCTGTAGCCGTACGCCGGGAAGGGCGAGGTGGCGTTCTCCCGGATCCACGGCGTGCCGGGAGACTCCTGGATCGCCACGTACGGCAGCACGGTCCCGGCCCGCACGTCGACCTCCTGGCCGTAGATCACCGCTCGCCCGGTCTCGGCGATGCCGACGTCGGTCGCGTTCTGCGGGGTCTGGACGCCGCCGGTGACGACCTGCTCGGTCGGCCCCCACCCGCCGGCCGGAGTGCGGTGCCGGGCGAAGATGGTCGTGGCGTCGCGCCACGCGGCCACCAGTCGGCCGTCGCGCGTCGTCGCGACCGACGGCTGGTCGAGCGGGCCCTCGGCCATGGTCTGCTGGGTCCACCCCGTCGCCGGTCCCCGGGAGGCGAGCCGGACCCGGCTGGTCGCCGGGCCGGCACCCGCCCCGATCTCGTCCCAGGCGATGGTGGCCACGCCACGGTCGTCGATGGCCGGCTCGCTCGCCCGGGCGTCGGGACGCCAGGCCGGGTCGACGTCGAGACGCTGCGCGGCCTCCCAGGTGCCGCCGGGGGCCCGGTACGAGGCGTGGAGGGTGAAGTCGGTGACGCTGGTGTCGAAGCGACCCGCCCAGTGCACGACGGCGTAGCCGTTGCCGGAGACCGCGACCTGCGGGAAGCCGGTGCGCTCGCCCTTGGCGGACAGGGTCCTCGGCTTGGACCAGCCACGCTTCCCCTTGCTCGAGACGGTCCTGACCACGACGCTCTTGCCCTTCGACTGGGTCCACACCACGGTGACCCGGCCCCGGTCGTCGATCGCGATGTCATTGGTTCCGGCGTAGTTGCGCAGCCCCTTCCAGGAGAAGCTGCCGGTGAGCGTGTGCGGCCGGCCCCACTTCCCGCCGGCCGTCCGGCGCGCCACCCGGACCCGGCGCCGGTCCCCGTCGCCGTCGACCCAGGCCGCCGCACCGGCGCCCTTGGCGTTGACGTCGTAGCTCCAGAAGTTGGTCGAGAAGAGGGTGCTGCGGGCGACGCTGGTGCTCTTCCAGGCACCGCCGGCCGACGCGGCGCCCGCCCGCCCCGGCGACAGCGGGCCGAGGGAGAGGACGAGAGCGACGACGAGGCCGGTCGCCACGGCGAGCGCCGCTCGGCGCCCCGCGCGTGGACGAACGCCGTGCAGCATGCTGGATCGGGTCATGCTCGCAACCTTCCCAGAAGCGATCGGCCGAACCACCGACCGCGGTGGGCCGTCGCGTGTCCCACGCCTGGACCGGGCTACCCGAGCACCTCGGCGGCCTCGAGCCACTCCAGCTCGGCGGCCTCCTTCTCCTCCTGCAACGCGGCGAGCTCGGTGCCGATGGCCGTCAGCCGCTCGGGGTCGGTCGCGTGGGCGGCGAGGTCGGCACTCAGCTCCGCCTCGCGGGTCGCGAGCCGCTCGAGCACCTTGTCGAGGCGGGCGACGGTCTTCCTCGCGGTCCGCTCCTCCGCCGAGCCGGCCTTGGCCCTCGGCATCGCCGCTCCTCCCCCGGCGCTCGCCGGCGCGGAAGAGGGAGGCGCGGCGGAAGGGGTGGGTACGGCGACATCGAGGTGCATCGCCGCGGCCCGGCGCTCGAGGTACTCGTCGACGCCTCGGGGCAGCATCGAGACCTGTCCGTCGCCGAGCAGCGCCCAGACGGAGTCGGTGACGCGCTCGAGGAAGTACCGGTCGTGGGAGACGACGACCAGGGTGCCGGGCCAGCCGTCGAGGAAGTCCTCGAGGACGTTGAGGGTCTCGATGTCGAGGTCGTTGGTCGGCTCGTCGAGCAGCAGCACGTTGGGCTCGGTCAGCAGCAGCCGGAGCAGCTGGAACCGGCGGCGCTCGCCACCGGAGAGGTCACCGATCCGAGCCGTCAGCTTGTCGCCGGTGAACCCGAAGCGCTCGAGCATCGAGGTGGCGCTGATCTCGCCGTCGGCGGTCTTCGTGACCCGGCGGATCGACTCGACGGTGGCCAGCACGCGCGCCTCGGGGTCGTCGACCTCGACGTCCTGGGTGAGGTGCTGGAGAGCGACCGTGCGGCCGTGGCGCACCTTGCCGACCCCGGGCACCGCCTCGCCGGAGAGCAGCGAGAGGACGGAGGTCTTGCCGGCGCCGTTGACGCCGACCAGGCCGACCCGGTCGCCGGGGCCGAGACGCCAGGTGGCGTGCGAGAGGAGCTGCCGGGTGCCTCGCGAGAAGTCGACGTCCTCGACGTCGATGACGTCCTTGCCGAGCCGCTGCGCGGCGAACCGCTGCAGCTCGAGCCGGTCGCGGGGCGGCGGCACGTCCTCGATGAGGGCGTTGGCGGCATCGATGCGGAACTTCGGCTTGGACGTGCGGGCCGGAGCGCCGCGCCGCAGCCAGGCGAGCTCCTTGCGGACCAGGTTCTGCCGGCGCACCTCCGAGGCGGCTGCCTGGCGCTGGCGCTCGGCCTTGGCGAGCACGAACGCGGCGTACCCGCCCTCGTAGGTGTCGACGACGCCGTCGTGGACCTCCCAGGTCTGCTGGCAGACCGCGTCCAGGAACCAGCGGTCGTGGGTGACGACGACCAGCGCGGAGGGCCGCGCGGCGAGATGGGCGGCCAGCCAGGCGACCGCCTCGACGTCGAGGTGGTTGGTGGGCTCGTCGAGCACGACCAGGTCGTGATCGCCCAGCAGCAGACCGGCCAGGGCGCACCGGCGGCGCTCACCGCCGGAGAGTCCGTGAACGGCTCGGTCGAGGTCGACACCCGCCAGCAGCACGTCGACGATCTCCCGCAGCCGGGCGTCGGAGGCCCACTCGTGGTCCGCCTTGCCCTGGAGCACGACCTCGCGCACGGTGTGGCTGTCGTCGAAGTCGTCGTGCTGGGCGAGGACGCCGACCAGGAGCCCCCGCTGGCGCGAGACCCGGCCGTCGTCGGGCTCCTCGGCACCGGTCATGATCCGCAACAGGGTCGTCTTGCCGTCGCCGTTGCGGCCGACGATGCCGATCCGCTCACCCTCCCCGATGCCGAGCGAGACGTCGGCGAGCAGCGGACGGACGCCGTACGACTTCGAGACCCGCTCGAGGTTGAGCAGACTGCGCGGCTCAGGCATAGGTCACCACGTGGGCGCCCGCGACGGGGCCGGGGGCGAGGGTGCAGCGCATGCCCAGCGCGGTGAGCTCGGCGACGGTGGTCCGCGCCTCCTCGACGTCCTCGTGGAGGACCAGCAGGGTCGGCCCGGAGCCGGAGAGGAGGACGCCGTCGGGCGCCATGCTGCGCAACTGCACCTCGACGTCGACCAGGTCCGGGCGCAGGTCCCGGGCGGCGGGCCACAGGTCGTTGGCGAGCAGGTCGCCGATCTCGTCGGTGTAGCCGGTGCCGAGCGCCTCGACCAGCGCGTCGGGGACCGGCGGCTCCGCCGGGACATCGGGCGACAGCTCGTCGAAGTGGGCGTACACCGCGGGCGTGGACAGTCCCTCGTCGGACAGGACCACGACCCACCACACCGAGCTGGCGTCGGGGACGGGGGTGACCACCTCGCCGTGGCCGGTGCCGAGCGCGGTGCCGCCGAGGAGAGCGAAGGGCACGTCGCTGCCGAGCGTCCCGGCGATCCGGAGCAGGTCGTCGTCGGAGGTCTGCAGGTCCCAGAGCCGGTCCAGGGCCAACAGCGTGGCGGCCGCGTCGGCGGAGCCGCCGGCCATGCCCCCCATCACCGGGATGCCCTTGGCGATGGTGATCCGGGCGGCACGGTCCAGCCCGTGGTGCGCGGTCAGCGCGCGTCCGGCCCGGACGGCGATGTTGTCCTCGCCGAGGGGGACGCCGTCGACGGGCTCGGTCAGCCCCACGGCCCAGCTGTCGGCCTCGACGACGGTGACGTCGTCGTACAGGCCGACGGCCTGGTAGACCGTGGCGAGGGCGTGCTTGCCGTCCGGCCGCAGCCCGCCGACTCCGAGGTGGAGGTTGATCTTCGCGGGGGCCCGCACCGTCACCTGCGTCATGCACTCTCCCCAGCGTCGGGACTCTCATGGAGGGCGACCGCGATCGCCACGAACTCGTCGATCCCGAGTGCCTCGCCGCGGGTCAGCGGGTCGATCCCCGCCGCCCGCAGAGCGGCCTCCGCCCGCTCCGCGCCACCGGCGATCGTGCGCAGGACGCCGCGCAGCGCCTTGCGTCGCTGGGCGAACGCGGCGTCGATCACCGCGAACACCTGCTCGCGCGTGACCCGGTCGGTGGGCGGCTCGCGTCGGGTCCAGGCGACCAGGCCCGAGTCGACGTTGGGCGCGGGCCAGAAGACGTTGCGCCCGATCGCGCCGGCTCGTCGTACGTCGGCGAACCAGGCCGCCTTCGCCGAGGGGATGCCGTAGGTCTTCGATCCCGGGGGCGCCGCCAGACGGTCGGCGACCTCGGCCTGCACCATCACCAGGCCGCGCTCCAGCGACGGCAGCAGGGCCAGCAGGTGCAGGAGGACCGGGACGGAGACGTTGTAGGGCAGGTTCGCGACCAGCGCCTGCGGCGGCGGTCCGGGCAGGTCGGTCACGGCCATCGCGTCCGCGAGCACGACCCGGAGTCGCTCGGCCTGGCCGGGCGCGAAGGCACCGATGGTCGTCGGCAGCTCGCCGGCCAGCAGTGGGTCGATCTCGATCGCGGTGACCTCGGCGCCGACCTCGAGCAGTGCCAGGGTCAGCGATCCCAGCCCGGGCCCGACCTCGACGACGACCTCGCCGTCGGTGACGCCGGACTCGCGCACGATCCGCCGCACCGTGTTGGCGTCGATGACGAAGTTCTGGCCGCGCTGCTTGGTCGGGCGCAGCCCGAGCCTGGCCGCCAGCTCCCGAACCTCCGCCGGGCCCAGCAGCCGCGGAGCGGAGGTTTCAGGCATGGGGCCCAGGCTATCGGCTCCCCTGCCGGTCAGCGGGGCAGACCGAGCTTGGCGGCGCAGCCGGGCCAGGCGCCGTAGCCACCGGAGCGGTCGCGCAGGCGGGTGGCGATGGCGATCTGGGTCTCCCGGGAGGCCTGGTGGGGGTAGCCGGTGCCGCCGTTGGCCCGCCACGTGCCGAGGCTGAACTGGAGGCCGCCGTAGTAGCCGTTGCCGGTGTTGATCCGCCAGTTGCCGCCGGACTCGCACTGGGCGAGGCGGTCCCACACGGTGTTGCCGGACTCGACGACCGGCTTGGTGCCGACCTTGACGACCTCGGGCGTCGGCTCGCGGGTCACGGTCGCGGTCAGGACGACGCGCCGCACGACCTCGCCGTTGCGGACCGTCACCCTGTAGGTGACGTCGCGGGCACCGTCGACACCGGGGGTCTCGACCTCGGTCTGGCCCTGGTAGAGCGCGTCGTCGGAGACCTTCCGCACCGGCGCGGCGACGCTCTCGCCGGTCACGCTGCGCTCGCGCTTCTCGATGTCGGTGAAGACGATCCGGTCGCCCGCGGCGACCTCCGTGCCGCGGGCGGGACGCACCTTGTCGTGCTCGTCGAGCTGGACGCCGACCTGGGCCAGGGCGTCCTCGACGGTGAGCGCAGGCAGCTGCCGGGTGACCGGCTCGGCACCGGCCAGGACGAAGGTGAGCTCCTTGGGGGTGACGACCTCGATCGCCGCGCCGTCGCGGTCGATGTCGGCGGAGCGGCTCGTGGAGAGCCGGCCGTCGGCGTACGGCGTGCCGATCTCGCTGAGGGCTCCCTCGACGTCGGTCGCGGTCACCCAGTGGGTGCTCGTCTCGCCGTCGACGGTCAGCTCGACCGGGCGGCTGAAGAGCACCGCGATCCGGTCTCCGGCCTCCACCTGCTCGTCCGGGCCGGGCTCGACGATGTCACGCGCGGACACCTCGATGCCCTCGTCGCGCAGGACGTCGCCGACGGTGTCCCCCATCGTCGAGACCGCGCGCTCCCGGCCGTCGACCGAGAGCCGCACCTCGGTGGTCATCGAGGAGTAGCCCCAGGTGACCGCGGAGACGGTCACGAGGACCGCCGCGACGACGACGGTGAGGGCCCTGCGGCTGTGGGCCAGCCTGAGGACGGAGGCCTTGAGGGACCGGCCGTGGGTCAGCCGGGCGAACTGGGGGTGCGTCAGTCGCACGATTCTCCGAACGTCGTTCTGCCCGGGCCTCGGTCGACCAGCCCGACCGACCCCCGACCGCGTGCCGCGGCGGGCGTCGGACCCTGCGTGAGCTGGCCGGAGAACTGCCTCCGATCCCGGCCGTCAGCCATCCACGAGAACAGGGCGCGACCGTCGATGGCAACTTGGCGAGGGCCCTCAGGGCGCCGTCGCGTGACCTGTTTCACGCAATCTCGCCCCATCCGTCACACCGGTCACACGCCCCAGGGACCGCCGAAGGCGGCCTCCGTGGTGGCGTCGATCGCGGCGCACAGCTCGCCGAGGTCGTCGCCGCGCTCGGCCGCCATGGCCCGCACGGTGAGCGGGACGAGGTACGACGCATTGGTGCGGCCGCGGAAGGGCGCCGGCGTGAGGTACGGCGCGTCCGTCTCGACGAGCACCCGGTCGCGGGGCGCGATCCGCAGCGCCTCGCGCAGCGGGTCGGCGTTCTTGAAGGTGACGGTCCCGGCGAACGAGAGATACGCCCCACGGTCGAGACAGGCGCGGGCGAAGGCGGCGTCGCCGGAGAAGCAGTGCATCACCCACCGGTCGGGCGCGCCCTCGCCGTCCAGCACCTCGAGGACCCCGTCATGGGTCTCCCGGTCGTGGATGACGAGGGTCTTGTCGAGCCGCTTCGCGATGTCGATGTGACGCCGGAAGGACTCGACCTGCACCGCCCGGCCCTCGGCGCCCGTGCGGAAGGCGTCGAGACCGGTCTCCCCCACCGCGCGCACGTCGGCGTGGGAGCCGGCCAGCCGCTCGATCTCGTCCCACGCCGCCTCGAGCGCGGCGCGACCGTCGCGCTCGAGGATCCGCGGCGCCTCGTTGGGGTGCAGGGCGACGCCGGCGACCAGCTCCGGATGCTCCGCGGCGGCGGCGACCGCCCACCGGGCACCGGGCAGGTCGCAGCCGATCTGCACGATCCGGGGTACGCCGACCGCGGCCGCCGCGTCGATCGCCTCCCGGGCGTCCCAGGCCTCGCCGCCCCGGCCGATGTCGAGGTGACAATGGTTGTCGACGACCGGGTGCGGAAGCGGCTCCGGGACGGGCGGTCGCTCGTCGGTGCTCACGACACCGGGCTCACGACGCCGTGCGGACGCGGTCGAGGATCGCCTCGACCAGCGCGTCCGGGGCCTGGGTCGGGATCCAGTGGGAGACGCCGTTGAGCTCGACGAATCGGTAGGGCGCGTCGACCCAGCGGACCGTGTGCTCGGCGCCCCAACGGGCCAACGCGACGTCCTCGTCGCTCCAGACCAGGGTCGTCGGCACGCCGACCCGGGTGCGCATGTCGCGGGGGTCGTTGAACGGCAGGGCGCGGTACCACCCCAGCGCGTGCGTCAGTGCCCCGGCGTCGATGATCTCGGTGCGCACACGCTCCACGTCGGCTCGCGTCATGCCGGCGTGCCTGAGCTGGCGGTCGGACGCGGCGCGGACCCGCCCGAGCAGCGTCTCGGGCAGGATCGGGAGCTGGAAGGCCAGCATGTACCAGGACTTCAGCAGCTGGCCGGAGCGCACGAGCGAGGACAGGAACGCCCCCGGGTGGGGCACCGAGACGGCGGTGAGGGTGCGGACCCGGTCGGCGTGGTGCTGGGCGAGGGCCCAGGCGACGATCGCGCCCCAGTCGTGGCCGACGACGTGGACGGCACCGCTCGGGCCGGCGACGGCGTCGATGACGGCGACCGCGTCCTGCGCGAGCAGGGAGACGCGGTAGTCGCGACGCCGGGACGGCCGGGCCCGCGGCGCGTAGCCGCGCTGGTCCATCGCGATGGTCCGATAGCCCGCCGCATGCAGCTGCGGAGCCACCAGGCGCCAGGACGTCGCCCGCTCGGGGAACCCGTGCAGGAGCAGGATCGGCTCGCCGTCGAGCGGACCCGCGTCGAGGACGTCGAAGACCAGTCCCTCCCGCTCGACCGACGTGATCCGTGCCGTCTGTTCAGCCATCGATGTGCACCACCTGGTAGACGTCGCGTTTGGGGAGTCCAGCCTGCCCGGCCACCACCGCGATCGCCTCCTTGCGACGCATGCCGGACTCCTCGAGCTCCGCGACCGCGGCCCGCAGGCTGTCGGGATCGGTCGCCACCGCCGCCCCGGGGACGGCACCCGCGACGACGATCGTCACCTCGCCGCGGACCCCCTCGGCGGCCCAGTCGACGAGGGCGGCGAGCGCGTCTCGTCGTACCTCCTCGTGGGTCTTGGTCAGCTCGCGGCACACCACGGCGGCGCGCTCGGCGCCGAACGCGTCACGCATCGCCGCGAGCGCGGCCTCGGTGCGGTGCGGCGCCTCGAAGAAGACCATCGTGCGCTGCTCGCCGGCCAGGTCGGCGAGCCGGCGCGAGCGCTCCCCCGCCTTGCGCGGCAGGAAGCCCTCGAAGCAGAACCGGTCGACCGGCAGTCCGGACACGGCGAGCGCGGTCAGCACCGCGGACGGACCGGGGACGGCGGTGACCCGGACGTCGGCCTCGACCGCGGCGGCGACCAGCCGGTAGCCCGGGTCGGACACACTCGGCATCCCCGCGTCGGTCACCAGCACCACCCGCTCGCCGGCGACGAGCGCCTCGACCAGCGACGGGGTGCGCGCGGCCTCGTTGCCCTCGAAGTAGGACACCACCCGCCCGCTCAGCTCGATGCCGAGCTCGGTCACGAGGCGGCGCAGACGGCGGGTGTCCTCGGCGGCGACGACGTCGGCCGCGGCCAGCTCGGCCGCCAGCCGGGGCGGCGCGTCGCCGACCTGGCCGATCGGCGTACCCGCCAGCACCAGGACTCCACGCACGGGACCGATCATTGCAGGCGGGCCCGGATCCACGCTCAGGGCCGTAGGTCGCCGAGGCTGTCGACGGCCAGCAGATCGTCGAGCCCGAGCACGGTCGCGTCCGGGGAGAGTCGGTAGCGGCGGTGACCGGGATACAGGACCCACAGGTGGTCGAGGTCGAGGTCGGCCAGGGCCGACCTCATCGAGGAGGTGAGGCGGGGCGCGTCGGCGCGCTTCATCTCGAAGCCGAGGCGATGTCCGGCCACCTCGACCAGGAGATCGACCTCGGCACCGTTGCTCGTGCGCCAGTGGTAGGCGCGCGCCTGATCCGACCGGCGCAGCACCTCCTCCATCGCGAACCCCTCCCAGGACGCGCCGATCCCTGGATGGCGGAGCAGCTGATCGTGGGTGCCGACTCCCCACAGGGCGTGGAGCAGGCCGGAGTCACGGTAGAAGACCTTGGGCGAGCGGACCAGGCGCTTGCCCAGGTTCGCGTGCCAGGGCGGGAGAATCCGCACGAGGAGGGCATCGGCCAACGCCTCGACATAGCGACGGGCGGTGGTCTCACCGATGTCGAGCGCCCGGGCCACGGCGGCGGCGTTCCAGAGATTGCCGTGCTGATGCGCGACCAGACCGAGGAACCGCTCGATCGTGGCCGCCGACAGCGACATCCCGAAGTCCGCCAGATCGCGATTGGCGAGCGTGCGCACGTACGCACCGCGCCAGCGCAACGAGTCCTCCTCCGTGTCGGCCAGCAGCGAGCGGGGGAAGCCCCCGCGCAACCAGACGGTCGCCAGGTCGCCATCGAGGTCGGCGGGATCGATGCCCGGCAGGTCGATCACCTCGACCCGGCCGGCCAGCGACTCCGAGGACTGACGCAGGGCGTGCGGTGAGGCGCTCCCCAGTACCAGGAACGTCGCCGGTCGATCCGCCCGGTCCGCGAGCACCCGCAGCGTCGGGAAGAGATCAGGGCGCCGCTGGACCTCATCGATCACGACCACCCCTCGGAGGTCGGCCAGCGCGAGCATCGGCTCCTCCAGACGGGCGAGATCGACCGGGTCCTCCAGATCGAAGTAGTTCGGCGAGTCCGGCGCCACGATCGTGCGCGCCAGGGTCGTCTTCCCGACCTGGCGAGCGCCGAGCAGCAGGACCACCGGCGAGCGACGCAAGGCGTCCCGAAGACCGGCTCCGTCGTGCTTCCTCTCGACCACAGCTTCAACTTACCATGCAATTCCTCGCAGAGAAGGGGGAAATACATGGCAGGGAAGGCGCCTCAGCTTCCTCCACCCACGGCTGCGTAGGGTTCCCTCGTGACCGTCGTCGGCCTCTCCCGCACCGCGCTCGGCCGGCGGGTGCCGCTGGCGGTGGAGCGGGCGATCGGCCCGATCCGGCGGCTCTCGGGCCGCGATCGGCTGCTCGGCTGGCTCGCGCCGCTCGGGCTGACCCTGCTCGCGTTCGGACTGCGCGTGGTCGGGCTCGGCAACCCGCACCGCTTCGCGTTCGACGAGACGTACTACGCCAAGGACGCCTGGTCGCTGCTCAACAACGGCTACGTCCAGACCTATCTCACCGACGCCGACGGCAACACCAAGACCGACATCAATGCCGACGTCCTCGCCGGGCACACCCAGGGGCTGTGGACCGGCGACCCGTCGCTGGCCGTGCATCCCGACGTCGGCAAGTGGCTGATCGCGCTCGGCGAGAAGGCCTTCGGGATGGACCCGTTCGGCTGGCGGATCGCATCAGCGGTCGCGGGCGCGCTGATGGTGCTCGTCATGTGCCGGCTGGCGCGACGGATGACGGGCTCCACGATGCTCGGCTGCATCGCCGGCACCCTGCTCATGCTCGACGGGCTGCACTTCGTCCTTTCCCGGCTCGCGCTGCTCGACATCTTCCTGGCGCTCTTCCTGCTGTGCGGGGTGTCCTGCCTGGTGGCCGACCGCGACTGGCACCGGGCATGGCTGGCTAGACGAGCGCGCCGAAGGGTCGACACGTCCGGTGACGGTGTCACGCTGAGCGGCTGGGGTCCGCGGATCCTGTTCCGCCCCTGGCTCCTGGCGGCCGGGGTGTGCTTCGGCCTGGCGGTCGGCACCAAGTGGACGGCGCTCTACCCGCTCGCCGCGCTCGGGGTCCTGTGCTGGATCTGGAGCGCGGGCGCGCGGCGCTCACTCGGCATCCGGTGGGCGCTGGTGAAGGGCGCGATCGCCGACGGCATCCCGGCGTTCCTGTCCCTGGTCGTGGTGGCGCTGCTCGTCTACATCGCCACGTGGGGCGGCTGGCTGGCGCACGCCGACAAGTACGAGGAGAGCCTGAGCGCGACCCAGTACCGGCAGTACACCGGGCAGGGCCATTGTGCGAAGGACGACGACTCGTACGTCGCGACCGACCTCGACAAGACCAAGAAGTGGCCGACCGCGACCGAGAAGGACGCGAGCGGGCTCGGTGAGGCGTGGCAGTCGCTGCGCTCGCTCTGGTACTACCACCAAGACGTCTACACCTTCCACACCCACTTCCTGAACTGCTCCACGCACTTCTACGAGTCCAAGCCGTCGGGCTGGCTGCTCATCAACCGGCCGGTCGGCGTCGCGGTCACCAACGACATCTCGCCGGACACCCCCGGTTGCGACGCCCCTGCCGACAGCGACTGCATCAAGCAGGTGCTGCTCCTCCCGACGCCCGTACTGTGGTGGGGCGGCGTGCTGGCGCTCATGTTCGCCGTGGTGATGTGGATCGGCGCCCGCGACTGGCGCTACGGGCTGGCCGTCGTGGGCGCACTGTCCGCATGGCTGCCGTGGATGATGTACGACGACCGGCCGATCTTCCTCTTCTATGCGATCGCGATCCTGCCGTTCACGGTCCTGGCGCTCACCCTCGCGATCGGGGCGCTGATCGGGCCCTCGCGCGCGCCGTCGGCCCGGCGTACCGCGGGCGTCATCGTCAGCGGGGCCTTCGTCGTACTGACCCTGGTGAACTTCGCGTGGTTCTGGCCGATCTGGACCAACCAGATGCTGACGCACAGCGAGTGGCTGGACCGGGTCTGGTTCTCCCGCTGGGTCTAGGGCGCGCCACCGGGCCGCGGTGTTGCTCGGTGTTCGAGAACCAGCTGCCAGGCGAAGCCGACTCGGTTGAACGGCTCTCGGTCGCACAATTCAAGTTCGAGTGCCAGGAGCTGTT
The DNA here is from genome assembly GCF_030929495.1 of Nocardioides sp. LHD-245. Taxonomy (GTDB): domain Bacteria; phylum Actinomycetota; class Actinomycetes; order Propionibacteriales; family Nocardioidaceae; genus Nocardioides. The sequence continues at coordinate 146,033 of NZ_JAVFWN010000004.1, read as the reverse complement.
CGAAGAAGGCGGGGTCGTGCTTGGAGGTGTTGTCGACGAGGAGATCGTTGGCGATCCGGTTGCCGAAGATGCCGATGGGTGTGAGTCCCGCTGCTGTTGCTTCCGACATCGTGGTCTCGACGCTGACCTTCCGGGCGCTTGTTCGGAAGGTCTCGACCTTCGCGCGGTCGGCCTTGAGTTCCTCGAGCGCCGCGGCGGGGCCACCGTTCAGCAGTTCACGTAGGACTCGACCATCGGGGTTGACGTCCATGAGCGAAAGTCGGCCGCCGGGGCGAACACGGCGTGCGAGTGCGCCGATGTCGTCGGCGGCGCCGTCGCGGTAGCGAAGCACGAAGTGGCACATGACGAGGTCCCACTCGCCCGGTGGCAGGTCATCGAGCCCCGCACGAACGGTGGCGATCGTTGCTCCCGCCGCGGCTGCACGCCGCTGGGCCTCGCCCAGCCAAGCTTCGGAGGGATCGACGACGGTGACGTCGTGACCCGCCAGTGCGAGCGGCAAAGCGTCCATGCCGTCGCCACCCCCGACGTCGAGGATTCGGATCTGCTCACCGAGCTGCTCGGTCTGGCGCCGGAGCACGTCGCCGACGACTCCGTAGCGGATCCGTGCCCAAGGGGTCCGGGTGTAGTCACGCCAAGCCGCGAGCTTCTCGCTGAAAACGTCACTCACGCAACTCAGTCTGCCGGTCCACTGCCACGTGTCATGCGGTGAGCGACCAACCGCGATCGTTCTGGGCGAAGGCGTCGTTGCGTCGGATCCCGTGTTCGAGCTCGCTGAGGGTGGTCGGGGCTGAGGGTGGTCGGGCAGGCACCGAAGGTGTGGTGAGGAGTCGAAGACCTCGCGGGCGATGGCGCGCTTGAGCTTGCGCAGGATCTCCTTGTTGCTGAAGCCGGCATCGCGGCGGCGCATGCGGCGCATGCGGCGCAGTCCTTGGCGCTGATCGTGGCGACCGGCTGAGAAGCAGGTTCCTCCCCGTCGCCGCCCGCCTGGTGGCGCCACCCGTCTGTCCGGGCGACCTTCGGGTGCCCGCCCTCCCCGTCCGTCCTGGTCGGAGCCATTGCCTGTTCACACCCCGGTGATCGGGTTTCGCTAGTCCACAGGCGGGTTTGCGACACGTTGAAGTGTCGTGGGCGGGTGGGAGAATCCAGTCATGGATCTCGCCACCGACGCCCGTTCGACAGCAGTGTTGCTGTCGCGTGTCGGTGAGCGGATCCGGTCCCGCGAGACGTTGATCGTCGAGGAGTGGGAGGACATCGCGACCTGGGCCAGCGACCATGTGATCGCCGGTCCTGAGGGTGCGGCGACGATCACCGAGGGCTACCTCGACACCGGGGTCCCGATCGCCGGCGACGGCGCTCCACTGGTGTCGGAGTTCGGGTTGATGGAGCTGGTCGCGGTGCTGGGCCGGTCTCCGGATGGTGGGAAGGGGTATGTCGGGCGGGTCATCGAGTGCGCATGGCGGCTCCCCCACGTCTACGCCGCCGTCACCGCGGGTCGGTTGGCGCCGTGGCGGGCCGAGCGGATCGCCGACCTCACCCACGCTCTCAATGCGGAGGCGGCGGGGTTCGTGGACCGGCAGCTCTGGGACGCCTCCGGGGTCGGGTGGGCCCAACTCGAACGACTCGTGGCCGAGGCGGTGCTGCGGTTCGACCCCGAGCAGGCCGAGGTCGAGCGGCAGAAGGCTGCGGATGGTCGGCGCTTCGACGTCGGGGAGGTCGACGAGCACGGGCTGGTCCACCTCGACGGGCTCCTGGATGCCGCCGACGGACACGACCTCGACCTCGCGGTCGCCCGCCGAGCTGAGGTTCTGGGCCGGCTCGGTGACGACTCCTCGCTCGATGTGCGGCGCTCGAAGGCCGCAGCCGAACTGGCCCGCCAGGACCTCGCCCTGGACCTGCTGATCCCCGACCCCGACACCGGAGAGGCGGTCGCGACCGTCCCGGGCCGCAAGGTCGTGCTGAACGTGCACATCACCGACACCACTATCACCGGCACCACGGCCACCGGGGACAACCCGTTCGGGAACCCCGTCGGCCGGTGGGAGGAGGGCCGCTGCCCGGTCTCCTCGGCGCAGATCCGTGAGTGGCTGCGGACCAAGGGCACGACCGTGATCGTGCGGCCGGTGATCGATCTGGCCGAGCATGTCCCGGTCGGGTCGTACGAGATCCCTGACCGGCACCGCACCCGGGTGATCCTGCGGGACCACACCTGTCGGTTCCCACACTGCTCTCGCCCCGCGCAGCGTTGCGATGTCGACCATGCCCGCCCTTACGGCGAGGGCGGGCCGACGTGTCCGTGCAACGAGGTCGCGTTGTGTAGGCGGCATCATCGTGCGAAGACCCACTCCACCTGGCGCTACGACATCGTGATGCCGGGGACCTATGTGTGGACCAGCCCGAACGGCCACCGGTTCCGGGTCGACCACCGCGGCACCCACCCCATCCGGACCACCCACCCGCCCGACGAGTAGCCACCCCGCCCCACACCCCGCGACCCGACGGTCGCGGGGACGTCGCCATGTCGGGATCTGTGGCACGAGGCACGAGCGACCGGAGCGGGAAGGCGGACCCTTTCCGCGAGCCGGCCGTCGTGCCGCCATCCCAACCCGACCACCCACCCAGGCCGACCGCGCTCGCGCCATCCCACTCAGCGGTGGCCGGTCATCGCGGGAAGCGACGCCGACGCCGCGCAGGGAGCGAGGCACGAGCGACCGGAGCGGAGAAGGCGGACCCTTTCCGCGAGCCGGCCGTCGTGCCGCCATCCCAACCCGACCACCCACCCAGGCCGACCGCGCGCGGCAGCGCGGCGCGAGGCACGAGCGACGCGCTCGCGCCATCCCACTCAGTGGTGGCGCAGAGCGTCGATCAGCTCGTCCTTCCTCATCGACGACCGGCCCTCGATGTCGAGCTCGCCGGCGCGCTTGCGCAGCTGGTCGACGGTCCAGTCCTCGTAGTCGCCGGCCTTGCCACCGCGACGGGCGACGGTGCTGGCGCCCTCGGTGGCCATCGCGTTGGAGATCCGGGCGGCCTTCTCCTTGCTGGCGCCGTCCTTGCGGATCTCCTCGTAGGCGTCCGGGTTCTTGATGCCGGGTCCGTGCTTCTTGCCAGGCATGTCTCCTCCTCCGGCAGGTGGGGTGTAGGTGTGTTCGTACCGGCGTTACCCGCGCAGGGGCGCGAGAGACGCCTCGGCTCCGATCCGGACCACGCCGGCGTCGGTGTCGATGTCGACGGCGGGACCGAGGTCGACGACGCGGGCGTGACGGTGCAGCCAGCCGATGAGGGCGGCGACGACGGCGGGGCCGGGCTCGCTGCTGCGGTCGTAGCCGAACAGCGCGCCCGGGCGGCCGGGTCCGACGAGGAGGGCGACGACCCGGTGCTCACCGGGCCTGCCGGGTGCGCCGGTCATCCGCAGGTCGAGGACCTTCGATCGCCGGGGCAGCGCGGCGCAGCGGACCGGGAGCCCGAGCAGGTCGCCGACCCGGCACCGGCGCGGGTCCGCCGCGCGCTCGTGGGCCATCCGGTGCAGCAGACCCGGGGCCGGCTCGGAGAGCCGGACCTCGCTCGAGACGTCCTCGACGAGGTCGAAGTCGACGACCAGCGGCAGCTCCTGGTCGGCCGCGGCCTCACGGACCAGGCGGTGCGCGCGGGCAAGGCCCCCACCCAGCCTCCGGCCGAAGCGCGGCAGGAGGGCGGGCAGGCCGACCAGCAGCGCCGTCGGCACGAGGGCGCCGTCGTCGTCGAGGACGAGCTCGACGTCGTCGACCTTGCCCACCAGGCGGTCGTCGGCGCCGATGATCTGCCGGTCGAGCAGATGCAGCCCGACGTCGTACCCGTCGCGGTCGGCCAGTGAGACCATCAGTCCTCTCCTCTCAGCCCTGCCCCATCGACGTGACGATCATGAGCGGGATCGCCGCGAGGGCGGCGACCGCGATGACCACGAGATAGACGACGCCGAGTGTGTTGGCGACCCGCCCGTTGACGTGCTCGCCGAGGTAGTCGGGGTCGTTGGCGACGACGAGGATCGGGAAGTACGTCAACGGCAGCGCGATCGCGGAGAACACCACCGAGATCTCGGTGACCATGATCGGGTCGACGCCGGTGAGCAGCACGCCGGCCGCGGTCACGGTCACGACCAGCAGGATGATGTGGAAGCCCGCGGCCTCGCGCGGGCGCACGTACTTGCCCCACGGGAACCCGAAGTACTGCGCGAGGCTGTAGCCGGTCGACAGGCCCGTCTCGCAGGCGGCGCCGAAGGTCGCCGCGAAGAAACCGAGCACGACGACCGCCAGTCCGATCTTCCCGAGGCCGATCGCCACGGGCAGGCCGACCTGGCCCAGCGTCTCGACCGTGACGCCGGCGGGCAGGAAGACGGTGGCGGCGCACGCCGCGATGGCCACCGAGAGGATCCCGCCGAGGGGGAAGCCGATGAAGACGTTGGCCCGCATCACCCCGATGTCCTTCTCCGTCCAGCGCTCCTCCACGCCGCCACTCGAGAAGAAGAACACCTCGTACGGCGTCATCGCCGCGCCGAACAGGGCGACGCCGAAGAAGGCGTACGTCGCCCAGCTCTCCGCATCCGGCTTCTCCGCGGGCGACAGGCCGGTGGCGAGCTCGCCCCAGTCCGGTCCGAGCTGCCACAGCGCGACGGCGAAGGCGATCAACGCCAGCCCCATCAGGCCGAGCACGTTCTCGATCGAGGAGAACCTCGCCCGCCACAGCACGATCCACACGGCGACCGCCACGAACGGGACGATCAGCAGGTGGTGCACCGAGCTCACCAACTGCAGGGCGAGCGCGACGCCGCCGATCTCGGCGATGAAGGTCAGCAGGGTGACCAGCATCGAGCCGACCAGGTTGAGAAAGCCCATCCGCGGGCCGAGGCGCTCCCGCACGAGGTCGAAGGTCGCGCGGTGGCTGACCGCGGCGATCCGGCCCGACATCTCGGCGAACACGCAGATGCCGACGACGCCGACGACCACCACCCACACGAGGGAGGTGCCCAGCCGGGCGCCGACCTGGGCGTTCGTGACCAGGTCGCCGATGTCGACGAAGCCGCCGATGGCGGTCAGGATGCCGAGCAGGACGGCGAAGTAGCGCTTCACGGGGCGGCCTGCCGCAGGTCGCCCTCGAGGCGGTCGAGGTCGTCGAGCAGCCCGGCGTCGTCGTACCGACCGGCCACCGCACGGGCCCGGGCCTCGGCGACGAGGTCGACCGCGCGGTCCAGCAGGTCGAGCACGGCGGCGGCCGTGTCGGCGCGCGCCGCGGGCACCTGCACCCGGGCGAGGTCCTCCTCCGCCCGGCCGGCGGCCTCCTCGGCCTGGACCACCAGCACGGTCGTGTACGACGACCAGGTGCGCCCCTCCCCCGCCGACGCGAGCGCGAGGCGGACCGTGGCCACCTGGCTGCCCGCGTCGGTCAGCGCCTGGGCGGCCCGGTCGTCCCAGGCGGCGGCATCGGGCCGGGCGACCACACCGCACCCGCCCAGGAGGACGAGCGGAAGGACGAGCGGGAGGACGAGGAGGACCGCGACGACGGTCGGTCGCTGCGAGCGCTTCACCGCTCGCGGCCCCGCCAGGGAACCGCCGCCCACATCAGGGTGAAGGCGAGCGCAACCGCCGCCGCGGCGATCAGGGCCGCGGACGGTCCGAGGACGATGTCGAACACCAGCAGCACCACCGCCGTGGAGACGGCGGCCAGGCCGACCAGGCCGGCGAGCGCGCACCGGTGCGCGGCCGCGACGATCCAGTCCCGCCGCCCCTGCCGGAACAGCACCCGGTGGTAGCAGACCGGCGCCACGATCACGAGCGTGGTGAGCACGGCCCCGACGAGGATGCCGAGGTAGATCCGCTGCTGGGTCTCGGTGAGCTCGGTGAACCGCTCGGTGAACGGCACGGTGAGCAGGAAGCCGGTGAGGATCTGCACCCCGGTCTGCATGACCCGCAGCTCCTGGAGCAGCTCGCTCAGGTTGCGGGTGATCTGCTGAGGCGGGCGGGTGGGACCCGGCCGTCCCGCGACGGGGTGCGCGGTGCTCACGCCCGCTCCTCCTCCAGGTCCGCCACGTGCGGGTAGTCCTGGTCGGGGTCGACCTCGACCACGGGCTCGTCGAGCGGAGCCTCCGGGTCGGTCGGCACGTCGGGGTCGTCCGGGACCACCGGTTCGTCAGGCTCCACGGGGCGTTCGGGATCGGGGATGGTGTCCATGCCGCGGCGGTACCCGGTGACGGGCTCAGAACACGGGCTTGCCGCCGGTCACGCCGAGCACCGTGCCGGACACGTACGACGCGTCGCCCGGGGAGGCCAGGAACACGAACGCCGGAGCGACCTCGGCCGGCTGCCCGGCCCGCCCGAGCGGGGTGTCGACGCCGAAGCGCTCGACCTTCTCGGGCTCCTGGGTGGCCGGTTGCAGCGGGGTCCAGATGGGGCCCGGAGCGACGGCGTTGACGCGGATGCCGTCGCCGCCGAGCGAGGCGGCGAGGTTGACGGTGAGGTTGTTGATCGCCGCCTTGGTCGCGGCGTAGTCGAGGAGCGTCTCGGACGGCTCGAACGCCTGGATGGAGCTGTTGTTCACGATGCAGCCGGGCCTCCGGCGCAGATGCGGCGCGGCCGACCGCACCAGCCACATCAGCGCGTAGAGGTTGGTCTTGAAGGTGCGGTCGATCCGGTCGTCGCTGAGGTCGTCGACGGCGTGGTCGCGCGCCATCTGGTAGCCCGCGTTGTTGACCAGGACGTCGAGGCCCCCGAGCTCGTCGGCGGTGCGCCGGACCGCCTCGTCGCACGCGTCGCTGGTGCGCAGGTCCAGGGGCAGCGCCAGCACGCGGCGGCCGGCATCGGCGACCAGGGCCGCGGTGGCGTCGGCGTCCGGCTGCTCCTCGGGGAGGTGGGTGAAGGCGATGTCGGCGCCCTCGCGGGCGTAGGCGATGGCGACGGCCCGGCCGATGCCGGAGTCGCCGCCGGTGATCAGGGCGATCTGTCCCTCGAGACGGCCGTGGCCGACGTACGACTGCTCGCCGTGGTCGGGCTCGGGTCGCATCTGCGCGGTGAGGCCCGGAGGCGTCTGCTGCTGGGCGGGGAAGGCTACGTCGTCGGTCATGTCCCGGGCGTTACCCCGAGTGCACCGCGCCGAGTCGGGTACACCAGGGAGCGTCCGTGCTCTCCCACGGCTCAGCCGGAGCGGTCCTCGCGGGCCGTCCGGCTGGCGGTGAGGTCGTCGAGTAGTGCGTCCAGCAAACGGCGCAGCCCCGGGTGGCTGACATGCCCCTCCCGAGCCACCTGGATCAGGCGCTCGGCGACCTCCCGCACCTTCACGTTGCGGTTGCGCGACCACCACTTGAGCATCGCGAAGGCGGCATCGGCGTCGAGACCGTAGCCCAGCATCAAGATGCCCTTGGCCTGCTCGATCGTGTCCCGGGACGCGGCCGACGCGGCGACCGCGGCATCGGCGGCGGCGGCGGTCTCCGCGTCGAGCTCGGGGGTCAGGTCGAGGTAGTAGCCGACGAGGCGGTCGACCTTGCCGCTGGTGCGGCCGTCGTCGTACTGGCCCTCACCACACAGCACGACGTTGCGGACCTCGACGCCGACCAGGATCCGGTAATAGACGTTGAACGGCGCACCGTCGGCGACCGCCTCCTCCAGGGTCTGCTCGACGAGCGCACGGTCCTGCTGGTGCTTGTGCCGCATCACCAGCTCGGTGGTCGGCTCCACCTCGCCCGGCCGGTAGCCGTGGATCGCGAAGACGTCGTCGTCCCACTCCCAGCGCTCGTCCGCGACGTGGAAGACGAATCGCCCGGTCTGACGGGGGCCGTCGGGGTCCAGCGGCGGCAGCGGGAGGACCTCGCCCCCCGGAACGTCTCCACCCATCTCGTCTCCTCGTGCGCGTCGGTGCTGCTGTATGGAGGCAGTCGGCGCGGGTACCCCGCAACCACCCGAGAGGAGGTCGCCGCGGGGTGATCGGACCGTCTGCGACGAGAACTATAGGGACGAGGACCGGATGAGACTGCCTGCCCCCTGTGGACCGCTGAGCGAAGGCGTGGTGGAGACCCTGCGCGCCCGCCCCGCCGGCCCCCACGCCGTGCCCGAGCCGCGGGCGATGGGCGACGTCACCTACCCGCTGACCGACCGCGACTTCCAGCTCGCGCTGTGGATCCTCTACGAGCTCCACTACCGCGGCTTCGAGGACGTCGAGGACCCCGGCGCCGAGTGGGACCCGCTGCTGATGGTGAGTCGCGCCGCCCTGGAGCGCACCTTCGAGCACGCGGTACGCCGCCTGGTCGGCGAGGCGTCGCAGGACGCGCCGGCGCTCGCCGATCTCGGTGACACCCCGGCCGCGCAGGTCACCGCCGCGCTGGTCCGGATGACCGCGCGCTCGGGCCCCTCCGAGGTCGCGCAGTTCCTGCACCGGCGCGCCACCCGCGAGGAGTTCCGCGCCTACCTGGCCGAGCGCGCCGTCTACCACCTGCGCGAGTCGGACCCGCAGTCGTTCGTGCTGCCCCGGATCGGCGGCGCCGCGAAGGTGGCCCTCGCCGAGCTGCAGTACGACGAGTACGGCGGCGGGCGCCCCGACCGCCTGCACCAGGCGCTCTTCGCCCGCGCCCTGGCCTCGCTCGACCTGCCGACCGACCTGGCGCCGTACGTCGAGCGGGCCACGGGAGCCACGCTCGCCTCGGTCAACCTGATGTCGCTGTTCGCCCTCAACCGGCGCCTGCGCGGCGCCGCGATGGGGCACCTCGCCGCGTTCGAGGCGACCAGCTCGCTGCCCTGCGAGCGGATCCTGCGCGGGGCGCGTCGGCTCGACCTGCCCGAGGCGGTCCAGGACTACTACGACGAGCACGTGGAGGCCGACGCGGTCCACGAGCAGCTCGCCATCCGGGGCATCTGCGCCGCCCTGGTCGAGGACGAGCCGGACCTGGCGCCCGACGTCGTGCTCGGCGCCACCGCCTGCCTCGCCGTCGACGGACTCGCCGGCGAGGTGCTGCTCGACGGCTGGCACGGCCGGCGCGACGCACGGGCGGCGGGGTGAGGCCGTCATGAGCGAGCGACGGGTCGTGGTCACCGACTGCCCGGGCGGACCGCTCCTGGTCCGGGGCGCCGACGAGGTCGTCGGCGTCGACGGGAGCACCGCCCGCGTCGAGCGCGCCGTGGTGGCGGTGTGCCGGTGCGGCCGGTCCGATCGGATGCCGTGGTGCGACGACAGCCATCGCGACCGACGGCGGAAGACGAAGCCGTGAGAGCGGTGACCTGGCAGGGCAGGGGCCGGATGAGCGTCGAGGACGTCCCCGACCCGCGGATCGAGCAGCCGGACGACGTCGTGGTGCGGGTGACGTCGAGCGGTCTGTGCGGTTCCGACCTCCACCTCTACGATCCGCTGGCGCCGTTCATGGAGGCCGGCGACGTGGTCGGCCACGAGCCGATCGGGGTCGTGGAGGAGGTGGGTGCCGGAGTCGGGTCACTGCGAGTGGGCGACCGCGTCGTGGTGCCGTTCAACGTCAGCTGCGGTCGGTGCTGGATGTGCGTCCGGGGCCTGCAGAGCCAGTGCGAGACCACCCAGAACCTGGAGCAGGGCACCGGCGCGAGTGTGTTCGGCTCCAGCAGCCTGTACGGACAGATCCCCGGCGCGCAGGCGGAGTACCTCCGGGTGCCGTTCGCCGACAACCTGCCGATCAAGGTGCCCGATGGGCCGCCCGACGACCGCTTCGTCTTCCTGTCCGACGTCCTGCCGACGGCCTGGCAGGCCGTGGAGTACGCCGGCGTCGGCCCCGACGACAGCCTGCTGGTGCTCGGCGCCGGCGCGATCGGGGACATGTGCGCGCGGATCGCCCTCCGGCGCGGGATCCGGGTCCTCGTCGTGGATCCGGTCGTCCATCGGCTGCAGCGGGTCTCGGCGTACGGCGCCGAGACGCTCGTCACCGGCAGCGACGCCGAGACCGTGAGGGCCGTCCTCGAGGTCACCCGCGGTCGGGGCGTCGATGCGGTGATCGACGCCGTCGGCATGGAGGCCCACGGCTCGCCCGCCGCCGAGTCGACGGCGCTGGTCGCGATGCTGCCGGACAGCGGCGCCGGGCCGCCGATGCGCAGCGCCGGGGTCGACCGGCTGGCCGCGCTGCATCTCGCGATCGACGTCGTCCGCCGCGGCGGCACGGTGTCGGTCGTCGGTGTCTACGGCGGTCCGATGGAGCCGATGCCGCTGATGGAGATGTTCGACAAGCAGGTCCAGCTGCGGATGGGCCGGGCCAACGTGCGGCACTGGAGCGACGACATCCTCGCGCTCCTGCTGGAGCCGGCCGACCACCTCGGTGTGGAGACGTTCGCGACCCACCACCTCCCGCTGGAGGACGCCCCGGCGGCGTACCTCGACTTCCGGGACAAGAAGGACGGCATGGTCAAGGTGCTGTTCCGGCCCTGACCGGGCGACGACCCGGCGACAGCGGTCCGCCGACGCTGTCCCTGAGCGTATCGAGGGACCGATATCGGCGGACCGCCGTCGTCGCTGCGGCCCTCAGGCGGCGCGGGGCCGGCCTCCCGGGCCTCCCCCGCCGACGGCGCGCCGCAGGTCGGTGAAGATGCGCTGGAGCAGCCGCGAGACCTGCACCTGGGTCACGCCGAGCTCGTCGGCGATCTCCTGCTGCGTGCGCTGCTCGTAGAACCGCATCCGCAGGATGCGGCGGTCGCGCGGCTTGAGCCGGCGGCAGGCCGGGCCGAGCAGGGCGACGGCCTCGCTCTGCTCGTAGCCGGCTTCGAGCGTGGGCAACAGCTCGCCCAGCGGGCTCCCGGTCGCGGCCACGGGCTCGTCGAGCGAGGCCGCGTGCGCGAGGTCGCCGCAGGCCAGTGCCTCCTCGACCTCGGCCGGCGGACAGTCGAGCTCGTCGGCCAGCTCCGCCGGCGTCGGCGGACGGCCGAGCCGCTGGGCCAGCTCCTCCTCGGCGGCGACCACCCGCGGCCGGATCTCCTGGATCCGTCGTGGTGGGCGAACCGCCCAGGCGGCCGAGCGGAAGTGCCGCTTGAGCTCGCCGAGGATGCTCGGGACCGCGAAGACCAGCAGGTCGTCGCCGCGCTCCGGGTCGAAGGACTGCACCGCGCGGGTCAGCGCGAGACAGGCGACCTGCTCGAGCTCGTCGGCGGACTGCCCGCGGTTGCGGTAGCGCGCGGCGAGGGTGCGGGCCACCGGGATGTTGAGCACGATGACCTCGTCGAGCAGGTCGTGGCGCTCCCCTGGTGGACACTCCCGCGCCCTGGCCAGGAGCTCTGCTGTCCGGGTCTTCCGCTCGGCGGAGCTCACCCGGTTGATGGACGAGCCGGTGGAACGGTGGGGGATGGTGGGGATCGATGCGATGGACATGGTTACTCCCGAGGATCGAGAGCGGTGTGGCGGTGGGCTTGGCCACGGATGTCTGTTGCGTCGCTACCCAACCTAGCGCGATCTCATACCGGTGGCCACCCTTCCGGATCAGCCACGGTGGTCACAAAGAACTATCGACGAGAGGACCTTCGGTGCCATAACACGGTGCCCACCCGCGCCGTTGTACCGGCGTCAGGGCACACCGGGTGCTCACGGAGCCGGGGAGTCGCGGTGCAGCAGATCGTGGTGGCGCTGAGCCCCTTCACCCGCCGCAGCCGCTCGCTCGGAGTGAGCCACACCGACCTCGGCCTCGACCGCGGCCTGGAGCCCGGCGAGCACCTCCTGGTCCACGACCCGGTGGCCGACGAGCACTTCACCGCGGTGGTCGGCGACATCGCGTTCGAGCTCGCCGAGACGTCGTACCGCCTCGAGATCGGAACCCGGATCACCGCTGCCGAGGCAGCCGAGCGCCTCGGGCCGCCGAGCGACGACGGGCGGCTCACGACCCAGGACATCGTCGCGCTGCTCGCCGCGCTGCGGCGCGGCGAGCGGGACGTCGCCGCGGCGCTCGCGGACCTGCGCGCACGCTGACCCCCTCGCGCCGACCGCTCGCGCGAGGTCCTCGACCGGCACGGTTCGATCAGCCACGGCGGGCTAGTCCTTCGTGACCACTACCACGGATCCACCGGCTCGACCTTGCTCCAAGGGTCGCCGTCGACGGCGTGGCGCGGGAGAATCGCTCACGTGCCAGCCGAGAATCCGATCCGCGTCTACATCGTCGACGACCACGAGGTGGTCCGCCGGGGCGTGGCGAGCCTGCTCGCGACCGACCCCGAGCTCGAGCTGGTCGGGCAGTCCGGCAGCGCGACCGTGGCACTGCGCGAGATCCTCCAGCTGCGCCCCGACATCGCCGTCCTCGACGCGAACCTGGCCGACGGCACCGGCCTCGACATCTGCCGCGAGATGCGCTCGGTCGACCCCGACATCAAGGCGCTGATCCTGACGACCTACGACAACCCGGACGCGATCTCCGCGGCCATCCTCGCGGGCGCGTCCGGCTACGTCCTCAAGAAGATCGAGGGCAACTCGCTCCTCAACGGCATCAAGCTCGTCGCCGGCGGCCACTCCCTCATCGATCCCGCGGTCGCGAACCGCGTCGTCGAGCAGATGGAGATGCAGCGCAAGTCGCTCGACGTCATCTGCGAGCTCACCCCCCAGCAGCGCAAGATCTTCTTCCTCATCGCCGAGGGGATGACCAACCGGCAGATCGCCGAGAAGCTCTACCTCGCCGAGAAGACCGTCAAGAACCACGTCACCGGCCTGCTCTCCCGGCTGGGCCTCCAGCACCGCACCCAGGCGGCCCTGCTCGCCGTACGGCTGCGGGGCGCCGATGCGGCCGCCGCGGCCGAGCCGGCGAAGCCGCGGTTCTCCGCCGCGGGCTGACGAACGGCGCGCGCTCCGCAGCTCGGGCGGCGCACTTGTCCGGCACTTCTGTCGCTTGTCCGGCGTTGCAACGCCCGCCAGGTGCAGGAATCGCCGGTCGACCGGCGATTCCTGCACCCTGCCCCGCCGCGCTCAGAGCTGGAAGCGACCCACCATGTCCCGCAGCTCCGTGGCGACGCCGGTGAGCCCCGTGGCGGAGGCCAGCGTGTTCTCGGCGCCCTCCCGGGTGTCGGCCGCGGCGGTGGCGACCTGGGTGACGTCCTCGGCGATGCCGTTGGCGCCGGCGGCGGCCTCGGTGACCGAGCGCGCGATCTCGTTGGTGGTGGCGGTCTGCTCCTCCACCGCGGAGGCGATCGTCGACTGGATGTCGTTGATCCGGGCGATGACGTCGGCGATCCGGCTGATGGCGGACACCGCGCCCTGCGTGTCGCTCTGGATGGCCTCGATCTTCTGACCGATCTCCTCGGTGGCCTTGGCGGTCTCCTTCGCGAGCTCCTTGACCTCGTTGGCCACGACCGCGAATCCCTTGCCGGCGTCGCCGGCCCGAGCCGCCTCGATGGTGGCGTTGAGAGCGAGCAGGTTGGTCTGCTGGGCGATCGAGGTGATCACCTTGATGACCTGGCCGATCTCGGCGGAGGACTCGCCGAGGGAGGCGACCGTGCCCTGGGCCTCGGAGGCGACGGTGACGGCGTCGGTGGCGACGGTCGCGGCCTCGGTGGCGTTCTTGGCGATCTCGCGGATGGAGGCGGTCATCTCCTCCGCCGCGGTGGCGACGGTCTGGATGGAGGCGGACACCTGGACCGACGCGCTCGAGGCGGAGGCCGCCCGGTCGGAGGTCGTCGAGGCCCCTTCGCCCATGCCCTCGGCCAGGGACGTGAGCTGGTTGGCGGCAGCGCCCAGCGTCTCGGCGGCACCGCTGATGTTGCCCATGCTCGAGCGGAGGGTCGACATCAGCGTGCGCAGCCCCTCGGCGACCTGGCCGACCGCGTCGTCACCCTCGATGTCCAGGTCGCGGGTCAGGTCGCCCGCGGCGGCCGCGGAGACGACGTCGAGGATCTGCGCGACCTTGCCGGCGAGGACGGCGGCCGCCTCCCGGTCCGCCGCCTCGCGCTGGATCCGCGCCAGGGTGTGCGAGACGAGCCGGCCGACGTTCCGCAGCGCGTCGAGGCGCTGGACGCTCGGCTCGAGGGTCTCGGAGGCGAAGAAGTCCATGGTGCCGACGACCTCGCCGTCGAGGATCACCGGGAAGCAGATGCCCGACTTCACGCCGACCCGCTGGGCCACCGGAGCCCGGACGCAGTCGGTCATCTCGCCGATGTCGCGCGTGAAGTAGAGGTCGCGCTGCGCCCACGCCCGGCCGGACAGGCCGATGCCCTCGGCGAACGAGGCCTGCAGGGTGACCTGGCGGAACTCCGGTCCGGCGTCGCCGGACTCGCGGTCGAACTTCAGCAGCCGGTCCGCGGGGTCGACCGTCCAGTAGGAGCCGTATGCCCAGCCGAACTCGCCGCGCACCGTGTCGAGCGCGATCTGGATGGCGGTGTCGACCTCGGTCGCGGCGCCGAGGCCGGAGAGCACCTTGTTGACCGCCGAGGTGTCGGCCGCGGCCTCGGCCCGCTCGCGCTCGACCCGCAGCCGGTCCGTGACGACCTCCCAGGTCGCCATCGCCCCGACGTACTCGCCGGCGGCATCGGTGATCGCGCTGACCAGGAGATCGAGCGTCTGGTCGCCGACCTGGATGTCCGCCCGGCGCGGCAGGTGCTCGGCGGTCGCCAGCAGGCCCCGCTGGTAGGCGGGGTTCTTGTGGAAGACGTCGAGGCTGGACCCGACCACGTCGTCGGCCCGGACCGGCAGCACGTTCTCGAGGCTGCGCAGCGTCCGCAGCGACGCCGGGTTCATGTAGCGGATGACGAAGTCGCGATCGGCGAACATCATGTTCGTCGGGGAGTTCTCCATCATCGACAGGGCGAAGGCCGAGGCGTCGGGCGCCGTCGACCCGGTCGCCCCCCTCGGTGTCGTCGGTGTCGTCGACTTGGCGGGCGTCGCCTTCGCCTTCGTGGGGGCGGTGCCGTTGGCCGGCGCCTCCAGGATCTCGGTCATGGGGTACCTCCGGGGTTGTCGGGTGTGGTCGCCACATCGACCGCGCGGTCGGCGTCGAGGACGAGCAGGATGGATTCAGGCAGAGGACGGACGCCGCGGACGACGTCCTGCACGCCCCGAGGCATGGTGGTCGGCGCCGGCTGCAGGTCGACGCCGGCCGTGTCGATGACGTCCCCGATGTCGTCGACGAGGAGGCTGACCACCTCACCGCGGCTGCGGACGATCACGTTCATGGGGAGCTCGTCGCCGGACCGGTCGGGCAGCCCGAGACGCACCCGCAGGTCGACCGCGGTCACGATCTGGCCGCGCAGGTTGATCAGGCCGGTGACCGCGCGGTCGGCCCGCGGCACGGGTGTCATCGGCTGCAGCCGCAGCACCTCCTGCACCTCGTCGACGGCGACGCCGAAGAACAGGCCGGCCACCCAGAACGTGCAGTACTGCTCGGAGGTCCGGGTCGTCGTGCCCGGGCTCCCGCCGGTGTGCACGCGGGTGCTCACGCCGGCACCCCGGAGCGCCGTACGACCGCGTCGAGGTCGACGAGGTCGGTGACCCGGTCCTGGACGACGGCGCTGCCGGTGACGCCGGTACGACGGCCGACCTCGCTCGCGTCGACCACGACCTCGACCACGTCGAGCACCCGGTCGATCACGATGCCGACGGCGCCCGTCGCATCGCCGCTCTCGTGCACCACGACGCTGATCTGGTCCCCCTGGTCGCTGGTGTCGGGCAGGCCGATCGCCGCGGCGAGCCGCACGAGCGGGAGGATCCCGTCGCGGTACTGCACCACCTCGGCCGTGCCGCTGCGCTCGACCCGGTCGCGGCCGAACTCCTCGAGCCGTGCGACCGCGGCCAGCGGCAGCGCCGCGCGACGGCCGTCGGCGACCTCCAGGACCAGCAGCGCGGTGCGGTCGTCGGCGCCGCCGGCAGCGCGGTCGGCGGGCTCCTGCTGGGTCGCGCCGACGCCGACCGTCGCGGCGATGCCGGCGACGTCGAGGATGAGCGCCACCCGGCCGTCGCCCATGATCGTCGCGCCGGCGTACATGCTCAGGGCCTTGAGCTGGCGCCCGATCGGCTTGACCACGATCTCCTGGGTGTCGTGCACCTCGGAGACGCAGAGGCCGAAGCGCACGTCGTCGGACTGCAGGACGACGACCGTGAGCGCCTCGTCGCCGGACGACGACCCGCCCAGCGTCTCGGCGAGGGACACCAGCGGGAGCAGCCGGCCACGGAGCCGGAGCACCGGGGCGCCGGCGAGGTCCTCGACCTGGCGGCTCAGGTCGTCACCCTCGATCCGGACCAGCTCGACCAGGTTGGCCTGCGGGATGGCGTAGCGCTCGCCGCCCTCGCCGACCACGAGCGCGGGGATGATCGCGAGCGTGAGCGGGATCCGGACCCGGGTCGTCGTACCGCGGCCGGGCTCGGAGGCGACGTCGACGCTGCCGCCGATCCGCTCGATGTTGGTGCGCACCACGTCCATGCCGACGCCGCGGCCGGAGATGTTGGACACCGCGGCAGCCGTCGAGAAGCCGGGCCGGAAGATCAGCCCGAGCACGTCGCGCGCCTCCATCCGGGCGAGCTGGTCGCGGGTGACGACGCCCCGGTCGACGGCGACCGCGCCGATCGTGGCGGGATCGATGCCCTTGCCGTCGTCGGCGATCTCGACGACCACCTGGCCGGACTCGTGATAGGCCCGCAGGCTGAGCGTGCCCTTCGGTTCCTTGCCGGCAGCGCGGCGTACGTCGGGGGGCTCGATGCCGTGGTCGAGCGAGTTGCGGACCAGGTGGGTCAGTGGGTCCTTGACCGCCTCCAGCAGGCTGCGGTCGAGCTCGGTCTCGTGGCCCTCCATCATCAGCTCGACCTCGCGGCCGAGCTGGTGGGACAGGTCGCGGACGACCCGCGGCAGCTTCGACCAGATCTGACCGATCGGCTGCATGCGGGTCTTCATGATCGACTCCTGCAGCTCGCTGGCCACCAGGTCCAGCCGCTGGCTGGCGCGGACCAGCTCGGCGTCCGCGGAGCCGAGGCTGCGCTGCAGCAGCTGGTTGCGGGTCAGCACCAGCTCGCCGACCAGGTCGACGAGATCGTCGAGGAGGTCGACGTCGACGCGGACCGAGGAGTCGACGACGGTACGGCGCTCGCCGGGCTCCTCCGGCTCCGGCCCGGGGACCGGCTCCGGCTCCCGTTCCAGGGCGGGTTCGGAGGCGGGCTCGGGGGCGGGCTCGGGAGCGGGCGGGGGCACGACCGGCTCCTCGGCGACCGGGTCGGCGGCCAGGAGTGCCTCGAGGACGGCGACGACGGGGTCGACGGCGATCGCGGGGTCGGTGTCGCGGCCGGTCCGCTCGATCCCGTCGAGCAGGGCGCGCACGGTGTCGACCATCGAGAGCAGGCCCTCGGCGATCGGCGGCGTCATGACGACCTCGCCGTCCCGCAGCCGCGAGAGCAGCGTCTCCCCGACATGGGTCAGCTGCTCCAGCCGGTTGAGGGCCAGGAAGCCACTGGTGCCCTTGATCGTGTGGATCGTGCGGAAGATGCTCGACAGGCGCTCGCGCGACCCCGGCTCCCGTTCGAGCTCGACGAGGTCGCGGTCGAGCTGATCGAGGTTCTCGTGGGACTCCACGAGGAATTCCGCGATGATCTCGGCGTCGTCGTCCATCCGTCCCCTCCCAGGCGGGCGACCCGCACCGGGCGCGGGTCGCTCAACCTGCCGATCGGCCCGGCGCGGACGGGCGTGAGCCGAGTGGAGCGAGTTGGGATGTAGTCCCGGGCCGGCGCTCAGCCGCGGGAGCGGAGGGCCTCGCTGAGCGAGGCGACGGCGGAGTCCGAGGGCGAGGCGGCGTCGGCGTTGGCGTCGGCGAGCTCGGCGAGCAGCTCGGCCCGGTGGACGGCGACGGAGCGCGGGGCGGCGATGCCGATCCGGACGACGTCGCCGCGGACCTCGAGGACGGTCACGGTGACGGCCTCGGGTGAGTCTGCGCCGATGACGACGCTTTCGCCGATGCGACGCGAGAGAACCAGCACGTGGCGAGGTTAGCGCGTCAGGACACGAGCGGCGCGGCGAGTGGCAGGTCCGCGTCGTCGAGGATCACCTGGCTGGCGCGGCGGGTCGCCGGATTGACCACGAGCGGGGCCCGGAGGTTGACCGTGGTGTCGGCCAGGCTGGCGCCGGCCCGGACCACGAGCAGCAGGAGCACGTCGGCCGCGCCGGCCTCGTCGATGCCGAGCTCCGTCACGGTGTCGTCGTCGAGGTCGAGCGTGTAGTCGGGGTAGAACGGCGCCGGCGGGACCACGACGAACTGCAGGTCCTGGCTGTCGAGCGAGCGGAAGCCGTGCAGCAGGCCGTCGTCGTCGAGGCGGACCAGCGCGAACCGCGCATCGTCGGGGAATCCGGGCATCGGACGTGCCAGCTCGATGACGGGGAGGTCCATGCGGCCCATCATCGCAGGCCCGTTCGCCATCGTGAGCCCGTCCGTCATCGCAGGAAGTCCAGCAGACTGGGCTGCAGGACGCGCGAGGTCGCGCCGAGGGCCGCTTGGTAGGCGACCTCCTGCAGCTTGAGGTGCACGGTGGTCTCGGCGAGGTCGGCGTTCTCGATGGTGCTGAGGTGGTTGGACAACGAGGTCTTGGTGTCGTCGGCGGCCTGCGCGGACAGCTCGATGCGCTGGTGCCGGGTGCCGGCCGCGGCGCGGGCCCCGACGACGGTGTTCTCCCGCGCCCGGAGCACGTCGATCGACGCGGTGATGCCCGCACTGTCACCGGACCGCAGCGCCGTGGCGAGCGCGTCGAGCTCCGCGAAGACCGAGGACGCGCCGTCCCCGAAGACCGTGCGGCCGTCGACGTCGACCTGGACCACCACGTCGTCGGCGACCCGCCGGTTGACCGCACCGGCCACGCCGACCCAGGTCCCCGCCGCGTCGTAGGCCTGGCCGCCGGAGGTCACGCCGCCGAAGATCGGCCGCTCGAGATAGCGCGCGTTGGCCTGGCCCAGCAGCTGGTCGCGGACCCCCTCGACCTCGATCGCGAGCGCGTCGCGGGCCTGCTGGCCCATGGCACCGGTGTTGGCGCCCTGGAGCGCGAGGTCCCGCGCCCGCCGTACCGCACTGGTGGCGGAGTCGAGGGTGCTGTCGACCTGGCTCAGCCACCCCAGCCCGTCGCGGGCGTTGCGGGTGTACTGCGCCTGGTCGGCCACCGACGTGCGGATCCGCATCGCGGCGGTGGTGCCGGTCGGGTTGTCGGAGGGCCGGTTGATCACCCGGCCGGTGGAGAGCTGCTCCTGCAGGGCGGCCATCTGGCCGAGGCTGCGCTGCAGGTTGGCCAGCGAGCCCTCGGTCATCATCCGCTGGGTGACGCGTCCGATCGCCATCAGTGTCCGTCGCTTCCGGTCAGCGGCCGACGAGGCCGGTGCGGTTGATCAGGGTGTCGAGTACGCCGTCGAGGGTGGTCAGCAGGCGCGCGGCGGCCTCGTAGGCACGCTGGGCGGCGACCATGTTGACCGTCTCCTCGTCGAGACTGATGCCGGCCAGCTGTTCGCGGGCGTCGTCCAGCGATCCGGCCAACGAGGCCTGGTTGGCGCTCTGGCGCTCGAGGGCGGAGACCTGGGTCCCCAGACCGTTGACGAGGCGCTGGTACCCCTCGGGATAGGTACCGACCCGGCTGGCCAGGTCGGCGTTGCCGCCGTCCAGGGCGCCGCCGGGCAGGCTGGACGCGGCGATCAGGTCGGGGTCCGAGATCGCGACCTGGAGGCCGGCCGCGCCGACGAGGGGGTCGTAGGTGAACAGCGGGGCACCGGGCGCGCCGGTGGCGTCGTACCCCGCCGCCTGCTGGGCGTTGAGGGCCGACGCCAGGTCCGCGGCGACCGCGTCCAGCCCGGCCCGGTACGCCGGCAGCCGGTTCGTGAGCACCTCGGTGACCGCCCCGAGCTCGCCCCCCGGGCCGGCCGCGCCGGTGGGGAGCACGGTGCTGCCCGACGCGTTGTCGATGCGGTAGGTGAGCGGAGAGCCGTCGGCGTCGCCGGTCGGGGTGATCCCGGAGGCGAGGACGAAGGTGCCGGCCTCCTTGCCCTGGACGAGAGCTGCGCCGCCGACCGTCACGGTGAACTGGCCGTCCGCCTGGACCGTGGTGACGCCGCCGGCGAGCTCGGCGAGCTCGAGGGCGAGCTGGTCGCGACGGTCGCGCAGGGTGCCGGCGTCGGTGCCGTTCTGCTCGGTCACGAGGATGTCGTGGTTGAGGGCCGCCAGCCCCTTCGCGGCGGAGTTGATCTCGCTGACCAGGTTGACGGCGTTGACCCGCTGGTCCGCCTCCTCCCGGGCGACGTTGCCGGCCTGGGTCCGCAGCGCCTGGGCCAGGGTCTCCGCGCTGCCGATCACCTGCTGGCGGGCGGCGAGGCCGCCGGGGTCGAGGGAGAGGTCCTGCCAGACGTCGCGGAAGTCGAGCATCGCGGCGTGGACGCCGTTCGGGCCAGGCTCGCCGACGCCCTCCTCGACCCGGGCGAGGATCGTCCGGGTCGTCGACAGGTAGGACAGCAGTCCGTGCTCGCGGCGCACCCGCGAGTCGAGGAGCGGGTCGGTCATCCGGCGGACCTCGCCGACAGAGACGCCCTCGCCGTGGCCGTCGTACCGCGACCACATCGCCGGCTGCGCGCTGCTCACGGACGCGCCGACGACGCGACGGCGTACGTAGCCGTCGGTGGTGGCGTTGGCGATGTTGTTGCCCGCCACGTCGAGCGCGACCTGGTTGTAGCGCAGCGCGGAGAGGGCGGTGCTGATCGAGCCGAACGAGCCCGCCATCACAGGCTCCGGTCCACGAGGTGGTGACGGGGCGCGTCGGCGACGACGGTCCCGGCGTGCGTGTAGCTCGCGGTCGTGGTGCCTCCGATCGCGAGCAGGGTCTCGCGGGCCGAGCGGTAGCCGGCGGTGAGCAGGCCCTTGGCGTCCTCCGAGGTCTCCGCGATGTCGCGGGCGAGGTCGATCAGCGCGTCGCGGTGGTCACGCAGGATGCCGGCCCACGGGTCGGAGGCGGCCTCGGCCAGCGCGGCGAGCGACGGGTTGGGCGTCAGTCCGAGCGTGACGGCGGCCTCGTCGGCCGCTGCGGCGCGCAACACCTCGGTGGCCCGCAGGTCGTCGATCAGGTCCTCGATGTCCCGCGTGGCGTTGACCAGCCACCGGGTGCGGCCGCTGGCGAGCACCAGCCGCTCGACCTCGAGCCGATAGGCGAGGGCCTCGAGCATCTCCCGCTCCCGCCAGAGGACCTGCGACAGGTTGTCCATGCCTGGTGTGTCTGTGTCGACCACGACGATTCCGACCTCTCCGACCTCTCTGGCCCGCCCCGATCCGCGGGGACATCCGTGCCCTCTCATCGCCCGGCGCGGGCCGGATCTGAGAGGTTTCCCGCGAGGCAAGCCGTCGAACGGTCAGTCCGTGGCTGCCATGGTGACCAGAGGCACCCGGGACCTCGGTCCCCATTTGCCAGACCGAGCGGCCCGTAGAGTCACATTGCGCTGCGCGATCTTGGCAACTCGGCGGAATGTCGTGCCGTGAACGCGAACCAGCCAGCCGCCGCCGCGGGTACGGACGAGCTGATCACCAGCCACATGCCGCTGGTGGGGCACATCGTGCGAGAGACGATGGGCCGGGTGCCCTCCCATGTCAACCGCGACGACCTCACCTCCGCGGGACTCATCGCCCTGGTCCTGGCGGCCCGCGCCTTCGACGAGAGCCGCGGCGTCCCGTTCGACAGGTACGCCGCCACGCGGATCCGCGGCGCTCTGCTGGACGAGCTCCGCTCGGTCGACTGGGCCTCCCGCTCCGTGCGCCGCCGGGCCCGCGATCTCGCCGAGACCCGCAACCAGCTGTGCGTCGTCCTCGGCCGCACCCCCACCCTCGCCGAGGTCGCCCGCGCCACCGGCCTGACCGAGGAGGAGGTCGCCGCCAACGACGACGACGTGTCCCGGGCGCAGGTCCTGTCGTTGCAGGGCTCGAGCACCACTCCCATCGAGGAGCTCGTGCCGACCCGAGCGCCCTCCCCCGAGGACCTGGTCGAGCACGGCGAGCGGCTCACCTACCTCCGCGAGGCGATCGCTGAGCTCCCCGACCGGCTGCGGGTCGTGGTGGAGGACTACTTCTTCGCCGAGCGGCCGATGGCCGACATCGCGGCCGACCTGGGGGTGACCGACTCCCGGATCTCCCAGATGCGGGCGGAGGCACTCTCCCTGCTCCGCGACGCGCTCAACCACGAGCTGGAGCCTTCCCTCGTCCGGCAGGCCGGCAAGTCCGGTGGCGTCGCCCAGCGCCGCCGCGAGTCCTACTTCGCGGCCGTCGCCGCCCGGCATGCCGCCGGGACGCGGCGCGGCGTGCGCACCCTCGACGCCGTCGGCTGACCCGCGCCCGACCAGAGCCGCAAAACCGCTCAACCCGGCGCTCGGCGTACCGATCACCACCCCGACGGGCGACCACGGACGGTCCCCGGCCAACGCAAGTGACCTGATTCCAGGAGGGAAACACCATGGGTCTTCGCATCAACCAGAACATCGAGGCCACCAACGCCTACCGCAACCTGTCGGTGACGCAGGGGCAGCTCTCGAAGTCGATGGAGAAGCTGTCGTCCGGCTTCCGGATCAACCGGGCCGCCGACGACGCCGCCGGTCTGGCCATCTCCGAGGGCCTGCGCTCGCAGGTCGGTGGTCTCAAGGTCGCCGTCCGCAACGCGCAGGACGGCATCTCCGTGGTCCAGACGACGGAAGGCGCACTCACCGAGGTGCACTCCATCCTGCAGCGCATGCGCGACCTCGCGGTGCAGGCGTCGAGCGACAGCAACAACGCCGACGCGCGGGCCAACATCAAGGCGGAGGCGGACCAGCTCACCAGCGAGCTGACCCGGATCGGCAACTCGACCAACTTCAACGGCACCAAGCTGCTCGACGGCAGCGCGGGCACGCTGAACTTCCAGGTGGGGGCGGACGGCGACGCCAACAGCAACATCGCCGTCAACCTGTCGAGCGTCAACGTCGTCTCCATCGCCAACAACCTCGGCAGCGCGGGCGCGACGTTCGAGGTGCTGACCCCGACCGCCGTCACCGGCGCGATGGCCTTCTCGGCCACCGACGGCACGACCACCGACACCGCGACCGTCACCCTCGGCGCGGCCGGCACCTACACCACCACGCAGCAGGTCGCGGACGCCCTCAACGAGGACACCGCGTTCTCCGCGAGCTTCAGCGCCTCGGTCGACAACAACAACAAGCTGGTCGTGTCGTCCAAGAACGGCCTGACCGTCGACGTCGCCACCGACCCCGGCACCGGGGTCGACAACGGCGCCGCCACCGCCGGTGGCCTGAGCTTCGCCAGCCACGCGTCGGCCCAGGCCGCGATCAACACCATCGACACCCAGATCAACGCGGTCTCGACGGCCCGCGCCAACCTGGGTGCCTACCAGAACCGGTTCGAGCACACCATCGCGAACGTCAACGTGGCGATCGAGAACCTGTCGGCGTCGGAGTCGCGGATCCGCGACACCGACATGGCGTCGGAGATGATGAGCTTCACCCGGGCACAGATCCTCTCGCAGGCCGGCACCGCGATGCTCGCCCAGGCGAACTCCGCCCCCAACGGCGTGCTGCAGCTGCTCCGCGGCTGATCCTTCGGCACTCCCCCTGCGACGACGCTGTGACGACCAGGTGCCGGTGGGACCTCGGCCCCACCGGCACCTGCCGTTCCTGAACCCCACCGGAGGACTCCATGGCGACAGCGAGCATCGGCGGCCTGGCCAGCGGTCTCAACACCGCCGAGATCATCAGCCAGCTCATCACCCTGGAGTCGGCTCCGCAGCTCAAGCTCAAGGGTCAGCTCTCGACCGAGCAGACCCGGCTCTCCGCGCTCCAGCAGCTCAACGCCCGGCTGGCCACGCTCGCCGCCACGTCCGGGTCCCTGGCCGGCACGTCACAGACGACCGGCCCCTGGTCCGCCCTGAAGGCGACCTCCTCGAACTCCGCGGTCACGGTGACGGCGACGAACGGCGCGATGCCCGGCGCCTTCTCCGTCACGGTCGGCCGGACCGCCCTCGCCCACCAGCTCGCCTTCGCCGACGCCCACGCCAAGACCGACGCCGTCACCGGCGCCGGCACGGACGTCGTCCTCAAGCGGGCCGGCGAGCCCGACGTCACGATCGCCACGGCGGGCGGCACCCTCGAGCAGGTCGCGGCGGCCATCAACGCCGCGGACGAGGGAGTCCGGGCGACGCTCGTGAAGGTCACCTCGTCCGGCGGCGGTGGCGACACCTACCGCCTGCTGGTCGAGTCGACCACCACCGGCGCCGACTCGGCGTTCGAGCTCACCACCGCCGACGGCTCCCCGCTCCTGGGCGGCGCGAGCGTGCGGGCCGGGCGGGACGCCGCCGTCGCGATCGGGGGCATCGAGGCGACCTCCGGCACGAACACCTTCGCCGACATCACGCCCGGTGTGACGATCACCCTCGGGACCGCAGCCGCCGGCAGCGCCGACATCACCGTCAGCCGCGACGCCACCAGCCGCTCGGCCGCCGTCAAGGCGCTGGTCAACGACCTCAACGGCATCCTCGACGCGATCGGGACCGCCACCGCCCACAACGCCGACGCCACTAAGGCGGGCGTCCTGTCGGGCGACAGCACCCTGCGGGGAGTGACGGCCGGCCTGGCCGAGACGGTCTACCCCACCGACGGCACCAGCCTGGCGGCGTACGGCATCGAGGTGGACCGGTACGGTCGCTTCACGTTCGACGAGGCGGCCTTCGCCGAGGCCTACGCGGCCGACCCCGACGCGACGACCGCCGCCATCACCGGGGCCTCCGGCTTCGCGTCACGGATCGAGAAGGTCGCCAAGCTCGCCAGCGACAAGTACGACGGCATGGTCACCAACGCCGTCAACGGCAAGACCGCCGCCATCGGGCGCCTCAACGACAGCATCGCCGCCTGGGACGACCGGCTGGCGCTGCGCCGCACCACCCTGGAGCGCCAGTACACCGCCCTGGAGACCGCGCTCTCCCAGCTCCAGTCCCAGTCCAGCTGGCTCAGCAGCCAGCTCTCCGCCCTGACCGCGTCGAAGGAGTGAGGAAGCCGATGAACGCCATGGACGCCCACGCGGCGTACCGCTCCAACGCCATCACCACCGCCTCCCCCGCGCGGCTGCTGGTGATGCTCCTCGAGCGGCTCGTCCTGGACATCGAGCGGGCCCGCGGCGCGCAGGAGCGCGGCGGGTGGCCCGACGCCCACCGGGACCTGCTGCATGCCCAGGACATCGTGCTCGAGCTCGAGGCGAGCCTGGTGGTCGAGCGGATGCCGGCCGGCAGCCAGCTCGCCGCCCTCTACGCCTACCTGCGCGGTCGGCTCGTCGAGGCGAACGTACGCCGGCAGGTGGAGGTGACCGACGAGGCGCTGACCCTCGCGCGACAGCTGTGCGACACGTGGCGGGAAGCGGCGATGGCGGCGGTGTCATGAGCGGTCCCGAGCGCCCGGGCTCCTGGACCGAGGCGCTGGACCGGCTGGAGGCGCACGCCGACCACGCCGAGCGGATGCTGCAGGGCACCCCGGCCGGCGCGACCGGCGCGGCGATCGCCCCGTGGCTGCCGTCGGCGGACCTGGGCCCGCTCCCGAACGAGCTGATCCCCCGGGCCCGGCAGCTGCTGGCCCGCCAGCAGCGCCTGATGGCCGCGATCCCCGCCGTGCTCGCCGGCACCCGTCGGCAGCAGCAGGTCACCGACCGGGTGGGACGGGCGACGACCCTGCCGCCGACGCCGGTCTATCTCGACGTCACCGCCTGAGGCGGGCAGGCTCAGGGCGGCTCGCGACGACCGATCGGCCGCAGGAGGTCGAGGGGCGCCGACGAGGCGGCGCGCAGCAGCCCACGGCCTCTCCGCCAGGTTCTGAACCTCTTGCCCTCCCTGGTCGGGGATCTCCCCGCGGTGCTCCGCGGTTGTCCACAGGCAGCACGGGCATCGCTCGACGGCGCCGACGCCCGGGGCTAACGTCGTGCGCGTTCACTGGCCTCCCGGAGGGGCGGGCGGCACACTGAGGAGGTGGGAGTCATGACGCTGGGCGACTGGGCGTCGATCATCACCATGATCGGCGTCGGTGTCTCCGTGCTCGTCACCATCTCCCGCCGGCTGGACGCCCTTCGCGACGAGCTCAAGGGCGACATCGCCGACCTCCGCGCGGAACTCAAGGGCGACATCGCCGACCTCCGCGCGGAACTCAAGGGCGAGGACGCATCGATCCGACGGGAGCTCGCACTCGTCCGCGACGAGCTCAAGGGAGAGGTGGCAGCCCTCCGCGCTGAGGTCAAGACCGACATCGCTGCCCTCCGCGACGAGGTCAGGACCGACATCGCGGACCTCCGCACAGGCCTCCGGCAGCTCCACGACAAGGTCGACCGGCACCACGAGGCCAGCGGAGCGCTGATCTACGACCTCAACACCCGCGTGACCGCGGCGCTGAGCCCACGCACGGCCGAGAGCGCCTGACCCGGTCGGCTGAGCCCGAGGCCGTGTTCTCTCGCAGGATCAGGCCGCGCGGGAGCGCCGGACCGTGGCGACGATCCGGCCGGCCAGCTGGTCCAGCGGCAGCACGTCATCGGCGAGCCCGGCACCGGCGACCGCGCCGGGCATGCCCCACACGACCGAGCTGTCCTCGTCCTGGACGACGATCCGGGCGCCGGTCGCCGCGAGCTCCCTGGCCCCGGCCAGCCCGTCCTGGCCCATGCCGGTGAGCACGGCGGCGAGCGCGCCCGCGCCGTACACGTCGACCGCGGAGCGGAAGAGCACGTCGACGGCCGGCCGGCAGAAGTTCTCCTGCGGGCCCTGGTCCAGCCCCACGCGTACGCCGAGCGCGGACCGCCGCAGCCGGAGGTGGAGGTCGCCGGGGGCGATGAGCACCTCGCCTGCCCGCACCGGCTCTCCGTCGGAGGCTTCGCGGACGGAGAGCGCCGCGAGCTTGTCGAGCCGCTGCGCCAGTAGGGACGTGAAGACCGGAGGCATGTGCTGCACCACGAGGACCGGAACGCCGAGATCGGCCGGCAGCCGTGGCAGCAGGCGCGCGAGGGCGTCGGGGCCCCCGGTGGAGCAGCCGATGAGGAGCGCGGACACCGGCGCGACCACGGGGCGGGCCCGCTCGCGGCGCACGACCGGGACGCTCGTGCCCGGGGTGAGCTTCCGGATGCCCGCGAGGGCGCGGATCCGGGGCACCAGCTGGTCGCGGATCGCCGCGATCCCGTCGGCGATCTGCCCGGTGTTGGACGGCTTGGTGACGTAGTCCGAGGCGCCTCGGGACAGCGCGTCGAGCGTGGCTGTCGCGCCGCGCTGGGTGAGCGTCGAGAACATGATCACGGGCAGCCGGGGGTGCTTGTCGCGGATCCGGGTGAGTGCACCGAGGCCGTCGAGGTGGGGCATCTCGATGTCCAGGGTGACGACGTCGGGACGGAGCTCGTCCACCATCCGCACGGCCTCCAGGCCGTCCCGGGCGACCCCGGCCACCTCGATGTCGGACGCCCCCCGCAGCGCGGTGGTGACCAGTCGTCGTACCACCGCGGAGTCGTCGACCACGAGCACCCTGATCTGCGTCACGCCCTCCTCCATCGGCGCCCGAAGGGTGCGCCTGAGCCCTCCGGCCGAGCGCTCAGGTCGCCCACCGGGACGCCGATGGAGCGGGCATGACGACGCCGACCGCCTTCGCCTCCGTCTCGGCGCTCGTGCGGCGCGAGACGTCGATGGTGTACGACGAGGGCAAGGAGTACCTCGTCGAGGCCCGGCTCAACCCGCTCGCCGCCGCCCGCGGCCTGGGCCTGGAGGAGTACGTCGGCCGGCTGGCCTTCGACGCCGAGGAGCGCCGCAAGGTGGTCGACGCGCTGACCATCAACGAGACCAGCTGGTTCCGCGACCACACGCCGTACCAGGCGTTCACGGACGCGATGGTGCCCGCGCTGCTCGAGCGCCGGCAGATCACCCGGCGGCTGCGGATCTGGAGCGCGGCCTGCTCCAGCGGGCAGGAGGCCTACTCGATCGCGATGCTGCTCGACCAGCACCTGCCGGAAGGCTGGAGCCACGAGATCGTCGCCACCGACATCTCGACGGCGATGCTGGAGCGGGTCCGGGCCGGGCGGTACAGCCAGGTCGAGGTCAACCGCGGCCTGCCCGCCACCAGCCTTGTCCGGTACTTCACCCGCGCCGGACGCGAGTGGGAGATCGCCGAGCGGCTGCGGGAGCGGGTCACGGTCAGGCACCTCAACCTCGCGGCGCCGTACGTCGGGCTCGGGTCGTTCGACGTGATCTGGCTGCGCAACGTCCTCATCTACTTCGACGCGGCCACCAAGACCGACATCCTGCGCCGGATGCTGCCGATGCTGGCCGACGACGGCTATCTGCTGCTCGGCTCCTCCGAGACCACCCTCGACCTGCCGGCCGATCTCGCGGCCGCCTGGCGCCGCGAGCAGATCGGGCGGGTCCCCGCCTACCGCCGGGCGGCGACCTCCCTGACCCCGTCCCTCACCAGCACAGGAGCCTGACCGTGCGAGCGATGATCATCGACGACTCCCGGGCGATGCGCAGCATCCTGCGCCGCATCGTCACCGGCCTGGACTTCGAGACGAGCGAGGCCGAGCACGGCCAGGACGCGCTGGACCAGCTGCGCGCGGGCGTCGTACCCGATGTGTGCCTGGTCGACTGGAACATGCCGGTGATGGACGGCTACACCTTCATCACCGAGGTGCGCGCGAACCCGGCGTGGCGCGACATCACGCTGATGATGGTGACGACCGAGAGCGAGCAGCGACAGATCGTGCGCGCGCTGGCCGCCGGTGCGCACGAGTACGTCATCAAGCCGTTCACGCCGGACGCGATCGTCGACAAGCTCTCGCTGCTCGGGCTGGTCCCGGCATGAGTGCCGCCGCCCACGAGAGCCCGGCGAGCGAGGATGTCCGCGCGGTCACCGAGGACGTCTGGATGGTGCTGCTCGGCGAGGACGGGGGGTTGAGGCCGCGCACGGTGCCCGCGGACGCGCCGTTCGACGCCGCTGCCTGGTCGGCCGCGACCACGATCAGCGGTGGCTGGCACGGCGTCGTCACGGTCGAGCTGGACGAGGCACTCGCCCGCCTGCTGACCGGCCGGATGCTGGCGCTGACCGACGACGAGACCGCCACCGACAGCGATGTCGCCGACGCGGTCGGCGAGCTGGTCAACATGGTCGGCGGCAACGTCAAGAGTCTGATGCCCGGCCCCAGCACGCTCTCGCTGCCGGCCGTCGCTGCCGGCCGAGCGGCCTTCGGCAGCGACTCGGCCCTCGCCTGCCGGATCGACCTGGCCTGGCAGGACGGCCCTGTCCGCGTCTCCGTGCACGTACCCCAGGGAGGACCCCGATGAAGATCCTGATCGCCGACGACAGCCGGGTGATGCGGCAGATCGTGATCCGGACCCTGCGCCAGGCCGGGCACGGCGGACACGAGATCGTCGAGGCGGAGAACGGGCGGCAGGCCCTGGAGCTGGTGCGCACCGAGGCACCCGACCTGGTCCTCTCCGACTGGAACATGCCCGAGATGAACGGGATCGACTGCCTCTCCGCGCTGCGCGCGTCCGGGTCCACGGTCGCCTTCGGCTTCGTCACCTCGGAGGGGTCCGAGGAGATGCGGGAGCGCGCCGCGTCCGCCGGGGCGGCGTTCCTGATCGCCAAGCCGTTCACCCCGGAGGCCTTCGACGACGCGCTGCGCGGCGTGGTCTGAGCGGGGCGTCATGGCCGTCCACCTGCCCCAGCCCAAGCAGCTGCGCGACCTGCTGGCCGACCTGCTCGGGCGCGACGTCACGCTGAGTCCCTCGCCCCCGTTCGCCCCGGGGCCCGACACCCCCGCGACCGTCGCCGTGTACGTCGACGACAGCCTGCGCATCAGCGCCCTGATCGCCTGCGACCTGGCCCTCTCCGCCCGCGCCGGGGCGGCGATCGGCCTGGTGCCCCTCGCCGACGCCGAGGCCGCGATCGGCGACGGCGGGCTCACCGAGACGATCGCGGAGAACCTCGCCGAGGTGCTCAACATCGCCGCCTCGACGTTCAACGTCCCCGGCGCCGACCACCTGCGCCTGCACCAGGTCCACCCGGCCGGACCACCGCTCGACCCGCAGGTGCGGATCAGCACCCTCACCCTGGGGCGGCGGGAGGACCTGCGCGTCGACATCCCCGGCTACGGCAGCGGCATCTTGTCGATCGTCCTGCTGTGAACCCGGATCCGTGGGCGTCCCTCGGGACAGGGGACAAGTTCGGGACACAGCCAGGGACAAACCGGGGACGTCGGCCCTCCTCGGCAGGACGAGCCGCCTCCTAGCGTCCCCGGCATGACTTCACAGCATCGGAAACGCACCTCCCTGCTCGCCCTCGGGGCGAGCCTCCTCACCGCCCTCTCGCTCGCCATCGGCTCCCCGGCCCACGCGGCCGGGGAGTGGCAGGACGGCAGCAGCCAGTCCGACACGATCCTCGATTGCACGACCGGCCTGCCCGCCACCGGCGTCACCGCGAACACCGGCTGGTGGTCCCCGACCGGCCAGGTCCCCAAGGTGGGCGAGCCGTTCCTCCTGCACGGCTACATCGGCCTGGTCGGCTTCCCGTGCAGCAGCGGCGTGGCCGTCCTCCCCGAGCTCCTCTTCGACGAGACCGCGTTCGGCTACCCCGACGAGCCGGTCAAGTGGGGCATCAACGACATCGACGACCCCACGCCGACCTTCACCACCGACCCGGTCGAGCTGACCCGCGGCCCGAACGGCGGCATCGCGATCGCCACGGTCGGCGGCCAGGCGATCACCCTCGAGCGGGGCGAGATCTTCGAGTTCCAGGTCCCCGTGGTCGCGCTACGCGCTCTCAAGGGCACCGCCACGCCCGCCCCCAGCTGCCCCGAGCGGACCGCAGGCACCCGGCCGTGCCCGGTCGCCACCTCCGGTGACCACCTCCAGGTCGCGTTCAAGGTCGGCGGCCACGGCGGCAACAAGTCCTTCGTGACGCCCTATGTCCCGCTCTTCGCGGCCGGTCCGGCCGGCGGCGGGGGTGGCGGTGGCGCCGTGGCGAAGGCTCCATCGAGCACGAGCGCGAAGTTCAAGGTGTCGGCCCGCAAGGCCGGCCGGGCGACGGTCACCGTCCAGGCGAGCCCGGCGCCGACCGGCCGGGTCGTGATCCGCGATCTCGCCCGCAAGGGCAGGGTCGTGGCCCAGGGCACGCTCACCGCCGGTCAGCACGGCGTGCTCAAGCTGAAGGTCGCCAAGCTCGGCAAGGGCAAGCACCGGCTCGTAGCGGAGTACGCCGGCTCGGCGGCCGTGGGTGCCTCCAGCTCGGCGATCCGGAAGATCCGCCTGAAATGAGCCCGGCGGGCCCGCTGGCCCGCGAACCGGCGCACCGTGCCCGATCCCGCCGTGGGGTCGGGCGCGGTGCCGCGTCCCGGGCACCGGACTCCGGTCGATCGGGCGAGATAGTCAGGACCTAATCCCGGACCCGGCGGCTCAGGTCCCCGGCGAGCGCACCGATCAGGCACCTGAGCGACGGATTGCTCACCCCTGCCGACGGACCGGCACCGACTGTCACGCCGTCCCGAGGGGACGGGTACGTCTCCAGGAGATCGAGTGTCCTTCGCATCGTCCGACGCCGTCGGCCAGGTGTTGCACTCCGCGATCAACGGGCTGTCCCAGCGCCAGCAGGTGATCGCCGACAACATCGCCAATGTCGACACCCCTGGCTTCCGCGCCCGCAGCGTGGACTTCGAGACCACGCTCTCCTCCGCGATCGAGCGCGGCCGGGCCACCGCCGACGACCTCACCGCGACCGTCACGCCCACCGGCACGCCGGTCGGCGCGAACGACAACAACGTCGACCTCCGCAAGGAGTCGATCGCGGCCATCCAGACGCAGTTCCAGTACCAGATCATGGGGCGCGCGATCAGCGACCGCGACTCCCGCCTGCGGATCATGGCCGGCGGCGCCGCCTGATGGGCGCGTTCGAGACGCTGCGCATCGCGAACACCTCGCTCGGTGCGCACCAGGTGTGGCTCGACGCCCTGGCCGGCAATATCGCCAACGCCAACACGGTCAAGCGGACGAGCGAGGACGCCTTCCAGGCGACGTACGTCGTCTTCGATGCCCGCGAGGACGGCGGCGTCGACGTGGACGGCTTCGCCGCGGGCGATCCGGAGGGCCGGATGGTGCACTCCCCCGAGCACCCCCTCGCGGACGAGGACGGCTACGTCCGGCTCCCGGATCTCGACATGGCCGCCCAGCTGAGCCAGCTGGTGATGGCGCAGCGCGGCTACCAGGCGTCGGTCCAGGTCACCAAGTCCGCCCAGGACACCTACTCCGCGGCCCTCCAGATCGGGGCCCGCTGATGGACATCACGCCGCTCCAGTTCCCGACCGTGCCCGGGATCGGGCCGGTCGGCCCCGGCGGCGCGCCCAGCACCCTCGGCTCGATCGCGGCACCGACGTCGGCCGAGCGCTCGGCGCCGGTCACCGGCCCGGACACCGAGTTCGGCTCCATGGTGCTCGACGGCCTCGACCGGCTCGAGGGTCTCACCGACCGGGCCGACGACCTGGCCGTCCAGGCCGCAACCGGCAAGCTCGAGAACATCCACGACTACACGATCGCGGCGAGCGAGGCCCAGGTGGCCGGTCAGCTGACCGTCTCCCTCCGCAACCGCGCGGTCGAGGCGTTCAACGAGATCATGCGGATGCAGGTGTAGTCGCCGATGCAACAGCGACTCACCCGGTACCTCACGCGCGCCCGCGACACCTTCGGCGGCTTCACCGCCGGCCAGAAGGCCGTCGCCGTCATCGGTACGGCGGCCCTGCTGATCGCCGTCTTCATGGTGTTCCGGTGGGTGTCGACCCCCAGCTACGCGCCGCTGTACTCGAACCTGTCGGGGACCGACGCCAGCGCCGTCATCGAGGAGCTCGACTCCCAGGGCGTCCCGTACAAGCTGGCGGGTGGCGGCGGCACCATCATGGTGCCGCGTTCGGACGTGTACGGCACCCGGATCACGCTGTCCGGCAAGGGGCTGCCGTCCAGCAGCGACGGGGGCTACAGCCTGCTCGACAAGCAGAGCCTGTCGACCTCTGAGTCACAGGAGCAGACGAACTTCAAGCGCGCCATGGAGGGCGAGCTCAGCAAGACCGTCGAGGCCATCCACGGTGTCGACACGGCAGTCGTGCACCTCGCCATCCCGGAGAAGCGGGTCTTCACCGACGAGCAGGACCCGCCGACGGCATCGGTCCTCATCGACACCGAGCCGGGCACGACGCTGGACGACGATCAGGTGCAGGCCGTCGTCCACCTGATCGCGTCCAGCATCGACGGGCTCGACCCGAAGCGGGTCACCGTCACCGACGCGACGGGCAAGCTGCTCACCACCCCCGACGGCACCGACGGCGCCGGCGGCGGGAGCGGTGCCGCGTCCGCGCGGTCCAAGCAGGTGCAGGCGTTCCAGGGCTCGATGCAGTCCGAGATCCAGTCCGTGCTGGACCGGGTCCTCGGGCCGGGCAACTCCACCACGACCGTCACCGCCGACCTCGACTTCGACAAGTCCGTGACCGACAGCCGCACCTACCAGGCACAGGAGAACACCCCGGCGCTGTCCGAGTCCTCGACCAACGAGACCTACGCGGGCCCGGCCGGTGCCCGGACCGGCGAGGCCCAGGGTGTGGTCGGTCCGGACGGCCAGATGGATCCCGCGGCCGCCACCGGCGGCGACTCGTCGTACAAGAACACCTCGAAGACCCAGGACAACGCCGTGGGCGAGACGGTGGAGCACCGGGAGAAGGCACCCGGATCGATCAACAGCCTGCACGTCGGCGTCGTGCTCGACGCGACCGCCGCGGCCGCGGTGCAGCCGCAGGTGGTGAAGGACCTGATCAGCAGCGCCGTCGGCATCAAGCCGGCCCGCGGCGACACGATCGACGTGTCGACGATGCCCTTCGACCGCAGCGCCGAGGAGTCCGCCGCTGCCGAGCTGAAGGCGGCCAAGGACGCCGACGCGGCCGCGCGGCGCAACAGCCTGATCCGCAACATCGGCATCGCCGGCGGCATCGCCTTGATGGTGCTCCTCGCCTGGCTGCAGGCGCGGCGCCGGTCCGCCGCCCGGGAGGAGGCCCGGGCCTACCTGGTCGAGCAGCTGCGCACGGACGCCGCCGGCCGCACCGCCCAGCTCGAGGCCCCGGCCCTCGCCGCCCTCGAGACGTCGGAGAAGGACGCCGAGGAGTCGATGCGCGACGAGCTGATCGCGCTCGTCGACCGGCAGCCGGACGATGTCGCGGCCCTGCTGCGCGGCTGGCTCGTGGAGCCCCGGCCATGACCCTCATGGCGGCCTCCGGCCCCGCTCTGGTCTCGATGGGGGTCCGCAAGGCCGCGGTGCTGCTCATCCAGATGGGCAAGGAGCGCGCGGCCCAGGTGATGGCGCACCTCAGCGACGCGGAGGTGGAGGCGATCTCCGGTGAGATCGCCCGCCTCGACGCGGTCTCCGCGAGCGAGACGTCCCAGGTGCTCACCGAGTTCCACGACCTCGCGACGGCGCACGCCCACGTCACCCAGGGTGGGTTCGGGTTCGCCCAGCAGCTGCTGGAGCAGTCGCTGGGCCCCGAGCGCGCGAAGGAGATCATGGAGCGGCTGCACGCCGCGGCCGTGCAGATGCCCTTCCAGTTCCTGCATCGCGCGGATCCCGCTCAGCTGCGGGGATTCATCGCCGACGAGCACCCGCAGGTGATCGCTCTGGTGCTGGCGCACATGGCGGCCGACAAGGCCTCCCTGCTGCTCAGCGGGCTGCCCGCGCACCAGCAGGCCGTGGTCGCGCACCGGATCGCCGTGATGGACCGGACGTCGCCCGAGATCGTGCGCACGGTCGAGGCCGTCCTGGAGCGGAAGCTCTCTTCGATGCTCCAGCCCGCCGAGGTCTCGCGGGTCGGCGGCGTGGACCCGTTGGTCAACATCATCAACCGGTCCGACCGGCCGACCGAGCGGCAGATCGTCGAGGGCCTCGAAGGCCTCGACCCGGCCCTGGCCGACGAGGTCAAGAGCCGGATGTTCATGTTCGAGGACATCATCGGCCTCGACGACCGCTCGGTGCAGCAGGTGCTGCGCCAGGTCGACACCGCCGAGCTGTCCCTGGCGCTCAAGGGCGTCAGCGACGCGGTCCGCGCCAAGATCACCGCGAACCTGTCCGAGCGCGCCGCCGAGAACCTCCTCGAGGAGGTGGAGCTCCTCGGCGCGGTCCGCCTGGCCCAGGTCGAGGAGGCCCAGCAGGGCGTCATCCGCACCATCCGCCAGCTCGAGGAGCAGGGCCAGATCATGGTCCGGCGAGGGAACGACGATGAGTTCATCGTCTGAGTCCGCCGCGCTGCCCCGCCCCGACCTGCCCGAGCTGCGGGTCGGCACCTGGACCCGCCTGGGTGGCGACACCGTGCTCGGCGACGCGGTCACCGAGTCGTTGCTGGCCGGGCTCGCGACCGACGCACGCGACGCCGCCCGCGCCCAGGGGTACGCCGTGGGGTGGGCCGAAGGGCGCCGCGCCGCCGCCGAGCAGGCGGCCGGCGAGGAGGCCGTCCGCGCCTCGGCCCACGCCGTCGCCGAGGAGCGGCGCGAGGCCGAGCACCGGGCCGCGCTCGACGCCCTGGGACGGGCCGCCGAGCAGGTCCGCGGGCTGCTCGACGACCTGGTCCGCACGGTCGAGGACCAGGCCACCGCTCTCGCCTGGTCGCTGACGACGACGCTGATCGGCACCCAGGTCGCGCGCCTGGTTCCCGCGGACGTCGTCGCCCGGGTGCTGCAGGTGCTGCCGCCCGCCCCCGTCGGCAGGGTCCGCCTGCAGCCCGCCGTCGCCGCGTCACCGGCCGCGCAGGAGCTGGTGTCCCGTGGCCTGGAGATCGTCGCCGATCCGGCCCTCGGCCCGGCCGATGCCCTGGTCG
Source organism: Nocardioides sp. LHD-245 (assembly GCF_030929495.1). GTDB lineage: Bacteria > Actinomycetota > Actinomycetes > Propionibacteriales > Nocardioidaceae > Nocardioides. The sequence continues at coordinate 110,238 of NZ_JAVFWN010000004.1, read as the reverse complement.
AGGCCGTCGACGGGTCGGTCGTCGACCTGCGGATCCGCGAGGCGATGGCCCGGGTGCGGGAGGTGCTCGCCGAGTGAGCACCGCGCTGTTCTCCCCGGAGGTCCAGGCCGCCGCCGTCGCGGCCGCCGCTCCCCTGCACCTCGGCACCGTCGCCGAGCTGGTCGGCCTGCACCTGGAGGTGCGCGGCCTGCCCGGCGCGGCGCTCGGCGACCTGCTGGAGGTCCGTACGGCGAGCGGCCCGCTGCTCACGGAGGTCGCCGCGCTGCGACCGGGAAGCGCCACCTGCCTGCCCCTCGGCACGACCACCGGCGTCCGGGCCGGCGACCGGGTCCGGGCGACCGGAGGCCCCCTGCGCGTCCGGGTCGGCGAGGCGCTCCTCGGTCGCGTCCTCGACGGTCTCGGCCGGCCGGTCGACGGTGGTCCCGCGCTCAGCGGGCCGGAGTCCGTGTCGACCGAGCACCCGACACCCGACGCGCTCAGCCGCCCCCGCATCACCGAGCCGCTGGGCTCGGGTGTGCGCGCCCTCGACGCGCTGGTGCCCGTGGGCCGGGGCCAGCGGATCGGCGTCATGGCCGGTTCCGGCGTCGGCAAGTCGTCGCTGCTCTCGATGATCGCGCGCGGCACCGACGCCGCGGTCAACGTGATCGCCCTGGTCGGCGAGCGCGGCCGCGAGGTCCGGGAGTTCATCGACGGCGACCTCGGTCCCGAGGGCCTGGCCCGCTCGGTGGTCGTCGTCGCCACCTCGGACGCGCCGGCCGTCGAGCGGCTGCGCGCGGCGTTCACGGCCACCCGGATCGCCGAGTGGTTCCGCGACACCGGCCGCGACGTCGTGTTGATGATGGACTCGCTCACCCGGGTCGCCATGGCCCAGCGCGAGATCGGCCTGTCGGCGGGCGAGCCGCCCGCCACCCGCGGCTACCCGCCCAGTGTGTTCGGACTGCTGCCGAGGCTGCTCGAGCGCGCCGGCACGTCGGCGACGGGCTCGATCACCGGCATCTACACGGTCCTCGTGGAGGGCGACGACCTCCAGGACCCGATCGGCGACGCCGCCCGCTCCATCCTCGACGGCCACGTGGTGCTGTCGCGCGACCTCGCCACCGCCGGGCACTTCCCCTCCATCGACGTCCTGGAGTCGATCTCCCGCGTCCACCGCGCCGTCACGACGCCCGACCAGCAGCGCGACGCCGCCCGGCTGCGGCGGATGCTCGCCGCGCACCGCTCGGTCCGCGAGCTCGTCGAGATCGGCGCGTACGTCGCCGGAGCGGACGCCGACGCGGACGCCGCCCTCGCCCGGCTGCCCCGTATCGAGGAGTTCCTGCGCCAGTCCATGGACGACATCACCCCCCGCGCCGAGGCGTGGAGCCGGCTCGCCCAGGTGGTGGCGTCATGAGCCGCACGCGTCGCCACGTCGCTGCCGAGGATCGCGGGCTGGCCGCCGTCGCCCGGGTCCGCGAGGTCCGCGAGACCGACAGCAGGATCGGTCTGCAGCGGGTGCTCGCCGAGGAGGCGGCCGTCGGGGCGCGCCTCGCCACGCTGGAGTCGGCCGTCACCGCCACGACCGTGCCGGCCGTCACGACGACGGCCGAGCTGGTCGCCGAGCGGACCCGGCTCGCACAGGTCGGCATCCTGGTCGGCGAGACCCGCGCGGAGGCCGCGACCGCGCAGGTCGTCACGGCGGACGCCCGCGCCCGGTGGGACGCCGACCGCGCCCGCCTGGCCGCGGTCGAGCACCTGCTCGAGCGCCGAGCGGCCCGGCGTCGTACCGAGGCCGACCGGCGGGCCGCGCGCGACGCCGACGACCTCGCCGCCCAGCGCTGGATGCGGGGGACGCGATGAACCACCCCGCGACGTTCTTCTCCTCCGCTTCGCTCCCCCGAACAACGTCGCGGGGGCCCCGGTGAGCATCGAGAACGTGACCGCCCGGATCGGCGAGCTCCAGGCCCGCCTTGCCCAGTTCGCGCCGGTGCGCACCTCCGGCGTCGGCGGCAGCTTCGCCACGGAGCTGGCCGGCGCGCGGGTCGCCACGACGGGCGCCGCGCCGGACGGCACGGTCACGGGCGACGACGTGGTCGTCGAGGCCCGCAAGTACCTCGGCCTGCCCTACATCTGGGGCGGCACCGACCCGACCAGGGGCATGGACTGCTCCGGCCTGGTGCAGGTCGTCTACAAGAGCCTCGGCTACGACCTGCCCCGTGTCTCCTACCAGCAGGCCGCCGCCGGCCGGCCCGTCGCGAGCATGGCGCAGGCCCAGCCCGGCGACCTGCTGGCGTGGGACAACTCCAGCCGCAACAACGGCGTCGACCACATCGCGATCTACATCGGTGGGGGCAAGATGATCGAGGCACCACGCACCGGGCTCGACATCCGCGTCGTCGACGTCTCCTCGACGCCCGACGTGATCCGGCGGATCATCGACCAGCCCGGCAGCACCGCGGGCGGCACCGGCGTGGCCGCCCGAGCCACCACCGGGACGCCGTACGCCGACCTGATCGACGCCGCCGCCGCGCGCACCGGCGTCCCCGCCGGCCTGATCGCCGCCGTCGCCAAGCAGGAGTCCGGTTTCAACGCCCGGGCCGTCAGTCCCGCCGGCGCGCAGGGCCTGATGCAGCTGATGCCCGGCACCGCGAAGGGACTCGGCGTGGCCGACCCGTTCGACCCCGCCCAGGCGATCGACGGCGGGGCGCGGCTGCTGCGCTCACTGCTCGACAGGTTCGGGCGCACCGACCTCGCGCTGGCGGCGTACAACGCCGGTCCCGGCGCCGTCTCCCGCTACGGCGGCATCCCGCCCTACCAGGAGACCCAGAACTACGTCCGCAACGTGATGGCGATGGTGAGCTCATGAGCATCACTCCGTTCCTGCCGGGCCTCCCCGCCCCGGTCCCCGCCGACGCCGGCGCACCCGCCGGCGGCGAGCCCGGCGACCCCGGCGACCTGGGGGCGGTCTTCGGCGAGGCCCTCACCGCGGCGCTGCTCGCCACGGTGCCGCCGCCGACGGCCTCTCTCCCGGGCGTCCCCGCGACACCAGCCACCGCGCCGCTCCCGGCCACGGCCGGCGCGCTCGCCGCCATACCCGCCGCCGCCCCGGTCGTCGGCGCCGTGCTCGCCCCGGCAGGTGATCCGGGCCGGCCGGACCTGCCCACGCCGACGGCGACGCGACCGGCCACACCGAACAGCCCTGGCGCGCCGGTCGCCGCGGAGCCGACGGTCCTCCCGGGCCGTCCCGCGGCCGCCGTCCGCGCTCCCCTGCCCGAGGATCCCGCGCCCGCGCGGCTCGACGCCCGGCCCGCCGCCACCGACCCGACTGCCGCGAGCGCCCCGGCCGACCCGACGACCGCCCCGGCCGTCGGCAGCACCGCCTCGACGGCACCACCAGCCACCGCGGCCGGCCCGCGCCCGACGGTGGAGCGGGCGGTCGTGCAGCAGGTCTTCCCGGAGGTCACCCGGCTGGTCACCAGCACGCCCACCGACCGGCCGGGCACGCACCGGATCACCCTGACCCTCCAGCCCGAGCACCTCGGCGAGGTGCGGGTGACCCTGGTGGTCAAGGACGGCGCGGTGCAGGTCCGCCTGGCCGGCGCCGCGGGCGACCCGGCCGGCAGCGCGGCCGTGCACCGCGCGCTCAGCTCCGGCATCCCCGAGCTGCAGCGGCTGCTCGAGCGCTCCGGCGCCACCGAGGCGCGGGTCCTGGTCCGCGACCCGTTCGCTCCCATCACCGCTGCGCCGCCGGCGCCCGCCACGACCTCGGCCGCGACGACCGGCCAACCGGGCCCGGGCGCCTTCACCGCCGACGCCCGCGGCGACGGCGGCGACGGGGCCGCCACCGGGGACCGCTCCTCGGGCCACCCCGGCCAGCGCGGCGGCCGGCACCCGGGCGCCGCGGTGCCCGAGCCGGTCGCCGTACCCACGGCCGGCAGCACGATCCCCACCCGCCCGACCACCCCCGCCGGTCAGCTCGACCGGACCCTGTGAGGAGGAGAGATGTCCGTCTCCAGCACCGAAGGCATCGGCTACGGCGTGACCGGCGCGGCAGCCACCAGCGCCCCCGGCGCGGCGGGCCCGCCGAAGAAGGACGACAAGGACATGTTCCTGCAGCTGATGGTCGCCCAGATGAAGTACCAGGACCCGCTCAACCCCACCGACTCCTCGCAGTTCCTGGCCCAGACCGCGCAGTTCACGGCGCTCGAGAAGATGCAGGACGTCGCCGACCAGACCGCGATGCTGCTGAGCACCCAGCTCGCCTTCGGCGCCAGCTCCCTGATCGGCCAGACCGTGCGCTGGTACGACGCCGGCGGGGTCGAGCGGTCCGGCGTGGTCCAGGGCACCACCTATCTCGCCACCGGCCCCGTCCTCAGCATCGACGGCACGTCCGTCCCGGTGACCGACGTGGTCAGCGTCGGCGACGCCCCGACGATCAAGGAGCCCACGCCCAGCGGCGGGGGCACCACCGCGCCGCCGCCCAGCGGCACCCCGCCCACCACCGCCTGACCCTCGCCGAGTCCCGCACCACCACCCGAGAAGGAGAACACCATGCTTCGCTCGCTCTTCGCCGGCATCTCCGGCCTGCGCGTCAACCAGACCATGCTCGACGTCACCGGCAACAACATCGCCAACGCGAACACGACCGGCTTCAAGGCCAGCACCACCGTCTTCGCCGACACCCTCAGCCAGCAGCTCACCGCTGCCTCGGGCGGCAATGCGGAGCGCGGCGGCACCAACCCGATCGAGATCGGGCTCGGCGTCCAGCTCGCCGCCACCATGGCCAACTTCGGGCAGGGCTCGGCCCAGCTCACCAACCGGCCCACCGACCTGATGCTGCAGGGCGACGGCTTCTTCGTGCTGCGCGACGGCCAGGAGGACGTGTACACCCGCGCCGGCGCGTTCACGTTCGACCAGAGCGGCGTGCTCGTGGCTCCCAACGGGATGCGGGTCCAGGGCTACGCCCTCGACGGCGCGGGCCTGCCGACCGGTGGCCCGATCGACGTCGACCTGAACCTGATCGACGGCACCCTGCCCGCCGGCGTCGACCTGACGTCGTACTCCATCGGTCCCGACGGCAAGCTCCGCGGCGTCTTCTCCGACGGTGTGCAGCGCGACATCTGCCAGCTGGCGGTCGCGGACTTCACCAACCCGATGGGCCTGGAGAAGGTCGGCGACACCGCCTTCCGCGAGTCCGCCAACTCCGGCCCCGTCCAGCTCGGCGTCGCCGGCCAGGGCCAGCGCGGCCAGCTGATCGCCGGCCGGCTCGAGATGTCGAACGTCGACCTGTCGGCCGAGTTCACCAACCTGATCCTCGCCCAGCGCGGCTTCCAGGCCAGCTCCCGGGTGATCACCACGAGCGACCAGGTGCTCGAGGAGCTCGTCAACATCAAGCGCTAGATCGGCCCGCAGGGATAGTCCCTGCTCAAAAGCACCACGACACACCAGAAACGCGTGCTTTTGGTCAGGGACTAACGCAACCGGCCGATGGGACCTGCGGAGCGCCACGGACGGCGCTCCGAACCAGCCCCTGACACGGAGCCACGCACACGGAGGTGCCGCGGTGATCTCGCTGACCCGACTCTCGGGGACGACGTTCCTGCTGAACGCGGACCTGATCGAGCGCGTCGACTGCACGCCGGACACCGTGGTGACCCTGGTCGACGGGACGAAGTACATCGTCGCCGAGTCCCTCGACGAGGTGCGCGACGAGGTCGTCGACTACCGCTCCGCCATCGTGGCCCGGGCCGCGCTGCCCGACGCCTCGACCATCCCGCCCGTGCGGCCGACCCGCCCGAGCCGGTTGAGTGCCGTACGCCCGCGAGGAGTCACGCCGTGAAGGACATCGCCACCCCCGTCGGGATCGGCGCCGCCCTCAGCGTCATCATGCTCGCCAACATCCTGGAGGGCGGCAGCCCGGCGAGCCTGTTCCTGATGCCGCCGATGCTGCTGGTCTTCGGCGGCACGCTCTGCGTGGCCGTCGCCGGCGGGACGCTGGGCGACGCCAAGAACGCGGTGCGCTCGGCCAAGAACGCGCTGCTCGGCAAGGTGGCCTCCTCCGCCGACGTCGTGCCGGTGATCGTCAGCCTCTCCGACGCCGCGCGCCGGGAGGGGATGCTCGCGCTCGAGGGCCGGGTGGGCGACATCGACGACCCGTTCCTCGTCAAGGGAGTCACCCTCGCGGTCGACGGGACCGACCCGGAGGAGCTGCGGGAGATCCTCGAGGCCGAGCTGCATGCCAAGAAGGCGGTCGACAAGCACGCCGCGAAGTTCTTCACCGACGCCGGCGGCTACGCCCCGACGATCGGCATCGTCGGCACCGTGATGAGCCTGGTGCACGTCCTGGAGAACCTCGCCGACCCCGGGGCGCTGGGGCACAGCATCGCCGCCGCCTTCCTCGCCACCCTCTGGGGCGTCCTCAGCGCCAACGTCCTCTGGCTGCCGATCGCGGCCCGCCTCAAGCGGCTCAGCGAGCTCGAGTGCACCCGGATGGAGATCGTGATCGAGGGCGTCGCCGCGATCCAGGCCGGCTCCAACCCGCGGATCGTCGCCCAGAAGCTCCAGTCCCTGCTGCCCGCGCAGGAGCAGCTGAAGGAAGCGGCCTGACATGTCGCACCCCCGGCGCCGACGACGCGAGATCGAGGAGGAGCACGAGAACCACGAACGGTGGCTCGTGTCCTACGCCGACATGATCACCGTGCTGATGGCGCTGTTCATCGTCATGTTCGCGATGAGCCAGGTCGACGAGCAGAAGTACCAGCAGCTCAAGGACGGCCTCGCGGACGGCTTCGGCCGCGAGAGGTCGATCCTCAACGGCGCCAGCCCGGTCAGCAACGCCAAGGGCACCAGCGACCCCGGCGAGGCGTCGTACGCGATGCTCCTCGCGCAGGTCCCCGAGGCACAGCAGGAGACGGTCGCCAAGATCCTCGAGGAGTCCGAGCGGCTGCGCAGGCAGCGGGCCTACGGCGACGCCCGGACCGAGGCCGACCGGCTGCTGAAGGTCTGGCGCAGGATCGACCGGGCGCTGCGCGACCAGGGTCTGCGCGACGATGTCCGGGCGTCCATCGACGACCGCGGCCTCGTGGTCAGCCTGGTCTCCCAGCACGTCGTCTTCGAGCCCGACGTCGCCGAGCTGACCGACCGGGGCCGCCGGGTCGTCGACACCATCGCGCCGGTGCTCGCCGAGCTGCCGGAGCCGGTCGAGCTCGACGGCCACACCAACCAGGAGCCGGTGAAGCCGCGGTACTACCCGTCGGACTGGGAGCTCTCCGTGGCCCGCGCCGTCCACGTGCTGCGCCGGCTCGAGGGCGACCACGGGATCCCGGCCCGGCGACTGCGCGCCACCGGATTCGGTCACACCAAGCCGCTCGTCGACCCCGCCGTCCGCGGCTCCCAACGGGTCAACAAGCGCGTCGACATCCTCGTCCTGAGCCAGCAGCCGGCCGAGACCCGGGCACTGCTCGGCGAGGCGTACGCCGAGCTGCGCCGTGCGGCCGGTCTGGGCGACCTGCCGACCGCCCCCGCCGACCCGGCCATCCCGGCCGATCCCGCCGGTGACGGCACCGACGGCGGCTCCGCCGCCACCACCCCCACCCGCTCCCGAGGAGAGGACCGACCGTGACCACGAGCGTCGCCGCACCCGCACCGCCCGAGCAGACCACGAGCGGCAAGGGCCGCACCGTCGCGATCGCCCTCCTCGTCGTCGGCCTGCTCGCCGGCGCGGCCTGGTTCCTGGTGCTGAAGCCCACCGGCGACGGCGAGCCGAAGCCGGGCGAGGTCGCCCCCCTGGAGGCGATCCAAGTCAACCTGGCCGGCGGGCACTACCTCCGGCTGGGCATGGCGCTCCAGCTGACCACGGCCGCCGAGGAGGTCGACGGCAGCAAGGCGCTCGACTCCGCGATCACCGTCTTCTCCGGCCTCCCGGTCGAGGAGGTCACCAAGCCCGACGTGCGGGAGACCCTGCGCCAGCAGCTCGTGGAGCGGCTGAAGGAGCGCTACCACGGCGAGGTGATGGAGGTGTACTTCACCGAGTACGTCACCCAGTAGGCCTGCGTCGGAGCAGGACCCGGGACCCCACCCGGGACCCTGCGTGGCCCGAAGTGACCACGGGACCCTGACCGCCCGGCGTCCCGACGACCCCTCAGGTCCGCGAGCACCGCGACGATGGGCTCGTCGTGACCCTCCAGCGGCCGCGCCGGCGACCTCGCACGGCCGAACCCACGCCGTACGACTTCCGGCGTCCGATCCAGCTCTCGCGTGAGCACCAGCGCACCCTCCAGCTCGGCTTCGACAGCTTCGCGCGCCAGGCGACCACGGTGTTCACCAGCTCGCTGCGCACCGTGTGCACGGTCGTGCTCACCGGCATCGAGCAGCGCACCTACGCGGAGTACGTCGACAGCCTCGGCCCCTCGACGTACATGACCCTGTTCAGCGCGGACCCGATCCCGGGCACCGGCGTGCTGGAGATCCCGCTGTTCGCCACCATGTCGTGCCTCGACCACATGCTCGGCGGCCCCGGCTCCGAGGAGCAGCCCGACCGCCCGCTGACCGAGATCGAGGACGGGGTGTTCCGCGGGCTGGTCGAGCGGCTGCTCGGCGAGATGCGCTACTCGCTCGACGGGATCGTCACGCTGGAGCCGATCGTCACGGGCATCGAGTACAGCCCCCAGTTCGCGCAGGTCGCCAGTGCCGCCGACGTGATGGTCGTGGTCACCCTCGAGCTCCGGATCGGCGAGCACGCGCACCGGATGTCGGTCTGCCTGCCGTTCGGCGGCCTGCTTCCCCACCTCGCCAACGCTACCGGCAACGGCGCCGTCTCCGACCGCGAGCGGGCGCAGCGCGCCCACTCCGCGGGCCTGCTGCAGGAGCAGTTCCAGCGGGTGCCGGTCGCGGTCTCCGTCCGGTTCCGGCCGCTCCCGGTCGACCCGGCGACGCTCGCCGACCTGCGCCCCGGGTCGGTGCTCCGGCTGAGCCATCCGGCCTCCGCGCCGCTGGACGTGACCGTCGCCGGCAACACCTTCGCCCATGCCACCCCCGGAGCCCGCGGCCAGCACCTGGCCGCCCTCATCGTCACCACGCCCGAGGAGTCCTGATCCCCATGACCGACGTGCTCGACCCCACCCTGCTCGCCGAGGCCGTCGCTGTCGCGGCGGCCGCTCCCCTGCCGGCGGTCACCCCGCTGGCCCCGGGCCCGGCCCAGCCCGGCTCCCCGCACGTCACCGCCGCGTTCGCCGGCGGCGCGATCGCCGAGCTCGACGGCGGGGTCCCCGGGGCGGTCGTCGTCCTCGTGGGCACCGAGCTGGTCGAGGCGCTCGCGTCCAGCCCGATCGGCGCGCTCGACGTCGCCGCCGCCGTCCAGCCGGCCCTGGACGCCGCGGCCCGCCGGCTCGGCGCGCACGCCCGCGGAGCCCGCACCCTCGCCCTCGACGTCGAGGGCTACGACATCACCGCCGAGCTGGGCGGTCCGTTCCGGACGGTGCCCCTCATCGGTGCCGGCATCGCGGCCGCGGTCCTGGTGTCCGAGGCCACCCTGGCCGGCGCCCGCGAGCCGATCCCGGACAGCACCGACGACGACCTCGGTACGACGGCCGCGGCGGCCGACGTCGTCGAGGACGCGCCGTTCGTGCCCGCCTTCGGCGCGCCCTCCGCACCCCCGCGCGGCCTCGAGCTGCTCCAGGGCGTCGACATGGAGGTGACCGTCGAGCTCGGCCGGACCCGAATGACGGTGCGCGACCTGCTCGCCCTCACGCCCGGTGCCGTGCTCGAGCTGGACCGCGCGGCCGGCAGCCCGGCCGACCTGCTGGTCAACGGCCGGCTGGTGGCTCGCGGCGAGGTCGTCGTCATCGACGAGGACTTCGGCCTGCGGGTCACCGAGATCGTCGACGCGAACGCCGCGGTCTGACGCCGATGCTGGACAGCTCCGGCGGCGTGGGCCTGGGCGAGCTGGCCGTCCGCCTGGTCGGCTCGCTCGCACTGGTCGTCGGACTGCTGCTGCTCATCGCCCGGCTCGTCAACCGCCGGTTCAAGGCGCCCGCCGGTGCGGCCGTCCAGGTGGTGCAGCGCCAGGCGCTCGGTCGCGGGCAGGGCGTGGTGGTCGTCGCGGTCGGCACCCGGATCCTGGTGCTCGGCACGACCGAGCAGCAGGTCACCCTGCTCGCCGAGGTCGAGCCGGACGAGATCGGGCTGGACCTGACCGCGCCGGAGCCGGCCGGGGCGGAGTCGGCCCGGGCGGCCTCCGCCGGGGCGGCGCCGGCCGCGGAGGAGGGCCGGCCGGCCGGCGTACCGGTCCCCGGCCCGACGGGGCCGCTCGGGGGCTCGGTGCTCTCCCCGCAGACGTGGAAGGACGCCATGGCCGCCGTCACCGGGAAGCGGGCGTCGTGACGACCCTCTCCCTGGCGGCGTCGCGGATCGCGCTCGTCGTGTCCGAGCTCGCCGCCGAGCCGGTGGGGCCCGACGGGCCGAACGGCCCCGGCAAGGGCGGCACCGTCCAGATCGACCTGTCGGGGATGACCGACAAGCCCAGCCACAGCCTGCTGGTCTTCCTCGCGCTGACCCTGCTCAGCCTGCTGCCCGCGATCGTGCTGACCTGCACCAGCTTCACGAAGATCCTCGTCGTGCTGGGCCTGACCCGCAACGCGCTCGGCCTCCAGCAGACCCCGAACAACCAGGTCCTGGCCGGACTCGCCCTCTTCCTGAGCCTGTTCATCATGGCGCCGGTGCTGTCGCAGATCAACGACGAGGGCGTGCAGCCCTATCTCGACGGCGACAAGACGACCTCGGTCGCCTTCCAGGACGGCATGGCGCCGCTGCGGGAGTTCATGCTCGACAACACCGACGACGGCGAGCTGCAGCTGCTCACCAGCGTCGCCGACCGCAAGCTCCCCGAGAACCGCGACGACGTCTCGACGGCGACCCTGATCCCCGCGTTCGTGCTCTCCGAGCTCAAGGACGCCTTCATCATCGGGTTCATCATCTTCATCCCGTTCCTCGTCATCGACATCGTCGTGAGCGGGGCGCTGATGAGCCTGGGCATGATGATGATGCCTCCGGTGATGGTGTCGCTGCCGTTCAAGCTGCTGCTGTTCGTGATGGTCGACGGGTGGGCGCTGATCATCAGGTCCCTCGTGGCGTCGTACGGGACGGGATAGCCGGGTGAGCCAGGTGATGGAGCCATGACCGACACCGCGATCATCGAGATCGCCCTCAAGACCATGCTGGTGGCGCTCAAGCTGTCGGCGCCGATCCTCGCGACGTCGCTGGTCATCGGCTTCGCCATCTCGCTGTTCCAGTCGATGACCCAGATCCAGGAGTTCACGCTCTCGTTCGTGCCGAAGCTGGTCGGCGTCGGCGTGGCGCTGCTGGTCTGCGGCAACTGGATGCTGCACACCCTGATGGCCTTCACCCGCGAGCTCTTCGACCTGCTCCCCGGCCTGCTGGTCTAGGGCAGTGGTCCTCTCCGTCGACGGTGCCGCGCTCAGCGCGCTGCTGCTCGCCTCGGTGCGGGTGGTGGCCTGGCTGGTCGTCGTACCCCCGTTCGCGACGCGGGGCATCCCCACCATGGCGAAGGTGATCCTCGCGATCGGCCTCTCGCTGGCGATGGCACCGACCTTGGCGACCCAGGAGCTGCCCGGTACGACGCCGGGGCTGGTGCTCGCGACCGCCGCCCAGGCGCTGATCGGGGTCGGCATGGGCTACGTGACGATGCTGCTGTTCTCCGCGATCGGCGCGGCCGGCGCGCTGATCGACGTCTTCGGCGGCTTCGCGCTCGCCGCGGCGTGGGACCCGCTGTCGATGAACTCCAACACCGTCTTCGGCCGCTTCCACCAACTGCTCGCGACCGCGCTGCTCGTCGTCTCCGGCGGGCACCTGATCGTGATCGGCGGTCTGCTCAGCACTTTCCGCTACCTGCCACTGACCGGCATGCCCGACGTCGCCAGCTGGGACGGCGTGCTGCTGACGGCGTTCTCGATGTTCTTCACCGTCGCGGTGCAGATGGCGCTGCCGATGATCGCCGTGCTCTTCGTCGCCGACCTTGCCCTGGCGCTGCTGACCAAGGTGGCGCCGCAGCTCAACGCACTCAGCGTCATGTTCCCCGCGAAGGTCGGCCTGACCCTGCTGCTGCTCGGCCTGTCCTTCCCGATGCTGCCCGGCGCCCTCGACCGGCTCGTCGACTACGCCAACCAGGCCATGTCCGCCATGTCCGGGGCGGGGTAGCCATGGCCGCCAGCAGCGAGGAGAAGACCGAGAAGCCCACCCCCAAGCGGAAGAAGGAGGGCCGCAAGGAGGGACAGGTCCCCCGCACGCCCGAGTTCGGGGGGTGGCTGGGCCTGCTCGTGGTGGGCCTGGCGATGGGGCCGCTGCTCGACCACGAGCTGGACGCGCTGCGCACCATGATGGCCACCGCGCTGCGCTCGGCTGAGAACCCGTCGGTGTCGCTGGCGCTGACCCTGCTCGGCGACGCGGGCCGTCACGTGCTCGTGAGCCTGGTCGTGCTCGGCTCGATGGTGCTGGTCATCGGCGTGGTCTCAGCACTGGCCCAGGGCGGCTTCTACCTCGCGCCCAAGCTCGCGAAGCCGGACCCCAAGAAGCTCAACCCGATCCAGGGGGCCAAGCGGCTGCTCGGCCCGCACGCGTTCTGGGAGGGCGCGAAGGTCCTCGTCAAGAGCGCCGTGGTGGCCTTCCTCGCCTGGGGCGCGGTGCAGGCGATGATGCCGCTCGTCGGCGGCCTGCTCCCGATCCAGGTCGTCCTCCACCAGGTCGGCGCCGAGGTCTCCCGCCTGCTGCTGACCGTCGCCCTCGCCGGTCTGGTCATGGCCGCGGCCGACTACGCCATGATGCGGCGGCGGATCGGCAAGCAGCTGCGGATGAGCCACAGCGAGATCAAGCGGGAGCACAAGCAGGCCGAGGGCGACCCGCTGGTCAAGGGCGCCATCCGGGCCCGGCAGCTGGCCGCCGCCCGGAACCGGATGATCGCCGACGTCCCCACGGCGGACGTGCTGCTCGTGAACCCGACGCACGTGGCCGTCGCCCTGCGCTACGACCCCGAGCGGGGCGCGCCCCGTGTGGTCGCCCGCGGCGCCGGGGCGATCGCTGCCCGGATCCGGTCGGTCGCGGCCGAGGAGCGGGTGCCGCTGGTCCAGGACGTGCCGCTGGCCCGGGCGCTGTACCGGCACTGCCAGGTCGGCCAGGAGATCCCCCGCGAGCTGTGGTCCGCGGTCGCGCAGGTGCTGGCCTTCGTGCTCAGCCGCCGCAACGCGGGCCAGTACGGCGGTGAGCACCGCACCCCGCGTCGTACCGACGACCTTCCGGAGGTGCTCGCCCTCTCCCGGCGCCGGCGGGCCGCGGAGGGTGCATGAATCCCCGGCTGACCGGGGACTCCTGCACTTGTTGGGGGTTGCAACACCTGACAAGCGCATGAATCCCCGGCTGACCGGGGATTCATGCAGCACGTCAACCGCTCATCCCCAGCCCACACCTGCCGATGGAGCCAGCGACGCCAGGACGGCGCCACCTCGCAGTGCCACGGACGGCGCGACCTCGTCGAGAGGGCTGAACCCACCGCATGTCCGTGAAGTCGCTGACCCGGCTCGGTGTCCCGCTGGGCATCGTGCTGATCGTCGTCATGCTGGTCGTGCCGCTGCCGGCGATGGTGCTCGACCTGATGATCGCGCTCAACATCACCGGTGCGCTGCTGGTGCTGATGGTGGCGATGTTCATCCACAAGCCGCTGGAGTTCGCCGCCTTCCCCTCGGTGATCCTGGTGATGACGCTGTTCCGGCTCGCGCTCAACGTGAGCGCGACGCGCCTCGTCCTCCTCGACGGGTACGCCGGCAAGGTGATCGACACCTTCGGCCACTTCGTCGTCGGCGGCTCCCTCATCGTCGGGCTGATCGTGTTCGCGATCCTGCTCGTCATCCAGTTCGTGGTCATCACCAACGGCGCCGGGCGGGTGGCCGAGGTGGGCGCGCGGTTCACGCTCGACGCGATGCCGGGCAAGCAGATGGCGATCGACGCCGACCTCAACTCCGGGCTCATCGACGAGGAGGAGGCCCGGCGCCGGCGCGCCGAGGTGCACGCCGAGGCGGACTTCCACGGCGCGATGGACGGTGCGTCGAAGTTCGTGAAGGGCGACGCGATCGCGGCGATCGTGATCACCCTGGTCAACCTGTTGGGCGGCTTCGCGATCGGGGTCGCGCAGTACGGCATGCCGTTCGGCGAGGCGATCAACACCTACTCCCTGCTGTCCATCGGCGACGGGCTGGTCTCCCAGGTGCCCGCCCTCCTGCTCAGCGTCGCGACCGGTCTGATCGTGACCCGCTCGGTCGCCGACTCCGACATGGGCTCCGACATCGTCGGCCAGGTCTTCGCCCGCAAGATGCCGCTGCGGGTGGCCGGCTTCGGCGCCCTGGCGCTGTGCGTCATCCCCGGCCTGCCGAAGCTGCCGTTCCTCGTCGCCGGCGGCCTGATGCTGCTCGGCGCGAGCCGGGTCGACGAGTCGGGCGGCGACCGGACGGCGGGCACCGATGCCGACGTCACCGCCGGCGAGCTCGCCCAGGCGGCGGACACACCCGAGGCGCTGGTGGCGGAGATCCGGGTCGACCCACTGGGCCTGGAGCTCTCGGCGGATCTGATCGACCTCGTCGACAGTCGCACCGGCGGCGACCTGCTCGACCGGGTCAAGGCGCTGCGCCGCAAGGTCGCCGGCGAGCTCGGCATCGTGATCCCGCCGGTCCGCACCCGCGACAACCTCGAGCTGCCGGCGAACACCTACGCGATCACCCTGTACGGCGCCGAGGTGGCGCGCGGCGAGGCGCCGCGGGGCACGGTGCTCGCGATCGGGGAGTTCCTCGGCACGCTGCCGGGCACGCCGACCCGCGAGCCGGTGTTCGGCCTGGACGCGAAGTGGATCCCCGCCGAGCTGCGGCACCAGGCCGAGATCGGCGGCGCGACCGTCGTCGACCGGGCATCGGTGGTCACCACCCATCTCGCCGAGATCGTGCACCGGCACGCGAGCCGGCTGCTCGGCCGGGAGGACGTCCGGCTGCTCACCGACGTGGTCAAGCGCACCCACCCGGTCGTCATCGAGGAGCTCACCCCGACCCAGCTCCCGCTCGGCGAGGTGCAGCGGGTGCTGCGCGCCCTGCTGGAGGAGCGGATCCCGATCCGCGACCTGGTCCGGATCTTCGAGGCGCTGTCCGTCCGCGCCGCGGTCAGCAAGGACCTCGACGGCCTGGTCGAGGCGGCCCGCGCCGCGCTCGAACCGGCCCTCGCGGCGCCGTACGTCACCGACGGCGTGCTGCACGCGATCAGCTTCGACCCGCTGCTGGAGCAGCAGATGCTGGAAGGGCTGCGCCCGACCGAGCAGGGCGCGGTCGTCGTCCTCGACCCCGACACCGCACAGCAGGTGCTGCTCGGTCTGGCCCAGGCGGCGCAGGCCGCCGAGAACACCGACGTGCGACCGGTTCTCGTCTGCGCACCCGCGCTCCGGGCCGCCGTACGACGTCTCGTGTCGCCGACCGTCGAGCGTCTCCCCGTCTTCTCGTACGCCGAGCTCGGCGCGGCGCACGAGATCCGCTCGGTGGCCGTGGTGTCGGCCACCGGTGCCCGGCCCGCACTCGGAGCAGGAGTCTGACCATGATGTTCGACCTCAGGGTGTTCCTGCTCGCCGCCCTCATCGCCTCGCCCGTCGCGGTCCTCACCGCCCGGGGCGAGCTGAGCCTGGACGAGGCGCTCGGCCGGCTGCTGCTCGTGATGGTGGGCGCCACCGCGGCCGCGCTGCTGGTGCGGACGCTCTGGCCGCTGCTGGCCGGCCCCGTGCCGGACCTGCCGGGTGCGCCGGACCCGACCGCGCCGGAGGCCGGGGAGACCGCGCTGGTCGATGCCGAGGCGCTCAGCCGACCGTCGGAATGACCCACTCGAGGGTGGTGCCGGCGCCGGGCGCCGAGGTCACCTGCAGGTGGCCGCCGAGGTCCTCGGCGCGACCGCGGAGGTTGGCGGACCCGTTGCCGTCCGCGACGCCGGTCGGGTCGAACCCGGCGCCGTCGTCGACGACCCGGAGCCGGAACCACGCCGACGAGGCGGTCAGCTCGACGCTCACCGAGCTCGCCCGGGCGTGCCGGGCGACATTGGAGAGCGCCTCGCGCAGGGTGCCCAGGACGTGACCTCCCGCGTCGGGTGCGAGGGCCCGGTCGACCGGGCCGTGCAGCCGCAGCAGCGGCTGGAAGCCGAGCACGCCGGCGTACTCGCCCAGGAGCGACCGGACCTCCTCCAGCAACGATCGGTCCGTGCCCGTGCCGAGCTCGAAGATGACCGACCGCAGTTCGCTGATCGCCCCGTCGAGCTCCGCGATGGTGCCGTCGACGCGGGCCCGCAGCTCGGCGGCGTCGAGGTCGCGCGCGCCCTGCAGCTGCATGCCGGTCGCGAACAGGCGCTGGATGACGAGGTCGTGCAGGTCGCGGGCGATCCGGTCCCGGTCGCGGGCCACCAGCAGCCGGGCGCGCTCGCTCAGCGCCTGCCGCCGATCGAGGATGAGGCCGAGCTGGGACGCGGTCACCGTGACCAGGTCGAGCATGATGTCGCGCAGTGACGGCGTCTCCTCGGCGTGCTCCACCAAGATGGCGCCGGGCCCGTCGAGGCGGGTGTCGACGGGCACGACGAGGGTGGTGCGACCGCTGCCCTCGGGCCGCCGCTCCGGGACCCGGGAGACGGTGACCTCGCGGATCTGGTCGGCGTAGCTGTCGACCACGGCCGCGGCGGAGTCGGAGTCGCCCGCCGTCTGCCGGATCTCGAGCAGGCCGCCCGCCACGCCCACATAGGCGACCAGGCGCGCACCACACAGGTCGCGCAGGGAGACGACGAGCTCGTCGAGCGCCTCCTCGGCGCTCGCGGCCCCGGTCAGGTCGCGGCCGATCTCCCCCGTCGCGGCGAGCCAACGCCGCCGCCACTCCACCTGCTCATAGGTGCGGGCGTTCTCGATCATCACGCCGGCGGCCCGGGCAAGGGCCTCGACCAGCGCCTGGTCGGTGGCGGTGAACTCCATGCCGCCGCGCTTGTTGCCGAGATAGAGGTGCCCGAACGCCCGCTCCCCGACGAGGACCGGCGCCCCGAGGAAGCGGTCGATGACCGGATGGCTGCCGGGGAAGGTGCCGGACGAGACGGGATGCTCGGCCACGTGCTCGACCCGGATCGAGCGCCGCTCGCGCGGCACCAGCCCCAGCAGCCCGTGTCCCTTCGGCATCATCCCGACCTGGTCGAACTGCTGCCCCGCCTCGGCGTTGGGCACCAGGTCGATGAAGGCGCCCTCGTCGTCGACGATCCCCAGGACGCCGTACTCGGCGTCGGTGAGTTGGCAGGACGCCTCGACGATGCGGCTGAGGACGCCGCGCAGGTCCAGGTCGGACCCGATGGCGACCACCGCGTCCAGCAATGCCCGCGCCTCGGTCGGCAGCTCCAGGTCCATCCGGCGTCGATCCCCTCCGACAGCGATCGTTGACGCCCCAGGCTATCCCTCTACTTTACTTTCCCGGCGAGGCGCGTGGTGCCCATCGGCACCGGGACCGGGGTCCTGAGGACTCGGGACCCCGGCCTCCGCGCCCGCCCGCGGCCCGGAGGCGTCACCCGAGGGCACGCTCGCGCGTTGGGCGGGGGAAGGCCGACGGAGGAGGGGCGCGACATGGGGCGCTGGACCAGGTCCGCGACGGCGGTCGCCGCGCTGGCGACCGCGCTGGCGACCGCGGGGACGACGCTGCCCGCGGGAGCGACGCTGCCCGCGGCGGAGGCGGCGGACGCACCCGTGCAGCTGCGGTTCACGACCCAGCCGAAGGTCACCTTCACGGGCCTGAGCGGGGCGGACGGGGAGGCCTGGGCCGCGGTCGGGGTGGGCTGGTCCCCGTCGCGGCCGGCGAACGTCACGGTGCGGGTCGCCGACGGCACCGGATCCGTGGTGCGGACCTTCCTGGACGGCGTCTCCGTGCGGGACGCGCCTCAGCAGGTCACGTGGGACTACACCGACGCCTCCGGTACGGCCGTTCCCGAGGGCGACTACACGATGCGGTTCGAGGCCGTCGACAGCGAGGGCAACCGGGACGTCGAGACGTACGCCGTTCCGCTGGACCGGCACACGAGGGTCCCTCTGGAGGGGGTCGTCAGCGGCGCGACCTACTCCGGTGACGTCACGATGACGATCAGCCCGCGTCCGGGCCTGACCCTCATCGGCGGCCGGTTCACGATCGGCCAGGGCTACCACGCCCCCGACTGCCTGTGGACGCCCGAGCGCACACCGGGGACGGGCGGGAGCATCCGGAGCACCTTCAGCGTCGACGACTGCGGCGCCTACGACGGAAGCGCCGGCGCGATGTTCACCTTCACCGACCGCCTCGGCGCCCGGCAGACCGGCTACGCCCTCCGGGTCCCGGTCCGCATCGCCGACCGGGTGGCGCCGACGGCGACGATCTATCCGTACTCTCCGTCCTCGCAGACCCTCCACCTGCGGAGTCCGGGCGCCTACGAGACCAGTGACTTCACCTACGCGGTCCGGGATGCGGGTGTCCTCGAGTCACGCACGTACGAGGTGCGCACCACGCTGGGGCAGCTGGTCGCCTCGGGCGCCCTCCCCGTCGGGCAGGGCCTGGCATCCGACGAGCTCACCCGGCTGATCCCGTTCCGCTGGGACGGGACCCGCAACGACGGGAGCCCCCTGCCCGCCGGGACCTACCGGGTCCGGACCCGGTTCACCGACGAGTCCGGGAACTCCGGGACCGGGCCGGTGGTGCCGATCGTGCTCGACGCGACGATCCCGGGCACGCTCGCGCTGACGCCACTCGACACGAACCGGTGGCAGGCCGTCGTGACGCCGAAGGCCGGCGCGGGCGTGACCGCGGCCGCCCTCAGCGCCTACGGTCCGAGCCCGCTGCCGATGTCGTACGACGCGGCCACCGGCACCTACCGCGCCGTGCTCGACCTGAACGGCCAGCCCGCCCGCACCTACCCTGTGGGGGCGCTCGTCACCCGCGGGACCACGCCGCCGACGACGTTCGCGACGGCGACCCAGGACCTCGTGGCCGTCGTACCACCGGACACGGCGCCGCCGGTCGTGACCCCGCCGGCGGACACCCGGATCTACCTGAGGGACGCCGGCGCCTACCACCTCGCCGGCTTCCGCTTCGACGTGCGCGACCAGTCGTCCTTCCGGTCGTCCGCGTTCGTGGTGAGCGATGCGGCCGGCACTGTGGTCGACCACCGGATCGGGGTGGGCGGAGCGTACGTCGAGTCGTTCTCCTGGGACGGCACCGGACCGGACGGCGCCCCGCTCCCGGCCGGCGACTACGTCGTCCGCACCACCTTCACCGACGCCCAGGGCCACGCCACCCCGGCGGCCGTGACCGTCCGGCTCGATCGGACCGTGCCGGGCAGCCTCGCCATCACCCGGGTCGAGGGCAACCGGTTCCTCGCCGAGCTCACCCCCGCCGCCGGAGCGGCGCTCGACGGCGTCCGGCTGCACTGGGTGGGCTCGACCAAGGTCACCCCACTGCCCCGCGACGCGGCGCGCGGCACCTTCCGGGCGGTCCTGGACCTCGAGGCGCAGCCGCTCGGCAGCTACCGGTTCGAGGCGCTGGTCGACCGGCCGGTCCCGCAGGCGGCCGGCGGAACGGCCGCCCAGGGCACGTTCACGACCGAGCAGGTCGAGCTGACCGTCGCCGACGTGACCGCGCCGGTCGTGACGGGTCCCCCGGCGGCCACGCAGTACCTGCGCGCGCCCGACGCCTACGACCCCGTCGTGCTGTCCTACCCGGCGACCGAGTCGTCGCCGTTCACCGGCGTCGCCTGGGTCGTCGACGCGACCGGCCGGACCGTGCGCGGGGAGCGGCCGATGCAGGACCCCCTCCTGCCCGGGCGGGTGGTCCGGACCGCGACCTGGGACGGGCGTGACGACCAGGGCGCGCTGCAGCCGGCCGGCACCTACCTCGTGCGCACCCGCTTCACCGACGCCGCGGGCAACACCACGACCGGGCCACCGGTCGCCCTGACCCTCGACGACGCGGTCCCGGGTGAGCTCCTGACCCCCGCGCCCGGGGACACCCTCGCCGGCACCGCGCCCGTCGAATTCCGGGCGACGACACGGCCCGGGATGTCGGTGTACCGCGTCGGTGTCCAGCTCGTCGACGCCCCGGACGGCGGCGCGGTCACCCTCCACAACGCGTCGCCCGACGGCGTGTGGCGCACCACCTGGCCGATGGGGGGCATGCCCGCGGGTCCCCGGCGCCTCGCGACCTGGATCTCCTGGCTCGACGACCGGGGCACGTCCCACACCTATGCCGCCGAGGACCGCACCGTGGTGATCGACCCGACCGGCATCCCGGTCCGGGCCGAGCCCCGGACCGACCCAGGCTCCCTCACGGCCGGGCTCGCCGTCGCGACCTCCAGCCCCCACGGCGACGACGTCACGGTCGCGGTCGACTGGGGCGACGGCAGCGCACCGACCCGGGCGGTGGTCCCGGCGCCCTATGCCGTGCCGACGTACACCCACACCTATCCCCGTGCCGGCACCTACGACGCGACGCTGACCGCCTCCGCCGGCCTGGAGACGACGACGCTGACGACCCGGGTGATCGTGACCGCCTCCGGTGCCGCCACCGTGGTTCCCGGCACCGGAGCCGGGTCGACACCGGCCCCACCAGGCACCGGGCCCGGCGCCCTCCCGCCCCGGGTCGGCAAGGTGCGTGCCGCGGTCCGTGCCGGCGCCGTACGGCTCCGCTGGCGGGCCGGGGCTGCCGCGGACGGGACCGCGCCGCCGACGACCTACGTCATCCAGCGCCGGGGCCGCGGCGACGACGGCTGGACCGTCGTCCGGTCGGTCCGGGCGGACCGGACCGCGACGACCCTGCGCGGGCTGCGGCCGGGGAGCGTCGTACGGCTGCGCGTGGTCGCGCTCAACCCGGCCGGCATGGCCGAGCCGAGCCGGGCCGTCACCGTCCGCCCCCGCCGCTGAGCGCGCGTCGGAGCCGGGTCAGAACCGCCGCATCTGGTACAGCCCGCGGGTCCGCGCGACCACCGTGCCCTCGGCGTCGGTGACCTCGGCGACCAGCTCGAAGTCGGACTTCCCGCGCTCCGCCGTCTCGGCGAGCACCCGGTCGATGACGTCGTCGGCCAGCGTCGCCCGGGAGACGACGTCGGAGGTGGCCGGGCGGAGGAAGTCGATGCTCATGCTCTTGATCAGCGGTACGGCGCCCTCGAGGACCAGCGACGTGCTCGCGTAGAGGCCGCCGAGGACCTCGGCCACGGTGAACAACGATCCGGCGTACGCCGTGCCGAAGTGGTTGACGTTGGGCCCGGCGGGCAGCCGCGCGGCCACGGCGTTGCGCCCGGCCTCGACGACCTCGACGCCCATGGCGTCCATGATCGGGATCATCGAGCGGACGTAGGTCGTGAGATCGGCGGGCGTGGTCACGGCGCCACGCTAGCGGTCTCACCAGGGGCGGGGCGCCAGCTAGAGCCGCCTCGGCACCGTCCAGCGCTACAGGCCGCTCCAGCAATGAGCGCCAGCTCGACGTCGCAGGGTCTTGACCTCAACCAATCTTGAGGTCAGACGATCTCTGGAGTGGTCCGCAAGAAGCGGAGCTCGGGGATGAAGGGCAGGCCGATGGAGACGGTGACCGAGTGGATCAGGAAGAACGCCCATGTGCTCGTGAACATGAAACCTGACGAGCCACTGGACGATCTGCGGCCGCTCGCCCCACTGGTGCGGGACGCCAAGATCGTGGCGCTGGGAGCAGCTGCCCGACAGGCACGCGAATTGTCGGATGTGGCGCATCGCATCGTGCGGCTGCTGGTGGAAGAAGAGGGGTTCCGCACCCTTGCCCTGGAGGGCGACGACCCTGGTCGCCTCGGCCTGGACGTCTATGTCGCCACCGGCGATGGAGACCCCCGTGCGCTGCTGGGAGAGGCACGGTCGTTCTGGCAGACCGCCGAGATCCTCGAGCTCGTCCACTGGATGCGGTCCTACAACGAGCGTCACCCAGGCGACCCGGTGCGTTTCGCGCAGTTCCCTGCTGAGCCGGTGCGGCACACCACACAGCTCGATGGTCTGGCCGACCTGGAACGCACGCTGGCCGACGGGGTGAGCTGGTGGCAGCAGCTCACCGGCGACAAGGTCGTCTACTGGGGCGGTATGGCGCACACCGCCGTCGGCGCTCCTCGCACCGTGTCCCCCTCCGAGCCCTTGGAGTCACATCAGAACATGGGCGGATACCTGCGTGAACGACTTGGACTGGACTACCGCTCCGTGGGCCTGACCATGGCGCATGGTTCGATCGGCCAGCCACTGCCCGCTCCACGCCGGCACTTCGTCGACAGCCTGCTGCATGCGGCCGCCGAGAACAGGGCGGGATACATCCTGGATCTGGGCACCTCGCAACCCGAGCCGATCCACCGCCTCCTGGACGCCCCGACGCGCACGCGGTTGATCGGCCCGTTCTACGACCCCCGGGATGATGCGGCCTACCACATGTCGGGCGGGTCACTCGCGAGCTGGTTCGACGTCGTCGTCCACACGCAGGAGGTGACACCGTCCCGGCCCCTGCCCTGAAGGCTGCCCAGCGGGTATTCCGCCGATGCCAGTGGAGGCCCAAGCCGACGCGGTCTGCGGCGCCGGGTTCGGCGGGCGTGGTCACGGCGCCACGCTAGGGAACCACTGATCACCACTTCCCTAGCGGTCTCACCAGGGGCGGGGCGCCAGCTCGGTGAGGTACGGCGCCAGCAGGGTGCTGGTCTGCTCGATGCTGAGCACCTCGGCCGGGTCGAGCGGGATGATCTGCCGCTTCGACTCGTCGATCTCCCACACGTCCTCGCCGACCAGGCGGCCCTCGTCGTCGTAGGGCCAGATCATGTGCTCGACGTTGGCGACGAGGTAGTGCGCGTCGGGGTCGACCGGAGCGCCGGCCGCGACCAGCAGGGCACCCGGCGTCTGCTGGTAGATGGTGGCGGTGGAGACGATCATGTTGTCGCCGACGGCGAGCTTCTCGTCCTCGGCGTAGAACACGCACTGGGCCGTGCGCGACCACTCGTCGTACACCGCCTGGACCGCCTCGGCACCGTCCAGCACGGTGTTGATGCCGAAGACGTTGAAGTGGTAGATCGGGTGGTCGACGGTCATCTCGGGGGCGAAGATCTCCTTCCAGCGGCCGGCCATCTCGAGGTTGCGGTGGCGGTCGTAGGCCTGCAGCAGCCAACGGTGCCGCGGATCGGTGGTGGTCTCGATCAACCGGCGGACGGCGACATTGGTCTGGGTGATGTCGAAGCGGCTCATGCCTCCACGATCCCTTCCGAGGGCGCCGAGGGTCTTGACATCACACGACACCTTCTTGACCCTGGGCGACATGTCCCTGATCCGCGGCACCTCCCTCCAGGGGTTCGCGGAGCTGGTCGCCGAGCTGGGCGCCGACCTGCGGCCCCTGCTCGACCTCGCCCACCTCCCGGCGTCCGCCGTCGGCGACCACGACAGCTTCGTCAGCTACCGCAGCGTGGTCACGGTGCTCGAGGCGGCCGCCTCCGCGACGGGCTCCGACGACTTCGGTCGCCGGCTCGCCACCCGTCAGGGGCTCGAGATCCTCGGTCCGCTCGGGGTCGCCGCACGCACGGCCGGGACGGCCGGCGCCGCCCTGCAGTCGATCGAGCAGTACATGGCCGTCTACTCCCCCGCCATCGCGATCACCGTGACCGCGCCGCCGCGCGCCCGGCTCGCCGAGCTGGAGTGGCGGATCGTCGTACGCCGCCCGCCACCGCACCGCCAGGCGGCCGAGCTCGCACTCGGGGTGGCCGTGCGCGTCTTCCAGCTGCTCGCCGGCCCGGACTTCCGGCCCCGGTCGGTCCAGCTGCGCCACCAGCCGCTGGGCGATCCGGCCGCCTACCGGACGTACTTCGGCGCTCCTGTCGAGTTCGCCGCCGACACCTACGGCTTCCGGTTCCCGGCCGAGATCCTCGCCCGTCCCCTCGCCGACGACGGCGACGTGCACGACGTCGTCGAGCAGTACCTCAGCCGGATCGCGGTCCCCACGGCGTCCGCGACCGCCGACACCGTCGCCGAGCTGATCCGGCACATGCTGCCGACCGGCGGTCTCGACCTCGACCTCGTCGCGGGCCAGCTGGCTCTGCACCGGCGCACGCTGCAGCGCCAGCTCGCCGAGCAGGGCACCTCCTTCGCCGCCCTCGTCGACCAGGTCCGACGCGACGAGGCCGAGCGCTACCTGCGCGAGACCGACATGCCCCTGGGCCAGCTCGCCGGTGTCCTGGGCCTGAGTGAGCACAGCGCCCTGTCCCGGGCCAGCCGGCGGTGGTTCGGCGCGCCCCCGAAGCAGGTCCGCCGGGACGCGCGGGCCGTGTCGCGCCAGGTCAAGAACTAGGCGCGCAAGGTCAAGACCGGACACCGGTCGGCTTGCGACATTCAGGGGGTCCGCCTTCCTGACCGGGTCGCCCGCGACCCACCGAGAGGATCCCCATGGGTCGCAGAACGACCTCCCGCACCCTGGCACTCGCTGGGCTGCTCGCCGGCGTCGTGACGTCGGCGCTCACCACGCTCGCCGCGCCGGCGACGGCCGACCGGGCGCCGCACGACCGGGCAGCAGGCGACCAGGCGGCGTACGACCGCGGCTACCAGCTCGGACTCGAGGCCTACCGCTACGGCCTGCCGCTGGTCACCACCGACGCCACCTTCCGCGCGCAGACCAGCATCGACGTCCCGGACGGCCGCGGCTTCGGACCGGTCAACCGGTTCAACCCGGTCCGGAAGTTCATCACCCCCGACGATCGCTCGGTCGTCGCGCCGAACCTCGACACGCTCTACTCCGTCGCCTGGCTCGATCTCAGCGACCAGCCGCAGGTGATCCACGTGCCGAAGGTGCGCAACCGCTACTTCGTCATCCCGCTGATGAGCCCGTACACCGAGAACTTCACCAACCTCGGCTCCGTGGAGCGGACCGCGCCGGGCGACTACGCGGTCGTCGGGCCCGACGACGCCGACATCCGGCTCCCGCGCCACGTCAAGCGGATCGTGTCGCCGTACGACCGGGTGTGGATCATCCAGCGGATCTACGCCGACAACGACGACGTCCGTGACCAGCGCACGGTCAACCGGATCCAGGACGCCACGACCGTGATCCCCCTGCGCAAGTACCCGCGCTGGCGCTGGAACCCGGCACCGCCGCGCCACCCCGACACGACGACGGATGCGGTGACGATCCCGACCGGGATGGCGTTCTACGACCGGCTCGGCGACCTGCTCGCGGCGTTCCCCCCGCCGGGCGAGGACGCACCCGCGCTCGAGCAGCTCGCCGGCATCGGCGTCGGCCCCGGCCGCCATCCGTCGGCGGACGACACCCTCGATGCCCACACCCGCGCCGGGATGGAGGCAGCGATCGCGGCCGGGCAGGCGACGGTGCTGCAGGACGCCATGGGCCTGTACGGCCAGGGCTTCGCGAAGCACAACGGCTACCTGGTCACCCCGACCGGCAGCTACGGCACCGACTACCGGCTGCGCTCGGTCATCACGCAGGTCGGCCTCGGCGCCCTGCGATCGGAGCAGGCGATGTACCCGCTGGCGCTGCTCGACCGCACCGGCCAGCCCCTCACCGGCGCGAAGAGGTACGTCGTGCGCATCCCCGCCGGCCAGCTGCCGCCCCTCACCAGCACGGGCTTCTGGTCCCTGACCCTCTACGACGGCGACGGGTTCGTCGTGCCCAACGAGATCGACAGGTACGCGATCAACGACCGCACCGACCTGCACCGCAACGCCGACGGCTCACTCGACCTCTACGTCCAGGCATCCCGGCCGAGCGACCCCGACCGGGCGCGGAACTGGCTGCCCGCGCCGACCGGTGGCTTCCGCCTCCTGTGGCGGATGTACGGCACGCAGACCGCCGCGATCCCCGGCATCCTCGACGGGACCGGCTGGCGGACCCCGGCCATCGTCCCCGCAGGCTGAGCACAGATCCCGTCGAGGAACCCGCCCGGTCAGGCGACGTCGTACGTCGTCTGGCCGAGCCGCGGGTGCGCGGAGCCCTTGAGCAGCACGTCGGCGACGAGGTCGACGTCGTCGATCATCGGGACGTGGCCGCACTTCGGCAGCGTGACGTGCTCGGCGTGCGGAAGCGCCCGGCGGGCGCGGCCGGCCTGGTAGGGCAGCAGCGCCAGGTCGCGGGTGCCCCAGGCCACCGTGACCGGGACGGCCGGGTCGATCGGCCGGTCGAACGGGAAGCCGCCGTCGATGATCGTCTCCAGCGCGGGCCGCGCGTGGACCAGGCCACGCAGGTCGCCGAGGGCGGCGTCGGGGCTGAGCTTGTGCCCCTTGGTCATCAGCAGGCCGAAGGCCGCGGCGCGGCCCGGCGCGGTCCTCAAGATCGCGGGCGCCACCGGCTGGGCGAGGGTCGCCGCGCCGGTCAGCACCGTGAAGACCGCGCGAATGTAGGCGAAGTCGACCTTGCCGCGCCAGAACCCGGCCGGAGCCAGGGTGGTCGCGCTGCTCACGAGGTCGTCGGCCGCGGCCTCGAGCGCGATCCGGCCGCCGAGGGAGTTGCCCGCGATGTGCGGTCGGTCGAGGCCCTGCTCGACGAAGAACTCCTCGAGGAGGTCGCGCAGCAGGTCGCGCACCGGCCGGCCGTCGGGCACCAGCGCCGGCGACTCGCCGTGGCCGGGCAGGTCGATCAGCACGACCTCGCGCTCCCGGGCCAGCCGGTCCACGACCGGGTACCAGGCCTGGCGGCGGTGACCGATCCCGTGGACCAGGACGAGCGGCTCCCCCGAGCCGATCCGTTCGTGGGCAAGCATCGCGACCTCGCTTCCACGCACCGGCGCTGGTGCGGTAGATAGGTGCAACCGTGAGTTGCGGATACCGACAGTATGGGACGTGCTAGCTGATGGCAAGCACCTGTTCGCACCGGATTCTTTACCGTCGTCCCCGGTGTCCTCCAGCCGCCGCATCACTAGGGTCGAAGGTCGACACTCCCGGCGGGGACTGGGCGTGCCGTCCCATCCTCGGACAAGGAGAACCCGATGACTCCCGTACGCACGCGTGTGCTCACGAGCGGCCTGGCGGCCGCGCTCGCCGCCGGATCACTGCTCGCGGCACCGGCTCCGGCCCCGGCAGCTCCGGTCTTCACCCAGATCGAGGTCGATCCCTACGCCTCCGAGGGCCTCACCGGCGCCTGCACCAACACCGGACCGGCATTGCCGGCGACGCCGGTCACGGTTTTGAACGAGAACGGCACCTCCCTGGCCACCAGCCTCACCACGACGGCGCAGTACACCGCCAATGGCGATCCGACCGACGTCATGACCAACACAGCCACCCTCCAGGCGTCATCGTCGGCCAGCACCGCCGGCGGTCTGCCCCAGTCGATCACGACGAGCTTCTCGGGCACCGTGAGCGCAACCGCCAGCAAGGGCGCGTCGACCTGTGACGTCCGGTCGGTCGCCGGGGTCGAGGTCGACTTCGAGTTCACCACCGCCGTGCCGCTCTGGGCGACCCTGAGCGTCCACCACAAGGGTCCCGGCTATGTCGAGGCCTACATCGACCAAGACATCGGCGACGGCTATCACGAACTCTACGGTCGCTCTCTCGACGGCGGCGGCTCCACCACGGTGTTGCTGCCCCCGGGCACCTACAGCGGCTACGTCGAGGGTGACTCCGGCCGGAACGCCAACGCCAACGTCTCGGCCTCGGTCTCCGGCAAGGCGTCCATCACCTTCGCCCTGCCGGGATCAACCAGCGCCGCACCTTCGGGTAAGGCGAGCAAGTACGTCGCCCTGCCCGGCGCCCGCGCCTGCGGCACGCACAACGCCACCGCCACGTTGACCGCCAAGAAGAAGGCACTCAAGCAGGTCAAGAAGGTCACCTTCACCGTCGACGGCAAGAAGGCCGCCACCCTCAAGGGCAAGAAACTCAAGAAGGGCAGGGCCGTCGCCCTGCCGCTGGTCGACAGCGCCGCCGCCGAGCTCGGCGCCACCGTGCTGCTGAAGAACGGCAAGGAGCGCACAGTCGACGCGAGCTACCTCGCCTGCACCAGCTGATCGAGCCGGGCGAGGCGGTGGGCAGGCCGGCCCGGGGCGATCAGCCCCGCAGCACCTTATCCATCGCCTTGCCACGGGCGAGCTCGTCCACGAGCTTGTCGAGATAGCGGATCCGCTGCATCAGCGGATCCTCGATCTCCTCGACCCGCACCCCGCACACGACCCCGGTGATCAGGTCCGCCGCCGGGTTGAGCCGGGCCCGGTCGAAGAACTCCTCGAACGTCGTACCGGCGTCGAGGTGGGCCTGCAGCGCCGCCGCGTCGAAGCCGGTCAGCCAGGCGATCACCTGGTCGAGCTCGGCCCGGGTCCGCCCCTTCTTCTCGACCTTGGTGACGTAGTGGGGGTAGACCGATGCGAAACTGGTCGAGAAGATGCGGTGCACGGTCCTCACCCTAGACCGGGCCCAGGCGAGTCCAGATGAAGAAGAGGTGCCTCCAGCGTGGTCGTCGAACCCGTCCGGCCACGCACCAGCCCCGCGCTCATCGTCGCGATGCTGTCGTGCTGCGGCATCGTGGTCTCGCTCCAGCAGACACTGCTGCTCCCGCTGCTCCCTGACCTCCCCCGGCTCCTCGACACCTCGGCCGACAGCGCCTCGTGGCTGGTGACCGCCACGCTGCTCAGCGGAGCGGTGGCGACGCCGACGATCTCGCGACTGGCCGACATGTACGGCAAGCGCCGGATGATGGTGGTCTCGCTGGGGGTCGCGGTGGCCGGGTCCCTGCTCGGCGCGGTCAGCCAGGTGCTCCCACTGCTCATCGCCGCCCGCGCCCTCCAAGGCGTCGGCGTCGCGCTGATCCCGGTCGCGATCGCGATCATGCGCGACGAGCTGCCCCGCGACCGGGTCCCGCTCGGCGTCGCCCTGATGAGCGCCACCCTCGCGATCGGCGCCGGGGTGGGGCTGCCGCTGTCCGGCCTGATCGTCGAGCACATGGACTGGCACGCGTCCTTCTGGCTCACCGGCATCGTCGGCATCGTCCTGATCGCCGGCACGCTCGGCCTCCTGCCGGAGTCGCCGGTCCGCACGAGCGGCGCCTTCGACCTGCGCGGGGCCCTGATCCTCTCGGTGGCCCTCACGGCGATCCTGCTCGCGCTCTCCAAGGGCGGACAGTGGGGCTGGCTCGGTCCCCGCACCGTGGGCTGCGCCGCCGCCGGCGTCGCGCTCATCGCGGTGTGGATCCCCCTCGAGCTGCGCACCCCGCGCCCGCTGGTCGACGTCCGCGTCGCCGCCCGCCGTGCGGTCGTGCTGGTCAACGTCACGTCCGTCTTCGCCGGCCTCTCCATGTTCGCCAACATGCTGGTGACGACCCTCCTGCTCCAGATGCCGGAGGAGACCGGGTACGGCCAGGGCCTGGACGTCCTCCACACCGGCCTGTGGATGGTCCCCAACGCCGCGGCCTTCGGACTGATGGCTCCGGTGTCGGCCTGGCTGATCCGGCGCTTCGGGCCACAGGTCACGCTGGTCGCGGGCGCCCTGTTGATGGGCACGACCTACCTCTGGCGGGTCTTCTACAGCGCCGACCTCGCCCAGATCGTGATCGGCTCGGTGGTCGTCGGCACCGGCACCGCGATGGTGTACGGCGCCCTGCCGACCCTGATCATGCGGGCCGTGCCGGTCACCGAGACGGCGTCCGCCAACGGCCTCAACGTGCTGCTCCGCTCGCTCGGCACCTCGACGATCAGTGCGGTGACCGCAGCCGTCACCACCGCGTCGGTGATGACCGTCGGCGGCCGGGAGCTGCCGACGCTGGACTCCCTCGAGCTGATCTTCTGGATCGCCTCCGGCGCCGGGATGGCGACCGCGCTGATCGGCGTACCCATGCTCGGCATGCGGGAGTACGCCGAGGAGGCGGATCGCTCCGGCGCCGAGAACACCAGTCGCGCGCAGATCGTGAAGGGCCAGGTGCTCAGCCTCAAGGGCCAGCCGATCCGGCACGCGGTGGTCACCGTGCTGACGCCCGACGGCCGGGCGGTCGACTGGGGGCAGGCCGACGCCGAGGGCCGGTTCGCCGCCGCGGTCCCCGGGCCGGCCGACTACCTCGTGGTGACCGCCGCCGACGGCTGGCGGCCACGCTCGCGGATGATGACCCTCGACAGCGCCGCGCCGATCCCGCCCATCGTGCTCCGTGAGCGGCTCACCCTGCGCGGCACCATCCGCGACGCCGACGGCCGGCCTGCGGTCGATGCGCTGGTCGCCCTCACCCGAGGCACCGGCGGCCTGGTCGCGAGCGTGCGCACCGACCACGAGGGGCGCTACGAGGTCCCCCGCCCGGCCAACGGCCGCTACGTCCTCACCGTCGCCGGGCCCGACGAGGCCCTCGGCTCCCGCACCCTCACCGTGTGGGAGGAGGCGCGCGACTTCGACCTGCAGCTCGGCACGCCGCTCGCGGACGTCACCGACCGATCGAGCCGGTCCGAAGTCGGCGGCGCGACGTAACGCAGGTCACATCCGAGTCGTTGCGCCGGGGAGCACCGCCAGGAGGCCCCCGTGTCCGACCCGTCCCTTCCCGCCAGCAGGCCTCGTGGCCTGTCCCGCCGTTCGGTCATGGCGGGCGCAATCGGCGGCGGCGCCGCCCTCGCCCTCGCCTCGTGGCCCGAGGCGGTGGCCGCGTCGGCGCCCTTCGTGCACGGCGTCGCGTCCGGCGACCCGCTGCCCGGCGCCGTCGTCCTGTGGACCCGGGTGACCCCCTCCGTCGAGGCCGCGCCCGGGTCCGGCGTGGGGCCCGACGTCACCGTCACCTGGGAGGTGGCGAGCGACCCCGGGTTCGCCCACGTCGTGCAGCAGGGCACCGCGACCGCCTCGGCCGCGCGGGACCACACGCTGCACGTCGACGTCGGCGGCCTGGCCCCCGCGACGGCGTACTGGTACCGGTTCACGGCGCTCGGCGCGACCTCCCGCACCGGCCGCACCCGGACCGCGCCCGCCGCCGGCTCGTCGGCGCCCGTGCGCTTCGGCGTCGTGTCGTGCGCCAACTACGACTGGGGCTACTTCCAGCCCTACAAGTTCCTCGCCACCCGCACCGACCTGCACGCGATCCTGCACCTCGGCGACTACGTCTACGAGTACGCCCCGGGCGGCGTGATCGCCGGCTATCCCAAGAACCCGCGCAACGCCGACCCGCTCCACGAGTGCACGACGCTCGCGGACTACCGGGTACGGCACGGCTGCTACAAGCTCGAGCAGAACCTCCAGGACCTGCACGCCGCGCACCCGATGGTGGCCGTCTGGGACGACCACGAGATCGCCAACGACACCTGGCAGGGCGGCGCCGAGAACCACGACCCGGCCGCCGAGGGCGAGTGGGCGACCCGCGCCACCGCGGGCCGACGGGCGTTCCTGGAGTGGCTGCCGATCCGGCACACCGACCCCGACGACTGGCAGCGGATCAACCGCCGTCTCGCCTTCGGCGACCAGGTCGACCTGTGGATGCTCGACGAGCGCCGGTTCCGGACGCAGCCACCGAAGAGCGTGCTGCTCGGGTACGTCGCCCTCGGCGCCTCCTCCGCCGACCCGGACGGGTCGATGATCGGCGACGACCAGGAGCACTGGCTGGTCCAGGGTCTCGCGGCCAGCACCGCCCGGTGGAAGGTCCTCGGCAACCAGGTCCCCTTCTTCCCCCAGGTCCTGCTCCCCCAGCTCCCCGGCCAGATCACCGACCTGCTCGGCCCGAAGCTGTCCCAGCAGCTGGAGAAGCCGCTGCTCCAGCTGTACGTCGAGGACTGGAACGGCTTCCTCACCCAGCGCCAGCGGATCGTCGACGGCATGGCCGGCATCGACGACGTCGTGATCCTGACCGGTGACGTCCACCAGAGCTTCGCCAGCGAGATCCCCGCTCGCCCCAACCGCTACCTCCTGGACCGCAAGTCCGTCGCGGTCGAGTACGTCACCCCGGGCGTGGCCTCGCCGTCCCTGCAGACCATGGTCAACCAGGTGGCCCCCGGCGTCGGCAACCTCCTCGACGTGGTCCTCAACACCAACGCCGCACTCGCCAACCCCTGGATCCGCTGGTCGGAGGGCTTCAAGACCGGCTGCCTGATCGTCGACTTCGCCAGCACCCGGGTACAGGCCGACTGGTACCTCGTCGACAAGGGCACCGACCCGAACAGCGCGATCCGCCACGTCGCCTCGCGTCAGACGAAGGCCGGCACCCGGCGGATCACCGCCGCGACGCAACCACTCGGCTGACGGGGGCCACCTCCAGCAACACCTGCTCCAGACCCGGGTCGAGGCCGAGACGCGCGGCCTCGCCCTGGGTGCGCCGTACGCCGCGATCTCCGCGGCAGCGGTCGCCAGCATCTGGTCGAGATGGCCGCGGGCCAGCTTCTCGCCCCGCCATGGGCCGAGCCGGAGGTCGCCGAGCGCCGACTCGGAGCTTCGGCCCCACCGAGGGTGACTCAGTCGACCGTGGGGGCGAGCGCCTGCTTCCAGATATCCGACAGCGTCGTGACCAGACGCTCCTCGTCGAACTCCCGCCCGAGGGAGAACCAGACGTAGCAGGTGTACTCGAGCATCGCCCCGAGCACCTCCGCGGTGTACTCGACGTCGATGTCTGCCCGGGTCACGCCCGCATCGACCAGTCGTACGATGCCACGCTCGGTCCGACGCACGAACGTCTCCCGCAGGTCCAGACGCAGGTCGCGCATCTCCGGCGAGAAGGTGCCGACCTGCTCGATCAGCCCGATCATCCGCGCGTGGGGCCGATAGGCGTGCAGGAAACGGCGTACCGAGTCGGTGATCCGGTCGTGGAAGTCGGTGTCGGGCACCGGCGGCGCCATCAACAGCAGCATCGCGTCGACCACCCCGCGCGCGACGGCGGCGAAGACGGCTTCCTTGGTGTCGAAGTAGGTGTAGAACGTGCCCTGCGAGACCTTCGCCTCGCGCACGATGTCGCTGACCCTGGCGTCGACGAAGCCCTTCGTCTCGAACACCCTCCGCGCAGCGCTCAACAGGGCCTCGCGGCGCTGCACACCGCGTTCGGTCAGCGGTCCCTGGTCACGCCGGGCCTGCTGGGGGTCGACGACCTCACTCACCTGGTCCTCCTCCGTCGCCTCACTCTGCCAGCCTACTTGACGTCAGTGTCACATGACATCTAAATTGACAGCCATGTCAACTATGCCGCGTCTCCGCACCCGCTTCACGGAGACCTTCGGGATCGACCAACCGATCGTGCAGGGCGGCATGCAGTGGGTCGGGACCGCGGACCTGGTCGGCGCCGTGGCCGAGGCAGGCGCCCTCGGCATGCTGACCGCCCTGACCTTCCCCGACCCGGACGTGTTGGCGGCTGAGATCGCCCGCGTACGCGAGCACACGGACCGTCCGTTCGGCGTGAACCTGACCATCCTGCCGTCGATGAGGGCCGTGAACCACGACGAGCTCAGGGCCGCGGTCGTCGAGTCGGGCGTCAAGGTCGTCGAGACGGCCGGCGCGAACCCCGGTCCCTCGATGGACTACTTCGATACCCACGGCGTCAAGGTCATCCACAAGTGCACCAGCGTGCGACACGCCCTCAAGGCGCAGGCCGTCGGGGTGGCCGCCGTCAGCATCGACGGCTTCGAGTGCGCCGGCCACCCGGGCGAGGACGACGTACCCGGCCTGATTCTCATCCCCGCTGCGGCTGCGCGGCTCGACATCCCGGTGCTGGCAGCGGGCGGCATCGCCGACGCCCGTGGGCTGGTCGCCGCGCTGGCACTCGGGGCCGAGGGCGTGACCATGGGCACCCGCTTCCTCTGCACGCAGGAGGCGCCGATCCATCACCGGATCAAGGAGGCGATCGTCGCGGCCACCGAACTCGACACCGAGCTCCTGTTCCGGCCACTGGGCAACACCTCCCGCGTCCACAGCAACGCCGTGGCCCGCGAGGCCGTCGAGGTCCTCTCGGCCGGCGGCCAGTTCTCCGACGTACAGCATCTCGTGAACGGAATCCGAGGACGAACGGTCTACGAGCTCGGCGATCCGGAGGCCGGCGTGTGGTCGGTGGGCATGGCCCAGGGTCTCATCGAGGACATTCCGAGCTGCTCCGAGCTGGTGACGCGCATGGTCTCCGAGGCGATCAGCCTGCTGGACTCGCGTCTGGCCGGGGTCTATTCGTCGTAGCCCAGCGCAGCGAGCGCGCCGTCAGTCAGGCCCCAGGACGCCAGACCCGCCCGGCGGGCGTCGCGACGCAGCCGGAGCGGCCCGGCGGGGGTTCGGGCGAACCGAGGCGCCGGAGCCGGCTGGGACACTCCCTCGACGGTCTCCGCGGCACTCCGGTCAGCGGCGAACGGCGAGACGAGCCCCTCAACCGGCGAGTAGACCGGCTGGACGCACGCGTCGGTGAGGGAGAAGGTCTCGGTCCACTCGGCGCGGGTCCTCGCGGCGAAGGCGGCCGCGAAGATCCGCTCCAGCTCGGGCCAACCCGACCGATCCTGCTGTGCGGGCAGCTGCTCGATGTCGAGCCCCAGACCCGACACCAGCTGTGCGTAGAACTCCGGCTCGAGCGAGCCCACCGACATGTGCGCTCCGTCGGACGTCGCGTAGCACCGGTAGAACGGCGCGCCGCCATCCAGCAGGTTCTCTCCTCGTCCGGCCTCCCATTCGCCCTCGGCGTGCATCGAGTGCAAGTGGGTGGTGAAGAGGCGGGCGCCGTCGACCATGGCCGCGTCGACGACCTGTCCGCGGCCGGACCGCGACCGCTCGACGAGCGCCGCCAGCACGCCGAAGGCGAGCAGCAGCCCACCCCCGCCGAAGTCGCCCAGCAGGTTGACCGGAGCGACCGGCGGCCGGTCCGCGGGCCCGATCGCGCCCAGCGCGCCGGACATCGCCACGTAGTTGATGTCGTGACCGGCGACGCGAGCGAGCGCCCCGGACTGGCCCCAGCCCGTCATCCGGCCGTACACGAGTCTCGGGTTGGAGGCGAGCAGGTCGTCCGGGCCGAGGCCGAGGCGCTCCATCACGCCAGGGCGGAAGCCCTCGATGAGGACGTCGGCCCGGTCGACCAGCGCATGGACCGCGTCCCGATGGGCCGGATCCTTGAGGTCCGCCCGGACCACGTCGCGGCCACGGCCCAGGAGATCGGGATCGGGAACCGTGGGGCTCCGTCGATCGATCCGGATCACCTCGGCGCCGTGGTCGGCCAGCATCATCGCCGCGAAGGGCCCGGGGGCGAGTCCGGCGAGCTCGACGACACGGACGCCGGCCAGTGTTCCCTTCGGCGTCGGGATCTCCCGAGGATCGGCACTCACCGGTGCCGCCCCGCGACCATCTCGTCGCGCAGGGTCCGCTTGAGGATCTTGCCGCTGGCATTGAGCGGCATCTCGGGTACGACGACCACCTCCGCGGGCACCTTGTACGCCGCAAGATGCTCACGGCAGTGAGCCCTCAGTGCCTCGGTGTCGACGCCGGCGCCGTCGTGCAGCGTGACGAACGCGACCACGACCTCGCCCCAGTAGTCGTCGGGACGACCGACGACCGCAACGTTCGAGACGCCGACGTACTCGGCGATCACCGTCTCGATCTCGATCGGGTAGATGTTCTCGCCGCCCCGGATGATCATGTCCTTGCTGCGGCCGGCGAGGTAGAAGAACCCCTCGGCATCCTGTCGCGCCAGGTCGCCGGCTCGGAACCAGCCGTCGCGCAGGGTGTGCGCCGTCTGCTCCGGCATCTCGAGATATCCCGACATCACGGCGTCGCTGCGGCTGATGATCTCGCCGACCTCCCCGACATTGACGTCGTTGTCGTCCGCGTCGACGATCCGTACGTCGACAGCGCCGACCGGCCGCCCGACCGATCCGAGGAGATGGGGCTCGCCCGCCGCGGCGCGCAGATGGTCCGCCGAGGTCAGCACGGTCTGTAACCCGCCCTCCGTCGACGCCCCGAACGCCTGGATGAAACGACACCCGAAGACGTCCATCGCCTCACGCAGCATCGCCGGCGGCATGGGCGCCGCGCCGTAGATGATCGAACGGAACCGGGAGAAGTCGACATCGGCCACCCCCGGCTCGTCGAGCACCCTCCGGATCATGGTCGGAACGAGGAAGCACCCGGTCAGTCCTGCGCCCATCCAGGAGAGCGTGGTGGCCGCGTCGAACTGAGGCAGCACGAGCGTCGTGTACCCCCGCTTGACGTGGCCCAGCGTGATCGCCTGGCCCGAGATGTGGAAAGCCGGGGACGCCGTGTAGCGGAACTCTCCCGGGAGGTACTCGTACTCGACCTCCTGGATACCGATCAGCGACTTGAGCATGCCGTGCGACTGCATGACCGCCTTGGGCAGACCGGTCGTGCCGCTCGTGAACGCCAGACCGACGATGTCGGTGTCGTCGACATGGACCTCGGGCTCGGCGTCGGCGCCCTCGGCGAGCAGCGCGTCGTACGTCAGCTCGGCATCGCCGTCGAAGGCCACGAGGTGGTCGACCGAGCCGACGTCGGGCAGCACGGCGTGCGCGGTGTCCAGATAGCGCCCGCCGACGAACAGCATCGAGGGCTCCGCCCGTCGGAGCAGGGTGCGGACCTCCGCGTCGGTCAGCCGGTTGTTGAGCGGCACATAGGTCGCGCCGAGCTTCAGCGTCGCGAGGATGACCTCGTAGAAGGCGACGCAGTCGACGGCGAGGATCGCGATCCGGCTGCCCTTGCGGACACCCCGGGACGTCAGCGCGTCGGCCAGCCGGTTGACCCGGCTGTTGACCTCTCGATAGCTGAACGCAGTTCCTCCGGCCTCGACGAAGCACGGCCGGTCGGGGAACCGACGCGCGTTGATCCGCAGGTAGTCGCCCATCGCGATCATCGGGGCATAGGCGCGCATCAGCTCATCGCCTCGGCACCTCGGTCGGCGAACTCGTCGGATCCGAAGTACGCCGCCTCCAACTGGCTGCGGTCCTTGAGCAGGTCGGCAGCCGCCCCGGCCAGAACCACCCTGCCGTGGTTGAGAACCAGTGCGCGGTCGGAGACCGCGAGTGCGAGCTCGACGTGCTGCTCGACCAGGACGACTCCGATCCCCTCCTCCTTCGCCAGGTCACGGATGGCAGGCAGCATGTCCTGGACGATCTTCGGTGCCAGGCCCAACGACATCTCGTCCACCAGCAGGAGCCGAGGCTCGCTCAGGAGCGCGGCCGCGATCGCGAGCATCTGCTGCTCACCGCCGGAGAGCAGGCCGGCCTTCCGGCTGTCGAGCCGGGCGAGGGCCGGGAACCGCTCCATGACGACCGTCTCTCGCTCCGCGGACGGCCGCCGCCGAGCCAGGCGCAGGTGATCACGGACGGTGAGCCCGAAGAACAGCCCGCGGTCGTCGGGAACCAGCATCATGCCGCGCCGCGCCATGTGATGTGGCTTGCCGAGCGGTTCGCCCAGCACCTCCACCGTGCCGCTCATCAGCGGCACGAGCCCGACCATCGCGAGCAGGCTGGTGGTCTTGCCGGCGCCGTTGGGGCCGAGGAGGGACACGACCTCACCGGGCCCGACCTCGAGATCGAGGTCGCGGATGGCGGGCACCCGGTTGTAGCCGGCGGTCAGGCCGTCGACCTTGAGCAGCGAGTCAGGCATCGGCGTTCTCCATCGGGACTCCGAGGTAGGCGGCAACCACGGCCTGGTCGGTCCGAGCCTCGTCCGGTGTACCGCTGAAGATCAGCTTGCCGAACTCAAGCACGAATACCCGGTCGCAGACGCCCAGCACGAGCGACATGTCGTGGTCGATGAGTAGGGCGCCGGCGCCCTGCTCCCCGACGATGGTGCGCAGGCGAGTCGCGAACTCGAGGCTCTCCGCACTGTCGAGACCGGCGGCCGGCTCGTCGAGCAGCAGCAGCTTGCAGGTGCCGACCAGTGCCCGCGCGACACCCACCAGCTTCTGCTGGCCGAGCGACAGGTCGCGAGCGAGTCGGTCCGCCTCCTCTCCCAGCCCGACGAGCGACAGGGCCCGGCCCACCGATCCGTCGACGCGTCGACGCGGCCAGAAGATGTCACGGAACAACGTCCCGACTCCGCCCGGGCGGGTGGCGACCGCGACGTTCTCGCGCACCGTCAGGTTGCCGAAGAGCTCCCCGGACTGCCAGGTGCGCGAGAGTCCGCGCCTGCGACGTTCGTGCGGGCGCAGCGCGTCGATCCGCTCACCGTCGAGGGTGACGCTGCCCTCCGACCTCGTGAAACCGGTGACCGCGTCGACGAAGGTCGTCTTACCGGCGCCGTTGGGGCCGATCAGACCGACGATCTCGCCCGGTCGCACGTCCAGGTCGACGTCGGAGTTCGCGGTCACGCCGCCGTAGCGGACGGTGAGCCGTTCGGCCCGAAGGCCGCCGCGGGCGGCCGCGGGGACATCAGTGGACATCAGAGACCTCCCGAAGGTCGATCAGGGCATCGGAAGCGGCGGTCCCGTCGGGCCCCCGCGCATCAGGTGCTCCCCCACCGCCGATCCGGCGGCGGACCCACTCGATCTGCGCGCGGGTCGCTCCGGCCATGCCGACCGGGTTGAGAATGGCGGTCAGGATGAGGGCGAGCCCCGAGACCAGGGCGTAGTAGTCGCCCATCTCGAACAGGTCGTGGAAGAGCACGTAGATGATCCCGAGCGGCCCGATGACGCCTGCGACCGCCGCGCCGCCCCAGGACGTGATGCCACCGAGGTAGGTGACAGCGAGGATCTGCAGACCCACGAAGACGGAGAACGACTCTGCCGACAGCTGGCCCGCGCTGTAGCCGATCAAGCAGCCCGCGAGTCCGGCGATGAAGGCCGAGACCCCGAATCCGATCAGCTTCGTCTGCCGCACGTCGATCCCTACGGAGGCGGCGGCCCGCTCGTTCGCCCGCACGGCCAGGAAGGCGCGACCAGTGTCGCCCGACGCGAGTCGGACGAACGCCACGATCACAAGGGCGACGATCACGAGCACCATCAGGGAGAACGAGAGGCGGCTCAGCGTCGCGCCCTCCCGGACGGCGAGGTTCACGCCGAACAGGTGCGGGTCGGCGATCGGGTTTCCCGACGGCGGCGTCAGGCTGTAGTTGTTGAAGACGAACCGCTCGATCGCCAGGGACGCGGCGATGGTGACGATCGCCAACTGGGCCCCCCGGATGCGGAACGCCGGCAGCGCCAC
The DNA here is from genome assembly GCF_030929495.1 of Nocardioides sp. LHD-245. GTDB lineage: Bacteria > Actinomycetota > Actinomycetes > Propionibacteriales > Nocardioidaceae > Nocardioides. The sequence continues at coordinate 71,157 of NZ_JAVFWN010000004.1, read as the reverse complement.
GATCATGCCGAGGAGCGCCGCGACGGCGGAGCAGAGCAGTACTGCCAGCACGAACGGCATGTCCCAGTTGGTGGTGACCTTCGACAGCGTGAAGCCCGCCGCGCCCGCGAAGGCGGTCTGGGCCAGCGAGATCTGTCCGAGATACCCGGTGATCACCACATAGGAGAGGGCGATCAGGGTCAGGATGATCGAGTACGTCAGGCCGAACCGATAGGCGTCCCGGGTCACCACCAACAGCACGACGGTGACCGCGAGCACGACCGTGCCGGCGACCGGCCTGAGCCGCGGGATGTGCACGTCCGGCAGCGGGATCGTCTGCAGCGACCCACGCGAGGGCAGGCGGCTGCCGAAGGCGAACAGGATCACGACGACGACGAGGAAGGGAACGACCTGCTCGATGCCCGACTGCGCCCAGGTCGGCCACCACGGCTTGAGGACGAGCAGGTTGATCACCGACTGGAAGGCGCCGAGCGCCAGGGAGGCGACGAAGACGGTGCCGATCGACTCCATGCGGGCGACGAGGAGGACTGCCAGCGCGGGAACCACCAGCAGGGTGTAGTTGCTGGGATTGAGGCCGGTCAGGCTGCTGGCCAGGATCACGCCGACGGTGCCGACGACATTGGCCATCACCAGCGCCAGCGCGGCGAGACGGTCCGGCGAGAAGCCACGCAGGGTCGCGCCCCGCTCGTTCTCGGCCGCGGCACGGGTGGCCACGCCGGCACGGGTGAAGCGGAAGTAGGCCCAGACCAGCACCGAGAGGACCAGCATGACGCCGACCATCTTCAGCTCCCGCGACGACACGGTGACGCCGAACAGGTCGATGCTTCCCGGCTCGATGATCGACTCGACCGAGATGTTGTTGGGACCGAACCGGATCACGACCAGCGCCTGGAGACTGAGCATCAACGCCACGGACACCACCACCTGAGCCAGTGCGGGCGCGTGGCGGACCGGACGGAACACCAGGTAGTGCGCGAGCAGACCCAGCGCGACGGCGGTCAGGAGTGCGACCACCAGCGACACGACCACGCTCGGCGGGCCGTCGCCGAGCTGGATCCGGCCGACCGGCAGGACCAGGCTGCCGTCGAGCCGGAGCTGCGCGAAGACGTAGGCACCCCACATGGCCATGGCGCCCTGCGCGAAGTTGATGATGCCCGTGGCTCGATAGACCAGGACGAGGCCATTGCCGAGTGCGACATAGACGGCACCCAGGCCCAGGCCGAGGATGACGAACTGCAGATAGGTGTCCACGACAGGCTCCAGTGGCTCAGGATCGGGAGTGGAACGCGGCCCGGCCGGTCACCCGGCCGGTCCGCGGGTCCTTCTAGGAGGAGGGGACGAGCGACGGGTCGAGCTCGATGTAGCCGTCGTCGTTCACGGGTGCGAGCGTGCCGTTCTCCTGTACCTCGAAGAAGATCGCCTTGTGGCTGCAGGCTGACGGGTAGCCCGGCCACTGCTGGCCGTCACAGGTCACGGTCGGGCCGGCGAACGTCGGGAAGTCCTTGAGCCCCTTCATCGCGGTACGGACCGTCTCGTTGGTGATGTCGCCGCTGATCGTGGTGAGCACGTCGACCATGTTCACCACGCCGGCAAAGGCGTACAGCGAGCGCGCCGAGAGCTCGTCGCCGTACCCGACCTCCTCCATCGCGGCGGCGAAGTCGTCGAGCTGGGTCTGCACCTCGGCGGGAGCCGCGTCCTTCGACAGCGGCACCCACAGGCGCGGCTGGACGATCGCGCCCGCCGCCTGGGCGCCCATGTCGTCGATGAACTGCGAGCACGAGCCGGCGAAGATGGTCCCGTCGAAACCCTGCTGGCGCAGTGCCTGGAACAGGGCGGTGCAGCCGTCCTCGGGCAGGGCGATGACGCCGGCCGCGTCGGGGTCCTCGGAGAGCTGGGTGGCCGCGACGACGTTGAAGTTCGCGCCCGTGGCGGGCGGGTACTGGACCGAGAAGTCGATGCCGAGCGAGTCGGCGATCGGCTTGATCAGGTCGTCGACGTACTGGTGGGAGGTCGGCGTCTCGTTGACCGCGAGGGTGACCTTCTCCTTGTCCAGGCTCTCCAGCACGCTCATGCTGCCCAGCGCGCTGACGGTCGTCGGCCCGGTGAAGTAGAAGCTGTCACCGTACGGCGCGGAGTCGGCCGCGCCGCCACCGGACAGCGTGCCGATGATAGGAATGCCCGCGGCCGACAGCACGGGGACGGCACCGGCGATCGCCTGGTCGTAGGCGTCCAGCACGAAAGGGACCTTCTTGGAGACGAAGCCGTTCGCACAGTTGATCGCGGTCTCCGGGCTTCCGTCACCGGCGCAGGTCTCGATCTCGATCGGTCGGCCGTCGACGCCGCCGAGCACGTTGTTGACGTACCACTCACCCGCCTCGACGCCGTAGCCGGTCTGGGGATAGGCAGCGGCTCCCTTGGTCGGCGCCTGGGCGCCGAACACGATCGGGTCTCCGCTGGCCTTCTTGGCGTCGTCGAAGCCGGCGCTCTTGGAGTCATCGGACGAGCCGCACCCGGCGAGCACCAGGACGGATGCCGCCAGGACGGGGAGGAGCTTGTTCGTGCGCATCGTGGAGGTACACACCTTTCGAGTGGTTCCGGCGGTCGCCGGCATCGTGGTGGGGCCTACGGGCCCCGGGAGGGCGCGACCGGCCGACCGACCGGCCAGATGTCCGATCGGAGGCTGCGCCGCAGGGACGGCTGAGCAGGTCCGGGATCAGCTCCCGGCCAGGCCGGCCGCCTTCAGTGCGAGCTCCCGAGCGCGCTCGATGTCGTAGTTCTTCCGGGTGACCAGACGCTGGGCGAACATGCCGCCCCCGGACTGGAGATTGGTGACGTGGTGCCAGCCGCCGAAGGAGTCGGCGGTGGTGTCACGGATCGCGTGGAACAGCTGCGTGCGGTACTTGCCGGAGATGCCCGAGCCGGTACCCATGTACTTGTCCAGCAGCGGAGCCAGGTCGGGGTTGTCGAAGTCGGACATCGACGGTGCCGTGACGACGGCGCCACCGGCGATGTCGTGCAGGTGGCGGACCATGGTGCTGAACTGCGCTGCACCCTGGTACTTGGTGACATTCGTGTACATGTCGTCGGGGTAGTAGTAGCCCTCCGGCGTGGCCTGGGCGTGCGACAGGGCCGCCTCCAGCCCGGCCCGCAGCAGGGTCGCGTGGATCATCATCTCGTCGATCTTCTCCCGCACGTGCGAGATCCGGCTGGTGCCGTTGGCCTCCGCGATCAGGGACGCCAGGCCGACCAGCTCGTCGGCCTGCTGCACCATGAAGGAGACGCCGCCGAGGCGCTCCCACAGGCCGAGCGAGTGGGCGAAGACCGCCGCCTGGGCGGTCTGTCCGTCGAGGAACACCCGCTCCGTCGGCACGAACACGTCGTCGAAGATCACCATCGAGTCCGGGATGCTGTCCCTGGAGGAGACCGGAAAGTCACGGTCGTCCCGGTTGCGCGGGTGATAGGTGGTGTTGGTGATGGTCACGCCGGGCGCGCCGACCGGCACGATCGCGGCGATCGAGTAGTCCTCCTCGCCGGGCTTCATCGACTTGGTCGGCATCACCATCAGGTCGTGGCCGAAGGCCGCGGCGCTGATGTGCAGCTTGGCGCCGCGGATGACGACGCCGTCGGGGCGGCGCTCCACGACGCGGACGTAGGAGTCGGGGTCCTCCTGCTGCGAGGGCGAAAGGCTGCGGTTGCCCTTCGCGTCGGTGATGCACTCGGCGATCCGGACGTCGGCCCGGCGCGCGCCGTCGACGTACTGCCGGATCCGCGGGACGAACTCGGGCGCGTGCGCCTCGAGGCGCGCCGCGGCGACCGAGAGCGTCATCAGCGACTGGTAGGTGGTGTTGGTGAGCAGGTCCATCTCGGTGATCACCGGGATCCGGTTGCGCAGCTCGTCGGGGCTGCGCGGAGCCATCGTCACCGGGTTCACCGCGTCGGGTGCCGGGTCGTAGTAGGCGTCGTACGCGTCAGCGGCGCGCTGCAGGGGAACAGCCAGCGCCGGGACCGACTCGAGGTCGTCGACGAGCTTGCCCTCGAAGTAGACCCTGCGTCCGTCCCGAAGCGAGTCCTTGTACTGCTGACCGGTGAGCATCGCGTTCCTTTCGCGTCGCACCACATTTGAATGTGATGTCGATGTCATATCCAAGATTAGTGACGTACGTCATGTTGTCAAGGCCCTGGCGGGCCCGCTGCAGCCGTGGTTCCCACGGCGGTTGCGCGCCGCCTCCGTCGGCGCTCGGTGCGCTACCTCCCGGTCCAGACGGGGGCACGCTTCTCGGCGAAGGCGACCGCTCCCTCCCGCGCGTCCGCCGAGGCGGAGACGGGGTCGGCGATGAGGCTCTGGCGCGTGAACGCCTCCGCCATCGGCCAGTCCCGGCCCTCGACGAGCACCTGCTTGGTCGCCGTGAGCGCGAGCGGGCCGTTGCCCGCCAGGGCCGCGGCGAGACGGGATGCCTCGGCCAACGCCTCTCCGTCGGGCACGAGCCGGTTGACCAGCCCCCACCTCTCCATCCGTCCGGCGGTGACCATGTCGCCGAGGAGGCCGATCTCCATCGCGGCGTGGTAGGGGATCCGTTCGGGAAGCCGCAACAGACCACCACCGGCCGCGACGAGGCTCCGCTTGACCTCCGGAAGCCCGAAGCGGGCGCCCTCGCCGGCGACGACCAGGTCACAGGCCAAGACGATCTCGAAGCCCCCCGCCAACGCGTAGCCCTCGACCGCGGCGATCAGCGGCTTGCTGCTGGCGCGCTCCACCAGACCCGCGAAGCCCCGCCCCGGGACCTCGGGCCGCTCGCCTCGGACGAACGCCTTGAGGTCCATGCCCGAGCAGAACGTGCCGCCGGCTCCGGTGATGATGCCGACCTGGAGCGATGCATCCTCGTCGAGCTCGTCGAGCGCAGCCGCGACCAGGCGAGCCAGGTTCTCGTTGACCGCATTGCGCGCCTGCGGCCGGTTCAACTCGATCACCAAGGTGCCGTCGCCGGGACGGCGGGTGATCACTTCGTCAGGCATGTCCTACTCCTTGTTCGGTTCCTTGGCACGGCGGCACGCTCAGCTACGAGGGCGGTCTCGGTACGGCGTGGCGACGTACGGGTCAGGCTCACGCGGCAGCCCCAGGAGGCGCTCGCCGATGATGTTGCGCTGGATCTCCGACGTACCGCCCGCGATGCTGAGGATCTTCGCGCTCAGGAAGGCGCGTCGCGCCTCGGTCTGCTCGACGTCCTCCGGGTCGACCGCGACGAGTCCCGCCGGCTCGAGGTCCGCGGCGATCCGACCGACCTCCTCCTCGAGACCGGCGTGCGCGAGCTTGCGCAGCGACCCCTCCGCTCCCGGCTCCCGGAACCCGAGCTCGACGAACGCCTGCACGGTCGCCATCTGGAGCACCTTCTCCTGGACCCACGCCCGCACCAGGCGGTCCTGGACCAACGGATCGGACCAGGCACCCGTGTGCCGCGCACGACGAACGAGCCCGCCGACCAGGGCCGGGCCCACACCCGGGCGGCCGGAGAGCCCACTGCGCTCGGCCATCAGTGTCGTCAGCCCCACCTCCCAGCCCGCACCCTCCGGCCCGAGGCGGTCGCTGTCGGGCACGACGACATCGTCCAGGAACACCTCGTTGAACTCGGCCTCCCCGTTGAGCTGCCGGAGCGGACGAACGCTCACGCCCGGGCTGCGCATGTCGAGCAGGAAGTAGGTGATGCCACGGTGCTTCGGCTGGGCCGGATCCGTCCGAGCCATCAGCATTCCGAAGTCGCTGATGTGGGCGAACGAGTTCCACACCTTCTGTCCGGTGATCCGCCACGAGCCGTCGTCCTGCCGGACCGCCCGCGTCTGCAGCGCGGCGAGGTCGGAGCCGGCGCCCGGCTCGCTGAAGAGCTGGCACCATCGCTCCTGCCCACGGGCCAGCGGCGGCAAGAAGCGCTGCTTCTGCTGCTCGCTCCCCCACGCGATGATCGTCGGACCGCCCAACGCGAGGCCGGGGAAGTCCGCCTCGGGCCGGGCCGCCCGGCGGCGAGCGAGCTCGGAGGCGATCACGGCGGCCGCGTCGGCACCGAGGCCGAGACCCCCGTACTCGCGAGGCCACGACGGTGTCGCCAGCCCCGAGCCGCCCAGTGCCTCGAACCACGCGGCCCCCAACCGCTCGACGACCGCGTCGAGCTCGGTCCCGCCGGCCACAGCCGCGTCCTTCCACTCCTGTGGCAGGTGCTCCTCGAGCCAGGTCCGGGTCCGCTCCGCGACGACATCGACCGACATCTCCGCATCGAGCTCGATCTGGTCACTCACCCGCGTGCCTCCTTCTCGATGTACGACGTCAGCCGGCTCCGCTCGGACCAGGCCGGCCCCAGCAGCGCGGCCGACGACTGGGCGCGGCGCAGGAACAGGTGCGCGTCGTGCTCCCAGGTGATGCCGATCCCGCCGTGCAGCTGGATCGTGTCGAACGCGGTCTGGACGAAGGCCTCGGAGGCATAGGTTCGAGCCACCGACGCGCCCATCGCGGCCAGATCGCTCCCCGGCTCCTGCCAGGCCGCCCACAGTGCCGCCGAGCGGGCGTGCTCGGTCCGCAGGTGCATGTCCGCGAGCCGGTGCTTGACACCCTGGAAGCGCCCGACGGGCACGCCGAACTGGATCCGGCCGCCGACGTACTCCGTCGTCAGGGCCACGCAGGCGGCGCTGCCGCCGGCCTGCTCGGCGGCAAGGTAGATCGCGGCTCCTTCGCGAACCACCTCAAGCACCGCCAGCGCGGCCCCCGCCTCGCCGAGACGGCGCGCCGGGGTCGCACGGAACTCGACCTCGGCCACGGACCGGGTCGCGTCGAGAGGCTCGAGCGGGCGAAGCGTCACGGCGTCACGGCCCTCCACCAGGAACAGGCTCCCGACGCCGTCCGGCTCGCGGGCCGCCACCACGAACCAGTCCGCCTCGGCCGCTCCGACTACGGGCGTCTTGACGCCGGTCACCCGCCACGCGCCCGAGATGTCGTCGGCCTGGGCCGTCGTGACACTCGGCTCCCCGAGCCGCCACGACGCGCCACCCTCGGCGACCGCGAGGGCCGCCCGGGCGGTGCCCGACACGATTCCGGGCAGCAGCCGGGCTGCCGCGTCGACGTCACCCGAGCGGAGCACGGCCTGGGCGGCGAGCACCACGGTCGGCAGGTAGGTGCCGCCGGCCAGGGCGCGGCCCAGCTCCTCGCCGACGATCGACTGCTCCACCCGACCACATCCGCTCCCGTCGTACTCCTCGGGGAGGGTCAGTCCGCCGAGGCCGAGCTCGGTGCACAGCATTGACCACGTGGAGTCGGATCGTGGCCCGTCACCCGTCGCGGCGAGCTCCCTCCGGGCGGCGCCGACCGCGTCGAGGCTCTCGAGCTTCCTGCGCAGGACGCCGCGGAACTCCTCATGCTCCTCGGTCCAGGCGAACGGTCGGGTGATCATCAGCGCGGAGCCATTCGGATCGCGCCGTCGAGCCGGATCGTCTCACCGTTGAGCATCGGGTTCTCCACGATGTGACGTACCAGGTCCGCGTACTCGCTAGGGCGGCCGAGCCGGCCGGGGTGCGGAACCTGCTGCCCCAGTGAGGTCTTGACGTGGTCGGGAAGGCCGCCCAGCAGCGGGGTCTCGAAGATGCCCGGCGCGATCGTGCAGACGCGGATCAGGTACCCGGCCAGGTCCCGTGCCACCGGGAGCGTCATGCCGACGATGCCTCCCTTCGAGGCAGAGTACGCCGCCTGGCCGACCTGCCCCTCGAACGCCGCCACACTGGCGGTGTTGACGATGACTCCGCGCTCGCCGTCCACGGCCTCGGCCTCGGCCATGGCAGCCGCGGCCAGCCGGATCACGTTGAAGGTGCCGATCAGGTTGACCGTCACGGTGGTGGTGAACCCGGCCAGCGGCGCGGGGCCCTCACGCCCGACGGTCTTGGCGGGGATGCCCATCCCCGCGCAGTTGACCAGGATACGCAGCGACCCGAGACCGGTGGCGGCCGAGACGGCAGCGCCGACCTGCTCCTGCGAGGTCACGTCCGCGGCCACGAAGGTCGCGGCCTCGCCGAGCTCGGCGGCCACCTCTGCTCCGGGCGATGTCGCCAGGTCGACCATGACGACCCGGGCACCGGCCGTCAGCAGCTCACGGGTGGTCGCCAGCCCCAGCCCGGAGGCGGCGCCGGTGACGATCGCGACGGAATTGTCGATCTGCATGCTTCTTCAGTCCCTCTTCTCTACGTTCTCGATGTGCGGTCGCGCGGCCGACAGGAAGTTCGGCTCGCGCTTGTTGAGGAACGCAGCCGCGGCCTCACGGGCGTCGTCGGAGACGAGGTTGAGGGCCTGGGCGCGCGCCTCGTCGTCGAGGGCGCGCTCGAGGGTGACCTCGAAGGAGTCGTTGAGCAGCGCCTTCGACAGCATGATCGCCGACTGTGGGCCGGCGAGCAGGCGCTGCGCGAGTTCCGCGACCGCCGCCTCCAGCGCTTCGGGACCGACGACATCGTGGGCCAACCCGAGCTCCAGCATCTGCGGGCCGCTCACGAAGTCGCCGAGCAGGACGAGCTCCTTGGCCTTCGCCATGCCGACCAGTCGCGGCAACAGCCAGGAGCCGCCGAAGTCGACCGACAGCGCCCGACGCACGAAGATCTCGCTGAACCGCGACCGGTCGGTGGCGATCACGAAGTCGCACGCCAGCGCCATGTTCATGCCAGCACCGACCGCGGCGCCGTCCACCGCCGCGATGGTCGGGACCTGCACCCGGTGCAGCGCCAGGCACGCCTCGCCGACGATGCGCATGTTGTCGAGATCGCTACGGCTGTCGTCGTTGCCGGCCAGGTCCGCGCCGGCGCAGAAGGTGCCGCCGGCTCCGGTGAGGACCACGACGCGATCCACCCGCGGATCGATCGAGCGGAACGCGTCACGAAGGTCCGCCCACCCCAGGGAGGTCACCGAGTTCTTCCTTCGGGGGCGGTTCATCGTGATCGTCGCGATGCCGGCGGCACGCTCGACGATGAGGTCATCGGCGGGGGCCAGCTCGGTCCCCTTCATGGCGGTCGTCACATCGGCAAGACAACCGCAGATATGACGTCGATGTCAACCTCAATTTCTGGGGATCTCGAACCTCTTTTCCGCCCGGTCACGGCGAGGAAACGCGCGCAGGTACGCCGGATTCCCCGACGCGCTCGACGCCGGGGAATCCGGTGGGAACCAGCGGACCCTGGCTACTGCTCCTTGAGGCCGATGGCGCGCGACCAGACCAACGTCAGGGTGTCGAGGAGCTCGTCCTCGTCGTACTCCTTGCCCAGCGACAGCCACATGAACGTGGTCTGGTCGACCATCGCCCCGAGGACCTCGGCCACCATCACCGGATCGATCGACGGGTCGGCGAAACCCTCCTCCTGCATGTGCTCGATGCCGCGAGCGGACCTGCGCACGAAGTCCTCACGCAGGGCCAGGCGCATCGTGCTCATCTCGGGCGAGGAGGTGCCGACCTGCTCGAGGAGGCGCTGGAAGGTCGCATTGGGACGGAAGGCCAGCACGAACCGATGCAGGCCGTGGCGCACTCGCTCACGCGGCGTCCCGCTGGCGCGCTCGGCCTTCAGCGTCTCGAGCATGCCCGTGGTGACCTGCTTGGCCAGCTCGGTGAAGACGGCCTCCTTGGAGTCGAAGTAGGTGTAGAAGGTGCCCTGGGCGACCTTCGCCTCCTTCACGATGTCGGCGACCCGGGCGTCGACGTACCCCAGCCGCTCGAACACCCGGCGAGCGGCGATCAGGATCGTCTCCCGTCGCTCCTGGCCCTTCACCGTCACCGGACCGGCGTCTCGCCGCGCGGCCTGCGTTGCGGTGGGGCCGACGACCGCCCGGCCTCTCGTGCTTCCCCCGCGCGCGCTCATCGCCATTCTCCCCTCGTGTCCCTGAGTGAGTCGACCGCCGAGTCTAGGGCGCGGACGACCCCGATTCCGTGCGTTGAGGCGTGCCGCCGGCCGGGTCGCATCCCGTCGTGATCGCCGAGCACCGCTCCCCTAGGCACGGGTCCGGAGCTCCCGCTTGAGGATCTTGCCGCTCGCGTTGACCGGCAGCTCCGGCTCGAACCGGAACTCGGCAGGTACCTTGTAGCGCGCCAGCCGCGCCGCGCAGTGCGCGCGCAGCGCCATCTCCGAGAGACCGGACTCAGGGCTCAGCACGACCCAAGCGCGCACGATCTCGCCCCAGTGCTCGTCCTCGACACCGACGACCGCCACCTGGACGACGTCCGGCAGCTCGGAGAGGACCGCCTCGATCTCGAACGGGTAGATGTTCTCGCCCCCGCGCACGATCATGTCCTTGCTGCGCCCGTTCAGGTAGAGATAGCCGTTGTCATCGACATAGGCCATGTCGCCGGCACGGAACCAGCCGTCCCGGGTCGCCCGCGCGGTCTCCTCGGGCATGTCGAGGTAGCCGTCGAACACCATGTCGCTGCGGGTGGCGATCTCGCCGACCTGGCCCTGCGGGACGTCGTTCATGTCCCCGTCGACCAGTCGCATCGACACGCCGTACGACGGCTTGCCGATCGAGCCCAGCAGCGCGGGCTCCCCGGCAAGCGCGCGGCGATGGTCCTCGGGGCGCAGCACGGCCTGCAGCCCCGCCTCGGTGCCGGCCCCGAAGGCGTTGAGGAAGTCGCAGTCGAAGGTGTCCATGGCGCGACGCAACAGCGCCGGAGACATCGACGAGGCGCCGTAGTACATCAGCTCGAGCCGGGCGTAGTCGTGGTCATGGACGTCGGGCAGCTGCAGCATCGTGCTGATCATCGTGGGGACCAGGAAGACCGCGGTCAGCTCGTCGGCAACCAGCTGGTCGAGCGTCGCGCGCGCATCGAACTGTGGCATCACCAGCGACGTGAAGCCGTGCATCACGCCCGCGAGCAGCTGGCAGATGCCCGAGATGTGAAAGGCGGGCGCTGCGGTGTAGCGCACCTCACCGGGCCGCATCCGGTACTCGACGATCTGGGCGTTCACGATCGCCTTGACCTGTCGCTGGGACTGCAGTACGCCCTTCGGCAGCCCGGTGGTGCCGGAGGTGAACGCCAAGCCGATCAGGTCCGCGTCGGTGGCGACGACCGGGGGCTCGTCCTCGACCCCGGACGCCAGCAGTTCCTCGTACTCGGCGACACGACCGGGATCGGATGCGTCGATGCGGACCAAGAGCCGCAGTGCCGGCTGGTCCTCCGCAACCCCCTCCAGCAACTCGGCGTAGCGGGTGTCGTAGAAGAGTGCCACCGGCTGCGATCGCGCCAGAAGGACATCGACCTCCGGACGGGTGAGCCGATAGTTCAAGGGCACATAGGTCGCCCCCAGCTTCGCCGCTGCGAGCACGATCTCGACATAGCCGTGCGAGTCCAGCGCGAACACCGCGACCCGGTCGCCCGGACCGATCCCGTGGCCGCGCAGCACCGAGACCAGACGGTTGACACGGGCGTTCGTCTGCGCGAACGAGTGCGTGGTGCCGTCGGTGTACAGGAAGCTCGCCCGGTCGGGAGTGTTGCGAGCGGTGTTGGTGATGCTCTCACCCAGGCTCACCTGCATCGTGGCGCCCAGGCCACCGGTCACCGGCATGGGGATCAGAGCCGCTCGATGATCGTCGCGTTGGCGATGCCGGCACCCTCGCACATGGTCTGCAGCCCGTAGCGGCCACCGGTCCTCTCCAGCTCGCAGAGCAGGGTCGCCATCAGCTTCGACCCGGAGGATCCCAGCGGGTGGCCGAGCGCGATGGCGCCACCATTGGGGTTGACCTTGGCCAGGTCGAAGCCGATCTCCTTCTGCCAGGCGAGAACCACCGAAGCGAAGGCCTCGTTGATCTCGACGACGTCGATGTCATCGACGGACAGGCCGGACTTCTCGAGAATCTTGCGGGTGGCCGGAATGGGGGCGGTCAGCATCTCGATCGGGTCGGCGGCAGCCAGCGCGAAGGCGTGGAAGCGGGCCCGCGGCGTCAGTCCCAGTCGGGTCGCCCGCTCTTCGGACATGATGAGCAGCGCCGAAGCCCCGTCGGTGATCTGCGAGCTGTTGCCCGCGGTCACCCTGCCGTCCGGCAAGAAGGCCGGCTTGAGGCCGGCCAGGCTCTCGGACGTCGAGGCACGGATCCCTTCGTCGCTCGTCAGCAGCTCACCGGTCGCGGTCGCGGTCCTGGTCTCCGCGTCCCACGTGCGACGCTCGATCCGCAGCAGCTCTCGATCGAACCGGCCCTCGTCACGCGCCGCCGCGGCACGCTGCTGGCTCTGCAACGCGAAGGCGTCGAGATCCTCCCGTCCGAGTCCCCACTTGTCCGCGATGAGCTCGGCACTGATGCCCTGGTGAACCAGTCCCCGTACACCGAGGGTCTCCCGGTCGGCGTACCGCTCGGTCACGAGAGGGCCGAACGGCTCGCCGCCGACGCTGGAGGCGCCCATGGGAACCCGCGTCATCACTTCGACACCGCAGGCCACGGCGATGTCGTAGGCGCCCGACAACACGCCTTGGGCGGCGAAGTGGGCCGCCTGCTGGCTGGAGCCGCACTGGCGGTCGATCGTGGTGGCCGGGACGGTGTCGGGCCACCCCGCCGCCAACACCGCCGAGCGACCGACGTTCACCGCCTGGTCGCCGACCTGCGAGACACAGCCCATGATGACGTCGTCGACCAACGCCGGGTCGAGCCCGTTACGCTCGCCGAGCGCACGCAGCACGGTGCCCGCCAGGTCAGCCGCATGCCAGCCCCCGAGGGAGCCGTTGCGCTTCCCCCCAGGCGTGCGAAGAGCATCGACGATGACTGCTGAGCGGGACATGTGCACCTGATTTCGGTCGATTTGCGAGCATGACGTCAATGTCATATTAGAAGTCCACGGCGACGCCGTCAACGAGTCGTGGGAGCCCACCGGACCGCAGCGCCTCCCATCTCGCCGATTGACGCATTCGCCCTCAGATCGTACGGTAACCGAACGAACGTTTAGTTAATTAGGAAGGACGGCGTCCGTGAAGCGCAGCCTGTACACCGCCGACCACGAGGAGTTCCGCTCCGTGGTGCGTGAGTTCGTCGACCGCGAGGTCGTCGACAACATCGAGCGCTGGGAGGAGGAGCGCCTGATCGACCGCGATGTCTGGCTCGCCGCGGGCAAGCAGGGCATCCTCGGGCTCCCCGCGCCGGTGGAGTACGGCGGCGCCGGGCAGTTCCGCGACTACCGCTTCCGCAACGTGGTCCTCGAGGAGCTCGCCCGCGTGCACGCGACCTCGCTCGCATCCAGCTTCTCGCTGCAGGACGACATCGCCATCCCCTACCTCACCAGCCTCGGCAACGACGAGCAGAAGGCCCGGTGGCTGCCGCGGTTGGTCGCGGGCGAGCTGATCGGCGCGATCGCGATGACCGAGCCGGGCACCGGAAGCGACCTGCGCGGCATCCGTACGTCGGGCGCCCGGGTCGACGGCGGCTGGGTGGTCAGCGGCGCGAAGACGTTCATCACCAACGGCATCCACTCCGACCTGGTGATCACGGTCGTGCGCACCGACCCCGAGGGCGGCTCGCGAGGCTTCACGCTGATGGTCGTCGAGCGCGACATGCCGGGGTTCAGCCGCGGTCGCAAGCTCAACAAGGTCGGCCTGCACGGCCAGGACACCGCCGAGCTGGTCTTCGAGGACGTCTTCGTCCCCGACGCCAACGTCCTCGGCGAGATCGGCGGCGGGTTCGGCCAGCTGGTCCACCACCTGCCCCTGGAGCGACTCTCCATCGCCGCCGCAGCGGTCGCTGGCTCGACCGCGATCCTCCAGTCCACGGTCGAGTACGTCGACGACCGGGTCGCGTTCGGCCAGCCGATCGCCGACTTCCAGAACACCCGCTTCGTGCTGGCCGACGTCGCGACCGAGATCGACGTGACCCGGGCCTTCGTGGACCAGGCCATCCGGTCCTGGAACGCCGAGGAGCTCACCGTGGTCGACGCCGCGAAGGCGAAGCTGTGGGCCTCGGAGATGCAGGGCCGCGTGGTCGACCGCTGTCTGCAGCTGCACGGCGGCTACGGCTTCATGCTCGAGTACCCGGTCGGTCGCGCGTACCAGGACGCCCGGATCCAGCGGATCTTCGGTGGCGCCAACGAGATCATGCGCCAGATCATCGGCCAGGACCTGTTCGGACGGCGCTGACCATGACCCACCACGAGATCGACGACATCATCGCCCGCACCCGCACCCTCATCCACGACGTCGTGCTGCCGCTCGACGACGAGTACGACGGCGACATCACCGCGGCGGGCGGTGACGAGGTTCGCGGGACACTGCAGGCCGCGGCCCGCGCGGCCGGAGTGTTCGCCCCGCACGCCCCGGTCGAGCTCGGCGGCCTCGGGCTGAACCTGGTCGACCGGGCGCCGGTGTTCGAGGAGGCGGGCTACTCGCTGTTCGGCCCACTCGCACTCAACATCGCCGCACCCGACGAGGGCAATGTGCACCTGCTCGACCAGGTGGCGGTGGGCTCCCAGCGCGACCGCTTCCTGGCGCCCCTGGCCCGCGGGCAGGTCCGCTCCGCGTTCGCGATGACCGAGCCCTCCCCCGGCGCCGGCTCCGACCCGACCGCCCTGGCGACCACGGCCGTCAAGGTCGACCGCGGCTGGGCGGTCAGCGGCCGCAAGTGGTTCATCACCGGCGCCGACGGAGCGTCGTTCTACATCACCATGGCCCGCACCAGCGGGGAGACCGGCGACGCCGGCGGCGCGACCATGTTCCTGATGCCGGCCGACACCGAGGGCATCAGCGTCACCCGCCACCTCGCCAGCCTCGACACCTCGATGATCGGCGGGCACTGCGAGGTGCTCTTCGAGGACGCCTTCGTCCCCGACGAGGACGTGCTCGGCGAGGTCGGGCAGGGCTTCGCCGGCGCCCAGGTCCGGCTCGGACCGGCCCGGATGACCCACGTGATGCGCTGGCTCGGCGCTGCCCGGCGAGCCCACGAGGTCGCCGTCGCTCACGTCGCCGGCCGAGAGGCCTTCGGTGCCCGGCTCGCCGACCTCGGCATGGTCCAGCAGATGATCGCCGACAACGAGATCGACCTCGCCGCCACCCGTGCCCTGCTGCTGGAAGCCTGCCGGGTGCTCGACGACGGCGGGCGCGCAGCCAAGGAGACCTCGATCGCGAAGACCTTCGCCGGCGAGGCGCTGCACCGCGTGGCCGACCGCTCGGTGCAGCTGTGCGGCGGACTCGGCACCACCCACGAGCTGCCGGTCGCCAAGATCGCCCGCGAGATCCGGCCGTTCCGCATCTACGACGGCCCCTCCGAGGTGCACCGCTGGGCGCTGGCCCGCCGCGCGGTACGCGAGGCGACCCGATGACCGAGCTCACCCGCCGCGAGCTCGACGGCGTCACCGAGGTCATGACCGCCGCCGGTACGACGCCCCGCGGCGACCTGCGCGGCCGGCTCCTCACCGGCGGCCGCTCCAATCTCACCTTCCGGCTCGACGACGACGCCGACGCGTGGGTGATGCGCACTCCGCCTCGGGCGGGACGCACCCCGTCGGCACACGACGTGGCCCGCGAGTTCCGGGCGATCAAGGCCCTGGGCCGGACCGACGTACCGGTGCCGCCCGCAGTCGCACTGCACGAGGACGACGACGTCCTCGGCGCACCGTTCGCGATCTCCGGCTTCGTCGAGGGTCACACCGTGCAGACCCAGGAACAGCTGGACGCCCTCGACGACACCCGGCTCAGCATGGCGATCGAGGCCCTCAACGCGACCCTCGCGGCCCTGCACGCGGTCGACCACGTCGCGATCGGCCTCGAGCGCTTCGGTCGTCCCGATGCCTATGCCGAGCGGCAGCTGCGGCGCTGGCGCGGCCAGTGGGACATCGTCGGTGCCAGCTTCCCCGACGAGGTCGCCACCCTGGCCACCGCACTCGCCACTCGGCTCACCGACCGACTCCCCACCCAGGCTGCGACCGGGATCGTGCACGGTGACTACCGACTCGACAACACCCTGATCCAGTTCGTTGGCAAGGACGACGTCGCGGTCGCGGCCGTCGTGGACTGGGAGCTGTCGACCATCGGCGACCCCGTCGCCGACGTCGCCAACATGTGCGTCTACCGCGACCCGGCCTTCGACCTCGTGATCGGCACACCCTGCGCGTGGACCAGCGACCGGCTGCCGTCGGTCGAGGACCTCGCGGCGTCGTACGAGAAGGCGGGAGGAGTCGCGTTGCGCGACTTCGACGAGCACCTCGCCCTCGCCTACTTCAAGCTGGCCGTGATCGCCGCCGGCATCGACCACCGCCAGCGCGCCGGGGCCGCCCACGGCCCCGGCTTCGACACCGCCGGACAGGCCGTCCCGCTGTTCCTCGAAGGCGGGCTGGCCCGGCTCTGACCCGACCGAGAGGACGAGCATGCACTTCGCCGCGCTGATCGCGAGCAGGTGGGCGGAGGGGGTCAGCGCCTTCTTCGAGAAGCGCGCGCCCCGCTGGAGCCGGTAGCCGTCAGGCTGGTGTCGACGACGGTGCCGCGGGCGAGCTCGCGGTAGCGCACCGACATCTCCTCGGGGCTGAGCTCGCCGCCGAGGCGGTACCAGGACGAGATCGACGAGCCCATCTCGATGATGGCCCGGGCCGCCTCGCGCGGGTAGCCGGTCGCGAACGCGCCGTCCCGGACGCCGTCCTCGATGATCTCGCGGAACAGCGCCTCCTGCTCGTCGCGGTGCGCGACCAGCGCCGCCCGGCCGGCCTCGTCGAGGCTGCGGATCTCGGATGCGCCGATCAGCGCCTCGGCCTGGCGGGTGGTGTGGAAGACGACCCAGGCGTCGACGACCGCCTCCAGGCGCTCGGTCGGCCCGGTCCGCCCCTCGGCCACCGCCTCCGCGACGGCGGTCCGGGTCGCGGCGAGCACGTCGGTGATCGTCCCGAGCATGACGTGCTGCAGGATGTCCTGCTTCGACGGGAAGTGGTGGTAGATGCTGGCGACCGTGACCCCCGCGGTGCGGGCGATGTCGCGCATCGAGGTCCCGTGGTAGCCCAGGGCGGTGAAGTTCTCGACGGCGGCGGCGACCAGCACGTCACGGCTGTTGCGCTGCTGTCCCTTCGGCCGGGCCACGGCACCTCCTGGTCGGTGTGGGTCGAGGGGTCAGTGTGGCATCCCGGCGCGGCTCACCGGTGCGTCTGGCCGTCGTCGACCTTGACGACGGTGCCGGTCACGGCCTCCGAGGCCGGCGAGACGAGATAGAGCAGGGTGCTCTCCAGCTGCTCGGGTACGCCGATCCGGCGCCGGGGGAAGGCCTGCGAGATGTCGCCCATCCGCTCGAGCATCCCGTCCATCATCTCGCTGCCGAACGCCCCCGGGGCGATCGCGTTGACGTTGACGCCGTACCGCGCCCACTCGACCGCGAGGGTCTCGGTCATCCGGTTCACGGCGGCCTTGGTGGTGCAGTAGAGCGCCGCCCCCTCGCCCGCGTAGTGGAAGGCGGACATCGAGGAGATGTTGACGATGCGGCCCGGTCGCTCCGCGGCGATTAGGCGGCGCGCGACGTCGGTGGCCAGCAGCCACGGGCCGCGCAGGTTGGTCGCGAGCACGGCGTCGACCAGCTCCAGCGACATCTTGTGCGCGCGCTGCGCGTCGGGCATCCCCGCGTTGTTGACCAGGATCGTGGGGGTGCCGAGCCCGGCGGCGACCGCGTCGACGGCCGCGGTGATCGCGGCGGCGTCGGTGACGTCGAGCTGCACGGCGAGCGCGCGGCCGCCTGCGCCCTCGACCTCGGCGACGAGGCCGGCGAGCCGGTCCGCACGCCGCGCCGCCACCGCGACCGCGGCTCCGGCGCGGGCGAGCGTCAAGGCGAAGTGCCGCCCCAACCCCGCGCTGGCGCCGGTGACGAGGGCGACCTGCCCGGCGAGGAGGTCGGGGCTGTCGGAAGTCGTGGGCACCGGCCTAGGATAGCAAAACCAAACGATCGCTCGTTTAATTCAGGAGTCGCCGTGCCCACCCTGCTCGTCACCCGCCCCCTCGACGGAGTCGTCCAGCTCACTCTCGACCGGCCGGAGCGCCTCAACGCCCTCGACGCCGAGTTGGTCGGCGCGCTGCACGCCGAGCTGGACCGGATCCGCACCGACCGGACCTGCCGGGTCGTCGTGCTCACCGGCGCCGGGCGGGCCTTCTGCGCCGGACTCGACCTCCAGGGGTACGACGACGGGCGGTCCTCCGACGCCGACCCGATCTCGGTCCTGGACCGGCAGCGCGAGATCGCCGCCCTGACCGAGAAGATCCACCTGCTCCCCCAGCCCGTCGTCGCCGCCGTCAACGGGCCCGCGGCGGGTGGCGGGCTGGCGCTGGTCTGCGCGGCCGACGTACGCATCGCCGCCGAGGAGGCGATCTTCAAGGTCTCCTTCATCACCGCCGGCTACTCCGCCTGCGACATCGGCGTCTCCTGGCTGCTCCCCCGCATCGTCGGCGCCGGCAACGCGCACGAGCTGATGCTGACCGGCCGACGCTTCGACGCCGAGGAGGCGGATCGGATCGGGCTGGTCGTCCGGGTCACCGGCGCCGAGGAGCTGCTCGACGCGGCGCTCGCGACGGCCGGGCAGATCCTCGGCAACGGCCCGGTCCAGGTCGAGCTCACCAAGCAGGGCATGTGGCTCGCGCTCGAGATGCCGAGCCTGCGCGCCGGGATCGAGCTGGAGAACCGGCAGCAGGTCATCACCGCGCTGACGCGGGACCAGAAGGAGGCGACGGCGGCGTTCCTGGAGAAGCGGACTCCGACGTTCGAGCGACGCTGAGCGCGGCGGGGTCGAACTCGGGCGCCGGGAAGGACGCGAACACGTCTGGCACGTCGGCGGGGACCCGGTCCGTGAAGACCGGGTCCCGCTTCTCGAGGAAGGCGGCGATCCCGTCGCGGGCGTCGCGGCTCACGCCGCGCAGGTTGAGCCCGATCGTCTCAGCGGTGTGCGCGACCACCGGGTGCTCGGCCCCGAGCATCCGCCACATCATCCGGCGGGCCAGCGCGGTCGAGACCGGTGCGGTGTTGTCGGCGATCTCGCGGGCGAGGGCGTAGGCGGCGGGGAGCAGCTCGTCCTCGGCGTACACGTCGCGGACCAGGCCCTTGGCCAGCGCCTCGTCGGCGTCGAACACCCGGCCGGTGTAGACCCACTCGAGGGCGGTCTGCATCGGCACCACCCGCGGCAGGAACCAGGTCGAGCAGGACTCGGGCACGAACCCGCGGCGATTGAACACGAACCCGAAGCGGGCCCGCTCCGAGGCCAGCCGGACGTCGCAGGGCAGCGTGATGGTGGCCCCGACGCCGACCGCCGGCCCGTTGACCGCGGCGATCACCGGCTTGTCCAGGTCGAACAGCCGCAGCACCACCCGGCCGCCGCCGTCGCGGCGCATCGGGAGCTCCTCACCGGGCACCTCGAACACCGTGCCCTCGGGCGCGCTCGGCGAGGTGCGCCACCGGGTGAACGCGTCGGAGGACTCGCTCAGGTCCATGCCCGCGCAGAACGCCCCGCCCTCGCCGGTCAGCACCACGACCCGCACCTCGTCGTCGGCGTCGATCGCGTCGAGGGCCTCGATCAGCTCGGCCTCCATCGTGTCGGTGAAGGCGTTGAGCCGGTCGGGTCGCGCGAAGCTCAGCGTGGCGATCCGGTCCTCGACCCGCAGCGTGACGTGCTCCATGACAACTCCCGTCAATCGAACGTTCGTTTAGATGGCCCGAGGATATAGCCTGCCGAGCATGAGCGACAGCGACGTCTCCTCGGCCCGTCAGCACACCCTCGGCGACCTCCCCCGGCGCACCGCCCAGCGTGTCCCCGACAAGCTCGCGCTCGTCGACGGCGACAGGCGGCTGACCTTCGCTGAGCTCGAGGGGTACGTCGAGCGGACCGCGGCGGCGATCGCCGCGGCGGGGCTCGGCAAGGGCGAGCGTCTGGCCCTCCTGGCGCACAACTGCTGGCAGTTCGCGGTACTCGACTTCGCCGCCGCCCGCGCCGGCGTGGTGCTGGTGCCGATCAACTTCATGCTCGGCGCCGACGAGATCGCGTTCATCCTCGACCACAGCGGCGCGACCGGCTTCGTCGTCGAGGACGCACTGGTGCCGACCGCGGAAGCCGCCCTCGCCGCGGCCGCCGACCCACAGGTGCGGGTCCGCCGGGTGATCCGGCCCGCCGGATCCGGCACCGCCCTCAGCACCGCGCCGGACAGTTGGGAGGACCTCACCGGCTGGCTGGAGCACGACGGCGGCGCACCGGTCGTCGTACCGATGGCCGACGATGATCCGGTCCGGATGATGTTCACCTCCGGCACGGAGTCGCGGCCCAAGGGTGCGCTGCTGAGCAGTCGCTCGCTGCTGTGGCAGTACGTCTCCTGCGCGCTGGACGGATCGATGAGCGCCGACGACGTCGAGCTGCACACCCTGCCGCTCTACCACTGCGCACAGCTCGACTGCTTCCTCGGCACCGACGTCTACCTGGGCGCGACCAGCATCATCCTGCCCGGCCCCGACCCGGCGACGGTCCTGCGCGCCATCGCCGAGCACCGCGTCACGAAGTTCTTCGCGCCGCCGACGGTGTGGATCGGGCTGCTGCGGCACCCGGACTTCGACACGACCGACCTGTCCAGCCTGCGCAAGGGCTACTACGGCGCCTCCCCCATGCCGGTCGAGGTGCTGCGCGAGCTCCAACGGCGACTGCCCGACGTCGCGCTGTGGAACTTCTACGGCCAGACCGAGATGGCCCCGCTCGCCACCATCCTCGGCCCGGACGAGCAGCTTCCGTACGCCGGCTCGGCCGGGCGCCCCGCCCTCAACGTCGAGACCCGGATCGTCGACGACGAGGACCGGCCCGTCCCCGCCGGCACGGTCGGCGAGATCGTGCACCGCAGCCCCCACGCGACGCTCGGCTACTACCGGGACCCGGAGAAGACGGCCGAGGCGTTCCGCGGCGGCTGGTTCCACTCCGGCGATCTCGGCTACCTCGACGACACCGGGCACCTCTACGTCGTGGACCGCAAGAAGGACATGATCAAGACCGGTGGCGAGAACGTCGCCAGCCGCGAGGTCGAGGAGGCCATCTACACCCACCCCGACGTCGCCGAGGTCGCCGTCTTCGGCGTCAGCCACCCGCGCTGGGTCGAGGCGGTCGCCGCCGTGGTCGTGCCCCGCGCCGGCGCCGACCTCGCCGCCGAGGACGTGCTCGCCCACGCCCGCGGGAGGCTGGCCGGCTACAAGGCGCCGAAGTACGTCGTCCTCGCCGACGCGCTCCCCAAGAACCCCAGCGGCAAGATCCTCAAGCGTCAGCTCCGGGACGCGCACGCCGACCTGGGGGCGGGCGACGACGGCTGAGCCCGGCGCGCCAGGCGCCGCCGGCACACCCCCTTCGGGCATGCCTCCGTCGGAACCGGCTGGGGAGCGGCCATGATGTCGTCATCATGATGCGCATGGAGGACCTGCAATGAGCACGACGCCCGGAGCCGCGCCCCGACGCACCGCTCGCAAGGACAAGCTCGCCAACAACGTGGCGCAGTCGGTCCTGCGCGACATCAGGCGACGCGGCCTCGGGACGGGCGACCAGCTGCCCAAGGAGGCCGACATGCTGGCCGAGTACAGCGTCGGCCGGGGCACGCTTCGCGAGGCACTGCGCGTGCTGGAGACCTGCGGGCTGATCGCCCTCAAGCCGGGCCCCGGCGGCGGGCCGGTCGTGCAGAGCGTGCACGCCGAGGACTTCGGACGCGTCGCCTCGCTCTTCTTCCAGTTCGCCGAGGTGACCTACCGCGAGGTCAACGAGGCCCGGCTGATCCTGGAGCCGATGGCGGCGCGCCTCGCCGCGGAGCGGCAGAAGGGGTCCGACACGGCCCGGGAGCTCGTCGCACTCGCCGGGTCCGGCCCGGACGCGCCGGACAACGAGACGTACCTCCACATCACCGGGGACTTCCATGCCTCGGTGATCTCCCTGGGCGAGAACACCCTGGTCAGCCTGGTGTGCCAGTCCCTGGCCGAGATCTTCCGCGACCGGGTCCGGTCGGTCCTCTTCCCGAAGAACAAGCAGCACGACGTCCACACCGCCCACGTCGACATCGCGGAGGCGATCCTGGCGGGTGACGGAGCCCGTGCCGAGAGCCTCATGACCGAGCACATGAGCGACTACGTGAAGTACGTCGCCAAGCAGCACCCCGCGCTGCTCGACGAGATCGTGATCTGGCACAGCCGCGGCTGAGCCGGCCCGGCGCTCACGCGCTCGCGCAGGCGAAGGACGACGCGCTGTCCGGGTCGCCCCCGCGGTAGACCTGCACCTGCGGGTAGGGGCACAGGCCGCGGTCCCGGGTCCCTCCGTCCGGTGCCGGCCCGCTGGCCGGCAGTGTCTCGGGCGCCTCGCCGTCCTCGACCCAGCGCACCAGCGCCTCGAACGGGTCCACGGGCTGCGGACCCGCACCGCCACGGCAGTGGTCGACCCCCGGGGCGAGGAAGAGCCGGAGGAATTCGTCCGTGGCGGCACCGGACAGCGTGCGCACCTCCTCGTAGTAGTGGATCGACTGATCGGCGGGGAACAGTCCGTCGGCCAGGCCGTGCCACATCAGCACCTTGCCGCCCGTCTCGGCGAAGGTGTCGAGCGCGGGGTCGGCGGTGGCGAGCAGCTCCAGACGTCCCTGCAGGCGCGCCCGAACGGTCGTCACCAGGTCCCGCGTCGAGACCTGGCGCCAGTCGTAGGAGAGGTCCGCGAACGCGAAGTTCTGCAGGGCGAAGCTCGGCGGGACGCGCACGACTCCGCCGGTCAGGTCGACGCCGGGCGTGTGGCCATACCAGACGGCTCGCCCGTCCGGCTCGTGCGGCCCCCGGAAGATCTCCACCGCGGCGGCCACGTCGGCCTTCTTCACCTTCCCGCACGGGAGCTTGGCGCCGACCACGGAGTCGAGCGCGGCACGGTAGTCGCACCGCTCGGGCCGGCTGATCAGACCGTCGCCGAGTCCGTCGCCGCCGTCGCACGCGGCGAGCACGGCGTCCCGCATCGCGGCGAGCTTGCAGGCCGGGAGGAGCCCGCCCAGCCGCTCGTTCTGCACGACGGCGGGCCAGGACATCGTCATGTTGAGCCGGTCCGCGCCGTAGAGCGCCGGCGCGGCGGCCAGCACACCGTCGAAGAGGTCGGGGAAGCGCTGGGCCATGGCCATGCCCTGCCGTCCGCCGTTCGAGCAGCCGTTCCAGTAGGAGTACGCCGCCGGCTCGCCGTAGTACCTCGCGACGGCCGCCTGCGCCAGTACGGTCGCGTCGCGGACCCCGCGATAGGTCCAGTTCTCGAAGAGCTGCCAGTCGAAGTCCTCCTCGGGTGTCAGGAAGATGTTCGGCTGACGCGCGTCGGGCACGCCGGAGTCGCTCGCGACGACGGCGTAGCCGTCCGCCAGCGCGGGCGCCATGGCACCCGGGCCGTTCGTGGCGCGGGTCCCACCGCCGCCGACGGCCTGGAGGCGGCCGTTCCAGGCGTCGGGCAGCCAGAGCCACACGTGGGCCTGGTCGGGGCCGAACCCGCCCTCGACGCCATGGGTGAGGGTGAGCTGCACCTCGCAGAAGGGCAGGTCCGGAGCTGCCGAGTCCAGGGGTGGCGTCAGCCGCGTCGCACCACTGCTGTTGGCGACGGCGTCGACTCCGGTGACCTCCGCACCGACCACCTCGAGGCCGGAGAGCCGGGCGGCCGCGCAGGACTCCGCGGCCGGGGGCTCGGCCGGGGGCTCGGCCGGGGGCTCGGCGCCGGCCAGCAGCGGCACGGCCGCGAGACCGGTGGCCGCCAGGACGAGAGCGATCGGCCCGAGGGCGAGCCGCGCGGTTCTATTCATAGGGATGGTTACTACCATAATTCTAGATCCGAGGTAACCTCCGTCACAGATCAGGGGCGCCGGCCCGCACCTTGTGACACCACTCACCGCAATGCTAATATTCATGAGCATTGATTAGGGAGAGGACCCACCTTGCGCGCCACACCCCCAGCCGAGCTCGACGTCCTGGTCGTCGGCGCCGGCTTCTCCGGCCTCTACAGCCTCCACCGCCTGCGCACCCTCGGGCGCACGGTGCACGTCATCGAGGCCGACGACGACCTCGGCGGCGTCTGGTACCGCAACCGCTACCCGGGCGCCCGCTGCGACATCGAGAGCGTCGACTACTGCTACTCGTTCGACGACCGCATCGTCCAGGAGTGGACCTGGACCGAGCGCTACCCGGCCCAGCCGGAGATCCTGCGCTACATCAACTTCGTCGCCGACCGGCTCGACCTGCGCCCCGGCATCACCTTCGACACCCGGGTGACCGAGCTGCACTGGGACCAGGACGCCGCCCACTGGCGCGTGGCCACCGACCGCGGTGACACCCTGGTCGCCCGCCACGTGATCATGGCCAGCGGCCAGCTGTCCAAGCCGCAGCTGCCGGCCATCGAGGGCATCGCCGACTTCGCGGGCGTCCTCGCCCACACCGGCGACTGGCCCCGCAGCGGCGTGGAGCTCAGCGGGAAGCGGGTCGGGGTCATCGGGACCGGCTCGTCCGGCGTCCAGACGGTCCCGCAGGTCGCCCGGCAGGCCGCCCACCTCTCGGTGTTCCAGCGCACCGCCCACTACGCCATCCCCGCGCGCAACCACGGCCTCGACCCGGCCTACGTCGCCGACCTGAAGTCGCGCTTCCAGGAGTACCGCGAGATCGCGCGCCACCATCCCGGAGGAACCCACCGCCGCATCGGCACGGAGTCGGCGCACGACGTCGACCCGGCCGCGCTCGAGGAGACCTTCCGCGGCCACTGGGACAAGGGCGGTCCCGACATCCTCGCGGCGTACCGGGACTTCCGGACCGACGAGCGGGCCGCGGAGAAGGCGGGCGACTTCGTCAAGGAGCGCATCCGCGAGATCGTGCACGACCCGGAGACGGCCGAGAGGCTGTGCCCGAAGGGCTATCCCTTCGGCTCGAAGCGGCTGGTCCTGGAGATCGACTACTACACGACCTTCAACCGGGAGAACGTCTCGCTGGTCGACGTCGCCGCCGACCCGATCGTCCGTGTCGAGGGCGACGAGGTCGTCCTCGCCAGCGGCGTGCGGCACGAGCTCGACGTCCTCGTCCTCGCCACCGGCTTCGACGCGCTCACCGGGCCGCTGTTCGCGATCGACATCCGTGGCATCGGCGGCGCCACCCTCCCCGAGGCCTGGGCCGACGGCCCGCGGACCTTCCTCGGCATCGGCACCCACGGCTTCCCGAACCTCTACGTGGTCGCCGGCGCCGGCAGCCCCTCGGTGATTAGCAACGTGCTGATCTCCATCGAGCAGCACGTCGAGTGGATCACCGACTTCATCCAGTACCAGTACAAGAACGGCATCACGACCGCCGAGGTGAGCGTCGAGGCGCAGGACCGCTGGACGCAGGAGGTGTACGACGTCGCGGCGCCCACGCTCTTCATGAAGGGCAACTCGTGGTACCTCGGCGCCAACGTCCCGGGCAAGCCCCGGGTGTTCGCGCTCTACCTCGGCGGCGTCGGGCACTACCGCGACATCTGCGACCAGGTCGCCGCCGACGACTACACCGGGTTCACCCTCAGCTGACCGAAGGACGACGACGATGACGACGACCCACGGGCCCCTCCACGGAGTACGGGTGATCGAGGCCGGCTCCATGTACGCCGCCCCGACCGCCGGCCGGATGCTGCGCGACTTCGGTGCCGAGGTGATCAAGATCGAGGACCCGACGCACGGCGACTTCGCCCGCCAGTGGCAACCGGCCCACGACGGCACCGCGATCGGCTTCGCGCGTCTCAACAGCGGCAAGCGATCGGTCGGGATCGACATGCGCCGCCCGGAGGGTCGCGACCTGCTCCAGCGCCTTGTGGCCGAGGCGGACGTGCTGATCGAGAACTTCCGGCCGGGCCGGATGGAGGCATGGGGCCTGTCGTACGACGCCTTGCGCGCCGTCAACCCGGGCCTCGTCATGACCCGGGTCAGCGGGTTCGGCCAGACCGGGCCGTACCGCGAGCGCCCGGGCTTCGGCACGGTCGCGGAGACCGCGAGCGGCTACGCCTTCCTCAACGGCTGGCCGCACACGCCGCCGACCGCGCCCCCGTTCGGCTTCGCCGACTCCATCGCCGGCATCTCCGCGGCCTACGGGACCGCGATGGCGCTCTTCGACCGGGGCCGCACCGGCGAGGGCAGCGAGGTCGACGTCGCGCTCTACGAGCCACTGATGTTCATCCTCGGCGACGCCGTCCTCAACTACACGGCGTCGGGCGAGATCATGCAGCGCCACGGGAACGCGTCCGGCGCCGCGTCACCGCGCGGGATCTACCAGGCCGGCGACGGCGGCTGGCTCTCGATCGCCGGCTCGAACCAGGCGATCGCGATGCGGCTGTTCGAGGCCATGGACCGCATCGACCTGCAGACGGACGAGCGCTACGCCACCAACGTCGCCCGGATGGCCAACAACGAGTCGCTGCAGCAGATCGTCGTCGAGTGGGTCGGGCAGCGCCCCCGCGACGAGGTGCTCGCCATCCTCGACAAGTACGAGGTGGTGGCCGCCGCCGTCAACGACTCCAGCGACATCGTCGCCGATCCGCACTTCGCCCAGCGCACCCTCACCGCTCTCACCGGCAGCCCCCTCGGTCCGGACGCGCTGGTCCCCGGCCCGATCCTCCACCTGCGCTCCTACGACGGGCCGTCCTACGACGGCGTCCCGGCCGTCGGCGAGCACACCACCCAGGTGCTGACCGATCTCGGCCTGTCGGCCGACGAGCTGGCGGAGCTCCGCGTCGCCGGGGTGGTCGGTGGCTGACCTGGAGCCGGGCCTCGCGGCGCTCCGGGACGCCGCGGCGGGCAACGTGCCCATGGTCGACCTCACCCCCGCCGAGGCCCGCCAGCGTGTCGTCGCGGGCAACCGGCTGTGTGTCGACGGACCGGCAGGTCCGGTGACCGACCTGCCCCCGGGCGACGGTCGCCCGGTCCCGGTCCGCGTCTACGAGCCGCCCGGCACGCCGTCCGGGACCCTCGTCTACGCGCACGGCGGCGGCTGGGTGACCGGCGACCTCGACTACGCCGACGAGCTGTGCCGCTTCGTGGCCCGCGACGCGGGCGTGCGGGTGGTGAGCGTGGACTACCGCCTCGCGCCCGAGCACCCGTTCCCTGCCGCCCTGGACGACCTCGCCGCCGCATGGACGTGGGCGTCGGCGGCGTACGACGGCCCGCTCGGCCTGGGCGGGGACAGCGCGGGCGGCAACCTGGCCGCGGCGCTCGCCCTGCGCGCGACGAGCGCCCCCTCCTTCCTCCTCCTCGTCTACCCCGTCCTCGACCTGCCCGACAGCACGCCGTCGTACCGCACGCGGGCCACCGCGTTCCCCATCGGCGCGGCCGACATGCGCTGGTTCTTCACCCACTACGTCTCCGGGCACGCGCGGCCGGAGCCGACACCTGACCTCGCGCCGCTCCGCGCCGAGCACGTCGGCGACCTGCCGCCGACCCATCTCGTCCTCGCCGGTCACGACCCGCTCCACGACGAGGGTGCCGCCTTCGCCGCCGCGCTCGACGGCGCCGGCGTCGAGGTGACGGTGGACCGGCACGCCGACCTGTGCCACGGCTTCCTGCGGTTCACCGCCGCGTCGGCGGGCGCGCGGACGGCGCGCTCCGAGATCGTCGCGGCCGTGCGGCGGCTCGCCGTCGCGGCAGCGGTTCCGCGACGAGGCTCCCAATCCCTGACTATGATTCAGCCCTACCCGCCGAGCTCCGGCACGCCGGCCACGGCGACCACAGAGGTGAACCCATGACCACGGCTCCGATGCGTCCCCAGAAGACGGCGATGCTGCTCGCGCAGCGCATCGTCGGTGACATCAACCGGCGGGGCAACACCGTCGGCGACCGCCTGCCGCCCGAGCGGATCATGCTCGAGGAGTACGAGGTCGGGCGCGGGACGCTGCGGGAGTCCCTGCGCTTCCTCGAGCTCCAGGGAGTCATCTCGCTCAAGCCGGGACCCGGCGGCGGTCCTGTCGTGCAACACCCGGACTCCACCAGCCTGGCCACCTCGCTGACCCTGCTGCTGCAGTTCGCCAACGCGCCGTTCCGCACCATCGCCGAGGCGCGGGGCGGCCTCGAGCCGATGATGGCCCAGCTCGCGGCCGAGCGGATGTCGGAGGAGCAGCTCGCCGGCCTGAAGCTCAGTGTGGACACGATGCACGCCCATCTCGACGACCAGTCGGTGTTCCTGGAGGAGAACAAGCGCTTCCACGACGTCATCGCCCATGGCTCGGGCAACGCGATGTTCGGCTACCTGGTCGACGCGCTGCTGGGCATCCTCGACGGCTCCGCGATCGGCATCGACTACCCCGAGGTACGCCGGGCAGCGGTCCACAAGGCCCACCTGAGCATCTACGAGGCCATCGCCGAGCGGGATCCGGCCCGGTCCGCGGAGGCGATGGCCGACCACGTCCAGCAGTACCTGAAGTACGCCGAGCGGAAGTTCCCCGACGTGCTCGCCGCCCCCATCGTGTGGGGCAACGGCGCCTGAGCGACCGCGTCCTCGCCCTAGGCCCAGGGCGAGTCGAGCCCCAGCACCCGGGCGAGCGTGCCGCCGAGGACCTTCTTCGTCTCGTCGTCGCTCAGCCCGAGCCCGCCGATCGCGCGGATCTCCTCCGCCGGACTGGTCATCGGCCAGTCGGAGCCGAAGACGATGCGCTCGGCGCCGTGCTTGCGGATCAGGTCGCGGACCCGCTCGGGACGCAGCGTGGCGAGGCTGGGCGGCCAGCTGGTCTCGAGCACGACGTCGGCGCCGGCGAGCATCTCCTCGGCGTGGTCGAGGATCTTGTAGCCGCCGAAGTGGCAGGCCATCAGCCGTAGTCCGGGGAACCGGGCCGCGATGTCGCGGATCATCGCGGGGCTGGACAGCCGGTTGGCCTCGGGCGAGCCGCCCTCGCCGACGTGGGTGATGACGGCGAACTCCTCCCCCATCGCCTCGAAGATCTCCCAGAGCCGTCGGTCGTCGAGGGCGAACCCCTGGAACAGCGGGTGGATCTTCACGGCGCGGATGCCGTGGCGCCTCAGGCTGGCGAGGTTCTCCTCGACCGACAGGCCGACGTGGACGGTCCCGAAGCCGAAGCGGGCGTCGGACGTCAGGCCGGCGACGAACCGGTTCACGGAGTCGACGTGCCGGGCCTCGTTGGCGATGCCCAGGCAGCAGCTGATCTCCACTCCGCTGGCGGCCATGTCGGCGGTCAGTCCGCCGACCGTGCCGTCGCCCCGGGCGCGCAGATCAGGCAGGCGGTTGGCCGACAGGGCGATCTCGGCGATCCGGTCGGGCCAGACGTGGGCGTGGGCGTCGATGATCACGCGGGATGCCTTTCGAGGAGGACGTGCGGGAGCTCAGAACGTGTTCTCAGAGCTTGCCGGACTCGCCACCGTCGACCACGAAGGTCGCTCCGGTGGTGAACGACGACAGCGGGGAGACGAGCAGGCAGGCCAGCGGCACCAGCTCGGACGGGTCCGCCATCCGGCCGGCGGGGATCTTCGCGATCCGCTTGGCGTGCAGCTCCGGCGACTCGGTCACCGCCTTCTGCGCGTCGGTGACGAACGCTCCGGGGGCGATGCAGTTGACCTGCACGTTCTTGGCCGCCCACTCGGCGGCGAGCGCCTCGGTGAAGCGGACCACGGCCCCCTTGGAGGTGGAGTACGGCACGAGGTAGGGCTTGCCCCGCAGTCCGGTCGTGGAGGCGATGTTGACGATGCGGCCGCCGCCCTGCTCGATCATGTGGACTCCGGCCGCCTGCGCGAGGAGCATCGGCGCGACCACGTTGACGGCGAGCGCGTCCGTCCAGACCGCGGGGTCCTGCGTGGCGAACTTGCCGGCCGGGGCGATCCCGGCGTTGTTGACGAGGCCGTCGACCCGGCCGTGCCGCCCGATCACCTCGGGCACGATCGCCCGCACCGAGGACTCGTCACGCATGTCGGCCGCGATGGTCGAGATCCGGCCCTCCCCCTGCGCGGCGACCTCCGCGAGGCTGTCCTCGGAGCGCGCCGTGGCGACGACGTACGCCCCTTCCCTCGCCAGGGCGATCGCCATCGCCGCGCCGAGACCGCGGCTCGCGCCGGTGACGAGGACGACCGTGCCGGTGAGCCGGAGATCCATCAGCGGGCACCCTTCGCCAGGCGCCGGGCCAGCGAGTCGAGCAGCACCTCGGTCGCGCCCTCGTAGACGCGCAGCGGCCGCGCGTTGCGGTAGAGCCGTTCGATCTTCGAACCACGGACCAGGCCGAAGCGACCCATCGTCTGCACCGAACGGTCGACGACGGCCGCGGCCGCCTCGGTGGCATGCACCTTGGCCATCGACGAGTAGTCGAGGTGGCCCAGCGGATCGCTCTTGGCCAGGGCCGCCGCCCGGTAGACGAAGGCGCGCGCGGCCTCGACGTCGGTCCAGGACTGGGCGAGCTTCTGCGCGACGGCACCGAGCTCGATGAGCGGCTTGCCGAACTGCTCACGGGCCAGCGCGTGCGCCTTCGCCTCGTCGAGAGCCGCCTGGGCCAGGCCCACGCCGGACGCGGCCACGGTGACGCGGAAGACGGCGAGGGTCTGGAGCATGAGGGAGAACGCCTTGCCAGGCACGCCCAGGCGGTTGCCGGACGGCACCCGGACGTCGGTGAAGGTGAGCTCGCCGAGGATGTGGGGCGCGATGAGGTCCGCGCCGCGCTCGATGCTCAGGCCGGCGCTGCCGGCGGGCACGAGCACCATCGACCAGCCCTCGCCCTCGCGCACCAGGGTGCAGTAGAAGTCGGCCGCGCCGCCGTTGGTGATGAACGACTTCCTGCCGTTGACGACGAGCTCGTCACCGTCGACCACCATCGTGGTGGAGACCGCGCGCAGGTCCGAGCCGACGTCGGGCTCGGTCAGCGCCAGGCCCGCGATGGCCTCGAGCGAGGCGACCTTCGGCAGCCACTGCGCCCTGAGCTCGTCCGAGCCGCCGACCGACAGCGAGTAGCTGCCGACGCCCTGCATCCCGAACATCGAGTCCAGGTGGGCGGAGGAGTACATCAGCGCCTCGCGGACCACCGCGATGGTGAGCGGGTCGAGCACCTCGCTCACGCCGCCGTACTGCGCCGGGACGACGTGGCGGGCGAGCCCGCTCTCGGCGAGCAGCGCGCGCACCTTCGGGTGCACCTCGACGTACTCGTCCGCCTCGTCGGCGAACGGCTCGACGGCAGCGGCCAGCGCGCGTGCCGCGGCCTGGATCTCCCGGTGCTCCGGGGTCAGGTCGAACATGGGTCCATCCTCCCTGCCGCGTCCGCGGCAGTCACGGGTCGGCCGGTGATCATCAGCGGCGCTGGTCGAACTTGCGGCCGAGCACCTCGGAGACGATCCGGATGCGCTGCATGGTGGGCGTGCCACCGGCGATCGCCCAGCCGTGGGCGTCACGGTGGAGCCGCTCGATGCCGTACTCCTCGGTGTAGCCGTTGCCGCCGTGGATCTGCATGGCGAGGTCGGTGACCCGCTTGGCCATCTCGTTGGCCGTGCACTTGGCGAGCGACACCTTGAGCGCGTCGGGCATGCCCCGCGCGTCCACCGACGCGGCCGCCTGGTCGCGCAGGAGGCGCGCGGCCTCCACCTGCAGCACCATGTCGGCGACCATCACCTGGATGCTCTGGAACTCGATGAGCGGCTTGCCGAACTGCTCGCGCTCCTCGACGTACTTGAGCGTCCGGTCGAGCGCAGCCTGCCCGATCGCCAGGCTCATGGTGGTGTTGCCCATCCGCTCGATGGAGAAGACGCCGAAGAGCCTGCCGAAGCCGCCCGCGGGAACGATGATGTTCGACTCGGGCACCTCGACGTTGTCGAAGTAGAGGTCGGCCGAGGGAATGCCGCGGAAGCCCATCAGGCGCTCACTGGCTCCGAACGAGAAGCCGGGTGCCCCCTTGTCGACGACGACCGCGCCGATGCCCTTGGCCCCGGGTGCGTCGGAGAGGCGGCAGTACACGACGTACTGGTCGGCCTCGCCGCCGTTGGAGATCCAGCGCTTGTTGCCGTTGACCACGACGGTGCCGTTGGTGACCTTCGCGGTCGTGCGCATGTCGGTGGCCGCCGAGCCGGCGTCGGGCTCCGAGATGCCGACGGCCATGGTCCGCTCGCCGGAGATGATCGCCGGGAGCCACCGCCGCTTCTGCTCCTCGGTGCCGAGGTGGTTGACCACCTGGGCGGGGCCGGTGTTGGCCTCGAAGATCTGGAAGGCCGCCGGACGGCACACCTTGGCGAACTCCTCCACCACCACCAGCGCCTGGGCGAGCGGGGCACCGGAGCCGCCGTACTCCTCGGGGTGGGCGATGCCGAGGAACCCGAGCTCGCCCAGCTGCATGCGCTGCTCGCGGGACACGGGCGTGCGGTTGACGTCCATCTCCTCGGCCACCGGCCCGTACACGTCGCGGGCGACCTGAGCGGCGAGCCGCCGGACCTCCGCGTACTCGTCGTTCGGCACGACATCCTCCTTCACGGTTGTAATCATTATCCTAGATTCGTCACCCGGGCGGATGTCAAGGCCTCGTGACACTTGATGAATATCATGATAAGCATTAGGGGTGACTGGACGCTACCTCTCCGACGTCGTCGTCGTCGATGCCGTACGCACGCCCAGCGGTCGGGGCAAGCCCGACGGTGCGCTCGCCGGCCTCCACCCCGTCGACCTCCTCTCCCAGACGATCGAGACCCTGCTCGACCGCTCCCCAGCCCTCGACCCGGCGACCGTGGACGACGTGATCGTCGGCTGCGTGTCCCAGGTCGGCGAGCAGTCCGCCACTCCCGGCCGGATGGCCTGGCTGGGCGCGGGCCTGCCCCCGCACGTCCCGGCGACCACCATCGACCGCAAGTGCGGGTCGAGCCAGCAGGCCGTGCACTTCGCCGCGCAGGCCATCGCGTCCGGCCAGGCCGATGTCATCGTCGCCGGCGGCGTGGAGTCCATGAGCCGGGTCGTCATGGGCTCGGCCCGGATGGGCGCCGACCCGTACGGCGCGCGGGTGGCCGAGCGCTTCGCCCCCGGACTGGTGTCCCAGGGGGTCGCCGCCGAGCTGGTGGCCGCTCGCTGGAAGCTCTCCCGCACCGAGCTCGACGAGTACGCCGTGCGCTCCCACGAGCTGGCAGCGGCGGCGCAGGACTCGGGGGCGTTCGACCGCGAGGTGATCGCAGTCACGACACCGGCGGGTGTCGTGGACCGCGACGAGACGATCCGCCGCGGCACGACCGCCGAGCGGCTGGCCGGGCTGAGGACGGTCTTCGAGACCGCCGAGCTCGGCGCCCGCTTCCCCGAGATCGACTGGTCGGTCACCGCCGGCAACTCCTCGCAGATCACCGACGGGGCGAGCGCCCTGCTCCTCATGTCCGCCCAGCGTGCCGAGCAGCTCGGGCTCGCCCCCCGAGCGCGGATCCACAGCATGGCGGTGGTCGGCGACGACCCGCTGCTCATGCTGACCGGCCCCATCCCCGCCACGCATCGGGTGCTGGAGCGGGCCGGACTCTCGGTCGGCGACCTCGACCACATCGAGCTCAACGAGGCCTTCGCCTCGGTCCCCCTCGCGTGGCAGGCCGAGTTCGACGTCGATCCCGCGCGGGTCAACCCCCGCGGCGGTGCGATCGCGCTGGGTCACGCCCTCGGCGCGTCCGGAGCGCGGCTGATGACCACCCTGCTGCACGCGTTGGAGGACAACGACCAGCGCCTCGGCCTCCAGCTCATGTGCGAGGCCGGCGGCATGGCCAACGCCACCATCCTCGAGCGGCTCTGAGCCCGCCCACCCGAAGGAGAACACTGTGGACCTCACCGGAGCCTCGGTCCTCGTCACCGGCGGCGCGTCCGGCCTCGGCGCCGCGACCGCGCGGCGACTGGCCCGCGCGGGCGCCCATGTCGTCGTCCTCGACCTCAACGAGCAGCTCGGCAAGGAGCTCGCCGAGGAGGTCGGTGGATCGTACGCGGCCGCGGACGTCACCGACGCGCAGCGCGTCGACGCCGCGCTCGACCTGGCCGTCGAGCGGGGCCCCCTGCGGGCGCTGGTGCACTGCGCCGGCAAGGGCGGCACGGTCCGCCTCGTCAACCGGGACGGCTCGGCCGGCGACCTCGACCTCTACCGGCAGCTGATCGACATCAATCTCGTCGGCACCTTCAACGTGCTGCGCCTGGCGGCCGCGCGGATGGCCGCGAACGAGCCGGTCGACGGCGAGCGCGGCGTGTGCGTGCTGACCGCGTCGGTCGCCGCATGGGAGGGCCAGATCGGCCAGATCCCCTACGCCTCGGCGAAGGCCGGCGTCGTGGGGATGACTCTCGTCGCCGCACGGGACCTGGCCACCAAGGGCATCCGGGTGAACACGATCGCGCCCGGCGTCTTCGACACCCCGATCCTGGCCCGCTTCTCGCAGGAGATCCGGGACGGCCTCGGCGCGCAGGTCCCGAACCCCGCCCGGCTCGGCCAGCCCGACGAGTTCGCCCTGCTCGCCGAGCAGATCGTCCAGAACCCCTACCTCAACGGCGAGACGATCCGCCTCGACGGCGCGATCCGGATGAGCCCGCGATGACCACGGAGGAGAGCATCGTGACCGACACCGACCTGCTCGTCGAGGAGCGGGGCCGCGTCCTCGTGCTGACCATGAACCGGCCCGAGTCGAAGAACGCCATGTCCATGGCGATGGCGCACCGGATCGCCGACGCGCTCCAGCTCCTGGACGACCGCGCGGACCTCAGCGTCGCGGTGATCACGGGCGCCGGCGGCACGTTCTGTGCGGGCATGGACCTCAAGGGCTTCGCCCGCGGCGAGCGCCCCGTCGTCGAGGGTCGCGGCTTCGCCGGCATCGTGAGGCGACCGCCGACCAAGCCCGTGATCGCCGCCGTCGAGGGCTACGCGCTCGCCGGAGGCTTCGAGATCGTGCTGTCCTGCGACCTCGTCGTCGCCTCGTCCGCGGCGAGGTTCGGGCTGCCCGAGGTGAAGCGCGGCCTCACCGCCGCGGCCGGCGGCCTGCTGCGCCTGCAGCACCGGATCCCGTACCACCTGGCGATGGAGCTGGTCCTGACCGGGCGCATGTGGCCGGCACCCGACGCTGCCGAGGTCCACCTGGTCAACCGGCTCACCGAGCCCGGGCAGGCGCTGGCCGCCGCGCTCGACCTCGCCGACGAGGTCGCTGCGAACGCGCCCCTCGCCCTCGCCGCCTCCAAGCAGGTGCTGGTCCGGTCGGCCGACTGGCCGCTGACCGAGATGTTCGACCGTCAGGAGGCCTTCGTGAACCCGGTCCGCGAGTCCGCCGACGCCCAGGAGGGCGCACTCGCCTTCGTCGAGAAGCGCGCGCCCCGCTGGACGGGCCGCTGAGCGCGACGATGCGTGCCTGGCAGATGACGGGCACCGGCGAGCCGCTGCGCCTGACCGACCTCCCCGAGCCGGTCGCCGGTCCCGGCGAGGTGCTGGTGGCCGTGCGCGCGGCCGGCCTGTGCCACACCGACGTCGGGATCCTCGACGACGCCACCTGGACCGCCCGGCTCGGTCCGTTCCCGCTGACCCTCGGCCACGAGGTCGCCGGCGTGATCGCCGCCGTCGGGGTCGGGGTCGACGGCTGGGCCGTCGGCGACCGGGTCGCCGTGAACCCCGCCGGCAGCACCCGGCCAGGACTCGGCCGCGACGGCGGCTACGGGCCGTACGTCGTCGCGGACCCGCCCGACCTCGTCCGCGTCCCCGAGGGGCTCTCCTTCGAGCTGGCCGCCGCGGGCACCGACGCCGGCCGGGCGCCGTACCGGGCCGTGGTGGTGCGCGGCGAGGTCGCCGCCGGCGACAAGGTCGGCATCATCGGCCTCGGCGGCCTGGGGCAGGTGGGCGCGCGGATCGCGGTGCTCCGCGGGGCGGAGGTGTACGCCGCCGAGCCCAAGCAGTCGCTGTGGCCGATGGCGCGCGAGCTCGGTGTCACCGAGGTCGCCGCCGACGTCACCGCCTTCGCCGACGTCGGTCTCGACCTGATCGTGGACTTCGCCGGGTTCGGCACCACCACCGCCGCCGCGATCGAGACCGTGCGCGACTTCGGGCGCGTGGTGCAGGTCGGGATGGGTCGCCTGGAGTCGACGATCTCGACCAACGCCCTGATCCTCAAGCAGGTCACCCTGCTCGGCTCCCGTGGCGGGACCGTCGAGGACATCGCCGCGGTGTACGAGATGTTCGCCTCGGGCGACCTCTCCCCCGCCCTCGAGCCGATCGGCTTCGACGACATCCCGGCCGCGCTCGACCGGCTGCGCCGGGGTGACGTCACCGGCCGCCTCGTCGCCCGCTATCCCTGACGCCAACCGTAGGTCGAGCCTGTCGAGACCCCTGTCAGAGTCGAGCCTGTCTCCACAGCTCAGTGTGAGAAGGGCCTTCGTGTCGGAGCCGCTTGAGAGGATCGGCGTACGCCGAAGCCGATCGGGAAGGCCGCTCCGATGTCCCTCATCCAGTCACCGCCTGCTCCGTTGGCGGCTGCGGTGGCGGTGTCGCGGGAGGCCCTGGCCGGCGTGCGGGACATGCAGCCGCTGTACCTCTCGACGGGGGAGAAGGAGCGGTTGCTGACCGAGCTCGCGGGCCTGGAGGCGCAGGTCGTGGAGCTGCGGCTGCGCACGCTGGCGGTCGCCGGTGACGTCGCGGAGAGCCACGGGTCGCGCGATGTGGCGGGCTGGTTCGCCAAAGCCGTGCATGCCGACCCCGCCCGGGTGCGAGCCGAGGAGCGGCTGGCCTCTGTGGTGGCGGATCGGTTCACCGCGACCGCTGCCGCGCTCGCCAAGGGTGGGGTGAACCTGGAGCAGGTGCGGGTCATCACCGCTTGTGTCGATGACCTGCCCGACCGGGTCGGGGTCGCGGTGAAACAGCAGGCGGAGGCGGACCTGATCCGGTTGGCCGCGGACTTCGGTCCCGCCGAGCTGCGCCGGTTGGGGCGGGCGATTCTGCATGTCTCGGCTCCCGAGATCGCCGACGCCGAGGACGCGCGGCGGTTGGCGGAGCAAGAGCGGCATGCGGAGGAGAAGGCCTCGGTGCGGTTCCGCCCCGTCGGCGACGGCACCACCAAGATCCATCTTCGGGTCGCCGATGCGGTCGCCGGTCGGTTCGAGACGTACCTGGACGGGTGGACCAATCCCCGCCACCCCAACCAGCGCGACCAGCACGACGTCGGGAACGACGGTGCGGGGTCGAACCCGGATGTGGTGCGGTTGCCGCGACACCGGCAGTTGGCCGAGGCGTTCCGTCGCCTGTTGGAGCACCTGGACCCGTCGAAGCTGCCCGACCAGGGCGGGGACGCGACGTCGGTGGTCGTGACGATCGGGATCAAGCAGTTGTTGTCGGGGATGGGGGCGGCGACGACCACGAACCCGCTGTCGCCAACGGGCACCACGGACATCTCTGCGGCCGAGGCGCGGCGGTTGGCGTGCACGGGGGGCGTCATCCCCGCCGTCCTGGGCGGGGAGAGCGAGGTCCTGGACCTGGGTCGCAAGCAGCGGTTGTTCAGCACGGCGATCCGCAGGGCGCTGCGGTTGCGTGATCCGGTGTGTCGGGGTGAGGGGTGCACGATCCCGGCTCGGTGGTGCGAGGCCCATCATCTGCAACCGTGGGCGCTGGGTGGGGTGACGAGCCTGGGCAACGGGATCTTGTTGTGCGGGTTTCATCATCACCGGATCCATGACCAGGTCTATGACCATGACACCCTGCCCGACGGCGACATCCGCTTCCACCGAAGAGCCTAGAACGCCGAGTCCGCGTGGTCGTCGAGTAGCGCCGCAGCGCTGAACGAGCGCAGGTGCGGTATCGAGACGCCCGCACGGGGCGCGGGCGGCTGGGCTACTCGGGACGGTTCAGCAGGTTCGCGTTGCCGGCCAGGAAGCCACCGTCGACGCCGTAGCAGGAGCCCGTCACGAAGCCGGCTGCGCTAGAGGCGAGGAAGGCGACCACGGCCGCGACCTCCTCGACCGTGGCAAGCCGGCCGAGGGGGTGGGCCGACTCGAGGTGGGCGATCTCCTCGTCCGTACGGCGAGAGCGCAGCAGCCCGGTGTCCACGAAGCCGGGCGCGACGGCGTTGATCCGGATGCCGTCCCCGGCGTACTCCAGCGCAGCCGATCGGGTCAGTCCGGTCAGTGCGTGCTTGGTGGCCGAGTAGGCGGCCGCGCCGGCGAACCCGACGCCGGCACCGACCGAGGAGACCACCACGATGCTGCCACCGGCACCGGCACCGGCAGCGGCGCCCGCGGTCCCGAGCATCGCCCCCACCTGCTCGCGCAGGCAGCGGAAGGTGCCGTTGAGGTTGACGTCGACGACCCGCTCCCAGCCGGCGTCGTCGTACTCGTGCAACCGAACGGGCGGGCCGCCGATGGCGGCGAGGTTCACGGCGACGTCGAGGCCGTCCAGGATCTCGACGGCACGCCGTACGCCGTCGCGGACGCTGTCGGCGGAGGTGACGTCGATGCCGACCGCTCCGACGGCGCCGGTGCGCTCCGCGACCTGACCGGCAGCGGACTCGTCCAGGTCGGCCAGGACCACCCTCAGCCCGTCGGCGGTGAGGGCCCGCACGCAGGCGGCTCCGATCGCGCCGGCGCCGCCGACGACGAGGGCGGTGCGGGCGCTCATCCGATCCGCTCCACCGGGGAC
This sequence comes from Nocardioides sp. LHD-245, assembly GCF_030929495.1. Lineage (GTDB taxonomy): Bacteria > Actinomycetota > Actinomycetes > Propionibacteriales > Nocardioidaceae > Nocardioides. The sequence goes on along the minus strand of NZ_JAVFWN010000004.1, from coordinate 32,632 downwards.
GGTGACCAACGACCGTCGACCACCTCGGGGTGGCCGGCCAGCACCTCGGCGAGCGCGTAGGCCTGGCGGGTCGCGAACGACAGCCGCCGGGGCGCGTACGCGTCGCCGAGCACGTGCAGCTCGGGCACCTTGCCCTGGAGCTGCTGGAACAGGGTGTCGTCGCTGTCCGCGCCACAGGCGAGCACGACGGTGTCGTAGCCGGACAGCCGCTGCGACTCGAACGTGTAGACGTGTCGTACGTCGACGCCGTCGGCGTGGATCGCCCGCACCTCCTCGAGGTGGCGGAACTCCACCTTCTGCTTGTGCAGCCGCGCCAGTACGCCGCCGAGGATGTAGCGACCGAGCTGCTGGCCGGGCTGCTGGGCGCCGTACACCAGGGTGACCTGGCGGCCCTGGCCGGCGAGCAGGTCAGCGACGGTGAGCGGCGGCAGGTGGTCGTCGCGCGCGATGATCAGCACCCGGTCGCCCACGGTGGCGGTGCCGCCCAGCACGTCCGCGGCGTCCACGACGTGCGGCAGGTCGACTCCCGGCAGCACCGGCCGGTGCGGTCGTGCGCCGGTGGCGACCGCGACGACCTCGGCCTCCGCCGCGACCACCGACTCCACGGTGGCCGTCGTCGCCCGACGCACGTCCACCCCGAGCCGGGCCAACCGCGCCTCCTGCCAGGTGAGGTACTCGCCGTACTTGTCGAAGGTGGGCGCGTTGGCGACGGTCGCGAGCTGGCCGCCGAGCCGCTCACCGGCCTCCCAGAGCGCCACCTGGTGTCCGCTCTCCGCGGCCAGCGCGGCAAGCTCGAGGCCCGCCGGTCCGCCACCGATCACCAGCAGCTTGCGCGGCGACGCGGCGACGCCGAGGTCGCCCTCGCCCCACCGGCCCTGCGCCTCGGTCTTGACGTGCGGGTTGACCGCGCACGAGAACGGCAGGCCCTCGGCGTACTGCCGGCTGATGCAGTCGTTGCCGCCCACGCACGGGCGGATCTCGTCCTCGCGGCCCGCACGCGCCTTGGCGAGCAGATCGCGCTCGGCGAGGTAGGCCCGCGCGATGCCGACCACGTCGGCGTGGCCGGCGGCCAGCACCTGCTCGGCCACCGCGACGGTGTTGACCCGGCCGGCGTAGACCACCGGCAGCGAGACCTCCTTGCGGACCCGTCCGGCCAGCTCGGCCCACTGCGCGGCGTCGTAGTGCTGGGACTGGATGTAGCTGGGGTCGCCCCAGGGCGAGCCGACCACCGCGTGCAGGTAGTCGACCAGGCCGGTCGCCTCGAGCAGCTGCGCCACCTCGACACCGCCGCCCTCGTCGTAGCCCTCGGGCATCTCCTCGCGCAGGTTGAACCGGACCCCGACGGTCAGCTCCGAGCCCACCGCCTCGCGGACGGCCCGCAGCGACTCGACCGCGAAGCGGGCCCGGTTCTCCAGGGACCCGCCGTAGCGGTCGGTGCGGTCGTTGGTCAGCGGCGAGAGGAACCACTCGAGCATGTCGTCGTGGTTGAGGTGCAGCTCGATGCCGTCGAGCCCGGCCTCGCGGGCGCGGGTGGCGCTGAACCGGTACTCCTCGACGTACTCGGCGACGTCGGCGGTCGACATCACGTGCGGCCGGGCGTTGGTGAGCGGGGAGCTGAGCACCCGGCCGGGTGACTGCGGCACCCCGCCGATCACGGTGAGCTGGCTGGTGACCACCACCCCGGCCCGGTGCAGCCGGTGGGCCAGCTCCTGGACCCGCTCGACGTAGTTCGGCTGCCGGTAGTTGCCGATGGTCTCCGCGCCGTAGCCGCCCGTGTCGAAGCCGGGGATCACGGGGTTGCGGACCCGGCCGCGTACGCCGTCGATCCAGGACGCGCCGTCCAGCGCCCGCGACTCCCAGTAGGCCATGTGGGTCTCGGCCTCGGCGTCGGTGCCCCACAGGTTCCCGATCCCGGAGCCGTGCGGCGGAACCATGATCCGGTTGCGCAGCCGCATCGTCCCGATGGTGATCGGGGTGAAGACGTGCGGGTACCGGCCCTCGTGCTGCTCCGTCACGAAGCGCTCACTCTCCGAACGCCGTGCCGTCGGCAGGGAGCCGCATCATCAGTCCGGCCCGCTTGCAGGTCATGACGAGCACGTCGTCCTGGTTGTAGCCGCGGTGCTCGAACCACACGATCCCCGAGTCGTCCCGGCTGGCCGACTCCCGCTTGTCGACGACAGTGGTCTCCCCGCGCAGGGTGTCGCCGTGGAAGACGGGCGCGGGGAAGCGCATCTCCTCGTAGCCGAGGTTGCCCAGCGTGGTCCCCATCGTCAGCTCGGGTACGTGGAACGCCCCGATGAGCGCCACGGTGAACAGGCTGTTGACCAGCGGACGGCCGTGGATCGTGGTCTTCGCATGCTCGGCGTCGAGGTGGATCGGAGCGACGTTCATGGTCAACGACGTGAAGAGGACGTTGTCCATCTCGGTCACCGTGCGCCGGAAGGCGTGCCGGTAGACCTTCCCGATCTCGAACTCCTCGAAGTACAGGCCGCGCATCAGTAGCTCCTCGGCAGGCCGAGCACGTGCTCGGCGACGTAGTTGAGCACCATCTCCTGGCTGATCGGGGCGATCCGCATCAGCCGGGCCTCGCGGAAGTACCGCTCGACGTGGAACTCCTTGCTGTAGCCCATGCCGCCGTGCACCTGCAGCGCCACGTCGGCGGCGTAGAAGCCCGCCTCGGCGCACAGCCACTTGGCGTAGTTGGCCTCCGCGCCGCAGGGCCGCTGCCGGTCGACCAGCCAGGTCGCCTTCTGCAGCACCGCGTCGGCGGCCTCGAGCCGGATCTTGGCCTCCGCGAGCTGGAACGACAGGCCCTGGTTCTGACCGATCGGGCGGCCGAAGACCACCCGGTCCTGGGCATACCGCACGCCGCGGCGCAGCGCCGCCTCTCCGATCCCGACCATCGCGTTGGCGGCGACCACCCGCTCGGCGTTGAGGCCGGTGAGGATCACCTCGAAGCCCCGGCCGACCTCGCCGACGACGTCCTCGTCGGCGACGAAGAGGTCGTCGATGAACAGCTCGTTGCTGTCGACGGAGTTGCGGCCCATCTTGGGGATCGGCCGGATCGTCACGCGGTCCCGGTCGACCGGCGCGAAGAAGACCGTCAGCCCGTCGGTCCGACGAGCACACTGGTCCTTGGGCGTGGTCCGCGCCAGGAGCAGCATCCGCTCGGCCTGCTGGGCGTTGGAGATCCAGACCTTCTTGCCCGACACCAGCCACCCGCCGTCGACCTTGCGGGCGAAGGTGGACAGGTTGGTCGTGTCCGTGCCGGCATCGGGCTCGGTGACCGCGAACGAGATCTGCAGGTCGCCCTTCGGCACCCGTGGCAGGAAGCGCTGCTTCAGGTCCTCACTGCCGTGGCGCAGGATCGGCTCGAAGCCGAAGATCCCGATGTGGACCGAGCTGCACCCGCCCATCCCGGCGCCGGACGCGGAGATCTCGCGCTCCACGATCGCGGCCTCGGTGACGCCGAGCCCGCCGCCGCCGTACTCCTCGGGGATGGTCAGGCCCAGCCACCCGGCGTCCGTGACGGCGCGGTAGAAGTCCCAGGGAAACTCGTGCAGCTCGTCCCTGGCGGCCCAGTACTCGTCGGGGAACCTCGCGCACAGGTCGCGCATCCCCTGCCGGATGTCGTCGTGGACCGGGTCGACGTCGAAGTTCACGACGGACGCCGCTCGCCCATGGCGCCGTCCCACAGGGCGTCGAAGTACGGCTGCAGGTCCGGCACTCCCCGCGCGTACCACGCGGGGAAGTCCTCGTAGGACGTGCCGACGCCGTCGATGCCGAGCTCGTCGATCCGGTTCGCCCACTCCTCCTCGGCCTGCGTGGCGACGTCGACCAGTGCCCGGCCGTCGCTGACCGCGTCGCTGCCGGCGACCTCCTCCTCCACGGTGGAGTGGACGGCGGCCAGCCGGGCCACGGCATCGTCGTCGAAGGCAGCCAGCTCGCCGCCGGCGTCGAGGACCGCCTGGACGGCCGCGGCGGTGTTCTCCCAGGCACCCTCGAAGTTGGCCTGCAGGAGCACGTCGAGCCGGTCGAACATGAGCTGCTGGGCCGCCAGCGGCAGCTCGTTCCAGCGGGCCAGGCTGATCGCGATCGTGCCGGCCGGCGAGTTGAACCCCTCGTCCTCGGCGTAGGCCACATGCGGCGCCGCCGGGATGAACCCGCCCAGCGCGGCACCCGTGACCGTGCTGAAGGCGCAGTCGATGACACCACGCTGCAGGCCCTCGAACATCTCGGCGTAGCTGATCGACGTCGGCGCGAGGCCCAGCGCATCGGCCTCCCGGTTCTGCACCTTGCTCTGGCTCGCGATGCCGCGACCGTCGAGCGCATCGGCGGAGGCGCCGGGGTCGGTGCAGTAGGGCATGTAGGCGCCCGATCCGAAGGCCGGCAGCAGCAGCTTCATGCCGTGCTCCTCGTACTCGCGGTCGACGTCGTCGGCCGCAGCGGCGATGTCGAGCATGATCCCGTGCCACTGGAGCATCCAGTCCACGGGAGTCTGTCGACCCAGGTGGCTGAGGTCGCCCAGCACGTTGGCGGCCGGCAGCTCGTCCGGGATGAGGGCGGGCATGACCGATCCGACGTCCAGCCGGCCGTCCGCGAGGGCGAGGTGCACCTCGTCGGGCGGCGCCATGCCGTTGGAGTAGGTGAGGTCGAAGGAGATCTTGCCGCCCGACCACTCCTCGACGACGGAGGCGTAGTCCTCGAAGCGCCGTCCGGTCGCCGAGCCCTTGGGACCGGTGGACTGCATGGCCAGGGTCACCGGCTCCATGTCGGCGAGTGCCTCGACGTACGCCGCCCGGTCGGCGCCGTACTCGATGCTCTCACCGCCCGCGTTGGTCTCCTCGGTCGCCGACGATCCCGAGCAGGCCGCCAGGGCGAGCACCGCCGTCGTGAGAGCGGCCAGGACGACGCCGCGGCGCCGCCCTCTCGTCAGACCTGTGGACATGGGCGGCACCTTTCCTAGCGCTGATGATCGATATAATCCTTATCAGTGATTTCGGTCACCGGTCAAGCAATTCCGGCGCCGGGGACCGCGACCGCGCGCCCCAGCACCGCGCCGGCGGCGAGGCGCGCGTAGGCCGTCTCGACCTCGTCCAGCGCGACCTCCTCGACCTCGACGCGGACCTCGCCGGCGGCCGCCAGCTCCAGCAGCCGGGCCAGCTCGGGCCGCGTGCCCCAGTACGGCAGGTCCGTGCGGACGCCGAGCGGCAGCGCGTGCATGCCGACCTCGAGACGGCCACTGCCCACACCGACGACGGAGATCACGCCGTTGACGCCGACCAGGTCCGCCGCCTGGGCCAGGCTCGGTCCGGAGCCGACCAGGTCGAGCACCACGTCGGCACCGCGTCCGGAGGTGAGCTCGCGCACGGCGCCGGGGAGGTCCGCGTCGGCCGGCAGCGCGTGGTCCGCCCCGAGCCGCTCGGCCAGTCGGCGCTTGGCGGGCAGCCGGTCGACCGCGATCACGGACGCGCCGGCGCGTCGGGCGAGCTGGACCGCGACATGGCCCAGCCCGCCGATCCCCAGGACCACGACGGTGACCTCGTCGGGCGGCAGGCCGACCGCGGTGAGGGCACGGCCGAGGGCGTGCAGGGCGGTCAGGCCGGCATCGGTCAGCGCCGCGCCCTGCGCGGGCGGGACGCCCGTCGCGAGGAGGAGATGGTCCAGGTCGACGGCGACGAGCTCGGCCAGGGCTCCGTCCGCCCCGAGTCCCGGCGGCAGCCGCGAGCCGGGCGCACGGCAGTAGTTCTCCGCGCCCGTCGCGCAGGCGGCGCAGCGACCGCAGCCGCGGGGACCGTAGCCCACCACGGCACTGCCGATCGCGATGTCCCCGCCGTCGGTCACGCCGGCGCCGAGGGCGACCACCGTGCCCGCGAGCTCGTGGCCGAGCACGACGGGCAGGGCGAATCGCTGCTCGTCGGCCGACCTGCTCGCCAGGGTCAGGTCGGAGTGGCACAGCCCTGCGGCCGTCGTACGGACCACGACCTGCCCCGGCGCGGGGCGGGGGTCAGGTACGTCCGTGAGCCGCCAGCCGTCCCGGTCCAGGACGAACGCCCTCATCGGGCAGGCGTCCCCCCGCGCACCAGCCGGGCGTGCTCGAGCCAGTCACGGGCCTTGTCGGCGTGCGCGAGGTCCACATGCTGGCCGCGGAAGCGGATCGCACCCTCGCCCCGCGCGACCGCCGCGTCGACGGTGGCGACGAGGTCCTCGTAGTAGGCGACCTCCTCGTCCGAGGGCGTGAACACCTCGTTGATCACCGGCACGTGGCTGGGGTGGATCGCGATCATCCCGCGGAAGCCCAGCTGGAAGCCGTAGTCGGCGAAGCGGTGCAGGCCGTCGAGGTCGGCGAGGTCCTCCCACAGGGCGGTCAGGGGGTGCAGACCGTACTGTCGGCAGGCGAGCAGGATCCGGCTGCGCAGGTACAACGTCTCCGAGCCCTCGGGGGACTGGCGGAAGCCGACGGCGCGGGCGATGTCGGCGTGCTCGGAGGTCGGTCCGATCATCGCGCCGACCCGTGGCGAGGCCGCGGCGATCTCGAAGCAGTTGGTGATCGCGTCGACCATCTCGACCGGCACGATCATCTCCAGGCCCTCGGCGCCGTTGCGCGCCTCGAACCAGTCGATGAGCGTCTCCCAGCGCAGCACGTCGGTCGCGTCCTTGATCTTCGGGGCGAAGATCCCGTCGAGCTCCGGACACACGACGGCCTCCAGGTCGGCGCCGGCGAGCCGGGTGGCGAGGGCGTTGGGTCGCACGAACAGGCCGACCTCCGGCCGCTCGGCGCGCAGCTTCGGCAGGGTCTCGCGCACCGTCGCACGGGCCTCGTGCTTGAGGTCGTGGGGCACCGAGTCCTCGAGGTCGAGGACCACGCAGTCCGCGCCCGAGGCCAGTGCCTTCACAGCCCACTCCGGCTTGTGCGCGGGGACGAAGAGGACGGTTCGGTAGGGGTGCACGGCTCAGCCCTCCCGGTCGTGGGTGTCCGGGGTGACGCCGAGGGCGCGCAGCTTCGCCTTCTGGACCCGCTGCGAGGGCGTCTTCGGCAGCTCGTCGACGAAGCGGAGGAAGCGGGGCACGGCGAAGGACGGGATCCGGACGTCGCAGTGGGCCCACAGCTCCTCGGCGGTGGGCGGCGACGCGTCGCCGCCGGTGATGACGTAGGCCATCACCTCGTCCTCCCCGGCCTCGCTGGAGGCCGGCACCGCGATCACCGCGCATTCGACGACCGCGGGATGCGCGAGGATCGACGTCTCGATCTCGTAGGAGCTGATGTTCTCGCCCCTGCGGCGCAGGGCGTCCTTGAACCGGTCCACGAAGTAGAACCAGCCGTTCTCGTCTCGGCGCAGCGCGTCCCCCGTGTGGAACCACAGGTTGCGCCACGCCTCGACGGTCTTGTCCGGCATGTTGAAGTAGCCCATCGAGCAGATGAACGGCACCTTCGGTCGCACGACCAGCTCGCCGATCTCCCCGATGGCGACCTCCTCGTCGGTGTCCGGGTCCACCAGCCGGACGTCGAACCACTCGTCCGCCGCGAGACCGGCGGCCCCGGCGGGGCGGTCCTCGCCGTACGGCGAGATGATCGGCGCGGAGGTCTCCGTCAGGCCGAAGACCTCCACGAAGGCCTCGATGCCGTAGCGCTCCCTCATCGGACCCACCAGCGTGGCGGCGGTCGGCGCGGCGAACACCACACGCAGCGGGTTGTCGGCGTCGTCCTCGCGCCGGTCCTGCTTCCAGATGAAGTCCATCATCACGCCGATGAAGTTGGTGACGGTGACCCGGCTCTCGCGGAGCTGGTCGACCCAGCGGCTCGCGGAGAACCGACTGCGGGTGACGAAGCGGGCGCCCGCCACGAGTGTCGGGTAGGCCGCCATGAACTGGGCGTTGCCGTGGAAGAGCGGCGTGACCGACATCCAGGCGTCGTCGGCGGTGAGCCGGACCAGCGAGACGCACTCGTCGGCGAAGAAGTACATCTGCGCGTGCGGCATCGCCACGCCCTTGCTGGGCCCGGTGGTCCCCGAGGTGAAGAGCACCGAGGCCAGGTCCTGCGGGCGTACGTCGGGCAGCGCGATCGCGCCGTCGACGACTCCGGGCGCGCCGGCGTCCTCGTCGAGCTCCTCGAACGGCGCAGCGTCCCAGCCGGCCGCGCGCAGTGTCTCGAGCGCCTCGTCGCGGGCGCCGGTGTCGATGACCCAGAACTTGCGGATGGACTTGGCCGCCTCGGCGATAGCGACGAAGCGGGCGGCGTAGACGTCGTCGACGACGGCGAGCGTGGCTTCGACGGTGCTCACCTGGTGGGCGAGGAAGTCGTGCTCGTAGGCGGTGTTGACCGGCACCTCCACCAACCCGGCCACCGCGGTGCCGACCCAGGTCCGGACGAACTGCGAGGAGTTCTGCGCGACCAGGACCACCCGGTCGCCCGGCTCGGCGCCCGCGGCGAGGAGGCTCCGGCCCACGCGCTCGGCGGCCGCCAGCGTCTCGGCGAAGGTCCAGGTGCGCCCCTCCTCGGGACAGTCGAGCCAGACCGCATCGGGGCGCTCGGCGGCATGATGACGCAGCACGGTCGGCAGCGCCCACTGGGCGCGGTCGGCGAAGGTGGGCTGGAGGTCGCGGTAGTGACGGATGCTCACTGGTCGTCCTTCTCGGTCGGCTTCTGCTGGGCGCGCCGCGCGGCGCGGAAGTCGGGCTTGCGCTTCTCGAGGAAGGCGTTGGCGCCCTCGAGCATGTCCTCGCTGCCGATGGCCTGGATGAGCATCCCGAGCCCGGCGCTCATGTTGTCCTTGGAGGCGTTCCACCACTGGTTGGAGCTGATCTTGGCGATCTCGAGATAGCGCGGGCTCAGCCGCTCGATCTCACCGAGCCACCGATCCACGGCCCCGGCCAGGGCGCCGTCGGGCACGACCTCGTTGATCAGGCCCATCGTCAGCGCCTGCTGGGCGGAGTAGCGACGGCAGAGCATCGCCATCTCCTTGGCGCGCTTCTCGCCGATCTGCACGGCCATCAGGTTCGTGGCGCCGAGCACCGGCGCGGAGCCGACGCGGGGCCCGGTCTGACCGAACGTCGAGCGCTCGGTGGCGATCGCGAAGTCGCAGGCGACGACGAGCTCGTTGCCGCCGCCGGCCGCGGCTCCGTCCACCGCGGCGATCACCGGGCGCGGGCAGGACCGGATCGCGTCGACCAGCCGCAGCGAGCCGGTGAAGAGCGAGCGCAGCTGCTCGGGATCGGGCTCCCCGAGCTGGTCGAGGGCGCCCCCGGCGCAGAAGGCTCCGCCGGCACCGGTGAGCACGACCGCGTCGTACGCCGCGGCGTCCTCGAAGGCCGCGATCATCGTCCGCGCCATGTCGAGGTCGTAGGCGTTGAGCCGGTCGGGACGGTTGATGGTGATCCACCGGACGTTGCCGTGGGGTCCTCTGGTCTCGACGTCGATCGCGGCCACGCGTCTGTCCTCCCTCGGGGTCAATCGGGGTCAATCCGGGTCAATCCATGGTTTTGATGATCAGCAATCTACGGTAACGTCCATCACAGAGGCAAGAGAGAGGACGCTCGGCGTGAGGGCTGCGGTACTACACGGGTTCGATCAGCAGGTGGCGCTCGAGGACGTGCACGTCGAAGCGCCCCTCGCCGCGGAGGTGCGCATCCGCACGGCAGCGACGGGCATCTGCCACTCCGACCGCCACGGCCAGACCGGAGGCAACCCGGCGCTGGGCCTGCCCGCCGTGCTCGGGCACGAGGCGGCCGGCATCGTCGTCGAGGTCGGCCGCGACGTCTCCGGGATCGCACCCGGCGACCACGTCGTCGTGGCGCCGGCCGGGTCGTGCGGCACCTGCCCCTGGTGCAGCCAGGGACATCCCCAGCACTGCACCGACCTGCGCCGGACCCGCGCCGACGGATCACCCCGTCTCACCCTGGACGGCCGGGCCGTCACCCAGTTCGTCGGGATCGGCAGCTTCGCCGAGGAGATGCTCGTCCAGGCGTCCAGCGTCGCGAAGGTCCCGGCGGACATGCCCCTCGACAAGGCCGCCCTCCTCGGGTGCGCCGTGATCACGGGCCTGGGCGCCGTACGGCACAGCGCCGCCGTCCGGGTCGGCGACACCGTCGCCGTCATCGGCTGCGGCGGCGTCGGGCTCAGCGCGGTGCAGGGCGCCGTGCTCGCCGGCGCGTCCCGGATCGTCGCTGTCGACCGCATGCCGGAGAAGCTCGACCTCGCGCTCCGGATGGGCGCCACGGACGTGGTCGACGCGGCCACGACCGACCCGGTCGCCGCCGTCCTCGACCTCACCGGTGGCGTCGACCACGCGCTGGAGATGGTCGGTCTCCCCGCCACCATCGCCCAGGCCTTCGCCATGCTGCGCACCCGCGGCACGGCCACGGTGGTCGGCCTCGCCCGGCCGGGCGACGCCGTCTCCATCCCGGCGTCGGATTTGCTCGCCGAGAAGCGGCTGCAGGGCTCGCGGCTCGGCGGCACCCGGCTGCGGGTCGACGTACCGCTCTACGCGCAGCTGTACCTCTCCGGCCGGCTCGACCTCGACGCGCTACAGGGCGCCACCGTCTCGATCGACGGCCTCGCGGCCGCGCTGGACGGGATCGACGGCGCCACCGCCGCCCGGACCGTCGTCACCTTCTGACGGCCCCGTACGCCGCTGTAACTATCTGCTATCGCCACTGGCGTACCGGTAGACCGGTGCGGTGGAGGCAATAACAGATAGTTGCAGCCGGGGCGCGACGACAGCCGCGGCACGGCCTCAGCCCACGAACCGACCCACCGGCAGGTGCTCGCTGCCCTCGGGCTGGACGAACCGCACTTCGACAGCAGCGCCGACCGCGAGCGCGGCGACATCGGCGTCGGGGAGCAGCAGGGTCAGCCACGGACCCTCCTCGGTCTCGACGATGCCGATGACGGTGTCCTGGGCGGGCTGGTCGTCGCGCGGACGCCCGGGCTTGATCGTCCAGCTGACCAGGTGGCCGCGACCGGATGCCTCGCGCCACTCCAGATCGGCGGCCTGGGAGACCGAGCACACCATCGCGCTCGGCTCCGACCACGCGCCGCTGCTCGGTGAGAAGCGCAGCAGCAGCCGGCCCTCGGCCGAGGCCTCGAAGAAGGGGGCGGAGAAGTCGTCGCGGACGACGGGTGCCAGGGACATCGCGATCACCTCGTCTTCGGGTGGGGACTGAGGACCAGTGTGGAGTGGAAGTCGAGGACGCCGCCGTTGCCGCTGACCATCACCAGGTCGTGCTGCGGCACCTGCCGCTCGCCGCCCTGGCCACGTGCCTGGATGACGGCCTCGGACAGCGGGGTCATCCCCCACATGTAGAACGACGACAGCTCGCCACCGCCCGTGTTGGTCGGGTGCGACCCGCCGGGGGCGATCGCGCCGCTGGCGACGAAGTCGCCGCCCTCGCCCTTCGCGCAGAAGCCGTAGTCCTCCAACGTGATGAGCGTCGTGTAGGTGAAGCAGTCGTAGAGCTCGCGCACGTCGATCTCGTCGACACCGACGCCGGCCATCTTCAGCGCGTCCGCGCCCGACCGGGCGGCGCCGGTGACGAGACCGAACTCGCTGTCGCGTCGGTTCACGTAGCCCGGATGCCCCTGTCCCCAGCCCCACACGTGCACGGGCGGCTGCCGCAGGGTCGCGGCCCGTTCGGCGCTGGTCACGATCACCGCGACCGCGCCGTTGCTCACCAGGCAGCAGTCCAGCAGGCGCAGCGGGTCGGCGATCATCCGCGAGGACTGGTGGTCCTCGAGTGTCATCGGCTCGCGCATCTGCGCCGCGGGGTTCATCGCCGCCCACTGCCGGGCCGCGACCGCGACCGCGCCGAGCTGCTCGCTGGTGGTGCCGTACCTCTCCATGTGCCGGCGGGCGGCGACGGCATAGCGCTCCGGGGCAGCCTTGAGGCCGGCGGCGAACGGCAGCGAGCCGACGCCCTCCATCGCCCGAGCCTGACCGGGGTACGCCGCGCCGGCGCGCTTGCCCTCCTTCAGCGGCGCGTCGGCATACACGCAGGCGACGACCTCGGCCATGCCGGCGTCGATCGCCATGGCGGCGTACTGCACCATCTGGCCGGCCGAGGAGCCGAAGCCCTGGATCGTCGCCAGCAGACGGGTGTCGCGCATCTGCAGGGTCGACTGCAGGCGCAGGTCGGTGTCGTTCTTGACGCCCGGGTTGACGTACAGGCCGTCGATGTCGGCCAGGGTCAGGCCGGCGTCCTCGGCGGCACGGCTGATCGCCTCGACGGCGAACTGGGTGGCGGTGCGGCCGTAGATCTTGCCCATCTCGGTCATGCCGAGTCCGGCGATGGCGGCGGTCACGGGGTCTCCTGTCCGGTGGTGCTGGTGGTGGTGGTGGTGGCCGTGCCGCTCTCGGCAGCGCGGCGCGGCAGCTCGACCTCGACCACGCCGGGGCCCACGCTCACGCCCGCGCCGTTCTCGCAGCGGATCGCGATCTCCACGATGCCCGTCTCGCCCTCGAGGCGGGTGGCGGCGACCTCCGCGATGACCCGCAGGGTGTCGCCGACGTAGTTGAAGCTGCGCATCCGGAAGCCGCGGATGCCGCGGATCCGGCCGGCCAGGCCCATCCAGTCGCGCACGCTGCGCTCCCAGGAGCTCATCAGGAAGGAGGTGTTGGCGTACATCTCCTCGGCTCCGGTCGAGCGGGCGTACTCGGTGTTGTGGTGGATCGAGTTGAAGTCGCGGTTGCTGCCGGCCGCCATGACCAGGCGGTAGACGGTGAGGGGCAGCTCGACGACGGGCAGCTGCTCGCCGACGGCGACGTCCTCGAAGCGGCGGCCCTCCAGCAGCGGGGTCTCGGCACTCACGACGCGTCCTCCTCCTTGGCGTGCGGAACATAGGCGTAGGTGCCGATCCGGATCCGGCCGACGACCTCGAGCTCCGCGGTGACGATCTCGCTCCCCCAGGTCAGGAACGCGCCGCGGCCGACCGCGGTCTCCTTGGGCTTGCAGCTGAGCAGGGTCCTCCCCCGGCGGCCCAGCCGCTCCCCCGCCACGACGTCGCGCAGGAAGTCGACCTCGATGTCGGTTCCGAAGAAGCCGGTGGTACGCGGCCCCAGGGTCATGTCCGCGTTGTTGATCGCACTGTGCACGGGCTGGGCGTCGCGCTCGCTGCTGGCGAAGAGCACCTGCCCCGGCGTCCAGGCCGCGGGAATGGTCCACGCGATGACGCCGGTGGCCGGCATCGTGACGTCGGCGTACCCTGCCGCGCGGGCGAGCTCCGGGTCGGTGTGCAGCGCGCAGTCGAGCTCGAGCGGCTCGAGGTAGCGGCGGATCCCGCCGCGCTCCACGGCGTCGCCACCCCAGGTGACCGCGCCCTCGGCGAAGTCCTTCCCGATCGCGTCGATCACCGGCTGCCACGCGGCCTGCCAGTCCTGTCCGGTGTCCGCTGTCGCGGTCATCGCAGGATCCCTCCTTCGGTGAGTACGGCGACCCGCTCGGCGTCGTAGCCGAGGATCTCCGTGAGGACCATCTCGTTGTGCTGACCGAGCGTGGGCGCGGCGCCGCGCGGACGCCCGGGCGTGTCGGACAGCGCGTAGCGCGGGCCCTCGACCCAGGTGGTGCCGTGGCGCGGGTGCGGCAGCTCGACCAGGTGCCCGCGGTGCGCGAGCTGGCTGTCGGCCGGATAGTCGTCGCTGGTGACCGCGAGGTGCGCCGGGACGCCGGCGGACTGGAGCACGCGCTCGACCTCGGTCGCGGCGAGCCCGCTGGTCCAGGCGGCCACCGCGGACTCGATCTCGTCCTGCGCCGCCCGACGCCCCTCGACCGTCGCCAGGTCGGCGCGGTCGGCCAGATCGGGCCGGCTCATCGCCTTGGCCAGGGCGCGCCACTCGGCGGTGTCCCTCGCCACGACCGCCACGAACCGGTCCTTGCCGGCGACCTGCCGACACCCGAAGACACCGTGGGGGGTGTACTGCTGGTCACGGTTGCCCTGGCGCTCGGCGATCGTGCCGTCGTACCCGAACTGCGCCACCTGCGGCGAGAGGAAGTAGATGCCGGCCTCGACCTGCGAGACATCGATGTAGGCGCCCTCGCCGGTGCGGCGGCGGTTCTCCAGCGCGGCCAGCAGCGTCACGAGGGCGAGGCGCGGACCGACGTAGTCGGTGTAGGGGCCGAAGGTGCCCATCGGCAGGCGGTCCTCGTAGCCGACCAGGTGCTGGAACCCGCTCAGCGACGAGCCGACGTTGCCGAAGCCGGCGAGCGTCGACCAGGGACCGTGCTGCCCGGCGATCGAGGTGCTGAGCATGACGAGGTCCGGCTTGCCGGCGCACAGGGTCTCGTAGTCGAGGCCCCACTTCCGGAGCTGGCCGGGCGAGAAGGACTCGACCACGACATCGGCCCACGCCACCAGGTCACGCACGACCTGCTGGCCCTCCTCGGACTTGAGGTCGAGGGTCAGGCCCAGCTTGCCGGCGTTGCAATTGCCGAAGAGCGCGGAGCCCTCCTTGTCCTGCACGCCGCCGTGGAAGGGCTGCATGAGGCGCGCGGTCTCGACCCGGACGCTCGACTCGACCCGCACGACGGTGGCGCCGAAGTCGGCGAGGGTGCGGCCGATGAGCGGTCCGGCGACGACCCACGACAGGTCGAGGACCTTCAGCCCGGCAAGCGCGTCGGTGCTCATCGCAGCCACTCCTTCAGGACGACGTCGGTGTGCTCGCCGACCAGCGGCGCGCGACCGCGGACCCGCGGACCCTCGGGGCCGCGTACCTGCGCCATCCGGCCGGGCAGCTTGACGTCGGTCGAGCCGACGTCGACGTGCCCCCAGAAGCCGCGCTCCTCCAGGTGCGGGCTCGCGGCGATGTCGGCCATGTCGAAGATGGCCATGCACAGCAGCCGCCGGCGGATGGCGGCGTCGAGGACCTCCGCCTTGGTCCTGGTCAGAAGGAACGCCCGCACCGCGGCGCGCGCCACGTCGAGGTCGTCGTGGCTGAGCTCACCGGAGACCAGCCGGTCCGGCACGACGCGCCAGTCCCACGACGCGACGGGCTCCTCGACCGCCCCCTCGTCCCGCAGCCAGGCGAACAGGTTGTTGGTGAACGTGCCGGCGGCGGGACCCATCGAGAGGTGGAGCTCGACCATGCCGTCGCGGCAGTGCCACTTCTTCAGGCTGTTGGGGGTCGCCGCGCCGCTGCCGCTCTGGTCGGTGCGTCCGCCGGTGCGCTTGCCGGGCGTGGTCTGCCACTCGGGGTGGTCGTCGCCGACGGCGGTGGCGAGGACCCGGGCGAGGGTGGCGACACCGACGGCCTCCTGCGCGGAGACGTCGACGACCTGGCCGCGGCCGGTCGCGCCGCGGGCGAGGACGGCGATCATGGTGCCGGCCGCCGCGTCCGCGGCCGCGTGCAGGAAGGCCTGCGGGACGCTGATCCGCAGCGGCGGGAGGTCGCCGTCGCGATGCGGGGCAAGCGGGCCTCCGGCCGCCCAGACCACGAGGTCCGTGTCGGCGTACGACGCCTTGGGACCGTCCCAGCCGAACGCGCTGACCACCGTGTAGACGAGCCCCGGCCGGTCGGCGCGCAGCGTCGCCGGGTCGAGGCCGAGCGCCTCCAGGCGCGGGCGCGGCCAGGAGGTGACGACGATGTCGGCGGCGTCCGCGAGGAGCCGGAGCCGGGCCACCTCCTGGGGGTCGTCGAGGTCGAACGCGGCCCCGCGCTTGCCGGCGGCGAACGCCTCCCAGTACATCGAGCTCGGGGCGGCGCCCTCGGCGACCGGCGGTGCCTGGCGGGCCGTGGACCCGCCCGCCGGCTCGACCTGGACCACGTCGGCGCCCAGGTCGGCGAGCAGCCGCCCGCAGAGCAGGCCGCGTTCGTCGGTCAGGTCCAGGACGCGGAGGTGCTCAAGCATCGGCCGGCGCGGTCTCCGTGACCGCGATCGCGCCCTCGGGACAGGCGTCCGCGGCGTCCTGTGCCTGGCCGACGAGGTCCGCCGGGAGCTCCCAGCAGCGACCGCGCTCGGCCACGAAGCCCTCGTCGTCGTCGGAGAGCAGGTCCTCGGCGACGGCGTAGCACCGGCCGTGGCCCATGCACTTGCCCGCGTCGATCGCGATGAACATCAGGCCTCCACGTCCCACTCGAGCGGCAGCGAGGACATACTGAGCTGGACGCCGCGCTCGGTCAGCTCGGTGCCCGCCTTGATCCGGTACTCCGGGATCCGCCGGTGCCACTCCTCCAGCACGACCTTCAGCTCCAGGCGGGCCAGGTGCATGCCGAGACACCGGTGCGGGCCACCGCCGAAGGCGAGGTGCTGGTTGGCATTGTGGCGCGCGATGTCGAACTCGTCGGGGTTCTCGAACTTGCGCGGGTCGCGGTTGGCCTGCGCGATGCCGAGCCAGACGACGTCGCCCTTCTCGACCTCGAGGCCGTTGAAGTCCTGCGGCTCCTGCACCTCGCGGCCGGCCTGGAAGACCAGCGGGTAGAGGCGGAGGAACTCCTCGACGGCCTTGGGGATGAGCGCCGGGTCGTCGATCAGCGCCTGCCTGTCCGCGGGGTTCTGGGCGAGGTGGGCGTAGATGTAGCCGAGGGCGCTGCGGGTGGTGTCCAGGCCCGCGAGCATCAGCGTGAGGCAGATCGTGAGGATCTCGTCCTGGGTGAGCGCCTCGTCGTCGATACGGGCCTGGACGAGCCGGGTGACCATGTCCTCCTTGGGGTCGCGCGGGTGGGCGCGCCGCTCGTTGACCGCCTCGTCGAAGTACTTCATGATGCTCGTCTTCGCGGCCTCCGCCCGGCCCGGGTCACCGGCCAGGAGCGCGCCGAAGTAGTCGTCGGACCACTCGAGGAACTGCTCGCCGTCGCTGACCGGCAGGCCGAGCAGCGCCAGGAACATGTCGGTCGGATAGCGGATCGCGAACTCCTTGACGAAGTCGCAGCTGCCCGCGTCCTCGATCTCCTCGATCAGCTCGATGCACCGCTGCTTGGCCATCGGCTCCATCCGCCGCACGGCGGCGGGTGCGAAGAACTGGTTGAGGATCCGGCGCAGCTTGACGTGCGGCTGCCCGTTGAGGTCCTGCGGCAGCAGCGGCTCGCCGAGGCCCGGCCGCAGCGCGCTGCGCACCGCTGTCGTCCAGGTCTCGTGCTGCTGGAAGCCCTCCTGGACGTCGTCGTAGCGCTGCAGCATGAGGAAGCCGCGGTCGGTGGTGTCGTTGAAGAGGAAGCGCGCCTTCTCCCGGTCCTCGTCCAGCATCCTGTAGTGCTCGAGGATCGGAGCGGACCCGGTGAAGTCGGTGTGCGCGACCGGGCACCCGCGGTGCGTCTGCGTCATGGGGTGGTGCGTCCTTTCGGGGCTGGCGGGATCGATCAGCTGTCGGAGGCCATGCTGGGCAGCCAGGTGCTGATCTCGGGGAAGAAGATCAAGATGACGGTCACCAGGATCGCCATCGGCATGAACCACCAGCAGGCGTTGAACACGTCGTTGAGGCGGATGTTCTGCCCCTGGTTGACCTCGGGCTCCTTCGTGATCTGGTGGATGATGAAGGCGAGGATGCCGACCGGGGGCGTGACCACCGCCAGCTCGCCCATGAGGACGGCGAAGGCGCCGTACCAGAGCAGCGAGATGTCCAGGGAGATGAGCGTCGGCATCAGGATCGGGATGGTGAGGACCATCATCGGCAACGGCTCCATGAAGGTGCCCAGCACGATATAGACGACCATCATCAGCAGCAGGAAGGTCACCCGGTTGAGGTCCATCGACTCGACCAGCTCGGCGAACCCGGTGCTGATCCCGGTCAGGGTGAACATCCGGGAGAGCATCTCCACACCGATCAGCATGAAGAAGATGCCACCCACGCTGCTGACCGTCGCGACGGAGGCGTCGGCGATGGCGCGGAACGGGCCGTCGCCCCTCTTCCAGATGAAGGTGATCAGCAGCGAGACCAGCGCGGCGCAGGCACCCGCCTCGGTGGCGGTGAAGGTGCCGGAGAACATGCCCCAGACGATCACCACGATCAGGATGGGGACCGGCCAGATCTTGGCGAGACTGCCGAAGCGGTCGCCCCAGGTGACCGGGTCCTGGCCGGCCGCCTCCTCGGCGACCGTGGGCGCCCAGCGCTTCGCGAAGATCACGATCATCACCGTGAACAGGATCGCGACCAGGATGCCCGGGCCGATGCCGGCCAGCAGCTGGGGACCGATCGGCACCTCGGCGATGCCGGCGTAGATCACCAGCATGATGCTCGGCGGGATGAGCTGGCCGGGCAGCCCGGCGACGATCACCGCGCCGATGGCCAGCCTCTTGTCGTAGCCGGCCTTGAGCATCTCGGGGATGCCGATGCGCGCCAGCGCATAGGCGGTGCCGACCGAGGAGCCGCTCACCGAGGCCAGTCCGGCGCCGGCGATGTTGGTGCCGACCGCCAGGCCGCCGGGCATCCACCCGAGCCACTTGCGGCCCGCGGAGTAGAGACTCTCGGTGAGTCCGGCCTTCCAGAGCAGCAGGCCCATCAGGATGAACATCGGGACGACGCTCAGGCTCCATTCCGCCACCTGGCTGTAGGGCAGCGTGGTGAGCGCGCTCTCGACCAGCAGCTCACCTCGTAGGGCGTACATGCCGATCAGGGCGGGGACGATCATCGCCAGCGCGACGGGGAGCCGGATGAAGATCATGCAGAGCATCAGCACGATCGCGGCGATGCCGATGGCCTCGGGAACCAGCGGCAGCAGCATCGCGGTGGTCGACCCGATGATCAGGGCCACGGTGACGGCGAAGAAGATCCACGAGCGTGCGGAGTCACGTGGTTTCGAGCCCTGCGGGTCCGCGGGGTCCGCGGGCGGTGCCGCGGCGGGGTCGACGGCGATGTCGGCGCTCATCGGGCAGCCTCCTTCTCGTTGCGGTGCTTCTCGTGCTCCTGCGCCTCCATCTCGTCCAGCTCGTCGAGCAGCAGGACGTCGTCGGGATCGGTGACGACGTGCTGGTCGTCGCCCTTCACGATCGCCCGGACGGCGGCGTAGAGGAACTGGACGAACAAGATGCCGAAGCAGAGCGGGACCAGGAAGTACGGCGGCCACGCCACCAGGTTGCTGACCCCGGCCGTCTTGCCGATGTCCTTGGCGTGGACCGCCTCGCCCCAGCCGAACCAGGCGAAGCCCAGGCACACGACGGCGGCGAGGACGGACAGCACGGCGAGCACGTAGCGCTTGGTCGCCTCGGGGAACCGCTCGTAGATCAGGTCGGCCGCGATGTGCTGCCCCCGCGCCTGGGCGGCGATGAAGCCGAGGAAGGCGATGATCGGCAGGTACCAGTACTGGGTGATCTCGAGCGTGTTGGGGAGCGGATCGTTCGCGAAGGTCCGCATCAGCGCGTTCGCGGTGACGTGGACCATCATCGCGAAGGTCACCACCACGGCCGGGACCTCGATCAGCAGTGCGGGCCGGAAGTGTCCCTTGCGCTGGGTTGCGTTGCTCATCTGTCTCTCTCCGTCGGAAGGAGTCGTCCGGTGGCCCGGGCTCGGGACCCGGGCCACCGGTCGGGCTCAGGAGGGCCGGTGCTCCGAGAGGATCTCCATGACCGCGGCCGTGTACTCCGTGAGGTCGATCGAGTCCTTGTTCTGCGCGAACCAGGCGCCGAACTCGGCGTAGCCCACGTCCTCGAAGCCGTACTCCGCGACGGTGGCGTTCCACTCGTCGTTCGCGTCCTGCATCGCCTGGACGAAGGCCGCGCCGTCCGCGACGGCCTCGGTCTTGGCGAGGTTGGCGAGCAGCTCCTCGTTCTTCTCCTGGAGCTTCGCCCGCGCATCCTCGTCGAACGCCTGGATGCCGCCCTTGAACTTCGCTACGTCGTCGGCCATCTGGGCGTTGTTGACGAAGATCTTGTCGTCGACATTGCTGCCGACGAAGATGTCGAGACGGTCCCAGAGCAGCTGCTGGGCGACCAGCGGGAGGCCGTCCCACGTCGTCTTGCTGAACGCCAGCGCTCCCGGCGCCAGGCCGAATCCGGCCTGCGGGTCGATGGTCACGAAGGGCGCCGCCTCGAGGAAGCCGCCGAGGACCGCGACCGTGGGGCTGGCGACCGTGCAGTCGACGACCCCGCGCTGGAGGCTCTCGTAGAGCTCGGTGTAGGGGATCGAGGAGGGCGAGCCGCCGAGGGCCTCGACCTGCGCGGACTGTGCCTGGCCGCCGGAGCCGACGGACGTGCCCTTGATGTCGCCGAGGCTGGTGCGTGCCTGGGAGCAGAACAGGGCGTTGGCCCCGGAGTTGTAGATCGGCACCATCGGCACCATGCCGTGGTCGTCGAACTCCTGCATGATCTCGTCGGTCTCGAACGCCACCTGGTTCGGCCAGGCGTTCGAGGCCAGGACGCCGTCGATGGCGCTCTGGTCGGAGATGAAGCCCGCCTCGATCAGCGCCGCGTTGGCGGGGTACTCGCTGGGGTCGTAGATCGGGAGCACCGAGGCGATGTCGAGCCGTCCGTCGGTCAGCGCGTCGTCGGCCTCACCGGGCTCGGCCACCGCGTTCGAGTAGGAGACGTCGAACTTGATCTTGCCGCCCGACCACTCCTCGACGGCCTCGAAGTACCGCTCCATCGGCAGACCGGTCACCGAGCCCTTGGGCGCCGGTGTCTGGGTCAGCAGGGTGATCTCGGAGACGTCGTCGAACGCGTCCTGGTACTCCTCCATGCTGGCACCGGCGTCGATGCCCTCTCCGCCCTCTCCGCCTGACGAGCCCGAGCTGCTCGATTCGGCACATCCAGCGAGGGCGGTCGCGCCCACCACAGCCAGGGCGGTCAGCACGCTGACCCGCTGAGACTTACGCAATCCAGCCATTGGCCTGAATCTCCATCCTGCGATTCTGATGATCACTCGGTGACCACGGTCATGGTGCGTGACCTCCATCACGCGCCATGAATATCATTAGCCTAGATTGCCGCCACGTCAATAGATGATGCGCATCAATTCCCGCTAGCTGCCGGATCCGCTGGCGAGAACACGCAGCGGAAGCCCACGTTGGCGCTCGCGGAGTCCGGGGTGAGCGGGATCCGAGCCGCCGGCCGGTAGCGCCGGCAGTAGTTGTCCGCGCACAGGAACGAGCCGCCCTTGAGCACCCGCGGCGGGTCGGGGGGAGCCCACGGGTCGCGACTCGCCGCGCAGCACCCGGCCGCGGGCTCGACGTACGCCGTCGTCGTCCACTCCCAGACCTGGCCCACCACGTCCACCAGGCCGAAGCCGTTCGCCGGGTGCGAGCCCACCGGCCGGGTCCCCCAGCCGCCCGGCCCCACGACCGGGAAGTCGCCGTCCCACACGACGGCCGGGACGCGACCGCCCGGCCGGGGCGAGTCGCCCCACGGGTAGGCGGTGCTCGCCCCACCCCGGGCGGCGTACTCCCATTCGGCCTCCGTCGGCAGTCGACCGCCCGCCCAGGCGGCGAACGCCTCGGCGTCGGCGAGATCCACGTGCGCGACCGGGTGATCAGCGCGGGCAGCGACGTCGCTTCCCGGCCCCTCGGGGGCGCGCCACGACGCACCCGGGACCAGGCGCCACCAGGACGGATCGGCGAGGTCGACCACACCCTCGGGGACGACGAACACGGCGGCGCCCAGGCGCTCGGCGCGCGTCACGTGGCCGGTGTCCGCCACGAACCGGGCGAAGCGCGCGTTCGTCACCGGACCCCGGTCGACCGCGAACGGGCCCACCTCGACCTGGCGGACGGGGCCCTCCTCGTCGTAGAAGGCGGTCGAGCCCATCGCGAACCGTCCGCCCGGCAGCGCGATCCGCCGGGGAGCCCCCGGGTCCGGAGGCTCGCCCGGGCTCGCCGCGCCGCTCACTGGGTGTTCAGGGCGAGTCGGCGGGCCTCGGCCAACCGGGCCGCCAGCCCCTCGGCGACGTCCGGGTCGGGGTGATAGGTGGCGGCTCGCAGGTCGCCGGAGTACGGGAAGGACCGACGGCGGCGGTAGAGCTCCCACGAGACCGGGGAACGCCGGCAGATGCCGACGTCGATCCCCTCGAACGGCAAGAAGCCCCCGAAGCGCCGCAGTCCCGGCGCCTCCAGCACGCTGCCGTCACCGAGCCTGACGACGGCGTCCCACCGGCCGCCGTTCGTCGTCACCGCGAGCTCCAGCCCACGGAGGCCGTCGGTCAGCGGCACCGGGCCGAGGCGCCGAGGCGTGCCGAAGTCGTTGTGCTCGAACCAGAGGCCGCCCTCCTCGACGAACAGCAGGTAGCCCGCGGCCTGGCTGCCGTGCGCGAGGAGCACGCCCTCGTCGCCCTGCCGGTAGGTCCACTCCAGCTCGACCCGCCATCGCGCACCCTGGACCAGTGCGCCGGCCCGGTGCCGTTCGAGGGTGGGCGTGCCCGCGGCGATCCGGACCGGACGGGGGGTGGGCGCCGGAGGGCGCTGCAGGAACTTCACTCCCGAGCCCTCGTCCAGCGGATAGACCTGGTTCGCGCGGGCCGCCCGGTCGAAGTCGGCCACCAGCTCGGCGACCTTCTCCGGGTGCCGCTCGGCGAGGTCGTCGGCCTGCACCGGGTCCGACTCGTGGAAGAGCTGCCAGCTCTCCTCGTCGAAGGGCGTGAGCGGTCGGCGTACCGTGGCCGCCTCCCAGCCGTCCTTGTAGTAGGACCGGTTGCCCACGCACTCGGTGTACTGCTCGCGATGGGTGGCGGCCGCGGCCGCGTCGGCCAGTGTCGGCGCGAAGCTGCTGCCCGCCACGGCGGCTCCCGGGACCGCCGTCGGCGAGAGCGGCACCTCCAGTCCGAGCAGGTCGACCAGGGTGGGCAGCACGTCGGTGATGTGGGTGTACTGGCGGCGGACCACCGCTCCCCCCTCCGGGAGGCGTGCCGGCCAGGAGAAGACGAACGGCGACTGCTGGCCGCCCCGCAGCGTGCTGAACTTGTAGAGCCGGAAGGGAGTGTTCGAGGCCATCGCCCACCCACGAGGGTAGTGCGGCCACGTCGTCGGACCACCCAGGTCGTCGAGGATCTCCGGCAGCCGCTCGTCGATCTCGCACACCTCGGGGTTCTGCATGTAGCCGAAGTACGACGCGGTGCCGGTGTCCGGCGAGGTGGCCCAGCTCGGGACCGGTCGCGGCTGGTCGCTCAACCGGGCCGCGCCGTTGTCGCTGCTGAACATGATGATGGTGTTCTCGAGCTCGCCGAGCTCGGCGAGCACGTCGCGCAGCCGGCCGACACCGCGGTCGATCGCCTCCACCATGGCGGCGTAGACCTCCATCTGGCGGGCATGCACCCGGCGCTCGGTGGCCGAGAGCGCGTCCCACGGTCCGACGTCCAGGCCCTCCTCGCCGTTGCGCGCGGGCAGCGTCGTGCCTTCCGGCATGATGCCGAGCTCGATCTGGCGGGCCAGGCGCCGCTCCCGCACGACGTCCCAGCCCTCGTCGTACCGGCCCCGGTGCCGGGCGATGTCCTCGGCCCGCGCCTGCATCGGAGCGTGCACGCCGCCGTGGGAGAGGTAGAGGAAGAACGGCTTGTCCGGGTCGGCCGTGCGCACCTCACGGATCATCCGCACGGCGCGGTCGGTGAGGTCGTCGGTGAGGTAGTAGTCGTCGGGGTACTCGTCGACCTGGACGACCGAGTTGCCCTCGATCAGCCGGTGCGGGTGGTGGAAGTCGGTGAGCGCCTCGAGGAACCCGTAGTACTGGTCGAATCCGCGCTGCAGCGGCCAGTTGTGCCGGCTGCCCGCCTCCGAGAAGTCCTCGTCCTTGCACAGGTGCCACTTGCCGACCATCAAGGTGGCGTAGCCGTTGGCCCGGAAGATCTCCGGCAGCACCGGTTGGTCGAGCGGCAGCTCCGAGCGATAGCCGGGGAAGCCGGGATCGACGTGCGTGGGGAAGGCGATGCCGGCCGCATGCGCGTTGAGCCCCGTCATCAGCGCCGCCCGCGTCGGCGAGCACAGGGGGGTGACCCGGAAGTTCGCGTAGCGCACGCCGTCGGCCGCCGTGGCGTCCAGGTGCGGCGTGGGGATCTCCGAGCCGAAGCAGCCGATGTCGGAGAAGCCGAGGTCGTCGGCGAGGACGACGATCACGTTCGGCCGGCCCGCCGGGCGCGCGGGACGCTCGGGCCACCACGGGGTCGACTCCGCCATCGTCGTACGCACCTCGCCCCCGAAGTCGCGGTAGGGCTCGAAGGGCCGGGCTGTGGGGTCACTCATCTGCACGCTCCTGATGCGTTGTCAGGCGGTCACTGCCAGGACGACCGCGCACGCGGCGACGACCACGAGCACCGCCGCCACCGGCCACGGGGCCGAGGTCGGGATGGGGCGGCCCGCCTGGAGGGCGGCCTCCACCGCACGCCAGCGGCGCGCGCCCCAGAGTGCGGCCGCCCCCGCGGCGACGGCCAGGACGACGGCCAGGACCACCCGGAGACGGTGGTCGCCGTCGTCGACCAGCTGGGTGACCGCGACCGAGGCGGCCGCGGCGCCGAGCGCGGTCCGGGTCCAGGCGAGGAACGTCCGCTCGTTGGCAAGTGTCACCCGGTAGTCGACGCTCCCGTCGTCGGGTGCCGTCCGCCCGGTGCTCACCGCAGGCCGCGCCAGGCCAGGGTGCCGCCGTCGACGGGCAGCGTCACGCCGGTCAGGAAGGACGCGGCGTCCGAGGCGAGGAAGCAGACCACCTGGGCCACCTCGTTCGGGCGGCCGAAGCGCGGGATCAGGTGCGCGCCGGTCATGAGCCGCTCCTGGGCCACCGGGTCCGCGGCGGAGGCGATCTTCTCCATCGCCATCGGCGTCTCGATCGATCCCGGCGCGAACGCGTTGCAGCGCACCTCGGGCGACAGCGAGATCGCCGTGGACCTGGTCAGCTGCACGACCGCCCCCTTGCTGGCGGTGTACGCCGGCGACGCGTAGCCGGTGAGGCCGGCCACCGAGGCGGCGTTGACGATCGAGGGGCCGCGCCCGGAGGACCGCAGTGCGGGGGACGCCGCCTGGGTCGCGACGAAGACCGCCTTGACGTTGATCGCCATGACCTTGTCCCACACGTCCTCCGGCAGCAGGTCGACGCTCGCCCGGTCCGGCGCGAAGGCGGAGTCGATCACGCCGGCGTTGTTGACCAGGGTGTCCAGCCCGCCGCCGCCACGGACGGCCGCGTCGACCATCGCGCGCACGTCGGCCATGTCGGTCAGGTCGACGCGGACGACCTGGCCCGCGCCCCCCGCCTCCTCGACCAGCGCCAGCGTCTCCTCGGCGCCCTCAGCCGCGATGTCGGCGACGGTCACGTACGCCGCGCCCTGGCGCGCCGCCTCGATCGCGATCTCGCGCCCCATCCCCTGGGCGGCACCGGTGACCAGCACCCTCTTGTCGTCGAGCATCGGTCTGACTCCTGTTCTCGGTGTTGCCGGGTGGTGATCAGTGTCCGTCCGGCTCCGCGCCGGCCCAGGTCACGAGGGCGTCGAGGGCCTCGACGGCGCTGCCCTCGACCCGCAGCGGGTTGACCTCGATGCCGTCGAAGGCGGCGCCGTGCACGGCCTCGAGAGCCTCGGCGAGCCGGCCGATCCCGGCCACAGCGGACGCGACGGCAGCCCGGTCCGCGGCCGGGCGGCCGCGGACGCCGTCGAGCAGGGCGGAGCCGCGCAGCCCCTGCAGCATCCGCAGCACGGCGGCCTCGTCGACCGGCAGCGGGGCCAGCGCGACGTCGTCGAGGACCTCCACGAGCACGCCGCCGAGACCGACGGCCAGGAGCAGTCCCCACTCGGGATCGCGGGTCACGCCGACGAGCAGCTCGGTGGCCGGCGTGCGCATCGGCGAGATGAGCACCCCGTCGAGGCGCGCATCGGGCCGAGCGGCCGCGCAGGTGGCCACCAGGTCGTCGTACGTCGTCGCGGCGTGGGCGGGCTCGACGCCGAGCCGGACGCCGCCGATGTCGCTCTTGTGGCCGATGTCGGCGGAGACGATCTTCATCGCCAGCGGCGACCCGGAGTCCGCCGCCGCCTTCGCGGCCTCGTCGGCGGAGTGCACGTGCCACGACGGGACGGCAGGCACGCCGGCCGCGAGCAGCAGGTCCCGCGCGGCGGCCTCGGACAGCGGCTCGCCGGGCGTCAGCGCGGCGACCTCGGGCAGCGCCAGGGTCGTCGGCCGCGGCCGGGGGCGCCGTCGGCGCTCGGACCAGCGCGCGATGCGGCCGACGCCGTCGACGGCCAGGCGCAGTCCCGGCACGACGTGCCCGACGCCGCCCCGGCGCAGGATCTCGCGCACCTGGGGGCCGACGGGCTGGCTGGTCTGGGTGACGTAGAGGACCGGGACGGCCGCGCCCGCGGCGCCCGTGCCGATCGCGTCGACGAACCTCTGGCCGTAGAACGGGCGGCCGTCCTCGCGCCACGGGAGGCTGTTGACCGCGAGCACCGCGCCGACGGAGGGGTCGGTGCCGACGGCGGTGACGGACGCCGTCCACAGGGTGGGGTCGATGATCGCCGCTCCGGTGATGTCGAGCGGGTTGTGGGCGTGACCGAAGTCGGGCATCCGCTCCCGCAGCGCGGCGGTCGTCGCGGTGGAGAGCTCGGGCAGCTCGGCACCGACGGCCTCGGCCAGGTCGGCGACGATGTCGCAGGCGCCGCCGGAGATGGAGACGACACCGATGCCGGGGCGGACGAGCGGACCGGTGTGGGCGGCGATCCCGGCGGTGACCAGCATCTCCTCGATGGTGTCCACGCGGATCACCCCGAGATCCGCGAGCATCGCGTCGACCACCCGGTCGTCGCCGACGAGGGCACCGGTGTGGGACGCGGCGGAGCGCGCCGCGAGCTCGCTGCGGCCGGCCTTGAGCACGACGACGGCCTTGCCCGCGGCGGCCGCGCGGCGCGCGGCGTCCGCGAAGATCGCGGGCTGCTTGATGCTCTCCATGAAGATCGCCACGGCACGAACGGCGTCGTCGTCGACGAGTGCGTCGACGAGGTGGCCGACGCTCACCATCGCCTCGTTCCCCACGGTGAGCACGTGCGAGAGGCCGACGCCGGCCATCGCGGCGAACTCCTTCATCGCACCGCAGCTGGCGCCGCTCTGGGAGATCAGCGCGACCGGGCCCGGCTCGGTCGGCGGGTCGGAGAGTGCCATGGCGGGAATGCCCGCGCCGACGTTGACCAGGCCGAGCACGTTGGGACCGAGGACCGCGATGCCGAGCTCGCCGGCGAGTGCGACCAGTGCCTCCTGGCGGGCGAGGCCCTCCGGACCGGTCTCCGACCACCCGGAGCTGAGCACGATCGCGGCCTTGGCACCGGCCGCCGCGGCGTCCCGCAGTGCGTCGGGGGCGGCGGCCGCCGGGACCATGACATGGACCAGGTCGATCGGCCGGCCCACGGCGGCGCAGGTCGGGTACGTCGTCCGCCCGTGCACCTCGGCGCGCCGCGGGTTGACCAGGAAGGTGCTCTCCCCATGACCCGCGGCGACCAGGTTGCCGTGCAGCAGCGTGGAGAAGGTCGACTTGTCACTGGCCCCGATCAGCGCGAAGGAGCGCGGTGTCAGCAGGGCGTCGACGGACTCTCGGGTGACCACGCGTCACGCCTCCTCGGGGCCGGGGTCGCCCACCCGGCGACCGCCCTCACGGCGTCCGGCCTGGTCGGCGTACGTCGCGGCGGCCATCGACGAGGGGCCGCCGGCGCCGGTCATCCCGGCGTCGACGGGCAGCACGACGCCGGTGACGAAGGCAGCGTCGTCGCTGGCGAGATAGACGACACCGGCGGCGACGTCGGAGGGCCGCAGCGGCCGGCTCATGTAGCGGGAGCGGTCGAGAGCGGCCTCCGCGCCGGCCAGGTCGTCGGCTCCGCCCGCAACCAGGTCCGCCGTCATCTGGGTCACGACCGCGCCGGGGATGACGACGTTCGCGCGGATCCCGAACGGGCGCAGCTCGGCGGCGACCGAGTGGGACAGGCCGATGACGCCCGCCTTGACGGCGCTGTAGACGTGCGCGCCGACGCCACCCATCACCGCGGCCGGGCTGGACGTGGAGATGATGACCCCGGAGCCCTGGGGCTTCATGACGCGCGCGGCATGCTTCATGCCGAGCAGGACGCCGCGCAGGTTCACCGCGATGGTGAGGTCGGCGTCCTCGGTGCGGGTGCGGTCGATGGGTCCGACGGCGCCGATGATCCCGGCGTTGTTGAACATGACGTCGAGGCGCCCGAAGTGCGCCACCGCCGCGTCGACCACGTCGCTGACCGAGCCCTCGTCGGTGACGTCGGTGCGGCGGAAGAGAGCACGCTCCCCCAGCTCGGCGGCGAGGGCCGCGCCCGCCTCGGCCTGCAGATCGGCGATCACGACGCAGGCACCCTCGGCGTGGAAGGCCCGCACGGTGCCGGCACCGATCCCGCTGGCACCACCGGTGACGACCGCGACCTTGTCGGCGAGGCGTCCGGTCGGGGCCGCCTCGCCGCTCACAGTCCGACCGCGATCGACTTGGTCTCGAGGAAGGCCGCGAAGCCCTCGGGGCCCATCTCACGGCCGATGCCCGACTGCTTGTAGCCGCCGAACGGCGAGCCGTAGGCCTGGGGACGACCGTTGATGCTCACCATGCCGGTGCGCACCCCCCGGGCGACGCCGATCGCCCGCTCGTCGTCCGCGCTCCACACCGAGCCGGACAGGCCGTAGACGGAGTCGTTCGCGATCCGGACGGCATCGTCCTCGTCGTCGTACGCGATGACGGCGACCACGGGTCCGAAGATCTCCTCCTGCGCCACGCGCATCCCGTTGTCGACCCCGGCGAGCAGCGTCGGCGGGACGAACCAGCCGTCGGCGAGCTCGGGCGGCAGGACCAGGCTCTCGCCCCCGGTGACGACGCGGGCGCCCTCCTGCCGGCCGATGGTGATGTAGCCGGCGACGCGGTCGCGCTGGCGCTCGCTGACCATTGGCCCGATCTTGGTGTCGGACGCCATCGGGTCGCCGACCACCTGGGCCCGCATCGCGTCGGCGAGCGCGTCGACGAACTCCGTCTCGCGGGAGCGGGGCACGAGCACCCGGGTCTGCGCGATGCACGCCTGGCCGTTGACCATCATCGCCATCGGCAGCAGCGCGGGGACCACGACCGACGGGTCCGCGTCGTCGAGGACGATCGCGGCGGACTTGCCGCCGAGCTCCAGGGTGACCCGGGCGACGCGGGCGGCCGCCGCGGCCATGATCTTCTTGCCGGCCAGGCTGCTGCCGGTGAAGGCGATCTTGTCGACCTCGGGGTGCTCGACGAGGTGCTCCCCGGCCTCGCGGTCGCCGGGGATGATGCTGAGCACGCCCTCGGGCAGTCCCGCCTCGAGCAGGGCGTCCGCGAAGGCGTACGCCGTGAGGGGGGTCTCCGGCGGAGGCTTGAGGATCACCGAGCAGCCGGCGGCGAGGGCGGGGGCGAGCTTGAGCGACGGGGTGCTGAGCGGGCCGTTCCAGGGGGTGATGGCGGCGACCACGCCGACCGGCTCCTGGGTGACGAGGCTGGCGTTGCGGCCGTCGGACCGGACCTCGTCGTAGGCGAAGTCACGCGCCAGGTCGGCGTAGTAGCGGGTGTGCCGGATCGGGTTGGGCACGTGCGCCATCTCGCTGAACCACAGCGGGCAGCCCAGCTCGGAGGTGATGCTGACGGCGAGCTCGGGGGCGCGCTTCTCGAGGTGGTCGGCGGCCCGGTGCAGGACCTCGGCGCGCTCGGCGGGCGAGCTTCGCGACCACACGCCGGAGTCGAACGAGGCGCGGGCCGCGGCGACGGCTGCGTCGACGTCCCCCGTGGAGGCGAGTGCGGCACGGCCGACGAGCGCTCGCGTCGCCGGGTTGCGGACCTCGATCACCTCGCCACCCCGTGGCTGTCGCCAGGTGCCTCCGATGAACAGCTCGGGCCGATCGGTCAACGACATGAGATGGGTCCTCCCTCCGGCGACGGGTCGCCTCGCGGGTGTCTATTGCTGATAATGAAACATACCGTATGGTGCCACGTGACGCCAGCCACAGATGAGGAGTCGATCCATGGAACCAGCCCGTGTCGTGATCGTCGGAGCCGGGCTCGCCGGACTCCGCACCGCGGAGCGCCTGCGCCGGGGAGGGTACGACGGCACCCTCGTCCTGGCCGGCGCCGAGCGGCACCTCCCCTACGACCGGCCACCGCTGTCCAAGGCGCTGCTGAGCGCGACCGACGACCCGGCGGCGCCGCCCGTGCTCCGCACCGCGGAGCGGCTCGCCGAGCTCGACCTCGACCTGCGGCTCGGCATCCGGGCCACCGCGCTCGACACCGGCACCCGCACACTCACGCTCTCCGACGGCGCCACCCTGGCCGCCGACCACGTCGTCCTCGCGACCGGCCTGGTCGCCCGCACCGTCCCGGCCTGGACCGGACTCGCCGGCGTCCACACACTGCGCACCTTCGACGACTGCCTCGCGATCCGGCGCGCCGCCGGCGGCGCCACGCACGCCACCGTCGTCGGCGCCGGCGTGCTCGGCAGCGAGATCGCCGCGGGCCTGCGCGGCCGCGGGCTCGCCGTCGACCTCGTCGACCCGCTCCCCCAGCCGCTGTGCCGCGTGGTCGGCGAGGAGGTCGGCGCCGTCGTCGCCGGCCTGCACCGCAGCCACGGCGTCGGCCTCCACCTCGGACGCGCGGTCGCCGAGCTCACGACCGCCGACGGCCACGTCCGCGGCGTGCGCCTCGACGACGGCAGCCACTGGGCCACCGACCTCGTCGTCGCCGCCGTCGGCGGCGCTCCCGACACCGGCTGGCTCGCCGGCTCGGGCCTCGCGCTCGACGACGGCGTGGCCGTCGACGCGCACGGCGCCGCCTCCCACCCCGGCATCTGGGCGGTGGGCGACCTCGCCTCGGTGGCCGACCCACGCGGCACCGACCGGCTCCGGATCGAGCACTGGACCGCCGCCGGCGACCTCGCCGCCACCGTCGCCGGCAACGTCCTCGCCGCCCTGCGCGACGAGGACCCGAAGGCGCACACCGAGCTCCCCTACATGTGGAGCGACCAGTACGACACCAAGCTCCAGTGCCTCGGCCTGCCCCGCGCCGGCGACGAGGTCGTCCTGCTCACCGGCTCCCTCGACGACGGCGTCTTCCTCGCCGCACACGTCGCGGACGGCCGGGTCCGCGCGGTCTCCGGCGCGGGGATCCCGGCGGGACTGATGCGCTGCCGGACGGCGGTCGCGGACGGCGTACCGCTCGCGGAGCTGGTCGCCCTGGCACCCTGGGACCGGAAGAAGGTGACCGCATGACCACGACGGATCTCGCCGCACTCGCCGCACTGGCCGACCGGGTGGCCCGGCTCGAGGAGGCCGAGCTCGCCCGCAACCTGCTGCACGCCTACGCGGAGGTGCTGGACGACCCGACGCCGGAGGCGGTGGCCGCCCTGTTCACCGACGACGGCGTGCTCAGCGTTCCCGCGGGGGACTTCACCGGCCACACCGAGGTCGCGGGCTTCTACCGCGACCGGTTGGCCGGGGCGTCCGAGAAGCGGCACTTCATCATGAACGTGCGGACCCGGCCCCAGGGCCCCGGCCTGGTCGAGGTCGCGTCGTACTTCGTGTTCACGGCGCGCGAGCCCGACGCGAGCGGCCTCGGCTGGGGCACCTACCTCGACCTCGTCGCGGTCTCCGACGGCGTCGCTCGGTTCCGGCACAAGACCATCACCCCGCACCTCGCCACCGACCTGACCGCCGGCTGGCCGGCGGCTCGCTGAGGGGCCAGCCCGCTGTAACTACCTGTTCGTGTCACTGGCGTACCGGTCTACGGGTCAGGTAGTGGCAACGACAGATAGTTACAACCCAGCGAGCCCGAGGACGTCTCAGCAGGCCCCCCGTCAGGCAGTCTTGCGATCCCCGTGGACCCGGCGAATCTCCTCAGCCTCCCGCAGCAGTTCCGGGTTCGTCTCCCGACCATAGACGCGGTCGGCCTCGGCTTGCGCACGCCGCACTCGTTCAACCGTCGCCACCCGGCGCTCGTTCCAGTGATCCGCCCACACCACCGGTGAGACCACCAGACCTCGGTCCCGGATCGCGCGCTCGCGGAGTTTTGCCTCCCACGCCGCATTCTCGACATCATCGGCCACCCCGCCGCGGTCGCGATGGCGCAGCTTGACCCGCCCGTCCGCCTCCACGGCGTGGTTGCCGACCACCATGTCGCACCACACGATCCCTCGATCGGTCCGGACCGGGAACTGGGTCTCCGGTCGTCGTCCGACCGCCTCAATGACGAGCTCGCGGGTGACGCTCTCCAACGCCGTCTCTGCTCCAGGATCAGCCAGTTCGATGCAGGTCGCGACATGGGTGCGCCCAGGCCAGTTCTCCATGATCGCGGCGGCCGCCTCGAGATCGGCGCGCCTCCCCCCGGTACGCAGCACGGCGTCGCACACGACCAGGCCACTGCGCACGCCGTGCGTACGCGCCATGCCGACGCCGGTGCGCGCGTGGTTCAGCGCACGCAGCCCGTCCTTCTCGATGACCTGGGCGGCGCCGAAGCGCGCAAGGTGGCGCCCCACCCCGTCCCTGGTCCAGGCGTTGGTCCACCCTGGCCGCGTGATGTGGACGAGCGGATCCGTCAGGGCCAGAACCGGCAGCCCGAGAAGGTGGCACGCCGAGTCGTGACTGAGGACCCACCCACGCTGGATGTTCAAGGTGGCCGCGCGGGCAATGAGGAGCGGGGACAGAGCCCCGCGGGGTGGTGGGCTTTGAGGTGATCCTCGGTGCCTACACGTCGCTGCTCTCGATGGCGGCGACGGGGTCAGTATCGCTGGTGTCGTAGAGCTTGGCCATGGACCCTT
>NZ_JAVFWN010000003.1 GCF_030929495.1 Nocardioides sp. LHD-245 | reverse complement strand
GACCGCAAACACCTCACCGCCGTCCTCGCCGCCGCAGCCGCCCACCGCGGCACGTCCCTGGTCGAGATCTACCAGAACTGCCCCATCTTCAACGACGGCGCCTTCGACGCCATCAAGGGACCGAACGCCGCCGACCACCTGCTGCGCCTCGAGCCCGGACTCGAGGTCAGCGCCGACGGACGCACCTGGACCCACGACCCCACCGAGGCCAACCCCACCCGACAGTTCGCGCTCTCCCGGCTCGACGGCGACCCCGACTCCCCCGTCCCGATCGGCATCTTCCGCCAGGTCGACCGCCCGACCTACGACCACCAGGCCCGCGCTCAGGTGAGCGCCGCCCGCGCGCTCCCGGACGGAGGCGACCTCCAGGCGCTGCTCGACGGCGGCGACACCTGGACGGTCCCGCCCACCGCCGGCGACCCCGCCCTGTCCCCCACCGACAAGGGGGCGCCCGCATGACCTATGTGATCGCCCAGCCCTGCGTCGATGTCAAAGACCGCGCCTGCGTCGACGAGTGCCCGGTCGACTGCATCTACGAAGGTCCGCGGATGCTCTACGTGCAGCCCGACGAGTGCGTCGACTGCGGCGCCTGTGAGCCTGTCTGCCCGGCCGAGGCGATCTTCTACGAGGACGACCTGCCCGACGCGTGGAGCCCGTTCCTGGCGGCCAACGCCGAGGCCTTCGCGGCGGTGGGCTCGCCCGGCGGCGCGGGCGCGTCCGGGCCGCTGGCGGAGGACGCCCCGCTGGTCGTCGGGCTGCCGGTCGCAGACTGAGCTACCGCCGTACCGCCTGCGCGGCGGCGGCCGGTCCGCTTGGATGGGCGGGTGCTCCTCGACCTGCAACTGGACGCCCGCCCCGATCGGTCCCTGATCCGCGCCCGGGAGCTGGCCGAGACCGGGGCCGCCGGGCTGTTCACCTTCGAAGGCCCGCACGACGTCTTCCTGCCACTCGCGGCGGTGGCCGGGCGGGTCAATGCCGACCTGATGACCAATGTCGCGATCGCGATGCCCCGCTCGCCGATGCACCTGGCCCACACGGCCTGGGACCTGCAGCTGATGTCCGGCGGCCGGTTCCGGCTCGGCCTGGGCTCGCAGATCCGCCCCCACATCGAGAAGAGGTACGGCGCCCGGTGGTCGCCGCCCGCGGCCCGGATGCGCGAGATCGTCGGTGCGGTCAAGGCGATCCTGCACTCCTGGCAGTCCGGTGAGCGGCTGGACTTCCGCGGCGAGCACACGACCCACACCCTGATGCCGCCGACCTTCGTCCCGGGGCCGAACCCGTACGGGCCGCCACCGGTGCTCCTCGGCGCCCTGGGGCCGGTGATGACCCGCACCGCCGCCGAGGTGGCCGACGGGCTCCTGGTCATGCCCTTCCACAGCCACCGGCATCTGCGCGAGCGGACCCTCCCGGCCGTCGCCGAGGGGCTGGCCCGCGCTGGGCGCCCGGTGGCCGACTTCGCGATCCATCCGCAGGCCATCGTCGCGATGGGCCGCACCGATGCCGAGGTGAGCGCCGCACGGGCCGGCGTCCGCGCGCTGCTGGCGTTCTACGGCTCGACGCCGGCGTACCGTCCGGTGCTCGAGGTCGAGGGCTGGGCCGACCTGCAGCCCGAGCTCAACCGGCTCTCGAAGCTCGGCGACGTCGCCGCGATGGTCGCCCTCGTCGACGACACCGTGCTCGACACCATCGCCGTGGCCGGCACGCCCGAGGAGTGCGCGGCCGAGATCCGGCGGCGCTTCGGCGACGTCCCCGGCGTCGAGCGGGTGTGCTGCTACTTCCCCGGCTACGACCCGCCGTTGGAACAGATCGCCGCACTGGCGACCGGTCTGCGGGAGCTGTAACAGCGCGCCGCCGCCACGCCCGGCGTCACCCCCGGAAGACGGGCTTCTCCTTCGCGAGGAACGCGCGGACGCCCTCGGTGAAGTCCGGTCCGCCGTAGACCTCGCGCAGCAGCGCCTCCTCGCCCTCGATCGAGGCCTCGGCCGGGCGCGCCCGGGTGAGCAGCTGGTGCTTGGTGGTCTCGATCGTGGCCCGGGAGGCCTGGCCGATCCCCGCCGCGAGGTCGGCGACCTCGGCATCGAGCGCCGCGGCATCTGGTACGACGGCCGCCAGCGCCCCGACGGCGTACCCGCGGTCCGCGGTGACCAGGCGCGAGGCCAGCAGCATCTCGCGGGTCAGCGACTCCCCGAAGATCGCCTGGCAGCGGAAGAGGACGGTGCCGGAGAGGGCGTTGCCGAGGGTGCGGGCGATCGGGTAGCCGAACCGGGAGGACTCGGTCGCGACGCGCAGGTCGCAGTGGGTGGCGACGGCGAGGCCGCCGCCCACGCAGACGCCGTCGACGGCGGCGATGGTGACCTGCGGGAGCGCCCAGAGGCGGTCGAACATCTCGCGGATCCAGTTCTCGTAGTCGACGGCGTCGGCCTCGACGAAGTCGCTGATCTCGTTGCCGGCGGCGAAGGCCTTGCCGCCCGCGCCACGCAGCACGACGACCCGCACCGAGCGGTCCTCCGCGGTCCGCTCCCAGAGGGCGCGGAGCTCGGTGTACATGTCGGTGGTGAAGGCGTTGCGGCGCTCCGGGCGGTTGAAGGTCACCTCGAGGACGCCGGGGCCGAGCCGGTCACGTTCGATCAGCAGGTCGTCAGCACTCACGTCCGAGAGGGTAGGAGATTCCGCGGTCAGGTGATGCCGTCGCGAGCGTCGTGAGACACGGGTGACGGCAAGGCGGCGGAGCGAAGACGTGCTGGGCCGCCCCTCGAGCGACGCCAACGCCGCCAGCGGCGGTGTATCGCGGCGCGCAGCAGGCGTCACCTGGCCGCGGGATCTCCCAGGGCGCGCAGCAGCAGGTCCCGCGCCCGCGTCCGACTGGTGAGGAGCCCCAGCCCGACGCCGACCGTGTTGGCGAGGGCGTCGCGCGGGTCCATCATCCGGTCGTCGGTGAGCATCCCCTGCGCGAGCTCGAGGCTCGCCCCCAGCGCCACGACGACGACCGCGGCGAGCAGCAGCGGCCGGCCGGGACGGAACACCTGGACGGCGACCGCGGCGAGGCTCGCGTAGACCAGCAGGTGCTGCCACTTGTCGCTCTGCGGCACGTCGGGCGACGGGGGCGGCGGCGCCAGCGAGAGCACCACGACCACCACGAGCAGGCCGGCCCAGGCCCCGGCCCACAGCCAGGGCCAGCGCAGCGCCTTCACGCGGTCGCCACTCGACGCCGCTCACTCACGGCGAGCGCCGCGACCACGCCGGCGATCGCCCCGAACAGGTGCCCCTGCCAGGACACCCCGGCCTGGCCGGGCAGCACGCCCCAGAGCACGCCGCCGTAGATCACCAGCACCCCCAGGCCGATCGCGATCTCCCCCGGCTTGCGGTCGACGAAGCCCTGCACGACGAGGTAGGTGAGCCAGCCGAAGATCAGCCCGGACGCGCCGAGGTGCACCGAGTTGCCGCCGGCGACCAGCCAGACCGCGAGTCCGCCCACGAGCCAGATGATCGCGGTCGCGGCCAGGCCGCGGGCGAGACCGGTCGCGAGCGTGAGGAAGCCGAGCACCAGCGCCGGCACCGTGTTGGCGACCAGGTGTCCCCAACCGCCGTGCAGCAGCGGCGCGGCGAGGATGCCCAGCAGGCCCTCGCCCGACCGCGGCCGGATCCCCCAGCCGTCGAGGCGGTGCGAGGCCGCGACGTCGACGAGCTCGATCCCCCACAGCAGCACGACGAAGCCGGCGGCACCGATCGCGGCCACCTGCCAGCCCGGGCGGTTCCGTACGTCCATGCCGACAGTGTGGCGGGTCACTGCCAGCGCGCGACCCAGTACTGCACGCCGAACGGCGCGTCGTCGTACGTCACCTCGGCGTCGGCCAGCGGCGGCAGCTCGCCCAGGCAGGCGGTGTCGGCCCACAGCTCCGCGGCGAGCGCCGCGTCGACGCCGGCGAACGACGAGCGCAGCCCCGCGTCGAACTCCTCGGCGCGGGGATCGAAGTCGCCGGGCGCCTTCTCGGTGCGCTTGGCGGAGCCGTTGCCGACGACGAGGACGCCGGTCGCGCCGTCCTCGACGACGACGGCGCCCACGGCCTCGACCAGGGCGGCGGCGACACGGGCCCCCGACGGCCCCGAGGAACGCACCCGCACCCGCGGCCCCAGCCCGCCGACGGCGGCGAGACACGCGGCCCGCAGCGGGGCGACCGGGTCCTCCAGCGAGGCGTACGCCGGCAGCAGGGCCGGGACGCCGGGCACCAGCGCGACAGGAGGCGTGGTCACTGGATGCCCCGGATCGCGCGCAGCGGCGCCCGGCGCCCGGCGATCGACCACACCATGTCGACGGTCTGCCGGGTCTCGACGACCTGGTGGACGCGGTAGATCCGGGCGCCCGCGAGGGCACACACGGAGGTGGCGGCGAGCGTCCCGATCAGCCGCTCCCCCACGTCGAGGCCGAGCGTCTCGCCGACGAAGTCCTTGTTGGACAGCGAGACCAGCACCGGCCAGCCGGTCTCGACCATCTCCCCCAGCCGCCGGGTCACCTCCAGCGAGTGGAAGGTGTTCTTGCCGAAGTCGTGGGCCGGGTCGATCACGATCGACTCCCGGGCGACACCCGCGTCGAGGGCCCGCTCGGCGTAGGCGACGGTGTCGGCGATCGCGGCGGCGACCACCCCGCCCGGCCGGTCGTACTCGATCCGGTAGGGGCGGGTCCGCGGCGTCACACCGCCGGTGTGGGTGCAGATGATCGCGGCGCCGTACTCCGCGGCGACGTCGACCAGCTCGGGATCCGCGCCGCCCCACGCGTCGTTGAGGACGTCGGCGCCGGCCGCGCAGACCGCGGCGCCGACCTCGGCCCGCCAGGTGTCGACCGAGATCACCAGTCCGGGATAGGTCGCGCGCACGCGGGCCACGAAGTCGACGACCCGGTCCTTCTCCTCCGCGGCCGAGATCTCGGCTCCCGGCGCGGCCTTGATGCCGCCGATGTCGACGATCTCGGCGCCCTGCGCCACCACCTCCGCGACCCGCTCGAACGCGGCGTCCTCGGCCCAGGTCGCGCCCTTGTCGAAGAACGAGTCCGGGGTCCGGTTGACGATCGCCATCATCAGCGCCTCGTCGTCGCCGAAGCCATGCCGTCCGAGCCTCATCACAGGTAGTCCTCCGCCGCCGGTCGCTCGAGGGTCGGTACGACGCGCTCCACCGGCTCGAGCCCGCGCAGGTACTGCCGCAGCACCGCCTGGGTCGCCACGCAACGACCGGAACTGTCGTCATCGGCCGCTCCGGACGACGAATCCGGTCGTTGAACCGCGACACCGGCCCGCGCCAGCGCCGCCGCGAGGATCTGGGTGGCCATGCCGCCGAGGTCGCGCAGCGCCTGGTGCCGATGGGCGCGCACCCCGAGGTCGACCTGGGCGATCGCCCCGGGACCGGCGGCCCGCACGGTGTCGACGAGCGCGGCCAGCTCGACGGCGTACCCGGTCGGGACCGAGAGACCCGCGAACCACCGACGTCGCACCGCCCACTCCCCCGCGAGCGGCTGGACCAGCCCGCCCAGCTCGGGGAAGAGCAGCGCGATCAGGGGCCGGGCGACGAGCTCGGTGACCCGGCCGCCCTCGAGCGGGCCGTCGGCGCCGGGCCGGTCGTAGAAGCCCTTGACCAGCTGGACCTCGGGGTGGTGCAGCAGCGGTCCCAGCAGCCCGGGAACGAAGTGGGTGTCCCAGTCGTGGAGGTCGGCGTCCATGAACACGACCAGGTCTCCGGTCGTGACGAACAGCGACTTCCACATCGCCTCGCCCTTGCCCGGATGGGTACCGAGGTCGGGACGGATCTCGGCGGAGCGGTGCACCCGGGCCCCGGCCGACTCGGCGACGGCGTAGGTGTCGTCGACGGAGTCGCTGTCGATCACCACGATCTCGTCGACGAGCGAGACCGTGTCCATCAGCGCCTCGCGGACCCGAGCCACGACCGCGCCGACGGTCGCGGCCTCGTTGCGGGCGGGCACGACGAGGCTGACCCGCTGACCACCGGCGGCCTTCCGCCCCAGCAGCCCCTCGAGGGCCCAGTCGTCCCAGTGGCCCGCCCGGATCCCCATGCCGGTCAACCTACCCCTCGCATTCACTGCGCCGTTCGGCTCCCCAACCCCCGTACACGGTGTTACCGTCAAGGGGTCTCGGGAATTGTGGGTGCTCCCTCCCCCCTGGAGTTGGTCATGTCGTTCCGCCGTTTCCGACGCAAGGTGCGATGCGTGCTCAAACACGGGCCGCGCGGATGTCCGCACATCGAGCGTCACACGCGCCGCCCGAAGAAGCCGGCCGCCGACCCCGCCCCCGGCCCGGCCCGGATGCCGGCCGCGCCGATGTCGATGCCGCCCCTGGGCAAGCACTCCCGGGACTGACGCGTGGGCCGGCTCAGCCGGTCAGGAACGCGCGGATCGCGGTCGACAGCGCCCGCGCGTAGCGCTGCCGGCCCGCGGCGCCCTCCATGGCGGCCGCGTCCCCGGCGTCGCGCATGTTGCCGAGCTCGGCCATCACGACGGGGACGTCGGAGTGGTTGAGGGTCCCGAGATCCGTGCGGACGTCGATGCCGTCCTCGCCGAGGTACGTCGACGGCGCGAACCCCGCGGTGACCAGGGCGTCGCGCAGGGCGAGCGCGAGGCGCTCCGAGGGCGCGAGCACGTCGTCGGTCCAGCCGTCGCGCCGGCCGGGCCGGATGACGTGGAAGCCGTGGGCCGACGACGACCGGTTGCCGTCGGCGTGGATGCTCACCCGGACGTCGGCGGTCGGGCCGGGCTCGCCGGGATTCCCGATCCGGCCCCGCTCGTCGATGCACGGCCCCCAGGCGTCCGCGGTGTTGTCGTCGCGGGTCAGCACCACGCGGGCCCCGAGTCGCCGCAGCCGCTTGCGGAGCTCGACAGCCACCTCCCAGACGAAGGTGGCCTCCGGGTAGCCGTCGTCGCTCGACGTGCCGGTCGTGTTGCACGCCTTGGTGAACCCGCCCGCGTCGACCCGGCGGTTGATCTCGGCGGGGAACCGGGCGTTCCCGAGCTGGTGGCCGGGGTCGAGTACGACGACCCGGCCCGCCAGCGGCTTCGGCGGCTTCGGCGGGCGCGGCGGCAGGGTCACGGTCGAGGGACCCGGAGCGGCCGGCGACGAGCCCGGCGCCGGGTCGGGCGAGCCGCCGCTCGGCGTACCCGCTCCGGGGGTGTCGGCGTCCGAGCAGCCCGCGGCCAGGATCGCCACGGCCAGCAGCCCGGCGAGCAGGCGGGTCAGCAGGCGGGTCAGCAGGCGGGTCGGGTGGGCGCGGAGCCTGGTCACGCGTACCCCAGCACGTCCTTCCGCCGCTCCCCCCACGCGAGGGCGGACGCGATCGCCTCGTCGAGCGACAGCTCGGTCCGCCAGCCCAGCAGCTCGAGAGCCTTGTCGGCGTTGGCGAAGGCGCCCGCCGCGTCCCCCGGCCGGGCCGGCGCCTCGACGACGGGGATCGGCTTGCCGACCACCCGCTCGACCGCCGCCAGCAGCTCCCGGACGGTGACCCCGTCGCCGGCACCGAGGTTGATGTAGGTGGCCGGCGCGCCGACCTTCTCCAGCACGCCGTCGAACTCCTCGACCGCGCGCACGTGCGCGCGAGCCAGGTCCCACACGTGGATGTAGTCACGGATGCCCGTGCCGTCGCGGGTCGGGTGGTCGGTCCCGGTCAGCGTGAAGCTCTCCCGGAAGCCGAGGGCGGTCTGCGCCATCAGCGGGACGACGTGGGTCGCGTCGCGCAGGTGGTAGCCGGTGGTGAGCTCGGGGTCGGCGCCGATGGGGTTGAAGTAGCGCAGGATGATCGCCCGCAGGTCGGTGGCGCGGGCCAGGTCCTCGAGGACCTGCTCCATCATCCGCTTGGTGCGGGCGTAGGGCGACGTCGGGTCGACCGGGTCCTCCTCGGTCACCTCGAACGCCGGCGTGAGCGCGTAGAGCGACGCCGTCGAGGAGAACAGGATCCGGGGCCTGCCCAGCCCGGTCAGGGCGTCGAACATCTCCAGGGACTTGGCGACGTTGTCGC
This sequence comes from Nocardioides sp. LHD-245, assembly GCF_030929495.1. Taxonomy (GTDB): domain Bacteria; phylum Actinomycetota; class Actinomycetes; order Propionibacteriales; family Nocardioidaceae; genus Nocardioides. The sequence goes on along the minus strand of NZ_JAVFWN010000003.1, from coordinate 473,758 downwards.
GGTAGTAGCCGTAGGGCTGCTCCACCGACTCAGGTACGACGATCCGCGCGGCCATGTGCACGGTGACGTCGAGGTCGGGGTGCTCGGCCACGATGCGGGCCAGCAGCGCCCGGTCGGCGATGTCACCCTCGTAGAAGATCCGGTCGCCGACGTAGGCCCGGGGCCCGCTCAGCAGCGAGTCGAGGATGACCGGCGTGTGCCCGGCCTGCTCCAGCGCCTTGGCCGTGATCGATCCGAGATAGCCGGCGCCGCCCGTCACGAGAACCTTCATGCAACGACCCTACGTCCCGCCGACCCGGGTCGATCAGCGACGGCGCAGGCCGGCGAGGGCCGGGCGCACGTCGGCGAGGTAGACGAGCGCAGCGACCAGCAGCGCCAGGTTGATGATCGACAGGTTGATCGGCACCACCTGGATCAGCACGCCCACGCCGAGGATCGCGGTCCAGGTCGGCTTGGTGAGCTTGTCGGCGGCGACGTACGACTCACCGGAGTAGAGCAGCGAGCTGACGAACGCGAAGATCTTGATCACGAGCAGCGCGAAGGCGATGCCGACGTTGATCCAGCCCTCGACGTCGCCCAACGCCCACACGAACCCACCACTCATGGAGCGATCGTAGTTGGCCCGCGGTGGAGGACGGGACGCAGTTCGGCCCCGAGGCGGACGCCTCGGGGCCGAACGGGTGGGAGCGCCGGACTCAGCTGTCGGCGGCGGCCTTCTTGGCCGGGGCCTTCTTGGCGGTGGCCTTCTTGGCCGGCGCCTTCTTCGCGGCGGCCTTCTTGGCCGGGGTCTTCGGCGCGGAGGGGGCCTTCGCGACCGGAGCGGCGGGGGCCGGAGCGGCGGGCGTGCTGGCGACCGGGGCCTGCGGGGCCTCGCCGGTGCGCAGCTTCACCACGACACCCTCGCCGCGCTTGGCGAGGTCGGCGTAGAGCGCGGTGGCGGTGGCGACGTTCTCGTCGTACGCGCCCTTGACCGAGCTCTGCACCTTGGCCGGGAAGGCCTTCGCGTCGGCCTGGATGCCGGCGAGGCGGGCCTCGGCCTGGGTGCGGCGCTCGGAGATGGAGGCGACGGCCCTGGTCTGCAGGCGCTTGCGCTCGGGCAGCTCGAAGCCCTTGACGCTGCCCGTCACGGTGCTCTGCACGCCGGCGACGCGGGCGACGACGTCCTTCTGGACGTCGGTGACATAGGAGTTCACCTTGGCCTGCACGTCGGCGACGTAGCCGCGGACCTTCTCGACGGCGAGGTCGGTCGCGCCGACACCGGCGTAGAGCGGCTTCGCGGCGGCGGCGGGGATCTCGGGGAGGTCGACCCGGGGAATGTCGACCTTGGGCAGGTCGAGGGTCGGGATCTCGATCTTGGGGAGCTCGAGCTTCGGCATGGTGAGGTTCACCCTTCGTTGACGACGGAGTCGGATTCCGTCTCGGTGTTGGTTGGCGCGTCTTCCTGGGCGGCGGCCGGCGCGGAGCTCTCCGGGTCGGCCGCGTTGAGCGCGAGGAACGATGCGTAGACATCGAGGAGCGACTGCTTCTGTCGCTCGGTGAGCCCGGTGTCGCTCACGATGGCGAGCTCGACCGATCCCCCCACGCCGTCATCGGGGCTGAGGATCCCCGCCCTGATGTAGAGCTGCTCCGCGGAGATCCGCAGTGCCTTGGCGATCTGCTGCAGCACCTCGGCCGACGGCTTGCGGAGGCCGCGCTCGATCTGGCTGAGGTAGGGATTGGAGACCCCCGCCTGATCGGCGAGCTGCCGCAGGGAGAGACGGGCGGACACCCGCTGCTCCTTGAGGTAGTCGCCGAGCGAACCGACGGTCTTGACAACCTTGCCCTTGGCCATGGGCACCATGGTGCTAGCAATAGTTAGCAATGTGCAAGCAGGCAGAACGTGAACTCGTTCACAAGCGCACACGACGACAGGCGTCCGCTGTCACTGTTCAAAGCGGATCAACTCACTCGACTCTGTACGATCACCCGTGTGCCACGCCCGCCCCTGCCCCAGCACTGTCCGACGCAGCGCGAGCTCGACGACCTGGAGCTGCTGACCTCCGGGGCGGCCGCCCCGATCCGCGGGTTCAACGAGCCGGGCAGCCCCCTCACCCTCTCCCTGCCCGACGAGCTCGCCCTGCACCTCGACGAGGGCAACGAGATCGAGCTGGTCGACCCGGAGGGCCTGCCCCTCGCCCGGGTCTCCAGCGTGCTGCGCGGGCTGGCCGTGACGCCGCTGACACACGCGCAGTTCGGGCCGTTCCGCCGCCTCTACCTCTCGCCGGCCGCGGTGCGCGAGAGGTACGCCGGCCGCACGTTCGTCCCCGTCACCGAGCTGATGACCGACGTCCAGGTCGAACAGCTGCGCGGGCTCGGCCCCGTCGTCCTGGTCGCCCTCGTCGGCTCCGGGACCCCCGCGGTCAGCCCGGTCGGCCTGCTCCGCGCGGCCCGCCGGGTGGCGGCGACCATCGACGCCGCCGTCGTGGCCGTCCCGCTCGCCGACCACGGCTCGCTGGCGGACCCCGCGCTGCGGATCTCCGTGCTGACCTCCTATGCCGACACCGACCCCGTCGTCGAGCTGGCCTACGGCGGCCACCTGCTGCCGTCCCTGGCCGACATCGCGGCGACCGAGCGCCCGCGCCGCGACGAGCAGGGCCTGGTCCTCTTCTTCACGGGCCTGTCCGGCAGCGGCAAGTCCACGCTCGCGCGGGCCCTGATGGACCGGCTGCTCGAACAAGGGGGCCGCAGCCTCACCAGCCTCGACGGCGACGTCGTCCGCCGCAACCTCTCAGCCGGCCTGACCTTCTCCAAGGAGGACCGGGAGACCAACATCCGCCGGATCGGCTGGGTGGCCGCCGAGATCGCCCGGCACGGCGGACTGGCGGTCTGCAGTCCGATCGCCCCGTTCGACCAGACCCGCCAGCAGGTGCGGGCGATGGTCGAGCAGGCCGGCGGCGCGTTCTTCCTGGTCCATGTCGCGACACCGCTGGAGGAGTGCGAGCGGCGCGACCGCAAGGGCCTCTACGCCAAGGCCCGGCGCGGCGAGATCCCCGAGTTCACCGGCATCTCCTCGCCCTACGAGGAGCCGGCCGACGCCGACGTCCGCGTCGACACGACCGGCCGCTCGATCGAGGACGCCCTGGCGGACGTCGTACTCGCCCTGCGTGCCGCCGGGTACGCCGACCTGACCGGCTCCGCGGATCCGCCCACTCCACCGCAGGGCGCCCCGCCCGCGGCGGACCTCCCCCCGGTCGACCCGGAGCAGGTCGCCCAGCGCTCGGCCCAGCCCGCCGGCGAGGGCCAGGAGCCCGGTCCGGCCGGCGCCCGCACCGCGACCTCGGGGGCCCGGCCGCTGCGCGTGCTCTTCGTGTGCACCGCGAACATCTGCCGATCGGCGTACATGGAGCTCCGCTCGCGGTCACTGTCGGGCCCCGGCAGCGGGATCGAGTTCGCCAGCGCCGGCACCCACGGCTTCAACGCCCACCCGGTCGACCGCACGATGGCGGAGGTGCTCACCGAGCGCGGGGTCGGCAACGACCTGGTGAGCGGCTTCGCCAGTCGCCCGCTCACCGACGACCTGATCGCCGCGGCCGACCTGGTGCTCACCGCCGAGGCGGCACACCGGCAGTTCGTGCTCGAGGAGGTGCCGGGCGCGTTCCGCAAGGCGTTCACGCTCGGCCAGTTCGCGGAGTCCGTCGACCGGGTCGAGCCGCACCTGTACGGCGCCGAGCTGGTGACCGCCGTCGGCCACCGCCGCGCGGGCACGACCGACCACCACGAGATCCGCGACCCCTACCGGCGGGGCAAGGCCGCGGCCGAGGTGTCGGCCGACCAGATCGACGCGCTCCTCCAGGCGGTGCTGCGCCGCCTGGCAGTGCCCGCGCGGACGGGTGCGGAGTAGTGGACGTCCTCACGCTGACCGCGCTCTCCATCGCGACCGCCGGCTTCCTCGTCGGCGTCGTCGTCGGCCTGACCGGGATGGGCGGCGGCGCGCTGATGACGCCCGCCCTGATCTTCCTCGGCGTCGGCCACACCGCGTCGATCGTGACCGCCGACCTGACCGCCGCGGCGGTCTACAAGACCGGCGGCGCGATCACGCACGCACGCGAGGGCTCACCCAACCTGCGGCTCGCGGGCTGGCTGATCCTCGGATCGGTCCCCATGGCGTTCGCCGGGCCCTATCTCGTCAAGGCGCTGACCGACGATCCGGCCCAGCTCGAGGACACCCTCAAGCTCTGCATCGGCATCGCGCTGCTGTTCGCGGCGTCGACCTACGCCCTGCGGCTCTACATCAACCTGAAGCGGGTACGACGTGGCGGCGCGCTGCCCGACGACAACCCCCGCATCCGGCCGGTGCCGACCCTGCTGGTCGGCATGCTCGGCGGACTGCTCGTCGGGGTGACCAGCGTCGGCTCCGGCTCGGTCATCATGATCGCCCTGCTCATGCTCTATCCCGGCCTCTCCGCGGTCCGCCTGGTCGGCACCGACCTGGTCCAGGCGGTGCCGCTGGTGCTCAGCGCGGCGCTGGCCAATATCGCCATCCACGGCCTCGAGTGGGACCTGGTGATCCCGCTGGTCGTCGGCTCGGTGCCCGGCACCCTGCTCGGCTCCCGGCTCGCCCCGCGCGTACCCCAGTCGTTCATCCGCCGGGGCATCGTGATCGTGCTGACGATGTCGGGCGTGGCCCTGCTGTTCAAGGCCGGGCTGCACCCCTTCGGCGAGGGTCACGAGACACTCGAGGCGGTGCTCGTCGCCGCGATCGGCGTCGCGATGCTGGTGCTGGTCCCCTTCGTGTGGGGCCTGTTGCGCAAGCGGCTGGGCCTGCCGATGTTCGGCGCGCCCACGGTCGCCGAGATCGAGTCCTTCGGCAGCCGGGAGCGCCGGCGCGCGCGTACCTGAGGTCGGCGTCAGCCGACGGGGCGGAACTCCTGGGTCTCCTCGACCCGGAACGGCGAGTCGGCGCCAGCAGCGCGGCCGACGCCGAAGGTGAACGCGGCGGCGGCCGCGACCCACATCGCGCCCGCGACTCCGATCAGCATCTCCATGGTCTTCCCCCTCCTCCTGCGGACCACGGTACCCGTGCCGACCTACCCCAGCCGTCCCCTGAACGGGGTAAGCCCGGGTAGTCCGTTCGGGCCACCGGGACGGGCGACCGGCCGGGCACGCCGCCCGGGCATCGGCCGGGTCAGTCGCGGCCGTAGACGTCGCGGGTGTAGACCTTGTCCGCCACGTCGTCGAGGGCGTCGGTGCGCCGGTTGGCGATGATCACGTCCGCCTTCGCCTTGAAGACGTCGAGGTCGGTGATCACCTTCGAGTTGAAGAACCGCTTCTGGTCCAGCTCGGGCTCGAAGACCACGACCTTGACGCCCTTGGCCTTGATCCGCTTCATCACGCCCTGGACGGCCGACTCCCGGAAGTTGTCGGACCCGGACTTCATGGTGAGGCGGTAGATGCCGACCACCTTCGGGTCACGGCGCAGCACGTCGTCGGCGATGAAGTCCTTGCGGGTCGTGTTGGCGTCGACGATGGCGCTGATCAGGTTCTGCGGGACGTCGCGGTAGTTGGCCTGCAGCTGCCGGGTGTCCTTGGGCAGGCAGTAGCCGCCGTACCCGAAGGACGGATTGTTGTAGTGGCCGCCGATGCGCGGGTCGAGGCCGACGCCCTCGATGATCTGGCGGGTCTCGAGGCCGTGGGTGGCGGCGTAGGTGTCGAGCTCGTTGAAGTAGGCAACCCGCAGCGCCAGGTAGGTGTTGGCGAAGAGCTTGATCGCCTCCGCCTCGGTCGAGCCGGTGAACAGCACCGGCACGTCGTCGGCGACCGCGCCCTGGAGCAGCAGCTTCGCGAACAGCCGGCCGGGCTCGGTGTCCGAGCCGACCACGATCCGCGACGGGTAGAGGTTGTCGTGCAGCGCCCGTCCCTCGCGCAGGAACTCCGGGCTGAACAGGATCGACGCGCCGGGATGGGCCGCGCGCAGGGTGTTCGTGTAGCCGACCGGCACCGTCGACTTGACGACGACCGTCGCCGCCGGGTTGGCGGCGAGCGCCGCCCTCGTCACCCGCTCCACGGTCGAGGTGTCGAAGCGGTCGGTCTCGGGGTCGTAGTTGGTCGGGGTCGCGACGACGACATACGCCGCGTCGGCATAGGCGGCCTTCGCGTCACGGGTCGCGCGCAGCGTGAGCTCGGGGCGAAGCAGATGCTCCTCGAGCTCGGGATCGGCGATCGGCGAGCGCCGCGCGTTGACCGCCTCGACCCGGGCGGCGTCGACGTCGAGGATCCACACGTCGTTGTGCTGCGCGAGCAGCACGCCGTTGGACAGGCCGACATAGCCGGCACCCACCACGGTGATCTTCATACCGTCGAGGCTGCGGCCGCGTCCTGAACGGGGCCGGGAGCCGGGGTGACCGGGCGGTGACGGGCAGGCGGCCAGTGACAGGCTGCTAGTCCCAGATGGTCGCGATCGGCAGGCTCCAGAGCCGGGCGCCGTACCGGTGCCCGCGCGGGGCCGTGTTGAGCACCACCCCGCCGCGGAACCGGCCACCCGCGCGCCGGGCGAGTGCCTGCAGCGCGCTGAACTGGTGCGGTCGCAGGCTCGCGGCGGTGCGCACCTCGATGCCGAACAGGCTGTCGTCGGGGAGCTCGATGACGAGATCGACCTCGAGGCCGTTGCGCTCGCGCAGGTGACTCACCCGGTGCTCGACCCGGCTGGTCCCCCGCTGGCGCAGGAGCTCGGCCGCGACCGCGCCGTACAGCAGGCCCGTGAGCAGGCGACGGCCGCCGAGATCCTCCAGCCCGGCACTCGTGGCGCCCGCCAGGTGCCGGGCGAGGGACGGGTCGGTGAACACCGCGGCGGGACGGCCGATCGCGCGCTTCGCGACGGCCGCCCGGCAACCGGGCAGGAGGCGCAGGACGTCGAGCCGGACCAGCACGTCGACGTACGGCGAGAGCGTGGTGACGGGCAGGCCGGCCGCCGCCGCGATACGAGCCTTGTTGAGCTCGGCGGCCGGTGGGTCCGCGAGGGCCGCGAGGACGGCCTGCATCCGGTCGGGGTCGAGGCGCCGCAGCCGACCGGCGCTGCGGATGATCGCGCTCAGCTCGTCGGCCGCGTCGGGCCGGTCGAGCAGGGCCAGGTAGTCGCCCAGCTCCCATGCCGAGCGCACCTCGTCGGGTGCCGGGGCCCGGGAGCCCAGGCGGGCGACGAAGTCGGCGGACACGTCGTGCAGCGTAGGCGGCTCAGGCCCGCCGGGCGGCAGCCGCGTGCTGCGCGGCGGCCTCGACCAGCACCGCCCGGATCCCGCGCACCGTGTCGGCCCAGCTGGCGACCGTGGCCGGTGGACGCCGGCGCGCGGGCTCCCGGAGGAGCTCGGCCATCGCCGCGCCGAGGCCGTCGGGTGTCGCGGCGGCGGTGTCGACGCGGTCGCCGTGGATCGCGGACAACCCGCTGTCGTGGGTGGAGAGGACCGGGATCCCGAAGTAGCGCGCCTCGGCGACGGGCAGCCCGAAGCCCTCGTCGGACGACGCCAGGACAACGAGCCGCGAGCGCTGGACCAGCTGCTGGTAGACCGGCGTCGCGACGTACCCGGGGAAGTCGACCACGTCGCCCAGACCCTGGGCGACCGCGGTCCGGCGCAGGCGGTCACGCAGTCCCCCGGCCGCGCCGAGCACGATCAGGCGGGGCCGGGACCCGAGGTGCGCGTGAGCGACCCGCAGCGCTCGGATGACGAGTTCGGGCCGCTTGTTGGCATGGTGCCCGTAGGTCACCACGAACGGATCGGCGTCGGCCTCCGGGAGCACCACCGGCCAGCTGCGAGGGTGGTCCTGGCCGTTCTCCACCGTGACCCGGCGCGCCCGCGGCGCGATCCGGGCGGTCTCGGCGTCGGTCTTGGCGGAGATCTGGATGGAGCGCGTCGCGTGCGTGGCCGACCACGCCCAGAGTCGTCGGTAGAGCCGCTGCCGCCGCGGGAACTCCGCCGGGTGCCGGACATGGCGCCAGTCGTGCGCGATGCACACCTCCGGACGTCCGCCCGCGAACGGGCTCACCAGCGGGCTCACGGACAGCAGCGCGTCCGCTCGGCACCGGCGCGCGACCAGGCCGGCCCGCACCCACTGGCCGAAGGCCCGCGCCGCGAAGCCCTCGGGGACGACGTGCACCGTCGCCGAGGGATGGCCGGCGAGGACCTCGGCGACCCACGGTGCGCCGACGACGACGAGCTGGTCCTCGGGCGCGACCTGGCCCCACGCGCGGAGCAGCTGCTCGGCGTACAGGCGCATGCCTCCGGAGTCGGCGGGCGCGCCGAGCACGTCGATGACCAGCCTCACGCGCGGATCCCCACGCGCGGATCGTAGTGACGGCACGACCGCGGCGCAGGCGCTTTCGCCGTACCGGGGGCGGCTGCTCCGCGGCAAACTCGTCGATTTGTCTAGCGAACATCCTCGGATGCCGCCGTGGCAGGCACGCCATGGCACGATGAGCGGGCCCTGAAGGCAGAGGAACCACCGAAAGGACAGGTCGCCCAGGCATGACTCAGACGCACAGCGACTACCGCCTCAGCCAGCTGGACCAGCTGGAGGCAGAGTCGATCCACATCTTCCGCGAGGTCGCGGCCGAGTTCGAGAAGCCGGTCCTGATGTTCTCCGGCGGCAAGGACTCCATCGTCATGCTGCGGCTGGCGGAGAAGGCCTTCTACCCGGCGAAGATCCCCTTCTCGATCCTCCAGGTCGACACCGGGCTGGACTTCCCCGAGGTCATGGAGACCCGCGACCGCTGGGTCGCCCGGCTCGGCGTGAACCTCGTGGTGGCGAGCATCGACGACGCGATCAAGAACGGGATCATCCCGGACGCCGCGAAGATCAGCCGCAACCGCCTGCAGATCCCCACGCTGCTCAACGCCATCGAGGAGCACGGCTTCACCGCCGCCTTCGGCGGTGGCCGCCGCGACGAGGAGAAGGCCCGCGCCAAGGAGCGCGTCTACTCCCACCGCGACGAGTTCGGCCAGTGGGACCCGAAGAACCAGCGTCCCGAGCTGTGGAGCCTCTACAACGGCCGCCTGCACGAGGGCGAGCACATGCGGATCTTCCCGATCTCCAACTGGACCGAGCTGGATGTCTGGGACTACATCGGCCGCGAGGACATCGAGATCCCGAGCATCTACTACTCGCACCAGCGCCGCGTCTTCGAGCGCGACGGCATGCTGATGAGCGAGACCCCGCTCAACCCGCTGCGCGACGGCGAGGTCGTCGAGGAGCGGACCGTTCGGTTCCGCACCTGTGGCGACATCACGCTGACCGGCTGCGTCGAGAGCACCGCGTCCACGATCGCCGAGATCATCGACGAGGTCGCGGTCGCCCGCAAGACCGAGCGCGGCGCGACCCGCGGCGACGACCGGTTCTCCGAGGCTGCCATGGAGGACCGCAAGAAGGAGGGCTACTTCTGATGGCCGGCACCAACACGGGATATGGCATGGACCTGCTCCGCTTCGCGACCGCCGGATCGGTCGACGACGGCAAGTCGACCCTCATCGGGCGGCTCCTGCTCGACTCGAAGGCGATCTTCGAGGACCAGCTCGAGGCGGTCGAGGCCACCAGCGAGGCGAAGGGGTACGACTACACCGACCTCGCGCTGCTGACCGACGGCCTGCGCTCCGAGCGCGAGCAGGGCATCACCATCGACGTGGCCTACCGCTACTTCGCGACGCCCAACCGCAAGTTCATCATCGCCGACACCCCCGGCCACGTGCAGTACACGCGCAACATGGTCACCGGCGCGTCCACCGCCGACCTCGGCCTGGTGCTCGTCGACGCCCGCCAGGGCCTCACCGAGCAGTCGCGCCGGCACGCCGTGATCCTCTCCCTGCTCCGCGTCCCGCACCTCGTGCTGGCCGTGAACAAGATGGACCTGGTCGGCTTCGACCAGACCGTCTACGAGAAGATCTACGCCGAGTTCACGCAGTTCGCGACCAAGCTGAACGTCCCCGACCTCGAGGTCATCCCGATCTCGGCGCTGCAGGGCGACAACGTCGTGACCCGCTCCGAGAACATGCCGTGGTACTCCGGTCCCACGCTCATGCACCACCTTGAGCACGTGCACGTCGCCTCCGACCGCGACCTGATCGACGCCCGCTTCCCGGTCCAGTACGTCATCCGCCCGAAGTCGGACGAGTTCCACGACTACCGCGGGTACGCCGGGCAGGTCGCCGGCGGCATCCTCAAGCCGGGCGACGAGGTCGTCGTCTTGCCCTCGGGGATGACGTCGAAGATCGCCAAGATCGACCTCTTCGACCAGGAGATCACCGAGGCGTTCCCGCCGATGAGCGTGACCGTCCACCTCGAGGACGACGTGGACGTGTCCCGCGGCGACATGATCGCCCGGGTCAAGAACGCCCCCTCGCCCAGCCAGGACATCGACGCGATGATCTGCTGGATGACCACCACCCCGCTGCAGCCGCGGCAGAAGCTGGCGATCAAGCACACGACCCGCACGGGCCGCGCGCTGGTCAAGGACATCCAGTACCGCCTCGACGTCAACACCCTGCACCGCGACCAGGCCACCAACGAGCTCGGCGTCAACGAGATCGGCCGGGTCACCCTGCGCACCACCGTGCCGCTGCTGTGCGACCCGTACTCGAAGAACCGCACCACCGGCTCGTTCGTGCTGATCGACGAGGCCACCGGCGTCACCGTCGGCGCCGGCATGATCAACGGCTGACCCGTCGCAGATTGAACCCGAATCAACGCCGACCCGTCGCAGATTGAACCGGAATCAACGCCGACCCGTCGCAGATTGAACCGGAATCAACGCCGACCCGGCGCAGATTGAACCGGAGCCAACGCCGACCCGGCGCAGATTGAACTTGGCTGAGTTCAATCTGTGCCGGGTCGGTGCGTTTCAGAGTTCAATCTGCGCCGGGTCGGCGTGATCTGGGATTCAGACTGAGCCGGGTCAGCGCTGGGGGCGGAAGTGCTTGCCGATCTCGGGGTCGACCACGACCTCCTGGGCCGCCGGCAGGCCGTCGACGACGAGCGGCGCGGCCACGTCGGTGTTGCGCTTGACCAGCGCGAGGGCGATCGGGCCGAGCTCGTGATGGCGCGCCGACGAGCCGACGAAGCCGACCGCCCGGCCACCGCCCTCGGGCAGCACCTCGGCGCCGCGCGCGGGCAGCCGGTTCTCGGAGCCGTCGAGGTGGAGCAGGGTGAGCCGGCGCGGTGGACGGCCCAGGTTGTGCACCCGGGCGACCGTCTCCTGGCCGCGATAGCAGCCCTTGTCGAGGTGGACGGCGGGCAGCCAGGCGGGGTCCGCGCCCGGGTCCGCGCCCGGGTCCGTGGCGAGGGCCAGCCAGCCGACCTCGTTGGGAATCGTCCGCTCGTCGGTGTCGAAGCCGAGGCGCGGCTCGCCCCGGGCGATGCGCAGCGCCTCGTAGGCCCACAGCCCGGCGGCCGGACCCGCCGCCTCGGCGTACGACGCCAGCTGCTCACGCGGCACCAGGTCGTGCTTGCCGCCGCCGGCCGCCGGGCGCCAGGCCACGGCCAGCTCGTCGGTCACGTCGGCGACCTCGACGCGGAGCATGAAGCGCATCCGGTCGAGGAAGCCGAGCAGTCCCGCCGCCGCGCCCGGCTCGGTGTGGGCCGTGAAAGCCTCGCCGTCGTCGGCGCCGGAGAAGGCGTGCTCGACCCGGCCCTGCGCGTCGAGCAGGAGCGCGGAGGTCCAGCGCCCGGGCTCCAGGCCCTCGAAGGACTGGGTGGTCATCGAGTGCAGCCAGCTCAGCCGGTCCGGGCCACTGACCCGGATCACGTCGCGGTGCGACAGGTCGACGAACCCCTCGCCGGCCGCGAGGGCGCGCTGCTCGCCGTACAGGCTGCCGTAGTGGGCGGCCACGCCGGCGTCGATGCCCTCGCCGGCGACGGCGCCGGGGAGGTCGAGGAGGGGGCTGGTGCGAAGGTCGGTGCTCATGTCAGGTCCCGGTAGTGCTCGAGGAGGCGGGTCAGGGTGCCGAGGGCTGTCTGCATCTCCTCGATGTGTGCCGGGTCGAGCGTGCGGAGCATCTCCTTGATCTCGGTGCTCGACACACCCGAGGTGCGTGGCAGGTACCTCACCTCGCAAACGTCGGCGAGGTCGTCGAACTTCCCCGCCCAGTCGTCGCCCATCACGAACAGGTCGACGCCGTGCTCGACGATGTCGGCGCGCTTCTGCTCCCACGACCGCTCGGGCACGACCAGGTCGACGCCCTTGATCGCGGACACGATGGCGGCCCGGTCGTCGTACGACACGACGGACCGCTTGCCCTTGCCGGCGTTGAACTCGTCGGTCGAGACGCCCACGATCAGCCGGTCCCCCATGTCGGCGAGACGCTCGATCAGCCGCAGATGGCCGATGTGGAACAGGTCGAAGGTGCCGTAGGTCAGCACGGTCGTCATGAGGTCTCTCCTTCGCACCGGGCGCAGCGCCCGAAGACGGTGAGGTGGCCGAGGTCGGGGGTGAACCCCCGGCCGGCGAGGATCGCGACGAACGGCGCGGCCTCCTCGGCGTCGACGGAGATGATGTCGCCGCAGCCCCGGCACACCAGGTGGAAGTGCACGTGCCCGCGCGTCGAGTGGTACGTCGCGGCGCGGTCGCTGAGGTGGGCATGGCGGATCAGGCCCAGCTCCTCGAGCACCTCCAGCGTGCGGTAGACGGTGGACGGGTTGACCGTGCTCACCGTCTGCTGGACGTGGGCCAGCACCTCGTCGGGCGTCGCGTGGCCGAGCGCGTCGACCGCGCCGAGGATCAGCTCCCGCTGGGGCGTCAGCCGGTAGCCCTTCTCGCGCAGCGCCGCGCGCCAGTCGGGATCGTGATCGTGGTCGTCAGGCACGCTTGAGCCTCGCCCACAGGTGCGGCTGCAGGGCCTGGCCCATCGCGGCCATGTCGAAGGCGTAGAGCAGGTCGCCCTCGACGTTGCCGTAGAGGCGCTTGCCGGCGGTGTACTCCTTGGCCGTCTCGGTGCGCGCGACGGCGTCGGTGGTCCACTCGAACTTGCCGTTGTCGGCCTCGCCGTGCCAGACCTCGGCAATGCCCGTGTTGTGGGTCAGCAGGATCTCGAACTTCCCGTCGCCGACGCCGCGGATGAAGCCGGTCTCGATCGCGGCGTCGCGGACCTTCTCGCCCTGCTCGTCCACGATCCAGGCGCGCGCCATGTAGTGGAAGAACGGCCGGCCGTCGTGGGTGAAGATCAGCTCCTGCCCGAACTGGAACTTGTCGATCGTCGGGTAGTCGCCGTGGCCGTTGCCCCGCCAGGTGCCGAGCAGCCACGCGATGGGACCGCAGTTGGGGTGCAGGTTGTCGGGGAGTTCGAAGGCCACGAGGGCCAAGTCTAGTCGCGGGCCGGCCGCTGCGTAGGCTCGGCACATGTCGCGCTCCCTGGTCGTGAAGGTCACCTGCGGCACGGACGAGCCCGAGCGCTGCAACCAGGGCTTCACCGTGGCCGGCGCCGCGGCCGTCTCCGGGGTGACGGTGTCGCTCTGGCTGACCGGCGAGGCCTCCTGGCTGGCGGTCCCCGGACGGGCCGCCGAGCTCGAGCTGCCGCTGGCCACTCCCCTGCCCGACCTCCTCGACACCGTCCTCGCCACGGGGCGGGTCACGGTCTGCGCGCAGTGCGCGGCGCGGCGCTCGCTGACCGAGGCCGACCTGCTGCCCGGCGTACGGATCGCGGGGGCGCCGGTGTTCGTCGAGGAGGCGCTCGGCGAGGGCGTCCAGGCGCTGGTCTACTGACGTGCGGGCGGTCCTGCAGCGGGTGTCGTCGGCATCCGTCGTCGTGGACGGCACCGTGGTCGGCGCGATCGACAGGCCGGGACTGCTCGTCTACCTCGGCGTCACCCACGACGACGGCGACACCGAGGTCGCGTGGATGGCCCGCAAGATCCGCGACCTGCGCATCCTCGACGGCGAGCGGTCGGTCGGCGAGACCGACGCGCCCGTGCTGATGGTCTCCCAGTTCACGCTGTACGGCGACGCGCGCAAGGGCCGGCGTCCCACCTGGATCGCGGCCGCCCCCGGCGCCGTGAGCGAGCCGTTGTACGACGCGGTGTGCGCCGCGCTGTCCGCCGCCGGGACGCCGGTCGCGCGCGGGGTGTTCGGCGCCGACATGGCGGTCAGCTCGGTCAACGACGGCCCGTTCACCGTCCTCCTCGACTCCCCCTGACCGTCGTACCGGACATTCCTGTTGTGATTTCGGCGAATTCACGACAGGAATGTCCGGTACGACGAGCCTGTGGATGAGCCCGAGCACGGGGCGGCCGTTCGGCGGATCCTCGTCGGATGGACCTGCACCTCACCCGGCCGGGTGTCGTCGTACCGTCGCGGATCGATCCCCGAGGTCTCAGCGGACCGACGCCCGGTCAGGCCCGCGGACCCGCCTGGGCCCGGGTCGGCCCGGCTCGCTACCGACCGGCCGGAGCACCCGACACGGTCACCCAGAGGATCGTCGACGCCGACGCCGGACTGCCCGACGGGAGCGCCCCGACGGGCTGGGCGGCGCTCCACTGGCAGGGTGCCCGGTGGTTCGACGGGCTCGCGGCCGACGGTACGCCGCTGCCCATCCCAGTCGCGGTCGGCGACCGTCACGCCAAGCGCAGACGCGCCGGGGTGCGGGTGTCGGAGGACTGGCTGTTCCCCGGTGACGTGACCGTGGTCGATGGCCTGCCCATCACCGTTCCGGTGCGATCGGTGACGTACGAGGCCCGCGTGGCCCGCGACGAGATCGGGGCGCTGCGCGCCATCGAGCTGGCGGCGTACGACGACCTGGTCAGCGTCGCGGAGCTGCGGGCCTACACCTCCCACCTCGTCAGCCGGCCCGGGAAGAAGCGCCTCGAATCCGCGCTCGAGATCGCGGACGAGAACGTGTGGTCACCGATGGAGGTCGTCATGCGGCGGTTCTGGCAGCGCTGCCACGAGCGGCCGCTGCTGTGCAACCAGCCGGTCTTCGATCTGGCGGGCCACCATCTCTTCACTCCGGACCTGCTCGACCCGGAGGCGGGCGTCGCGGGAGAGTACGACGGCAGCGTGCACGAGGCCGGGCGCCGGCGGAGCCAGGACCTCGACCGGACGGAGCTCACCCGACGCCTCGGCATCGAGGTGGTGACGATGATGGGCGGTGCCGGCGAGCAGCGCCGGTTCCAGCACCGCCTCGACGGCGCCTACCAGCGCGCCGGGAGCGGGCCGCGGGCGTGGACGATCGAGCAGCCGGACTGGTGGGTCGACACCTCGACCGTGGCCCGGCGCCGCGCGCTCAGCCCGGCCGATCGCGAACGCTGGCTCGCGCATCGTCGTACCGGACAGAACGGTCGCGAAATCGCCTGAATCACAACCGGAATGTCCGGTACGACGATCAGATCAGGCCGCGGCGCGACGGGAGAGACGCAGCCCGAGCAGGTACATCTCGCAGCCCAGGCAGAACGCGAAGACGGCGTTGAGGAAGGCGGCCACGAAGGCCAGAGCCGCCGCGACCTGACCCAGCAGGACGACGTCGGTGGCGAAGCCGATCGTGGCGACGACGGCGAACACCAGGCCGACCGCCTGGGCGAAGCGCGGCGGGGCGGGATCCTCGAGCTCGGCGGGCGGGGCGAGGCGGGGACGGACCAGCCGCCGGAAGAGCACGCCCGTCGGCGTCCGGTGGACGCCGAGACCGGCGCCGATCGCGAAGAGGACGGCCTGCACGCCGGTGATCACGGCGGCCGCACCGGGTGCCGCGTCGGAGAGCAGCAGCGCGACGGCGAAGACCACGAGGGTCACGGCGGCGGTGAAGCGGGGGCCGCGGGGGTCGATGCCCGGTAGGTCGGCGGCCATCAGGACTCCTGGAGGGCGGGCAGCGCGGCGAGCACCTGCTCGCGGCGCGGGGCGCCGGCCGCGCGGGTGACCTCGTGCCCGCGGCGGTCGAGCACCAGCGTGGTCGGCGTACGACGGATGTCGAGCGCGCGGACCAGGTCGAGGTGCTGCTCGGCGTCGATCTCCAGATGTGTGACACCGTCGGCCCGGCCGGCGACGTCGGCGAGGACGACGCGGGTGGTGCGGCAGGGCGCGCAGAACGCGCTGGAGAACTGCACGAGGGTGGCCCGCTCCCCCAGCGCCGCGTCGGGTACGGCGCCCGCGACGGCGGTCCATGTGGTCGGGGCAGCCGGCGCCGCGACGGCGAAGCTGCCGTCGGTGCGGCGCCGGTACAGACCGAAGCCGGCCGCCACGGCGACGGCCAGCAGGAGCAGCACGAGTCCGGTCACGATCGTCTCCAACGGGGTCAGGGCCTGACCTATTCCAGGTCGTCCATTCCACCGGGTGCCGCTTCGGTCGGACCACGCCGTCCGAGGGATGGGCGGGTTTCCCAGGCGTGGGCATCCGTCAGCTGACGGATGCCCGGCCGCCCCCAGGCCCCGAGCTCGGGCAGATGAGCCGATACCGGACGTGACCGGGCGCACATAGTTTCGGGGCATCTCGGTCAGACCGAACCCTGGAGGACCCATGAGAAGCGCCATCCGCGCGATGTCGTCACACACCAAGATGACGATCTTCTGGCTGCTTTTCGGCGCCAGCATCCTGCTCGCCGTCTTCCCGCCGCTCTACCTGGCGGGCAGCGGCATCGACACCCCGATCCTCGGCGTGCCGTTCAGCGTCGCCTACTGGATCTTCGACGCCCTGCTCGCCACCGGTGCCGTGTGGCTGCTGTGGATCTTCGAGAACATCCGCGGCGAGGTGGGCGAGGAGCCCGAGGAGGTGGCGGCCTGATGACCTCCATGACCGGCTCCATGGCCGTCACCCTCGGGATGCTGACCGCGTTCTTCGCCCTGATCGTGTTCGTGCTCTACGCCACCAACCGCAGCGCGAAGTCGTTCTCCGACTACGCCGTCGGCGGCCGCTCGTTCACCAGCTGGTACATCGCGATGTCCTACACCAACTCGTGGTGGCCGGGCGCGACGTACACCGCCTTCTTCGGTCTCAGCGTCAGCGCCGGCGTGCTCGGCTTCTACGCCCTGGCCTACTCGCTGCTGGGCGTCACCGCGATGTACCTGATGGCGGAGCGGGCCTGGCTCTGGGGCAAGCGCTACGACCTCAAGACCCAGCCCGACATGCTGGGCCTGCGCTTCGACTCCCAGGCGGTGCGGGTGATCGCGAGCGCCATCGGCGTCGTGTGCCTGTTCCCGTGGATCGTCCTGGGCATGCAGGCGATGGGCCTGATCTTCCGCTTCGCCAGCTTCGGGCAGTGGTCGGTGACCACCTGCCTGATCGTCGGCGTCGCGGTGATCGCGGTCCGCCAGATCTGGACCGTGCAGATGGGCATGCGCGGCCTGGTGATCACCGACCTGGTCCAGGGCATCGTGGCGTACGTGCTGGCCGCCCTGGTCTGCCTCGGCATCCTGTTCGGCCCCGCCGACTCCGGCGGCTTCACGGCGCTGAAGGACGTGCCGGACGCGCTGCTCGTCGTCCCGGGCGACGGCGGCTCCTACGGTCCCTGGTACCTCTTCTCGCTCGTCGTCACCGGCGTGATCGGCTCACTGTGCTGGCCGACGAGCTACCAGCGGATCTACACCGCCCGGGGCGTCCGCAGCGTCAAGAAGGGCACGCTGCAGACGATGCTCGTCGCCGGCGGCTTCTACCTGATGCTCACGCTGGTCGCGCTCGCCGCCGCGTCGATGACCGACATCGCCGGCTCCCCGCAGGACGGCTGGTTCACGCTGCTCTACGACCGCGGCGGCCAGTGGCTGCTCGGCATGGCGCTGGTCATCGTGCTCGCCGCGAGCATGGGCTGGATCGACGGCTGCGTGCAGGTCTGCGGCGCCCAGATCGCCAACGACATCGTGCACGTCATCTCGCCACGCACCGACTTCCAGCTCAAGGTCGTGGCCAAGGGCTCGATGGTCGTCTACATGCTGGCGTCGGCGGTCGTCGCCTACATCGCCTTCGACTACCCACGCCTCCAACTGCTGGCGCAGATGTCCTACCAGGGCATCGTCCAGCTCGCCGTCCCGATGTTCCTCGGCATGTTCTGGAAGCGCGGCAGCAAGACGGCGGCCCTGGTGTCGATGTGCACCGGCTTCCTCGTCGCCGCGGTGCTGACCTGGCAGTTCCCGGACGACATGCCCGGCCTCGGCAGCCTCACCGGCGGTGTCGTCGCCCTCGCCATCAACCTCGTCGTGTACGTCGTGCTGGCCTACCTGCTGCCGCAGCCGGAGGAGGAGCGCCGGCGCATCGACGAGCTCTTCGAGGCCGGCCGGTCGCGCCCCGAGCCGACCCTCGCCCCCACCCACTGATCCCACCGATCCGAAACGGAGCTGTGTCATGACATCGCAGGAGACCCACGACCGCGTGCTGGCGGCGGTGGACGCCCTCAAGGACGACCTCGTCACCACGCTCTCGGAGGTCATCTCGATCCCGAGTGTGAACCCGAAGTACCCAGGCCAGGTGTACGACGAGGTGGTCGGCCTCGAGGGACGCGTGTCCCGCCTCGTGGGCGAGATCTACGAGGACGCCGGCGCCGACGTGGAGTACTGGGCCGTCGAGAAGGGCCGCGACAACGCGGTCGGCACGCTCAAGGGCACCGGCGGCGGCAGGTCGCTCATCTTCAACGGCCACGTGGACGTCGTACCGCCCGGCAACCCGGACCGGTGGACCTCGGGCGACCCGTTCTCCGGCAAGGTCGACGGCGACCGGGTCTGGGGCCGCGGCGCCAGCGACATGAAGGCGGGCCTGGTGGCCCAGGCGTTCGCGGTCAAGGCGCTGCAGCGGGCCGGGGTCGCGCTGAAGGGCGATCTCATCGTCGAGGCCGTCGTCGGCGAGGAGGTGATGGACCACGAGTGCGGCGTCACCTCGACCGTCGAGCACGGCTACCGCGCCGACGCGGCCGTGGTCGCCGAGCCGAGCGGGCCGACCAACCTCGGTGTCATCCCGGTGACCCCCGGGCTGCTGTGGTTCTCCGTCACCGTCCAGGGGAAGGCGACGCACTCGTCGATGCGCGGCCAGACCATCCGCGCGGGCGGCGGGGGCAGCGCGGTCGGCGTCAACGCGATCGACAAAGGGATGCTCGTCTTCCAGGCGATGCAGCGCCTGGAGGAGGAGTGGGCGTTCACCAAGTCCCATCCGCTCTTCGCGCCGGGCCACTTCACGATCCACCCGGGTGTCGTCCAGGGCGGGCCGCACGGCGTGCTCGTGCCGTTCATCCTGTCGGAGTACATGACCATCGAGTACTGCATCTGGTACCCGCCCCAGGACGACCCGGCGTCCGTGAAGGCCGAGGTCGAGGCGCAGATCCGCGCGATCGCGCAGACCGACGGCTGGCTGCGCGAGCACCCGCCGGTGGTCGAGTGGAAGCTCAACTGGCCGGCCAACGACCCCGGCGAGGCGGCGCACGCGATCACCGCCGCCGTTTCGTCGGCCCACGAGCGGGTGTCCGGCCAGACGGCGTACCAGGGTCCGCCTCCGGTGGCCGGCTTCTGCGCCGTCGAGGACTGCAGCTTCCTCACGGCGGCGGGCATCCCGGCGATCAGCTACGGCCCGGGCGACCTTCGGGTCGCGCACGCCGACGACGAGTACTGCCTCATCGACGAGGTCCACCTGGCCACCCGGACGTACGCCTCGCTGGCGCTCGACTGGTGCGGCACCGCGTGAGCCTCCCGAACACCGACCACTGAAGAAGGGACCGATCATGATCGACCTCACCGACAAGGTGGCCGTCGTCACCGGCGGATCCTCCGGCATCGGCCGGGCCATCGCCACCACCCTCGCCCGGGTCGGCGCGCACGTCGTCGTCGCCGACCTGACCGAGCAGGCGCGCGAGGGTGGCGAGACCACCACCGCTCTGATCGTCGCCGAGGGCGGCTCGGCGGAGTTCGTGAAGCTCGACGTCACCGCCAGCGCGCACGTGGCGTCGGTCTTCGCCGACCTGGACGAGCGCCTCGGCGGGCTGGACGTGCTCGTCAACAATGCGGGCGTGCTGCGCGAGGGCAGCGTGCACGAGACCGACGACGAGACCTGGCGCACCCAGTTCCTCGTCAACGTCGACGGCACCTTCCACTGCACCCGCGAGATGGTGCGCGGCCTGCTCGCCCGCGAGCGGCCGGGCAAGATCGTCAACATCAGCTCGATCAGCGGCTTCCGCGGCAACCCGGGCTTCGCGGCGTACTGCGCGACCAAGGGCGCGATCGTGAACTTCACGCGCCAGGTCGCGCTCGACTACGCGAGCAGGGGGATCAACGTCAACGCGGTCGCGCCCGGCTTCGTCACCACGCACATGACGGCGCTCTACGACCAGGCCACCCACGACGCGCTCGCCGGGCAGACGCCCCGCGGTCGCTGGGCGAGCCCCCAGGACGTCGCCAACGCCGTGCTCTTCCTCGCCAGCCCGCTCGCCGACCACGTCGTCGGCGACAACCTGCTGGTCGACGGCGGCTGGACGATCGGCACACCGGTCGAGCTGGACGCCTGAGGGACCGGGGCGTCAGATGCGGACGAGCGAGGGGGTGGGCGCCGCGAGCGGGACGATCCCCTCGGCCACCGCCTTGCTCGCCGCGGCCACCCGGGTGGCGCAGCCGAGCTTGGCGAGGATGTGCTCGACGTGGGTGGCGACCGTGCGCGGGCTGAGCGAGAGCGAGAGCCCGATCGCGGGGTTGCCCAGGCCGGCGGCTACCAGGGTCAGCACCTGGACCTCGCGTGGGGAGAGCCGGTACGGCGCCGCAGCCTCGCGCAGCGTCACCAGGACTCCGGTCGCCAGGCGGGTGGTGCGCACCTCGTGGCACCGGCCGGCCGGCGACACCCAGGCGAAGCGGGACGGCGGGCCCTCCGGCCGGGCCAGCAGCTCGGCGGTGAGCGGCGAGTCGTCGGCCAGCCAGCGGTCCCGGCGCAGGCCGGGCAGCGCCACGAGCCGCCGGTCGGCCGTGATCAGGCCGGCCTCGGCGGCGTCCTCGAGGAGCTCGGTCCAGCTGTGCCCCTCCGGCGGGCGCATCGCGTCCATGAGCGGCGCGATCACGCGCTGCAACGCGATCAACGTCTCGACGGCGGAGTCGCTGATCGGCAACGGCGAGTCGGAGCTCAGGTGCAGCGCCCCGGTGTAGCGCCCGTCGCGGGTGAAGAGACAGGTGGTCGACCCCTCCGCGAAGCCGCCCGGGATGAAGACCTCGTGCGCGCTGAACATGTCGCGGTAGTTGGGGATGTCGCACCAGCGCAGCGGCCGCGGGTTGCGGAAGCGCATGGTCAGGAACGCCGGGTCGTCGTTGACGAAGCCGTCGTTGAGGTAGGTCAGCACGGGGTCGGAGTAGCCGATCTCGGCGACCGTCAGGTGTCGCTCCTCGACCGGGTCGAAGGTGGACAGCGCGGCCGCCTCGAGCGGGATCGCCTCGCCGATGCGCTCCAGGACGGCCGTGGCCCGCACGGTGGCGGGGGTGTGCTCGACGCAGATGGCAGCCACGTCGGCCACCAGGTCGAGCGGCGAAGGACGACTGCTCATCGGGACTCCCTGCTGACGATCGGCCCAGCCTACGCTCCCCCTGCCTCCGTCGTACCGGACAGAACGGTCGCAAAATCGGTGATTTCACGACTGTTTTGTCCGGTACGACGGGGGTCAGGCGGAGCGCTCCTGGGTGTCCTCGAGGACGATCCGGCCGATCGTGTCGTACCGCTCCGGCGCGAAGCGCTTGGCCCACAGCGCGAACCCGAGGCCGGCCACGCCCACCGCGCCGACCACCCACGGCGACAGCTTGAAGACGATGTCGCTGGCCGCGGCGCCCGCCGCGAAGCCGGCGTTCTCGACCAGCAGCCAGATCACGTAGACCATGCCGATGCCGCCGATCAGCGGCGCCACGAGGGTCCGGAACCAGTTGGCCGTCTCGGGGTGCTTGCCCTGGACGTGGAAGTAGGCGATGCACGCGAACGCCGCGAGCGCCTGGACGATCATGATCGCCGTGGTCCCCATGATCGCCATCAGCGCGTAGAGCTGGCCGTAGGGGTCACGGTCGGTGACGAAGAAGAGCAGCACGATCACGGTCGCGACTGTGGTCTGCACGAACCCGGCGATGTACGGCGAGCCGTGCCGCGGGTGCGAGGCGCCGAGCGTCCTGCCGAAGCCGGGCACGAGATCCTCGCGGCCGATCGCGTAGATGTAGCGCGACGCGCAGTTGTGGAAGGCCATGCCGCAGGCGTAGGAGCCGCTCATCAGCAGGAACTCGAACAGCACGACCGCGCCGTGGCCGAGGTGCTGCTCGACCGGGCCGAAGAAGATCTGGCCGGCGGTGGCGCTGTCCTGGGCGAGGGCCACAGCGTTGTCCGGACCGGTGCCGACGATGGCCGACCACGACACGATGACGTAGAAGAGCCCGATGCCGAGCACGGAGAGCATGGTCGCCAGCGGGATGATCTTCTTGGGGTTGCGCGACTCCTCGCCGTACATCGCGGTCGACTCGAAGCCGACCCACGACCAGAAGGCGAAGAACAGGCCGATGCCGGCCGAGCCGGCCACGACGAGCGTGGCGCCCGTGTCGGGGCTGGTGACGCTGCCGTCGAGGCCCTGGAAGGCGTTGAGCGGGTTGAGCGAGCCGAGCGACCAGCCGTCGGGCCCCCCGCCGGAGGCGAGGATCGAGACGGTCATCGCGCCGAGCATGACGATCTCGGTGACGAGGAAGACCCCGAGCACGACCGCGGTCAGGTTGATGTCGAAGTAGGTCAGTGCCGTGTTCACGCCCAGCATCAGCAGCGCGTACCAGATCCAGGAGATGTCGAGGCCGGTGTGCGTGGCGAAGAAGCCGGCCGCGAAGAACGAGAAGATCCCGACCAGGGCGGCCTCGAACACGACGTACGCGAGGGTGGTCAGGGCCCCGGCGCCCATCCCGACCACGCGGCCCAGTCCGTGCGAGATGAAGCCGTAGAAGGCTCCCGTCGACGTGATGTGCTTGGCCATCGCCGAGTAGCCGAGCGCGAACAGCCCGAGCACGATCGTGGCGACGAGGTAGCCGGCGGGGGCGTTCGCCCCGCTGCCGAAGCCGATCGCGATGGGCACGTTGCCGACCATCGCGGTGATCGGCGCGGCGGTCGCGACCGCCATGAACATGACGCCGACCAGACCGACCGCGTTCGGCTTGAGGCGTTGGACCCCTGTGTCGGTCTCCGGTACTGCGCGCGTCTCCTCTGCAGACATGCGGACTCTCTCTCCCGTGCCCGAGGGGCACGTCCGGGTTGTGTGCTGGCTCACACCAGGCCCCGCATGCTGGCACTACCGAACAGACCAAATCAAGGTTTTGGGTCAGACAATTTTCTCAACTTTCAACCATTGACTTTTTCGGTCTGACCAAACAGGATCTTCGACACCAAGGCTTCCGGTGCCGCCACGGAGCGGCCACCGACACGTAGGGATGGCGATGCACGACTACGACGCGTTCAGCTTCGACTCGAAGGCAGAGATGCTCGAGAAGTCGGCGCACTACTGGAACCCCGACAAGACCAGGTTCTGGTCGGACAGCGGGATCGACCTGGTGATCGACCGGCGCGAGGGCTACCTGCTCTGGGACATGGACGGGCGCCGGCTGATCGACGTCCACCTCAACGGCGGCACCTACAACCTCGGGCACCGCAACCCGGAGGTGGTCGCCGCGGTGAAGAAGGCGATGGACCGCTTCGACGTCGGCAATCACCACTTCCCCTCGCTCGGACGGACCGCACTCGCGGAGGCGCTCGTCGAGTCGGCGCCGGCCGGCCTGACCAAGGTCGCCTACGCCTCCGGCGGCGGCGAGGCGATCGACATCGCGCTCAAGAGCGCGCGGCACGCCATGCAGAAGCGCAAGATCGTCTCGATCGTGAAGGCGTACCACGGGCACACCGGGCTGGCCGTCGCGACCGGCGACGACCGGTTCGCCAAGCTCTTCCTGGCCGACCGGCCCGAGGAGTTCCCCCAGGTCCCCTTCAACGACCTCGACGCCATGGAGCAGGCGCTGCGCGGTCGCGACGTCGCCGCCGTGATCATGGAGACGATCCCCGCGACCTACGGCTTCCCCCTGCCCGACCCCGGCTATCTCGAAGCGGTCAAAGCGCTCTGCGAGCGGTACGACGCGCTCTACATCGCCGACGAGGTGCAGACCGGCCTGATGCGCACCGGCGAGCTCTGGGGCATCACCAAGCACGGCATCGAACCGGACATCCTGGTCAGCGGCAAGGGCCTGTCCGGCGGCATCTACCCGATCGCCGCCGTGCTGCTCAGCGAGCGCGCCGGCGCCTGGCTGCACGAGGACGGCTTCGGCCACATCTCCACGTTCGGCGGCGCCGAGCTCGGCTGCGTCGCCGCGCTCACCACGCTCGAGATCACCCAGCGCCCCGAGGTCCGCTCGATGGTCCACTACATCGCCGACCGGGTCGGCACCGGGCTGCGGGAGGTCCAGGCCCAGTACCCCGACTGGTTCGTCGGGATCCGGCAGAACGGCGTCGTGCTCGGCCTGGAGTTCGCTCACCCGGAGGGCGCGAAGTACGTCATGCGCCAGCTCTACGAGCTCGGCGTCTGGGCGATCTTCTCCACGCTCGACCCGCGGGTCCTGCAGTACAAGCCGGGGATCCTGATGACGCCCGATCTCGTCGAGGAGCTCCTCGACCGCACCGCGCTGGCCATCGGCCGCGCGGCCGCCGACCCCGCACTCTCGCGCCGGAGGGCCAGCTGATGTCCGACCAGCCCCAGACCGTCACCGCGCCCGGCGCGGCCGGGCACCTCCTCGAGCGCGCCCGCTGGGCGGCCCGCGCCTACGCGTCGTACTCGGCGAGCGACGTCGAGCGGATCGTGCGCGCCGTCGCCGACGTCGCGCACGCCCATGCCGAGAAGTACGCCGAGTGGGCCGTGCGCGAGACCGGCTTCGGCGTGGTCGAGCACAAGGTCCGCAAGAACCAGGCCTGCTCGCGCGGCATCGTCGACGCCTACGCCGGCGACGACTTCGTGACGCCACGGGTGCGCATCGACGACAAGATCGTCGAGGTGCCGCGCCCGGCCGGCGTGGTGCTCGCCCTGACGCCCTCGACGAACCCGGTCGCCACCGTCTTCTTCAAGGTGATCCTGGCGCTGTTGACCCGCAACGCCGTGGTCGTCAGCCCGCACCCGATGGCGAAGGAGTGCTGCCACGACGCGGCCCGGCTGCTGGCCCGGGCCGCGGTCGAGGCGGGCGCCCCCGACGGCATCGTGCAGAGCATCGCCGAGCCGACGATCCCCCTGGTCGAGGCGCTGATGGGCGACGCCCGCACCAACGTCATCCTCGCCACGGGCGGCACCGGCGTGGTCCGCGCGGCCTACAGCTCGGGCAACCCGGCGATCGGCGTCGGGCCCGGCAACGTGCCGGTCCTCGTCGACGCGACGGCCGACGTGCGGGCCGCCGCCCGGCGGATCGTCGAGAGCAAGGCTTTCGACAACTCGGTGCTCTGCACCAACGAGTCGGTGCTCATCGCCGAGGAGGCGGTCGCCGACCAGCTCGTGCGCGAGATGGAGCGGGCCGGCGCGGCCATGCTCAGCGCGGACGACGCACAGCGACTGCGCGACTCCATGTTCCCCCAGGGCCGGCTCGACGTGGACGTCGTCGGCAAGGACGCCGCGTGGATCGCGCAGCGGGCCGGGATCCGGGTCGGGCCGCGCACGAAGGTGCTCGTCGCGCCCTTCGACACCGCCGTGCCCGAGGAGCCGCTCACCCACGAGAAGCTCTCGCCGGTGCTCGGGCTGATCCGCGTCCCCGACGCGAGCACCGGCATCGCGACCGCGCGGGCGATCATCCGGATCGCCGGCGCCGGGCACAGCGCGGCGATCCACTCCGCCGACCCCGGCACCGTGATGCGGTACGCCGCCGAGGTGCCCGTGCTGCGGGTCTCGGTCAACGTCGGCAACAGCACCGGCGGATCGGGGCTCGACACGAACCTGGCCCCGACCATGACGATCGGCACCGGCTTCGTCGGGCGCAGCGCGCTCGGCGAGAACCTCCAGCCGAAGCACCTCGTGAACTGGACCCGGATCGCCTACAACAGCGACCCCGCCGAGGCGATGCCGGCGTACGCCGGACTGAGCCCGTGGCCCGACCACCACGCGCCGGTGCCGGCGTACCCGGTGCCGTCGAACGACGAGCGCGCGCCCCGGTCGCACACACCCGCGCACGTCGACGCACTCGTCGACCGGATCGGTGCCCGCGCCGGTGCCGGCGGCGTGAGCGCCGGCGACGCCGCCTTCCGTGAGCAGGTACGACGCCTCGTCGTCGAAGAGCTCTCCCACCTCATCAAGGGCTGACCCATGGCTGAACTGCGTTCCTTCATCTTCATCGACCGGCTCCAGCCGCAGACCCTGTGCTACCTCGGCACCTGGATCAAGGGCACCCTGCCGCGCGCCCACATGGCGGCCCAGATCATCGAGGTCGCGCCCGGCATCGACATCGAGCCGATCACCGACGTGGCGCTCAAGCACGCCGAGGTGGCCGCCGGTGTCCTCGTCGTCGAGCGGCAGTTCGGCTACCTGGAGTTCCACGGCGAGACCGGGTCGGTCAAGGCCGCCGCCGAGGGGGTGCTCGACGCGCTCGGCGCGGACGCCGGCAGCGCGGTGCGCCCGCAGATCCTGGCCAGCAAGATCATCAGCTCGATCGACCACCAGCACGCCTTCCTCATCAACCGCAACAAGATCGGGTCGATGGTGCTGCCGGGCGAGTCGATGTACGTGCTCGAGGTCCAGCCCGCGTCGTACGCGATCGTGGCGACCAACGAGGCCGAGAAGGCCGCCGACATCAAGGTCGTCGACTACCGGATGATCGGCGCGACCGGCCGGGTCTACCTGTCCGGCAAGGAGGCCGACGTCCGGCAGGCGGCAGAGGCGGCTGAGGACGCCCTGCGAGGGCTCACGTGACCTCGCCCCCCGACCTGCGGACGCTGATCGCGGAGGTGGTCCGCGAGGTCGTCGCCGACCTCGCGGGACCGGCGCCGGCCGCCGCCGCGCCCCCGGCCCCCGTCACCGCGACGCCGGCACCTCCCGCCGGCGTCGCGGGCGCCGAGCACGTGACGCCGCCGCAGCTGCGCGAGCGCGTCGAGGCGGTCCGGATCGCCGACGACGCCGACCTCGACCGGTTCGCCCGGCAGCTGCTCGCCCTGTTCGAGAACCCCAAGAACCGCCAGGACCTGCGGGCCGGGCGACTCCGCTTCCGGCTCGAGGGCGGGACGACGTCCGCCGTGCCGCAGACCCGGCCGGTGCAGCGGATCGACTCCGGCGCGGTCACCGAGCGCCAGGTCAAGGCGGCCGCCGAGGCGGGCCGCCGGCTGGTCCTCGGCCGCCGCGCCGTGCTGACTCCCCTGGCGCGCGAGAGGGCTCGCGCGCTGGGGGTTCCCATCGAGAAGGAGCGCTGATGCTGAGAGCAGTCGTGACCGGAAGCGTCTGGTCCACCAAGAGGATCGACGGCCTGCCCAACGGCGCCTTCCTGGAGGTCGAGGTCGGCACCGAGGGCGACGGCAGCGGCACCCGCCTGGTCGCCTTCGACGTCCTGGGCAGCGGGCTCGGTGAGCACGTCCTGGTCGCCCAGGGCTCGGTCGCCGCCGCCTGGTTCCCCGGTACTCCCCCACCCGTCGACGCGCTGATCATCGGCTCCGTCGACGGTCCACCCCCCGGCGCCTAGCGCCCCACCGATGTCGGGCGCCGCGAGCGCCCGTCAACCACCCACCGCACCCAAGGAGCAGCACATGTCCAGCACCGCCATCGGCATGATCGAGACCAAGGGCTTCGTCGCCGCGCTCGCCGCCGCGGACGCCATGGTCAAGGCCGCGAACGTCACCATCACCGACCGCCAGGAGGTCGGCGACGGGCTCGTCGCCGTCGTCATCAGCGGCGAGGTCGGCGCGGTCAAGGCCGCCACCGAGGCGGGCGCCGAGACGGCCTCGCAG
This sequence comes from Nocardioides sp. LHD-245, assembly GCF_030929495.1. Taxonomy (GTDB): domain Bacteria; phylum Actinomycetota; class Actinomycetes; order Propionibacteriales; family Nocardioidaceae; genus Nocardioides. The sequence continues at coordinate 445,911 of NZ_JAVFWN010000003.1, read as the reverse complement.
GTCGGCGAGCTCGTCAGCGTCCACGTCATCCCCCGCCCGCACGCGGAGATCGGCAACCACTTCGACGTCAGCGCGAAGTAGCCCCACCGCCGCCGCCACGCCAGCATCCCGAGAAGAGGAGGTCCGATGACCGCCACCCACGCCCGCACGGAGCTGCGGGTCAACCTGATGGTCGAGGACCTGCAGCCGCAGTTCGCCGCCTACCTGGGCACGCCCACCCGGGCGCGCGGCTACCCGCCGTACGCCGGGGACCACGCGCTCATCATCGAGGTCGCCCCCGCGCTCGCCATCGAGCGCGTGATCGACCTGGCGCTGCGCGCGGTGCCGACGGTCGAGCCCGGCATCCTCTTCGTGGAGCGGCAGTTCGGCGTGCTCGAGCTGCACGCGTCGTCGCTGGCCGACGTCACCGCCGCCGGCCAGGCGGTGCTCGACGGCACCGGCAGCTCGGCCAGCGACCAGCTCCGCCCGCGGGTGCTCTACCACGACATCATCGAGCACATCACCGACCAGCACGCGGTGATCCTCAACCGCAACCGATCGGGGTCGATGCTGATGCCGGGACAGTCGCTCCTCGTCTACGAGATGACGCCTGCCCTGTTCGCGGCCGTCGCCGCCAACGAGGCGGAGCGCGCGGCGCCGGGCATCACCATGGTCGACGTGCAGTTCATCGGGGCGGCCGGGCGGCTCTACCTCGGCGGCACCACCGAGGACGTCGAGGTGGCCCGCGACCGGATCACCACGGTCCTGGAGTCGATCGAGGGACGGGAGCACTGATGGACACCGTCGCCGCGGCGCTCGACACCCGGATCGCCGAGCTGGCCCTGTCGTCGTACGGCTTCAGCCCGGCACGGACCCTCCGGATGATCAACCTGTCCGAGAACGCCACTTTCCTGGTCGAGGACCCGGACACCGGACGCAGCGCCATCCTGCGCGTGCACCGGGTGGGCTACCACTCCCGCACCGACATCGAGAGCGAGCTCGCCTGGCTCGCCGCGCTGCGCACGGAGTCCGAGGTCGCGACCTCCGCGGAGATCCCCAACGAGAGCGGCGAGCCGGTGACCACCGTGGTCGTCGACGGGCAGGAGCGACACTGCGTCCTGTTCGAGCTCGTGCCCGGCATCGAGCCCGACGACGTCGCCCTCGGCACGTCCGACTTCGAGACGCTCGGCACGATCACCGCGCGGATGCACGAGCACGCACGCTCCTGGACCCCGCCGGCCGGCTTCCACCGGTTCCGCTGGGACTGGGAGCACTCCCTCGGCGAGCAGCCCCGCTGGGGGCGATGGCAGGACGGCATCGGCGTCGGCCCGGCCGAGGAGGAGGCGCTGGGCGCTGCCGCCGCGATCGTGCGGGAGCGCCTCGCGTCGTACGGCGCGGGAGCGGATCGGTTCGGTCTGGTCCATGCCGACCTCCGGCTGGCGAACCTGCTCGTCGAGGGCGACCAGGTCACCGTCATCGACTTCGACGACTGCGGGATGTCGTGGTTCATGTACGACTTCGGCACCGCCGTGTCGTTCATCGAGCACGACCCGCGGCTGGCGCAGTGGCAGGACGCCTGGCTGCGCGGCTACCGCTCCGTGACGGCGCTCGCCCCCGAGCACGAGGCGATGCTGCCGACCTTCGTCATGCTGCGCCGGCTCCTGCTCGTGGCCTGGTTGGGCTCCCACGCCCACTCCCGCGAGTGCCAGGAGCTCGGCCCCGGCTACACCGCCGGCACCGTCGAGCTCGCCCACCGCTATGTGGCGTCCGACGGCGCCACCCTCGCCTGACACCGCCTGACACCGCCTGACACCGCCCGATCCCATCCGAACCGGAGGACCCATGTTCACCTCACTCGCTGGACGCTCCGTCGTCGTCACCGGCGGCAGCAAGGGCATCGGCCGCGGCATCGCCACGGTCTTCGCCCGGGCCGACGCCCGGGTGCTCGTCACCGGACGGGACGAGGCGGCGCTGGAGGCCGCGTGCGCGGAGATCGGCGGCGCGACGTCGTACGCCGTGACCGACGTGAGCTCACGCGAGGACTGCGACCGGATGGCCGCGACCGCCGTCGAGCGGCACGGCGGGATCGACGTGCTGTGCGCCAACGCCGGGATCTTCCCCGCGGCCCGGCTCGACGCGATGACGGCCGCGGACCTGCACACCGTCATGGCGACCAACCTCGACGGCACCGTCTTCGCCGTCCAGGCCTGCCTGGACGCGCTGACCGCCAGCGGCCGGGGCCGGATCGTGGTGACCTCCTCGATCACCGGGCCCTACACCGGCTACCCGGGCTGGTCGCACTACGGCGCCAGCAAGGCCGCCCAGCTCGGCTTCGTCCGCACGGCGGCGCTGGAGCTGGCGCCGCGCGGGATCACCATCAACGCGGTGCTGCCGGGCAATGTCGTCACCGAGGGCCTCGACGGGCTCGGTGAGGACTACTTGGCCGCGATGGCCGCCAGCGTCCCGCAGAAGCGGCTGGGCAGCGTGGCCGACATCGGCAACGCGGCGCTCTTCTTCGCCACCGAGGAGGCGGGGTACGTCACCGGCCAGAGCCTGGTCGTCGACGGTGGCCAGGTGCTTCCCGAGTCGCTCCAGGCGCTCGCGGAGATCTGAGCCGGTTCCGGGTCGAGCGCGCCGGGTCGGGTACCGTTTCGACCACCTGGTCAGACCAATCGGGTGGTTCGCCGGGAACAGCCGGAGAGGAGCGAGGCAATGGCCAACGAGCACGCCGTCGCGGAGACCCTGCGGCGCCGGATGCTGACCGACATCGGCGCCGGCACCCTCCCCCCGGGCGCCCGGCTGGGCAGCGAGCGCGAGCTCTCCGAGCACTACGGCGTCAGTCGGGCGACCCTGCGCCAGGTGCTCGCCGCGCTCGAGGAGGCCGGGCTGGTGCGCCGGGTCGCCGGGCGGGGCGGCGGCACGTTCATCAACCACGCGAAGGTCGAGCACGACCTGACCAAGGTGGTCGGCGTCCCCGCCTATCTCGCCCGACAGGGCTACTCCGCCGGCACCCGCGTCGTCGCCACCAAGATGGGCGTCGCCGACGCGGCCACCCGCCGTGCCCTCCAGCTCGGCGAGGGCGACCTCGTCGTCGACGTACGACGGCTGCGGCTCGCCGACGGGACGCCGTTCTCACTCGACCACGCCCGCCTGCCCGCCGACCGCTTCCCCGGGCTGCTCGAGCAGTCATTGGGGGGCTCGATCTACGAGCTGATCGAGCACCACTACGGCGTGGTCATCGCCGACGCCGAGGAGGTCGTCGAGATCGTGCACGCGACCGACGAGGAGGCGGCCCTGCTCGCCGTCGCCGTCGGCGACCCGTTGGTCTCGATCACCCGGACCACCTACGACACGACCGGGACGCCGTTCGAGTTCTCCCACGACCTGTTCCGGTCCGACCGGGTGCGGATCACCCTGCGTACGCCGGGCCGAGGTCTGCGCGGCGTCCCTGGTGGGGACACGCCGCACTTCGCGACCATCTCGTCGGTCCCCGCGAGCTGAGCGGGACGCGCGACGGCCCGGACGACATCGTCGTCCGGGCCGTCGGGGCGTTGCCGGGGTCTCAGATCGAGATCAGGACCTCGGCGACCGAGCCGGTCTGCGCCTGGACGACGCGGTCGACGGGGTCGGCCTTCGGCGCCAGCGTGCGCAGGGTCCACTGGCCGTCGCCGGCGAAGAACCGGAAGTGGCCGGTCGCGGAGGTCGGGACCTCCGCGGTGAACTCGCCGGTCTGGTCGAGCAGCCGGACGTAGGCGCTCGCCACGGGCGCCGCGTCCTCACCGCTGCCGCGGACGACCTGGCCCTGGATCACGGCCTCCTTCGCGACGTTGACGCCGTCGAGCGACAGGCCGCCGACCTTGGCGCCGCACATCAGGCGTCACCGGGCTCGTCGCCGAGCGCGATCGGAACGCCGACGAGGGAGCCGTACTCGGTCCACGACCCGTCGTAGTTCTTGACGTTCTTCTTGCCGAGCAGCTCCTGCAGGACGAACCAGGTGAGCGAGGAGCGCTCACCGATGCGGCACAGCGCGATGGTGTCCTTGGTCTCGTCGAAGCCGACCTCGGCGTACAGCGCCTGCAGGTCCTCGTCGGACTTGAAGGTGCCGTCGTCGTTGGCGTTCTTGCTCCACGGCACGTTGACCGACGTCGGGATGTGGCCGGCCCGCTGCGACTGCTCCTGCGGGAGGTGGGCCGGGGCGAGGAGGCGGCCGGCGTACTCGTCGGGGCTGCGGACGTCGACCAGGTTGTGGGTGCCGATCGCGGCGACGGCGTCGTCACGGAAGGCGCGGATGGAGCGGTCCTGCTCCTGGGCGGTGTACGACGTCGCGGCGCGCGTGGGCAGCTCGTCGGTCAGCTCGCGGCTGTCGAGCTCCCACTTCTTGCGGCCGCCGTCCATCAGCTTGACGTCCTGGTGGCCGTAGAGCTTGAAGTACCAGTAGGCGTAGGCGGCGAACCAGTTGTTGTTGCCGCCGTAGAGGATCACGGTGTCGTCGTTGGCGACGCCGCGCTCGGACAGCAGGGCCTCGAACTGCTCCTTGTTGACGAAGTCGCGGCGGACCTGGTCCTGCAGGTCGGTGGTCCAGTCGAGCTTGATGGCACCCTTGATGTGGCCCTTGTCGTAGGCCGTGGTGTCCTCGTCGACCTCGATGACGACGACCTTGTCGGTGTCGAGGTTGTCCTCGACCCACTGGGTGGAGACGAGTGAATTCTCGCGGCTCATGGTGATTCCTTCTGGTGGTAGCGATGGTGCGGTACGACGGACGGTGCTGCTGCACGCGCTCCTGACGGGCGACACGGCGAACGCACAGGACAGCGCCTGGGCGCACGAGCGCGCCACGGAGACGACGGGCGAGGTGGCGGAGAGCCGGAGTCCTCGGAGACCCTCAGGAAGGGAGACCCGTCAGCAGGGTCGACACAGCGCCGAGCTGACGCGGCAGTTGTCCACCGCGCGCCGCTTGGTCAGCAGCAGGGTCGTCGACATGGGAGAGAGCCTAGGCGGCTTTCCCGGATCCACGAACTCGGCGTTCCAAATATCGAGACGCATGCCCACATATTGAGATCATCTGTCGAGTCCCCCCGTTGAGTCGTCGGATCCGACCCGTTGAGTCGGCGGATCTGACCCGTTGAGTCGTCACGTCCTCGCGTCGAGTCGTCACTTCTGACACCGTCGCCGCGGCAACGGGCAGAAGTGACGACTCGACAGGTCAGATGTGACGACTCAACGCCACCTCACCGCTTGCGGACGGTGAACACCGCCTTGTCCTTGGCGTACGCCGCGCTGCCGGCGTACTTCGCCTTCACCTTCCAGGTGCCGGGCCGCAGGCGCACCCTGCAGGTCGCGACCCCGTCCTCGATCGTCGCCACGCACAGCCGGCGCCCGCCGCTCTTGAACACGACCCGGCCGGTGACGCCCGGCGCGACCTTGGCCTTGAGCTTGACCTTCGCGTCACCGACGAGGGACGCCTTGGCGGCCTTGGCCTTCAGTCGCGGGTCCGCCTGCGCCGCCGCGACCTTCAGGACGAAGGACCGCTGCGACTCCTGGTGGCTCTTGTCGCCGGCGTAGGACGCGACGACCACGTAGTCGCCCGGGGGCGGCAGCGTCTTGACGGTGCACGAGGCCGTGCCGTTCGCGGCCATCGCCTCGCAGAGCATCTCCTCGCCCTCGAGGAAGCGGACCAGGCCCGTGGCCGACGCGGGGCTGACCTGGGCGCTCAGCGTGGGCTGCTGGCCGAAGGCCACCGACACATTGCCCACCGTGACGGCCGTGGTGGCGCGGGCGTCGACCGGCTCCACCACCCGCACGACCCGGGAGACGATCGCCTGGTTGCCGTTCTTGTCCGCGACGACGTAGGTCAGCGGGTAGCTGCCGGCCTGGCCGGTGTCCACGTCGCCGACGACCTCCATCTGGGTGGTGAGGTCACCGTCGACGTCGTCGGTCGCCGTCACGCCGTCCTTGGCCACGAACCTGTCACCGACCGTCAGCGTGGTCTCGGCCGGCACCTCGATCGTCGGTGCCGTCACGTCCGTGCCGGCCGCGGTCGCCCGGAACACCGTGCCGAACTGCGGCAGCGAGCCGATCCGGTCGCCCGACGTCGTGCGGCTCTCCGCCGTCCAGGCGTAGACGACGCCCGCCGTCAGGTCCTTCCACTCGACGGTGGCGGGCCAGCCCGACCTCGCGGTCTGCACGCCGATCACCTCGGCGGTCGGGGTGACCACCGTGAGCCCGTCGGTCGAGAACGTCGTGGTGCGGCTGGACAGGTCCACCGGGAGCACCAGGTTGTCCTCGGCGCCGTTGTAGCGCTTGCGGTCGTCGTACTCGGTCGCGCCGAAGTTGTCGAAGTGCGGCGAGTAGGTGTCGATGCTCACCTCGGCCCGGTCGACGTCGAACTGGAGCAGCCGGAGCCAGCTGGCGCCGAACTGCAGCAGATCGGTCGCCTTGTGGTCCGTGACGCCGTCGCCGTCGAGGTCGATGTTGCCGCTGCTGTCGACCTTGTCCGGCCACAGCTCACGCGCGGACACCTTGTAGAACTGGTAGTCCGCGAGCAGCTCGACCACATCGTGCTGCACGGTCGCGCCCACACCGGTCTTCAGGTTGGTGCCGACGCCGTGCTCGTGGCCGGCCAGGATCAAGAAGACGTTCGGGTTCGCCGAGACGACCTCGTCGTACAGCTTCGAGCCGTCGCCGGAGAAGCTCGCGCCTCGGCCGTCCTTGGCGGTGGAGGGAGCGATGTAAGCGTGCGTCAGCAGGATGCCGTTGCGGTCGGGGTAGCGCTCGAAGACCGAGCTGGCCCAGTCCGCCTCCTCCTGGGTGACGCCGTAGGACAGGCCCACGGCGACGAAGTCCAGGCCGCCCGCGGAGAACAGGATGTAGTTGTTCTGGTTGTCCTGGCCCGGGGTGCTGACGTTGCCCTCGGAGTCGGTCGTCTCGTCCCAGGCGTGGTACGACGCCCCCGCGGGCCAGCCCTTCGAGACCTCGTAGTAGCGGTCGGGCCCGTAGTACCGGTTGAACCGCGACGTCGGACCGGTCTCGTTGCCCAGCTGGTTGTCGTGATTGCCCGCGATGACCTGGTTCGGAATGCCGGAGCCGTCCAACGTCTGCTGCGCGTCGGAGGTGAACTCGAACTCGCGGGTGACCTGCTCGTCGAGACCCGGGTAGAGCAGCCCGCCGCTGCCGTTGGTCGCCAGCGGGTTGTAGTAGTCGTTCTCGATGATGTCGCCCGTGTGCCCGGCCCACTTGATCTTGCGCGGACCGGCCTGCTCGGCGATCCACTCGGTGGTGGCGCGGTAGGCCCGGTCCCAGATGGCCCGCTCCGCCTCCTTCATCTGGTCCGAGGGCTCGACGTTGCCGTCCCAGTCGTCGTAGGTGCCGCCCGCGGCGCCCTCGGCGAGGTACTGGGTGTCGGTGAAGTGGGCCAGCGAGAAGTCGTAGTCCTCGGGGTCCTCGAACCGGTCCTTGGTCTGGGCCGCCGACTCGTCGCGCGGGGCGAGGTCGTCGGCGAACGGGTCGGTGCCGAGCACCAGCAGGTGCACGGTGCCCTGGTCGACCATCGCCGGGCGGACGACGGCGTTGAGGACGGTGTCCCCGTCGCGCACGCCGCGCGCCGTGGCGAGCTCGGCCCACCGCGACGTCTCGGTGCTCCAGGCGTGCAGGGTGACCGAGCGCTCCGGGTCGACGACGCCCTTCCAGACGACCTGCTGGCCGGCAACGGCCGCGCCGACCGCCACGTCGAAGCGCTGGAACGGGATGTCGCCGCTGGTGGCGCTGGCCTTCGCCTCGCCGTCGTCGGGGGTGAGCTCGCCCGCGATCGGCTGCTCGTCCTCGTGCACGAAGTCCAGGGTCGTCGGGACCTTCTTCACCACACCCTGCACACCGCCGTCGGCGACGGTCGCGGTCGCCTCACGGAAGGTCGTGGTGACCTCGCCGCCGTCGGGGCTGGTCGCGATCGCGGAGAGCTGGACGACGCCCTTGCCCTCCCCGGAGCCGGCGCCGCCGCCGGTCGGGATCGTGTCGGACTCGAACGGGATCGTGAAGGCGATCTCCTTGCCGAACACGTCGACGGCGGATGCCGTGAGGGTGTGCGGGCCGGCCTGCAGGCCGGGGCCGATCAGGTCGCCCTCGGCGACCGGCTTGCCGTCCAGCAGGTAGGTCCAACCGGCGGCGTTGTCCTCGTGGGCGATGTCGAGGTCGAGCTCGACGGGCGCGGAGAGGCTGTCCCCGGCGGCCGGCACCGAGGAGGTCAGGCTGACGCCGGCGTCCGGGTGCTCGCCGAAGGCGGCGATGTCGAGCGCCTTGATCTCGGTGTCGTTCAGCGCGCGGCTGTAGATACGGGCGTTCGCCAGCCTGGCCGGGGCGTAGAACTGCGCACCGCCGTTGGGCGAGGAGTCGGCACCGAGCGTCCAGGCCCGGGCCGTGGCGTTGGGCAGGGTCAGGGCACCGGTGGCGGGCGTCGTGGCGGCGAGCACGCCGTCGACGTACAGCCTGATCTCGGTGCCGGTCCACAGGCCGACGACGTGGTACCAGCGGTTGGCGCTGAAGGTGGCCCGGGCGGTCTTGTAGCCACCGCCGATGTGGGCCATCAGGCCGACCTTGTCCTCGTTGAGGTAGATCGAGAGGCCGCCGGCCTCCTTGCCGGAGCAGACCGCGGCCTCGGTGCTGCGCGGCAGCGTGCCCAGGTAGCGGAACGTGCACTCGAGCGTGACCGCGTTGCTGATCTCGCCCCAGTGCGGGGTGAGGGCGTAGCCGTAGGCGTCGTCGCCGTCGAAGGACGCGACGTCACGGCCGAGCGCGTTGTCGTGCGCGATGGTCGGGCTGCCGAAGGTCTTCACGGCGAGGTCGCGGACCCGGTCCTTCGGCGTACCGTCCGCGAAGTCGACGTCCAGGACGTCCGCCGCGGGGGTCGGCACCGCGGTGTCCCACTCCGCGGCGAGGGCCTTCACCTCGTCCGCGGTGACGGCGCGGGAGAAGACGCCGGAGGCCGCGAAGGTGCTCGGCGGAGCGGGCTGACCGATGCCGGTCGGACTGGCGTCGGCACCCACGATGAAACGCTGGGCCGCGGCCGCCGGAGCGGTCAGGGCACCGGCGGCCGCCGTGGTCTGGGCGAGCTGGCCGTTGACATAGAGCTTGATCTGGCTGCCGTCCCAGGTCGCGACAGCGTGGTACCACCGGTCGCCCTCGATCGGCGTCAGTGCGCTCTTGTAGCCGCCGCCGATGTGCCCCATGAAGCCGAGGTTGCCGCCGGTGACGTACATCGACAGACCGCCGGCCTCCTTGTCGGAGCACAGGTCCATCTCCCGGACCACCGGCATCGCGGTGTCCACCCGGAACACGCACTCGATGCTGGCGCCGGTCGTCAGCTTGGGCCACTGCTCCTCGAAGGCGAAGCCGACCGCGTCGTCGACGCCGTCCACGGTCATCACCGGGCCCTGCCGGACGTCGGTGCCGTACGTCGGGGTGCCGTAGGTGATCGGGGCCAGCGACTGGGCGGCGTCGGTGGGCACGCCGCCGGGGAAGCCGACGTCGAGGATGTCGGGGGTGGGTGCCGGTTCGGCGGTCGCCGAAGGGGTCTCGGGCAGCAGCGCCGGGGCTGCTGCGGGTGCGGCCTGGCTCGGCGTGGCCATCAGGCCGCCCGAGGCGACGGCCGCCGCGACCACCGAGGTGGCGAGCAGCCGGAGCCTGCGCATCGGTCGTGCGGGCACGACATGTCTCCTTTATGGGGTGGGGGTGGGAGGGACCCGGCGACGGCGCCGGGCCACGACGGCTCCGGCGACGGCGACGAGGAGGACGACGCCGAGGACGCCGCCGATCTGGAGGGCGGCGCTGGTCCCGGTGCCCAGGGACTGCGCCTGCGTGGTGCCGCCGGCCGTGCCGGTGCCGGTTCCGCCGGTGCTGCCGGTGCCGCCGGTGCCACCCAGCGTCCAGTCGTGGCTGGGCGCGTCCGCCCCGTAGACCTGGTGCTGGCCGTCGGGGCCGGTGGCGAGGGTCCGGTACGCCGGGTGCAGGTCGGTCAGCGTGCTGACCGCGACCGTGGCGACGCGCGGTGCCTCGGCACAGGCGAAGACGAGGTCGGCCCCGTCGGCGATCAGGTCGCCGGTCGCCTCGACCCGGCCGGTGCACGCCTGACCGGCGGCACTCACCGTGACGTGCTCGAGGAGGTAGGCCTGGACCTCCGCGGCCTGCTCGACGAGCGCGGCGTCGCCGTCGTCGTAGCTGATCGCCCCGTCGAGCATGACCCGGTCCTCGGGCAGCACGCCGAGGTGGATGCCGAGCAGCGTGAGGTCGTCGGCGGCACCGACCTTCCAGGTGACGTGGACGACGGCGGGGTCGGCGGCGTCGGCCGCGATCTCGACGGTCTGCGGATCACCGAACGGATGCGCCGCGAGGAGGCCGGTCACGCCGCGCCCGCCAGCTGCCCGACCGCGGTCGTCGTCAGCACGCCGCCGATCACCGTGATGCTGGCCGCCGCGAGCACCGGCGCGACCCGGGTGGCCGCGGCGACCAGCGTCCGGGACTCGGCGGCGCGCACCACCAGGTTGCGTCCGGCCAGCGCGAGCAGGCCGACCCCGAACAGGACCGTGGCCAGGCCCAGCCCGAAGGTGATCACCAGCAGCAGCGCGAACCCCGAGCGGCCGGTGAAGATGCCGGTCACCAGCACCAGGAAGGCTGCCGGCGAGGGCGTCAGGCCGCCGGACATGCCAAGCAGCACCAGGCCGGGACGGCTGGGGCCGTGACCATGACCGTGCCCGTGCCCGTGACCGTGACCGTGCCCGTGGCCGTGCCCATGGCCATGACCGTGGCCGCCGGCCCGGAGGTGACGGCGCAGGAGCCAGACCCCGACCCCGATCACCAGCAACCCGGCGAACAGCTGCAACGCGCTGGTCAGACGCTCGAGGGAGAGCAGGTCCGAGAGCGACAGGAAGGTCCACGCCACCGCGACGACGAGGACCGAGACGGTGTGCATGACCGCCACCGAGGCCCCGAGCCAGGCGGCGTCGCGGACCTTGCCGTCGGAGCCGACGAGGTACGCCGCGGCGAGGCTCTTGCCGTGGCCGGGGCCGACCGCGTGGGCCGCGCCGGCGGCGAAGGCGAGCAGGAACGCCACCGGCACGAAGCCGGGCGCGCCGACCAGGTCGATCAGTCGGTCATCGAGGGAGGGGACGAGAAGGGCATCGGCCAGTCGCGCCACCTGGGAGGTGGGGGCCACGGGCAGCCATGTTCACGATGCCGGGTGACCGCAATGCCCCCGATCCGTGGCGCCGGGGTGTCCCGAAGGTAAAGAGATGGGGCCCGGCCCGGCGGACCGCGGCCGCGCGGCGTCAGCGGACGTCGCAGGCCGAGGGCACCGTCGCATTGGAGCTCACCGGCCGCGCCCCCGGACTCACCTCGACCTCGATGTCGCCGTCCTGCCCGGGGCCGCCGCGCATGACGAAGGAGAGGCGGTGGCGCTCCTGGGGCGCGAGGGAGACCGCGACCCGGACCAGGTCGCGGCCCTCGAACGGCAGTGCGTCGATCGACTGCGGGCGGCCGTCGACCGCGACCTCCTCGAGCCTCCCGCCGACCGGGGTCGTGAGATAGAGGACCAGCAGCTGGTGGCCGGGCGCCACCCGCACCCCCGGGTAGGTCGCCCCGGTGATCGCCGGCGGCAGCTGCCCGACGTCCGGCGGGGTGTCGCTGTGGAACTCGACCTCACCGGCGATCGCCTGCCGGCCGCCCTCGCAGGAGCGGGCGAAGACGCGGGCGTCGTACGCGAGGTAGTACTGCATCTTGGTGGGCCCGGCGTCGTTGAGGTAGATGCCGACCTGAGGCTCGGTGCCGCCCTCGGGAGTGAACTCGCCCGCGATCGCGGTGCCGGCGATCTCCCGCTGCGCCTCGGGCTCGGTCAGCGCGAGCCGGACCCGGCCCTCCTGGACGGCGCGCACCAGGCCGGTGAGGACGGCGACCGAGTTGCCCGAGCCGTCGGCGAAGGCGTCGAACACCGCTTCGGCGACCGCCTGTTGGTAGTCGCTGTGCGCCTGCCGGTCCTCGCTGAGCCGATAGATCTGGTTCTCCACCGCGGCGACCACCGTGTCCGACGTGACCGCCGGATAGCCGGGGACCGGGACGGCGCCGGTCCCGGCTAGCAGGTAGCTCACGGCCACCGGGTCGACGAAGATGACGCCGTCCACCCGGCCGCCGCGGACCTGCTGCCAGCGGGTGCGCAGCAGCTCCGCGGCCCGCCCGAAGTCCGGCGTGAGGGTGGCGTCGACGGGATAGACACCGAGGAGGTCGCCGAAGGCACCCCGCTCCTCGGCGCTCAACGGCAGGATCGGCTGGTCCGAGCTCCCGAGGTCCGCGGCGTCGGCCTGCTCGACGACCTCGACCTGCCCCCGGTCGGCCCGCACCAGCGTGAGGGCGCCGGGGAGGCCGCCACTGCTGCGTGCCTCGGCGTTGTTCTGCAGGACCAGCAGGAAGTGGCGCGGCCGGTCGTCCCCGATGAGCCGGGGGATCAGCCGAGCGGCGCGGTACGTCGTGTCGAGGGTCTGCCGCGCATCGACGACGAGGTCGCGCAGCTCGTCGAACCGGTGCCGGACCGGCCCCACGAACGAGCTCGGGTCGACGTCGGCCAGCGCGGCGTCGGCCCGGTCGAAGGCCGCCTCGCTGCGCTCGGCCGGATCGGCCAGTCCCGCGATCGCGTCGACGGGGAACGCATGGCCCTGGGGGCGGAAGGCCTCGCCCGAGACCTCCTCGGCGGCGTCGGCCAGCGGCGGGAGGCCGTCTCGTCCCAGGTCGGCGAGCACGTCGGCGACCACGGCGATGCCGTCGAGGTCGTCGCCGACGACCGGCAGCAGCTCGAGCGCCGACCAGGTCGGGCCACCGGTGCGCGACCGCGCGGTCTCGGCGGCGTCGCGGTACTCCGCCATCGCCCGGCGGGCCCCGTCGGCGTCGCCCCGGACGAGCGCGGCGCGCATCACCTCGGCCCGCGTCGCCACGTCCGCCAGCGCCCGGCTGGTGGACCACAGGGTCCAGCCCACCCAGGCGCCCGCCACGAGGACCACCGCCGCCAGGACCAGCAGGCCGCGGTGCCGGCTCCGGGAAAGATGGCGCAGCCGGCGACGCAGGCGCTCGACGGGTGTCCGCGGCCGGCTGCGGCGCCGGCGGCGCCGCTCGGTCGACATGGGGGCGAGCATAGAGGTACTTCGGGTGCCGACGTGTGGCGTCCTGCGCCATCGGGCGCAGTGACCGCCTACACTTTCGACCGCCGGCCGCGTGCCGGATCACACTGCCCCCACACGCGAGGACGAGGGTCGACACTTTGGACTTCAAACAGTTCGTCGGAGTGCTCCGGCGCCGGTGGCTCAGCGTCGTGGCCCTCATGGCCGTCGGAGTCGGTGTCGCCTCGTTGCTGAGCTTCGTCGTCCTCACGCCCAAGTACGAGTCGAAGTCGACCGTCTTCCTCAGCGTCGACGTGCGGGAGAGCACCGACGCGATCACGGCGCTGTACTTCGCGCAGACCCGGGCCACGGCGTACGCCGACCTGGCGCGCAGCCAGGAGCTCTCCCAGCGCGTGATCGACGCCCTCGACCTGGACATGACGCCGGGACAGCTCGCGGGCGAGATCACCGCCGAGGTCGTCGAGACCACCTCGCTGATCCAACTCAAGGTGACCGACACCTCGGCCCGGCAGGCCCAGACGATCAACGACGTCCTCACCGACCAGTTCACCCGCTACATCTCCGAGTTGGAGACCCCGGGTGGGACGTCGTCGGGTGAGTCGCCCCAGATCACCGCCCAGATCACCGACAAGGCGAGCTACAACCCCTCGCAGGTCAGCCCCCGCACGGCGCTCTATCTCGTCGTCGCCGGCCTCGTCGGCCTGCTGCTCGGCATCGCCCTGGCACTGGTGCGTGAGCTGCTGGACCGGACGATCCGGACCGCCGACCACGTCAGCGAGATCACCGAGGCGCCGGTCCTGGCGAGCGTCGGCTTCGACACCGACATGCGCAACGCTCCCCTGCTGACCGACCTCGGCGGCTTCGCCGCGCGCACCGAGGCGTTCCGGCTGCTGCGCACCAACCTGCAGTTCATCGACCTCGACAACCAGCCGCGCTGCCTGGTGATCACCAGCGCCGTGCCCGGCGAGGGCAAGACCATGACGGCCACCAACCTCGCCGTCGCCCTCGCCCAGACCGGCCGCAACACGCTGATCATCGACGCCGACCTGCGCCGGCCCCGGGTCGCGACGACCCTGGGCCTGGACCCGGCGATCGGACTCACGACGGCTCTCATCGGCCGCACCGAGATCCACGACGCGATCCAGGTCCACGAGGCCAGCGGCCTGCACGTCCTCGCGTCGGGCGCGAAGCCGCCGAACCCGACCGAGATCCTGCAGTCGCGGATCACCCAGGACCTGCTGCAGCGGCTGCGGGCGTCGTACGACATCGTGATCATCGACGCGCCGCCGCTGCTGCCGGTCGCAGACACGTCGGTCCTGGCCACCATCGGCGACGGCGTCATCCTGGTCGTCCGCCACGCCACCACCACGCGCGACCAGGTCGGCGAGGCCGTCAAGCGGCTCAACCAGGTCGGTGGCCGGCTCTACGGCATCGTGGTCAACATGGTCGCCAAGCGCGCGATCGGCTCCTACTACTATTACTACTACGAGGAGACCAGCCCCGAGCGCGGCAAGTCGGGGCGCTCCGGCGGCCCGGCCGCAGGGGGCAAGCGCGCCGCGCCGCGCTGATCTCGCTCACCCGGACACGACACAGGCCCCGCCGAGGCGGGGCCTGTGTCGTTCGCGGGCCGTGTCCGTCCGGGAGCTCAGCCGACCCGGCGCAGCCAGAGCGACGACGGGGGGTTGGGGTCGTCGGCCACCGGTACGTACCGCGGGTGGCTGCGCCTCAGGGCCGCCTCGTCGTCGTGGCGCAGCATCGGCACCGACAGCTCGATCGGGAACTCCTTGTTGAAGGCGAGGAAGGTCTGCACGACCATCGCCTCGTTCCAGTAGACCGGCCACCGCTCGCCGAACAGCCAGGTGTCGGCCGGGTAGGGCGTGTTGAACGGGAACGGCACGTCGTGGATGTGGACGATGACACCCGGCTTGATCCGCGGCAGCACCTCGAGGAAGAGGTAGGCGACGTCGCTGTCGATCTTGAGCGAGTGGGAGGAGTCGATGAACAGCAGGTCGCCCGCCTCCAGCTCCTCGAACCGCGCGGTGGGGACGTCCTGGACGAAGCCCTCGACGAGCTGGAAGTTGGGCAGCGAGCGCAGCGCGTCGAAGGGGTACGGCTCGACGCAGGTGATCTGCAGCGGCGCGCCCTCGGCGGCGTTGCGCCGGCCGGCGAGCGAGGCGTAGTAGGTGGACAGACCCGAGCCGACCTCGAGATAGCGGGCCGGCTTGTGCTCGCGCAGCATGTAGTAGAGCGTGCGCGCGTCGAACTCGGGATAGCCCGGGCCGAACCCCCGGCGGGTGTTGGCGAGGTAGTCGCCGGTCTCGGCGAGGAACTCGGCCTCCCACCGCGCGGCGAGGCCGTCGAGGCGCTCGCGCATCGCGGGCAGGTCGACGTCGAGGCCCGGCAGGCCCGAGGGCCGGTCCCAGCGGGCCCGGGTCTCCTCGATCTCCTCGAGCACCGGCAGCGTCGAGTAGTAGTCGGCCCGGTGGGCGACGTTGTAGCCGAGCCGGCCGAAGACCCGGCGGACGCCGCGGATCCGGGCCCGGCGGACCCGGAAGACCACGCGGTCGAGGAAGGCGATCAGGAAGCCCGGCGCGAACCGGGAGAGGAGACGCTTGACCCGGCCGGTGAACGGCACGTGGGTGGTGCGCTCCGCCGCCGTCGGGGCGACCTCGGGAGCAGTTTCGACACTCGACATGGCCGGGATCCTACGCACCGGCGGCACCGTCGGCGGCAGACTCCGCGGACCCGGACCCGGGAAGGTGTCCGGACGCCGTGGTGACGAGCACGCCGAAGCCCAGGAGCAGGCAGGCCGTGGCCGCCACCGCCGTCAGCAGGATGCCGACCAGCACGATGCTGTCGTCGAGCGCGGCGACCACGATGCCGACCGCGAGCGCGGCCGCGAGCACGAACTCCACGATCGAGGCATAGCGGGCGTGGTCCCGGGCCTGGAGGACGGCGATGAGCACCCGGCGCAGGCCCAGCATGCTCGCGGCGAGCACGACCCAGCGGGCGCACTCGACCGCACCGAGGAACTCCGTGCCGAAGGTCAGCCGCACCAGCGGCTCCATCGCCAGCTCGAGCGGCACCGTGATCACGAGCATCAGCACGGCCGTGAGACCGAGCGTGCGCCGGACGTACTCCCGCTCGGCCGCCGGGTCGGTCTGCAGCACCGCCAACCGTGGCAGCGCCACCCCGGCCAGTGACATCCCGAGCACGTTGTGCAGCGCGGAGAGGGCGGAGGCGACGCCGTACAGGCCCAGCATGGTGTTGCCGAGCAGGGAGCCCACCAGGAAGCGGTCGAGCTGGAGCCCGTCGATGGGCCCGACGCTGCTCACGTGCCCGCGGCGCGCGAGGCTGCGCAGCTCGTCGCGGTCCAGGCGCGGCGCGTCCGCACCGAGTGAGGGACGCAGGCTCCTGATCCGGGCCAGCAGCACGCCGCCGCTGAACGCCAGGATGACGAACGGGACGCCCACCGGCCCGAGGTTCCACCCGAAGGCCAGGCACACGCCGAAGGCGGCCACGACCGCCGCCTGCGGCAGCACCCCGGTCAGGGCGATCCGGATCGGCTCGGTCCCCTCCCCCAGCATCGCCCCCATCAGGATCCGCGCCGCCATCGCGTTGAGCGCGGTGAGCACGACCGCCACGGCCAGGAGCCCGGTGTCGACGCCGAGCTCGTCGCGGTCGACGAACACGAAGTACGCCGCGCCGACCGCCCCGGCCGCCACCCCGATCACCAGCCACGAGCGCGCCAGCCCCCGCAGTCCGTCCCGGGCCGGGATCCCGCGCTCCGCGAGCTGCTTGGTGATCGCGTTGGGCAGCCCGCCACCGAGCGTCAGCTGCGCGGCGACCGCGCCGAGCGTCGCCACCAGCAGAACCTGCCCGCGACCCTCGACGCCCAGCATCCGCGCGGCCATGATGCCGCTGGCCATGGTGAGCAGCTGGGTGAGCACGCCCGCTCCGGCGAGCAGCCACCACGGGACCGGTCGGTGCCGCTCGGCCGCTGACACGGACGCGGCAGGGGAGGACGTCGACACGGGTGCAGGATACGGGTAACGCCGGCCCCAGGACGGTCGTTGGAGAACCCGGGCCCGATGGGTGCGCGGCGAACGCCGCCGGGTCCGCGAAAGGAGTCCCGTGAGCGCGCCGTCCCACCAGCGACCTCTCGTCTTCAACCACATCCCGAAGTGCGCCGGCACGTCGGTGCGCAACGCGATCGTGGCGGCGCTTCCTCCGGACGCGACCACGGTCTACCGGGTCGACGTCTCCCTCGTCGGCGGCTACGACCGGTTCGACGCGCTCCGTCCGCAGGCGGCCGCGACCTTCGTCCGCAGCCCCGAGGAGCTGCCCGCCGACGGGGACTTCATCACCGGCCACATCGCGCCCGGCACCACCCGCGCCCGCTACGACGACCGCCGGGAGGTCACGATCCTGCGCCATCCGCGGCTGCGGGTGCTCTCGCAGTGGGTGCACAGCCGAGCGCTCTCCGACTTCGACCTGCGCCACTTCGGGCACGCGGGCTCGGTCGCCTTCCGGGTCGCCCGCGGGGGCCTCGGCGACTACCTCGACCACGCCATGATCGCGCCGAACATCGACAACACGATCACGCGCTTCCTCGCCTGGCCGCACCCGCTGCTGTCGCCGACCTCCTTCATCGAGGAGAGCCAGGAGGAGGAGATCCTCGGTGCCGCGCTCGACTCGCTCGATCGCTTCGATCATGTGGGTCTCGTCGAGGATCCCCGCTTCCTGGAGCACCTGGGCAGCGCCGTCGGGCTCACGCTGCCCGACATCCGGCTCAACGAGCGGGTCTCGGTGCCGCGCCGGCGACGGCCGCGCCTCGGGTCCGAGCTCGACGGCCGCACCGAGGAGCTGCTCGCCCGACGTACCCGGCTCGACGAGCGGCTGTGGACCCACGCCGCACGCCGGATCCGGCCCGACTCCGACCCCGCGCAGACGTTGGCGGTGGCGTGGGAGCAGGCCCTCACGCGCTACGACGCCGCGCTGGCCGC
Organism: Nocardioides sp. LHD-245; assembly: GCF_030929495.1. Lineage (GTDB taxonomy): Bacteria > Actinomycetota > Actinomycetes > Propionibacteriales > Nocardioidaceae > Nocardioides. The sequence goes on along the minus strand of NZ_JAVFWN010000003.1, from coordinate 427,778 downwards.
GCCGTACGAGACCCGGCGGGTCCGGCGGGCCGCCGAGCTCGCGTACGGCACCTACGCCGCCGCCCGCGGGCTGCGCCGCCCCTGGTACTGATCTCCCGGCTCAGCCGGTCAGGCCGCCGTCGACGACGAGCACCTGGCCGGTCAGGTAGGTGTTGCGCGGATCGGTCAGGAACTGGCAGGCGCGCGCGATGTCCTCGGGGTCGCCGAGCCGGCCGGCGGGCGTACGGCGCACGATCTGCTGCAGCTGCTCCTCGTCGAGCCCGTGGCTCATCTCCGTGCGCAGGTAGCCGGGCGCGATCGCGTTGACGGTGATGCCGCGGGTGCCGAGCTCACGGGCCAGCGCGCGGGTCATGCCCTCCAGGGCGGCCTTGGTGGCGCTGTAGACGGCGAGGCCGCGATAGCCGGAACGGCCGACGACCGAGGAGATGTTGACGATCGTGCCGCTGCGCTTGACCATCATCCGGCGGCTGACCTGGCGGGCCATGTAGAGCGAGCCCTTGACGTTGAGGTCGACCACGACGTCGATGTCCTCGTCGGAGGTCAGCCCGATCACGCCGTCGCGGGCGACGCCGGCGTTGTTGATCAGCACGTCGATGCGGCCGAACCGCTCGATCACGGCGTTGACGAAGGCCGCGCAGTCCGCGGAGCTCGACACGTCGGCCGGCTGGAACAGGAAGCGGCCGGCGACCGCGGGATCGCCCTGCCACTTCTCCACCTCGGGCGTGCTGCTGCGGGCGCAGGTGGCGACGACATCGCCCTCGTCGAGATAGGCCTGCACGATGCCGGCTCCGAGCCCGCGGCTGCCGCCGGTGACGACGACGACGCGCGGCTCGGCGGTGCTGGTCTCGCTCACGGTGCTTCTCTCCTGACGATCTTGCTCCCGGTCGTGCTGACCTCGTCGACGAACCGGATGCTGCGGGGGCGGGACGCCGACGGGAGGTCGGCGCACGCCGCGCGGATGGCGGCGTCGATCGCGGTGGTGTCCGCGCCTGCGGACGCCACCACCTCCACCGCAACGATCTGACCCGTCATCGGGTTCCGCCTCCCGTAGACCCGGGCGACGTCGACGCCCGCGACGGCGCCGATCCGCTCCTCGACGACGAGCGGGTGCACCTTCACCCCGCCGACGTTGATGATCTCCGAGGAGCGTCCCAGGAACACCAGGCGACCGTCCTCGACGGCGACGAGATCGCCCGTGGGGCGCCACTCCTCGGCGTCGACGTCGGGCTCGCCGTAGTAGCCGACCATGCCGGTGCGCGAGCGGATCCACAGCTCGCCGTCGACGACCTTCAGCGCGACGTCCGCGTCGTCGCCGCGCTCCAGCACGGCGGTCGACAGACCCGCCCGGCGGTCGCGCATCGAGCCGGTGGAGCCGAACTCGGACGCCGCGTAGACCTGGGAGACGGGCGTGTCGGGGAAGGTCGCCGCGAGCTCGCCCAGCAGCGGACCGGGGATCGCCTCGCCGCCCAGCGTGATCTGACGCAGCGACGGCACCGGGCCCCCGTCGGCGCGCAGCTCGGCGAGCAGGAACCGCCAGTACGTCGGTGTGGCGCTCGCGTGCGTGACCGCCAGCGCGCGCATCGCGGCGAGGCCCTCGCGCGGGCGGCGCGGCGCCGGGGCGACGAGGGTCGCGCCGGCGGCGAAGACGTGCAGCAGCACCTGGAGCCCGGCGAACTGGTGGAGCCCGAACGCCAGCAGCCAGCGCTCGTCGGCGGCGGGCCGGACGTGCGCGGTGGTGCGGACCAGGCGGCCCCAGTCGTGGCGGACGCCGCGGGGCGCGCCGGTCGTCCCCGTGGTGAGGACCAGATGGGGCCGGCGTGCCGGCAGCTCGCGGACGGTGACCTCCGCGGTGGTCGCGAGCAGCTCGCCGAGTCCGACCCGGCGCACGCCGTCCGGCAGCGCGGACGCCGGCAGGTCGTCGCGGTCGGTCACGACGACCGGGTGGTCGAACCTCACCACCAGGTCGAGCACCTGCTCGGCCTCGTCGGGCGGGAGCAGGCAGACCTCGACCCCGGTGGAGGCGGCGGCGGCCATCATCGCGACCACGGGCGCGGCCTCGTGGTCCGCCAGGGCGATCCGCTCGGCACCGAGCGCGGCCAGCCCGGTCGCGGCGCGCTCGGCCATCGCCAGCAGCTCGCCGTAGGAGACGGTCTGCTCGTGGGTGACCACGGCCGGCCGCTGCGGCCCCGCCTCCGCGCCGCGGCGCAGGAACTCGATCACGCGGGCTCCGGGTCCGACTCAGGCGGTCGCGTAGAACGAGACGATGTCGCTCAGCGTCTCGGGCATCGTCTCGCCCTGGAAGGGGTCCGTGCCGAACTCGTCCTCGAGGACCGCCGAGAGCTCGGCGGCCTCCAGCGAGTCCAGGCCCACGCCGTCGGCGTACAGCGGCGTCTCGACGGCGACCTCACCGGCCTCGGGCTTGACCCGCGCGACGAACTCTCGAACGATCTGCTCGACCCGATCCTGCATGCCAGCCTGCTCCTCGTATCGCCCGGAAATGGCGGGCCAACCATAGCCGCAACTCGGCCCTCACGAGCGCCGTTCCACCGGTAGCCTGCTCTCCCATGACCGCCGACATGCGCGTCCCTGCTCCCAGGACCGCCCGCGAGAAGATCGCCGCCCGGCTCAAGCGAAGCGTCCGGCGCTGGGTGGACGGCCCCCAGCTGCGTCACTTCGACGAGCTCGACGAGCGGCTGCTCACCTTCGAGTACCCGTCCTACCCGTGGATGAAGATCGTCGAGACCGTCGAGAACGACGGCCAGCCCGTGCACGTGAAGAGCTACGCCGGGGTCAATCCGACGGCGATCTTCATGCCCGGGGGCCTGCACCACGCCGACTGGGTCACGACCGTCCACGCCCACGTCGAGGACGGCGAATGGGTCCAGGCTCCCGACGCCGTCCACAACAAGGGACCGATCACCGTCGGGCACGACGCATTCGTCGCCTACGAGGCGCTCATCTCCTCCGGCGTCACCATCGGCGACGGCGCGATCGTGGCGACCCGGGCCGTGGTGGTGCGCGACGTCGAGCCCTACGAGATCGTCGGCGGCAACCCCGCCAAGCACATCAAGTACCGCTTCGAGCAGCCGGTCCGTGAGGCACTGCTACGGATCAGGTGGTGGGACTGGGACGTCGACAAGGTCGCCGCCCACAAGGGCATCATCCACTCGCCGCGGGTGGAGGAGTTCGTCGCCGCGCACGATCCGGACCTCGGTCCGCCCTCCTGCGAGATCTGCCGGGGCTGACTTGTTGGGGCCGAGCGTGTCGCAGACGGCGCTCGCCGCCCGGGGCCTCGCTTCGCTCGCCCCGCGGGCTTCACGCCGTGCCGCTTCGCGGCCGTGCGCCACGCTGCCGGCCGTGCTGACCATGCGGCCGACCTGGGCCGGCTACTCGATCCGCTCGTAGGTCCCGGGGATGACGGCGTCGCGGACGGCGACCTTGCGGGCGGGGACGCCGAACATCACGGCCCGCTCCGGAGCGTCGGAGAGCAGGACCGAGTTGGCGCCGATCTGGGCGTAGCGCCCCACGGTCACCTTGCCGACCAGGACGGCGTGCGCGAGCACGATCGCCCCGTCGCACACCGTCGGGAAACCGTCCTCCTCCGGCGGTGTGTCCGGCTGCTTCACGCCAGCCGTGACGCCACCGCCGAAGGTCACATTCGCCCCGACCCGCAGGCCGTTGCCGATGACGACCCCGTTGGGGTGCGGCATCAGCAGCCCGGGGCCGACGTCCATGCCCGGCACGAAGTCGGCGCTCACCAGCACCATCCCGATCGAGCGGAGCAGGAACGCCAGCCGGGTCCGGCCCCGGCGTACGGCGATCTGCTGGGCCCGCAGGATGACCGACGCGACCAGGCCCGGGTTGGACACCGCCTTCATCGCGACCGCCGGCCACGACGGCCGGACGTCGGGCCGGTAGCGCAGCAGGTCGGAGAAGACGAGGTCGCGGAAGCCCAGGCCCGCCGAGGTGGTGAGGCCGTCCACGGGCTCGCTCACCGGACCGCCTCGATCGCCATCTGCGCCCCGCCCTCGCCCGTGCGCTTGTCGAGCCCGCGCAGCGCCTCGTGCTGGCTGTCGGACAGCGACCACTCCCGGGCGTCGGTGAAGCCCGCCTTGGTCAGCTCGGCGCAGAGCGATGCGACGTCGTAGAGATAGCCGGTGTGGTGGCCGAAGGACGCGATCGGCACCCGCACCAGGTCGGTCGGGTGCTCGACGGTCAGACCGAGCGAGCGGTAGAAGCCGCCGACCTCGTCGTCGACCGAGCGGCTGCCGGCGAGGTACAGCTCGACGTGCTTGCCGAGGTCGGGCGTGACCAGGCGGATCACTCCGCCGGGACGCAGACAGCGATGGGCCTCGGCGAACATCCGGCGGCCGGCCTCGAGTGGCACGTGCTCGATCATGTTGTCGGCGTAGACGACGTCGAGAGCCCCGTCCTCGAAGGGCCAGCGCTCGGTGGCATCGAGATAGTTGCGGGTGCGTGCGTTGACGTTGACGACCAGCCAGCCGGGCCGGTCGGAGAGGCCGCCGATCTCGAGCCTGATCGGGCGCGGTGCCGCCGCCGCGGCGCTCGCCATCCGGCGCTTGGCGATCGGGGTGTTGACGGCGTGCGCCGCCGCGCGGGCCGCCGCGTAGAGCCGCGGGTGCTCGGACGGGTGAAGCCTCATGGGGGAACGCCTCCTGGGATCGTGGGGGCCGCTGCTCGGTCAGGCGCGCTGGCGCGACCGAGGACGGCGTACCCGTCCCAACGAGTCGACGCCCAACAGGTTCTCCGCGAATTCCTCTGCGGTCGCGGGCGGGATCGTGGTGGTCCGTCGCCGATCGGGGGGGTAGGCGAACACCCGGGCGATCGCGGCACCGATGCTGGCCCTGTCGAGCTCGGCGACCTCGCCGGCGTCGGTCGCGACGAGCTCGCGCGCCCGCACCCGCGATCCGGCCGTGACGACCGGCACCTCGGCGGCCAGCGCCTTGCCCATGATCCCGGACGGTCCGTTGTTGGTCAGGATGATCGGCGCCACGTCGACCGACGCGACGAGCCGGTCGAGCACGTCGCCGGCCAGGAAGCCGTCGCGCACGATCACCCGGCCCCGCTCCTGGGGAGGCAGCGCCTCGGCCCACGCCAGCACCTCGGGCGCGATCGGCCCGGCGAGCAGCAGGTCCGCGTCGAGGCCGGCCTCCCCCATCGCCTCCCAGACCAGCCGGGCGTTCTTGCGCTCGTTGACCACGCCGAAGATGCCGGCGATCCGGCGCCCGGCCGGCAGCTCGAGCTCGGCACGGTGCCGGGCCCGGTCGCGGGAGTGCGCGTCGCACAGGTCCGGGTCGCGGGTGCGCTTGACGATCCAGCCGGGAGTCAGGTCGTCGCGACCGGCGAAGCCCGCCGTGCGGTCCAGGGTGCGGGTCGTCATCGCCGCGACGGCCAGCGTCGCCTTCGGGACCCGCAGCTTCCAGCCGGTCAGGTCGCCCAGGCCGAGCTTGGCCGGGTAGCGGGTCAGCATGAACACGACGCGTGGGCGAGGCTCGATGCCGCGCAGGACGCGGGGTGCGTCGAGCCACCAGCGCTTGAGCGCCTGGTCGGCGTCCATCACCACGATGGTGTGGCGCTCCCCCGGCGCGGACGGCGTGCGCCGGCACACCGCGGCGGCCGCGGCGGCCATGACCCGGGTCGGCGGCAGGACGCCGTCGAAGACCTCCTCGACACGCACGTCGACATCGCCCAGGTAGTCGCCGAACGCCTCGTGCCCGGTCGCTCCGCGGGAGGTGAGCAGGACGACCTCCCCGCTGCGCAGCGCGAGCCGGGCGACATGGGCGACGGCCTGGAACCGGTGCCCGACCGGACTCGGCTCGACGAGAACGGTCGTCATCACACCTCTCCACACCCCACGGTCGCGATCCAGGAAGGGCCGCAGCATAGCCTGGATCCGGGGTTCCCGGCCGAGCCTCACGCCGGACCGCGGAGCACCGCTACGGTGTGCACCCATGGACCGAAGGCAGCTCACCTCGCGCGCCCTGCGCTCGGCGATCCAGGTCGTCGCGGACCGCGGGTTCGTCGTCCGCCGCCACCCGGCGGTGCGCCTGCAGACCCAGCTCGTCGCCCGCGACGTGGACCTGGTGTTCGACGTCGGCGCCGCGAAGGGCACCTACGGCACCGAGCTGCGCCACTTCGGCTACCGCGGACCGATCGTGTCCTGCGAGCCGATGAGCGCGCCGTACGCCGTCCTCTCGGCCACCGCCGCCGCGGACCCGCACTGGCACACCGTGCAGGTCGGACTCGGCGCCGAGAACGGCACCGCCGACATCCACGTCGCGTCCAACAGCGACAGCAGCTCGTTCCTGCCGATGGGCGAGCGGCACGCCGCAGCCGCACCCCACGTCGGCTACGTCGGCACGGAGACGGTGCGCGTGAGCCGCCTCGACGACCTCCTCGAGGAGCTCCCCGTCCGCGGGGAGCGGATCTTCCTGAAGGTGGACACCCAGGGCTTCGAGCGCCAGGTGCTCGACGGCGCCGCCCGGACCCTGACGCAGTGCGTCGGCGTCCAGCTGGAGCTGTCGTTCACGACGACCTACGAGGGCGGCATGCTCGTCGACGAGGCGATCAGCAGGATGTACGACGCCGGCTTCGTCCTGACCGGCCTGGAGCCCGGCTTCGCGGCGGCGTCGGGCGCGGTGCTCCAGGCCGACGGCGTCTTCTTCCGGGAGTCCTGACCCGGCGGGCCACGGTCCGGGCACGGTCCGGGCACGGTCCGGGCTCAGCAGGTGCGGAGGAACTCTTCCACGTTGCGGGCCCAGGAGGCCGGCGAGAGTCGCATCGACAGCGCCTTGCTGACCGCCGACATCTCCTCGAGCCGAGCGGCCCCGGCGGTGCTGGTGCGGGCCATCCGGTCCGCGAGCGCCGCGGCGTCCCCGGTCGCGTAGAGGAAGCCGTTGACCCCGTCCTGGACCATCGTCGGCGCGGCGCCGACCATGTCGGAGGTGATCACCGGCAGCCCCGCCGCGGCCGCCTCGTGGAGGACGACGCCGTACGGCTCGGCCAGGGACGGGTTCACGTAGGCGCTGCTGCGGTGGAACAGGCCGGCCAGGTCGCGCGGCTGCACGAAGCCGTGCCGGACCACACCGGGCACGCCCGCGAACTCCGACTCCAGCGGTCCGACCCCCGCCAGGTGCAGGTCCCAGGGCTCGTCGACGGTGTCGCGGTAGCGCCGGTAGGCGTCGGCGAGGACGTCGGCGCCCTTGTGGTGCACCATCCGCAGCGCGGACAGGAAGGCGCCCCGGCTCACCAGCTCCGAGCCGGGCCACGGGCCGGCGCCGTACAGGTCGGTGTCGGCGCACAGGCTGCCGCGCAGGATCGTGTCCGGCCCGAAGCCGAGGTGACGGGCGAAGGTCTCGGTCCTCTCGCACGGCACCATGGCGGCGTCGAACATCGGCCGCAGGAACCAGCGCGAGGTCGCCCGACCGACCCACTGGCGAGGCGTGCCCAACCAGTTGTTGTCCATCCAGCAGACCCGGAGGCACCGGCCGTCGCGGCCCTTGAGCACCTCGCGGTAGGGCGGGATGTGCCAGGAGTGCACCAGGATCGCGTGCGGCGCGAAGTCGTCGACGAGCCGGTTCAGCTCCTCCCCCCTCGGCAGCTCCTGCCACGCGTGCACGCGGGCGACGTCCTCGAGGGGGAACCGCTCGTAGGCGACGTTGTCCCGCTTGGCCTGGGTGATGACGAACAGCTCGACCCCGCGCCCGACCAGAGCGCGGAACTTGGCGTCGAGATAGCCCGTCAGGCCGGTGGCCAGCATGACGACGCGCAGGGGCTCGGCGTCCCTGCGCGCCGCCGCGACGGCGAGCGCCACGTCAGCCGCCCGTGCGCCGCGCGTACAGGACGTGCCGGTCCCGCTCCGTGCGGAGGACGACGTCGACCTGGTCGAAGCCGAGCGAGTTGAGCAGCGCGATCTCGTCGGGGAGCTCGTCGTGGCCCTCGTAGAGCAGCTCGGCGTGCTGGGCGAGGAAGCGCAGCACCCGGTCGCGGTCCGGCAGCCAGTGCACGACGGACAGGGCGGTGACCAGGTCGTAGCCGGACAGCCGCTGCTCCCAGGACTCCTCGCCCATCAGGTCGAGCTGCTCGAAGGTGGAGCCGGTCTCGAAGGCGTCGGCGACGGCGCGAGCGGCGTCGACGATCGTGGGGTCGTGGTCGACCCCGTGGGTCTCGACGGCGCCGTGCATCTTCGCGAAGTTCGAGAGCAGGCCCATGTTGCAGCCGAGCTCGAGCACCCGCTTGCCGGTGAAGTCGACCGAGGCGGCGATCGGGTCCCAGCGCAGCGGCCACGCCCGCTCACCCGACAGGTGGCGGCCGCGGTAGCTCAGCGCGTAGTAGGCCAGGCCCTGACCTCGCGCGTTGGCCGCGGACCGCTCGGCGAGATGCCAGGCGTCGCGCAGCCGCGCGACGTCGCGCGGATCGTCGGCGACCTTGGCCGGGGGCCGGTTCTTCACGAGCTGGTAGCGGGCCCGGCGGGCCGCGGTCAGGCTCTTCGGTGCGAGGGAGACCGCCGCGAGCTTCCAGAACGGCGTGGGGCTGCCGCCGACGCCCACCCAGTCGCGCAGCGCCGCACGCCGTGGGGAGGTGCGGGCCGCCCGGTCGAAGTCGACGAGCCGCACGGCCTCGCCCTCGACCAGGATGTTGTCGGTGCGCAGGTCGCCGTGGGAGATGCCCTGCCGGTGCAGGGCCCGCAGCTCGGGGACCAGCGAGCGCAGCACGCGCATCCGGTCCCTCGTCGTGAACGAGGTGTCCTGCTGGTCGAACAGGTGACTGCTGAACGTGCTGCCGGGCAGCACGTCCTGCAGCGAGACCTCCCAGCCGTCGCGCCGCACGTAGTCGACCTCGCGCCCCAGCGAGCGCAGGAACCCGGCCTCGACCTCCATCCCGGCGTCGGCGGGCCACGCCGGGTCGATCCGGCGGATCTTCGCCAGCCGGGCACCGGCGCGGTAGGTCCGGCTGTCGGTGATGTACCGACTCACGGAGACCAGCTCGGCCCCGTCGCCGAGGACGTCGGCGACGATGGCGCGCCACGCCGCCTCCTCCGCCTGGACGTGCTGGGCGGGAGTCGACTTCTCGACCTCGTCGGGTTCTGCGGGGGCCATGTCCACGTGCCACTTCCTCCTGGGGGGTCCGGCGAATCCTAGACTGACAACGTCCGGGCGCCGCCCAGGTTCCGAGGCATCCGCCAACGGTGCCGGCCGAGCGGGGCGTGGGGGTCGGTCACCGGCCGTGCAGCAGGCGGTTCAGGTCCTCGCGATCGGAATCGACCATGATCCGCGCGAGCTCGGGTGTCCGCACCGACGCCGTCCAGCCGAGCGCCTCCCTGGCCTTGGTCGCGTTCCCGATGAGGGCGTCGACCTCGGAGGGACGCTCGAAGGCGTCGTTGTGCTTGACGTGGTCCGCCCAGTCGAGGCCGGCGTGGCTGAACGCCGCCTCGCAGAAGTCGCGGACCGTGTAGCCCACGCCGGTCGCGAGGACGTAGTCGTCCGGCTCGTCGGTCTGCAACATCCGCCACATGCCCTCGACGTACTCGGGCGCGAACCCCCAATCGCGGACCGCCTCGAGGTTGCCGAGCTCGACGTGCTCGGCGATCCCGGCCTCGATGGCGGCGACCGCCTTGGTGATCTTGCGGGTCACGAAGTTCTCGCCACGCCGCGGCGACTCGTGGTTGAAGAGGATCCCCGATACGGCGAACAGGTTGTAGGCCTCGCGGTAGTTGACCGTCACCCAGTGCGCCTGCAGCTTCGAGGCGCCGTACGGCGAGCGCGGATGGAAGACCGAGAGCTCGTCCTGCGGCGGCGGGGTGAGGCCGAACATCTCCGAGGTCGAGGCCTGGTAGAAGCGGCACTCCAACCCGGCGGCCCGGACCGCCTCGAGCAGTCGCAGGGTGCCGATGGCATTGGTCGACGCCGTGTGGTCCGGCATCTCGAAGGAGACCTTCACGTGACTCTGCGCACCGAGGTTGTAGATCTCGTGGGGCTCGATCATCCGCACCAGGTTGACCAGGCTCACCCCGTCGGTCAGGTCGCCGTAGTGCAGGCTCAGCCGTGGGTTGTCCTTGAGGTGGTCGATCCGGCCGCGGTTGAGCATGGACGAACGCCGCACCAGGCCGTGGACCTCGTACCCCTTGTCGAGCAGCAGCTCGGCGAGGTAGGAGCCGTCCTGACCGGTGATGCCGGTGATGAATGCGCGCTTCACGTCGCAGAGCCTAGATGGCGGTCATCGGGGCGGTGGCTCGTATCATCCGGCTCTATGAGTCGTCGGCGAGCCGCTTCCGTCTGCGCCGCCCTCCTCGTGGCCGGTGGCCTCCTGGCGGCCTGCGGCGATCCCGACGAGGAGCCGCGGCACGACGCCGGCGCCAACAAGGGCCGGAGCATCGAGGCCGGGGACCGGTACGTCGCCCTCGGCGACTCGTACACCGCCGCCTACCTCACCGGTGAGACGGATCCCGAGTCGGGCGCCTGCCTGCGCTCGCTGACCAACTACCCCCGCCTGGTCGCCGAGCGGCTCGACCTCGAGCTCGTCGACGCGAGCTGCGGCGGCGCGACCAGTCGCGACGTGCTCTCCCCGCAGGAGAAGGAGGGCGGCACGGCGATCCCCGCACAGATCGAGGCGGTCACCAGCACCACCGACCTGGTCACCATCAGCGTCGGCGCCAACGACATCGACCTGTACGGGATCGTCATCGGCACCTGTGTCAGCCTCGCCGAGAGCGACCCCGACGGGTCGCCGTGCACGGACCTCGCCGAGGGCACCGAGGACAAGGGCGAGCGCAACCTGGCCGCCGTGGGCGACACGCTCGCCAGGATCGTCCGCACGGTCGCCGCCAAGGCACCGAAGGCCCGGGTGGTCCTCGTCGGCTACCCCCAGACCTTCCCCCCGGAGCGGCCGTGCCCGGACCTCCGGATCGCGAAGGGCGACGTCGACTTCGCCTACGACGCCGCCCGCGAGGTCACCGACACGCTGCGCTCGGCGGCCGACGCGATGGGCATCGAGTACGTCGACGTGTGGTCGGCCACGGCGGGCCACGACATCTGTGCCGAGGAGCCGTGGATCGCCGGCGCCGAGCCCGACCGCGGCGACGGCTTCGCCTACCACCCCTTCCCCGAGGAGCAGCGGACCGTCGCCGATCTCCTCGCGGCCACGTTGGGCTGAGGCTGGCCCGGGCGCAACGCGCTCAAAGCGCGTGATGCGAGCGCGGGAGGCGGGGACGTGCCCTAGGATCCGCCGACGAGGCCGTGCCCGCTCGGCACATTCGCGCGAAGGAGCCCCATGCCCGACGTCCAGCAGTGCCCGGCGTGCCGATCCCAGCAGATTCGCAGGATGCCGGTCTCACGGGCGACCGGCCGCACGATCGTGACCTGCCGGATCTGCGGGATGTCCGCGCACGGCGAGTACGACGACGCGCCGCCGCAGGTGGTCGACGAGGAGCAGATCACGCCGGAGCTGTACGCCGCGTACGTCGCCGCGAAGCGCGACGGCGGCCGACCGGAGATCTGGCGCGAGATGCTCGGAGCCAGCCTCGACCTGATCGGGGCGGGCCGCGGCAGCCGGGTCTTCGACGTGGGGGCCGGCGACGGCGGCTTCCTGCAGCTGGCGCGCGACGAGTTCGGGTGCGAGGTCTTCGGCAACGAGACGTCCGCGGCCGCCGTACGACTGGCCGAGGAGCGACACGGGGTCCGGCTGGAGCTCGGCGACATCGGCACCCTCGGGCACCGCGACGAGTTCGACGTCGTCACCATGTGGTGCGTGCTGGCGCATGTGCCGAACGGCGACCACCTGCTCGCCGACGCCCTCACCATGCTGCGCCCCGGCGGCTGCCTGGTCCTGCAGACACCGCACCGGACCCTCGCTGACAAGGCGGCGCTCGGCATGGCCAAGGCGACCGACGGCCGGGTCACCAAGGTGTCCGACCGCCGGCTGCCGACGCACCACCGGATCCTGCACACCCCGGCCAGCATGGAGCTGCAGCTCACCCGTCTCGGCTACACCGACGTGGTGGCGACGCCCAAGGCGCGCTACAGCCTGTCCTCGGAGCTGTACCTCTACTTCGCCGGCCTGCGCGGCCGGGCGCTCAAGGCCGGCAGCCGGGTCATGGACCAGTTCGTCGACCGCGGGCTCGCTCCCCGCATCGTCCTCGACGTCACGGCGCGCAAGCCCGCCTGACCGGCGCGTCCCCGCTGGGACCGCGGACGTAGGTTGGCCGGCATGCATCGTCAGGCACGACGTCGACGCATCCTGAGGCGCGGCGGCACCACGGCGGTCGCCGTCGCGCTCGCCCTGCTCCTCGCCGGCTGCCCGGCCACGCGCCGGGCACCCGAGGGCAACCCGGACCGGGCGATCGAGGCCGGCGACACGTACGTCGCGCTCGGCGACTCCTACACCGCGGGCTACCTGACCGGGGCGCTCGATCCCGACTCCGGGGGCTGCCTGCGCTCGCTCGACAACTACCCCCACCGCCTGGCCCGTGAGCTCGACCTCCGGCTCACCGACGTCAGCTGCGGCGGCGCCACCACGGAGGACGTCACCGCCCCCCAGCAGCCGTCGCGCGGCGGCGCGGTGCCGCCCCAGCTCGAGGCGGTCGACGAGGACACCGCGCTCGTCACGATCGGGCTGGGCGGCAACGACTTCAACCTCTTCGGCGTGCTGATCGTGAGCTGCGTCCAGGCCGGCCGGCAGGACCCGGCGGGAGCGCCGTGCGCCGACCTCGCCGCCGAGAACCCGAAGGCCCAGGACAACATCGGCAAGATCCGCGACCGCCTCGTCGACGTGGTCGACGCCGTCCGCGACCGGGCGCCCGAGGCCCGGATCGTCCTGGTCGGCTACCCGCAGACGTTCCCGGCGAGCACGGGCTGCGCACAGCTGCCGCTCGCCGAGGGCGACATCCCGTTCGCCTACGACGCCCTGATCTCGCTGAACAGCGCCGTCTCCTCCGCCGCCCGCAAGACCGGCGCCGAGTACGTCGACGTCTGGGCCGCCAGCGAGGGACACGACATCTGCGCGGCCGAGCCCTGGATCGCGGGCGCCGCGCCGCCGCGCCCCGACGGTGCGGCGTACCACCCCTACCCCGAGGAGCAGGAGCTCGTCGCCGGCCTCCTCCTCGAGGTTCTCGAAGGCGAGGCGGGTCGGGACTGAGGTCCCGTGACGTCGGCGTTCCTGCCTCGTTGAGATTCGCATGCAGCTGGGGGGCTGACACGCGAAGGAGTGAGGGAACATGACGGCTCGGCCTGTGGACGTACTGGTCGCTGGTGGAGGAGGGTTCATCGGAGGTCACCTGGCGGCCGACCTGCTGGCCCAGGGCAAGTCCGTGCGCGTGGTCGACGTGAAGCCGCCGGAGGAGTGGTACCAGGTCCACGCCGACGCCGAGAACGTCCAGGCCGACCTCTCCCTGCTCGACGCCGCCGAGACCGCGACGGCCGGCGCACGCGAGGTCTACATGCTCGCCGCCGACATGGGCGGGATGGGCTTCATCGAGAACAACAAGGCCCTGTGCATGCTGACGGTGCTGACCAGCACGCACATGCTCCAGGCCGCGAAGAAGTACGACGTCGAGCGCTACTTCTACTCCTCCTCGGCCTGCGTCTACGCCGCCGACAAGCAGACGGACACCGCGGTCACCGCGCTCCGGGAGGCCGACGCCTACCCCGCCATGCCGGAGGACGGCTACGGCTGGGAGAAGCTCTTCAGCGAGCGGATGGCCCGCCACTTCACCGAGGACTTCGGGCTGATCACCCGCACCGCCCGCTACCACAACGTCTACGGTCCCGAGGGCACCTGGACCGGCGGCCGCGAGAAGGCGCCCGCCGCGGTGTGCCGCAAGATCGCTGAGGCGGTCATCTCCGGCAAGCACGAGCTGGAGATCTGGGGCGACGGCGAGCAGACCCGCAGCTTCATGTACATCGACGACTGCGTGCGGGGCTCCCAGATGATCCTGGCGAGCGACCTCGAGGACCCGATCAACCTCGGCTCCGCGGAGCTCGTCTCGATCAACCAGCTCTACTCGATCGTCGAGGAGATCGCCGGCATCAAGTGCGAGCGGAAGTACGACCTCTCCGCGCCGCAGGGCGTGCGTGGCCGCAACTCCGACAACACGATGATCAACGAGGTCTTCGGCTGGGAGCCGTCGATCAGCCTCGCCGACGGTCTCGCGCAGACCTACGCCTGGGTCTACGACCAGGTCAAGCGCGCCCAGGGCTGAGCGCTCCTCCCCGACGTGCGCATCCTCGTCCACGACTACTCCGGACACCCGTTCCAGGTCGAGCTCAGCCGTGAGCTCGCCCGGCGGGGGCACTCCGTCACCCACTCCTACTGCCCGGGGTGGGTGTCCGGCAAGGGCCACCTGAAGGCCGAGCCGGGCGAGACGCTCGTCTTCGAGCCGGTCGGCCCGACCACCCCGATCGCCAAGGACCGGTTCGCCAAGCGGGTCCTGATCGAGGCGGCCGTCGGCTGGCAGCTGCTGCGCCAGGTCCGCCGCACCGGTGCCGGCACCGCGATGCTCTCCAACGCGCAGATCCCGACGCTGGTCGTGTTCGCGTTGGGCATGGCACTGCTGCGGCGGCCGTGGGTGCTTTGGCACCAGGACGTGTACGCCGTCGCGGTGAGGTCTTTCGCCGGCGACAAGCTCGGGGGGCTGTTCCGCTTCGTCGCCGCGGCGTTCAGCATCGCCGAGCGCTGGGTCTCGCGGCGGGCGGCGGCGATCGTCGTGATCGCGCCCTCCTTCGTCCCCGTCCACGAGGACTGGGGGACCGCCGACAAGGTCACCGTGATCCCCAACTGGGCGCCGCTCGACGAGATCGTCCCGGTGCCACGCGCCAACAGGTGGGCCAAGGAGCAGGAGCTGGACGACACCGCCACCCTGCTCTACTCGGGCACCCTCGGCCTCAAGCACGATCCGACCCTGCTGGTCGGCCTGGCCCGCCACGTGATCGACGCGGGCCGCCCGGTGCGCCTCGTCGTGGTCAACGAGGGCCCGGCGATCGAGGTGATCCGGGCGGAGGCCCGCCGGCTCGACGTACCCGTCACCCTGCTGCCCTTCCAGCCCTACGAGCGGCTGTCCGAGGTGCTCGGCTCCGGCGACGTGCTCGTGGTCCTGCTCGACAAGCAGGCGGGCGCCTTCTCGGTGCCGTCCAAGACCCTGTCCTACCTGTGCGCCGGCCGCCCCGTGCTGGGCATGATGCCGAGTGAGAACCTCGCGTCGGCGCTGATCAGCAAGGCCGGCGGCGCGGTGGTCGCCCCCGACGCCCGCTCGCTGCCGGAGGCGGCCGCCTGGGTCGCCCGGGTCGTCGCCGATCCCGAGCTGCGCGAGGAGCTGGGCGAGGCGTCGCGGGACCTCGCCGAACAGGAGTTCGCGCTGGCCGGGTGCGCCGACAGGTTCGAGACCATCCTGCGTCAGGCCAGCCGGTGAGCCGTCCGGCCGCGACCGTCCTCCTCGGCCCGAAGACCCGCCTGGGCCGGGCCGTCGTCGACGACCTCAGCGGATCCGCGCTGCTGGCGATCGCGCGCGACCCGGCCGACGTCGACGCCGTCGCCGCCGCGACCGGACTCCCCCAGGCCGACATCGTCGACGCCTCCGAGGGCGGCCTCGCCGACCGGGTCCGCACGCTCGGCGACGGGCCGGTGCGCCTGGTCGTCGCGGCGCTCGGCCCGGTCCATCCGGTGGAGCCCGACCTCGAGGCCGACCTGGTCGCGGTACGCCGCGATCTCGCCTACGTCGACGAGGTGCTGGCCTGCGGCCGACCGGTCGAGGTGGTCCTCGTCTCCACCGTCATCGCGCTCGCGCCGGGTGACGACCGCCGCTATTACGGCGGCTGGAAGTGCCTGCTCGAGGAGCTGCTCCAGCAGCGGACCGCGCGCGACGGTGCCACGCTCGCCGTCCTCTACCCCGGGCGACTGCGCCCGGGACGGGGCGGGGCGCCCTGGCACCGCCTGCACGCGTCGTACGACCGGCTCTCCCGCACCGCACTCGACCCCGACCTGGGCGACGCCCGGCGGACCGTCGGAGCGGACGCGCGAATTTGGCTGGCCGTGAGGAGTATCTCTTTCGCATTTCGCTCGTTGAATCTCTCATCGGGACGAGGCCGCAGCGCGCTGGGGGGCGCTAGGGACAGCGGGTCGACCGGGAGAGCACGGGAGTAGCGGATGCACATCAAGCGGGTGTTCGACGTGGTCGTGGTCAGCCTGGCCGCGGTGGTGTGGCTGCCAGCGGTGGCGGGTGGCGCGCTGCTGGTCCTGCTCACCTCGGGACGACCGGTGTTCTACCGGTCCAACCGGCTCGTGGGGAGCGGCGATCCGACCAAGGTCGTGAAGTTCCGGACGATGGTCAAGAACGCCGACCGACTGGTCAACCGCGACACGGTGCCGGTCACCAACACCCGCTTCCTCAACATCGCGCCGGACTCGCCGCTCTACACCCGGGCCGGGCGCCTCCTCGAGCGGTGCGGGCTGACCGAGATCCCGCAGCTCGTCCACGTGCTCAGCGGCAAGATGACCATCGTCGGCAACCGGCCGTTGCCCACCAACGTGATGAACGCGCTGCTCGACGAGTACTCCTACGCCGGCGACCGGTTCCTCACCGCGGCGGGCCTCACCGGCCCGGCCCAGCTGGTCGGCCGCGACGCACTGACCGACTCGGAGCGACTGCGCATCGAGGGTGCCTACTGCCACGCCGTCCTCGACGGCTACCGGCTGCGGCTCGACTTCTCGATCCTGCTCCGCACGGTCCTGATCGTGGCCCACCTCAAGCCGTCGCTCAGCTACACGGAGGTCATGGACCTCATCGCGCGCAACAGCGGCTCCCGCTCGGTCGTCGCCCTCGACGAGCACGCCTCGCCCCGGGCCGCCGACAACACCGAGGTCGCCTGAGCCCCGTCTCCGATGGATGCCGGCTCTGAGGCTCGCAGTCAGTCGGCGAGCAGGCGCTCCAGCGCCTGCTCGACCCGCGCGGGCGCCAGGTCGATGTCGTCCATCACGCCCCGCTGCGGGCGCCCGGGGCGTGTCGCCCGCGGACCGTCGGCGACGACGTACCGGTAGCGGCTCTCGGGGATGTTGCCGACGATCGACCAGTAGCCGCCGTTGAGATAGGTCGGCGCGAACAGCTCGAGCACCCGGACCCCGTCGCGCGCGAACACCAGATTGGTCAGCGCCGCACCGTGGGGGGCGACCACGACCCGAGCGGCCGCGAAGTGGTCGATCTGCTCCTGCACGCTGAGCGTCCCGGGGTCCACGACCGCGAAGCCCCGGCGGCGCAGCAGCGCCACGACGGCCTGCTCGTGCACCATCCGCCGCGTGTTCGGCGTCGTCCCGCGGGTCACGTAGACGCGCTCGGGCAGGCCGCTCGCCGCCGCCCGCGGGGGCAGCCGGTCCCGCAGCCAGGCGCTGGTCTCCGGGGACACGAGGGTGCTCACGTTCGGCAGCGACGGCACCAGCAGCCGCCGGGCCTGCAGCGAGAAGCCGGGGCCGGGAGCCACCAGACGGTCCTCCTCGAGACCGAGCATCGCGATCAGCTCCCGCTGGTAGCGGGTGGCGGTGTCGACCACCCAGCGGTCCGGTCGCAGGCCGGGGTGGGCCGCGTCCAGCATCCCCAGGCGCGGGAGCGCGTCGATGAGGAAGTGGTAGTAGTTGTGGCCGGTGCCGCGCGCCGCGAGGACCGCCACCGTGCCGTCCACCCGCTCGGCCGGTCGCGGGCGGGGGTTCCAGAACACCGGGTGCTCACGCCAGCCGGCGATGTCGAAGTAGTGGCTGGTCTCCAGGTCGAGCACGCCGCCGGCCGTGACGACCGCCGCGTGCCTGCCCTGCAGCCTGCCCTCCGTCAGCTCCAGGAGGAAGCGCTCGGGGACCCGTTGCTCCAGCCGGTCCGCGAAGTACCAGTGCGCCGGCGGCTCACCGACCGGCAACGTGCGCCGTACCGTGAAGGCCTCGCCGACCGGGACGATCCGGGTCGTGGCCGGCTCCAGCAGCGCGGTGTCCCGCGACCGCTCGCTGCCGGTGCGCGGCAGGCCGTGCGCCGGGCCGACGGTACGCCGGCCGGCGGCACCGAGCACCCGGGCACCCCAGCGGTGGCCCCGCTTGACGACCGGCCAGAGCGGCTGCAGCTGTGGCGGCAGGCGACTCACTGAGCCGGCCGCGAGAGCCAGATGACCCCCAGGCCGGGGCGCAGGCCCGGCTCGTGCCGGCCGGGCTCGAGCCCGACGGCGGCGAAGAAGGCCAGCAGCTCGTCGAGCGAGTGCCCGTCGACCGGGTGGTACTCCATGACGACCTTGCGCACCTGGGCCCAGGACGACGGCGAGCTGCGCAGCACGATGTCGTACTCGGCGCCCTCCACGTCCATCTTCACGATCTGCACCGAGCGTCCGTCGGCCGCGATCTCGGCGACGGCGCGGTCGAACGACTGCGCGGGCACGGTCACCTCGGTGGCGCCCTGCTCCTTCATCCAGCCCGGTGCGGTGAGGCCGTTGTGGCCGCTCGCGGTGCCGCTGTCGACGAAGGTGAACTCCCCGGGCTCCCCGGCCATGGCCTCGCCGTGGACGGTGATCGTGGCGCCGAGGCCGTTGTCGTCGACATTGCGGCTGATGTAGGACGCGGAGACCGGCGAGGCCTCGTAGACGTGGATCCGGCTCTTCGGCAGCACCTCGGCCAGCGCCAGCGAGAAGCTGCCGATCTGGCCGCCGACGTCGAGCACCGCGGCGTCGGCGTCGACACCGGCGGTGAGGTCGCGCAGGTGGTACGCGTCGTCGGCGAAGATCTCGTAGAGGGGGAAGCGGGCGCCGTTGACGTTCGGGCACGTGACGACGTACCCGTTGCGCATCCGGAAGGTCATCTCCTTGCGGCGCAGGCGCGTCCGGTGCGTCCCGAGGTCCCAGAAGACCTCCGGGAAGTTGCGGAACAACTGGGGCGTCTGGCGCACACGCTTGGCCAGGTGGGCGCCGCTGCGGACGAGCGTCATCGATCAGCCTTTCGGGGGGGCGGCACCGGCCGGAGCGAGCGCCGTGGGGGGCGTTCCTGACGGTCGTCCTGACAGGAACCAGGGTGTTGTTCGGCGGTACTCCATCACGGCCACGGCGCCCAGAGCGAGGGGCAACCAGATGCTGCGGTCGTAGAAGCCCGGCACTGTCGCGCCGAACCCGATGAAGGCCCACGCGACATACAACAGCCGACGATGCGGAACGTCACTGAACAAGGGCCGAGCGAAAACGAAAATCACGCAGAGGTACCCGGCGAGCCCGAAGACACCGATGGCCGCCGCGATCTCGAGGTACATGTTGTGGATCTCGAACAGGTCGATCAGCCCGGTGCCGATGAACGGCTGGGACAGGAACCGTTCGATGCCGCTCTGCTGCCCGAGCTCCCGGGCCTGGTCGGAGAAGCCCGAGCTGCTGCCGCCCACCAGGCGGCCCAGCGAGGACGTCTCCCCACTGATGTCGACCAGGATGGGGATCGCGATGACGAACAGCGCCCCGCCGAGCGCGTAGATGAAGCCCATGATCGCCGAGCGCTCGACGACGGGGATCATCAAGATGAGGACCGCCGCGACCACCATCGCGGCCCGGCTCCCGCTCAGGTAGATCGTCGCGCCGCACACGGCGCCGGCCCCGACGATCACCGTGCGCACGACCCACGTGCGGTGGCGGTAGAGCAGGTAGAGGAGCACGCAGAACGTGATCAGCCCGCCCTGGGCGAAGTAGTTGGGGTGGGTCGCCAGGCCGCCGTACCGGCCCTGGTTCGACGGGCCGTAGTACATCGCGTAGCCGAAGCTGACCATGTGCCCGAAGACGTAGGACCAGCACAGCAGATCGAAGACGAGATTGCTGGGCCGCCAGATCGCGAACACCGCCGGCAGCCCGGCCATCACGCCCAGCCACAGGATCATGGTCAGGTAGCTCTTCGCCGGCTCCGGGGACGCCACCGAGGCGATCGAGGACATCACGAACACGACCGTCACGCCGACGGCGAACAGGCCGGGGACCTCGATCCGCTTGTTGAAGAGCGACGGAGCGATCAGCAGCACGCCGAGAGCCACCAGGCCGTCGGTCGCCGTCACCAGCGAGCTGGCCGACGGCGCCAGCCCCTTGTACATCGGCGCGGTCGCGAAGGCGGCCATCAGCGTGAAGACCGCGGTGCGCTCGCGACCCACGAGCGCCAGCATCAGGACGTAGAAGGCCACCCCACCGGCCACGATCAGCGCGATCGTGCCCTGGCTCGCCAGGGCGGCCAGCACCACCGCCAGGAGCACCAGGCAGGCGGTCACGGCCATGCTGTCGGCCCGATACCGCCCGGGCGGGCGGGGCTTTCGGGAGGAGGCGAGCACCCGGGGAGTATAGGTCCGGCCCGGTCTCACCCTCCGGCGAACGGCGGGAGGAACTCGACGGTGTCTCCAGGGCGCACCAGCACCGCCGCGGGATCCTCCGAGGAGACGGGACGCTCGCCGATCAGCACCGAGCAGATGCCGATGACGTCGGGCAACCGGCTGCCCGGGTGGCGACCGACCACCTCGGCCCGCAGCTCGGCGAGGGTCAGGGCGCCGGTCACGGCCACCTCCTCCTCCGCGATCCCGGCCGCCGCGCGGGCGGCGGCCCAGTACCGGACTCGGATGACCTGCGTCTCACTCACCTCGACGACCCTTCCCCACTGACGGCGTATGTCGGTATCGTCCCTCATCAGAAAACTGGCCGGGGCCCAACGGTGCGTTTCGGTCTCGACTCGGTGCCGCCACGACGGTGGTGCCGGCGAGGAGGCCAGATGAGCACGCTCCTGTTGTTGACCAGCGCCCTGCAGCCCTCGGCCGAGGTGCTGCCCGGCCTCGCGCTTCTCGGCCACCAGGTGCGGATCCTGCCCGCTGAGGGCAGCGCCCTCCTCGACGCACCCGAGTCGGACCTCCTGCTCGTCGACGGTCGCCAGGACCTCGCCGGCGCCCGCGACCTGTGCCGGCTGATCCGCACGACGGGCACCGACGTGCCCGTCGTCCTCATCGTGACCGAGGGCGGCCTCGCCGTCGTCCACCACGACTGGGGCATGGACGACGTCGTGCTGCACACCTGCGGACCGGCCGAGCTCGAGGCCCGGATCCGGCTGGCGATCGGCCGGCTCACCGCGGCCCGCGACGCCGCGGACCCCGACGCCCACCTGATCCGCTCCGGTGAGGTCGTCGTCGACGAGGCCACCTACACCGCGAAGGTCGGCAGTCGCACGCTCGACCTCACCTTCAAGGAGTTCGAGCTCCTCAAGTTCCTCGCCCAGCACCCCGGCCGGGTGTTCAGCCGCCAGCAGCTGCTGCAGGAGGTGTGGGGCTACGACTACTTCGGCGGCACCCGCACCGTCGACGTCCACGTCCGGCGGCTGCGCGCGAAGCTGGGCCCCGAGAACGAGACCCTGATCGGCACCGTGCGCAATGTCGGGTACCGGTTCGTCCTGCCCACCAAGGACACCGCGTCCGCTCCCGCGGCCGAGGCCGAGGTCGAGAGCCGCGGCGTCTGATCGCGCCAGCCCCCACTCCCGAGGCTACGGCGGGAACGCCGCACGAGAAGGCGGCGGGAGCGAGGAACGAGCGACCGGAGCCGACGAGGGCGGCGCTTCGCGTCGTGCCGAGGTGTGGCCGCCACGCGAACCGGGCCACCTGCCCAAGCCAACGGCGTGCGCGGCAGCGCGGCGCGAGGAACGAGCGACGCGCTCGCGCCATCCCATAAGGTTCGTGCCGTGAACGAGACCGGATGGCTCCCGACCCGGATCTTCATCCGGGGCGCATCGACGGCCGGCTGGACCAGCCCGATGAGCGGGCCGCGCAGCGACCTCGGGTTCCCGCGCGTCATCGAGCGCGAGCTGCTCGCCTCGGGACAGCCGACCGAGGTCCGCTCGGTCACCGTCGGCGGGATGCCGACGTCCACGGTCGTACGCACCTGGGAACGCGACGTGGTCGGCTTCTCCCCCGACGTCGTCATCTACATGGTCGGCCACTACGAGACCCTGCACCTGCTCTGGCCCAACCGGATCGAGCGCCACGCCAACGCGTTCACCTGGCTCCCGCGGCGCCTGTCGACGGCGTACCGGACCAAGGTGTTGCGACCGCTGTGGCGCTCCCTGGTGCGCGCCCAGACGGCGCTCGACCGGCGGCTGCCGCCCCGGTACGGCGAGCGCCGGGTCCGCAACGCGGTCGCCGACATCATGCGCGCCACCGCGCGGGTGCGGGAGATCCAGAGCCCCCTCGTGATCCTCATGGAGACGCCGCTGCCGGGGACCTACGGCGAGCAGCTCTTCCCCGGCATGCCGCACCGCGTCCGCCTCCTCAACCGGCTCCTCGCGGAGGCGGTCGAGGCACGCGGAGAGCACGAGGTGCTCGTCTTCCCCACCAACGAGATCGTCGCGGCGGCGTACCCGGTGCGCGACGACGCCGTCCCCGACGGCTTCCACTTCTCCCCGGACGCGCACGACCTGGTCGGCCGCGCGCTCGCCACCCGGATCCAGGAGTGGACGCGGACCCAGGCACACCTGCGGCAACCCGACTCGGTGCGCCCGCTACGGTCGGAGGGGTGACCTCGGAGCTCCCCCTGCTGTCGGACGCGGCCGCCCTCGACGCGATCGGCCGGGTCCGCGACGCCAGCCGCGAGGCCGACGGGACCGACCCCGTCGACGAGGCGGTGACCCTCCGGCTCAAGCACCACGGGCTCGACGGCAGCGAGGCCTGGGTGACCGGCGACGGGTTCGCGCTGCGTCGCGGCACCGAGCTCGACCTCGTCGTCGCGCCGGCCGCCCGCGGCGAGGGGCTGGGCGCCAGCCTCGGCGCCCGAGCCGTCGCCGCGCCGGGGGCGCTCACCGCCTGGTCGCACGGCGACCACCCCGCCGCCGGAGCGCTCGCCGCGCGCTGGGGGTTCGCCCGCACCCGCGAGCTGTGGGTGATGCGCCGGCCGGCCGCCGTACCGCTGCCGTCCGCGGAGCCGCCCACCGGCGTCCGGATCCGCGGCTACGAGGCCGGCGACGCCGACGCGCTGCTCGCGGTCAACGCCGCCGCCTTCGCCCACCACCCCGAGCAGGGCGGCCTGGACGCCGACGGCCTGGCCGAGCGGACGGCCGAACCGTGGTTCGAGCCGGCCGGCCTGCTCCTCGCCGTCGACGACCACGGCTCCCTGCTCGGGTTCCACTGGACCAAGCAGCACGACGCCACCCTGGGCGAGGTGTACGTCGTCGGCGTCTCGCCCACCGCCCAGGGCCGGGGACTCGGCCGGGTGCTCACCCTCGCCGGTCTGCACCACCTCGCGGCGCGCGGCGTGGCCGAGGTCCTGCTGTACGTCGAGGCGGACAACACTCCGGCGCGCCGGCTCTACGAGGATCTCGGCTTCCGCCACGCGGCGGCCGACACCCACGTCCAGTACCAGCGCCCGGAACTCGCCCGTAACCCCGCGACCGGTGAGTAGATTTACCCACCATGAGCTCTGTCACCGACGGCGAGCCGGGTCCCGAGGACTCCCGGCTCGCTGAGTCGCGTCCTGGACGCGGCCGGGGACGGAGAGGACTCCTGCGGCGTCGTACCGACGACGGGCCGGTGGTCGGCGAGCTCGACGCCGATGACATCCAGGAGCTGCTGCGCCGGAGCAACACGTCGGTGCCGAGCGAGGAGGACCCGGCCGGCGAGAGCGAACCCGCCGACGGGACCTTCGACGACCTCGTGGCGCGCGTCGGCGACCGCACCGGCACGCCGCGCGCGGCCGAGGACGCCGACGTCGTCACCGACGACCTCGGGGACGTCTCCGAGGACACCCTCGTCGAGATACCCGCCGACTGGGCCAGCGTCATCGACCGGTCCCTCGGCCGGCCGCTCGCGGAGATCGATCCGCAGGAGTTCGAGGCCGGGGCGAGCGCCACCGCCGAGGACCCGACGCTGCGGGGAACGTTGACCGACCGGCTGGAGCGGATGCGCTCCGAGCCGGCGGAGGACGCCGCCGAGGAGACGCCCGGTTCGTCGGCCGCGGCCGACGGGGCAGGCCACGGGGGCGAGACGGGCGACTGGTCGGCCATCATCGCCCGCGCCACCCGGCGACCCTTCGGCGACTCGCTCGGTGCGACCGCACCGGCGGCCGAGGCCGAGGATGCCGATCAGCCCGGCGAGCCGGTGGCCGCGTCGCCCGCTGCCGAGTACGTCGACCCGCTCACCGCAGCGGTGTGGCACGACGAGGACACCGGCACCCGCGAGGACGACCCGTCGCCGGAGCCCGAGGCGGTCGTCGGGTCCGAAGGCGAGCCGGAGCCCGAGCCGGTGCGGGCGTTCGAGCCGACCCCGCCCGCGCGGCGGGCGAGCGACGAGGAGGCCGGCCAGCGCGTGATCGCGGCCGCCGTCGACGCGGGGTTCTCCGAGCCGACGCCGGTCCCCCAGGCCAAGGGTCTGGCCCGGCTACGACGACGCCCCGGCGCGAGCACGGCCGCGAAGCCGCAGGCCGGGCCGCGGCCGGAGGCCGTCGAGCCGCCGCTGCTCGAGGAGCCGATCCCGAACCTCACCGAAGGCACCGAGACCCCCCGCCGGCCGGAGGAGGTCCTGGCGCACGCCCGCGCCGAGATCGAGGCCGAGCTGGTCACCCCTGCGGAGACCAGCGGGGTGGCCGCGGACGACGCCGGCGCCGTACCCGACAACGCGGAGGTGGTCGCCGCGCTCGCCGCCCGGCTGCGACGCGACGCCGAGCTCGCCGCCGCCGAGCAGGCCGCCGAGCGGCTGGCCGCCGAGGAGGCCGCCCAGCTCGCCAACCAGGCCCGCGCCGAGGCGGACCGGCTGGCCCAGGAGCAGGCCGAGACCGCCGCTCTGGCGCACCGGGCGCGAGCCGAGGCCGAGGAGCTCGCCCGCACCGAGGCCGCCGCCCGTGAGGCCGCCGAACGGGCCGCCAGGGAGCGGGCCGAGCTCGCCGACGCCGAGTCGGCCAAGCGCGAGGAAGCCGAGCGGCACGCCGTCGCGCAGGCCGAACGCGCCGCCGAGGCGCACGCGGCCCGCCAGGCCGCCGAGGCCCGCGCCCAGGAGCAGGCCGAACTCGTGACCAGCGCCGCCGCGGCCCGGCAGGAGGCCGAGACGGCCGCCGAGTCGTACGCCACCGCGGCCCGCCAGGCCCACGAGGAGCGCGCCGCCGCCGAGGAGCGGGCTCGCGTCATGGCCGAGGCCGCCGCCGTCAGCGCCGCCGAGCACGCCGAGTTCGCCCGCCGCATGCTCGAGGAGCGGGAGGCCGCGGAGCGGAGTTCCGCGGAGATCGCCCAGGCACGAGCGCTTGCCGAAGAGGCCGCTCGCCAGCAGGCCGCCCTGGCCCAGGACGCCCACCGCGCCGCCGAGGCCGCCGAGGAGCGGGCCCGCCTGCTGGCCGAGCAGGCCGCCGCGAGCGCGCAGGAGCACGGCGCCCTGGCCCGTCAGGCCGTCGAGGAGCGGGCGGTGGCCGAACAGGCCGCCGCCGACCACGCCCGCCTCGCCCAGGAGGCCCACCAGGCTCGTGGAGCCGCGGAGCAGGCTGCCCTCGAACAGGCCGAGATGGCGCGGCTCGCCCTCGAGACCGCCGAGGCCGCCGAGCGCCGCGCGGTGGACGCCTCCGAGGCCCGCCGGGTCGCCGAGGAGGACGCCCGCCACCAGCTCGAGCTCGCCGCCGAGGCGCACGCCAGCGCCGTCGAGGGCCTGCGCTCGGATCTCGTCCAGGCCGAGGAGCGGGCACTCGAGCACGCCCGGGCCCGCGAGCAGGCCGAGGCCCGCGCCGCCGAGCTCGCTCGGGAACGCGAGCGCGCCCTGGCCGACGCCGCCGCGCTCGCCCAGCAGGTGGCCCAGATCCGGGCCCGGCTGAGCACCGACGACATGAACGCCGACCCGCCGGCGGTCGCGGAGCCCGTCGCCGTCGCCGCCCTGATCGACCTGCCGGCTGAGCCGGAGCCGGAGTTCGCGGCGATCGCCGAGCCGGAGTCCGAGCCAGTGATGATCGCCGAGCCGGAGCCCGAGCCCGAGCCAGTGATGATCGCCGAGCCGGAGCCGGAGCCGGAGCCGGAGCCCGAGCCGGAGCCCGAGCCGGAGCCCGAGCCGGAGCCCGAGCCGGAGCCGGAGCCCGAGCCGGAGCCCGAGCCGGAGCCCGAGCTGGCGCCGGAGCCCGAGGCCCTGGCACCGGAGCCGGTGGTGGTGGCCGAGCCGGAGCCACTGGACGTCGAGGCGCTGGTCGAGGCCGAGCCGGCCTCCGACGTCCCGCCGGTCGGCGACCTGGCCGCCCAGATGGCCCAGATCCGCGCCCGGCTGGCCGCCGAGACCGCCCCCGCGCCCCAGACGGAACCCGAGCCGGAGCTCACCGAGCCCGACGCCGAGGCCGACCGGGCCGAGCCGGCTGCGGAGATCGCCGACGTCCTCGACACGCCTGTCGAGCGGACCCCCTCACTGCTGGAGCAGTGGCGGGCCACGGCGAGCACGCCCGCGGAGACCGACGAGACCGACGAGTTCCTCGACGACGTCGAGACGCTCGACGTCGCGGCCGAGGACGACGACGCCCCGGCCGTCGCGCTGCTCGACGTGGAGGTTGTCGAGCCGGAGGCCCTTGCGCCGGCAGCCGAGCCCGAGGCCCTGGCGCCGGAGCCGGAGCCCACCCCGGAGCCCGAGCCGGAGCCGGAGGCGCTTGCACCCGAACCCGAGCCGGAGCCCGAGGCGCTTGCACCCGAACCCGAGCCGGAGCCCGAGGTCCCTGCGTCGGCACCCGAGCCGGCGACAGCGGTCCAGCCGGTCCTCGACGAGCCTCTGACAGAGGAGCCCGAGCCCACTCCCCAGCCCACCCCGGCAGCCGCGGCCGCGATGGTCGCCCCGGCGACGGGGGGCAAGCGCGTCCCGTTCCACGCCAAGCGCGGCAGCGACAGCCTCGCGCCACTGGCGATCCTGGGCGCCATCGGCCTGGCCGCGATGGTCGGTCGGATGGCGATCAAGGGCACCCTGGCCGACGACATCGCCTTCAGCGCCATCCTCACGGCCGTGGCCGCGATCCTGCTCGGCTACGCCCTCAAGGCCAGCAACTCCTCGCGCAGCGTCAGCATCGACGAGACCGGTGTCCTCAAGGTCACCCAGGGCGACATCAACAGCACCTTCGACCTGACCAGCCCCAACACCAAGATCGAGCAGACCGGGACCCCGGGTTCGAAGTCGTGGCGGGTGCTCATCCTGCGCCGCAGCATGTCTCCGGTCGTCATCGACGCCCGGATGGTCGACGGGCCCACCTTCCTGGAGGCGCTGCGCCAATGGCGTCGGGATCTGTGACCCGGAGCCGATGACCCGGCCCGACGTCGACCCGGTGGTCGCGCTCCGCCTGGAGCGCGACGATCTGGCCCGTCGGCTCGCCGCCAGCCAGGACGAGGTCACGAGACTGACCACCGAGCTGGAGAGCGCCCGCGCCCAGGTCAGCGCCCTCGAGATGCAGGGGGGCGACTCACTCTCGCTCTTCGAGGGTGAGCCTGCGGCGGGCGACCGGCTGACCGGCGACGGCAGCGATCCCCGGGTGCTGTCGATGGTGCTCGGCGCGACCGCGATCGTGGCCGGCATGGTGGCGCTGCTGACGCTGGTCAACGGCAAGCTCGGCACGCCGTTCGGCGTCGTGATGGTGCTCATCGCGATCGGACTCGGCTGGGCCGCTGCCCGGACCCGTGTCGTACCGGTGGAGGTCAGCGTCGTGCGCGGCGTCGTCTACGTCGAGCAGGGCGAGTCCACGCACCGCTTCGACCTGCGCAAGCCGGGGACCCGGGTCGAGATGGCCGGCCGCCCCGGCGAGACCGGCTGGGCGGTCCGGTTCCCGCGACGTGGCCTGGATCCGTTCGTGATCGACGGCTCTATGGTCGATGCCGAGGAGTTCGTCCGGCAGCTGCGCGAGCACCGCCCCGACCTCTGAGCCCCGACCCGGCGCGCGGGCCGGCCTCAGCCCAGCAGGGCCGCGGCGACCCGGCTGCGTGGCAGCGCGAGGAGCTCCGACATCACGGCACCGGCGCGGACGACCGCCATCAGGTCGACCCCCGTCTCGATCCCGAGGCCCGCCAGCATCCACAGCAGGTCCTCGGTGGCCAGGTTGCCGGTCGCCGACCCGGCGAACGGGCAGCCGCCGAGACCGGCGACCGAGCTGTCGAAGCAGGTGACACCCGCCTGCAGTCCGGCGTACACATTCGCGAGGGCCTGCCCGTAGGTGTCGTGGAAGTGCAGGGCGAGATCCCCAGGTACGACGCCGGCGTCGCCGTGGGCGTCGACGACGGCGCGGACCTGTCCGGCCGTCCCGACGCCGATCGTGTCGCCCAGCGACACCTGGTAGCAGCCGGCGTCGACGAGGGCACGCGAGACGGCCGCCACGCGCGCCGGCGCGACCGGCCCCTCCCACGGGTCGCCGAAGCACATCGACACGTAGCCGCGCACGCGCAGTCCGTGGCTTCTCGCCTCGGCCGCCACCTCGACAGCGGCCGCAAGCGCCTGCTCCAGCGAGCGGTTCAGGTTGCTGCGGGCGAAGGTCTCGGTCGCGCTGACGAACACCGCGACACAGCGCGCGCACGCCTCCAGCGCGCGCTGCAGCCCCGTGGCGTTCGGGACCAGCACCGGGTGGGGGGTCAGGTCCGGCCCCAGCCCGGCGAGTACGTCGGCCGCGTCCGCCAGCTGCGGGACCCAGCGCGGCGAGACGAAGCTCGTCGCCTCGACCACCGGCAGGCCCGCATCCAGCAGGTCGTGGATCAGCTGGATCTTGGCGGTCGTCGGGACGATCCGCTGCTCGGCCTGCAGCCCGTCCCGGGCCCCGACCTCGTACACCGTCACCTCGGCCGGCAGGCCGGCCCCCGGATAGGGAGCCGGCAGTCCGAGGGTGTCCGCGCGCACCGTCACAGCAGCACCGGGACGGTCAGGACCGAGACGTAGTAGGCCATGCACTGCACCCCGACGTGCATGCCGATCACCTTGTTCAAGACACCACCGACCAGGCCGACGGTCAGCATCACGACGACACCCCAGATGCCGCCCTCGTACATCGCGACGACGAGGACCAGACCCGCGAAGGCACCGACCACCGCCTCGTGGCTGAGGTTGCGGGCCACGAAGAGCGCCGCACGGCGGGCATAGGTCACCGTCAGCGGGTACGCGATCAGCGCGGCGGCGAGAACGCCGATCAGGCCGTACACCAGGAACTGTGTGGGGCTGAGGAGCGTGTGCAGGTTGTGGAGCTCGACGCCGTCCCCGCCGACCGTGAAGACGGGCGGGGCGTTGAACAGCGGGGCCGCGGCCCCGGCGGCGATCGGACTGAGCGGCAGGCCGACGGCCACGAGCGGGATCAGCGTCTCCGCCAGGTACGTCGAGTCGGTCACGCCGTTGCGTACCGAGATCACCCGGGTGAGCCGCTGGTAGGCGTGCTTGACGCGAGCGCCGACGATGTCGCCGACCAGGATCGCCATCGCGAGCGGGCTGACGACGAAGGTCAGGCTGGTGACACCCGCCGCGGCCGCGGTCGTCGTCGCCTCGGAGCGGGACAGCACGCGGAGCGGGTTGCGCGGCGCGGCCGCGGCGGAGCCATCGCCCCCGTCCTCGGGCGCCAGCCAGAACGTGGGCCGGCGATCGCGCAGCAGGGACGCTCGGCTCAGCGGCGAGGCCAGGCCGACCAGATCGACGATCATCGGTCCGACGGCGAGTCCCACGAAGAAGCTGATCGCCAGCGTCTTGCCGGTCTCGGCGGCGACGAACGTGTTCAGGCCCGTGATCATCGCGGTCAAGGGCACGAGGGCGATCACCGACGCCCAGCGGCCCTTGGACAGATAGGCGATCGCGATCGCGATGACCGGGAAGAGGTACGGGATGACCTGCTTGATGTCGTCGGCGATCGTCGCGAGCGCGCTGGCGGCGAGCACCGACACCGGGATCGCGATCAGGGCGGACAGCACGGCGGCCGAGACCATCTTGCGCAGCGCGATGTGCGGCACGCCGAGACGCCGTAGCGCGTTCGCCTCCTCCATCAGGGCGATCGCCATGGTGTCGCCCGGGATGCCCAGCAGGGTCGTCGGCACGGCGTGGGTCATGTGCTTGGCTGCCGCGCCGGCGATGAAGAACGTCAGTACGCCGGCCGGGGGCACGCCGAGCAGGACCACCGCGAGCGTCAGCGGGGCGAGGGTCGCCGTCTCGTCGGTGCCCGAGACGAGACCGAGGAGGGAGAAGATGACCGCGCCGGCGAGGCCGGCGAGCAGTGCGGCCGTGATGCCGTCGAGCAGCTCCGCGCTCACCGTGCCGCTCCCGGCTCAACAGCGTCGACCTGCGGCCCGTCCGGCGCGGCCTGCGCGGCGAGACGGCGCTCGGCCTCCTCGAACACCTCGTCGAGGCCGAGACGGCGCAGCTCCTCGCGGCCGGCTGCGTCGAGATCGGACAGCCGCCCCATCCCGAGCGGCTGGCGCGCGAGGTCGAGCGCGGCCTCGATCTGCTGCTCGCGGTCGAGGGTCTGCTCGCTGACGATCCGCTTGGGCTCGAACAGGCGTGCCGACACGATCGCCGCGACGAGACAGGCGAACAGGCCCGCGAGCATGGCGTAGGTCTTGGCGAGGTCCTGGTTCTCCATGGTCGCGGACAGCACCTCGCGTGCGACGAGGAACGTCGGCACGGCGAGTCCCGCCCCCAGCAGAACCGAGATCTTCACGTGGGTCTCGTTGACGGTGTCGCCCCACACCTCTACGAGACCCGCCTCCGGCTCCCGCGAAGCCGCGGCGCCTCCCTGTGACATGACCATTCCTTCCGTGGATCGATGAGGGGTGCTCACGCGCCCGCGATGTCGACGAAGAGCGTGCGGGGCCGGGAGTACTCGCGCAGCGCCTCGACGCCCTTCTCCCGTCCGTAGCCGCTGTCCCGGGTCCCGCCGAACGGGAGCTCGACGCCGCCGCCGGGCGCATAGCCGTTGACATAGGTCTGTCCGACGTCGAGCGTCCGCGCGGCCCGGAGCGCCCGGTCGACGTCCTGGCACCACACCGCCGCGGTGAGCCCGTACCGGCTGTTGTGCGCGGCCGCGATCGCCGCCGCGTCCGAGTCCACCGGCGTGACGGCCAGGAGCGGTCCGAAGACCTCCTCGGCGAACAGCTCGGTGTCCTGGCCGACCTCGTCGAAGAGGACCGGCGGCACGAAGAAGCCACCGAGCTCCTCGGCGGGCGGCTTCGCCTCGGCGGCGATCATCGCGCCCTGCGCGGCGGCCCGCTCCAGGAAGCCGGCGACCCGGTCGGCCTGCGCCCCCGAGACGACCGGGCCGACGGTCGGGTCGGTCAGCCCCGGACCGAGCGTCGCCTCGGTGAAGTACGGCGCGAGGGCGTCGACCAGTCGGCGATGCAGCGACGCGTGGACGACGACGCGGGTGCCGGCGGTGCAGGTCTGGCCCGCGTGGAGCAGGAGTGCGCGGGCGATCACGGGCGCCGCGCGGTCGACATCGGCGCCCTCCAGCACGAGGTGGGCGGACTTCCCGCCGAGCTCCAGCAGGGCGGGGCGCCCTCGATCCGCGCAGGCACGGGCGACCGAGCGGCCGGTGACGACCGAGCCGGTGAACGACACGTGGTCGACGTCAGGGTGGGCGGTGAGCGCGGCGCCGGCCTCGGCGCCTCCCGGCAGCACGTTCACGACACCCGCGGGGAAGCCGGCCTCGCGTGCGAGTCGGGCGTAGGCCAGCGCGACCAGCGGGGCCTCGTCGGCGGGCTTGACGACCGTCGCGTTGCCGGCCGCCAGAGCGGCGCCGACCGACCGCGCCGTGATCTGCGCCGGGTAGTTCCACGGGACCACGTGCCCGGTGACGCCGTGCGGGACGTGCTCCACCACGGCCAGCGACCCGGCACCGAGCGGGATCGCGTCGCCGAGGAAGCCCTCCACCACCGATCCGTAGAACTCGAAGTAGCGGGCGGCCGCGGTGATGTCGGCGCGCCCCTGCGCCAACGGCTTGCCCGTGTCCCGGGTCTCCAGCCGGGCGAGCACCTCGTGGTCGCGACGCACCAGGTCGGCGAGTCGTCGCAGCAGGGCGCCGCGTTCGCCGGGCGGTCGCGCCGCCCAGGCCGGCGCCGCGGTGCGGGCCGCCGCGACGGCGTCCGCGATCTCGTCGCCGGTGGCACTGGCGACGGTGGCGAGACGGCCACCCGTCGCGGGGTCCACGTCGTCGTGCCAGCGTTGCGGCTCGCGCTCCTCGCCGGCGACGTCCAGGCCGAAGGACCCGGGCAGGGCGGTGCTGTGGTCGTCGAGTGCGGGGCGCAGGCTGTCGAGGTCGGCGCGGTCGGTTACGGCCATGGGAGGCTCCTTCTTCTCTGGTCAGCGGCCGGCGGGACGGACGATCGGCTTGATCTCGGTCATCGCGACCATCGCCTCCATCGCGTCGCCGAGGGTGTCGAGGTCGTAGGTGGAGCCGAGCATCCGGTTCCAGTCGAAGCGGTCCTGGTAGCGGTCGAGCGCGAGCATCGCCCGGTGGTAGTCGCCGATCGCGCCGCTCATCGAGCCGGTGACCCGGAGGCCGCGCGTCACGATCGCTGCGACGTCGACCGGTTGCGGAGCGCCGCCCAGCGTGCCCAGCAGGACGTACCGGCCGTTGCGCGCCATCATCCGCACGCCCTCGCCGACGACTCCCGGCGCGCCGGCGAGCTCGAACGCGACGGAGGCGCCGCGGCCGGTGATCGACATGACCTCGTCGATGCGCCCGGCGGGGTCCGCACTCGGGTCGACGAGGACGGTGTGCGTGGCTCCCCACTCGGCGGCGAGGTCGAGGCGGTCCCGGGGACCGCCCACCACCACGAGGCGGCGCGGGCCGTTGAGCGACAACAGGGCCGTCGCGAAGAGTCCGAGCGGCCCGGCACCCTGGACGACGACGGTGTCGTCGCGGTCGACCGAGCCGGCCAGGTCGAGGGCCTTGACGACCGTCCGCAGCGCGCAGCTCCCCGCCGACGCCCAGGCGGAGTCGACGCCGTCGGGGATCCGCACCCGCCCCGCGTCGGGGCGGACGACGCCGTACTCGGCGAAGGTCCCCGTGAAGTGCGGCGGCACGGAGCAGTCGTTGAGATAGCCGATGTAGCGATGCGAGCACAGGACCGGCGTCTGCTCCACGGTGCACTCGTGGCACCGCCCGCACGATGCGTGGGCCCAGACGACCCGATCGCCGACCGCGAGGGGCTGCCCCACGCTGTCGACATCGGCGCCGTCGCCGAGCTCGACGATGCGCCCGGCCATCTCGTGCCCGAGGATCATCGGCAGGGACACGTCGAGGGACAGCTGTCCCTTCCAGGCGTGGACGTCGGACCCGCAGACCGTCGCCGTCTCGATCTCGACGACGAGCCCCCCGGCATCGGCCCGCGGCCGGGGGAAGGTCTCGACGGTGAAGTCCTGGCCGAAGCCACGCAGCACCGCCGCACGTCCTGTCGCGCTCATCTCGCCACCTCCTGGTAGTCGTCGCGTCCATGCTGAGCTTCGAGATCGGCCTCGAGCTCGGCGAGGATCTCGTCGGTGTGCTGACCGAGGGCCGGCGCCGGGCCGAGTCGATCGGCGCCGCCCACGGCCAGCGGGCCGCGCGTCATCACCACGCCGTCGTGCTCCGTGGTCAGCCCGAGCGCCCGGGCCTGCTCGCTGCGAGCCGCCTGATCGGGATCGAGGACCGGCGCGACGAGGACCCCGTGCCGGCGCAGCCGGCCCACGACCTCCTCGACCGTGAACCGGCCGACCGCCTCCTGGACGACACGCTCGACCCGGTCGCGACCGGTGACCCGGTCAGCGTTGGTGCGCCACTGTGGACCCCCCAGCGGGGCAGCCAGGTCCAGCGCGGTGATCAGCCGCTGGAACATCGCGTCGTTGGTCGCGCCGAGGACGACATGACCGTCGCCGGCCCGGAACGCCCGGTAGGGGACGATCGAGGCGTGCGCGCTCCCCCACGGGCGCGGCGCACCCCCGCCGGCCGACGACGATGCGATCACCGTGCCGAGCGCGCTGACCGCGGTGGCGTACAGCGACACGTCGATCCGGCGACCGCGGCCGGTGCGTCCCCGCTCGAGCAACGCCGCGAGCACCCCGTTGATCATGGTCAGTCCGGTCGCCAGGTCGACCATGGCCACCCCGAAGCGCACCGGCTCGCCGCCGGGGACACCGGTGACGCTCATCAGACCGGAGGCGGCTTCCACGATGACCTCGGTCCCCGCGTCGGACGCCAGGGGGCCGGTACGGCCGAAGCCGGTGATGGAGGCGTAGACCAACCGAGGATGGGCAGCCAGGACGTCGTCCGCGGCGAGCCCCAGCCGCTCGGCCACCCCGGGCCGGAAGTTCTCGACGACGACGTCGGCCGTCGCGAGCAGGCGGTCGACCGTACGGCGCCCCTCCGCGGTCGTGAGATCGAGCGCGATGCTCCGCTTGCCGCGGTTGACGGCGTGGAAGTAGGCGCTGGAGTCGCCGACGAACGGCGGGCCCCAGGCCCGGGTCTCGTCCCCGGCTCCGGGCATCTCGACCTTGATGACGTCGGCGCCCAACTCCGCGAGTGACATCGTGGCGTACGGGCCCGCGAGCACGCGGGTGAAGTCGAGCACGCGGACGTGCGCCAGGGGACGGAAGTCGTCCGACGACGGGGCCGGGGTGACGGGAACGGAGGTCATCTCTCACTCTCTCGGCGGCGCCGGGCGTCGCCTCTGCCTGGTGGCGCCGGTCACGTCCGGCGCTATGACGACCGTCACCGTATGCACTGTGCACTTTCTCTGCACGCCTCAATACACATTGATTGATGCGCCCATCGGGATAATGTTCGGATGCTCGTCCCCCTCGACCTCGACCTGCGCACCCTCCGCCTGGTGCTGGACGTCGCCCGGCAGCGGAGTTTCACGATGGCCGCGGAGCGGGCGCACCTCTCGCAGAGCGCGCTGAGTCGCGCCGTGAACGACGCCGAGCGGCGTCTGGGCATCCGGCTGTTCGATCGCACGACGCGCTCCGTCGAGCCCACCCCGGCCGGACGCGAGTTCGTCCGGATCGCCACGGGCCTGGTCGCCGACTACGAGCGGGGCATGCGGGAGTTCGCCCTGTTCCGCGACGGCGCGGGAGGGGTGGTCCGGGTCTCGGCGCTGCCCTCGGTGGCGGCGACCCTGCTGCCCTCCCTCGTCGCGCGGCTGCGCGAGGACGCCCCCGACGTCACGATCGACATCCACGACGTCCTCGCCCACGATGCGATCGAGGACCTGGTCGCCGGGCGCGCGGACCTGGCGATCGCGGGCGACGCCGACCTTCCCGCCGGCACCGCCTTCTCCCCGCTGCTGTCCGACCGGTTCCACGCCGTGCACCCGCGTGGTCACCGCTTCGCCGAGGGCGACGCCGTGACGTGGCGCGAGCTGGCGGAGGAGACGCTGGTGATGTTCGGGCCGTCCTCGAGCCTGCGCATCCTCACCGATGCGACCCTCGAGGCACTGGACGCCCGGCCCGCCGACACGATCGAGGCCCAGAACATCGCGGTCATCGCCGGCCTGGTCGCTGCGGGCCTGGGCGTCGCGGCAGCTCCGGCGACCGTGCTGCCCCTGATGGCGTTCGCCGATCTCGCCTCCACTCCGCTCGTCTCCCCCGAGGTCGACCGCACCCTCGGCATCGTCACCATTCCCGACCGGTCGACCTCCCCGGCCGCCGAGCGGGTCATCGCGTCGCTGAGCGCGATGTTCGTCGACGGTGCCCCACGAACCGGCTGACCGGCCGGCGCCCCTACGCCAGCGCGGCGCGCAGCCGGGCGGCGATCTCGCGGACGGCGGCGCGGCTGCTCCGGCCGACGCCCACGATGTTGAGGAATCCGTGGATCTGGTCGGGATACCGGCGCAGCTCCACCTCGGCGCCCGCGTCGGCCATCCGGCGGGCGTAGGCCTCGCCCTCGTCACGGAGCGGGTCGAAGCCGGCGGTGACGACGTACGCCGGCGCGAGCCCGTCGGGCAGGTCGATGTCGAGCAGGTTCATCCGCTCGTCGCGCTGGTCCTCGGGACGGGGCAGGTAGATGTCGTTGAACGAGGCGATCGCCTCCGCCGTGAGGTAGAGGCCCTCGCCGAACAGGCGCAGGCTCTCGGTCGCGCGGTCGGCGTCGGTGCACGGGTAGACGAGCAGCTGGAACGCCAGCGGGAGGCCGGTCCGGGCGGCGGTGATCGCCGTGTAGGCGGCGAGATTGCCCCCGGCGGAGTCACCGGCGACGCCGATCCGGTCCTGGTCGACTCCGAGCTCGGCCGCGTGCTCGTGCACCCAGCGCAAGGCCGCCTCGGCGTCCTCGAAGGCCGCCGGGAAGGCTGCCTCGGGGCCGACGCGGTACTCCACCGCCAGCACCCGCACCCCGGAGCTCTCGGCGAGCACCCGGCACGGCGCGTCGTGGGAGGTCAGATCGCCGTAGAGGAAGCCGCCGCCGTGGAAGAACAGCAGCAGTCCGCGGCCGACGGGCCTCGACGGCTCGTAGAGCCGCGCGGGCAGATCCGCAACGGCGAGATCGCGGATGCTGCCGATCGCCGGCTGCCCACCGGCCAGCGTTGCGTTCTCGCGCAACGCCGCCCGGCCCTGCACGACACCCTCACCGGCGAGGTCGCCCTTGCGGGCCAGGCGCTGCAGCGTCAGCATCAGCCGCAGGTCCGCCGCGAGCGTCTGGCCGTCCAGGACGAGGGGGCCGCCGCTCAGCAGCCGCTGCACCCTACTCGGCAGTCCCATCACCGTCGTCAGCGCACGGGACTCGATCGCGGTTCGCATGCTCACGGGATTCAACATACTTCGGGTACGGCCGTCCCCGCAGGCGTCATCTCCCGTTCACCCGGAAGTGCCACACTCGCGAGCATGTCGACCGAGCAGCAGCCGACGTCCCTCCTGCCGGATGCCGACACCGGCACCCTGACGGCCGTCCCCGACGAGCGGGAGGACGGGGCACGGGCGCGCACCTACGTCCCCGATCCCGCGCTGGTCGAGGCGATCGAGGCGGTCGACAACAGGTTCGTCGACCGGGAGCTGTCCTGGCTCCGGTTCAACGAGCGCGTGCTCGAGCTGGCCGAGGACACCGAGCTGCCGCTGCTGGAACGGGCCCGGTTCCTGGCGATCTTCACCAGCAACCTCGACGAGTTCTTCATGGTCCGGGTGGCCGGTCTCAAGCGCCGGATCGCGACCGGCCTCGCCGTGCGCGCGGCCAGCGGTCTGATGCCGCTGGAGGTGCTCGAGGCGATCTGGCGCCGCTCGGCCGAGCTGAGCCAGCGCCATGCCCGGGTGTTCCACGACGAGGTGATCCCGGCACTCAGCGGCCAGGGCATCGACCTGGTCCGCTGGGCGGACCTGGACCGCGACGAGCAGAAGGAGTGCAAGCGGCTCTTCAAAGACCGGATCTTCCCGGTCCTGACCCCGCTGGCGGTCGACCCGGCACATCCCTTCCCCTATATCTCCGGGCTCTCGCTCAACCTCGCGGTCGTGGTGCGCAACCCGAAGACGGGCAAGGAGCTGTTCGCCCGCGTCAAGGTGCCCTCGAACTTCGACCGCTTCGTGGCGCTCGGCAACGCCCGCTTCGTGCCGCTGGAGGACGTGATCGGCGCTCACCTGCGGCGTCTCTTCCCCGGGATGGAGGTGTTGGAGGCACACACCTTCCGGGTGACCCGCAACGAGGACCTCGAGGTCGAGGAGGACGACGCCGAGAATCTCCTCGCCGCTCTGGAGAAGGAGCTGCTGCGCCGCAAGTTCGGCCCGCCCGTGCGACTGGAGGTCGAGGAGTCGATCGCGCCGTCGGTGCTCGAGCTGCTCGTCTCCGAGCTCGACATCAGCGAGAACGAGGTGTTCCGGCTGCCCGGTCCGCTCGACCTGCGCGGCCTGCACTCCATCGCCGACCTGCCTCGCGAGGACCTGAAGTACCCGTCCTTCGTGCCGAGCACCCACACCCGCCTCGCCGACTTCGAGTCGGCCGCGCCGGTCGACGTGTTCAAGGCGCTGCGCCGGCGTGACGTGCTGCTGCACCACCCCTACGACTCGTTCGCCACCTCCGTGCAGCGCTTCATCGAGCAGGCGGCGGCGGACCCCCACGTGCTGGCGATCAAGCAGACCCTCTATCGCACCTCCGGCGACTCGCCCATCATCGATGCCCTGATCGACGCGGCCGAGGCAGGCAAGCAGGTGCTGGTGCTGGTGGAGATCAAGGCCCGCTTCGACGAGCGGGCCAACATCCGCTGGGCCCGCAAGCTCGAGCAGGCGGGCTGCCACGTCGTGTACGGCCTGGTCGGCCTGAAGACCCACTGCAAGTTGGCGATGGTGGTCCGCGACGAAGGCGAGCAGGCGGGCGGCATCCGCCGCTACACCCATATCGGCACCGGCAACTACAACCCCAAGACCTCGCGGATGTACGAGGACCTCGGCCTGCTCACGACCGACGACACCATCGGCGAGGACGTCGCCCACCTGTTCAACAACCTGTCCGGCTGGTCCCGCAAGGCGACCTACGAACAGCTCCTGGTCGCCCCCGACTCGGTCCGGGCCGGCCTGATCGAGCAGATCCACGCCGAGATCGAGCACCACCGGGCCGGCCGGCCCGCCGGGATCCGGTTCAAGGCCAACTCGGTCGTCGACGAGGAGACGGTCGACGCCCTCTACCTCGCCTCGTGCGAGGGGGTGCCCGTCGAGCTGCTCGTCCGCGGCATCTGCGCGCTGCGCCCCGGCGTACCCGGTCTGAGCGAGAACGTCCGGGTCCGCTCCGTGCTGGGCCGCTTCCTCGAGCACAGCCGGGTCTTCTCCTTCGAGGGCGGCGGCGAGCCGGTCACCTGGATCGGCTCGGCCGACCTCATGCACCGCAACCTCGACCGCCGGGTCGAGGTCCTGGTGCGCCTGCCCACGGCCAGCCGCGACGAGGTACGGCGTCTCCTGGACCTCGCCTTCGCGCCGACGACCCAGGCCTGGGAGCTCGGCGCCGACGGCGAGTGGCAGCGCAACGCCGGCACCGTCCACCTGCAGGAGACCCTGATCGAGCAGCAGCGGAAGCGTCGTACGACCACTTGAACCGCCCCTGACCTGCGACAACGCGTCGCGCGGCCGGCGGCACCGCGGGAGACGCCCTCCAGCGGCGTGCTGCCTCCCGTAGCGCCGGAGACGTGCTCCGCCCATTGGGATTGCGTTCACGCCGTCGTGGTCCCCTAGCATGAGCGCGTTCGCCTCCGCCTCAACGGGAGTCCATGTGGGTCTACGTCTGCGTCCGGTCGATACCTCCTTCTACGACCTTTTCACCCAGTCGGCCCAGCACCTCGTGGGCGGCGCCGAGCTCCTCGCGGAGATGCTGTCCGAGTCCTCGGACAAAGCGAACGTCGCCGAACGGATGCGGGCCGCCGAGCACGCCGCCGACGAGACGACCCACGCGATCGTCAAGAAGGTCAACAGCACCTTCGTGACGCCCTTCGACCGCGAGGACATCTACGACCTCGGCTCCGGTCTCGACGACGTCATGGACATGATGGACGAGGCGGTCGACCTGATCCTGCTCTACGAGGTGCAGGTGGCGTTCCCTGCGGAGCTCTCCGAGCAGGTCGAGGTGCTCCAGCGCTGCGCCGAGCTGACCGCGGCCGCGATGCCCCGTCTGCAGTCCATGCAGTCGCTCGACGACTACTGGATCGAGATCAACCGCCTCGAGAACGCCGGCGACCGCAACCACCGGCGTACGCTCGCCAAGCTGTTCTCCGGTGAGTACGCGACCATCGAGGTACTCAAGCTCAAGGACATCGTCGAGTCCCTCGAGGGCGCCATCGACGCGTTCGAGAAGGTCGCGAACATCGTCGAGCAGATCGCCGTCAAGGAAGGCTGACCGGTCCTCCCATGACCCTCACCCTGGCGATCGTCATCGCCGTGGTCGTCATCGCCCTCGCGTTCGACTACACCAACGGCTTCCACGACGCCGCGAACGCGATCGCGACCTCGGTCTCGACCCGCGCGCTCACGCCACGGATCGCGCTCACCCTGGCCGCGCTGATGAACTTCATCGGGGCACTGCTCGGGCAGGAGGTCGCCAAGACGGTCGCCGACGTCATCACGATCGAGGACAAGAGCGGCACCCTGCTCGTCGGGGTCCACCACGGCCTGGTCATCGTGATGGCCGGCCTGCTCGGCGCGATCATCTGGAACATGATCACCTGGTACTTCGGCCTGCCGTCGTCCTCCTCGCACGCCCTCATCGGCGGTCTGGTCGGCGCGGCGATCGCCGGCGGGGTCAGCGTCAAGTGGGACACCATCGTGCAGAAGGTGCTCATCCCGATGGTCATCTCGCCGCTGTTCGGCTTCTGCGCCGCCTTCGCGGTGATGACCGCCATCTTGTGGATCTTCCGCCGCAGCAACCCCCATCGGGTCAACCGCGGCTTCCGCGGCATGCAGACCATCTCCGCCGCCGCCCTGGCACTCGGCCACGGCCTGCAGGACGCCCAGAAGACGATGGGCGTCATCCTGCTGACGCTGGTGATCGCCTACCCCGGTGACTACAGCATCGACCACCTGCCCATCTGGGTCGTGCTCGCCGCCGCGGGCGCCATCTCCGCGGGCACGTACGCCGGTGGCTGGCGGATCATGCGCACCCTCGGCCGCAAGATCATCCACCTCGACCCGCCCCGCGGCTTCGCGGCCGAGTCGGTCGGCGCGGGCGTGCTCTACACGACCGCGTTCGTCTTCCACGCCCCGATCTCGACCACCCACACGATCACCTCGGCGGTGATGGGTGCCGGTGCGACGAAGCGGCTCTCCGCGGTCCGCTGGGGCATGGCCCGCACCATCTTGATGGCGTGGGTCTCGACGTTCCCGGCGGCGGCGGGCGCCGCGTGGGGCTGCTACGAGATCCTCCGCCTCATCCTGCTGTGACATTGGGCCGAGCGTGTCGCCCATCGAAGGCTGCGCACGGACCCTCCGGGCCCGTGCTTGCCTCCGATGCGCTGCGCGCGGGCGCCACGCTGCCGGCCACCTGCCCAGGCGCTCAGCCCACCGTGAGCGAGTAGCCCCGCCCCCGGATCCGGCGTACGTCGGCGACGGCTCCCAACCGCGTCCGCAGCCGGGTGACGTGCATGGCGATCGTGTTGCCGCCCGGCCGCTTGCCGTCGGTGCCCCACAGCGCGTCCCGCAGCTCGTCGTCGGTGACCACGCCGGGCGAGGCGAGCATGAGGGCCCGCAGCAGCTCGAACTCCTTGAGCGGCAGGTCGGCGATCCGCTCACCGTGCACCCGCACGCTGTACGCCGTCGCGTCGAGCACCAGCGGACCGACCTCGAGCCGGGCGTGCTCGGCGAGCGAGCGCGGCGCATGCGCGAGCAGCTCCCACAGGTGCTGGGGTGCGTACGGCCGCACGGCGACCGCGGAGGCACCGGCGAGCATGAGCGCCCCCACCCCGTCCGGGCCGCTGCCCGCCGGGAGACAGGTCCCGGCGATCACGTACGGCGCCCCGTGCTGCCGGATCACGTCGACGAACTCCGTCGCCGGGATGCCCGGCGCCTCGGGCGTCACCACCACCGCGTGGGGATTGGTGCGCCCGAACTCCACGAGGCCGTCGAGGGTCGACCCGACCCAGGTCACATGCACGCCACGGCCCGCCATCGCCTCCGCGAGCGCGCCCCCGTCGTCGGTCGGATCGA
Source organism: Nocardioides sp. LHD-245 (assembly GCF_030929495.1). GTDB lineage: Bacteria > Actinomycetota > Actinomycetes > Propionibacteriales > Nocardioidaceae > Nocardioides. The sequence continues at coordinate 386,233 of NZ_JAVFWN010000003.1, read as the reverse complement.
CGACGAGGAGCTGAGCTCCCGACGACTCGACCCAGCGGTGGAGGTAGGCGCGCACGGACTGGCGACGGACGTCGCGGCGTCCGTCCCGTGTGCCCATCGTTCTGCGGCGGTCCGGCTCAGCCGAAGCGGCCGGAGATGTAAGCCTCCGTCGAGGGGTCGTCCGGGTTCGCGAACATCTTCTTGGTCGGGTTGAACTCGACCAGGTGCCCCGGCTCACCGGTCGCCTTGAGGTTGAAGAAGCCGGTGTCGTCCGAGACCCGCGCCGCCTGCTGCATGTTGTGGGTGACGATCACGATCGTGAACTCGTCCTTGAGCTCGTGGATCAGGTCCTCGATGGCCGAGGTCGAGATCGGGTCGAGCGCGGAGCACGGCTCGTCCATGAGCAGGATCTGCGGCTCGACCGCGATCGCCCGGGCGATGCACAGCCGCTGCTGCTGGCCGCCGGAGAGGCCCATGCCCGGCTTGTTGAGCCGCTCCTTGACCTCGTTCCACAGGTTGGCCCCGCGCAGCGACTTCTCCACGATGTCGTCCGCAGCGGACTTCTTCATCTTGCCCGCGTTGAGCCGCAGACCCGCCAGGACGTTGTCGTAGATCGACATCGTCGGGAACGGGTTGGGCCGCTGGAAGACCATCCCGACCTGGCGGCGTACGGCGACCGGGTCGACGCCGGGCTCGTAGAGGTCCTGGCCGTCGACGACGATCTTGCCCTCGACCCGGGCCCCCGGGATCACCTCGTGCATCCGGTTGAGCGAGCGCAGGAAGGTGGACTTGCCGCAGCCCGACGGACCGATGAACGCGGTCACCGCGCCGGCGCGGATCGTCATGTTGACGCCCTCGACCGCGAGGAAGTCGCCGTAGTAGATGTTGACGTCGGAGACGTCGATGCTCTTGGCCATGGTGGTTCTCAACCCTTCTTGGGCGCGAAGATCTTGCCGACGATGCGTGCTGCGAGGTTGAGCACCATCACGATGACGATGAGGATGAAGGCGGCGCCCCAGGCGATCGCCTCGGCGGGGGCGTCGCCCCGCAGGTTCTGTCCGTAGATGAGGACCGGCAGGGTCGTCATCGCGCCGTCGAACACGTTCATGTTGGTGCGGTCCGTGGCGCCGGCGATGAGCAGCAGCGGGGCCGTCTCGCCGATGACCCGGGAGGTCGCGAGCGTGATGCCGGTGAGGATGCCCCCGAGCGCGGTGGGCAACACGATCCGCACGATCGTCTTCCACTTCGGCGTGCCCAGTGCGTACGACGCCTCGCGCAGGTCGTCGGGCACCAGCATCAGCATCTCCTCGGTGGCCCGCACCACGATGGGGATCATCAGCAGCGAGAGCGCCACCGATCCCCCGACCCCGGACACATAGGCCGGGCCGAAGATCAGCGTGAACAGCGCGAAGGCGAACAGACCGGCGACGATGGACGGGATGCCGGTCATCACGTCGACCAGGAAGGTGATCGCCTTGGCCAGCTTGTTGCCCTTGCCGTACTCGATCAGGTAGATCGCCGCCATCACGCCGACCGGGACCGAGATGATCGCCGCGCCGAGCGTGACCAGCAGGGTGCCGATGATCGCGTGGTAGACGCCCACCGGCTGGTCGATCTGCGTCTTGAAGAAGGAGTAGCTGAGGAAGGTGCCGTCGATCCGCCCGGCGCCCTTGCTGACGACCCGCCAGATCAGCGAGACCAGCGGGACCACGGCGATGCCGAACGACGTCCAGATCAGCCCGGTCATCAGCCGGTCGGTGGCACCGCGGCGGCCCTCGATCACGAGCGACCAGACCGGCAGGGCGATCAGGTAGGCGACCGCGCCGAGGATGACGGCGCCGACGATGCCCAGCCCGAGCACCAGCAGCAGGGCGCCGAAGGCGACCGCGATCACGCCCACGACGGCCGGGGCCTGCCGCGGCAGCCGCGGCTGCACGAGCGGGACGTGGACCCGGGTCTGGACCTCTTCGAGGGTGGTCATCGGGCCATCCGCCTCTCGCTGCGGCCCACGATCCAGCGGGCGAGGAAGTTGACCAGGAAGGTCATCAGGAAGAGCACCAGACCGGTCGCGACGAGAACGTTGAGGAGGTCGGCGCTGCGCTCCTTGTACTTGAGCGCGATATTGGCCGCGATCGAGGTCGGGCTGGAGGTGGCGATGATGTTCCAGGAGAGGTCGAAGCCGACCGAGAGCACCATCGTGACGGCCATCGTCTCGCCGAGCGCACGGCCCAGGCCGAGCATGACGGCCGAGACCATGCCGGAGCGGGCGTACGGGAAGACCGTCATCCGCACCATCTCCCAGCGCGTGGCGCCGAGGGCCAGCGCGGCCTCCTCGTGCAGCCGCGGCGTACGCGAGAAGACCTCGCGGGTGATGGCGGTGATGATCGGCAGGATCATGATCGCGAGCACGATGCCGGCGGTCAGCACCGAGCGACCGGCCGGGTTCGGCTCGCCGAACAGGTTGCCGATGATCGGGATCGGGCCGATGTGGTCGTGCAGCCACACGTGCATCGGCACGAGCTTGTTGGCGAGGAAGAACGCGCCCCACAGGCCGTAGACGACGGAGGGGACGGCGGCGAGCAGGTCGATCACGTAGGCGACCGGTGCCGCGATCCACCGTGGTGCGTAGTGGCTGATGACCAGGGCGATGCCGAAGGACAGCGGGACCGCGATGATCAGCGCGATGACCGAGGCGGTGAACGTCCCGACGAGCAGCGGGAGGACGTAGCCGAGGAAGCTCTCGGCGTGTGGTCCGTAGACCTCCGCCGGCTTGGTGAAGCCGGACGCACCCTTGATCGCGAGGAAGATGAAGACGCCGGCCAGCGCGGCCAGGATGGTCAGGCCGGCCGCGAGGGCGCTGCCGGCGAAGATGCGGTCGCCGACGCCGGCGCGGGCCCTTGCCCAGTTCGCGGAGGCCTCCTCGGCCTCGGCGGCGGGTGCTGTCACTGCTGTCACCTCATGCTCGGGTGCTGCTCGGGTGCTGCTCGGGTGCGGTTCGGGAGTGCTGCGGGGGTGCTGCTGGGTGGCCGTGAGGGGTGAGGACGGGAGCCCGTCCTCCCCCCTCACGTCGAGCTCACTGGGCTGCGATGCCCGCCACGATCTCCTGCGCCTGGGCGGCGGTCTCGGGCGCGAGCTTCGCGGAGCCGGCGAAGTCGGCCGCCTCGGCCTGGCCCTCGTCGGAGACGATGTAGCTCAGGTAGCCCTTGACGTTGTCCGCCTCGGCCTGGTCCTCGTAGGTCTCACAGGCGATGAGGTAGGACAGCAGGATGACCGGGTAGGCGCCGGCCTCCGTGGTGTTGCGGTCGACGTCGACGGCGATGTCGGTGGCGTCGCGGCCCTCGACGACCGGGGAGACCGCGACGGTCTTGGCGGCCCCCTCGGGCGACGGCGCGACGTACTCGTCGCCGACCTTCACGGAGACGACGTTCAGGTCGCCGGTCTGGCTGGCGTCGGCGTAGCCGATGGCGCCGTCGACGTCACCGATCTGCTTGACGACACCGGAGGTGCCCTCGGCGGAGAGGCCGCCGGAGACCGGGAACGCGTCCTCGGCCTCGTAGCCCCAGTCGGAGGACGCGACCTTGCCGAGGTAGTCGGTGAAGTTCTTGGTCGTGCCCGAGTCGTCGGCGCGGTGGACCGGCGAGATCTTCAGGTCGGGCAGCGTCGCGTCGGGGTTCTGGTCGGCGATCGCCTTGTCGTTCCAGTTGGTGATCTTGCCGTCGAAGATCTTCGCGATGGTCGAGGCGTCGAGGTTGACGGTGTCGACGTCCGGGACGTTGAACGCGACGGCGATCGAGGAGATGTACGCCGGGACCTCGATGACGTTGCCGCCACAGCGCTCCTTGGCGGCCTCGAGCTCCTCGTCGGCGATGTACGAGTCGGAGCCGGCGAAGGACAGGGCGCCGCTGGTGAACTGGCTGCGGCCGTCGGTCGAGCCGAGCAGCGCGTAGTCGATGGTGAGGCCGTCGTTCTGACCCTGGAACGCGGTCTTCCACGCCTCCTGGGCCTTCTCCTGCGACGTCGCGCCGCCGCCCTTCAGGTTGCCGCTGAGGCCGCTGCTGCCGGAGTCGCCGTTGTCACTGCCGCCGTCCTCGTTGGACGCGCCGCAGGCGCTCATCAGCAGGGCCAGAGCAGCGATACCGGGCACGGCGGCACGGCGGATGGACTTGAGATTCAAGGAACTCGCCTCTCGGAGGTGAGGGGCTTCGGTTCCCGCCCCTCGATACGTAGTAGGACGATCGTGAAGTTAGGCAGCGTCGGTAACACAACTCCCCGACCGATCTGAACGAACGGTGAACAGTGGCGGTCGGGGCGGAGACACCCCGTGGCCCCGGTCACCATGGCCGTTGAGTCGTCGGTTCTGACCCGTTGAGTCGTCGGTTCTGACCCGTTGAGTCGTCAGCGCCCGTTGGCGGCGCAACGCGTTAGTGACGGCTCAACCGGTCAGAAGTGACGACTCAAGGGTCCATTTGTGACGACTCAACGAGGACGGTGGCGCTCGAGCGCGACCACCCGGCTCTTGCGGACGTGCAGGACGAGCACCTCGGCGGGCTCCAGGCCCGCCTCGGGGCCGAGCTCGATCCCCGCGGCGTCGTACACGAGGGGGAGGACGGGGCGGTGGGTGCACAGCACGCTCCCACCCTCGGCGAGGAGCAGCTCCTCGACGACCTTGGCCACCGCCCTCGGCGTCGCGTGCTCCTCGCTCAGCCGCGGGCGCAGGTCCAGCGAGAAGCCCGCCGTCTCGGCGTAGGGCCGCACGGTCTGCACGCACCGGGTGCTCGTCGACGTGACGATCCGGGTGACGTCGTAGGCCGCCAGGAGCGGCACCAGCCGGTCCGCCTCGTGCTCGCCGACCTGGAGCAGCGTGCGCCCGGCGTCCGCTCCGCGCCACGCGCTCCGCGAACGGGCCCGGGCGTGGCGGAGTACGACGACCGCATGGGTCCGGCGGCGCACCTTGCGGGCCGCGGCGAGGGTCTCCCGGTCGCGCTCGTAGCTCAACCGGCCCGGCGCCTCGTCGACCGGCACCCAGGCGACGTCGTCGATCTCGTCGTTGGGCCGGTACTCCGACACGTCGTCGTCACCCACGACCCGGCCGGTCCAGTAGTGGACGGTCTTCATCCGGCGCGCCACCGGATACCGCTGCGACCGCAGCGGCGGCCCCAGCCGGACGTGGACGCCCGTCTCCTCCGCGACCTCACGGACCGCTGCCGCGGTCGGGTGCTCACCGCGGTCGAGCTTGCCCTTCGGGAACGACCAGTCGCCGTACTTGGGCCGGTGCACGAGAAGCACCTCGCGTCCGGGACGGAACACGACCACGCCGGCAGCGAGGATGTCGGGCACGCACTCAGACTAGGGCCCCCGGCTTTAGGGTACGGGCATGCGTCGCCGCCCGATCGTGCTCCTCGTCATCGCGGCGCTCGTCGTGTCGGTGGCTGTCGTCGTGGGCTGGCGACTGCGCTCGGAGGACCGCTCGCGGTTCGCCGAGGCGCTCAGGCTCGCGCCGACCACGGCCGCACGGCTCAGCTGGACCGACTGGGCCGGTGTCCGCGCCGAGCTGGATGCCGACCTGTCGTCGACGTCCACCGGCGCCGACGTGGACGTCTTCCTCCGCGACGCCTTCGACCGCGACCTGTCGTCGACCACGGCGCTCGATGCGTCGGCGCCGACGATCCAGGACGAGATCGGCTTCTCCCCCGCCACCCTCGACTGGGAGCTGTTCACCCAGGGCGCGGACGGTGCGCTGGTGCTGATGGGCCTCCCCGACGGCTTCGACGTGTCCGGGCTGCGGGACCGGTTGCGCTCGGTCGGCTTCGTGGAGCCCGACGACGCCGACGGCGTATGGCGCGGCGGGGTCGACCTGCTGGAGGGCCTGGGCGGGCCGGTCACCCCCGAGCTCGCGGCGCTCGTGATCGACGAGGAGGCCGGGATCGTGGCCGGCAGCGACGACCCGGACTTCCTCGAGCAGCGCGGCGACCTGGCGCGGGGGGACGCCGAGGGTGGGGTACGCGACGTCGTCGACGCCGTGGGACCGGCGCTGAGCGCCTCCGTGGCGACCGGCGACCAGGCGTGCTCGTCGCTCGCGATGACCGACGCCGATCCGGCCGACCGGACCCGGGCGAGCGAGCTGGTGGAGCAGGCAGGCGGCGTCCACCCGGTGACCGGGTTCGCCATCGGCGCCCAGCCGGGCGGCGACATCCGGGTGGCGATGGCCTTCGAGAGCGAGGCCCAGGCCCGCGCGGACGCCGACAGCCGCTCGCGGCTCGCCGCCGGGCCGGCTCCGGGCCAGGGCGGCACCTTCCCGGAGCGGTTCGCGCTCGGCAAGGTGGTCGCGTCCGGGCGCGTGCTCACGATGGCGATGACGCCGGTCGAGGGGACCTTCGTGCTCTCCGACCTCAGCCACGGGCCGGTGCTGTTCGCGACCTGCTGACGCGGCGGGGCGGCGTCCGCGCGGCGTGTGGCCGCCGGAGCAACCTCACCCACTCCCACCCGACCGCGTGCGCGGCAGCGTGGCGCACGGCGGCGAAGCCGCATCGTGCGACGCCCGCGGGGCTGAGCTTGCGAGGCCCCGGGCGGCGAGCACGATCTGCGACACGCTCGCGCAGACAAAAACTAGTGCAGTACGCCGAGAATGCGGTCGATCTCCTCGACCGAGAGCCGGTCGTCGCTGGCGCTGGCGGCGATGATCAGGTTGGTGGTCAGCTCGACCTCCGTGAGGAGCTCGCCGTCCTCGAGGGTGACGTCGAACTGATCGGCCATCCTTCCCCTCCTCGAGCCGAGCACAGCGCGGTCTTCCGACACCATGATCCCCCGCCGCGGCCCCGACAAACCCAAAAGTTGCGGAAAAATTCGACCGGACGAAAACCGCCGTGGGACCCCGCCGGCCGGCGGGGTCCCACGGAGGACGAGGTCTCCTCGGAACGGGTCAGAGAGGACGGACGTTCTCGGCCTGCGGGCCCTTCGGGCCCTGGGTCACGTCGAACTCGACCTTCTGGTTGTCCTCCAGGGACTTGTAGCCCTGGGACTGGATCGCCGAGTAGTGGACGAAGACGTCGTCGCCGCCACCCTCCTGCTCGATGAAGCCGAAGCCCTTCTCGGCGCTGAACCACTTGACGGTGCCCTGAGCCATGTTGCTCGTAACTCCTCGTATCGGGGCGAGAGCCGCCACCTCGACGGCCCGCAGCGGCTGCGATGACACGTCGCTCCGACCGTGATGCAACACCACCAACCAGATGCGCCGTCGGCCACAGACTCCGCAGGCGTTCACCTTCGAGAACTGCAGTCGCTGCGGCATCGACCCTACCAATCCGGGCCGACAGCGGAACCTCTCGAGCGCCACGAACTTCGGACCGCCCGTGAAGGTTCTGCAACACACGTGTGACGGCCCGGAGAACGGCTCGGGCGGGCTCAGCCGAGCCGGTCGACGTACGCGAGGACCCGGTTGAACAGCGCCGTCACGCCCGGCGGCGTCGGGGCCCGGGCGCCGGCGGTTCTCCAGGCCCCGCTGATCACTCATGCGGTCTGGTCGGCCCTGGTGCTGCGCTACCTGCCGCCGCTGTTCCGCGGGCGCGTCACGCGTGCGCGGCCCCGGGCGATCGCGACGGCGTCCGGACCGCCCACTAGGCTCGGTCCGGGCCGTTAGCTCAGTTGGTAGAGCACCGGACTTTTAATCCGAGTGTCGCGGGTTCGAGCCCCGCACGGCCTACTCCGAGCGCTGTCGGGCGCAGTCGGCGCACAGTCCGACCAGCTCGACGGTGTGGCTGACCTCGGTGAACCCGTGCTCGTCGGCGATGGACCGCGCCCACCGCTCCACGGCGGAACCGGTGATCTCGACCGTGCGGCCGCAGGAGCGGCACACGAGATGGTGATGGTGCGAGTCGCTGCACTGGCGGTACGTCGCCTCGCCGGCGGGGTTGTGGCGTACGTCGACGTCGCCCACCTCGGCCATGGCCTGCAGGGTCCGGTAGACGGTGGCGAGGCCGACCTTGTCGCCCGTACGCCGCAGGCTGTCGTGGATCTCCTGCGCGCTCTGGAAGTCGGCTGCCTGGGCCAGGGCATCGGTGATCGCCCGGCGCTGCCGGGTCGGCCGGAGCACGGCGGGGCGGGTGTCGGACACCGGACCTCCTGGGGAGACTGCCATCGGACTGGGAATCGCTCTCAATCTACCGCCCGGACAATCAGGACCAGGCGGCCCTGGTCCGTTCGGACCACCCGGACGGGACCGCCGAACCGGCGACGGGCCCGATCCGCGGGGAGTAGCCTGACCGGCGGAGGGAACAGAGAGGACTCGCTCGTGGGGAGCAATGACGAGTTCGGTACGGACACCGAGAGCATCCGAGCCTGGCTGAACAAGCGGGCCACCTATGCCCGCGACGCCCGGGTAGTCGGCGCGCCCCGGGGCGGCGGCCTCGCTCCCACCCCCGCCCCGCGGCCGACCGCGTCGGCGAGCACCTCCCCCGCTCCGGCGCCCACCGGAGCCGACTCCATCCGAGCCGACTCCACCCGGGCCGGCCGCGCGGTCCTCGAGGCTCTCGGCGTCGACGCGCCGCCCGAACCGCCGTCCCGGATCGCCCGGGCCGGCCGCCTGGACAGCACCGACCTCGGCCGGTCCGTGGTCGAGGCGCTGCGCGCCGACCTGCCGAAGCAGCCGCGGCCACCGCAGGCGGTCGCCGCGGCTCCGGCGTCAGCGCCGGCGTCGCCGCCGGAGGAGGCGGCTCCCGCGCCCGCCCCGGTCCGACCGACGCCGCCACCGCGGGCGCCCGCCACCCCCGAGGTCAAGCACGGCCGATGGACCGAGCCCGAGGACAACCTGACCGCGCTCAACGCCAGCACGGACGCGCAGTTCCCGGTCCGCGGCGGGATCCGGCGGGCGCTCTCCTGGGCGCTGCTCGCCGTCCTCGCGGCGACCGCCGCCGCGTCGTACGCCGCGGTCCGGGAGCCGACGTCCGCGACGATCGGGACGGCGGGCATCCTCGGCTTCCTGCTGCTCGTGGTCTGGGCGGTGCGCGCCGGGTGCACGACCACCGAGCTCGCGATCCGGCGCGGCCAGCTCAGCATCCGGCGCAACGGGCAGACCGAGATCGTCGACGTGGGCAGCCCGTACACGCCGGTCGCGATCGTGGGCGAGCCGAGCGACCGGCGCTGGACGGTGCTGATCGAGCGGGAGGGGCTGCCCCTGGTGGTGATCACCCGGTCGATGGTCGATCCGCACTGGTTCACAACCGTGCTCTATCGCCTGCGGCCCGGTCTGCGGCCCGGTCCGGCCGGGGAGCCGGACGAGCCGGTCAGCCGGCCGTAGGGATCCAGAAACGCAACCGGCCCTCCCGCTCGTCCTCGAGCTGCCCGCCCCCGGCCTCGATGGTGCGCCGGGACGCCTCGTTGTCGAGGTCGCAGGTGACCAGCACTCGGTCGATCCCGAGCCGGCCCGCCGCGTGGACGCCGAGCGCGAGGGCGCGTACGGCGTGCCCGCGCCTGCGGGCGCCCGGCCGCACGGAGTAGCCGATGTGACCGCCCTGCTCGAAGAGCCACGCGTTGAGCGTGTGGCGCAGATGCAGGAATCCGACCAGGTCGTCGTCGGGGTCGCCGTCCTCCGCCGCGATCCAGAAGTACGTCGACGGCACCCGGGTGCCGTCGACGTCGGCGGTCGAGGTCGCCTCGGTCATGGTCACGAACGCGGCGCAGCCGGCGCGGGTGGGCACCGGGTCGCCGTCGAGATGCCAGTAGCCGGAGCCGTGCATCTGCTCCGGTCCGCCGAAGTCCTCCACCATCGCGGCCCAAGGCTGCCAGCGGGAGAGGGCGGGGTCGACGAGCGCGGTCATGTCCCCATCCCATCACTGCGGGTCAACGGGTTTCCCGGAGCCGGAAACGAGAACGTGTTCTACTCTAGCGGGCATGAACTGGCACCTGCCCGACTCCGACGTGACGCCGGCGGCCGAGATCGAGCGGCAGGCCGCGACCTGGCGCCCGCTCGCCGCGGCCGCGCGGGAGCTGGTCGACCTCTGCGTGATGTCGGACGTCGACGAGGACGAGGTGCGCGCCGCGCAGGCCGATGTCGAGGCAGCGGTCGCCCGCCTGCGCAAGGTACGCCGGACCCGCACCCTCGGCGAGGAGCACCTCACCGAGGGGCGGCGGCGCCCCTGGGGCAACCCGGTCATCGGGCTGCGCAACCCGATCGCACCCCCGCTGGAGGTCGCCAGCGATCCCAGCGGCCGGGCCACGACGGAGTTCCGCTGCGGCGCGGCGTACGAGGGACCGCCCGGCCTGGTCCACGGCGGCGTGGTGTCGCTGCTCCTCGACCAGATCCTCGGCCACGCCGTCGGGGCGGCGGGCCGGCCGGGGATGACCGGCACGCTGACGGTCGTCTACCGCCGGGGTACGCCGCTCGGCGACCTGCGCGCGGAGGCCTGGATCGACCGCGAGGAGGGCGTCAAGACCTGGGCCCGGGCGCACCTGATCGGCCCCGACGGCGCGACCGCCGAGGCCGAGGGCGTGTTCATCCTGCCGCGCGCGATCCGCGAGCGAGGGGCCTGACATGGGGACTTGTCAGGCATCTCCTGCACTTGTTGGGGGTTGCAACCCCCAACAAGTGCAGGAATCCCCGGCTGACCGGGGATTCATGCAGCCGGCTCAGCCAACCTTCACGCCCCGCTTGTTCTCGTCGCTCAGCCGGGCCTCCTCGGCCGCCTGGGCCTCGAGCTCCGCGCGGCGCTGCGCCTCGTCGTACTCGCCGGGCTGGGAGACCAGGTCCGTCGCACCGCGGGCGAGGCGCTGGAGCGCCACCCGGGCGAAGATCTGCTGCTCGGTCGAGGTCCGCTCCGAGCGTCCCCTGCCCAGGAACGAGACCGCCCAGCGCAGGACGGCGGTCACCCGGTTCTTGAAGCCGGTGAGGTAGAAGAGATGGACCACCAGCCACATCAGCCAGGCGAGGATGCCGGTGATCCGGAGCTGGCCGACCATCGCGACCGCCCGGAAGCGGCTGATGATGGCCATCGAGCCCTTGTCGAAGTACTTGAAGGGCGGCTGCGCGGGCTTGCCGTCGAGGCGACCCTCGATCTCCTTGGCGGCGTACTTCGCCCCCTGGATCGCGACCTGCGCGACGCCCGGGAGGTTGTCGAGCGAGATCATGTCGCCGACCACGAACACCTCGGGGTAGCCCGGGAGGGTGAGGTCGGGGTTGACCGAGATCCGGCCGGCGCGGTCGAGCGGGGCGCCGGTCTGCGCGGAGAGCTGCTTGCCGAGCGGGTTGGCCTGGACACCGGCGGCCCAGACCTTGGCGACCGCCTCGACCCGCTCCTCGCTGCCGTCCTTGTACTTCACGGTCAGGCCGCGCTCGTCGACCTGCGAGACCAGTGCGCCGAGCATGACCTCGACGCCGAGCTTCTCGAGCTTCTCCTGGGTCCACTTGCCGAGCTTGGCCCCGAACGGCGGCAGCACCTGGGGCGCCGCGTCGACCAGGATCACGCGCGCGTGGCGCGTCGAGATCGCCCGGAAGTCGCGGGTCAGCGTGCGGTGGGCGAGCTCGGCGATCTGGCCGGCCATCTCCACACCGGTCGGGCCGGCGCCGACGACGACGAAGGTCAGCAGGTGGTCGACGTCCTCGCCGCGCGAGGCGGCGAGCTCGGCCATCTCGAACGCGCCGAAGATCCGGCCGCGCAGCTCGAGGGCGTCGTCGACGCTCTTCATGCCGGGCGCGAACTCGGCGAAGTGGTCATTGCCGAAGTAGGACTGGCCCGCGCCGGCGGCCACGATGAGGGAGTCGTACGGCGTCACGAGCTCGCGGCCCAGGACGTGGGAGATCACCTGGCGGTTCTCGAGGTCGATCGTGGTGACCTCGCCGAGCAGGACCTGGGCGTTCTTCTGGTTGGCGAGGACCTCGCGGGTGGGTGGTGCGATCTCACCCTCGGAGAGGATGCCGGTCGCCACCTGGTAGAGCAGCGGCTGGAAGAGGTGGTGGGTCGTCTTCGCGATCATCGTGACGTCGACGTCGGCCTTGCGGAGCTGCTTGGTGCCGAAGAGGCCACCGAAGCCGGAGCCGATGACGACGACCTGGTGACGGTCCGAACGGGGGACGATGATGCGGTCGGGCAGTTCGGGTTGAGTATCGCCTGCTGCCATGGCTTCCTCCTGGACACCTGTGGTGACGACACGATGACGTCGCTGCCGTTCATTCTTCCGTCTCCGTCGCACGACCCCCAACCCGACGTCGCGGTCTGCTCGGTCACACGCGTGTCGGACCGTCACCAAACATCCCGGACACGGTTGGTTTAGTGGTGTCCCGGGCGGGGTATCGCACCCGGGATCGCCACCTTCATCGACCGGACGAGACCCCCGGAAGGTTCCTCCGTGCAGCACCGGCAGACCCTGGACCTGGCCCCCGGGCCACGGATCGTGCACGACGCACGACGCTGGGTGGTCCAGACCTGCGGTCAGCTCGGTCGTGAGGACCTCGCCGACTGCGCCGAGCTCGCGGTGTCCGAGCTGGTCACCAACGCCGTCCTGCACGGCACCGCTCCCATCCGGCTCCAGGTGCACGGCACCGCCGAGCACCCCCGGTTCGAGGTCCACGACGCCTCCGTCATCCCGCCGCAGCCGTCGACCCAGGCGGGCGGGTTCGACATCGACGCCTTCGACCTCGACGCGTTCGACGAGCTCGACGAGGAGCAGCTGGCCGCGCTGACGACCGTCGGCCGCGGCCTCGACATCGTCTCGCGGGCCTCCGTCGCCTGGGGGGCCGAGATCGACGAGGACGGCAAGGCGGTGTGGTTCGAGCCGGCTCCCGAGCTGTCCGAGACCGAGGGCGCGCCGTACCAACAGACGCACAGCATGCCGTCGCTCCAGGCCGACCACACCCGGGTGGGCGAGGTCGGCGTCCAGATCAACGGCGTGCCGATCGGCGCCTTCGGGCGCTTCCAGCGCCACTACCGCGACCTGCGTCGCGAGATCCGGCTGCTCGCCCTCGCCCACGAGGACGACTACCCCCTGGCGAAGGTGCTCTCCGAGCACTTCGACGCCCTCGAGCGGCCGCTGCGGGCCAACATGGGCCGCGAGCAGGTCGACAAGGCGTACGCCGACGGCCGCGCCACGATCGACCTGCGGCTGCGGATGCCACGGGAGGCGGCGCGACAGATCGGCGGCTTGATCGACCTTCTCGACGCGGCCGACGAGTTCTCCCGCGCCCAGCGCCTGCTGACCGCGCCCCGGACCGCCGAGCAGCGGTCCTTCCAGATCTGGTTCCTCGGCGAGTTCCGGCGCCAGGCCGTGGGCGCGCCCCCGGTCGCGTGGCAGGGCAGCGGCAACGGCTCCGGAGCGCGCCCTAGTCTGCAGGCATGACGCCTGCCCCGCTCCCCCGGCTGCTCCTGGCCGTGGCGGCGGGGGGCGCGGTCGGCGCGGTGGCCCGCTACGCCGCGACCGAGCTGGTCGCCGACGGCTCGGGGTTCCCCTGGACCACCTTCGCGATCAACGTCTCGGGTTCGACCCTGCTCGCCGCGCTGCTCCTGCTCCCCCTGGCCCGTCGCTCGGCGGTCTGGGCCGCGGCGCTCGGCCCCGGCGTGCTCGGCGGGTACACGACCTTCTCCGCCACCTCCGAGCAGACGCGGGCGTTCCTCGCCGACGGCCGCGCCGGGCTCGCGCTCGCCTATGTCGTCGGCACCCTCGCCGCCTGTCTGGTGGCGGTCAACCTGGTCGGCCTCCTCGCGCCTCCCCTGCCCGCGGAGGACGAGCTGTGAGCCCCCGCCGGACCGCCGCATGACCGTGCTCCTCGTCGCGCTCGGGGCCGCCGTCGGCGCTCCCCTGCGCTACGCGCTGGGCCAGCGCTTCGACGGCTCCTGGCACCGCGGCACACTCACCGCCAACACCGTGGCGAGCCTGGTGCTGGGTGCGTGCGTCGGCTGGTCCGTCGACGGCTCGGCCTTCGCGCTGGTCGGGACGGGATTCTGCGGCGGCCTGTCGACGTACTCGTCGCTCGCGGTGCAGGCGCGCGACCTCGGGCCCCGCCGTGGCACGGCGTACGCCGTCGTCACGATCGTGCTCGGACTGGCGGCCTGCGCGGCGGGGTTCTGGGTGGCCGGGGGGCAGGCGTAGCCGGGGGTCAGGCGTAGCCGAGGTCGTGCAGCCGGGCGTCGTCGATCCCGAAGTGGTGGGCGACCTCGTGGACCACGGTGATCCGAACCTCCTCGGCGAGGTCCTCCTCGTCGTCGCACATGTCCAGCAGCGGCCCCCGGAAGAGGAAGATCCGGTCGGGCAGCTGCGGCAGCAGGCCGCCGCCGCGCTCGGTGAGCGCCACCCCGTCGTACAGGCCGAGGAGGTCGTCGGGCTCCCCCTCCGGCGGCTCGTCCTCGACCAGCACGACCACGTTGTGCACGAGACGGGCCAGCTCCTCGGGGATCTCGTCGAGAGCACGGTCGACGAGGGCGTCGAACTCCTCGGGGCTCATCTCGACGGGCATGGCGTCATTGTGCCCGGGGCACCCAGCCGCCTCGTGGCCGAAGGCCGCCCACCTCGGCCCATGGCCTCTACAGGAGCTCCAGCCGATCCACAGAGTCGAGCGCCCGCATGCAACCAGTCACCGCGCCTCGACGCTGCAACTCGGCGATCGAACGCGGCTACTAGACGATTCCGTTAGGGCCGACGTCTGGCCAGACTCGGTCCGGGTGATCGGCGGGAAGCTCTCTATGCGGCTGCCCACCGGCTGATCTGGTGTGGCTCGCTATCGGTCTGCAGCCCGCCGGTCACCGTGACGAGGCGTGGCTCAAGAAGGGACTGCCCTGCTCGTAGTAGCAATGCCCACCTCGCCGTCCACTTCGGATCGAGCACAGGCGGGAGTGAGCACATGGAGCACGTGATCATCGGGGTAGATCCCCACAAACTGTCGGCCACGGTCGAGGTAGTCGACGGCCACGAGCAACTGCTCGGGTCAGGTCGGTTCACCACCGACCGGGCCGGCTACGCAGCAATGCGCAGCTACGCGAAGAAGTGGCCAGAGCGGGTGTGGGCAGTCGAGGGCAGCAACGGTGCTGGCCGGCCACTCGCGCAACGACTCCTCGAAGACGGCGAGCACGTCGTCGACGTCCCCACGAAACTCGCTGCCCGAGTCCGACTCTTCGACACCGGGCACAACCGCAAGACCGACGCCCACGACGCCCACGCGGTCGCGGCCGTCGCAGTACGGACCAAGACTCTGCGGGTGCTCCAGCTCGACGGTGAACTTGAAGCCCTGCGGATGCTCACCGACCGCCGCGAAGCACTCACCCGTCGGCGAGTCCAGACCGTCGACCGGCTCCAGGCCCTGCTCGCTGAACTGCTGCCAGGACAGGCGAAACGCGACATCACAACCGGCCAGGCCAAGGCAATGCTCGCCTCCGTCCGCCCCCGCGACATCGCCGGCAAGACGCGCCGACGCATCGCCGCCGAAGAACTCGCGGAGCTGGTCGCGGTCGAGGCAAAGATCAAGAAGTCCACCGCCGAGCTGAAGGCGATCGTGCTGGCTCGCGGCTCACGCCTGATGGACCTCCACGGCGTCGGACCGGTCGTGGCCGCGCGGGTGCTGGCCGACGTCGGCGACGTCAGCCGATTCGCTGACCGCAACCGGTTCGCGTCATGGACCGGCACCGCCCCACTCGATGCGTCCTCAGGTGAGCAGAACCGCCACCGGCTCTCGAGAGCCGGGAACCGTCGGATGAACCACATGATCCACATCGCTGCGATCAGCCAGATCCGCCTCGACACCGACGGGCGCGCGTATTACCAACGCAAGCGAGCCGAGGGCAAGAAGCCGCTCGAGGCCATCAGGTGCCTCAAGCGGCGGATCTCCGATGCCATCTACCGCCAGCTCCTCGACGACGCCCGGCGCGCTGCCATCGACGACGTTGGCACGGGTCCGGGAGGGCACTGTAGGGCGTCTCAAGAATCCAGCGCGGTCGACCTTCCCCTGCACATCGACACTTCGGATCAGCCACTTCCCGGACCCGCAGAGAAGACGCTACGCCCGACCGATTGACAACAGAAGGGAGCCAATATGACACTCCCCCAAACGACTCCAAGCAGCAGCAGGTTTGTCCCCAGGGTGCTTGCCGCTCTGCTGCGGTAGTAGGCAGGAGATCCAGTCGAGCGGCCGGTCGAGTCGGGCGTTCGCCGGAGAGGCCGATAGTTTCAGCCTATGCCGATTCGCCTAAGAGAGATTCGGTCTCACGAGGGAAGCCAGGCCCGAGCGTGGGAGGAACTGGCGTATCAGTTGCGTCCGCCCGTCGCACCTGGGCACCTGGAGACTCGCAAGACACGTGCCCCCGACGCCGGAGTCGAGTGGTACGAGATCTATGCGGACGGGCACACCGAAGGGTTCCAGGCCAAGTTTCACGCCTCGCTTGCCGACGCTCTGAGCGGTATGAAGGAATCCGTCGTTGCAGTCTGTGCGAAGCGGCCCGAATTGACGCAACTGACCTTCGTGGTTCCCTACGACTTCACCGACAGCGGAGCGGGCCAGACCAAGTCAGACCAAGACCGATGGGACGACGCCGTATCAGGCTGGCGGCAGACCGTCGACGGTGCTGCCCGAATCACGTTCCGAACAATCCGAGCCGGCGATGTCTTGGCGGAACTGGCAACCTCCAGGCACGCCGGGCGGCGGGCCTTCTGGTTCGGAAACTTCGAGTTATCGCCAGAGTGGTTCGAGAAGCAGATCGCCGAGACCATCGCTGTTGTGGGGGATAGGTATACCCCAACGGCCGACACAGACGTATCTGTAAACGGCGCAGTCGAGGCCACTGCTGCCGGGGATCGGTTTCTCCGCTCCCTGCGTTCACATCTTGATGCTGCAGTCTCCGCCAGTCGTAGGGACTCCGGCATGTGGGGGTCAACATCGGAGCAAGCAGTTCAGCTTCTTGACCGGCTCGCAGAGCTTCGCGCTGGCGTGACCGAACCCTCGGCAGAACCGGATTCACTCGTGTCGACCGGTCACTTCGACGTGGAGTCAGGTCGTCAGGCCGTCGACGACTTACTCGTATGTGCGGTGGAAGCCGCCGATCAACTAGAAAAGTTCAATAACCGACGGATGCGGAGCGCAACCGAGAAGCTTCGTGAACTGCGTGATCTGCTTGCTTCCCCGACGGCCGCCGCGTATGCCTCGCGCACGCTTGCGCTGGTCGGAAGGGCTGGTATCGGTAAGACCCACGCCCTGGTGCGGGCAGCGGTCGAGCTTCATATGCAGGGTTCCCCAGTCGTTGCGGTCGTTGGACAGAGGCTCGGCGACGCCGCGTGGTGGTCAGAGCTGAAGGCGGTGCTCGGTGTTGAAGCGGACACTGCTGACGTGTTTCTGCAAGAACTCGACTCGCTCGCGGAGGCAAGGGGGCGACGTGCTCTCATTCTTATTGACGCGTTGAACGAATCTCAGAATCCACGAAGATGGCGAACCGAGCTTAAGGCGCTGCTGGCTCAGACGACGGCGTACCCAAACGTGGCTGTGATCGTTTCGTACCGCAGCGACTACTCATCGGTTATTGAACCGCCCAACTCCCTGCCGGTGATCTCACACAGAGGCTTCGTGGGCAGGGAGGGGCAGGCGCTCTCGGCATACTGCCGAGTGTTTGGGGTCCCGGTGCCGGCGAGGTCCTCCTTCGACCCAGCGTTCTCCAGCCCCCTGTTCCTGCGCATGTTCTGCGAGGTACTTGCCTCGGATGGCCCGAGCACCGCGGGCAGTCTCACGCGGTCGACTTTGTTCGCACGGTTCGCCACTATCCGCGCCGCGCGTGTGATCGATGCGCTGCGCCTTGCCCCATCCAGCCACGCGGTCACTGATGCGCTGGACCTACTTGCGGAAAAGCTTCTGGCAGCAGGTGGGCGACCCATCCCGAGGGCGGACGTCGAGAGTGCTGTCGATGCCCTGCTCCCAAACCGAAACTGGCCCGACACGCTGTTCGGTCGAATGCACAGTGAGGGCCTGATCGAGGTTCACCCGTCGTTCTCCGCCGGCGAGTCTGTGACCCTGCCGTTTCAGGCTTACTCGGAGCACGTTCTTGCCAACCGCCTTCTGGACTCTCTGGGTGGTCCGAATGAGCTTTCCGACAGCGTGGCCGACGCGCCCTGGCTTTGGCGGGCGCTAGCAGTTCTCTTGCCCGAACGAGATTCTGTTGAGCTTCTTGACCTTCTCCCTGAGCACCATGCGAACCGCCGCCTGAAGGAGGCGGTTCGCGACAGCCTCTTGGATCGAACGGCTGATGCGTTCGGGGAACGTGCCTTCGAGCTCCTTGAGCATCAGATCGCTGGCGAGTTCGATGAGCGGGTCGATGGCGTCGACGCCATCATCGCGCTTGGGCCACGCCTCGGACACCCAGCGAATGCGCGATGGCTCCACGAGAAACTCAAGACCCAGGCCCTCCCCGAACGCGACGCGTCGTGGTCGATCGCGGCCTACACCGCCGACGAATACTCGCCCTCATTGACTCGCTTGGAAAGTTGGGCTCAAGGCCTCGGTCAGGAGGTGGAGACCGATGAAGCCGAACTGGCTGCCATCACGCTGATGTGGTTGCTGACTTCGCCAAACAGGTTCCTGCGCGACAAGGTCACCAGGATACTCACTGGCCTGTTGACGAAGCGGCTGTCGGTGGCAGGCGCGGTTATGACGTTGGCAAGTGAGATCGACGACCCGTATGTCCAAGAGCGAGTGCTGCTCTCGTGCTACGGCGCACTAATGATCGCCGGAGACTCCGACGCTGACGGAAGCAGGGAAACGATCGGTGCCATGTCGAAATGGCTCCTCGCAGGCCTTCCAGTGCACGTCTTGGCACGGGACAGTGCCCGCGGCATGGCGGCTTGGGCCCACGCCCGCGGAATTCTCACGGAGGAACAGAAAGTCGCGTTCGACCCGCCTTACGGCGCTGCGCCGCCTGAGGAACCGCCGACTGCCGAGGAGCTGGAATCGGCCTACGGATGCGTCAAGGATGCGGATGGCAACTTCAAGGATTGGCGCGCCAACACGATCCTGATGTCCTGCCTTACGTGGATGGGCGACTTCAACAAGTACGTGGTGAGAGGTGACGTCGGATCATTCAGTCGATACCCGTTCGCGGGACCGCGGCCTCCACGCAAGCGCGGTGACCCGCTCGGCACCGTCGAGGCGGACTGGGCGGGGCGGTGGATCGCCAACCGCGCGATCGCCCACGGTTGGACCGCAGAGCGTTTCGAGGAGTTCGAACGCAACCACCGGGCCGACAGAGGACGGGAAGCCCACAAGCCCGAGCGCTTTGGGAAGAAGTACCAATGGCTCGCGCTTCACGAACTGCTCGCGCGCCTAGCAGACAACTACCACCTTGCCCGAGAACCCTGGTCACCTGAGCACGACCGATATGAGGGGCCGTGGCCCTGGTATGGACGAGACCTAGATCCGAGTATTCCGGCCCGTCGGGCGTCTGATCCGCCGCAGCATCTTGTGTTGACACACGCACCAGATGCAGCCTGGGCTCTCCTCCCGAACCCAGCCCTCGATGTTGCCGCCACGCCCGACAGTTGGGTCGCCGAAGTGGCGGACCTCGCTTCGGCGAAGCAGGTGTTCATGCCGACAGACGGAGCCGGACGCCCTTGGATCGCGTTGCAGCGGTACTCGACATGGGACCGCGACAACGCTCAACGAACTGGAATGACCAAGCGCGAGCGTGACGTCTTCTATCTGCAGTTCTCTTGGCTGGTTCCCAGAGGTGAGGGTCAACGTCTCCTCGATCTCTTCCGAGAACACGGCTTATCAGGTCGATGGATGGACGATCGTAGTCGTACCCATGGGCGCTACCTAGGAGAACTCGCCTGGTCGCCTGTTGCGAAGGCAGAGGCCGCGACCGAGGCAGACGATCACTATCACCAGCGACTAACCGGAGCCGGGCTGGCACCGCGGCCCGCGATCGAGAAGTACCTGTGGGAAGGGAGTGTTCTCGACTGTTCGATTGAGGAGAGCATCGACTTCTACGTGCCGACCGACGAACTTCTCGGATCGGCTGCATGGGACGGAGTATGTGCGCGGTGGACGGTGGGTGGGGTGACAGCCGCCTGTGCTCTCGACGTTCCTGACACCGAGAACGGCCAGGATGCGCTCTTGGCCGCCCCAGGGTGGCTGCGCCAGCGACTCGCGGAGCTCAACTGCGACCTCGTTATTGGCGTTCTGGGCGAGCGGCACGCACTCCCGATAGACGATGACGACTACCGAAAGATGGCGTACTCAGATTTCTGGTACGGGGCAGTCATCGGTTCCGAGCCTCACGCAGATGAGATGGTCGGCCCGATACTCGAGGTCCGTCGATCGGTAGATGACCCGCGATAGCTAAAGGTGCCCTACTGCGCATTCTGGGGAGCCCGACTCATGAACCGGAGACCCCTCTACTTCGCGCTCTGCGCACCTGCGTCAGTCTGGGCGGTCGACGCGGGCAGTCGTCGGGAACTGCGGCGACTCCGAGGAGCGTCCGCCTCAGGGATATGGCTGTGGCAGCAGGGTGAACGCGTCCACGTGTCCGGGGTCGTACGACCCGGAAAGTGCCGATGGCCCGGTGGTCGCGATGCCCGGCGATGCGAGCGGCATCCGATCGCGTGAGATCCACGAGCTCGAAGCTCCCGTCTGCCACTGACTCGAGGAAGGCAACCTCGGCGAACGTCCCCACCTTGGCCTCGAGCAGGTAACCCACCTCGGCCAAGACGGTCTGCGGCAACAGCAGACGCCTGTCTGCCAGCCGTAGACCGGTGAAGAGCTCGACACAAGCATGATGGTCGGCGTCCTTGCGATCGGCCGCCGCGAAGATCGTGCCCGTGTCGCAGATGATCACGACCGGCGAGCGCCGAATCCCTCGGCGAGGATCTCGTCAGCCCGACGTGCGTTGTCGGTGCGGCCGTCCATGGATGCGCCGATGCCGAAGAACCTCGGTGGCCAATCACCCATGGGTTTTGCCGTGGTCAACCGACGCACGTCTGCGAGCACGACCTCGACCTGATCGTCGGGCAGGCCCTCGATCAGGTGGATCAGCTCGTCGCGGCTCGCGGTCACGCCGACGACACTAGGTCGACGTGCCGGCAGGCGGTGGTACCTGACCGGCGGCCCGGGAATGCAAGAAGCCCGGACCTTGCGATCCGGGCTGCTGGCGACCCTGACGAGACTCGAACTCGCGACCTCCGCCGTGACAGGGCGGCGCGCTAACCAACTGCGCTACAGGGCCATTCGCTCACGTTGCTTTCGCGCGGTGAAGCGGATGGAACTCTAACCCATCCACCTGCGCGAGTCCCAATCGGGAGCCACCTCGGCGGTCAAGCGCACCCCCAACCGGATTCGAACCGGCGTACCCGCCGTGAAAGGGCGGTGTCCTAGGCCGCTAGACGATGGGGGCCCGCCACGGGGGACAGGTCCTCCGTAGCGCGCGCCAGCATAGTGCCCGCCGGGGCGCGTCCGCTCATCGTGACCGCGGATCAGGCACCGGAGCGTCCCGATGTCGCCGCCGCTTTCGTACGTCGGCGCACCCTCCGGTAAGGTAGGCGACTGCTTGGGCAGGTAGCTCAGTTGGTACGAGCGATCGCCTGAAAAGTGATAGGTCGGCGGTTCGACCCCGCCCCTGCCCACCGCAGACGAGACCCCCGCCGGACACCGGCGGGGGTCTCGTCGTCTCGACGCTCCTCAAGCCCTGCCGACGTCCTGGCCGACCTGCCGCGGCCACCAGAACCGGTCGCCCAGCCGGACGGCGACGGCCGGCACCAGGACGGTGCGGACCAGCAGCGTGTCGAGCAGTACGCCGACGCAGATCACGATGCCGAGCTGGGCCAGGACGACGAGCGGGAGCACCCCGAGGACCGCGAACACGGCGGCGAGCAGGATGCCCGCGCTGGTGATGACGCCGCCCGTCGACGCCAGCGCCCGCAACATGCCCTCGCGGGCACCGTGTTGCCGGGCCTCCTCGGCCGCCCGGGCGACGAGGAAGATGTTGTAGTCGACGCCGAGGGCGACCAGGAACAGGAACGCCTGGAGAGGTACGCCGACGTCGAGCCGGTCGAACCCGAACAGGCCGCTGCTCAGCAGCCAGCCCGCGCCGAGGGCCGCCAGGTAGGTCGCGACCACGGTGAGCACCAGCACGATCGGGGCCACCACCGACCGCAGGAGCAGACCCAGCGCCAGCAGCACCACGACCAGGATGACCGGCAGGATCAGCGCGCGGTCGGCTCCGGTGGCCGCGGCGGTGTCGACGTCCTCCGCGTCGGTGCCGCCCACCAGCGTGTCGGGGAACCCGGCGAGCGCGGTGCGGAGCGAGGCGACGTCGGCCCGCGCCTCCGGCGTACCGGGTGCGTGGGCGAGTACGACGTCGATCCGGGTCCGCCCGTCGTGCTCCCCCACGGGTCGCGCGGCATCGACCCCGTCGGCGGCCTCGGCCGCCCGGACGACCGCGGCGACGTCGGCGCGGGTGAGGACGACGGCGGGGTCGGCGCTGCCGGCGGGGAAGGACTCCGCCAGCCGTCCGGCGGCGGCGATCGACTCGGGGGTGTCGATGAACTGGTCGGCCTCGGACAGACCGCTCCGGATGCCGAGGATGCCGCTCGCCATCACCGCCAGCACGACCAGGCCGGCGGACGCGGCGAGGACCGGGCGGCGCGCGACCGCGTCGCCGACGCGGCGCCAGAACGAGCGCCCCTCGGAGAGGGCCGGCTCCCCGACCTCCGGGCGGCGCGGCCAGAAGATCCACCGCGGGAAGACGACCAGGGCCAGGGGCAGCACGACCAGCACGGCGAAGGCCGCCACCACCACACCGATGGCGCAGGCCAGGCCCAGGCCGCGGGTGGCCGGGAAGGCGGAGAGCAGCAGCGCCAGCAGCGCGACGACGACGGTGGCCGCGCTGGCGAGCACGGCCTCGCCCGTGCGCGACCACGCGCGAGCCATCGCCGCGGGACGACTCGGTGTCCGGCGCAGCTCGTCGCGATAGCGCGAGATCAGCAGCAGCGCGTAGTCGGTGCCCGCGCCGAACACCAGCACCGAGAGGATGCCCGTCGTCGACTGGTCGAAGGCGACGTCGAGGACGCTGAGCACGTGCGTGGCCGCGACCGCCGCGAGCCGGTCGGTCAGGCCGACCACGAGCAATGGCACCAGCCACAGCACCGGCGATCGATAGGTGATGATCAGCAGCACCGCCACGACCGAGGCGGTGACCGCGAGGAGCGTGAGGTCGGCGCCCTCGAACACCCGGGCCAGGTCGCCCTGGATCGCGGCCGGACCGGTGACGTCGGCCCGGACACCCTCCGGCAGCCCCACACGGACGCCGGCACGCAGCTCCTCGACGTCGTCGGCGAGCTTCGCCGCGTCCGTGCTCGGCATCGGGAGTACGCCGACCAGCGCGCTGCCGTCCTCCGCCGCCTGCAGCGGCGCTGCGGCCGCCCCGCCCGTGGCGCGGGCGAACACCTTGCCGACCTCCTCCCGGTCTGCCGGGGTGAGCGCGCGGTCCGCCGTGAACAGGACCACCGCCACCTGGTCGTCGCCGGACGGGAAGTCCTCGAGGAGGCGGGCGACCGCGGTGGCGTCGTACCCGTCCGGCAGCTTGTCGCTCTCCGCCCGGTCGACCGGTGCCGTGCCGAACCCGCCGATGAGGGCGCCTCCGACGAGCAGGTAGAGGACCGGCAGGATCCAGGCGACCCGCGGGCGGAGCAGGCGCGCGGCGACGGAAGATGGTTCCATGATGGAAGGATATGCGCATGTCCCCTCCCGCTGACCAGCCCGTCGGCATCCGGGCGCCGGCCCTGGTGCAGCGGTTCTCCTACGAGCTCAACCGCTTCACCCACCTGTTCGCGCACCGCCACGGCCTCCACCCGACCGATGTCGACGCCCTCGCCCACCTGCACCAGGCGGCGCTGCGGGGAGAGTCGACGACCCCCACGCGCCTGGCCGCCGCGATCGGGCTCAGCGCGCCGGCGACCTCGGCCCTCCTGCGCCGCCTGGAGACGAGCGGGCACGTCGAGCGCACCACCGACCCCGCGGATGGCCGCCGCCACCTGCTCACCCTCACCGCGTCCGCCCGCCAAGTCGCCGCCGGCTTCTTCGGGCCGCTCGCGGACGCGCTGCGAGCATCGTTGGCAGGCCTCGACGATGCCGAGGTCGCGGTCGTCGAGCGCTGGCTGGCCGACGCGACCGACGCCGCGCGGCAACTGAGCGACCGGATGACGGGCCAGGGGCGGCCGGCGACCGCGGCCCCGGAGATCGGCTCGTGACCCCGGCCCGGGCAGCACGAAACCCCCGCCGGGACTCATCGAGCGGGGGTTTCGCGTCTGGGGGGACCGGGACGGTCCGGCTCAGCCGACCAGGCGGCTCTCACGGTCGTAGTTGCGACCCAGGAACGACGGCTGCCGCGCCCAGCGGAACGCGAACACCATCACGAGCAGCGTGGCGACGTACGGCAGCATCAGCACGAACTGGTGCGGGATCCCGATGCCCGCGACCTGGGCACGCAGCGCCAGCACCTCCATGCCGGCGAAGAACGCCGCGCCGGCGATCACCAGGTGCGGCCGCCAGCCGCCGAGGAAGGCCAGCGCGATGACCAGCCAGCCGCGACCGGCCACCATGCCCTCGGTGTAGAGGCCCGTGTAGACCATCGGCAGGTAGGCACCGGCCATGCCGACCAGACCTGAGCCGACGACGGTCGACCAGGTCCGCGCCCACGTGACATTGATGCCGAGGCTGTCGGCCGCCTTGGGGTTCTCGCCGATCGAGCGGAACGCGAGACCGCTGCGGGTCTTGTACATGAACCACCAGATCGCCACGGAGATCGCGAACGCGAGGTAGACGACCAGGTCGTGGTCGAACAGCACCTCTCCCAGGAACGGGATGTCCGAGAGCAGCGGGATCGGCTTGTCCTCCAGGGTCGGGATGAGCGGCGGCTCCATCGTGATGCCGATGACCTCGCGGTAGAGCAGGCCCGCGGCGCCCAGCGCGGCGAAGTACAGCGCCAGGCCGACGACGAACTGGTCCAGCCGCAGCTGCGTGGTCATGTAGGCCAGCACGAGCCCGAAGACGCCGGCGATCGCGAAGGCGGCCGCCATGCCGACGGTGTTGCTGCCGGCCTTGAAGCTGACCAGGAAGCCGACCGCCGCGCCGAGGACCATGAGGCCCTCCTGCGAGACGTTGAAGACGCCCGCCCGGCCGCTGAGGACGGTGCCCTGCGCGGCGAGCAGGAAGGGCACCATCGCCGGGATCATCAGCGTGAGGAACTCGGTGATCTCACCCATGTCAGGACCTCCGGATCTTCGCTCGGGCGATGTCGGACAACAGCAGGAACAGCAGGATCAGCGCCTCGATGATGAGGACCATCTCGACGGGCACCTGCGCGGTGCGCTGCATGGACCCGGCGCCGACCTCGAGGACCGCGATGCCGAAGGCGATGAACGGCAGCGCGAGCATGCTGCCCCGCGCCATCAGGCCGACGATGATGCCGAGGATCAGGAAGTTCGACTGCATCCCCTCGAGCATCTTGCCGTGGACACCGGCCACCTCGATCGCACCGGCCAGGCCCGCGACGGCGCCGCCGACGACGAGACCCGCGCCGGCGAGCCGGGAGGTGCGGATGCCGTGCACCTGGGCGGCGCGGAGGTTGGCGCCGACCGCACGCATCTCGAAGCCGGTCGACGTACGCCGCATGAACACGGCGATCACGATCACGAGGAGGACGGTCAGGAGGACACCCGTGTGCATGGGCGGCGCCTGGCCGATGCCCGGCAGCAGCGCACCCTCCCCGACCGGGGTGGTCGCCGGGTGACCGGCGCCGCGGTCGGGCCAGACGTGGCTGGCGACGTAGTCGATGAGCTGGAACGAGATGAAGTTCAGCACGACGGTGCTGAGGATCTCGTTGACCTGGAACTTCGTCATCAAGAAGGCGGCGATCCCGGCCCACACGGCGCCCGAGAGGGCTCCCGCGACCAGGACGCAGGGCAGCAGCACGACCATGGGCAGGTCGGACCACAGGATGCCGAGCGCGACACCGCCCGTCGCGCCGACCAGCAGCTGCCCCTCGGCGCCGATGTTGAACTTGCCGGTCGCGAGCGGGATGGCGAAGGCGTAGGCGCACAGCAGGACCGGCACCCACTTGTGCAGGGTCTCGATGGTGCCGAACCGGGTGTTGAAGCTGGTGGTCAGCACCGACTCGAACGCCGCGATCGGGTCTCGGCCGATCGCCGCGATGATCAGTCCGCCCACGACGAACGCGAGCACCACCGAGACGACGTACGGGACGACCAGCCACAGCGCCTCGGCGACCCGGGAGGGACGCTTTCCGGGAGTCTCGGCCGGCGTGGCCGGTGGAGCGGTCAGGGTCTCAGACACGGGCTTCTCCAAGTCCAGTCATGCTGCGGCCGACCGCATAGGCGTCGACGGATCCGTGCTGCCACTCCCCTGCCTTGGAGCCCTGGTAGAGCGCGATCACCCGATCGGACAGGGCGATCACCTCGTCGAGGTCCTCGGAGATCAGCAGGACGGCGCAGCCGGCCGCGGTGGCCTTGCGCACCTGCTGGTACACGAATCGCGTCGAGCCGATGTCGAGGCCGCGCGTCGGGTTGTGCAGGATCAGCATCCGGGGCTGCCGGGCGAAGGCCCGGGCCAGGATGACCCGCTGGATGTTGCCGCCGGACAGGTCGCCGACCAGCGTGCCCGGACCGTTGGCGCGCACCGAGAACTCGGCGATCGCGTCGACGGCCCGCTGCTTCGCGGCACCCCAGTCGATCAGCCCGCGCCTGCGGACCTGGTCGCTGCGCTGCGAGCCGAGCACCAGGTTCTCCGTGATGCTCGCGGTCGGCAGGATGCCGTCGCGGTGCCGGTCCTCCGGCACGTAGGCGACGCCGTGCTCCAGCCACGCCGAGGTCGCCAGGCCGCCCATCGAGCGCCCCGTCACCTCGACCGTGCCCGCGCGCAGCGGACGTACGCCGGCCAGCGCCTCGGCCAGCTCGACCTGTCCGTTGCCGGCCACGCCGGCGATGCCGACGATCTCGCCCTCGCGCAGCTCCAGGCCGAAGCCCTGGATCAGCTCGTGGCCCTGGTCGTTGACGACGACCAGGTCCCGGACGGCGACCGCGGTCGTCGTACCGACGGAGGAGAGGACCTCCTCGACCTTGTCGGCGTCCACCGCCCCGAGTGCGGCGGCGTCCACCGCGGCACCCGGGTCCGTCGTACTCCCGACCATCTTCTCGGCCAGGTGCTCGGCGTCGGTGTCGGCACGCTCGATGGTCTCGACCCGGCGGCCGTCGCGCATCACCGTCATCCGGTCGCAGACGCTGAGCGTCTCGCGGATCTTGTGGGTGATCAGCACGACGCTCATCCCGTCGTCCACCATCGCCCGCATGGAGCCGAAGAGGTCGTCGACCTCCTGCGGGGTGAGGTTGGTCGTCGGCTCGTCGAGGATGAGCAGCTTCGCGCCGCGGTAGAGCGCCTTGAGGATCTCGACCCGCTGGCGGACGCCGACCGGCAGCTCCTCGACGACCGCGTCCGGGTCGACGGTGAGTCCGAACCGCTCGCTCAGGTCGCGGATCCGCTCCTTGGCCTCGGAGAGATCCAGACGGAGCGGGCCGGGCACGTCGGTCCCGAGCACGATGTTCTCGGTCACGGTGTAGTTGTCGACCTGGAGGAACGTCTGGTGGACCATGCCGACCCCGGCGGCGATGGCGTCCTTCGGCGAGCCGATGCTGGCCGGCTGCCCGTCGAGGAGAACCTCTCCGGCGTTGGGCCGGTACAGCCCGTAGAGGACGTTCATCAGCGTGGTCTTGCCGGCGCCGTTGCCGCCGAGCAGGCCGTGCACCTCGTTGCGTCCGACCACCAGGTCGACGGCATCGAGGGCGGTGACCGGCCCGAAGGTCTTGACGATCCCCCGCATCTCCAGACGCGGGCTCTCGGTCACGTCACTTCACCTCGGCCTGGTTGAGCTCGACCTCGATGGAGCCGTCGGTGATGCCGGCGACGGCCTTCTCCACCTCGGCCTTGACCTCGGCCGGGACGTTGTCGCCCACGTGGACGCTGGCGCCCTGGCCGAACCCGATGACGTAGTGACCCGTGGTCGTGCCGCCGTCGATGTCGGCGAGGATCTCGGTCAGCGGCTGCACGAAGTCGTAGAGGACGGTGGCGGCGTAGTGCTCGGGGCCGTTCTGCGACTTGTCGGTGTACTTCACCGTCACCCAGGCCGAGCCGGGGTCGGTGTCGTTGACGGCCTTGAACGCACCGACCACGCCGAGGTTGAGCGAGGTGACGATGACGTCGGCGCCACCGGAGAGCAGCTGACTGGTGAGCTGCTGGGCCTTGACCGTGTCGTTGAAGTCGCCGCTCCACACCGGGTTGAGCTCGACGTCCTTGCCGCTGTCGGCGATCGCCTGCTCCACGGCGTGCACCTCGGAGTAGGAGAAGGGCAGGCTCAGGCCACCGAGGTAGCCGACCTTGCCGCTCTTGGTGAGGTTCGTGGCGAGCACGCCGATCGGGTAGAAGACCGTGTGGAAGTTGCGGTCGATGACCCAGACGTTGTCGGGCTGGCCCTCCGGCTCGCCGTCGAACTCGCCGATGAAGCGGACGTCGGGGTTCTGCTTCGCGATCTTCGCGGTGGCCTCGTAGAACTGCGAGCCGTGCGTCCAGACCACGTTGAAGCCGTCGGCGACGTACTCCTGCAGGACGCGCTCGATGTCGGGCACCGCGACGCTCTCGGAGTACGACACCTCCGCGCCGTCCTTCTCGGCCGCCTTCAGCGCCTCGAGTCCGAGAGCGTTGTAGTCGGCGTCCGTCGTCGGTCCGGAGAAGATCGCGGCGATCCGCGTCTTCCCGTCGCCCGAGCCGCCGTCACCGTCGCCGCCGCCGCAGCCGGCCGCGACGAGGAGGATCGCCGTCAGTCCCGCCAGAAGTCGAATGAGTCCACGCATGTTGCTTCAACCCTTCAAGGAGTCCGCCGCCCGACCGTCCTGGGGCCCGCCCCGAGGCGGATGTGTCGGGCGTCACTTCGGGAGATCCTTGTGTGGTCTGGTATGTCCCGGCACCGGCGAGCGTTGCCCAACGACGGCGTGGCTCTTGGTAAACACCTGACCACGGCCGGCGAGCAAGTAGCCTGCGCGGGTGTTGCCGTCCTTCGAGATCGCCGCCCGGCACCGCCCGGTGGCCCTGGTGGCGGCGCCCGACAGCTTCCCGTTGCGCGCGCCCTTCGGCGCGATCGAGGCCGGGATCCGGGAGGACGCGGCGGCCGAACTGGCGCTGCGCGGACCGGACGGGACCCGGTTGGCGGTCCGGATCGAAGACGGTCGCACGTCGCTGCGGGTGGACGTCGGCAGCGGCGAGCAGGTGCTGCGCAGCCGCCGTCACGGCCGGACCGGTACGCCACCGAGCCGGCTGGGCCTCACGCTGACGGGCAGCCACCTGGCGGTGCTGACCTTCGAGCGCGACGGGTGGGTGGCCCGCGGGCGGATCGACCTGCGCGAGATCGGCGGACCCGACACCCGGGACCCGGCGTGGCTGGCCGGGCTGCGGCCGGACGCCTCCGGCGGGGTCGACGACGTGCGCGCGGGGAGCTTCGGGCAGCTCGGGCTCCGCGACGTCCGCGTCGTGTCGCACGCCGACGGGTCGCCGTACCGGATCGGCGGTGACGTGCTCCTCACCGCGACCAGCGCCGGACCCGGCTTCTTCGACACGGCGCACACCTCGGTGTGGGCACTGTCGGCGTCCGGCGATCTCGACTGGCGCAGCGACCTGTTCTTCGAGCG
Organism: Nocardioides sp. LHD-245; assembly: GCF_030929495.1. Classification (GTDB taxonomy): domain Bacteria; phylum Actinomycetota; class Actinomycetes; order Propionibacteriales; family Nocardioidaceae; genus Nocardioides. The sequence continues at coordinate 356,557 of NZ_JAVFWN010000003.1, read as the reverse complement.
TCCCGACCGGCCCGGCGTGTACGGCGACCACGCCACCCACCTCGTCCGCGACGGCGAGCGCTGGCTGATCGCGACCAGCACCTGGTCCGACTTCCCGGCGCGCAAGGCCGACCGGGTGCCCGGCGCGCTCGGCATCACCCTCGCCGAGTCCACCGAGGACCTCACCCGCGGGCAGCACGTGCTGGCGACCCGGCGGCTGACGCTGCCGACCGACGGACCGAGCGTCGGGATGTGGGACCCGCACCTCGTGCGCCCCGACGGACCGGAGGGCGGCTGGCTGGTCGGCTACGTCAGCGCGCGGAGGTTCTTCGACTTCCACCCGCTGCTCGCCGCCGGACCCTCGCTCGACCACCTCGCGCTGCGGGGGGCGGCGACCGGCCGGCGCGCGACCGAGGGCACCACCCTGCTGCGGGACGGGGACGCCTGGCGGGTCCTCGCCAGCGACGGCAGGGACAACCGCCGTGCGGTCCGCGGCCGGTATCCGATGTTCGACACCACCATGACCGAGGTCGGCACGCTGTCCGCGCCGTACCCGACCAACATCCCGTGGCCGACCGTCGTACCACCCGACCCGGACGTGCCGGGCGACGAGTGGCGACTGGTGACGTTCGACGGGACGAGGTGCGGCGGCCGGCTGGCCGGCTACGGCACCCACGGTGACCTGGTGGTCATGCACGCCACGACGTCCGCCCGCTGATCAGGCGCCACTCCCGAGCCGTGCCCACCCGCCCCCGGCACGTCGGTCATCTCGCCCCACCTGCCCTCAGGCTGCGGCGGGAACGCCGCACGAGGAGGCGCAGGGAGCGAGGAACGAGCGACCGGAGCCGACGAGAGCGTCGCTTTCCGCCGCGCCGACGTCTTGCCGCCGAGCGAACCCAGGACCTACGGAACTCGACTGCGTGGCCGGCAGCGTGTCGCGAGGAACGAGCGACACGCTCGGCCCATCCAGCTCAGTCGCGACGGTCGGCGTAGTCCGACCACTTGTCGAGCACTTCGGGCTCGACCTCGTCGGAGCTGGACGCAGGCTCTCCATGGAGCTCAGCGGCCAGAGCCGAGAGATCAGTCTCGTGAGTGCGGTACTTCAGGTCGCGAGCGACCTTGGTCTGCTTGGCTTTCGCACGGCCGCGGCCCATAGGGTCCAGCCCCCTCGCACACTTGGCCGGTAGCCCTCCGGGCCCCGGACTGCTGAATACGTAGTCTCGTGGGTCCAACGGTACATGGCCGGTGGCTGTTCCCGCACGCCGGGAGCACCTTCCCGCGCGCCCCCGCTCCGCGCGGGCGGCGCAAGTGAGGCGCAGGTCACCAACCGGGGTGCTGGCCGACCAGCTCGACGGTGCCCTTCTGCTCCGGGTCGACGTCGACCTCGCCGGCCACCCAGCTCTCGATGCCGGAGTCGGCGAGACGGGCCACGGCGGCGTCGACGGCGTCGGGGGCGACCAGGGCGACCATGCCGACCCCGCAGTTGAGGGTGGCCTCGAGGTCCGGCTGGTCGACCTGGCCGACCCGGCGCACGACGTCGAAGACGGGCGCGGGCGTCCAGGTTCCGCGATCGAGGGTGGCCTTGAGCTCGGGCGGCATGACCCGCGCGAGGTTGTTGGCCAGGCCGCCGCCGGTGACGTGGGCCATCGCGTGGGTCTCGGTCTCGCGGGCGATCGCGAGGCAGGGCTTCGTGTAGAGGCGGGTCGGCTCCAGAAGCTCCTCTCCCAGCGTGCGGCCGAAGTCGTCGACGTGCCGGTCCACCGTCCAGCCGGCCTGCGTGAAGAACACGTGGCGGGCCAGGGAGTAGCCGTTGGAGTGCAGCCCGCTGGCGGCCATCGCGATCACCACGTCGCCCGCACGCACCCGCGAGGCGCCGAGCAGGTCGTCCGCCTCGACGACACCGGTGGTGGCGCCCGCGACGTCGTACTCGTCGGGCGCGAGCAGGCCGGGGTGCTCGGCGGTCTCGCCGCCGACCAGCGCGCAGCCGGCCACGACGCACGCCTCGGCGATGCCCTTGACGATCGCGGCGATCCGCTCGGGCACGACCTTGCCGGTCGCGATGTAGTCGGTCATGAACAGCGGCTCGGCACCGCAGACGACGAGGTCGTCGACGACCATGCCGACCAGGTCGAAGCCGATGGTGTCGTGCTTGTCGACCAGCTGCGCGACGGCGACCTTGGTGCCGACGCCGTCGGTGGAGGTCGCCAGCAGCGGACGCTTGTACGACGTCAGCGCGCTCGCGTCGAAGAGGCCGGCGAAGCCGCCGAGGCCGCCGAGCATCTCGGGACGGCGGGCCTTCTCGACCCACTCCTTCATCAGGTCGACGGCGCGGTCCGCGGCCTCGATGTCGACGCCCGCGCGGGCATAGGCGTTGTCAGCGGTCGGACTGGTCACTGCGACTCCTCTTCGGGTGGGTGTGGCCGCCAGCGAGCCTGGCGCCACGCCTGCCTCGACTGCGCGGCCGGCAGCGTGGCGCCCCGCGCGCAGCGCATCGCGGGTGCCCGCGATCCGAGCGGAGCGAGGACCGTGCGGCACCCGCGATCGGGCGACACGCTCGGCCCATCATGGGTTGTTGAAAACTGGGAGCGCCTCGCCGTGTGCGCTCGGCCGGAGCGTCGCCTCGAGGAGGTGCTTGCCGAGCAGGCTCTCGTCGGGGAGCTCGATCGGGTACTCGCCGGTGAAGCAGGCGGTGCACAGCGTGCTCTGCGGCTGGCCGGTCGCCTGGACCATACCCTCCAGCGAGATGTAGCCGAGGCTGTCGGCACCCACGCTCGCCGCGATCTCGTCGACGTCGAGCCCGTTGGCGATGAGCTCGGCGCGGGTGGCGAAGTCGATGCCGTAGAAGCACGGCCACTTGACCGGCGGCGAGGAGATCCGGACGTGGACCTCGAGCGCACCGGCCTCGCGCAGCATCCGGACCTGGGCCCGCTGGGTGTTGCCGCGCACGATCGAGTCGTCGACGACGACGATCCGCTTGCCGCGGATCATGTGCTCCAGCGCATTGAGCTTGAGCCGGATGCCGAGCTGCCGCAGGGTCTGCGACGGCTGGATGAAGGTGCGGCCGACGTAGGCGTTCTTGACGAAGCCCTGGCCGAACGGGATGCCGCTCTCGAGCGCGTAGCCGGAGGCGGCCGGCGTACCGGACTCGGGGACCGGGATGACCAGGTCGGCGTCGACGGGGAACTCGCGGGCCAGCTGGCGGCCCATCTCGACCCGCGCCTCGTGGACGCTGCGGTGGGCGATCGTGGCGTCGGGGCGGGCGAGGTAGACGTACTCGAACACGCAGCCCTTGCGCCGCGGCTCGGCGAACTTGTGGGAGCGCAGGCCGTCCTCGTCGATGACGATGAGCTCACCGGGCTCGACCTCGCGCACGACGCTCGCGCCGGTCGTCGCCAGGGCGGCGTCCTCGCTCGCGACGACCCAGCCGCGCTCGAGGCGGCCGAGCACGAGCGGCCGGATGCCCTCGGGGTCGCGGGCGGCGTACAGCGTGTTCTCGTTCATGAACACGAACGAGAAGGCGCCCTGGACCTGGGGCAGCAGCTCCAGCGCGCGGGCCTCCAGCGACTGGTCCGGGTGGTGCGCGAGGAGCGCGGTCACCAGGCTGGTGTCGTTGGTGGACGACTCGAGGTTGCGGGCGTGGATGTCGAGCTCGCCGTCATAGCTCGGCAGGTCCTGGACCATCTCCGCGAGCTGCGCGGTGTTGATCAGGTTGCCGTTGTGACCCAGCGCGATCGAGCCGTCCTCGGTCGGCCGGAAGGTGGGCTGCGCGTTCTGCCACGTGCTCGCGCCCGTGGTCGAGTAGCGACAGTGGCCGACCGCGAGGTGGCCTGCGAACGACTCGAGGGTGTTCTCGTCGAAGACCTGGGACACCAGGCCCATGTCCTTGTAGACGAGGATCTGCCGACCGTTGCTGACCGAGATGCCCGCGGACTCCTGCCCGCGGTGCTGCAGCGAGTAGAGACCGAAGTACGTCAGCTTCGCGACGTCCTCACCCGGGGCCCAGACACCGAAGACTCCGCACACGTTGCGCAAGCCTACCGGCCGAGCTGCCGATCCTTCAGTTCGCGACGACCCGACGAGACACCCGCTCGACCACGGCCCCCGCGACCTGGGCGGCCTGCCCCCGGATCTCGGGGATGGCCGTCGACTCCCACAGCGTGCCCTTGCGCGGCGGGCCGACGACGAACAGCCCCTCGACCACCCGGCCGTCGCTCCCGCGGACGGCACCCTCGACGGTGGCGTCGATGCCGAGCGCGAGGGGGTCGGGGGCGACCGTGCCGCGGGCGACCAGGGCTCGCAGGAGCGGGTCGGCGCTCTGCCGTACGTCGGCGAGCGGGCCGGTGCAGTTGACGACCGCGTCCGCCTCGATCGGCTGCTGGCCGGACGCGATCGTGACCCGGCGGCGCTCGCCGAGATCCGCCACGGCGTGCAGGCTCCCGGCGTGGACGGCCAGCCGGTCGTCGTACCGGTAGGACTGGAGGCGCAGCGCGACCTCGGGCGCCATCCGGTGCCGGCGGACCTCCCAGTCGCGCGCGTGGACGTCGAGGAAGCGGCGGCGCTCCGCGACCGCGAGCCGGCGCCACAGCTCCTGGGTGAGCGGGCGGAGCCCGTCGACGACGGCGCGCCAGCCGACGCCGCGCTCGGCGGCGGCCCGGCACTCCTCGGAGATCGCGGCCGCGATCGCGTCGGCGGTCACGGCCTCGTCGGGGACCTTGGTGACCCACGCGGTGTGGGCCTGACCGACGTGGGGCTTGGGCAGCAGGCCGTTGCGGCTGAGCAGCGTGACGTGCCGTGCGAGGCCGTCCTCGAGCAGGGTGATGGCGGTGTCGATGCCGGTCAGGCCGGTGCCGACGACGACGACCCGCGCGGCGGCCGGCAGCGTGCGCAGCCGGGCCAGCTCCCACGGGTTGCCGACGTGCCAGGGCGCGTCGGGCAGCGCCGCCCCGTCCGCCGTGGCGAGCGGACGGGGCGGCTGGTTCCCGTGGCAGAGCACGACGGCGTCGGCGCGCGAGGTGGACCGCTCGGTGACGATCTCGAATCCCGCGCCGGCGGGGACGACGTCGAGCACCCGGCCGGCGCGGATCCGGAGCCGGTCGTCGGCGACGTCGGCGAGCCGGTCCTGGAGGTAGATCGCGTAGTCGGCGCGCGGCAGGAAACCCTGCGGATCACTGCTGCGGCCGGTCCGCAGCGCCCAGTCGAGCAGGTCCGACGGGGCGTCGGGGAACGCGCTCATGTGGCGCGCCCGGACGTTGAGCAGGTGCCGCTGGTCGTTGGTGCCGTAGGCCACGCCCCGCCCGACGATCCCGCTGGCCTCGTGGATGACGACCTCGAGCCCCGGGTCGTCGGCGCGGACGAGGAGATTGATGGCGGTGAGGACGCCACTCGCCCCTCCCCCGATCACCGCCACCCGGGTCCGCGTGCGAGGGGACGTCGGGGTCGTCGTCGGGATGCTCGTCGCCGTCATTCAAGTGAGTCTAGCGAATCACTCGACTTTTGCGATGTTGAGTTGCCCGATCCTCACCGTCGAGTTGCCGCACCGCGCGCGGTCGGGTCCACCGAAGTGGCAACTCGAGCGCGAGGATGGGGAAACTCGACGGTGAGTCAGGGGCAACTCAACGAGGGGTCAGGCGCCGAGGTTGCGCAGCAGCAGCGCCTCGGCGAGCAGGACCTTCTCGAACTCGGCGAGGTGCAGGCCCTCGTTGGGGCCGTGGGCGCGGGTGTCGGGGTCCTCGACGCCGGTCACCAGCACGGAGGCCTGGGGGAAGGACTCGAGGAACTCCGCGATGAACGGGATCGAGCCGCCGACGCCCATGTCGACCGGCGCGGTGCCGTCCCAGGCCTCGGTGAAGGCGGACCTCGCGGCGTCGTACGCCGGCCCGTCGACGTCGAGCGCGATCGGCTCGCCGGTGTCGACGACCTCGATCGAGAGCTGGGCGCCCCAAGGGACGTGCTGCTCGAGGTGGGCGCGCAGGCAGGCCAGGGCGTTCGCGGAGGTCTCACCGGGCGCGGTGCGCAGCGCGAGGCGGGCCCGCGCCGACGGGATCAGGGTGTTGGACGAGCCGTCGACCTTGGGCGCGTCGAGGCCGATCACCGACAGCGCGGGCTGGGTCCACAGCCGCTCCACGGCCGGGCCGGAGCCGACCCACCGGACGCCCTCGGCGACGCCGGACTCGGCGCGCAGCCGCTCCTCGGGGTAGTCGATGTCGGCGGCCGGGCCGGAGTGCAGGCCGGCGACGGCGACCTGGCCGGCGTCGTCGTGGAGCGTGGCGATCAGGCGGGACAGGGTGATCAGGGCGTCGGGGACCAGGCCGCCCCACATGCCCTGGTGGACGGCGTGGTCGAGGGTGCGGACCTCGACGTTGACCCGCACCAGGCCGCGCAGGCTGGTGGTCAGCGCCGGGACGCCGATGTCCCAGTTGCCGGAGTCGGCGATCACGATGACGTCGGAGCGCAGCTCCTCGACGTACTTCTCCAGCAGCTGCGGGAGGGTCGCGCTGGCGACCTCCTCCTCACCCTCGATGAAGAGGCGGACCGTGACGGGCAGCTCGTCGCCGAGCATCCGCAGCGCGGCGACGTGGGTCATGATGCCGGCCTTGTCGTCGGCCGCGCCGCGGCCGTAGAGGCGGCCGTTGCGCTCGGTCGGCTCCCACGGCGGCGTGTCCCACTCGGCATGGTCGTTCTCGGGCTGCACGTCGTGGTGGGCGTACAGCAGCACCGTGGGCGCGCCCTCGGGGCCCTTCTTCTCACCGATGACGGCGGGCGGCGCGCCGTCGAAGGCGCGCACGATCTGCACGTCGACACCCTCCGCGGCGAACAGGTCGGCGGTCGCCCGCGCGCTCACCTCGACCTGGTCGAGACGGTCGGGGTCGGCGCTGACGGACTGGATGCGGACGAGGGCCTCGAGATCCGATCGGACACCCGGGAGGATCTCGGCGAGGCGCGTACGCAGGTCGGTGGTGGAGACGGGTCCGGACATGCCCGCCAATCTAGGGGAGGGGCAGGTACGGCGTCAGGTCGGTGCGCTCACCGCTGGCCCGGACCCGGCCCGCGTCCACGGCCTCCGCCCACCCGAGCCTCCCGGTGGCGAGGGCGATCCAGGTCGCGGCGTCGGTCTCGACGACCGCCGGCGGCGTGCCGCGGGTATGCCGGACGCCCTCGACGACCTGCACGGCGGCGTACGGCGGCACCCGCACCTCGACGGATCGGCCGGGCGCGCGGGTCTCGAGGAGCGCGAGGAAGTGCTTGGTCAGCAGGCGCAGGTCGGCGCGCTCGGCGCCACCGGCCCCGAGCCGGGCCAGGGCGGCCGCCACGTCCGCCTCAGCGGCGGGCTTGAGCCGGGCGGGCATCAGGCATCGTCCTCCGGGTAGGGCTGGAGCACCGAGCAGGTCGGTGGCTGCACACGGTCGGGCAGTGCGCACCCTACGGCCTGGGCCCGGCGTCGTACCGCTCGCCGGGGACCGGTCGGCGGTCTCACGCCCCCGACGTCCCAGATCCGAGTCCGGCACCCACCCGACGCCGCCAGCCACCACAATGGGGCCATGCTCCCTCGTCGACGCTCAGCGACCGCGCTCGGTCTGCTCCTGCTCGCGCCCGCCCTCGCCGCCTGCGGCGGCGACCCCGCCGGCGTGGTGGCGGGCGACGTGGTCCCGGCCCGGCAGGACGCGCGGATCGCCGAGAGCGGGAGCGAGACGACGATCGCCCTGCCGATCGGCAACCTCCTGGTCACCGCCGGGAAGCCGGTCCGGGAGATCTCGGCCGACGCCACCCGCCAGCTCGAGAAGCTGACCGCCACCGACGGCGAGGTGTTCATGCCGGTCAGCTGGCAGTACGACACGACCTCACTCGGCACCTACGCCCGCTACCTGGAGACGACCTCGACCCCGGTGGTCGACCTCGTCGTCGACGGCGCGTCCTACCGGATCCCCCCGCCGGAGGTCTCGACGGAGGGCCCGGAGGCCTTCTTCGTCGCCGTCCGCGGTTCGGGCGAGGACCCCCGGCTGAAGGTCGACTTCGACGGCGTCGTGCAGACCGCCGACCTGGCGACCGGTGACGTCGACGCCGGTGCCGCCGCGCCGCTCTACGACCTGGCGCCGGCGAGCGGAGAGGCCCTACCCTGCGGCGGATCCGTCCGACCGAGTCGCGCCGTCACGGTGAGCGAGATCGCGTTCACGTGCACCCTGACGCCGCCCGTCCTGCTGCCGTACGCCGGCGACGCGTGGGCCGCCGACGGACGCACCTGGCTGGCGACCACGGTCGAGACGACGTTCGGCCGGTGGGACGAGGCAGCGGCGGACCTCAGCGCGGGCGCGATCTACTACGCCGGGACCGTCGACGGCGGCTTCACCCTCGGCGGCTCGAAGGCCGTCCAGGTGATCCGCGACGCCGGTCGGGGCACCTGCCCCGACATCGCCAACCAGAACTGCAGCGCGGTCTTCCACGTGCTCTTCGACGTCGGCGAGGACGCCCCGCGCAACCTCGTGATCAAGCAGCGCTACGAGCTCGGGCGGACCTCGACCTGGGGCACGATCGACGCGCCGGAGCAGCTCAAGCTGACCGTGACCGACCGGACCAGGCTGCCGTAGCGCGAGCGACGCGCTCGCGCCATCACCCCAGGGCGTTCGGCAGGGTGGCGCTCCACGCCTCCCGCAGCTCGGCCACCGGGACCTCGAACCGGCCCTCGACGGCGAGGACGTCGCCGCCGGTCGTGCCGAGCTCGACGGCGGGTACGCCGTGGCGGGCGGCGATCGTCATCAGCTCGTCCACCCGGTCGGCGGCGACGGTCACGATTGCGCGGGCCGCGGACTCGGCGAAGAGCTCGATGAAGGCGTCGCCGGGCAGGTCGACCCGGGCGCCGACGCCACCGACCATCGCGGCCTCGGCCAGGGCCTGCGCCAGTCCGCCGTCGGACAGGTCGTGGGCGCTGGTGACGACGCCGACCAGGTCGCGCAGGGCCAGGGCGAGGTTGTGCTCGTTGGCGAGGTTGACCGCCGGGGGACGGCCGCCGAGGTGGCCGTGGACGACGTGGGCCCACTCGGACCCGGAGAGCTCCTCGTGGGTGCTGCCGAGCTGGACGATCCGCTCGCCGGCGGCCTGGAACGAGGAGGGGGTACGACGGCGCACGTCGTCGATGACGCCGAGCACCGCGACGACGGGCGTCGGCAGGATGGCGGTCTCGCCGGTCTGGTTGTAGAGGCTGACGTTGCCGCCGGTGACCGGGATGCCGAGCTCGGCGCAGGCGTCCTTCAGGCCGCGGCACGCCTCGGCGAACTGCCACATCACGTCGGGGTCCTCGGGCGAGCCGAAGTTGAGGCAGTCGCTGACCGCGAGCGGCGTGGCGCCGCCGGTGGCGACATTGCGGTAGGCCTCGGCGAGCGCGAGCTGCGCGCCGGCGTACGGGTCGAGCTTGGCGAAGCGACCGTTGCAGTCGGTGGCGACCGAGACGCCGAGGTGGGTCTCCTCGTCGACCCGGACCATGCCGGAGTCGGCCGGCTGGGCCAGCACCGTGTTGCCCTGGACGTAGCGGTCGTACTGGTCGGTGATCCACGACTTGTCGCAGAGGTTGGGACTGGCGACCATCCGGAGCAGGGTCGCGCGCAGCTCGTCGCCGGTGCTCGGGCGCGGGAGCGCCTCGGCGCCGTCGGCCTGCAGCGCGTCCTGCCAGTCGGGCCGGGCGTACGGGCGCTCGTAGACGGGCCCGTCGTGCGCCACCGTGCGCGGGGGTACGTCGACCACGGTCTCCCCGTGCCAGGTGATCTCGAGCCGGTCGGTGTCGGTGACCTCGCCGATGTCGACGGCCTCGACGTCCCACTTGGCGCAGATCGCGAGGAAGGCCGCGACGTCGCCGGGCTCCACGACCGCCATCATCCGCTCCTGGCTCTCGCTCATCAGGATCTCCTCGGGCGAGAGCGTCGAGTCGCGCAACGGGACCCGGTCGAGCTCGCAGCGCATGCCGCCGTCGCCGGCCGAGGCCAGCTCGGAGGTCGCGCAGGAGAGGCCGGCGCCACCGAGGTCCTGGATGCCGGCGACGACGCCGGCCGCGAACAGCTCGAGGGTGCACTCGATGAGCAGCTTCTCCATGAACGGGTCGCCGACCTGGACGCTCGGCCGCTTGGCCGGGCCGGAGCCCCCATCTTCGGACTCCGTGAACGTCTCGGAGGCCAGCACCGAGACGCCGCCGATGCCGTCACCGCCGGTGCGGGCGCCGTACAGGATGACGCGGTTGCCGGTGCCGGACGCCTTGGCGAGGTGGAGGTCCTCGTGGCGCAGCACGCCGACACACAGCGCATTGACGAGAGGGTTGCCGAGGTAGGTCTCGTCGAAGACCGCCTCGCCGCCGATATTGGGCAGGCCCAGGCAGTTGCCGTAGCCGCCGACGCCCGCGACGATCCCGGGCAGCACCCGGTGGGTGTCGTCGGCGTCGAGCGGGCCGAAGCGCAGCGGGTCCATGACCGCGACCGGGCGGGCCCCCATCGCGATGATGTCGCGGACGATGCCGCCGACGCCGGTCGCCGCGCCCTGGTAGGGCTCGACGTACGACGGGTGGTTGTGGCTCTCGACCTTGAAGCTGACCGCGTAGCCCTGGCCGATGTCGATGACACCGGCGTTCTCGCCGATGCCGGCCAGCATCGGGCCGATCGGGGTCTCCTGGGCGAGCTCGCCGAACTGCTTGAGGTGCACCTTGGAGGACTTGTAGGAGCAGTGCTCGCTCCACATGACCGAGTACATCGCCAGCTCGGCCCCGGTGGGGCGACGGCCCAGGATCTCGCGGATCCGCTCGTACTCGTCGGCCTTCAGGCCCAGCTCGGACCAGGGCTGCTCCCGGTCGGGGTCACCGGCCGCCACGGCCACGGTGTCGAGCGTCGGACGGGCGGGTGCGGAAGCGGTGTCGGCCACGGCCCCAAGGGTATCGGCCGCTCGCCTGATCACCCCGATCGGCTCGGCCCTAGTCGACTCAGCCGCGGGGGACGGCCGCGACGTCGTCACCCGGCGGCAGGTCGAGGTCCTCGAGCACGTCGCGCACCGCCTGCTCGTCGTCCGCGTAGATCGTGATGGAGTACGGCGCCGCGCGGTCGTCGTACCAGACGGCGAGCTTGCTCTTCCACTGCTTGCCGTCGGCCTTGGTCAGCTCGACCCACGCGGCGTGCAGGCCCGACCGGTAGGGGTAGTCGCGCACGACCCGGTCGCGGTAGTTGGCGTCCATCGCCTGCCAGGTCGTCCACTGCGTGTAGTGGACCGAGGACTCCTGGTCGTGGCACCAGCGGGCCCGCACCCGCGTGGGTCTGGGCTCGACCACCTCCGTGCAGTCGGCGGCTCCCGGGAAGGCGGCGACGAGCGCATCAGGCGCGGGAGCGTCCCGGGAGGCGACCTCGTCGCCCGGCGGCAGGTCGAGGTCGTCGAGCACGTCGCGCACCGCCTGCTCGCTGTCCGCGCAGACGGTGACCGAGTACGGCGCCGCGCGGTCGTCGTACCAGAGGGCGAGCTTGCGCCGACAGTGCTCGCGGTCGACCTCGGCGAGCTCCACCCAGGCCGACCGCAGGTCGGATCGGTACGCGTAGTCCCGCTCGGTCCGGTCCCGGTAGTTGGCGTCCATCGCGTCCCAGCCGCGCCACTGGGCGTAATACACCGACGACGTGGCGTCGAGGCACCAGCGGGCCTGCACCCGGGCCGACTTGGGATCGGACACCACCTCACACTCGGCAGCGCGCGGGAAGACCGCGAGCAGCGCGTCGGTCGCCGGCGCGACGACACCAGCCGACGGGTCACCCCCGCGCGCCGACGGGGCCGGGCCGGAGCGGTCGAGGGCCCAGGCGATCGCGCCCGCCCCGAGGGCGAGCGCCACGACGAGGCCGATCAGCAGCGGGATCCACCGGCGCCGCCGGGCCGACGGGGCCGCGACCGGCCGCGGCCGGGTGGGCGGGCCGATGTCGACCAGCGTGGGCTCGGGGTCGTCGAGCGGGATCGCGTCGAGCGCGGCGACCAGCTCGGCCGTCGTACCGAACCGGGCGGCGGGGTCCTTGGCCATCGCGGTGGCGAGGACCTCGTTGACCGCCACGGCGTCCGCGCTCGACGCGGGCAGCTGCGGGACCGGTCCCTGGAGGTGACCGAGCAGGACCTGCCCGGTCGCGCCTTCGTACGGCGCCCGCGCCGTGAGCGCCGCCCAGAGCACGCAGCCGAGGGCGTAGATGTCCGAGGCGACCGTCGCGTCGACCCCCTGGTGCCGCTCGGGCGCCATGTAGCCGGGCGTCCCGACCGCGCCGGTGGTGGCCAGCTGCTCGAGGTCGGCGACGGCCGCGATGCCGAAGTCGCACAGCACCGGGCGGATCCGGCCGTCCGCCAGCTCCCCGACCAGCACGTTGGAGGGCTTGATGTCGCGGTGCAGGATGCCGACCTCGTGGGCCGTGCCGAGACCGACGGCCAGGTCCCGGACCAACGCCACGGCGTCGGGCAGGAACAGGGGACCGTCGTCGCGCAGCAGCCGGTTCAGATCGCCGCCGGGGACCAGCTCGGTGGCGATGAAGAGCGCGCCGTCCTCCTCGCCGGCGTCGAAGACACGCACGACGTACGGCGAGTCCAGCCGGGCGAGCGCCTTGGCCTCGCGCAGGAACCGGGCCCGGTAGGCCGCGTCGTCCACGAGGTGCGGGGCCAGCACCTTGAGCGCCACCGGGCGGTCGAGGTCGCGGTGGACCGCCGCCAGGACCACGCCCATGCCGCCGCGGCCGAGCTGTCCGGTGACGTCGTACCGACCGAAGGAGTCACCCGGATGCAGCGCCACCCGGCTACCGTATGCGAATTACAACTCTGTAGTTCACCGAGAGGCCTGTTACCGGTGTGAAAGTTGTGGTTATCGTGACTCGGCTCCCCGTCCCCGAGCTTCCCCTTCCCCTGGAGTCTGCGATGCCTTCCCGGCCCCTTCCCCCGTCCGCCCGTCCCCGGTCCGGCCATCGGTTCCGTGTCCCGATCGCGGGCGCCGCGGCCGGCGCGCTCGCCGTCCTGCTGACCCTGGCGCTGCTGACGCCGTTGGGCGGCGCACCCCGGGCGGCCGACCCGGACGCGCCGGTCGACACCCCGGTCGACCTGGCCGCGAGCTCGACGAACCCGGTGACGCCCGGCGACTTCACCGGCTACGGGTTCGACCAGTGCGAGACCCAGTCGCAGAAGAACATGGACGCCTGGCTGGCGCACTCGCCCTTCCGGGCGGTCGGGGTGTACATCTCCGGCGCCTCGCGGTTCTGCCGGACGCAGAAGAACCTCACCCCCACCTGGGTGGCCACCCAGCTCGCCAAGGGCTGGCGGCTCCTCCCGATCACGCTCGGCCCGCAGTCGACCTGCGTGGGCCGCTTCCCCCGCTACGGCGCGGCCATCGACCCGACCATCAACAACGCGAGCGCCGGCGGCTACGCGGCCGCCCGCGGCCAGGGCACGGCCGAGGCGGACAGCGCCGTGGCCGCGGCCCAGGCTCTGGGGATCGTCCCGGGCAGCACGCTCTGGTACGACCTCGAGGGCTGGGGCAACTACAAGGACGCGACCTGCCGGGAGTCCTCCCTCGCCTTCCTGAGCGGCTGGACCGCCCGCATCCGCGCGCTCGGCTATGTGTCGGGCGTCTACTCCAGCGCCGGCTCCGGCATCCGGATCCTCGACGACGCGCGCCGGCAGGGCCGGGCCGACGTGGTGCTCCCCGACCGGATCTGGATCGCCCGCTGGGACGGCGTCGCGAACACCTCCACCAGCTATATCGCCGAGGACGGCTGGCGGCCCGGCAACCGGATGAAGCAGTACCGGGGCGGCCACAACGAGACCTGGGGCGGCGTGACCATCAACATCGACAGCAACTACCTCGAGCTGGGCAACGGCACGCCGCCGCGCTGCGGCGGCGTCAAGGTCAACCTGGCGAACTACAAGAAGATCACCCCGACCAAGGCCAAGCCCAAGCAGGTCCGCGCGCTCAAGTGCCTGCTCCAGGAGCAGAGTCTCTACCCGGGCAAGATGTCGAAGAAGTACAACAAGAAGCTGAAGGCCGGCATCCACGGCTGGCAGGCCCGTGCCGGCCAGAAGGTCAAGGACAAGTGGACCAAGAAGAACTGGGCCTCGCTCCTGGCCGGCGGCGCCTCGTAGGGAGCCGGGTGGGGGTTGAGTCGTCACATCTGACCCGGTGAACCGTCACTTTCGTCCATCGCCGCTGACAACCGGGGCCAGAAGTGACGGCTCGACGGGTCAGATCCGCCGACTCAACGGGTCAGGGCCCGGGCTACTCGACGAGCAAGGTTCAGCCGCCGAAGCCGACCTGCGGGTCGAGGCCGGTCCGCATCCGCCAGCCGAGCAGCGCGATGCCGAGCCCGGTGCGGTGGTCCGGCTCGTCGAGGGAGACGCCGAGCAGTCGCTCGATCCGAGTCAACCGGTCGTAGAGCGACTGCCGGCGGATGCCGAGCAGGTCCGCGGCGCGGGCCTTGGACAGCGAGCAGGCCAGATAGGCGTCCAAGGTCCGCAGCAGCTCGCTGCGGTGCTCGCGGTCGTGGTCGATGAGCGGACCGATCTGCTCCCGGACGAACCCGCTCATCGCCGCGGGGTCCACCGACGAGGTGACCAGCCGGTGCGCCGCGACGTCACGCTCCATGACGACCCCGTCGCGCCGGCCGTAGCGCCGAGCCGTGCGCAGCACCTGCCGGGCACGGCCGACGGCCGGGGCGAGATCGCCGGGATCGGCGACCGGCGTGGCGGCGGCGACCAGGACCCGCCCGGGCAGCCGGGCGAGGAGGTGCTCCCGGGCGCCGGTCAGCTCCTCGCGGACCTGGGCCGGCACCGGGCGCCGGCCGCCGCGGTGCACCACGACGACGTGCCCACCGCTCACGCCGACCAGCACCGCCGGGTCAGCACGCTCGTCGTCGTGGAAGGCGGCCTCCACGGCGGCCGCAGCGTCGGTCAGCGGGACGGCGGCGTCGACCTCGACCGCCGCGACCACCAGGTGGCGTCCCTCCTGGGGCGGCCAGCCGAGCGCGGTGAGCCGGTGCAGCACGTCGGCCCCGGAGACCACCACACCGGCGACTAGGTCGGAGACCAGTGACTGCGCGGGACCGGGCCGGTGGCCGGCCCCGCTCCCCCTGCCGACCTCGAGCGCCACCGCGTGCGCGGCGACCTCGGCCACCCGCAGCCGCTCGGGACTCTCCGCCCCCAGGAGCCGCAGCGTGCCGACCGGCCCGGCCGGTCCGCGGACCGCCGTGGCGATCTCGTCGTCGTCGGAGACCGACGCGATCCGGCTCCGCTCGACGGTCTGCCCCTCCGGGTCCCGCAGCTCGACGGCACAGCCGGCGAGCCGGGACACCTCGTCGAGCAGCGCCCGCAGCCCGCGGCCCTCGATCACCACCTGGGTGAGCGCGCGCCAGCCCGCGTCCCCGGCGTCGCCGCCGGCGGCCACCCGGCGGCGCACGAGCAGCTCGTGGAAGTCCTCGACCATCCGCTCGAAGGGCACCATCGCCGGGAACGCCAGCAGCGCCAGGTCGCGGCGGCGCGCGGCGGCCAGGATCGGCTCGGGGACGGCGAAGAACGTCCGGCCCAGCTCCAGCGCGAGCGCCGCGACGCCCGCGTCGGCCAGCTGGTCGACGTACGACGCCAGGTGGTCGGCCGTGCGCCCGTGGAGGCCGAGGCCGGTGGTGAGCAGCACCTCGCCCCCGGCGAGCAGGGCGCCCATCTCGAAGACCTCCGAGGAGTGCACCCAGCGCACCTGGACCCGGTCGACGTCGCCGTGCAGCACCTCGGTGCTGGCAGCCCGGAACGACGGGAGGGCCAGCACCTCGGCGAGAGTTGCCCCCATTAGGACGAACCGTCCAGGGAATCGTGGATCATGCGGGACATTATGTCCCTTGTCGCGGTGCGGCGCCTCTGGTGATGTGAGCCCCGACACACCGACCAACGGAGGCAGTCCCATGATCACCGACGACGACCGCAGGTTCCTCGACCTCGCCATCGAGCAGGCCCGGATCGGCTGGGAGGAGGGCGGCATCCCGATCGGCGCCGCGCTCGTCCACGAGGGCGAGGTGCTCGCCGTCGGCCGCAACCGCCGGGTCCAGCAGGGCTCGGCCATCCGGCACGGCGAGACCGACTGCATCGAGAACGCCGGCCGACTCCCCGCGAAGGTCTACCGGGCGAGCACGCTCTACACCACGCTCTCCCCCTGCTTCATGTGCGCGGGAACCTCGGTGCTCTACGACATCCCCCGCATCGTCGTCGGCGAGAACCAGAGCTTCCAGGCCTCCGAGGAGTGGCTGCGCTCGCGCGGCGTCGTCGTCGACGTCCTCGACGACCCGGCGTGCCGCGAGCTGATGCTCACGATGATGCGCGAGAAGCCCGACCTGTGGGCCGAGGACATCGGGGAGGAGGCATGACCCTCTCCAACGACCAGGCGCAGCCCGGCGCCGAGGCCGCTGTCCCGGTCGTCGACCCCGACTACCCGGTGACGCCGGTCCCGGCGCACGCCCGCAAGTCGTTCATCTCCCTGGCGGTCGTGCTGCTCGGCTTCACCGTCTTCACGCCGACCATGCTGGCCGGCGCCCAGCTGGGCTCGGCCTTCGCCCTCGGCGAGCTGCTGCGGGTGATCCTGCTCGGCTCCCTGATCCTCGGCACGTACGTCGCCCTGCTCGGCTGGATCGGCGCCAACACCGGCCTGACCACCGTCGTGATGGCCCGCTACGTGCTGGGCTACCGCGGCAGCAAGCTCGGCTCGATCCTGCTCGGCGGCACCCAGATCGGCTGGTACGGCGTCGTCATCGGCACCATCGGCGACCTCACCGCCCAGGCCTTCGAGTGGGAGTCCGGCGCCGCCAAGGCCGCCGTGATGATCCTGACCAGCGTCCTGATGTGCCTGACCGCCTGCTACGGCTATCGCGGGATGTACTGGGTCTCCGCCATCTCCACGCCGCTCATCCTGATCCTCGCGTTCTGGGTGCTCTTCCGCTCCCTCGAGGAGGTCGGCGGCTGGTCCGGGCTGGCCGACGTCGAGCCCAACGGCTCGATGACCATGGCGGTCGCCATCACCACCGTGGTCGGCACCTTCGTCTCGGCGGGGACCCAGGCGCCCAACTGGACCCGCTTCGCCCGCTCCGGCAACCAGGCGCTGGTCGCCTGCGTGATCGGCTTCCTCATCGGCAACGGGCTGATGATCTTCTTCGGCGCCACCGGCGCGATGACCTTCGGCCAGGGCGACTTCGTCCTCGTGCTCTACGACCTCGGCCTGGTCACCTGGGGTCTGGTGCTGCTCTTCGGCAACCTGTGGAAGTCGAACGCCGACACCGCCTACGCCTTCGGCGTCGCGGGTGCCGAGCTCTTCGAGAAGCCCAAGAAGACGCCGTTCGTCATCTACGGCTCGATCGTCGGCACCGTGCTCGCGCTAGTCGGCGTGCAGAACCACCTGGTCGACTACCTGGTCCTGCTCGGCGTCTTCATCCCGCCGCTCGGCGGCGTCATCATCGGCGACTACTACGCCCGCTGGCGCCGGGGCGGGATGCCCGAGGGCGAGCGCCTGCCGGCCCTCAACGTCGTGAACCTCGCGGTCTACGCAGGTGCCAGCGGCATCGCGTGGATCGCCAAGGAGACCGAGTTCGGCGTGCCACCTGTCATCGGCGTCGTACTGGCCGCAGTCGGCTCGTACGCCGTCGGGCGCGCCGGGCTCAACCGCCGGCTCACCTCCACCCGGAGCTGAGCCGGCTCCTGGCCCCGGGCCCCACTGGGGCGGGTCCGGGGCCGGGGCTTCCCCGGACGGGGAACGTCAGGCGAAGGCGGTCTCGACGAGCGAGGTGAAGAAGCCGAGCCCGTCGAGGCCGCTGCCGGTCAGCTCCTCGACGGCGTGCTCGGGGTGCGGCATCAGGCCGACGACATTGCCGCGCTCGTTGGCGACACCGGCGATGTCGTCCAGGGAGCCGTTGGGGTTGACCTCGAGATAGCGCGCCACGACCTGGCCCTCGCCCTCGATCCGGGCGAGGGTCTCGGCGTCGGCGACGAAGCCGCCCTCGCCGTTCTTGAGGACGATCCGGATCTCCTGGCCGGCGTCGTACGCCGAGGTCCAGGGGGTCCGGTTGTTCTCGATGCGCAGCAGCTGGTCGCGGCAGACGAACCTGCGGTGGTCGTTGCGGATCAGCGCGCCGGGCAGCAGGTGGGACTCACAGAGGATCTGGAAGCCGTTGCAGATGCCGAGGACGGGCATGCCGGCGTTCGCGGCCTCGACGACCTTCTCCATGACCGGCGCGAACCGGGAGATGGCGCCGCAGCGCAGGTAGTCGCCGTACGAGAAGCCTCCGGGCAGGATGACCGCGTCGACTCCCCGGAGGTCGGCGTCACCGTGCCAGAGGGCGACCGCCTCGTTGCCCCCGATGCGGACCGCGCGCTGCGCGTCGACGTCGTCGAGCGAGCCGGGGAAGGTGACGACGCCAACCTTCACGGCGCGACGCCCTGCTCGACGGTGACGGTGTAGTTCTCGATCACCGGGTTCGACAGCAGCGTCTCGGCCATCTTGTCGACCTCGGCGAGGACCGCGTCGGTGACCTCGCCCTCGAGCTCGATCTCGAACCGCTTGCCCTGGCGGACGTCGGTGACGCCGGTGAAGCCCAGCCGGGGCAGTGCGCCCTGGACGGCCTTCCCCTGGGGGTCGAGGATCTCGGGCTTCGGCATGACAGCTACGACGACTCGGGCCACGGCCCGCAGTCTAGTGGTGCAGCGCGCGGCGTCCGATTCCGCACTCCCCTGCCGGACGAGGGGCAGACTGGAGGAATGAGCAACCCCACGCCCGGCGGACTCGGCCGCCCCCTGCTGACGCTCGAGTTCCCCCAGTCGCTCGCCGTCTACGACGACTACACGACAGCGCAGCGCACCGTGGACTTCCTCTCCGACGAGGGCTTCCCCGTGCAGAACTGCATGATCGTCGGCACCGACCTCAAGCAGGTCGAGCGGATCACCGGCCGCCTCACCAGCGGCCGGGTCGCGGCGGGAGGCGCGATGAGCGGGCTGTGGTTCGGCCTGTTCGTCGGCGTCCTGTTCAGCTTCTTCGGCACCGGCGACACCCTGGCGATCATCGCCTCGACGGTCCTGCTGGGTGTGGCGTTCGGCGTGGTCTTCGCCCTCGCCGGCTATGCCGTCACCCGCGGCCAGCGGGACTTCTCCTCCGTCAGCTCGGTCGTCGCGACCCGCTACGAGGTGCTCGTCGAGCACAAGGTGGCGGCGCAGGCCCGGGAGCTCCTCGCGAAGCTGCCCGGCGCGCTGCCGAACCCGTTCGCCTGAGGACCAACTCACCCGTTGACTCTCGGCTGGCGGATCTTGTCAGTCCGGTAACAAGATCGGGCCGGTTCTCGCGCCCCCTCCTACTCTCCCCAGACATCGTCCAAGAATTCCAGTGACGCTTTAGGTGGAAATAACACCGAATTCCGATACAAAGGAGTTCACAATGGACATCAAGAAGCGGGTCGCGAAGCTCTTGGCGTCGTCGATCGTTGCGACGGGAATGATCATGGGGGTCGGGGCAGCAGTCGACAGCGCGAGCGCAGCATGCCCCGGGTCCCCCTCGTGGAGGACCGGAAACAACGACAGATTCAACAATGCCTTCAGCGAGGACAACGTGCCTGTCCGCGTGGCCCCGTACGCGGAGTGCGCGCAGGTCGGCACTGCTCATCGCTGGCACGACATGAACTCGCATTGCGTCGCATTGAACAGCCATGGCAATTGGTGGCTGCACATGTGGGACCGAGACATCTCAGTGAACGGATGGGTCGTCACCACCAAGGTGGTGGGTTCGGTGTCAGCGGTCTACTGCTGACTTCACCGAGAAAGGTTTAAGGTCGACTATGCGCATCGGGTGCTACACCTTCTTGCTCGTCGTTCGCAAGGTGGCGCGGAGCGCATGGGCAGCAACCGGTCGGAGGCGCCTCGCCTGGGTATGTCTCGTCGCGGGTGTAGCCGTGGCCGGCTGCTCCCCAGACCGCACCGCGCCCCAGGTGCCGAGCATCGAGAGCAACGCAGTGCCGTCAGCCGGATCCGAACCAGGGACGGCTGTAGAGCGGACCGAGGTAGAGACATACCTGGAACTGCGTCAGGACTTGGCGGAGTGCCTGCGCGACAACGGACTCCCCGACACGAAAGACCCGGACGACTTGGGGGTGTTCACCGTCCAGATCGGTGCACCGGGCGCCGACAAGGCGTTGACCGCATGTCGGGAACTCGGATTGGAATCTCGGGAGGTTCCGAAGGTGATCCAGGAGCAGATTGAAGCACGACGACTGTCCAAGATCACCCCCCAGGAGAAGCAGTTCGAAATCGACCTCGCGGACTGCATGCACGAGAACGGCATCGCGGAGTGGCCGGACCCGCCCGCCTCCGGAGATCGACCGACCCCCAACTGGGAGCAGCCCGACACGACCTCCTCTGCACCCAATGGCCTACGCGAAGTGATGGAACTGTGCAACCGCAAGTTGGGCAACGGGCCGGCCAACTGATGATCCAATCCCTGACCTGAGGAGCGGTGCGCCTGATGATCCAGCCAAAGCGAGCCATGGTGGCCGCTCTGGTGATCTTGCTCGCGATGGCGGGAGTGGTCGGCTGGGTGCTGATCGCGCCGGACGACGAAGGCGCGGCTGGCGAGGATGCTACGCCGTACGACTTGGTAAACGTCGAGCGTCGCGACTTGCGGGTCGGGATCCGGGTGTCCGGGCGGTGGGGGTACGGCGCCCAGCAGCCGATCCCGATCCGGAGGTCAGGGACGGTCACCTGGCTACCCCCGGTTGGGGAACAGGCGAGCCTGGGAGATGTGTTGGTGCGCGTTGATGATCGGCCGGTGGTGTTGATGTACGGCGCAACGCCGGCATATCGGACGATGGACACAGGTTCGCGGCCGGATCCATCACCGTCGGGGCCGCCTGGAGCGGATCCTGACAACGGCGAGAAGAATCCGACTCCCCCGACTGTGCCGGAGGAACCAGTTCCGGCGTCGGTGGGCCCTGATGTGGAGCAACTGGAGCTGGGGCTGTCGCGGCTCGGCTACTCCGGGTTCACGGTGGATGAGGAGTTCACCGACGCGACCGCGGCCGCAGTGCGGGCTTGGCAGGAGGATCTGGGTGCGCCGGCCACCGGACGGGTCGAGTTCGGCGATGTCGTGTTCCTCCCGGGGCCGATCCGGTTGCATCCCTCGCCGGGTTCGTTGGGGCAGGGTGTGAGCGACTCGTCGGTTCAGCAGAGCGGGACCCAGCGCCTGGTCACGGCGGAGGTCGACGACGCTGATTGGGCTCAGGCGGGAGTTCGTGTCGAGGTGACGTTGCCGAACCAGAAGACCACAACCGGGAAGGTAGTAGCGGTCGGCAGCGTCGGCGGCGACTCCGAGGGCGGTGGTGGCTCTAGCGGTATGGCCGCTCAACGGGTCACGATCCGGTTGACGCGGGACTATCCGCGGATCGGGCCCGGACCGGTCGAGGTCACCTATGTGTCGGCGCGAGCCGACGACGTGCTGACGGTCCCCGTGACCGCGCTGGTTGCCCTGGCCGAAGGAGGGTACGGCGTCCAGGTCGCCGATGGCGGGTACGTCGCCGTCGAGCCGGGCCTCTACGCCGAGGGCCTGGTCGAGGTGGGGGGCGATCTCGAGGTTGGCACCAAGATCCGGGTGCCGAAGTGAGCGCACCGGTCCTCGAGTGCCACGACCTCACCCGTCACCACCCCGGCGGTGTCCAGGCGCTGCGTGGAGTGAGCCTGCGGGTGTGGCCCGGCGACTTCGTGGCGGTGGTCGGTCCCTCGGGCTCGGGCAAGTCCACGCTGTTGCAGCTCATCGGGGCGTTGGATCGGCCCACTGCGGGCGAGGTCGTCCTCGCGGGGCGCGACCTGGCTCGCCTCTCAGACCGCGCCCTGTCTCGGTTGCGGGCCGAGACGATCGGATTCGTCTTCCAGCAGTTCCACCTCTCACCCTTGATGACGGCCTGCGACAACGTGGCCGAGGGCCTGCTCTACTCCGGGGTCAGGCACGGCGAGCGCCGTCGCCGCGCCGCCGCAGCGTTGGCTCGACTCGGTCTGGAAGACCGGCTGCACCATCGTCCCCAGGCACTTTCGGGTGGTGAGCGGCAGCGGGTGGCGATCGCTCGCGCCCTGATGGGCGAGCCGGCCGTCATCCTCGCCGACGAGCCCACCGGCAACCTCGACAGCGTCAATGGGCAGCTGGTCGTGGAGATCCTGCGTGAGCTGACCGCGGACGGCACCGCCGTGGTTGTGGTCACCCACGACCATGAGCTCGCGGCACGGATGGGCCGCCGCATCGAATTGCGCGACGGACTCGTCGTCCACGAGGCCGGCAGTGGTCGGCAATGAGCCTGCTGCGACCCACCGATGTGCTGCGACTCGCCTCGCGGGGGCTGCGAGGTCACCCGCTGCGGTTCTTGCTGTCCGCGGCCGGCATCGCCATCGGTGTGGCGGCGATGGTGGCCGTCACGGGGATCACCCAGACCTCGCGGGTCGACCTCGAAGAACAGCTCGCCAAGCTCGGTACGAACCTGCTCACCGTCGTGCCTTCCGACGACATGAACGGCGAGCCGACGCGGTTGCCTGCCACCGCCGTCACCATGGTGGGGAACATCAGCCCAGTCACCGACATCAGCGGGGTCGGTGAACTCGACAGTGTTGGCGCCTACCGCTCGCCCTATGTGCCGTCCGGACAAACCAGCAGCGTGGTCGTCACCGCCGTGGACCCCTCGCTGATCAACACGCTGCGCGCGAGGACCGCCCAAGGACACTGGTTCACCGCTGCCAACGAGGACTACCCCACAGTCGTCCTCGGGTCCGCGGCAGCCACCCGGCTCGGTGTCGATGCGCCGGGCACCCGGCTGTGGTTGGGGCGCCAATGGGCCGTCGTGATCGGCATCTTGGCCCCCGTCGACCTGGCCAGCGAGATCGACCCCATGGTCATGCTGCCCACCCCCGCCGCCCACACCTACTTCGACTACGACGGCACCACCACCGGCCTCTACCTGCGCTCCATCGAGTCACAAGTGCACGCCGTCAGCGACGTCATACCCCAGACAGCATCTCCCCAACAACCCGGTCAGGTCGCCGTCTCCCGACCCTCGGATGCCCTTGCCGCCAAGGTCACCGCGGACAACGCCCTCAACCGCCTCCTCGTCGCACTCGCCGCCATCGGGCTGCTGGTCGGAGGGATCGGCGTGTCCAACACCATGATCATCGCCAGCATCGAACGCCGCTCCGAGATCGGCATGCGCCGCGCCCTCGGCGCAACCCGCCTCGACATCGCTACCCAGTTCCTTGCCGAGTCCATGCTGATGGCCACCAGCGGCGGAGTCCTCGGCGTCATCGCCGGCTACACCGTGACCGCCTACTACGCGCGAGCCCAAGGCGTCAGTCCCGCCCTGCCGCTCTGGGTCGGCCTGACCGCCATCCTCATCACAGCCGGCGTCGGCAGCATCGCCGGCCTCTACCCGGCGGCACGCGCAAGCCGACAGGCACCCGTCGCCGCACTCGCCGCGCTCTGACCCTGGAGCACCGAGGTCAGAGCGCCGGCGAGGGCGCCCGTTCAGCTGAGCTCGCGCTTGAGGATCTTGCCGGTGGCGGTCATCGGGAGGGCCTCGACGATCTCGACGACGCGCGGGTACTTGTAGGCCGCCATCTGCTCCTTGCCCCAGGCCACGATCTCCTCGGGGGTGGCGCTCGCGCCCGGCTTCAGGATGACGAACGCCTTGATCTCCTCGCCGTGGCTCTCGTGCGGGACGCCGATCACGGCCGCGAGGGACACGGCGGGGTGGGTGAGGAGGACCTCCTCGATCTCGCGCGGGTACACGTTGAAGCCACCGCGGATGATCATGTCCTTGGAGCGGTCGACGATGTAGTACCAGCCGTCGGCGTCCTTGCGGCCGAGGTCGCCGGAGCGGAACCAGCCCTCGGCGTCGATCGCCTCGGCGGTGGCGTCGGGCCGCTTGTAGTAGCCCTTCATGATGTTGTGGCCCTTGATGGCGATCTCGCCGATGCCGTCCGGGTCGGTGACCTCGTCCCAGGTCTCGGGCACGAGGAGCTTCATCTCGACGCCGGGGATCGGCGTGCCGATCGAGCCCACCCGGACCGGCGAGCCGTGCGGCGAGAAGCTGGCCACCGGTGACGTCTCGGAGAGGCCGTAGCCCTCCAGGATGGTGACCCCGAAGCGCTCCTCGAACTGGTGGTGCACCTCGACCGGCAGCGCCGCGCCGCCGGCGACCGCGACCCGGAGGTTGGCGGCGAGGGTCTTCACGTCGACGGTGTCGTCGAGCGCGTTCAGCAGGCCCCAGTACATGGTCGGGACACCCGCGAAGAAGGAGACCTTCTCCTTGAGCATCAGGCCGATCGCGGGCGCGGCCTCGAACCGCGGGAGCATCACCACGGTGCCGCCGAACGCGAAGCCGCCGTTCTGGATGACGGTCTGGCCGAAGGAGTGGAACAGCGGCAGGACGCACAGGTAGGTGTCCGGGCGGGCGGGGTCGGCGCCGAAGAGGTCCGTGCCGGACAGCGCGTTGTCGCGCATGTTGCGGTGCCGCAGCTCGGCGCCCTTGGGCTGACCGGTCGTGCCGGAGGTGTAGAGGATGACGGCGGTGTCGTCGTCGTCCACGGCGACGGTGTCGAACGTCGGCGCCTGGCCGGCGAGCGCCTGACCGAAGGTCTCGGTGCCCTCGATCGGCGACGGCGCGGTCGGGTCGGCGGTGATGACGAAGAAGTGCTCGCAGTCCCCGTTGTCGCGGGCCTCCTGGAAGCCGGCGTACGCCTCGGCGCCGATCGCGAGCTCCGGCGTGCCCTGGAAGGCGAAGTAGGCCTTCGCGTCCGAGTCGCCCAGGTGGTAGGCGACCTCGCGGCCCTTGAGCAGCACGTTGAGCGGGACGACGGTCGCGCCGGCCTTGAGGATGCCGTAGTAGACGATCGTGAAGTACGGCAGGTTCGGGCAGCTCAGCGCGACCTTGTCACCGGGCTTGATCCCCCGCGACACCAGGAGGTTGGCGACCTGGTTGGCCGCGCCGTCGACCTGCGGGTAGGACAGCCGGGTGTCTCCGAAGACGATCGCGGTGCGGTCGGGAAAGTTCTGGGCGCTGTTCTCGAGGAACTCGGCGAGGTTCGTCATGCGCACAAACTACTGGCCGGTCGTGAGCCCGGTCACTGGTCGTGGGCCCAGAAGCTCGCCGGGGCGGTTGTGCGCGGGACTAACCGCGTCGGTGAGGTGGCAGTAACACGCTGCTCGCGCCCCGCCCGTCCGCTCTCCGGTCAGAAGGTCTCGCCGGTGAGGAGCTCGTAGGCCTCGATGTAGCGACGGCGGGTGCGCTCGACCACCTCGGCGGGGAGCGGCGGCGGAGCCTCCCCCGACGCCTTGTCCCAGCCGCTCTCGGGCGAGAGCGCCCAGTTGCGCACGATCTGCTTGTCGTACGACGGCTGCGTGCGGCCGGGCTGCCAGTCGTCGGCGGGCCAGTACCGGGAGGAGTCGGGGGTGAGCACCTCGTCGGCGAGCACGATCCGGCCGTCGCCGTCGGGGACGACGCCGAACTCGAACTTGGTGTCGGCGAGCAGGATCCCCTGCTCGCGGGCGATCTCCTCGGCCCGGCGGTAGACCCGGAGGGTGAGGTCCCGCAGCGCCGCGGCGGTCTCGGCGCCGACGGTGGCGGCGACGGCGTCGTACGAGACGTTCTCGTCGTGGTCGCCGAGCTCGGCCTTCGTGGCCGGCGTGAAGATCGGCTCGGGCAACCGGCTGCCGTCCTCGAGACCCGCGGGCAGGGCGATCCCGCAGACCTCGCCGCTGGCGCGATAGTCGAGCAGGCCGGAGCCGGTCAGGTAGCCGCGGGCGACGCACTCGACGGGGAACATGTCGAGGCGCTCGCAGATGACCGCGCGACCGCGCACGGCCGCGGGGACGTCCGTGGAGATGACGTGGTTCGGCACCAGGGACGCCAGCTGCTCGAACCACCACAGCGACATCCGGGTGAGGATCTCGCCCTTGTCGGGGATCGTCGTCGCCAGCACGAAGTCGAAGATCGACAGCCGGTCGCTGGCGACCATGAGCAGCTTGCCGGCATGCGGGCCCTCGGTGAGCTCGTAGAGGTCACGCACCTTGCCGGAGTGCAGATGGCGGGCGCCGGGGAGCTCCGGGGCGGGCGGGATGTTCGCGAGCGTCACGGGCGACAGCCTATTGAGCGGGCGACCGTCCGCGCGCGGGCGGTCTCAGCCGGTCGCCGCGACGATCGCCTCCTCGTAGTCGGCCCGCGTGACCCGCTGCGCTGTTCCGACGACGTCGAGGAAGTCGGCCCTGGCCATCGCGGTGCCCTCGAGAATGAGGATCGTCGTGCGATTCATGGACACCACGGCCGCGCGATACTGGACGTCGCCTTGCTTCCACTCGGCGAGCAGGGCGCGCTTGCCCAGGACGGTGATCTCCCGCCGAACGTCCGCGTCCTCGTAGCGGTCGTAGCGAAAGGGGTCGCGCACGTTGCCCACCGTCACCGTCAGCAGCCGTGCGTCGCCGGGGCCGCTCCACGCGACCTCGCCGACCTGCTCGTCGATCCCGATCTCCCAACCCACGGCCCTGATCAACACCGGGCGCTTCGGAATCGGCGGCAGCTGGTCGGCCCTGCTGCTCGGGGTGGGGGTCCCGCTCGGCGGAGCGGTGACGGTGCTCACCGGGGCGGCGGGCTGCGGGTCCACGGCCGGCTCCGGCCCGTTCAGGCGGCCGAGCCAGGCGGCGCCGGCGACGACGGCCAGGACCGCCGCGGCGGCGGTGAGGACGGGCAGCACGCGGCGGTGCCTGCGGACGGGGACGGGGGTCTCGACGGGGGCGAGGGTCATGATCTCCTCCAGCAGCTCGGCGCGACCCTCGTGGAGGTGGAGACCGGCGACGACGGCGTCGGTGATCGGACGGTTCATCGGGGGCTCTCCTTCGGGATCGACGGGACGGGTTCGCTGGGAAGATGTCCGGCGCCGGGCGGATCGTTGCCGAGCAGCGCACGCAACCGGGACCGCGCCCGCGACAGCCGCGGCCGTACGACGGTCGCCGGGAGACCGAGCACCTCGGCGATCTCGCGCGGCGCCAGTCCCTCCCACAGGTGCAGCTGGAGGACCTCCTCGTCGCGAGCGCTGAGCCGCTTCATCGCGGCGGTCACGTCCGCGCGGTGCACGGCCTCGTCGGCCAGATCGGCGACGGCATGGGCGAGCTGGCCGCGCAGCCGCTCGCCGAGCGCGGTCCGTCGCCCCTCCCCGCGCCGGTGGTTGGCGAGCGTGCGCCGCGCGACGCCGTACAGCCACGGCCGGGTGCCGTCCCCGCGCGGCACGTGCGCCAGGCGACGCCACGCGACCAGGAAGGTGTCGGCGGTGACGTCCGCCGCGTCCTCGGGGCGGTCGGTCCGGCGCAGCGCGAAGCCGAGCACCGCGTCGAAGTGCGCGGCGTACAGGCGGCGGAAGTCGTCCTCCCGGGCGGCTCCGAGATCCGCGATGTCCCTCATACCTCTCCCATGTCCGGATCCGGGACGATCGTTGCACCGCGGAGGCGCGGAGGCGCGGTTCACCAACCAGAATTGCCGTCACCCGGGCTCCCCGACGACGAATTCGGTCGTCGGACCGCACAGACAGGGGGCGCCGGACGGCAGCGGGAGGGCGGGTGGCAGAGTGAGGCCATGACGGAGTCCGCGCAGCCGCTCATCGACAGCACGTCCTTCGCCCCCGGCCAGGTGATCTGGGAGGACGAGGTCTGGATCCTCGCCCGCCACGACGCCGGTGACCGGCTCGGCCTGACCCTCCACCACCGCGAGCCCGAGGCCCTCGGCCAGCTCTCCGACGAGCACGCCTCGCAGCTCGGCCGGATCGGCAACCGACTGATCCGGATCATCGAGCACCTGCCCGAGTCCGGACGGGTCGGCTTCGCCCGCACCTCCGAGGACCACGTCCAGCTCGCCTTCCAGGCGGAGGGCGTTCCCGAGAGCCGCCTGCACGACATCGCCGTCAAGCTCGCCAACTGGGGCGGCGAAGCACGCGTCTGACCTCCGGCCAGTCCCGGATTCGGCTCACAGCGTCGCGGCCCGCCACTAGAGTCGCCCCGAAAGGGGGCGACTCATGACGGGACCGGTCCTGCTCGCACGTCCCCGCCTGCACGCGCGGCTCGACCCCGACGAGCCGCGACTGGTCGTGCTGTCGGCCCCGAGCGGCTCGGGCAAGACCAGCCTGGTCCGTTGCTGGGTCGCGGCCCGCGCGCCCGGCGAGGTCATCTGGGTGACCCTTGAGACCGACCATGTCGCGCGGACGAACTTCTGGCGAGCCGTGCTGACCAACGCTGGCCGGCTCGGCGTGCTGCCCGCCACCGAGGCCGCCGGGCTGGTCGACGACATCGAGCGCGCCGCGGACCTGCCGGTCCTCGTCGCGGGCGCGCTCTCCGGGCGCGGGCCGCTCGTCCTCGTCGTGGACGCCCACGAGCGGCTGCGGGACGACACCGGCCCGGTCGACGCCGACCTGGCCCAGCTGGTCCGGCTCTGCCCCGACCTCAAGGTGGTCGTCACCACCCGGACCACCACCGGCCTCGCCAGCCCCGGGCGCACC
The DNA here is from genome assembly GCF_030929495.1 of Nocardioides sp. LHD-245. Taxonomy (GTDB): domain Bacteria; phylum Actinomycetota; class Actinomycetes; order Propionibacteriales; family Nocardioidaceae; genus Nocardioides. The sequence continues at coordinate 328,027 of NZ_JAVFWN010000003.1, read as the reverse complement.
CTGCGCGGCGAGGTCGAGCTGTTGACGGGTCCCGACCTCTCCTTCACCGAGGAGGAGACCCACGAGCTGCTGACGGCCTTCGGCGAGCCGGGGGTCGCCGAGCGCGCGATCGGACTGCACGCGGCCACCGGCGGGTTCCCGCTCGCGGTCCGCGCCGGCATGCTGTCGCTGGCCCGCGCCGCGGCCGACCCGAGCACGCCCGACTGGCAGTCGCTGGTCGCCGAGGACCTGCGGGTCCAGCTCGGCACCGGAGCGGCGTACGACCTGGTGCTGGCGACCTGCCTGCCGCCGTACTTCGACGCCGACCTCGCGATCGAGCTGGCCGGGACCGCCGAGGTGAAGGAGACGCTCGCCGAGCTGGAGTGGAACGGCTTCGGGCGCTGGATCCCGTTCGCGCCCGGCCGCCAGGTCTTCCAGTACGTCGAGTCGCTGCGGACCGCGATGCTCGCCGACGCCGCACGTCTCCCGGCCCCGACCCAGGCCCGTCACGCCCGACTCTCGGCGACCTGGCTGTACCGCAACGCCAACTTCGAGACGGCGTTCGACGTGGCCGTCGGCGCCCGGCAGTACGACGTCGCCGGCCGGGTCTACGCCGCGCTGGTGGCCAGCAACCCGGAGACCATCACGACCGCCCGGTTCGACCGTCAGCTGGCGAGCGTCCCGAGCCGCGCGCTGACTCAGTACCCCGCGCTCGCCCTCGGCCGGGGGCTCGCCTGCCACCGGGATCCGGCCACGCTCGGCGCGGCGGCGGAGTACTTCAAGATCCCCGCGTCCTGGGTCGGCCCGCCCCCGCCCACGGCCACCCCCGGCGAGGTGCTCATGCTGCACACCGCCAAGGTCGCCAGCCTGCGCGCGCTGGGCCGCTTCGACGACTCCGGTCGCGCCGCCCAGCAGGCGCTCGCCCACTTCGACACCATCCCCGACGGGGAGCAGCACCACGTCGCCGACCTGGGCGCCACGACGTTGCGCCACCTCGGCTACTCCCTGTTCCAGGACGGGCAGGTCGAGGCGGCCCGCACCGCCGCGATGCGAGCGATCACGATGAGCTCCCGCGCGGAGACGCTCAATCAGACGGCCGTCTACGCGGTGGGGTTCAACGCGATCGACGGGCGGTGCGGCGAGGCCCGCGCCGCGCAGGCCCACGTCGACCCCACCGCCTGGCGCCCCGGCCAGACACGCACCTACGTCAACGCGATGGGCCGGATCGGGCAGGCCGCGCTGCTGCTCGACGACTTCGAGCTGACCGCGGCGATCGCCGAGTACGACGACTGCGCCTTCGTCGCCGCCTCGGAGTTCTGGCCGTTCGTCACCTGGACCCTGATGCACGCGCGCCTCGGCCTGGGCCACGCGGCCACCGAGGCGCACCGGGTCGAGGCCGCCCTCGCCCGCACCCCGGCGCCACCAGGCACCACCGACAGCCTCGGCGGCGCCGCGGTGCGGGCCGCCCTCGCCGTGCTCTGGCTGGCGGCCGGCAACCGCACCAAGGCCGGGCCGCTCCTGCGCACGCGCACGAGGTACGCCGGACAGGTGGCCCCGGCGGTCCTGCTCGGCCGTCTGCTCGCCGGCGAGGCGACCGAGGCGCTCGGTGTGCTCCCCCGCCTCGAGGCGCGCCCCGGCCACACCACCCGCTCCCTGGCCGCCGTCCTCACCCTCGGCGCCGCGGCGGCGCTGCGCGCCGACCGCCCCGACCCGGCGGCGGCGCTCCTGGACCGCGTCCTCGCCATCGTCGGGTCGGGCGGCGCCCGCGCCCACCTGATGTACCTGCCGGCGCCGGACCTGGCCGCCCTCCGCACGCTGGCCACGGACCAGGGCGACACCGCACTGCTCGACTACCTCGCCGCGCCGGTCCCGGACTGCATCACCGGGGAGATCGTCGCGGCATCGCTGACCCCCCAGGAACGCACCGTGATCGCGGCCTTCGCCCGGCATCCCACGCGGGCCGCGGTGGCCGCCGCCCTCCACGTCTCGGAGAACACCGTGAAGACCCACCTGCAACGGATCTACCGCAAGCTCGGGGTCAACTCCCGTGAGGCGGTCGTCCAGAAGGCGATCGAGCTGGATCTGCTGGCCCGGCGCTGACCGGCACCGCGGCCCTCCGCGTCGTGAGGGCCAGCACCGCGGCGGCCAGCAGCCCCGAGGCCGCGCAGATCGACCAGACGGCGTAGTAGCCCCCGAGACTGCCGCCGCTCACCTCCAGCGTCCCGGTGCGCGCCAGGCAGATCGCGAAGATCGACGAGGCGATGCCGCCGCCGACGGTCTTGGCCGCGTTGGTGAGCCCTGTCGCCGAGCCGACCCGCCCCGGCGGCGCCACGGCGGCCGCGGCCGCCGGGATCGCCGCGATCAGGCCTCCCGTCCCGAGACCGATCACCGCCATCACACCCCAGACCGCGCCCGGGCTGCCGTGCAGCGGCAGCCACGCGGCGTATCCGACGGCGTAGACGACGCATCCGGTCACCATCGCGCGACGCGCGCCCAGCAGCCGGCTGACCGGACCGAGCGACAGAGCGCCCACCGCCAGGCAGGCGACGTAGAGCGCGATCCGTGCCGAGCCCTCGGCGGCGGTGAGGCCGAAGCCGTAGCCGTGCACGTCCGGGTCGCTGCGGAAGTACGTCGACAGCGGCACCTGGGCACCGAGCAGCGACATGCCGACGAGGAAGGCCGTGGCCTGCACGCTCCACTGGGCCGGGTGGGCGAGCAACCGGACGTCGACCATTGGGTCGGGGTGGGCGGCCTCGTAGCGCCACCACGGCACGAGCAGGGCCAGGCCCGCGACGACCAGCAGCCACGCGGGGACCGAGGTCGCCCCGTCGACCCGGATCAGGACCAGACCGCCGAGGACGGCCAGGACGGCCAGGGTCATCAGGCCCAGTCCACCCCAGTCGAAGCGGCCGCCGGCCTCGCCGGGGACGTCCTCGAGGAGCGCGAGCAGCGGAAGGCACACGGTCACCACGACCGCGGGCAGGATCAGCATGGTGGTCACCGAGACCCGGTCCGCCAGCTGCCCGGCGAGGATCGCGGCGACGATGATCGCCACCTCCAGCGTCGCGACCAGGATCGCGGCCACCCGGCGGGTGAGCCGGCCCTGGTCGTCGCGTCCGGCGGTCCGGCGGTGGATCACCGCCACCTCGATCGGCAGCCACACGACGTAGATGCCCTGCAGCGTCCAGGCCACCAGCATCAGCGGGAAGCTCGGCGCGAACGCGATCCCCCAGGTCGCGGCGGCGGTCACCGCCGTCGCGATGATCAGCACCCGACGGTGGCCGACCAGGTCGCCGAGGCGGGCCAGCGGGGGCACGACCAGCGCCGAGAAGATCAGCTGGGACGCCTCGAGCCAGTTGAGGTCGGCGTACCGGACGTCGAGGTCGTGGGCGATGTCGACCATGATCGGGCCGTAGTAGCCCTGGATGACACCGCTGGCGACCTCGACGGCGGCCAGCAGGGCGATGACGGCCAGGAGCGGGTGACCCGGCGGGCGACATCCGGGACGGAGCATTGTCACCCGAGCAATGGTGGGGGTTCGCTGGGTGTGCCGGTGCGCATCGTCCGCACCGCGGACCGAAAGTTGCTCCCCACCATGCGTGCTCCCCGCATCCCTGCCCCCTTCAGCCTGCCCTCCTCCGGGCGGCCGGCGGCAGCCTGCGCCGCGACAGCGGTCCTGCTGGCCCTCTCCGCATGCTCGGGCGGGTCGCCCGACCATGAGGCCGAGGCGGAGGCCCGCGCGAAGCCCGCGGAGCGCCCCGCGCCCGACTTCGTCGGCGTCCAGCACGAGCTGCCGGATGGTGCGGCGCTGGACAACGACCCGGACCTCTACGAGCACGTCACACAGACCGGGTGCGAGGCGACGACCGAGGGCTGGCGAGCCGAGGGCACCGCCGAGAACACCGGGACCGAGGAGCAGGCCTTCTCGGTCCTGGTGCTCTTCACCGACCCGCAGGGACGGAGCGTCGACTCGGCCGCGACCTCCGTCACGGTCGGCCCGGGCGAGACCGGCGACTGGATCGCCGAACGCGATTTCGATGCACCCGCGGGGACGCTCTGCGTCGTCCGCGCCGTCAACGCCGTCAACGCCGCGAAGTGAGGCCTCCCATGAAGCTCCCCCGGATCGCACTCTCCGCGGCGCTCGCCGTCAGCGGCGCGCTGGTGATCACCGGCCTCGGCACGACGCTGGCGCCCGCCGCCCAGGCGGCCACCGTGGGCTGCGACACGCTGACGGCGGCCGGCTATCGCCAGTCGACCATCGCCACCGGCCTGACCACGCCGCGTGCCATCGACGTCGCCGCCGACGGCGTGGTCTACGTCGGCAACGGCGACCAGGTCGACAAGCTGACGCCCTCGGGTGGGAGCTACACCCGGACCACCGCGGAGGGCACTTACGCGCCGTACGCGCTCGCGGTGGGGACCGACGGCACGATCTACGTCGCCGACCGGCCCAACGGCAACGTGGAGAGGTTCGTCCCCTCGGGCGGCGCCTACACCGCGGAGAACGTGGCCTGGGGCCTCGGCGGCGGGCTGGGGGCGCTGGACGTCGACCCGTCGGGCACGGTCTTCGTCGGCGACACCGTCAGCCAGCGGATCACCAAGCTGACGCCGGGGCCTGGCGGCTACACCCCCTCCGGGGTGGAGTCGCTCCCGCTGCCGACCCAGGTCCACGGCGTCTCCGTGGCCGGCAACACCCTGTTCTTCACCATGGGCGACACGGTGCGCGCGCTGAACATCCCGGGCAACACCGCGGGCACCCCGCTCCCGACGGCGGGGCTGTCGTCCCCCGGCGGGCTCGACCTCGACACGTCCGGCGCGACGCCGCCGATCGTCGTGGCGGACACCGGCAACGACCGGCTGGTCCGGATCGGCGCGGCGCTCGAGGACCAGACGACCCTGCCGGCCGAGGGCCTCGACCAGCCCCAGGACGTCACGGTCGACACCGACGGCGGCATCTATGTCGCTGACACCGGCAACGGCCGGGTGGTCAAGCTGACCCCCGTCGCGGTCGACGCCGTCGCCGACACCGCGACGACGACCTCCGGCGACGCCGTCACCACCGACGTGCTCACCAACGACTCCGGCGACGGCACCGACCTCGCCGACCCGACCATCGCCGAGAACCCGGCCCACGGCAGCGTGACGGTCAACCCCAACGGCACCGTCACCTACACTCCGGACGCCGGCTTCTCCGGCACCGACAGCTACCGGTACGCCGTCCGCGACTCCGCCGACCCCGCGAGCGTCTGCGCGACCGCGACCGTGACCGTCACCGTCGGCCAGGACAACGCCTGCGGCCCGGTCGGCAGCACCGGTCCGCTGACCCGGCTCCCGATCGAGACCGGCACCGACTACCCCACCTACTTCGACGTCGACGCCGACGGCGGCATCTTCGTCACCGACTCCGAGAACGGCGAGATCGTGAAGCTGACCCCGTCCGGGTCGGGCTACAGCCGATCGGTGGTCATCCCCGGCATCGGCAACGTCACCTCGATCGCGCTCGACGACTCCGACGGCACGCTGTGGGTGGTGCGCTACCCGGATGAGGTGCTCGAGCTGACCCCGTCCGGCTCGACGTACACGGTCGCCAACACCTACAGCGGCGGCCTCCTCAACGGCCTCGGCGGCATCGACGTGGCTCCGAACGGCGACGTCTACGTGAGCATCAACGCCACCTCGTTCGGCTCCGGCGGCGTGGTGCGGATGTCCGGGGCGGGCATGGCCCAGACCCAGGTGATCGGCGGCCTCGAGGTCCCGCACCAGGTGACGGTCGACGACGACGGCGCGGTCTACGTCGCCAGCTACACGCGCGTGGTGAAGCTCGACGGCACCACGCAGACCGACGCCGTCACCGGCCTCGGCAGCGGCCAGGGCGTCGCCGTCGACAGCACCGGCACGCTCTGGATCAGCAGCACCGAGGACCCCGGCGTCTGGACGGCGGCCCCCTCCGGCGCCGGCTACGCCCCGAAGCAGCTCTACGCGCCCTGGGGAGCGAACCACGCCTACAACCTCGTCGTCACCGACGACGACGAGGTCTTCGTCGCCGACTTCGAGAAGCTCTGGGAGTTCGGCCCGCTGTCGGTGGACGCGCAGGACGACTCGGCCACCGTCGGGGCCAACGGCTCGGTCACCACCGACGTGCGGGCCAATGACGTCACCAACTCCGTGCTCGACGACATCAGCGTGGTCGGCGCGCCCGCGCACGGCACCGCGACCGTCAACGACGACCACACGATCACCTACCGGCCGACCCCGGGCTTCTCGGGCACGGACCACTACGACTACCGGGCGTTGGACGAGGACGGGCTGGTCTGCGCGGTCGCACGGGTGACCGTCACGGTCACCACGTCCGACGGCTGCGGCGACCTCCCGTCGAAGGAGTACGGCTACGACTTCCTCGTCAGCGACGACGACTTCACCGAGCCGACCGGGGTCGCGATCGACCCGCGGAACTTCATCTTCATCTCCGACGCGGCCGGGGCCCAGGTGAACGCCTGGGCGCCGGGCGCCGGACCGTCGCCGATCGACGGCGGCCAGGACCTGGACCCGCAGGGCATCGCCGCGGACGCGCAGGGCAACGTCTACTACGCCGACGAGGGCGAGCACGAGATCGTGAAGCTCACCTGGTCGGAGGACGACTTCAACTACACGACCAGGACCGTCCTCGCCCAGAACCTCCAGCGCCCCGCCGGCGTCGCGGTCGATGCCGACGGCAACGTGTTCTTCACCGAACGCGCCAGCGGCCACGTCCACCGGCTCACGCCGTCCGGTGGGACGTACACGTCCTCGCTCGTGGCCTCCGGCCTGAACAGTCCGCGCGGCATCGCCGTCGACGCCGACGGCAACCTCTTCGTCGCCGACCGGAGCGACAACCGGGTCGTGAAGCTGACGCCGTCCGGGCCGGACTACACGCTGAGCGTGGTGTCCACGAGCCTCAGCGGACCGATCGGGGTGACCGTCCGTCCGGACGGTGCGGTCCTCGTGGCCGACACCGACAACCAGCGGGTGCTCCAACTGACGCCGAACGGCTCCGGCTATGCCCAGACCGTCGCCCAGCACTGGGACACGCGCACGCCGACCTGGATCGTCGCGCCCGACAACGATCGGCTGATCGTGTCCGACCCGGCGAACGACGACATCCTGATGATGGTCACGGTCGGCATCACCGCCGAGGACGACACGGCGACGACGACCCTGCAGACCCCGGTGACCACCGACGTGCACGCCAACGACACCGGCATCGATGGCGTGGAGGCCGTCACGACGGTGTCGGTGCAGCCCGACGGAGGTACGGCGAGCATCGGCCCCGACGGGAGGATCACCTACACCCCGCAGGCGGGCTTCTCGGGGACGGACCGCTACGTCTACCAGACCCGCGTCACCATGGAGGGGAGCGCCGAGTTCATCGGGATCATCGCCTTCTTCCACATCGACGTCTGCGACTCCGCCGAGGTCACGGTGACGGTCCCCAATGTCTTCGCCGCCGGCCCCGGCGTCACCACGCCGCAGAACGAGCCGGTGACGGCCCCGCTCGCGGGCATCGCGAGCACCCAGGGCAAGCCGCTCGACCCGACCGCGGTCACCCAGGTGCAGGAGCCGGACCACGGCTCGCTGTCGATCGACGCCACCAGCGGCGCGGTCACCTACACGCCCGACGACGGCTACAGCGGCGGCGACTCCTACCGGGTCCGGGTCTGCGACACGGCCGATCCGGTCGAGTGCGCGGAGATCACAGTGGCCGTCACCGTCGAGGCGAACACGGTCACGGCCGTGGACGACACGGCGACCACCGACGTCGTGACCCCGGTGAGCACGGACGTCACGGGCAACGACGTGTCCGCATCCGGCCAGGCCTTCGACGACCCGACGGTCACCTCCGGACCCGAGCACGGGACGACGAGTGTCGGATCCGGCGGGATCACCTACACCCCCGCCACCGGATTCTCCGGCAAGGACTCCTACGACTACGAGGCCTGCGACACCAGCACTCCGACCCCGGTCTGCGACACGGGCACGGTCACCGTCACCGTGCGCAACGGCTTCCTCCCCGGACCGGACGTGCAGACACCGCAGAACACGCCACTCGTCACGCCCCTCGATGGCCACGTCACCACGTCGGGCCGGCCCCTCGACCCGGAGTCGGTGACCTCGGTGACCGCTCCCGGTCACGGCGTCATCACGATCGACCCGGCGACCGGTGCGGTGACCTACAGCCCGGCCTCCGGCTACTCGGGCGCAGACAGCTACACGATCAAGGTCTGCGACACCTCGGCACCGATCCAGTGCGCGGACGTGATGATGGGGGTGACGGTCGGAGCCAACACCGTGACCGCTGGTGACGACACCGCCTCGACCACGGTCGGAACGGCGGTCGCCACCGACGTCACGGTCGACGACATCTCCGCCTCCGGCCAGCCCCTCGGCGACCCGACCGTCTCGTCGGCGCCGGCCCACGGGAGCACGACCGTCGACGGTGACGCGATCACCTACACCCCGGATGCCGGGTTCTCCGGCGAGGACACCTACGCCTACGAGATCTGCGACACCTCGCACCCGACCCCGGTCTGCGACACCGCGACCGTCACCGTGACCGTCGACAACATCTTCACCACCGGCGCCACCATCACCACGGCGTACAACACCCCCGTCACCACCGGCCTCGACGACTACGCCACCACCACCGGCATGCCCCTCGACCCGGCCGCGACCACCACGGTCACCACTCCCGACCACGGCACCATCGCGATCGACTCCACCACCGGAGCCATCACCTACAGCCCGACCCCCGGCTTCAGCGGCGCGGACGACTACACCGTCCAGGTCTGCGACACCTCCGCTCCCGTGCAGTGCACCGAAGCCACCGTCGAGGTCACCGTCCAGGCCAAGCCGGCCCCGACGAGCGGACCCACCATCACCGTCCACGCCCCCGACAAGGCCACCCTCAAGGTCACCAAGACCGGCAACGTCAAGCCCGTGGCCCTCACCGGCTCGGTCACCATCACCGGCATCAACCCCGCCACCCGCGTCACCGGCAAGACGATCACCGGCAAGACGATCACCGGCAAGGCGACCCTCTACGGGCCCGCCAAGAAGGCCGGCCCCGGCATGTGCACGCCGGCCAACGCCGTCGCGACCGTGCCCTTCGCACCCGTCAACGGCACCACGGCGCTCCCGCCGGTCGCCGTCACCCGGCCCGGCCACTACACCTGGGTCGCCACGACCAGCGCCGACGGTGACAACACCGCCAGCACCCAGTCGTGCGGCTCACCGGACTCGACCACCCTGGTCCACCGCCCGTCCCTGCCGGCCAAGGTCACCGTCAAGACCGGCTACACCGGGGTCGTCGCCGACCCGTCGGTGCACGGCCGCCGGATCCGACCCGTCAAGGTCACCATCCCCGGCATCGGGTTGAACGCCCGCCTCGAGACCGTCGGCATCCGCAAGCGGGACATGGTGATCCCCACCGACACCGCCCGCGGCGGTTGGCTCGCCGGCTCCGCCGCACCCGGCGAGTCGGTCGGCTCCACCGTCATCGCCGGCCACGTCTCCGACCGAGGCGACCGCCCCGGCGCCTTCGGCAAGCTCCGCAGGGCCCGCCCCGGACAGATCGTCACCGTCCGCACCGCCGACGGCACCCGGCTGCGCTACCGCATCGAGACCGTCACCACCCAACCCCGCACCAAGGGACTCACCGGCACCGCCACCTCGACCACCGGCGAGCACCAGCTCACCCTCGTCACCTGCACGGGCCGCGTGACGTACCGCAACGGGAACTTCCACTACACGAAGAACCTCATCGTCACCGCCACACCGATCGGATGAACCGCGGGCAGGCACCGGCTCGTCGAGGCGTCGGCCAGGTGACGCGGTGGGCGACATTCACGGCAGTTCGTTGTTCGACAGTCCGGCCCAGCGGTTCGCTGAACCCGCCGGTGCGTGTCGTCCGCCCCACGGAACGAAAGCTGCTTCCCCCCATGCGTGCTCCCCGCAATGCCCTCCCCTACCGTCGCGCCCTCGGCGCGATCGGCGTCGCCCTCACGCTCGCTCTCGCGCTGAGCGGCTGCGCCGGCGACGGTACCGAGGCCGACGAGAAGTCATCGGCGTCGGGAGTGACGAAGGGCTCGGGCGGCGAGTCGGACAGCACGTCGGAGAAGAAGGACGACGAGGCCGGCGAGCCGGTGCTGGGCAAGCCCGCCAAGGACGAGGTGCCCACGTTCGTCGGCGTCCAGCACAAGCTGCCCGCAGGCAAGGCCCTGAAGAACGTGCCGGACCTCTACGAGCAGGTCGCGCTCACCGGCTGCGAGGCCACCGACGGCGGCTGGGCCGCCACCGGCACCGCCGGCAACGAGTCCGGCGAGGACCTGAGGTTGACGGTGCTGGTCCTCTTCACCGACGCCCAGGCCCGGATCGTCGACTCCGCCGCCACCACCGTCGCCGTACCCGCGGGCGGCAACGAGACCTGGACCGCCGAGCGCGCCTTCGCCGCCCCGGTCGGCACCCAGTGCCTGGTCCGCGCCGTCTCCCAGGAGAAGTGAGAACCATCATGAAGAAGTCTCTGCACGTCACGCTCTCCGGACTGATCGCCGCCACCGGCACGCTGGTCGCGGTCGGCCTCGGCGCCGCTGTCGCGCCCACCGCCCAGGCCGCGCCGACACAACCCTGTGGCCCGCTCGGCTCGTCGGGGTACGTGGTCTCGGCGGTCGCCACGGGGCTGTCGGCTCCGGTGTCCGTCGCGGTCGACGCGGGCGGCAGCGTGTTCGTGGGCGAGCGCACCTCCGGCCACGTCGAGAAGTTCACCCCGTCCGGAGGCGGGTACGCCAACACGAAGCTGCCCGACAGCTTCAACGTCCCGTACGGCGTCGCGGTCGACGCCACCGGCAACGTCTGGGTGACCAACTCCTCGGGCAACCACCTCGTCCGGATGCTGTGGAACGGCTCCACGTACCAGCCGCAGACCCCGTCACCGGATGGCATCTACGTCCCCGGGGACGTAGCCGTCGACAGCTCCGGCGGCGCGTACATCGCGTCCGCCGTCTCCGGCACCATGTCCGGCGTCCCCAGCGGTCGTCAGATCCTGAAGCTCTCCCCGACCGCTCCCTGGACCACCTCGGTCGTCCGCGACACGACCGGCGACACCTGGGGAGTGGCGGTGGGACCCGACGGCAGCGTCTACAACACCGAACACCCCGACAATGTCGTCCGCTCGAGGTGGGCCAGCGGGAGCTGGTCGTCGGTGACCATCCCGAGTACGGGTCTGTCCTCGCCGCAGGGCCTCGCCGTGGATGCCGGCGGCACCGTCTATGTCGCCGACACCGGGAACGACCGGATCGTGAGTTTCGTACCGTCCGGCCCCTCCTCGTGGAACCAGGTCGTGCTGCCGATCGGCGGACTCGGCGCTCCCCTCGATGTCGCCGCCGCCGACGACGGGGTGGTCTACGTCGCCGACACCGACAACAACCGCGTCCTGAAGGCGGCCCCGGTCACCGTGGACGCCACGGCCGACACCGCGAGCACCACGCTCGGCAACGCCGTCATCACCGACGTGCGCAGCAACGACGACGCGACGGGAGCCACCCTGGCCGACCCGACCATCGCGAAGAACCCGAAGCACGGCACCGCCACGGTCAACGCCGACGGCACCATCACCTACACCCCGGCAGCCGGCTTCTCCGGCACCGACACCTACTCCTACGCCGTGGGCGACAACGGCAGCCCGGCCAGCGTGTGCGCCACCGCCACGGTCACCGTGAAGGTCACCCAAGGCAACGCGTGCGACCCGGTGGGCACCACCGGCGAGGGCACGCGGCTCCGGATCGAGACCGGCGTGAGCGATCCCAACTACTTCGACGTGGACGCCGACGGCAGCATCTTCGTCACCGACTACGCGGAGAAGGAGGTCATCAAACTGACCCCCTCGGCCTCCGGCTACGACCGCACGGTCGTGGCCACCGGCGTCGACAATGCGAGGGCCATCGCGATCGGTGAGGACGGCACGCTGTGGGTGACCGGCTTTCTGGGGCGACTCCTGAAGCTGACCCCCTCGGGAGCCGGGTACACGATCGCCGACACCTACACCGGGGGGCTTCTCTCGGGCCTCGGCGGCGTCGACGTCGGCCCCGACGGGAACGTGTACGTCAGCATCAACTCCACCTCGTCCAGCTCGGCAGGCGTCCTCCGGCTGGAGCCCGGATCGGGCATGGCGCAGACCCAGGTGGCGAGCGGCCTCCATTTTGCGGGCCAGGTGGACGTCGCCGAGGACGGCGCCGTCTACGTCGCCAGCCGCTCCCGGGTGGTCAAGGCGGTCGACAACGGGGCCGGCTGGACCCAGACCGACGCGGTCACCGGTTTCCCCACGGGCACCACGGCCGAGGGCGTGGAGGTCGACGACACCGGCACTGTCTGGATCGCCGCCGGCGACGCCGGTGTCTTTCGGGCGACACCGTCAGGCTCCGGATACAGCGCCCCCCAGCCGTACGCCCCCTGGACCGGCGATGAATACACCCTCACCGTGATCACCGACGCGGACGACACCGTCTACGTGTCGTCCTCCGAAGACCTGTGGTTCTTCGACGAGACCACCCTGCGGGCGAGTGACGACACCGCCACCACGAGCTCCCCGAGGCCGGTGACCACCGACGTCCGCGCCAACGACACGTCCAACGTCCGGCTCAGCGACGAGCCGACGGTCCTCAGCGCGCCCGCGCACGGTACGACGACCGTCAACGACGACGGCACCATCACCTACACCCCCGACGCCGGCTGGCACGGCACGGACACCTACCGCTACCGGATCGGCGACGACAACGACGGTGACCCGTCTCGGGTGTGCGACATCGCCACGGTGACCGTCGCCGTCACGTCCCCGACCGGCTGCGGCCTGCTGCCGACCTCGGCGTACACCTCCCGGAGCACCGTCATCTCCAACCTCCGGGAACCGAACGGCATCGTGAGCGACGCCAACAACACCATCTGGCTCGCCGACTCCGGCTACGCGATGGTGGCGACCGCGTGGGGCCCCGGCTACACCCCGAACACCATCGACGGCACCGGCGGCATCGACCCGCAGGGCATCGCGATGGACAGCGTCGGCGCTGTCTATTACGCCGACGAGGGCGAGCACGAGATCGTCAAGCTGACCCGGACCGGCTACACCTGGGCCCGTACCGTGCTCGCCACCGACCTGCAGCGACCCTCGGGGGTCGCCGTCGACGCCGACGGCAACGTCTACTTCTCCGAGAACTCCAGCGGCGACGTGCACAAGCTGACCCCGTCCGGGGGCAGCTACACGAGCTCGCTGGTCGGCTCGGGTCTCGAGCGTCCGCGGGGTGTCGCCGTCGACGCCGACGGCAACGTCTTCGTCGCCGACTGGGCCGACGAGGACAAGATCGTGAGGCTGAGCCCGTCCGGCGCGACGTACACCAGGTCCGTGGTCGCGCTCGGTCTCGACAACCCGTACGGCGTCGCCGTCCAGCCCGACGGCACCCTCCTCGTCGGCGACTCCGGGAACAACCGGGTGCTGCGGCTGATCCCGAACGGCAGCGGCTACGACCAGGAGACCCTCACGGTCTGGGGCAGCAGCTCGCCGAGATGGATCGCGACCATGCCCTCCGGTGACCTGCTCGTCACCGACCAGGACGCCAAGACGATCGTCCGACTGGGCAGGGTGAGCATCACCGCCGCCGACGACACGGCGTCCGTTCCCGCTCCCATGTCCGTGTTCACCGCGGTACGGGCCAATGACGCCAAGACCCCGGCCAGCCCGGCCATGTCACTCCCGACCGTGGTCGGCAGCCCCGCCAACGGCGCCGCGAACGTCGCCGGCGACGGCCGGATCGTCTACGCCCCCGCCCACGGGTTCTCCGGGCTCGACATCGTCCGCTACCGGGTCACCGACGACGAGACCTCACCCCACGTCTGTGCCGCGGCCGACCTCCGCGTCACCGTGCAGAACGTCTTCATGCCCGGCACCGTGAGCACCCCGCAGAACACCCCGGTCACCACACCGCTGTCCGGCCTGGCCAGCACCAACGGAGCCCCGCTCGCCACCGACCACATCTGGTCGATGGGCAACCCTCAGCACGGCAGCATCGCGATCTACGACGTGCCGTGGGACCGGCCGATCCGCGTCGACTACCTGCCGGACCCCGGCTACAGCGGACCGGACAGCTACACCCTCAACCTGTGTGACCAGTCCGAGCCCCAGCAGTGCGCCGATGTCGCCGTCCAGGTCACGGTCGGCACCAACACCGTCACGGCGGTCGACGACTCGGTGGTCACCGATGCCGCGACCCCGGTGACCACCGACGTCACCGGCAACGACATCTCGGCCTCGGCACAGGACCTGGCGGCGCCCACGGTCACCTCGGCGCCCGCCCACGGGGACACCTCTGTCGGCGCCGGCGGGATCACCTACACACCGGCCGCCGGGTTCTCCGGCGGGGACTCCTACGAGTACCAGGTCTGCGACACCAGCACGCCGACCCCGGTCTGCGACACCGCGAGGGTCGCCGTCACGGTCTCCGCCCCGCCCGGCCCGACGACGGCACCGACGATCTCGGTGACCGCGCCCGCCAAGGCCACGCTCAAGGTCACCCGGAGCGGCCGGGCCAAGCCGCTCGCGCTGACCGGGCAGGTGAGCATCACCGGCCTCCATGCTCGCCGGACGACGGCCGGCACCGCCACTCTCTACGGCCCGGCCAGGAAGCCCTCGGCCGCCACGTGCACTCCTGCCGACGCGGTCGGAACGGTGTCCTTCACGCCCGGCAACGGCAGCATCCCGCTCCCGGTGGTCACCGTCACCCGGCCCGGCTACTACACGTGGGTCGCCACGACGAGCGCCGACAGCCGGAACCTCGCGGCCACGCAGTCGTGCGGCGCGGCCGGGGCGACCACCCTGGTCCACCGACCCGACCTCGGCCGGGTCGAGGTCAGCACCGGCTACTCCGGTGTCCGTGCCGACGGCTCCACCGCCGCTCGCAGGATCCGCCCGGTCAAGGTGAGCGTCCCCGCGGTGGGGCTGCGCGCCAAGGTCGAGACCGTCGGCATGCGCAAAGGCTCGATGAGGATCCCGACCGACGTCTCCAAGGGCGGCTGGCTCAACGGGTCCGCCGCTCCCGGCGAGACCGTCGGCTCCACCGTCATCGCCGGCCACGTCTCCGACCGCGGCGACCGCCCCGGCGCCTTCGGCAAGCTCCGCAGGGCCCGCCCCGGACAGGTCATCACGGTCCGTACCGCCACCGGCACGGCCCAGCGCTACCGGATCGCCACGATCACGGCCCAGCCCCGGGCGAAGGGGCTCGGCGGCGCCACGGTCTCCACCACCGGGGAGCACCAGCTCACCCTCGTCACCTGCACCGGGAGGGTCACCTACCGCAACGGGCGCTTCCACTACACGAAGAACCTCGTGGTCACGGCCACGCCGATCGGATGAGCCGTTGGACCCGGCCCGTGGGTGACATGACGGGCGACATCCGCCTCCCGGCATTGCGGGCAGCACGGCGGTACGCGTTGGCTTGACCCGCGGCGCGTGGCTCCGCGCCCGCGGACCACGCGCACAGCACCGGCGTCGCGGGTGGGGCGACGACGCCGGCAGACGGGTGCGACCCGGACGGCCCACTCCCCCCAGGCCAGTCCGGGTCGCACCTCCCTTTCCTCCCGCCTCCCCGCTCCCGCCTCCCCGCTCGCGCCCGTCGTGCGCGATGATGGTCTCGTCGACTCGGGTCGAGGAGGAGCGATGGCGACAGGGAGTCCCGTGCTCCTGTCGCGTGCCCGGTTGCACGATGCGCTCGACGGGTCGGCGACGCCGCTGACCGTCATCGCGGCGCCGAGCGGCTTCGGCAAGACCAGCCTGGCCCGGGCCTGGGTCGAGACGCTCGACCAGGTGGAGGACGGGGCCGATGACGGGGTCGACGTCGTCTGGGTGACCCTCGAGAACGACCTCGAGACCCGCTCTGCCTTCTGGCAGACCGTGCTGGCCGCCGCCGGCCGGGTCGGGATCATGGACGGCCCGGCGGCGGGTCTGCTGACCGAGATCGAGTCCAGCACCGATCCCGCCGCGGTGATCGCCCGCGGCCTCGCCGGCCGCAGGCGTCCGCTGCTCGTGGTCGACGCCTACGAGAAGGTCCGGGCCGCGGCGGCACAGGTGGACGCGGACCTGCTCCGGTTGGTCCGACTGATCCCCCAGCTCCGGGTGGTCGTCACCACCCGGGCCCCGGGCGGCCTGGCCGGCCCGGCCCGCAGCCTGCGGGGCGAGGTGCAGCTGCTCACCGAGCACGACCTCGCCTTCACCCTCGACGAGACCCGGGACCTGGTGGCGGCCTTCGGCGACCCGGCGAGAGCGGACACCGCCCCCGCCCTGCACGCGGCGACCCACGGGTACTCCCTGGCGCTGCGCGCCGCGATGCTGGCCCGTCCCCAGGACCGGCCCCGGGCGACCGCGGGCCAGCACGACCCCGCCTGGCAGGCGCTGGTGGCCGAGGACCTACGGGTCCAGCTCGAGCGCGGTGCGGCGTACTCCTTCGTGCTGGCGACCAGCGTGCCGCCGTACCTCGACGCCGAGCTGGCCCTGGAGCTGTCCGCCGCGCTCCCGGGCGTCGCCGGACCGGCCGAGGTGAAGGAGATGCTCGACGACCTCGAGTGGAACGGATTCGGGCGCTGGATCCCGTTCGCGCCCGGCCACCAGGTCTTCCAGTACGTCGAGTCGCTGCGGGACGCGATGCTCGCCGAGGCCCGCCGGCGACCCGCCGACGAGCAGCGGCGGGCGGCCGAGCACAGCGCAGCCTGGCTGCACCGCCACGGCAGCTACGAGGCAGCGCTGGAGATGGCCGTCGACGCCGGCCTGTTCAGCATCGCGGCCCGGGTCTACGCGGCGGTCGTGGTCACCACGCAGGACGCCCACTCCGCGAGCCTGGTGGACCGGCATCTCGCCTCCGTCCCGAGCCGGGCGCTCGCGCAGTTCCCCGCCCTGGCCTTCGGGCGCGGGCTCGCCTGCTTCCGCGACCCGGCCCTGCGGGGCGCCGCCGCCGACTACTTCCGGATCTCCGCGCGCTGGGACGGGCCGCGCTTCCCCAACCCGACAGCCGGCGAGTACCTCCTCGGGTACGTCGCGAAGGTGGTCAGCCTGCGGCTCCTCGGCCGGGTCGAGGAGTCGGCCCGAGCCGCCGCGGACGCCCTCGTCTTCCACGACCGGATGTCGGACGGCGACCGCGAGCGGGTCGCCTTCCTGGGGCCGATGGCACTGCGCCACCTCGCCTACTCCCAGTTCCTGGCCGGCGCGACGGAGGGCGCGCGCGACACCACCTCCCGAGCGGTCGCCATGGCGACCGACCCGGTGGTGCGCAACCACACCGCGGTGTACGCCGTCGGGCTGGGCGCCTTCGAGGGACGGACCGTCGAGGCCCGCTCGGCCCGGTCCCTGCTCGCCGCGGACGCCTGGCGTCCCGGCGAGGACCGCTCGTACGCCAACGCCCTGGGCCGGATCGGGGACGCCGTCCTGCTGCTCGACCACTTCGACTTCGCCGGTGCCGCGACCGCGTTCGACGGCACGACCTTCCGCGACACCACGGAGTTCTGGCCGCTGCTGACCTGGACCCTGCTGCACGCGCACGTCGGTCTCGGCACCGCCGCTGCCGAGGCGCGCCGGGTCGAGGAGCAGCTCCGCCGCACCCCGGCGCCGCCGGTGATGGGCGACAGCGTCGGTGCGGCCGCCGTCCGCGGCGCGCTCGGGGTGGCCTGGCTCGCGGCCGGCAACCACGCGCGGGCGACGGCGGTACTCCGCTCCCGGACGAGGTACGCCGGCCAGCTGGCGCCCGCCTCCGCGCTGGCCGGCCTGCTGGCCGGTGACGCCGTGGGCACCCTCTCCGCGCTTCCGGAGTGGGAGATCCGCCCCGGACACACGGCACGCTCGCTCGCCGCCCTGCTCGTCCTCGGCGCCGCAGCCGCCGCGCGCACCGGGCAGGAGGAGGCCGCGGCGGCGCTGCTGGAGCGGGTGCTCGCCCAGGTCGGCCCCGACGGGGCACGGCTGCACCTCATGTACCTCCCCCCGGAGGACCTCGCCGCGCTGCGTCGTACCGCCGCACGCCGCAGCAGCGTGGCGGTGCAGGACCACCTGGCCGTGCCGGTCCCGGCCTGCTTCGTGGCGGCCCACACGGTCATCGCGCTGACCCGACAGGAGCGGGCCGTGCTCGCGGCGCTGGCACAACACTCGAGCCGGAGCGAGCTCGCGGCGGCGATGCACCTCTCGGAGAACACCGTGAAGACGCATCTGCAGCGGATCTACCGCAAGCTCGGGGTGAGCTCGCGCAAGGCCGTCATCGAGAGGGCCATCGAGCTCGACCTGCTCTGACTTCGGGTCGAGCGTGTCGCATACGGAGACCGACGCACAGACCCTCCGGGCCCATGGCCGGCCGCCGTGCCGCTCCGCGGCCGTGCGCCACGCTGCCGACCAGACTTCGGGTCGAGCGTGTCGCATACGGAGACCGACGCACGGACCCTCCGGGCCCATGGCCGGCCGCCGGCATTTGGGTGATATTCGGGGCGACTTCGCGCCGGGGTGGGTTGCCGGGACCGGAGCGGGGGCGTTCGGTGGAGTCGCCCGCAGCGCGCTCAGCCCGCGGCATCTGGATCGGAGTCCTCCCCCATGCGTTCACGCCGCCGTCCGGCCGTGGTCGTCGCCCTCGGCGCGGCCACCCTGCTCCTGCTCACTGGGACAGCACCCGCCGTGGCCGACGACCCGGCCGCACCGAACGACACGACCCCGGCCACGACGGCCGACACTCCCGAACCACAGCCGACCCCGGAGCCGACCCCGGAGCCGACTCCCGACCCGACGCCCACCGACACGCCCGCGCCCTCGCCGACCGAGGAGAGCGAGGAGAGCGAGCCCGGCGAGAAGGTCGAGCCCAACGACACGTCCCCGTCCGAGCCCACCGGCATCCCGACGACGCCGTCCGTCGACCGGGCCGCGCCGACGGACGGGCCCGCGACGCCCGCGGCCGCCGAGCCCACGGGCATCACGATCGACCCCGGGACCAACGAGATCACCGTGGGCGAGGCCGCGTCCCTGACGGTGTGGACGGTCGACGACAGCGGGACGCACCTGGTCGACGTGACCGAGGAGGCCGGCTACGAGTTCGTGGGCGGCCGCGGTTCGTGCACCGCCGGCTCCTGCACGACCACCGTCGCCGGCTACTTCGCGATCAAGGTGACCTGGGGCGCCTTCACCAACATCGCCGGCCTCGTCGCCCGCCCGGGTCCGGCCGTCGGGATCTCGCTGTCCCCCGCGACCGCGACACTCGGCGTCGACGACCAGCAGCTCTTCACCGCCTACGCCCTCGACCAGTACGGCAACGCCAGCACCGTCGCCGACGACACCGACTTCACCGGCGAGGCCGGACTCGACTGCGTCGACGACAGTCCGGGCCGCGCCCGCTGCTCGGCGAGCACGCCGGGCACCTACACCCTCACCGCGACCCTGCGCAGCGACCCGTCCCGGACCGCCGACGCGAGCCTGAGCGTCGTCGAGGAGAACGACACCCTCACCAGGATCGAGGTCAGCGTCCAGGAGTCCACCGTCGTCGCGGGTGAGCCGATCGTGGTGAAGGTCGCGGGCCGGAGCGCCAGCGGCCAGTACGTGGACGTCACGGACCGCGCCACCTTCCAGATCTGGCAGGCCGACAGCCTCACCGCCCTGGATCTCTCGGACCCGCAGCCGTGCCCCGCAGGTACCTGCACCATGACGCGAGCGGGTGGCTACGTCGTCGCCGCGACGGTCGGCCAGCTCACCGGCGGCACCGGCGTCGAGGTGATCGCAGCGGCCGCGACCGGACTCGCGATCTCACCGGCCGACGCCGCCGCGACCGTCGGCGTGACCCAGACCTTCCAGGCCGAGGACGTCGACGCGTTCGGCAACCGGACCGTGACCGACAGCGCGACGTACACGATCGAGGCTCCCGGCACCTGCACCACCAACGCCTGCGGGTCAGCGACGCCGGGTTCCTACACCGTGACCGCGACCGCGGACGGACACAGCGCGACCGCCCGGCTGAACGTGCACGCCGACGTCCGTCCGACGGAGGAGATCGCCCGGATCGAGCTGCGGCCGAGCGCACCCAGTGTCACCGCGGGAGAGCCCGGCACCTTCGCCGTCTACGCCTACGACGCCGACGGGCGCCCGCTCGGCACGGTCACCGCGGAGACGAGCCTGGAGATCGAGGGTGCCGGCACCTGGCGCACCCCGTTCGGCCTGCACTCCCTCGGCTGCAGCGCCGACACGTGCACCTCCACCGTCGCCGGCCGACACGCTGTCACCGGGAGATTCGGCGAGCTCACCGCCACCAGCACCCTCGTCGTGGTCCCGGGCGCCCTGGCGATCAGCGGCATCGCTCCCGGCAACGCCCTGATCCGGGCCGGCGGCACGCAGACCTTCACCCCCGGCGTGATGGACCAGTACGGCAACCTCGCACAGCCGAGCGGCCTGCCGTTCGGCATGGAGCTCGCGGCCAGCAACGGCGCCAGCTGCACGGGCACGGTCTGCGGGTCGACGAAGGCGGGCGTCTATGTCATCCGGATCGCCTCCGTCAACGGCGTCGAGGCCGGGGCCGGGGGGCCGTTCTTCGGCTTCTTGACGGTGATCCCCGCCGAGGCGGACCACCTCACCCTGGACCCGTTCACCGCAAGGGTCCCGGCCGGCACGGCGGTCGAGCTGACCGCGACCGCCTACGACGAGTACGACAACGCGATCGGCGACGTCACCGAGGAGACGACCTTCACAACCGGGCCCGGCGCCTCGTGCGAGACGTCCCGCTGCTCGAGCACGGTCGCGGGGTCGTACCCGATCACGGGCACGCACGACGGCATGACGGGGACCGCGCAGCTCACCGTGGTGCCCGGCCCGGTCGACCGGGTCGTCGTCTCGCCCGGCACCGCGTCCATCCGGACCGGTGAGACCCAAGCGTTCACGACCGCCGGCTTCGATGCCTACGACAACGCGGTCGGCGACCTCACCGACGACACGACCTTCACCGTCTCCGAGCCCGGAGCCTGCACCGCCAACGCCTGTGGCTCCACCCAGGCGGGCGAGCTCACCGTGACCGGGTCGTACGTCGTCCCGGGCCTGCCCCTGCGACAGCGGATCGCCTCCGGCCGGTTCGGCGCGGTGTTCGCCGCCGCGCCGGGTGACACCGTGACCGGGACCGCCCTGCTCACCATCACCGCGCCGAGCACGCCGAACCCGGGCACCACCGATCCGGGCGCGGGGACCCCCGGGGGCGCCGCGCCCGGCACGGGCGGCGCCCCCGGTGACGGCGGCAAGAACGGCGGCAAGAACGGTGGTGCGCAGGGCGGTGCCGGCGGGGACGGCTCCGGAGCCGGTGGGCAGAGCGCCGACGCCGGGGAGGCCGGCGCCCTGCCCGCCACCGGGTCCGGACTGGAGTGGTGGCACGGTCTCGCCGCCGCGCTGCTTCTCCTCGCCGGACTCGCCGTCGTGCTCATTCCTCAGCGCAGCGGGCGACGCGCCCTCTGAGTCGCATCAGGACATCGGTCGCTCCCCCCGGGGGAGAGACGTCATCAGAATCTGTCAGCCAACTGTTTCCGAGCGAGCCGTCCCGGCCCGTGATACTCGCGGGGCGGGAGGCCCCGTGCCACAGGCGCGTGCCACCACAGGCGCGCCCAACTTGTGTTCGAACATATGTTCGAGTAGCATGGGGTGATGGTGGACCTCTCGGAACTCGACGCGGCGGCACTGCTCGCCGCCGAGGAGTCCGGGCTGCGCCAGCGACGCCAGGGCGATGTCGACGAGCTGCGGCGTCTCCTGGCCTGGTGCGACCTGCACTCCGTGGACCCGCAGTCCCAACCCGGGGCAGTGCCGGCGCGCCTGGGCGGCGACCGGCTCTGCCAGCTCGGCGGCGAGGGCACACCCCAGGTCGCGGAGCTCTGCTTCGCCGAGTTCGCGATCGCCGGCCAGGCCGGCACGATCGCCACCACCCACCGCGCAGCGGCCGCGCTCGACCTGCGCCACCGCCTCCCCCTCCTGTGGCAGCGGGTGCAGAACCTCGACGTCGAGGTGTGGGTCGCACGCAAGATCGCCGACCTGTCACGGCCCCTCACCAAGGACGCGGTCGCCCTCGTCGACACGTCCCTCGCCGCCGCCCACGACCTCCCCACCGGCAAACTGATCGAGCTCGCCGAGGCCCGGACCATCGAGGCCGACCCCGAGACCCACCACAAGCGGATCGCCGCCGAGGAGGCCCGGACCGGCGTGTTCGCCCGCCGACGCCGACCCGGCCAGACGGTCGCCGCCATCGACCGACAAGCCGACGTCCAGCCGATCACGCTCCGCCTCCCCACCGCCGGCGCCCTCGAGTTCACCACCACCGTCGAGGAGATCGCCGCCGCGCTCGCCGACCAGCACGTTCCGGAGCATGACGACGACGTGCCGACCATGGACCAGTTCCGCGCCCGCGCCGCCGAGCTGCTCGCCGATCCCCACGCCGCCGTCCGCTTCCTCGAAGGCGTTCGCGGCCCAGACGCGGATCCGGACGACACCACAGCCCCTGAATCGCCCCGGCCGTCACGCTCGTCGCGCGCCGAGCGCAAGGCCGTCGTCCACGTCCATCTCAGCGCCGCCGTCCTCGCCGGCCTCACCCAAGGCCTCGCCCGCGTCGAGGACCTCGGCCCGATGCTCCTCGACCAGCTCGCCGCCCTCCTACGCCACCGCCGCATCGACCTGAAACCGGTCATCGACCTCAACCACACCACCGCGGTCGACGCCTACGAACACCCCGCCGCCTGCAAGGAACGCACCCAGCTCCGCACCAACGGCGACGTCTTCCCCCACTCCCTCTCCCGCACCCGCCACCTCGACCACGACCACCTCACCCCCTACGACAGCCACGGCCCACCCGGCCAGACCGGCGACCACAACGACGCACCCCTCACCCGCCGACATCACCGCACCAAGACCCACCTCCCCTACCGCACCCGGCAACTCGGCCTCGGCGCCTACCGCTGGGAGACCCCCCACGGCCTCGTCCGCGTCGTCACCCGTTACGGCACCACCGTCGTCGAAGCACTACGCGACCCCGACGGCGCCCTGATCGGCGAGATCTACCCCGCGCGCTACGAGCTGATCCTGGATGCGGCACTCGCCTCCGCGCCGGTGACATCCGCTTCCACCGACGCACGTAGGCCAGCGGACACTGCGACTGGATAGGCTCGCGGAAACCCACCGCCCCGAAGGAAAACCATGTCCGTCGTGAAGATCAACGCCATCCAGGTCCCGCCGAACGCCGGGCCCGAGCTGGAGAAGCGGTTCGCCGCCCGGGCCGGGGCGGTCGAGGGCGCGCCCGGCTTCCTGGGCTTCCAGCTGCTGCGGCCCACGGCCGGCGAGGAGCGTTACTTCGTGGTCACCCACTGGGCCGACGAGGAGTCCTTCGCGGCCTGGCGGGACGGCGACGCGCGCGCCGCCCACGCCTCGCCCGCGGGCGAGGCCCCGCGCAAGCCGGTCTCGACCGGTGCCGACCTGCTGGAGTTCGAGGTCGTGCTGGACGTCAAGCCGGCCTGAGGTCGGCCACGGTCAGCAGCCCGCGGGAACCGCGGCCTGCGCCCCGGCGAGAGCGGCGGTGGCCGCCGCCTGCTCGGACCGGGCGCCCGCGAGGGCCTTCCGGGCGGCCTTGGCACGCTTCCTGGCCTTCGCGACCTTCGGCTTCGCGGCACCCGCCTTCTTCAGCTTCTTCAACTTCTTCGCGGCCTTGGCCGCCTTCGCGGTCGCGACGTCGAGCCCCGTCGCCGCGACCGTCGCCGCCGCGCTCGCCCCGGCCACCGCGGCCGTCGCCGACGCGCACGCCGCCGGGTCGGTCACCGGACCGCGGGCCGCGGACTCGGCGAAGCCCGGCTCGGTGAAGCCGGCGGCCGTGACGACCTCCTGGACGACGACGCTCCGGCCCACGTCGCCGGGCCGGAGGAGATAGGTCGGGGCGGCGCCGGTGGCCACGATCGCGTCGCCCACCGTCCAGACGTACGACTGCACGTCGACGTCGCCGGGCTCCCAGAGTCCCGGCGTGACGGTGAGGACCTGCCCGACCTGGAGCGTGCCGGTGACCACCGGCCGCCGCACGTTCGCGATCCTCCGCCCCGGGTCCGCGCCCGTGCAGCTACCGGCGTCGGCGGCCGTGAGGTTGGCATCGATGCCCGTCCGGTTCCCGCCGCCGACCTCCACGATCGTCGCGACCTCCTGCGTCGCGGCGCCCGCGTAGTACTCGCACCGGTGGATCTCCGCGTCCCGGAACCGGACCCGGTAGGAGCCCTCCGGCACGGTGACGGCGTAGCTGCCGTCCGAGCCGGTGAACCTGGTGTAGGCGTCCTCCTCGGCTCCGGACGTGTCCCCCTCGGGCCACACCGACACCCGGACGAACCCGCGTGCCGTGCCATCGACCGCGACCCGGCCGGCGATGGTCCGCGCCGCCGAGAGCCGGGGACTGATCCCGTCGACGCCGGCGGCGCCCACCGTGATCGGCGCGCCGTCCGCCCACCGCTCCTCGAACCAGGCCGCGCCGTCCTGGTCGTCGAAGCGGATCGCGTAGCTTCCCGGGACGGCCCGGAGGGTGTAGGTCCCGTCGGCGGCGGTCCTCGTGCTGGCCACGGGGGTCAGGCCGCAGCCCTCGCCACACGACCCGGAGGCGGACACGGTGATGCCTCCGATCGGGTGGTCGTCGTCGTCGCTCACGACGCCGGAGACCTGGGTCAGCGGCCCGAACCGGAGATCGATCCCGCTCACCCCTCCCACTGGTACGACGAACGCCGCGCCGTCCTGGTAGGAGCGCGTGCCGTAGCCGTAGGTGTCGTCCCCGCCTCCGACAGGGAGGGCGTTCGCCTCCGCCCTGACCTGGTAGGCGCCCGGCGCCACCCCGACGGCGTACCCGGCCGGGCCGGCGGTCGTCTCGGCCACCACGTCCCAGACCTTGCCGACGGCGTCCCACTGCAGGACGGAGACGCGCGCGCCCACGACGGGGGCTCCGGCGTCGTCGGTCACCATGCCGGTCACCGTCGCGGCCGTGGTGAGCTGCGCATCGACGACACCGCCCGTGGGGGCGACGCTCGTCGCCCTGCGCAGCACCCGCGCGTCGTCGTAGTACTCCGTTGCGTAGCCGTCGGCGCTGAAGCGGACCCGGTGCTCCTCCTCGTCGAGGGAGAGCGCGGAGGTGTCATAGGCACCGGCGGCGTCGGTCGACGTGGTCCCCGCCTGGATCCACAGCGTGCCCAGGCGCGTGTAGAGCGTGACCGACGCCCCCGCGACCGGGTCACCCCCACTGTCCGTGACGTGGCCGGTGATCGTGCCGGCCGCGGCCGACGCCGGCGAGCCGACCACGCTGAGGCCACCGACGACCAGGAGCGCCGCGACGAGCTGGGGGACGAGTCGGAGAGGGGACACGCAGGTACAACGGCCCGCCGCCCCCGGGGGAACGGCGGGCCGCCGATCTCGTCGGCTACTTCATCAGGTAGCAGGGCTCGGTGAACTCGTAGCCCTCCGCGGTCGGTCCGGTGAACGGGTCGACGGCCACGGAGACCTTCGACGACGCCGCCTGGTCGACCTTGTTGAGCTGGGTCACCCGCACGGCGTCCTCGTTGGGGTCGCCGGCCCAGTTGGCCGTGCCCTCGGGGAGCGTTCCCTCGCTGTCGATGCCGGTCAGGCTGTTGGCGACGTCGACCATCCCCTCCCGGTCGAGCTTGTCGTCGTCGATCGCCTTCTCGAGGATCGCCTTCATCACGTAGCCGCTGCTGAAGCCGATCGAGAACCAGTCGTTGGGGGCCGTGTCACCGGCGGCCTCGCGCATCTTCTCCATGCCGGGCACGTCGGCGTCCCACGTCGGGAACGACGATGCCTGCAGGTACATCGCCTCGATCGCGGGCCCCGCGGGCGAGGCGAGGATGGCCGCGTTCCAACTCGGGATCGAGCCGATGAACCGGCCCTGGTAGCCCTGCTGCGCGGTGCCGCCCACGACGGCGGCCACCTCCTTGGGGCTGGTGGCGATCACCACGTAGTCGGGCTTCGCCTTGAGCACCGCGGCGACCGCGGCGGACTGGTCGTCGCCGCCGTCGACGGTGCCGGTCGTGATGTCGGTGAACTCCAGGCCCCGCTCCTCGGCGGCGATCCGGGCACCGACCATCGCGTCGTCGCCGTAGTCGCCGGGGAAGTGGACGACGGCGACGGACTTGCCGCCCTCGTCGGCGGCGTAGTCGACGATGTTCATCGCCTCGGTGCAGTAGCTCGAGCCGACCTCGATCGAGATGTCGTCGAAGATCCAGTTCGAGCCCAGCGAGGC
This sequence comes from Nocardioides sp. LHD-245, assembly GCF_030929495.1. Lineage (GTDB taxonomy): Bacteria > Actinomycetota > Actinomycetes > Propionibacteriales > Nocardioidaceae > Nocardioides. Next base: position 301,730 of record NZ_JAVFWN010000003.1, on the reverse strand, counting down.
CGGGCCGAGCAGGATCGACTCGTTGGTCGCGTCCTCGAGGATCGCGTTGGTGTGCGCGGTCCCGAGGGACTGGGTCACCGCGAGGATGTCGTCCTTGATCTCGTTGAAGAGCTCGGCGTGCTTCTCGGGGTCGTAGCCGCTGTCCTTGACGTACTCGGACACGTTGACCTCGTAGTCGCCTACTCCGCCGTCGGCGTTGACCTGGTCCCAGAACGCCTTCTGCCCGGCGGTGAACGGCTCGCCGACGCCTTTGAAGACGCCGGTGAGGTCGGTGATCGTCCCCAGGTAGATGCAGCCCTTGTTGTCATCGACAGCGTCCGGGCACGCCTCCTCGGTGACGCCCGGCGCCGCGCCGCCACCGCCACCGCCGCCGTCGCCGTCGCCGTCGTCACGACCGCAACCCGTGACGGCCACGGACAGGGTCAGCGCGCTGGCGAGGACGCCCAGCCTTCTCGACCTACGATTCACGGTTCCTCCTGGGTTTCCTGGTGCGGTCCCCGGCTCAGTACGAGAAGGGGAAGCTCTTCCAATAGGTGCGGACGCGGTGCCAGATGCCGAAGAGTCCGCGCGGCTCGAACAGCAGGAAGGCGACGATCAGCACGCCGTACATGACCTGCTCGAACTCGAAGACGTTCGGGTGCTCGCTGGCCGAGCTGGACAGGAAGGGCACGAAGGCAGGCAGCTCGCCGGCGATGCGCGGCAGCAGGGCGATGAGCAGCGCGCCCATGATCGTGCCGGAGACGGTCGCGACGCCGCCGATGAGCACGATCGCGATGAACTGGACCGACATCAGCAGGCTGAAGGACTCCGGGGTGAAGTGCCCGCTGGCGGAGTACATCAGCGCACCCGCGACGCCGGCGTAGAACGACGACAGGGTGAACGCGATGACCTTGTAGTGGGTGAGGTTCACCCCCATGACGCCCGCGGCCACGTCGCGGTCGCGGATCGCCGCGAAGGCCCTGCCGATCCGCGAGCGCGCGACATTGCGGGCGGCCACCGCGGCGATCACCAGGACCGCCAGGAACAGCCAGAACAGCTTCTGCTCCTCGGTCCACCCGCCCTTGAACCCGTTGTCGACGGTGAACTCGATGCCGAACAGCTCCGGCTTCGCCGCCTCGCGGCCGACCTGGGGGCCACCGCTCAGGTCGTTCCACTCGAAGAAGAGGTACTGGCCGATGAAGACCAGTCCGAGGGTCACGATCGCCAGGTAGAGACCTCGCAGCCGGGTCGCCAGCGGCGCGACGAGGGCGCCGAACAGCGCGGCGATCAGGCCGGCACCGAGCAGCCACAGGGGCATGAAGTCGATGCCGAGGCCGAGATAGCGGCCGTCCGGGTCCCCGGCCATCACCGCGGCGGTGTAGGCGCCGACCCCGACGAAGAAGGCGTGGCCGAGCGAGACCTGGCCGGCGTACCCGGTCACCAGGTTCAACCCGAGCGCGCCGATGGCGAGGACCAGCCCGCCGCCGAGGATGACGAGCAGGTCGTCGGCCACCAGGAGCGGCAGCAGGGCCGCGACGACCAGGATCGCGGCGACGCCCAGCGTCTTGGCGCGGGTGTTGAGCAGCGCCATGTCCTGCTTGTAGTCGGTGTAGAGCTCGGGGCGGCCCCAGGGCGTGCCGATCGTCATACCCGCTCCACCTCCCGCGTCCCGAACAGGCCGTAGGGCCGCACGAGCAGCACCACCAGCATCACGAGGTACGGCGTGATCGACCCGATGTTGGTGTCGAGGCCGGGGAACCACTGGCGGTGGTACGACGCCACGACCTGTTGCGCCACCCCGATCAGCAGCCCGCCGATCACCGCACCGCCGAGCGAGTCGAGCCCGCCGAGGATGATCACCGGCAGCGCGGCGAGCGCGATGTGCCACAGGTTCTGGTCCATCGTCCGCCCGCTCGCGGCGAACACGCCCGCCACGGCGGCCAGCCCGCCCGCGAGCGCCCAGGAGACGGCGAACACCGCGCCCACGCTGACGCCCTGGGCCATCGCGGCCTCCTGGTCCAGCGCCGAGGCCCGCATCGCCAGGCCGATCGGGGTCCAGCGGAAGAAGGCGAACAGGGCGAGCACCAGCACGGTCGTCACCAGGAACGCCGCGATGTGACGGTGCGCGATGTAGACGCCGCCGATCTCCCACGCGTCGATGCCCCACGGGTCGCCCACCTGGCGCGGGTCCCGTCCGATGAAGGCGCCGGCCACGACCCGAACGACGATGTCGATCCCGATGGTGATGATGGCGATCACGAAGACCGCCTTGCCCACCATCGGCCGGATCGCGACCCGCTCCACGACCAGTGCGACCCCGGCGATCGCGATCGCGCCGACCACCACCGCCGGCACGAAGCCGATCGAGGGCGAGAGGTAGGACACCAGCACCGCCCCGGCCAGCATGAAGGCCGGCTGGGCGAAGCTGATCACTCGCATCGACTTGTAGATGATCACGAAGCCCAGCGCCAGCAGGGCGTACACGGAGCCGAGGCCGACGCCGCCCGCGACCGCACCGAGGAACTGGGTCATGCCGCCCCCTCCCGTCCGCCGACGTACATCTCCTCGACGAGGTCGTGGAACATCGCATCGATCGCCGAGCGCTTGACCTTCTGGGTCGCGGTGAGCTCGCCGTCCTCGTGGTCGAGCTCCTTGGGGAGCATCCGGAAGTGCTTGATCTGCTCGACCGGGTTGTGCCGGCTGTTGACGTCGTCGACGACGCCCTGCACCAGCGCCCGGACCTCCGTCTTCTCCGACAGGTCCCGGTAGGTCGTGAACGCCAGCCGCTGCTGCTGGGCCCAGGCACCGACGGTGTCGAGCTCGATGCCGATCAGCGCGGTGAGGTACTTGCGGCCGTCGCCGACGACGACGGCCTCCTTGACGAACGGCGAAGCCTTGAGGGCGTTCTCGATCTCCGACGGCGCGACGTTCTTGCCGCCGGCGGTGATGATGATGTCCTTCATCCGGTCGGTGATCCGCAGGTGGGTGCCGTCGACCCACTCCCCCACGTCTCCGGTGTGCAGCCAGCCGTCGGCGCCGATCGTGCGCTCGGTGGCCTCCGGGTCCTGCCAGTAGCCGGCGAAGACCGCCGGATGCCGGGTGAGGATCTCCCCGGTCTCGTCGTCGAGGCGCACCTCGGTCCCGTCATGGATCTCGCCGACCGTGCCGAGCCGGACCCGGCCCGGTCGGTTCGCCGTCGCGATCGCGGTGTTCTCGGTCATGCCGTAGAGCTCGTGCATGGGCACCCCGATCCCCATGAAGAACTGCAGCACCTCCGGCGCGATCGGCGCCGCGCCGCTGCTCGCGTGCCGGACCCGGCGCAGGCCGAGCCGGTCGCGCAGCGCGCGATAGAAGAGCACCCAGCCGACGGCGTACGCCAGCCGGGTGCCGATCGTGTGCCGCCCGCCGGTGGCGGCCAGCCGGGCACCGAGCCGCTCGGCGCGGCGCAGCCAGAAGGCGGCGTACCGGCGCTTGACCCAGGTCGCGGAGTCGAGCTTGATCCGGGTGGTCGCGAGCAGCTTCTCCCAGATCCGCGGCACCGCGAAGAAGAGCGAGGGCTGCACCTCACGCAGGTTCTGCGGCACGGTCTCGATGGACTCGGCGAAGTTGACCTGGGTGCCGGCCCCGGCGTTGTACCAGGTGGTCAGCACCCGCTCCGCGACATGGCACAGCGGGAGATAGGACAGGGTCAGGTCGCGCGGGCCCGGTGGTGGATCGGCGAACGGGCTGCGCTCGAGCACCGTCTCGAGTGCGAACTCCGCATTGCCGATCGTGAGCATCGCGCCCTTCGGCGGGCCGGTCGTGCCGGACGTGTAGACGAGGGTCATCACGTCGTCGGGCTCGGCCGCGTCGACGAGCGCCTCGACCGCGCCGGGGTGGGCGGCCCGGTGCTCCCGGCCGAGCTCGAGCAGCCGGGTCCAGGTCATCAGCCGCGGGTCGTCGTAGGGCGAGAGGCCGCGCGGGTCGACGTACACGATCCGGCGCAGCCGGGGGACGTCCTCGACGCCGAGCGCCTTGTCGACCTGCTCCTGGTCCTCGGCGAGGTGGACGCAGGAGCCGCTGTGGGAGAGGAGGTACGCCGTCTCCGCGGTCGGGTTGGTCGGGTAGAGGCCCACCGTGATGGCACGGACGGCGACGGCCGCGATATCGAGGAAGAGCCACTCCGGCCGGTTCTCGCTCTGTACCGAGACCCGGTCGCCCGGGCGCACGCCGAGCGCGAGCAGGGCGTGACCGACGTCGAGGACGGAGTCCCAGTAGTCCGACCAGGTGATCTCGTGCCAGATGCCGAGCCGCTTCTCGCGCATCGCGACGCCCTTCGGCGTGGACCGCGCGCGGTCGCGGATCCGGGTCACCACGGTGCGGGTGCTCATGCCGGGGCCTGCTCACCGGCGACCTCGGCGGCGCCACCGAGGTAGGCCCGGATCACGGCGGGGTCGCGCTGCACCTCGGCCGGCGTGCCCGTGGCGACGGGCGTCCCGAAGTCGACGACGAGGATCCGGTCCGCGATGTCCATGACCAGGCCCATGTCGTGCTCGACCATGATCATCGGGATCCGCAGCTCGTCGCGGATGTCGAGGATGTAGCGCGCCATGTCCTCGGTCTCCTCGAGGTTCATGCCCGCCACCGGCTCGTCGAGCAGCAGCAGCCGCGGCTCCATCGCCAGCGCCCGGCCGAGCTCGACCCGCTTCTGGACGCCGTACGGCAGGAGCCCGACGGGGAGCTTGCGCCACTGCTCGAGCTCGAGGAAGTCGACGATCTCCTCGACCCGGCGGCGGTGTCGCAGCTCCTCGTTGCGTGCCCGTCCGACCCAGGCCAGGGCGGCGAAGGTGCCGTAGCCGATGTGCTGATGGCGCCCGAGCATCAGGTTGTCGAGGACGGTGAGGTTCGCGAACAGCTCGATGTTCTGGAAGGTGCGGGCCATGCCGAGGCGGGCGATCGCCGGCGGCCGCTTGCCCAGCAGGGACGTGCCGTGCAGCCGGACCCTGCCCTGCTGGGGCCGATAGACGCCGGAGAGCACGTTGAAGATGCTCGTCTTCCCCGCGCCGTTGGGGCCGATCACCGCGAACAGCTCGTCCGCGCCGACCGTGAAGCCGACGCCGTTGACCGCCTTGACCGCGCCGAAGGACAGGTGGACGTCCTCGAACTCGAGGACGGTGCTGCCCGCGATGCTGCCCGCGGTGCTCACGAGGCCCACCGCTTCCGGCGCCGGTAGTGCTTGACGTTGCGGAACGACGAGGCCGCCTCGCCCTCGGCGCCGAGCCCGAGGTAGAACTCCCTGACGTCGGCGTCCTCGCGCAGCTCGGCGGCGGGCCGGTCCATCACGACCCGGCCGTTCTCGAGGACATAGCCGTGGTGGGCGACCTCCAGCGCCATCGTGGCGTTCTGCTCGACGAGCAGGATCCCGGTGCCCTGGCCGTTGATCTCGACGACGATGTCGCGGATCTGCTCGACGATCTTGGGCGCCAGGCCCAGCGACGGCTCGTCGAGCAGCAGATAGCGAGGATCCGACATCAGCGCCCGCCCGATGGCGAGCATCTGCTGCTCGCCGCCGGACAGCAGGCCCGCTTGGCCGTCGCGGCGGTCCCGCAGCACCGGGAACAGCCCGTAGACCCGCTCCAGGTTGGCTTTCAGGTTGCGCCGGTCGGCGTACGCGCCGACGCGGAGGTTCTCCTCGGCGCTGAGCTCCTTGAACACCCGGCGCCCCTCGAGGACGTGCTTGATGCCGCGCCGCGCGAGCGCCGAGGGGCCGAGGTGTCCGACCCGGTCGCCGTCGAGCGTCACCGAGCCCTTGCGGATCTCACCGTCGTGGACGCCGAGCAGCCCGGACAGCGAGCGCAGCAGCGTCGACTTGCCCCCACCGTTGGCGCCCAGGAGCGCGACGATCCGCCCGTCCGGGACCCCGAGGCTCACACCCCGCAGGGCGAGCACGACGTCGTCGTACACCACCTCGAGGTTCTGGACAGCGAGCACCCGCGCTCCCTCCGACTGTGACCGACATCACAAGTGCGGAGAATGTAACGGCACCGCCGCCGCTTGGACAGTGGTTACCGGCCGGTAGGTCCGGAATGTTACCGACGGTCGCGGACAACGTCGGCGGCCGCCCGGCGGAGATCGGCCGCGACGGTCGCCCGGCTGCCGGCGGTGATCGCCGGGCCCAGCCCGAGGCCGCGGACGGTGAACTCCGCCCTGACACGGCAGGCCGCGGGGTCGGCGGCATCGGGCTCGAAGGTCAGCTCGAGGCGCGCACGGAACGGCCCGCAGTGACCCTGCTCGACCCAGCGGCGCGGCCGCTCGGACACCGTCGTGCGCATCCGCGGCCGGACTCCGGGCACGACGGTGACGTCCGTCCAGGCGGCACCGTCGTCGCGGACGTCGGCGACGGCGCGCAACGTGGACTGCCAGTCCGGCCGGTTGCGCGGGTCGGCGAGGTAGTCGAACGCCCGGTCCGCGGGGACCGGGAACGCGACGACGATCCGCGCCGGGGACCTCAGAGGATCGCGCCCGGGTGGTAGTCGGCGGCGCCGGGGTGCGCGGCCACGACCGCCTCGACCAGGCGGCACACCGCCTGGGTCTGGGCGACGGCCGCCCCGGTGAAGGTGATCGGCTCGGCGACGAGCGACTGCAGCTGCTCGCCGGTCAGGCCGAGCCGGTCGTCGGCGGCCAGCTTGGCGAAGACGTCGTTCTCGGCCTGCCCCTGGCGCATCGCGAGCGCGGTGCCGACGGCGGCCTCCTTGATCGCCTCGTGCGCGCTCTCGCGGCCGACGCCGTTGCGCACGGCCGCCATCAGCACCTTGGTGGTGGCGAGATAGGGCAGGTAGCGGTCGAGCTCGCGCTGGATCACCGCGGGGAAGGCGCCGAACTCGTCGAGGACCGTGAGGAACGTCTGGAACAGGCCGTCGACGGCGAAGAACGCGTCGGGCAGCGCCACCCGGCGTACGACGGAGCAGGAGACGTCGCCCTCGTTCCACTGGTCGCCCGCGAGCTCCCCGACCATGGAGAGGTAGCCGCGGGTGACGACGGCGAGGCCGTTGACCCGTTCGCAGGAGCGGGTGTTCATCTTGTGCGGCATCGCCGACGAGCCGACCTGACCCTCCTTGAAGCCCTCGGTCACGATCTCGTTGCCGGCCATCAGCCGGATCGTGGTGGCCAGGTTGGACGGCGCCGCGGTCAGCTGGACCAGCGCCGAGAGCACGTCGAAGTCGAGCGAGCGCGGGTAGACCTGCCCGACGCTGGTGAGCACCCGGTCGAAGCCGAGGTGCTTCCCCACTCGACGCTCGAGCTCGGCGAGCTTGGCCATGCCATCGGTGTCATCGCCGAGCAGGTCGAGCATGTCCTGTGCGGTGCCCATCGGGCCCTTGATGCCGCGCAGCGGGTAGCGGCCGAGCAGGTCCTCGATCCGCTCCACCGCGATCATCAGCTCGTCGGCGACCGTCGCGAACCGCTTGCCGAGGGTGGTCGCCTGGGCGGCGACGTTGTGGCTGCGGCCGGCCATGACCGTGGTCTCGTGCTCGGCGGCCAGCCGGCCGAGGCGGGCCAGCGTGGCGACCGCGCGGTCGCGCAGCAGCGTGAGGGACTGCTTGACCTGCAGCTGCTCGACGTTCTCGGTGAGATCGCGACTGGTCATGCCCTTGTGGATGTGCTCGTGGCCGGCGAGCGCCGCGAACTCCTCGATCCGCGCCTTCACGTCGTGCCGGGTGACCCGCTCCCGGTCGGCGATGCTCGCCAGGTCGACGTCGTCGATCACCTTCTCGTAGGCCTCGACCACGCCGTCGGGTACGTCGATCCCGAGGTCCTTCTGCGCCTTGAGGACGGCGATCCACAGCTGCCGCTCGAGGACGATCTTGTGCTCGGGCGACCAGATCGCGGTCAGGTCGGCGGCGGCGTAGCGGGTGGCCAAGACATTGGGTACGGCGGTCGGCGCGGTCACGGGTGGTGATTCTCCCATCCCTGCGGGGCAGGTCCGAATCGCATGCGTCCGGCGGACCCGCGGGCTCAGCCGCCGAGGATCGCGGCCAGGTCGAGCGGGACGACGCCGAACTCGCCGACGGTCACCTCACCGGTCGGTGTCTCCTCGTCGAGGTGCAGCAGGACGCTCCACTCGCCATCGGTGCTGGCCAGCACGTCGATGGCGCGCAGCCTGCGGTCGACGATCCAGTACTGGCCGACGCCGCCGGCGACGTACTCCAGCGACTTGCGGAACAGGTCCTCGTTGCGGGTGCTCGGCGAGAGCACCTCCACCACCAGGATCGGCGGCTCGGTGACGTGGTGGCCCTCGGGCCGTCGCTCGGTGACGAGCAGGTCCGGGATCCGGACCCGGTTGCGGGGCAGCCGCACCGCCACCTCGGGATAGACCTTGACGCCGGTCAAGGAGTGCCGCAGCAGGATCAGCAGGTTGGCCGCGGCGTCCTGGTGGTCGGGCGACCCGCTCATGTGGAACACGGCCTCGCCGTCGACCCACTCGACCTTGACGTTGTCCGGGAGCGCGAGCCACTCCTCGTAGGACATGGGGACGCGCCGGAGCCCGTCGGTCTCCTCCGCTGCCGCCACTGACACATCCATCCCCTCCATTCTGGCCCGTCGTCGGGCCCGGGGAAAGACCAGCACGGATGAGCGGATCCTGCTCCCGCCCTCCACAGGCATCACCGGAAGGAGGCGCACCGGCTCAGACGAGGACCACCGTGTCGACGTCGTCGAGCAGGATCCGGGTGCCGAGCTCGCGGTTCCACTCGACCCGGACGCCGTGCCGCTCCAGGACCGGGAGGACATCGCCGACCATCAGGTCGACGGTGAGGCGCTCGTAGGTCGCCTCCTTGTCGGCGTCCGACAGCGCGAGCCACTCCTCCTCGGTCATGAACGCGTCCAGGAACGCGCCGTAGCCGACGTACGTCGACCGCGAGCTGAGCAGACTCTCGGTGTCCTGCTGGTGGTAGTAGACGTAGCCGCGCCAGGTGCGGGAGTCGTCCCGCTCGTCGGCGATCTCCGCCGAGGCGCAGGTACCGCAGCACGAGAAGTTCTCCCGGGCCACGATGCCGGCGTCGGCGAGGGCGGCGAACGCCGACGTCAAGGGGAGGACGTCGTCCGGCCCCCAGGACGCCTGCTGGGCGCGGCGCGCCGCCAGCACCGCCTCGAACGCGCGGTCGGCCTGCTCGTCACCGATCCCCTCGGCCGCGATCTCCTCGCCCCAGACGTCGAGAAGATCAGGCTCGGCGCTGGTGAGCACCCGGTCCCAGAGGAAGGCGCGCAGTCGCGTCTCGGTGTCCGCGAGGAGACCGAGGTCGCCGGGGAGGCGGAACCCCTCGGGCTGCTGGTTGAGGGGGTGGGCCGGCGGGTCGGGCTCGGGCAGCCGCGCCGGCCCCGCGTCTCCGGCCGTCTCGGTCGTGTCGTCGCCCGGCCTGCGCTTGCGGAACCTGTCGAAGATCCCCATCGGCTCGCTCCTCTGCCGCCGTCGCCACCCGCGGGCGACACGCACGGACAGGGTACGGAGGCGGGGAACTCGGCGGCGACGTCATCCACGGGCGGGTCGACGCCGCGGACGCACCAGGACCAGCTCGCCTTCCTCGGTGCTGCCCCGGATGCCGGTGAATCCGGTCTTGGCGGCGACCCGGAGGCTGGCGGCGTTGTCGGGCGCGATCGAGGCGCGGACCCGGACGCCCGCGGCGTCGGCGCGGGTGAGCAGGGCCGACAGCGCCTCCGTGGCCAGGCCGTAGCCGCGGGCGGCGGCGACCAGGCCGTAGCCGACCTCGACCTCAGGCACGTCGTCGGCCGCCGGCTCGGGCGGTCCGAAGAAGCCGATCGAGCCGATCACGAGACGCTGCTTGCGCGACACGATCGACCGCGGACCCCACGGATCGCCGTCACGCCACAGGGTCGCGGCGCCGCGGTCGTCCTCGCGGGGGAAGTCGTCGTGCCAGCCGGACAGCTGCGCGCCGGCACGGATCGCGCTCACCGTCGGCTCGTCCCAGAGGACCAGCTCGAGGCGCTCGGTCCCCACCCCGGCGGGGCGGTGATCAGTCATCGAGCGGCACCGCCCGGCCGTCGTACGCCGCCAGCCGCTCGGCGACCGCGGCCAGGTCGCCGAGCCACACGTCCTCCGGCCCCGGCGGCAGGATGTCGTCCCAGTCGACGGCGAAGGAGCCGCGGATCGACGACAGCCCGGCGGTGCGCGCCATGAACCAGGTGTGCAGGTGCTCGGCGCCGTCGCCGATGCGCTGCACGTGACAGCGCGCGATGTTCGGCAGTCCCTCGACGACCCGGGCGATCCGGACCGCGAGCACACCGTGCTCGGCGGCCATCGCGTCGTCGAGGTCCGGGAGGTCGAGGTGGGCCGACGGTTCCAGGATCAGCACCAGCGGCAGTCCGCTGCGCTCGGACAGGTGCCGCAGGCGCCACCGGTCGTTGGCCCAGATCACCCCGCGCGGCCCGTCGGCGCAGGCCGCGCAGTCCACCCCGCCCTCGCCCTCGCGTGGCTCCTCCGGGCCCGGTGCCGCGAGCGGCTTGGCGGCCAGCGCACCGTCGACGACCTCCCACGGGAAGACGTCCCAGGAGGCGACGGACGGCAGCGGCACCCGGCCGTGCTCGTCGGCCACGGCCCTCACGCGGGCATGGACCTGTTCGGCGGACTCAGCCATGGCGCCACTCTGCCACTCGCGCGCGCACTACCGACCACCGCGATCCACAGGGCGCTCAGCCGGCGAGCCGGCGCTGCCACCACGCGATGTCGATCCATCGGTCGAACTTGCGACCGACCTCGCGCAGCACGCCCTGCCGCTCGAACCCGCACGCCCGATGCAGGCCCTCGCTCGCGTCGTTGGGCAGCGCGATGCAGGCCAGGACGGTGCGCATCCCGGCCACCTCCAGGCGCGGCAGGAGCTCGCCGTACAGCGCACGTCCGAGGCCCCGCCCGGTCGCGGCCGGGTCGAGATAGACCGTCACCTCGCGGGTGCGGTCGTAGGCGCCGCGGTCGCGGAAGGGACCGGAGTAGGCGAACCCGACGACCGCGCCGTCGGCGGCGGCGACGAGGAAGTGGTCGCCCGGGTGGGCCGAGCCGAGCTTCTTCTCCCAGACCGACCGCGGGGGCGGCTCCGTGTCGAAGGTGGCGTGGCCGGCGCGGACCTCCCGGGCGTAGATCGCGGCGACCGCGTCGAGGTCCGCGTCGGTCGCCGCGCGGACGACGGCGCGACGGTCAGTCATCGGCGAGGGATGCGCCCTCGACCACGCCGAGGGGCTCGGCGGCGATGTCGGAGCGGCGCTGCATCCCGGGGAAGGCGATGAGGTCGGCGGCGGCGTACGCGCGGGCCCGCGCGTCGGCGATGTCGTACCCGACGGCCCGGACGGCCAGGACCCGCCCGCCCGCGGTGACCAGGTGCCGGTGCCCGGGGTCGCCCTCCTCGGGCGCGGCGACGATCGCCGTCCCGGCATGGATGACGTCGACATCGCTGACGCCGCCGGCGCGGCCGACCCCGGTGATGACGTCGCCCTTCGACGACGACACGGGGTAGCCGGCGGAGGCGAGCACGACGGTGACCGACGCACCGTCGCGGAACCGCGGCGCCGCGACGTCGCCGAGCCGGCCCTCGGCCGCCGCATGCAGCAGCTCGCCGAGCGGGGAGGCGAGCAGGGCGAGCACCGGCTGCACGTCGGGATCGCCGAACCGGCAGTTGAACTCGATCACCCGTGGGCCGGCCGCGGTGAGGGCCAGGCCGACGTACAGGCAGCCGACGAAGGGCGCGCCCCGGCGGGCCATCTCGTCGAGCGTGGGCTGCACGACCGTGTCGATCACGGTGGTCGCGAGGTCGGTGGGCGCCCAGGGCAGCGGGGAGTAGGACCCCATGCCGCCCGTGTTGGGGCCGCGGCCGCCATCGTGGATCCGCTTGAAGTCCTGCGCCGGCTGCAGCGCGTACGCGGTCGTGCCGTCGCACAGGGCGAACAGCGAGACCTCGGGGCCGTCGAGGAACTCCTCGATCACGACCCGGCCGCAGCCCGCCGCGTGAGCGATCGCCTCGGCCCGGTCGCGGGTCACCACAACGCCCTTGCCCGCGGCCAGGGCATCGTCCTTGACGACGTACGGCGGCCCGAACTCGTCGAGCGCGGCGGCGACCTCAGCCGCCGTGGTGCAGGTGCGCGAGCCCGCCGTCGGCACGCCCGCGGCGGCCATGACCTCCTTGGAGAAGGCCTTGGAGCCCTCCAGCATCGCGGCCGCCCGCGACGGCCCGAAGACGGCCACCCCGGCCGCCCGGACGGCGTCGGCGACCCCCGCGACGAGCGGTGCCTCGGGGCCGACGACCACGAGGTCGACGCCGGTCCGGGTCGCGAGGGCGGCAACGGCCGCGCCGTCCATCGGGTCGACCTCGTGCAGCGTCGCGAAGGCAGCGATACCCGGGTTGCCGGGAGCCACGTGCACCTCGCTCACCCCGGGATCACGGGAGAGCGCGAGGGCGAGCGCGTGCTCGCGGCCGCCGGTGCCGATCACGAGGGTCTTCACGGACGCCCAGCCTAGGGGCTGGCTCCGCGGGCGACGTAGGGTGGCCGAGGCTGACACCGACCACCCGGGGGTAGGGATGTTCCACCGACTGCTGACGTTGACCGTGACCGCGGCCCTGACCGCCGCACTCGCGCTCGCCTCGACGGCACTTCTCCGACCGGCCCAGGCGGCGGCACCGCAAGCCACCATCACCACCGTCGAGCTCCTCGACACGCCGGTCACCCGGCTCAAGCTGGTGCCCGGCGTGTGGACCCAGCTCGACCTCAAGGTGCTCAACACCGGGGATGTCGAGCTGCCCTCGGTCACCGTGACCGGGAGCGGCAAGAAGCTCAAGGTCCAGCCGGGCGCCACCGAGACGTCGTCCGACCCTGGCGACACCCGCTCCGCCTCGGTCCGGGTCAAGCTCGGCAAGGCCAAGCGCACCACACTGACCCTGACCGCGGTGGCCGGAGGCGTGGCCACCGAGCGGGTGATCCAGGTGAAGCGGGCCAAGACGCCGCCGCGCCCGAAGGCCGGCGCCTATGAGAGCCCGGACGGCCGCATCCACCTCACGATCACCAGGAACGGCAGGATCACCGGCTTCCGCGCACAGGCGTACACCACCTGCGGGGGCTACCCCAGCCTGCCGACGCACTCCTGGAGCTACTACGACTTCCCGACCACCAAGGTCCCACGCAACGGGATCGTCACCGCGGTCGAGCGGGGCAGCAACTACACCGTGCGCCTGCAGCTCAAGGCGGCCGGCAAGAAGGTGACGCAGGGACGGTTCAACTACAACGGTCCCAACCGCTGCTGGGCCGTCTCCAACTTCACCGCCAAGCGGACCTGAGCCGACGGCATGCGTGTGCCCAGCGTCGGCGAGCAGTTCGGTCGCTACCAGCTGGACCGGGTGCTCGGCCAGGGCGGCATGGGGGTCGTCTTCGCGGCGAGCGACCCGCGTCTCCAACGGACCGTCGCGCTCAAGGTCATCACCGGCCTGCTCGCCCGCTCGCCGGAGTTCCGGGCCCGGTTCCAGGCCGAGGCGGCGGCGCTCGCCCGGCTGGACTCACCCCATGTGACGGTGATCCACGATCACGACGAGGTCGACGGGACGCCGTACATCGTGACCCAGTACGTCGACGGCCGGGATCTGTGGAGCTGGCTGCGCGAGCACGGCGCGATGCCCGCCCCGCAGGCACTCGGGCTCTGCGCGCAGCTCGCCCGCGGCCTGGCCGACGCGCACCGCGCGGGGGTGGTCCACCGCGACGTGAAGCCGTCCAACGTGCTGATCCGCGACCCCGGCACCGCCGACCAGCACGCCTATCTCTGCGACTTCGGCATCGCCCGCACCGACGGGGTGGAGAGCGCCGACGGTGCGCCGCCGACCGCGGCCGGCACCGTCGCCGGCACCTGGTCCTACCTCTCCCCCGAGCGGACCGAGGGCCTGCCCGCGACCCCGTCGAGCGATGTCTACGCCCTCGGCTGCGTGCTCTGGGCGTGCCTGACCGGGCGCGAGCCCTACCAGGGCACCGACGCGCAGATCGCGCTCGCGCACCAGCAGGCACCGGTGCCCCGCCTGCCCGGGACCTCCGACTTCACCGCCGACCTCAACGCCGTGCTCGGCCGCGCGCTCGCCAAGGACCCCGTCGACCGCTACCCCGACGCCGCCTCCTTCCGCGCCGACCTCGAGCGGCTGGCGGCGGTGGCGCCGGCCGGTGTCGTCGAGGGCCCGGCGTCGATGCCGGGCGCGGGCACCGCCGTACGGAACCCGGTCCCACCTGCGCCCCGCCGGTCCCGGTGGCCGCTCGCCGTCGCCGGTGTCGTCGTGCTCGCCCTGGCGGCCGGCGTGGCCGGCTGGCTCGTCGTGCGTGACGACGCCCCGGATCCGGCCGCGCCCGGCGGGGAGGATCCGGCGGCGACCGTGGCCGGCGACCTCACCGGCGACGGGTACGGCGACGTGCTGATCCACCAGACCCGGTTCGAGGCACTCAACCCGCTCTCCGTCTGGACCGTGCCGTCGTCCGGCCTGCAGTTCGGCTCGCCGCTGCGGGCCGGCGCCGAGGTCGGCCTGCCGAGGTTCGGCGACGTCGACGGCGACGGTCGGACCGACGTGCTGTGGCTCGACGAGGACGACGACCGGCTGAGCGTGGTGGTCGTCCCCGGCAGGGGCGAGAGCTGGACCACCGAGCTCGATCTCGACCCGGCGTTCGACATCAAGGCGTACAGCGCGAGCGTCGGCGACCTCGACGGCGACGGGAAGGACGACCTGGTCCTGTACGGCGACCAGACCGACGAGCTCGACAGCCTGCACGTCGCCCTGGCCCAGGACCACGGGTTCGCCACGCCGCGGCAGTGGTACTCCTCCGAGCTCTCCGACAGCAGCACCGTGGCCGGCGACTTCGACGGCGACGGACACGACGAGCTGGTCTACTTCGGCACCGACGCCGACCGCAACGACGTACTGCGGCTGCTGCGGCCCGAGGACGGCACGCTGGTCGCCGCGGCCGAGAAGGTGCTCGGCGGCAAGGCGGTCAACCCGCTGCTGGCCCAGTGGCTGGTCGGCGACGTCGACGGGGACGGCGCGGACGAGCTGGTCGCCCCGAACGCGACCGGCCGGGCGATCTTCGTCTACGACATCGCCGAGGACGCCTTCCAGCCCCGCACCCGGTGGCACCACACCCGGATCTCCGTCGACGACGCCCGCGAGAACCTCTACGACAGCGGTCTGGCCGGCCAGGCGGTCAGCGACGTCGACGGGGACGGCGACGCCGACCTGGTGCAGCTGCGCTACGCCGCCAACGACGGCACCGAGGACGACGAGCTGATCCTCTTCGTGCAGCTCTCCGACGGCTCTTCCTTCGGCGACCCGCAGCAGTGGGGCTCGCTGGCCTGCGCGCCGGAGTGCGACGACGGGTTCAAGCTCGTCGGCTGAGCCGGATCAGCCGGATCAGCCGGATCAGCCGACGAGCTGGATCAGCGCAGGGGGTGCCGTACGACGGCCTGCTCGCGCTCGGGTCCGACGCCGACGACCGAGATCTTCGCGCCGGAGCGGGCCTCGACGAACTCGACGTACTCCTGCGCGGCTTTCGGCAGCTCCTCGAAGGACCGGCAGCCGGAGATGTCCTCGGTCCAGCCGGGGAGGTTCTCGTAGATCGGGACGGCGTGGTGGAAGTCGGTCTGGTTGACCGGCATCTCGTCGTGGCGGACCCCGTCGACGTCGTACGCGACGCAGACGGGCAGCTCGGCGAGCCCGGTGAGGGTGTCGAGCTTGGTGAGCACGAAGTCGGTGACGCCGTTGACCCGCGCGGCGTACCGGGTGATGACGGTGTCCATCCAGCCGCAGCGGCGCGGGCGGCCGGTGGTGGTGCCGTACTCCCAGCCCGCCTTGCGCAGGAACTCGCCGTTGTCGTCGTGCAGCTCGGTCGGGAACGGGCCCTCGCCCACGCGGGTCGTGTAGGCCTTCGCGATCGCGATGACCTGGTCGATGCGGGTCGGCGGGATGCCGGTGCCGGTGCAGGCGCCGGCCGAGATCGCGCTGCTGGAGGTCACGAACGGATAGGTGCCGTGGTCGACGTCGAGCAGGGTCGCCTGGCCGGCCTCCATCAGCACCACGTCGCCGCGGTCGAGGGCCTGGCTGAGCAGCAGTCCCGTGTCGCAGACGTACGGCGCCAGCCGCTCCGCGTGCGCCAGCAGCCCCTCGACGGTCTGCTCGACCGAGGGGGCTCGGCGGTTGTAGATCTTGGTGAGGATCTGGCTCTTCAGCTCGAGGGCGCCCTCGACCTTCTGGGTGAGGATCTTCTCGTCGAACAGGTCCTGGACCCGGATGCCGATCCGGTTCATCTTGTCGGCGTAGGTCGGGCCGATCCCGCGGCCCGTCGTACCGATCTTGCGGGAGCCGAGGAAGCGCTCGGTGACCTTGTCGATGGTCCGGTTGTAGTCGGCGATGACGTGCGCGTTGGCACTGAGCTTGAGCTTGCTGGTGTCGACTCCGCGGCCCTCGAGGCCGTCGATCTCCTGGAACAGCACGTCGATGTCGACAACGACGCCGTTGCCGATGACGGGCGTGCAGCCCGGCGTGAGGATGCCGCTGGGCAGCAGGTGGAGGGCGTACTTCTCAACGTCACCTGATTCTTGGCGAATGACGACGGTGTGGCCGGCGTTGTTGCCGCCGTTGAACTTGACGACGTAGTCGACCTGGCTGCCGAGGTGGTCGGTCGCCTTGCCCTTGCCCTCGTCGCCCCACTGGGCTCCGACGATCACGATTGCAGGCATCTTGGTTGCTCCTTCGCACGGACGGAGTCCCTCCGTCCGCGAGGACGGCTGCTCAACGCACCACTGGTTCTCTTGCTGGTGTCGGACAAGCAGGAAGCCCCGGCAA
This sequence comes from Nocardioides sp. LHD-245, assembly GCF_030929495.1. Classification (GTDB taxonomy): domain Bacteria; phylum Actinomycetota; class Actinomycetes; order Propionibacteriales; family Nocardioidaceae; genus Nocardioides. Next base: position 284,913 of record NZ_JAVFWN010000003.1, on the reverse strand, counting down.
GACCGGGGCTCTTGCGGCGTCACGTTACCAAAACGCGACCTGGGAGCTAGATTCGGCACAACGAGAACACGTTCTAGTTCATCGCCACCGACCGAACCCAGCCGAACCGAACCAAGGAGCCGTCATGGGCGCCAGCCGCGAGACCATCCTCGAGACCATCCAGACCTATGTCGACCTCGTCGCCACCGGCGCCTCCGCCGACGTCGTCGCCCTGTACGCCGACGGCGCGACCGTCGAGGACCCGGTCGGCTCCGAGGTGCGCACCACCCGCGAGCAGATCGCCGAGTTCTACGCCGCCCTCGACGGCCTGGAGCAGACCGGGCGCCTGCTCTTCGCCCGGGTCGCCGGCAACGAGGCGGCGTTCTCCTTCGAGCTGGTCACGAAGGCCGGCGACCAGACCTACACCCTCGCCCCGATCGACGTGATGACCTTCGACGACGACGGCCGGATCACCAGCATGCGGGCGTTCTGGGCGGGCGAGGACATGGTCGTCAGCTGAACCGCGGGTCGGCGAGGCGGGCGGCGATCTCCGCCACGACCGCGCGGGCGAGGGTCTCCGGGGTGTCGTCCTCCCGCTCGGGTACGACGCCGTGGACGTTGCCGTCCGCGAGCAGGTCGAGCGCGCCGACCTTCTGGTGGGCGGCCATCTCCGCCGCGTGGGACGGGTCGCCGTGGACGATGACACTGGCCCCCTCCGGCGGCAGCGGCGAGAGCCAGCCGCGGGAGGTGGCGAGGACGGTCCGCGCGGGGAGCAGGGCGAGCGCGCCGCCGCCGCAGCCCTGGCCGAGGATCACCGACACGGTCGGGACCGTCATCGTGACCAGGCCGGCGATGCAGCGCGCGATCTCGCCGGCCATCGCACCCTCCTCGGCCGACTGCGAGAGCTCGGCGCCGGGGGTGTCGATGACGGTGACGAGCGGGAGGCGCAGTTCCTCGGCGAGCTCCATCGCGCGGCGCGCCTCGCGCAGCGCACCGGGCCCCATCGGGGTCGCGGGCGTCTGGCGGGAGCGGTCCTGGCCGACCAGCACGCACGGGCGGCCGTCGAGACGGGTGAGGGCGATGAGGACGGTGTCGTCACGCTCCCCCTCGTCGGTGCCCTTGAGGCGCAGGGTGCTCGCGGCGCCGTACCGGATCAGGTCGCGGACCCCCACCCGTCCGGCCGCGCGGGTGGCCTCGATGTCCTCCCAGACCGGGTGGTCGAGCAGGGTCCCCGCCTCGACCGGGGTACGTCGCTCGAGGCCGGCCTCGCCGGCCGGGTCGACGAGCACACCGAGGGCGTGGTCGACCAGCGCCGGCAGGTGCTCGACCGGGACGACCGCGTCGATCACCCCGTGCGCGGCGAGGTTCTCGGCGACCTGTACGCCGGGCGGGAAGGGCCGCCCGTTGAGCGCCTCGTAGACCTTGGGCCCGAGGAAGCCCACGAGCGCACCCGGCTCGGCGACGGTCACATGGCCGAGCGAGCCCCACGACGCGTACACGCCGCCGGTGGTGGGGTGGCGCAGGTGGACGAGGTACGGCAGCCCGGCCCCGCGGTGCTCCATCAGGGCCCGCGAGATCTCGACCATCTTCACGAAGGCGCGGGTGCCCTCCTGCATGCGCGTGCCGCCCGACGAGGTGCTCGCCAGCACCGGCAGCCCCTCGGCGGTCGCGCGGCGGACCGCGGACGCGATCCGGGTCGCGGCGGCGACGCCGATCGAGCCGGCCAGGAAGCGGAACTCGTTGACCACGAACGCCACCGGCCGCCCCCGCACCGTCCCACGGCCGGTCAGCACGGACTCGTCGGTGCCCGCCTTGTCCGCCGCCGCGCGCAGCTCGGCCTGGTAGCCCTCGTCGTGGCCGCTGATGTCGACAGGTACGTCCCACGACTCGTAGGAGCCCTCGTCGAGGACCAGATCGATCAGCTCGCGTGCGGTCCAGCGGCGGGGCGTGCTCTCGGCCGTGCTCATGGACCGGATCCAACCACGCTCCAGCGGAGCGTACGTCGGCAACTTCTGCCGAAGAGCCGCACCGTCATTGGCGATCAGCCACGCAGATAGGTCAGCACGGCGGAGACCCTGCGGTCGCTGTCCGGGTCGAGGTCGAGCTTGGCGAAGATGTTGCCGACGTGCTTGCGCACCGCGGCCTCGCTGACGACGAGCTCGGCGGCGATCGAGCCGTTGGTGCGGCCCTCGGCCATCAGCGAGAGCACCTCGCGCTCCCGCTCGGTCAGCGCAGTGAGCGGGCCGTCGTCGCGCCGTCGGGCGAGGAGCTGACGGACGACGTCGGGGTCGACGACGAGGCCACCGGCGGCGACCCGGTCGACGCTGTCGAGGAACTCCCGCACGTGGCCGACCCGGTCCTTGAGCAGGTAGCCCATCCCACCGGTGCCGCCGCCGCTGTCGGTCTGGAGCAGGCCGTCGAGGTAGGCGTCGGCGACGTACTGGGAGAGGACGAGGATGCCGATGCCCGGATGGTCGGCGCGGATCGCGGCCGCGGCGCGCAGGCCCTCGTCGGAGTGGCCGGGCGGCATCCGGACGTCGGTGACGACGAGGTCGGGCGGATCCCGCCGGACGTACGCGAGCAGCGCCTCGGCCGTCTCCACCGCGGCGAGCACCTCGTGTCCCGCGCGCTCGACGATGCCGACCAGGCCCTCCCGGAGCAGGGCGAGGTCCTCCGCGATCACCACCCGCAGCCGCCGGCCGCCGGTCAGCGAGCCCGTCACGGGGTCTCGGTCCTGCACGGGCACTCCATCCTCACCTCGGTCGGCCCACCCACGGGGCTGCGTACGCCCAGCGTGCCACCGAGGGCGTCGAGCCGGGTCACCAGACCCGCCAGCCCGGTGCCCGCGCCGACCCGGGCGCCGCCGACGCCGTCGTCGGTCACCGTCACCACGAGGTCGTCGCCGGCCAGCCAGCCGGCCACGCCGACCGTGCGGGCGCCCGCGTGGCGCGCCACATTGGTCAGCGCCTCGCTCACCACGAAGTACGCCGCCGCCTCGACCGGCCCCGGCAGTCGCGGCAGGTCGAGGCCGACCGTCACCGGCACCGGCATCCGGTCCGCGACCTCGCGCACCGCGGCGGCGATCCCGTGGTCGACCAGCACCCGCGGATGGATGCCGCGCACCGCCTCGCGCAGGTCGGCCAGCGCCGCCTCGGTCTCGCGGTGCGCCTGCCGCACCAGGTCGAGCCCCGGGCCCGCCGGCACGTCCAGCTCGGCGCGGCCCAGCGTCATGCTCAGCGCGACCAGTCGCTGCTGGACACCGTCGTGCAGGTGCCGCTCGATCCGCCGGCGCTCGGTCTCGAAGGCGTCGACGAGGTCGAGCCGGGACCGGCGCAGCTGGCGGATCCGGCGCTCCAGCTCCTCCTCCCCCGGCTCGAGCAGCAGCCGGGCGAGCGCGGCCTGGGCGGCGGCCAGCACGGTGACGACGTACGCGCTCAGCACGAAGGCGAGGGGCGCCCCGATCAGCAGCAGGGGGAGCGCCTCGCCGGCCGAGTCCGGCGTCCACGCGAAGACGACCACCTGGTCGACCGCCGCGAGCAGCGGGGCCGCCACGAACACGCCGGTCAGGAACACCGCGTTGAACGCGACCACCGCGTCGACCAGCCAGAGCAGGGTGACCAGCAGGACGACGTAGCCGGCCTCCCGGCCCGACGGCGGCTCGCGCCGGCGCTGCCGCAGCCAGGCCCGCGGGCCGCCGGCGACGGGCGGGCGCGGCTCCCCCAGCGGTACGGCGCCCGGCTGCATCAGCCGGATCCGGCGCCGTTCCAGCGCCAGCACGGCGACCGCGACGAGCGGGATGGCGCCGATGAGGAGGAAGCCGACCACCACGACCGCCGTGAGCGCACCGGCGAACAGCAGGCCGAGGAGGACGACCAGGAGCGCGAGGCCGACGACGGCCGTGCTCGCCAGGTAGGCGAGCGAGCGCCACGGCCACGACGACAGCAGGAACCGCACCGGGTTGCCGCGCAGCGCACTCCAGGCGGACTCCGGGCGGGACATGCGCCCAGCGTAGGGATCCGCGGGTCCGCCCGGAGGGGGCCTGGCGCCCGGCCGCGGGTGGCGCCGGCGCTACCCCCGCTCTCGCGCGCGGGCCAGGGCGCGGACGGCCGCCGCGCGGTTGGCTCGTCGTCATGAGCACCGCGACCCTCGCCCCGCCCGCGATCGTCCTCGACGGCGTCACCCGCAGCTACGGCTCCCGGGCCGGCCGGGTGGACGCGCTGCGCGGCGTCACCCATGCCTTCGCGCCCGGCAGCTTCACCGCGATCATGGGCCCGTCGGGCTCCGGCAAGTCCACCCTCCTGCAGTGCGCCGCGGGGCTGGACCGGCCCACGGCGGGCCGGGTCCTCGTCGCCGGCCACGACCTGGGCCGGCTCGACGAGGCGGCGCTGACCCGGCTGCGCCGCAGCGCGATGGGCTTCGTCTTCCAGGCCTACAACCTGCTGCCCGCGCTCACGTCGTACGACAACGTGGCACTGCCCGCCCGGCTCGCGGGCCGCCGTCCCGCCCGCGCCGAGGTGGCTGGCGCGCTGGCGCGGGTCGGGCTGGAGGCGCACCAGCGCCGCCGGCCCGCCGAGCTGTCGGGCGGCCAGCAGCAGCGGGTCGCCATCGCCCGCGCCCTGGTGACCCGCCCGCAGGTCGTGTACGCCGACGAGCCGACCGGCGCGCTCGACCGCACCACCGGCCGCCAGGTGCTGGAGCTGCTCCGCTCGACCGTCGACGCCGAGGGGCTCACGGTGGTGATGGTGACCCACGACCCGCTCGCCGCGTCGTACGCCGACAGCGTGCTCTTCCTCGAGGACGGCCTCGTCGTCGGCCACCTCGCCCGCGGCACCGCGGCCCAGATCGCCGCCGCGATGAGCGAGCTGGAGCGGTGATGCCCCCGTCGATCCACCTCGGGCTGAGCTCGGTACGCCAGCACCGGGCGCTCTACGCCGGCTCCTTCGTCGCCGTCGCGCTCGGGGTGGCGCTCATCGCCGGCGTGGTCCTGCTGACCGTCTCGATCGGCGACCAGGGCCCGGAGGTCCAGGACGCCCTCTCCCTGTTGGGCGTGATGGCCGGCTTCGCCGGGTTCATGGCGATCTTCGTCGTGTCGAGCACGTTCTCGTTCGCGGTGACCGCGCGGCGACGCGAGCTCGGCCTGCTGCGGCTGGTCGGCGCCGCCCCGCGCCAGGTACGACGCCAGGTGCGGGTCGAGGCCCTCGTGGTCGCCGTCCTGGCGGCGGTCACGGGCGCGGTCCTGGGCCGGCTGGTCGCCCTGGCGCTGGCCGTCCTGCTCGCCGCCCAGGGCGTGACGCCCGAGCGGGTCCCCCTCACCTGGGACGTGCTGCCCCTGGTGATCTCGGCCGGCTGCGGCGTCGGCGTCGCGCTGCTCGGCGCGTGGGCCGCGGCCCGGCGGGCGGCCAAGGTGCCACCCGCGCAGGCACTGCAGGAGGCGACCGACACCGGCCGCCGGATCGGCGTGCTCCGCGGCGTCGTCGGCACGCTGTGCCTGGTCGGCGCGGGACTGATGCTGGTCGGGATCCGGGCGGGCGACCCGGTCCTGGCCCTGCTGCTCTCGATCTTCGTGCCGGAGCTGGTCGTCGTCGGCCTGGTCTGCTGGGGGCCGGTCCTGCTCCCCCTGCTCGTGCGGACGCTGACCGCACCCGTGCGGGAGCACCCCGTGCTCGGGCTGGCCCGCGCGAACGTGGGCAACCAGGCCCGGCGGACCACCTCGCTCGCCGCGCCGGTGCTGGCGATCTCCGCGATCGCGGGCTCGCTGATCCTCAGCCTGAGCTTCGCGGCGGACTGGGACCAGGGCATCACCCGCCAGCAGCTCGCCGCCCCGGTCGTCGTCACCGGCACGACGACAGCCCCCACGGCACCGGCCGGCGCCGTGGTCGACGGCCGCAATGTCGTGGCCGTGGCGACCGGGGGCGAGCTGGCGAGCGACTGGACGGCCGAGGGGATCGATCCCGCGACCGCCGTGGCCACGCGTGGCATCCGCACCCACGCCGGCGACCTGTCGCGGCTGACCGGACGCACCATGGCGATCAGCCGCTCCGCCGTGTTCGACGCGGGCTTCGGGCTCGGGTCGCAGGTGCGGGTGCGCTTCCCCGACGGCGCCCGGATGCGGCTGCGCGTGGTCGCCGTCGTCGAGGACGCCGCCACCCTGCACGACGACCTGCTGCTCCCGCGGAAGCTGGCCCGCGCCCACGGCGCGCGGCCGACCGGCACCTGGTTCGTGCTGCCCGCGCCCGGCACCGACGCCGCCGCGCTGCGCAGCCTGCTGACCAGAACCAGCACCGGAACCGGCACCGGCACCGGCGAGGTGCTGACCGCCGAGCAGTGGATCACCCGCATCGACCGGGCCCAGCGCGACCAGAACCAGGTCGGGCTCGTCGCGATCCTCGGCCCCACCGGGCTCTACGCCGGGATCGCGATCGCCAACACCCTGCTCATGGGCAGTCTCCAGCGGCGCCGGGAGTTCTCGGTGACCCGGCTGGTCGGCGCCACCGCCGCCCAGGTGCGCCGGATGGTGCTCGCCGAGTCCGCGATGGTCGCGACCGCGGCCCTGCTGCTCGGCGCCCTGGTCACCGTGACCGTCGCCGCGCTGCTCCGTGCGCCGATGACGGCCGGCCTCGACGACGTACCGCTGACGGTGCCGTGGGCGAGCCTGCTCGCGATCGCCGGCGCCTGCGCGGCGGTCACGGTCGTGGCGGCCGTGCTGCCCGTAGTGTGGCTGCGTGGCCACCCCTCCCCTGCTGCTGATCACCAACAGTGACGCCGGGACGGCGGACCAGGAGGCGGTCGACGCCGCGCTGGCGGTCCTCCGCGAGAGCGCCGAGGTCGACGTCCGCGGCACCTCGTCCCCCGAGGAGCTCGACGACGTGCTGGCCGCGGCCGGCGAACGGACGATCGTGGTGGCGGGCGGCGACGGCAGCATCCATGCGGTGGTCCAGGCGCTGCACACGCGGGGGGACCTGTCCGCGCGGACGCTCGCACTGATCCCCCTCGGCACCGGCAACGACTTCGCGCGCACCCTCGACCTGCCGCTGGAACCGGTCGCCGCGGCTCGGGTCGTCCTGACCGGCACACGCCGCCCCACCGACCTCGTCGTCGACGAGGCCGGTCAGGTCACCGTCAACAGCGTCCACCTCGGCGCCGGCGCGGAGGCCGGGAAGCGCGGCGCCCGCTGGAAGGCGCGGCTGGGCCGGATCGGCTATCCGATCGGCGCCCTGCAGACCGCGCTCAATCCGCCCAGCCTGCGGCTGCGGGTCGAGGTCGACGGCGCCGTGGTCGCGGACGCCGGCCGGCCCGTGCTCATGGTCGCCGTCGGCAACGGCGCCTCCGTGGGCGGCGGCACCGAGCTCACCCCGGACGCGGAGCCCCACGACGGTGAGGTGGACGTGCTGATCGCCACCCCGGCGAGCCCGCTGGCGCGCCTCGGCTATCTGGTCCGGCTGCCCTTCGCGCGGCACGAGGAGCACGGCGACGTCCGCATCGTGCGGGGGCGCACGGTCCGGGTGAGCGGCGACGCCTTCGACTGCAACAGCGACGGCGAGATCGACGGGCCGGTGACCGAGCGCGCGTGGCGGGTGCTGCCGGCGGCGTACGCGATGGTGGTCCCCGCCAGGGCTTTGTAAGTTATTGCGTTTAGCGCAATAGGCTTGCCTGTCGTGGCACGAGGACAGCGCAACCAGCAGGGCGACCAGCAGCAGGACCCCATCGACTGGGTGACCCGGACCGCCGACCTGGCGCTGCGGCACGCCGAGCAGGTCCATGCCCGATCCGGGGGAAGCGGAACGCTGCCGGAGCTGGTCACCTGCGCGTCCGGGATCAGCCCGTCCGGCCCGATTCACCTCGGCAACCTGCGCGAGTTCCTCACCGTGCACTTCGTGGCCGAGGAGATCCGCCGCCGCGGCATCGCCGTGCGCCATCTGCACAGCTGGGACGACTACGACCGGTTCCGCAAGGTGCCCGCCGGCATCGACACCGCCTGGAACGAGCACATCGGCCGCCCGCTGTCCGCCGTCCCCGACCCGACGGGCGAGTTCGCCAACTGGGGCGAGCGCTACAAGGCGCCGCTGCGCGCCGCGCTCGTCGAGATGGGCTGCGACATGGTCGAGGTCGACCAGACCGCGATGTACCGCTCCGGCGCCTACCGCGAGCAGGTGCTCACCGCGATCCGCAAGCGCGGCAAGATCGAGACGGTGATGTCCCGCTTCCGCACCAAGAAGGCCGACGGGGTGGAGGGAGCCGGGGAGACCTCCGCGGAGGAGGAGTCGGAGCACGGCTCGACCGAGGACCTCGCGCGCTTCCCCTACAAGCCCTACTGCCGCGGCTGCGGTCGCGACACGGTCACCCTGACGTCGTACGACGACGCCACCACCGACCTCGCCTACACCTGCGACGTGTGCGGCGACTCCTATGTCACCAACGTCGCCACCCAGGACGAGGGCAAGCTGGTCTGGAAGGTCGACTGGCCGATGCGCTGGACCTTCGAAGGGGTCCACTTCGAGCCCGGCGGGGTCGACCACGCCTCCCCCGGCTCGTCGTACACCGTCGGCAAGGAGCTCGTCGGCCCGATCTTCGGCGGCTCCGCGCCGTCCTTCGTCGGCTACTCCTTCGTCGGCGTGGCCGGCATGCCGAAGATGTCGTCCTCCAAGGGCGGCGTGCCGACCGCGGCCGAGGCACTGCGGATCCTGGAGGCCCCGATCCTGCGCTGGCTCTACGCCCGCCGCCAGCCGAAGCAGGCCTTCAACGTCGACTTCGGCCAGGAGGTGCTGCGGCTCTATGACGAGTGGGACGCCCTCACCAAGAAGGCCGCGGTCCCGGAGAAGCGCGACGCCGCCGTGCTCGCCTGGGAGCGGGCCTCCGCGACGTCGACGGCCGGGACGCTGCCGACCCCGGCGGTCGTCGTACCGTTCCGGATGCTGTCGTCGGTGGCCGACGTCACCGCCGGCTCGCGCGAGATCACCGCTCGCACGGTCGGCGCGAGCGAGGCCGACCTGGAGCCGCGGCTGTCGAAGGCGGCGACCTGGATCGAGTCGTACGTCGACCCCGAGGACCGCACCACCGTCCGCGACAGCATCGACGCCCAGCGGCTGGGGTCGCTGTCGGACCAGGAGTCGCTCTGGATCGGACTCCTGGTCAAGCGTCTCGCCGCGGCCTACGGGGCCGACGACCAGCTCGACATGCTCACCACGGTGATCTACGGCGTGCCCAAGATCGCGCGGGGGCTCACCCTGGCCGATGCGCCCACCGACGAGGTGAAGGCCGACCAGAAGGCCTTCTTCAAGCTGCTCTACGAGCTCCTGGTCGCCGCCGAGCGCGGCCCCCGGCTGCCCACGCTGTTCGCCGCCCTCGGCCACGACAAGGTGCGCTCGCTGCTCGTCCCCTGAGGCCCGCCTGCGGGAAATCTCCGAAATCCGCGTGATGAACGCCCCCGGATCCCGTCCGGTCAGGTGAAGTCTCGGAGAAGGAGATCCCATGCGGACCACCCAGCTGACCCACAAGCACCGCTCGACCGAGCCCGTCCCCGCCGGCGAGCGACCGGCGGCCACCCGGGCGCACCGTGCCTCCCGGGCGAGCGACCTGCCGATCGCGGCGGCCCTCGGCCTGATCCTGCTGGTCGCGGCCGCCTACCTCGCCCTCCGCTCCTGAACAGCCCGGCTCAGCGGCGAGCCGCACCCCGCCGCGGCCACGGCCACCACCAGCGCCGCGGGCGCGGGTGCTCGGGTGCGACGGCGTCGTCCGGCTGGCGCAGCCGGCCGCGCTCGACCCGGCCCACGATCCGGTAGCGGGTCGCCGGGTCGAGCTCACGCTCCTGCACCCACATCGGCTCCGCGCCCGGCTCCGTGCTCACCCGCACCAGGCCGGCCCGCTCGAGCTTGCGCAGGTGGCCGCGGATCGAGTCCGGCGCGATGCCGGCGTCCGCGGCGAGCTGACCGACCGTCTTGGGGGTGTCGACCGCGAGGTAGACCCACCACACCCGGGGCCCCAGGCGCGGCAGGTCTCCCGCCATCGAGGTACCTCGCTCAGCCGAGCAGCGCGTCGTACGCCGTCGGGCTGGAGTCGCGCAGGAACGTGGCGCAACGCTCCCACTCGTCGGTCTCGCCGATCGCGCGCGCGCTCAGCGCGAGCAGGGCGAGGGCGCGCAGGAAGCCGCGGTTGGGCTCGTGCTCCCACGGGACCGGACCGTGTCCCTTCCAGCCGTTGCGGCGGAGCATGTCGAGCGAACGGTGGTAGCCGACCCGGGCGTAGGCGTAGACGGTGACGTCGTCGACGCCACCGTCGCGGGCCTGCTCGGCGAGGGTGGCCCAGGCCAGCGGCGACGACGGGAGCCGGCGCACCACGTCGACCGGCTCCCGGCCCTCGGCGAGCAGAGCCTCGGCGGGGTCGACGGGCAGGTGCGTGGGAGGAGGGCCGGCCATCAGGTCGGCACCGGGTGTGATGCTCATGGCGTCCATTCTTGCGCAGGCCCTCTCGGCCGTCCCTGACCGTCCGAGAGCTCGTCCACCAGCACAGCCTCGAGCTCGCCCGCTCTTGGCAGTGCCGCCCGTGCATCATCGGGAAGTCCGAAGTAGTCCGCGACCGCCAACGGCGCGGCAGCGGAGGCCAGCGCGTAACGGACGGTCGGGCCGCTCTTCCCGGTGCAGAGCAGGATGCCGACCGTCGGGGCGTGGATCCGCGACCGCCGGTACTGGTCGTCGACGATGGCGACGTACGTCCCGAGTTGGCCGACGTGCGCGGGCTCGAGCTTGCCCACTTTGAGCTCGACCACCACGTAGCGCAATTGCTCGGTGGAGAAGAACAGCAGGTCCACGTAGAACTCGTCGACCTCATCGCTGCGGTCGTCAGGCACGGTGAGACGGACCTGCCTGCCGACGAAGGCCATGCCGCGGCCGAACTCCAGCATGGTGTCCTGGAGGCGGTCCATGAGTGCCTGCTCGACGTTGCGCTCGTCGGTCTTCTCGACCAGTGCCAGGTGCTCGAACACCTAGGGGTCCTTGACCAGTTGCTGAGCCAGGTCCGAGTCCGGCGCGTCGAGCACCGCCGGAAAGTTCGACGGCGCAGACCCCACGGCGCCTCGGAGACCGACCTTGATCTGGTGCTCCAGGACTCCGCGCGACCAACCCTCCTCGGCTGCTCGGGCGGCGTACCAGTCGCGGTCCTCGCGGCTATCGAGCCGGCTCAAGAGGACCGTGACGTGGCCCCAGGGCAATCGTGCAACGGCTTGTTGCACGAACTCGACCTCGGTCGGCCAGACCTCTGCGGCCTTCCGCATGTACAGAAGGTTCCGCCGCGACCAACCACGCTGGTCGGGGAACTCACGCTGGAGGTCCGCCGCCAGTCGGGTGACGACCTTGCTCCCCCACCCGTTCGTCTGCTGGCGACGGAGGATGTCGCGGCCGATCGACCAGTAGAGCCGGAGCACCTCGGCGTTGGCGGCGCGCGCCGCGCGCACCTGGGTCCCCCGCACCCTGGCCTTGAGGTCGGCCAGCAGATCCGCATAGCCGTCGATCTCGACGTCACTGTCCCGAGTCATGGTCGGCACGCTAGGACCAGCCCTCGACACATGCTGACCGGCGGGCAAGACCTGTCGGCGTTCGGGTGTTGACTGGTGTTCGTGACCAGCAACGCTCCCGGACCCGTCGCCTCGTCAGCTCCCGGACAGGCGACGACCAACCCCTGGCCCGCGCTGTGGGCCCTGGTCCTCGGGTTCTTCATGATCCTGGTCGACCTCACGATCGTCACCGTGGCGACGCCGACCCTGATCGAGGACCTCGACGCGTCGGTCAACGACGTCGTGTGGGTCTCCAGCGCCTACATGCTGGCCTACGCCGTCCCGGTGCTCATCACCGGACGACTCGGCGACCGCTACGGCGCGAAGTACCTCTACCTCATCGGTCTCACGGTCTTCACCCTCGCCTCGCTGGCCTGCGGTCTGACGACGACCGTCGAGGCACTCATCGTGGCGCGGGTCGTGCAGGGCCTCGGCGCCTCGCTGATGACACCCCAGACGATGGCGATCATCACCCGCATCTTCCCGCCGGCGCAGCGCGGCAGCGCGATGGCGGTCTGGGGCGCCACCGCCGGTGTGGCGATGGTCGTCGGCCCCCTGCTCGGCGGCGTGCTGACCGACGGCCTGGGCTGGGAGTGGATCTTCTTCGTCAACCTGCCGGTCGGTCTCCTCGCCTTCGTGATGGCGTGGCGGCTGGTGCCGGCCCTGCCCACCCATGCGCACCGGTTCGACTGGATCGGGGTGGCCCTGTCCGGCGGGGCGATGTTCCTGCTCTGCTTCGGCATCCAGGAGGGCCATCAGAAGGACTGGGCGAGCTGGATCATCGCGATGATCGCCGGCGGCAGCGTCGTCCTGGTCGCCTTCATCGTGTGGCAGCGGCTCAACCGCGCCGAGCCACTGGTGCCGCTCGACCTGTTCCGCGACCGCAACTTCTCGGTGTCCACGATCGCCATCACCTGCATGGGCGCCATCGCCGCGTCCTTCGGCTTCCCCCTCATGCTCTACGCCCAGGCCGTGCGCGGCTACTCGCCGACCCAGGCGGCGCTGCTGATGCTCCCGATGGCGGTGATGTCGATCCTGCTCGCGCGGCTGGTCGGCCGCCTCTCGGACCGCCAGCACCCGCGCCGGGTGCTGGGCTTCGGCTTCGCGGCCAGCCTGGTCGGCTTCCTCGCGCTCATCTGGCGTCTCGAGCCCGGGGTCCCCGTGTGGGAGCTCGCCGTCCCGATGGCCCTGATCGGCGTCGGGAACGCCTTCATCTGGGCCCCGACCGCGACCACCGCCAACCGCAACCTGCCGATGCACCAGGCCGGAGCCGGAGCCGGCGTCTACAACGCCACCCGTCAGGTCGGCTCGGTGCTCGGCGCCGCCGCGATCGCCGTGATCATGGACAGCCGGCTGGCGCACTACCTGCCCGGCTCCGCCGCCCACGGCGAGGCCGGCGCGGCCCGGATCCCCGATCCGCAGGTGGCCGAGCTGTTCAGCCGGGCGATGCAGCAGTCCCTGTGGCTGCCCGCCCTGGTCTATGTCGTCGGCCTAGTCGCGGTGATGTTCTACGAGAAGCCCCGGCACGAGGGCTTCGCGACGCACTGAACCCGGGGAAAGCAAGGGCTCACCCGACGGACGCTCTCAGGCGTCGTTGATGGTCGCCACGACGTCCCGGATCTGCCGAAGCACGACCGGACCGACATTGCCGACGCGCGCCCCCACGCGCGACGTAGCGACGGAGCGGAGGTGCTGGCACTGCGCGGCGGACACCGCGATGAGCCCGTTGTGCTCATCAGGCTCGACGGCGACCTCGGAGCCACTATCACGGATCGCACGGGTGAGGGGGACCACCTGGATGACGTTCGGCCCACCCCGGAGGATGCGCTCGGCGGTGATCACGACGGCGGGCCTGCGCAGACCCGCCTCGGCTCCCGCGGGAGTGCCGAGATCCAGCTCGACGACGTCACCCGGCGTCAGCATCGAGCCAGGCGATCTCGTCGTCGCGCAGTGGCGCGGCGAGGTCGGCTCCGATCACCTCTTGTTCGAGCAACCGCACGGCACGGGAGACGGAGTCGATCACGGTCTCGCCGCGCCGAGCGGCCAGGTCGTTGAGCGCGTCGCGGGTGGCGCGGCTGACCCGGATCGTCGTCGTGTCGCTCATCCCCCCAGCGTAGCTCCTGTAGACGATCGGGTCTACAACGCCTCAGGAGAGCACGAACCCGAACAGCGGGCTGTCCGGTGGGACCTTCTCGACCCGCAGCCGCGACTCCTCCATCCGGGCCAGCAGCCCGGCGAGGTCGTCGGGCGACTGCATCTCGATGCCGACCAGCGCGGGGCCGGTCTCCCGGCTGTTGCGCTTGGTGTACTCGAAGAGGGTGATGTCGTCGTCGGGACCGAGCACGTCGTCGAGGAACCGGCGCAGCGCGCCCGGCTCCTGGGGGAACTCGACGAGGAAGTAGTGCTTGAGCCCCTCGTGGACCAACGCCCGCTCGACGATGTCGGCGTAGCGCGAGACGTCGTTGTTGCCGCCGGAGACCACCACGACGACCCTGGAGCCGGGGGCGAGGCCCGCCAGGACCGGGTCGGCGGCCGGCAGGCGCAGGGCCGCGGGGGCCAGGGCACCGGCGGGCTCGGCGATGATGCCGTCGACCTGGTAGAGGTCGAGCATCTCCACGCAGATCAGCCCCTCGGGCACGGCCGCGATCGACAGGTCGACCAGAGCGCCCGCCCCGGCGACGGCCCGGTAGGTCAGGTCGCCGACCCGGCGCACCGCGGCGCCGTCGACGAACGGGTCGACGGTGTCGAGCTCGACCGGACCGCCGGCGTCGAGTGCCGCGGCCAGCGAGGCGGCGCCCGCCGGCTCGGCGGCGACGACGCGTACGCCGGGGAGCCGCTCCCCGAGCACGGTGAGGCAGCCGGCGATCAGCCCGGCACCGCCCACGGGGAGCACCAGCGCGTCGGGCTGCCAGCCGAGCTCGGCCGACTGGGCCAGGATCTCGGCGGCCACGGTGCCCTGGCCGGCGACGATCCCGGCGTGGTCGAAGGCCGGGACCACCGTGGCCCCGGAGGCCGCTGCGAAGTCGGCGGCCGCGACCGCCGCGTCGTCGTACGCCTCGCCGGCGATGACGACCTCCACCTGGTCGCCGCCGAGGGCGGCGACCCGGTCCCGCTTCTGACGCGGGGTCGTGCGCGGCAGGAAGATCGTCGCGTGCACGCCTGCCCGGGCGCAGGCGAAGGCGACGCCCTGGGCGTGGTTGCCGGCGCTCGCGCAGGTCACGCCGCGCGAGCGCTCCTCCTCGGTGAGACCCGCGAGCACGGTGTAGGCGCCACGCGCCTTGTACGAGCGGACCGGGGTCAGGTCCTCGCGCTTGAGCCAGACGTCGAACCCGGTGAGGGCCGAGAGCCGGTCGGCGCGCTGCAACGGGGTCGGCGGGATCACCGCGCCCAGCAGGGCGGCCGCCCGGTCGACGTCAGCGGCGGTGGGAAGCGTCTGCGTCACCCGACGGTCTTGCCGGCCGAGCGCAGGTTCTCGGCGGCCTCGACGACGCGGGCGGCCATGCCGGCCTCGGCGGCCTTGCCCCAGGCGCGCGGGTCGTAGGCCTTCTTGTCGCCGACCTCGCCGTCGACCTTCAGCACGCCGTCGTAGTTGCGCAGCATGTGGTCGGCGGCGGGACGGGTGAAGGCGTACTGCGTGTCGGTGTCGACGTTCATCTTCACCACGCCGTAGTCGACCGCGGCGGCGATCTCCTCCGCGCTGGACCCGGAGCCGCCGTGGAAGACGAGGTCGAACGGCTTCGCGTCCGCCGCGAGACCGAGCTCGGCGACGACGGCGGCCTGCGCGTCGCGCAGGATCTCGGGGCGGAGCTTGACGTTGCCCGGCTTGTAGACGCCGTGGACGTTGCCGAAGGTGAGAGCCGTCAGGTAGCGGCCCTTCTCCCCCACCCCGAGCGCGCGCACGGTGGCCAGCGCGTCCTCGGCCGTCGTGTAGAGCTTCTCGTCGATCGCCCCGACGATGCCGTCCTCCTCGCCGCCGACGACACCGACCTCGATCTCGAGGATGATCCGCGCCGCAGCCGCCTTGGCAAGCAGCTCCTCGGCGATCTGCAGGTTCTCGTCGAGCGGTACGGCGGAGCCGTCCCACATGTGCGACTGGAACAGCGGCGCCTCGCCCCGACCCACGCGCTCGGCGGAGATCGCGAGCAGCGGGCGGACGAAGCCGTCGAGCTTGTCCTTCGGGCAGTGGTCGGTGTGCAGGGCGATGTTGACCGGGTAGTTCTTCGCGACCTCGGCGGCGTACGCGGCGAAGGCGGCGGACCCGGTGACCATGTCCTTCACGGACGGACCGGAGAGATACTCCGCCCCGCCGGTCGACACCTGCACGATGCCGTCGGAGCCAGCGTCGGCGAAGCCCTTGAGCGCCGCGTTGAGCGTCTGCGAGGACGTCACGTTGATGGCCGGGAAGGCGAACGCGCCGGCCTTCGCGGCGTCGAGCATCTCGGCGTACTTCTCAGGGGTGGCGATAGGCATGCTGGCTGGCTCCTGCGCGGGGTCCGGTTACGTCCGTCTCAACCTACCGTGACAACCGATCGGGATCGGCGTGCGTATCCGTGGTTGAGTGAATCGTTCCGACCCCCGGAGGACCCGTGCAGGACATCAGCGACCGGCTTCAGACGGCCCTCGGTGAGCCGCGTACCCCGCCCGCGACCTTCGAGATCGGCACGACGATCGGCGCCGGCCGCCGCGCCGTACGCCGCCGCCGGCTGGCCCGGGGCGGAGCGGCCCTGACCCTCGCGCTCGTCGCGGGCGGCACCCTGTGGGCCGCGACCGGCCCGTCGGGCGAGCACCGCGAGGACCGGACGCTCCAGGTCGCGGCGGCCGAGGGGATCCGCACCGACGACCTCCACGCGACCGGCGACCTATCCGCCGACTTCCCCGTCGGGTACGACGCCCAGACGGGTGACACGCTCGTGCAGCGCGGCTGGACCGTGGTCGACCGCGTCAACGAGCCGATCACCGGCAGTGAGCTCGACGACGACTCCCGCATCGTCGCGTCGATCGCACTCGCCGTCCGCAACGGTGACCAGGTCGTCTGGACCATGCTCTACAAGGCCGGGGCCGAGGACGACGGCAGCAGCGCCTCCCAGAGCGGCAGCGGGGTCGCCGATCCCGAGGCGAGCGGCGTCTTCCCCGACCTGGACAGCTGGGTCGCCTACCAGGCGGACCTGCTCTTCACCGGATCCACCGACCAGCTCGTCGCCTTCGGCGACGACGGCCGGCTCGAGGCCCGGTACGGCGTGCGGCTGATGCGCCAGGGCGACCCGCTGCCCTTCCTCTCCGGTGGCGTGCCGGTCCGGCTGCGGGTCGGCTCCGAGCAGGTGTGGGGTGTGGCCCACCAGGTCGACGACCTGACCCTGCTGACCGTCGAGACCGACTACCCGCCGACCGCGGGGCGCGGCACGATGACCGGCTTCGTCGACTTCCTCCGGACCGGCCGGTGAGGCGCACCCAGCGCGAGGCGGCGTACGTCGAGTTCGCCACCGTCCGTCGCGACCAGCTGCGCCGGATCGCCTACGGCATGTGCGGCGACTGGCACCGCGCCGACGATCTCGTGCAGACCGCGCTGGTCCGGCTCTACGTCGCCTGGCCACGGGTCTCCCGCAACGGGACCGAGGACGCCTACGTCCGCAAGATCCTGCTCAACGCCGCCATCGACGAGTCCCGGCGCGCCGTACGACGCGAGGTCCCGACCGACACCCTGCCCGAGCTCGCCGCCTCTCCCGGACTCGGTGTCGAGGACCGCGACTCGCTCGTCGCGGCGCTCCAGGAGCTGCCCGCCCAGCAGCGGGCCGTCGTACTGCTGCGCCACTGGCTCGGGCTCCCGGTCGCCGAGGTCGCCGCCGAGCTCGGCATCTCCGAGGGCACGGTCAAGAGCCACACCTCACGCGGCCTGGCCGCGCTGCGGGGCCGGCTGGCGGAGGTCGAGACCGGCTGACCCGGCCTCAGCCCCGCCAGGCCCCGTCGCCGCCGAGGTCGGCGTGCTGGCGCACCCAGGAGTGCATGGCGATGGCCGCGGCGGCGGAGGCGTTGATCGACCGGGTCGAGCCGAACTGGGCGATGGAGAAGGTCCCGTCGCACGCCTCCCGCGCGCCCTCCGAGAGCCCGGGGCCCTCCTGGCCGAACAGGAAGCAGACCCGCTCCGGCAGCACCATCGTCTCGAGGTGGTCGGAGCCGGGCAGGTTGTCGATGCCGAGCAGCGGGACGTCGGACTCGGCCAGGTAGGCGTGGAGGTCGGCGACGCCGGGGTGGTGCCGGACGTGCTGGTAGCGGTCGGTGACCATCGCGCCGCGGCGGTTCCAACGACGATTGCCGACGATGTGCACCTCGGCGGCGAGGAAGGCGTTGGCGGAGCGCACGATGGTGCCGATGTTGAAGTCGTGCTGCCAGTTCTCGATCGCGACGTGGAAGCCGTGCCGGCGCTGATCGAGGTCGGCGACGATCGCCTCGACCGTCCAGTAGCGGTAGCGGTCGACGACATTGCGCCGGTCCCCGTCACGCAGCAGCGCCTCGTCGTAGACCTCGCTGCCGGCCCCCTCGGGCCACGGTCCGGGCCACGGACCGACCCCGACCTCGGGCTGCCCGTGGGGCATCGGGTCGTACGGCGCCCGCTCCTCCTCGACCACGAACCCGACCCTATCGACCAACCCGTTGGGCGGTGACGGGTAGCGTGGCGCCGTGAACTCGCTGGTCGCGACCCCGCTCGTCGTGCCGATGCTGCTCGGCATCAAGTGGCTCGATCCCGAGTGGCTGCAGCATGAGTACGGCACCATGTTCATCTGGATAGCGATCGGCATCGTCTTCGTCGAGTGCGGTCTCTTCTTCCCGTTCCTGCCCGGCGACACGCTGCTGTTCGCCCTCGGGCTGTTCATCGCGGGCAGCAACAAGACCGGCTACTCCGTCGTCGGGATCTCGAACGAGCCGGTCGAGCTGGTCATCGCGATGGCGCTGCTCATCATCGCGGCCTTCGCCGGCAATGTCGCGGGCTACGAGATCGGCCGCAAGCTCGGCCCGCCGCTCTACGAGCGCGAGGGCCGGATCCTGAAGAAGAAGTACTTCGACAACACCAGCGCCTTCTTCGACAAGCACGGCAACAAGGCCCTCGTGATCGGCCGGTTCGTGCCGTTCGTGCGCACCTACATCACCGTCGTCGCGGGCGTCACCATGATGGAGCGCCGCCGGTTCTTCACCTGGAGCGCGATCGGCGCCGTCCTGTGGGTCGTCTCCATCACGCTGCTGGGCTACTTCCTCGGTGCCGCGATCCCGGCGCTGGGCGAGAACATCGACTACGTCACGCTCGCGATCCTCGCCTTCTCCGCGGTCCCGCTGGGGTGGGAGTGGTGGCGCCACAAGCGCCCCGCCGCCAAGCGCCGCAAGGAGCTCGCGAGCTCCACCGAGGGTGCCGTGGAGGGTTCTGTCGCCGAGGAGCGATGAGTTCATCTCGAGGTGGCAGTCTTCCCGGCATCGAGTCCACCACCAGACACCGGGAGCAGCGATGAGCATCAACCTCAACCCCTACATCAACTGGCGCGGCCAGGCCCGCGAGGCGATGGAGTTCTACCAGTCCGTCCTCGGCGGCGAGCTCACCGTGATGACCTTCGCCGACATGGGCGGCACCGCGCAGGAGGTCGCCGAGAGGGACGGCGAGGTCGACTGGGTCATGCACGCGGCCCTGTCGGTGTCCGACTCGGTGCTCCTCATGGGCGCCGACCACCCGACGCACGTCCCGGGCGAGCCGCAGACCCAGCAGGTCAGCATCAGCGGCCCCGCCGAGGACGGAGACACCCTCCGCGCCTGGTGGCAGGGCCTGTCCGACGGCGCCACCGTCCACCAGCCGCTCGAGCAGGCGCCGTGGGGCGACAGCTTCGGCATGCTGCAGGACAAGTACGGCGTCGACTGGCTGGTCAACATCGCCGGCGCGCCCAGCGAGGGCTGAGCCCCTCCGGCAGGGTCGGGCGGATCAGGCCTGGCCGGCGGCGGGCCGGGCCCGGTCCAGCTCCGCCTTGGTCAGCACCGCGCGTACCTCGAGGTCGACGTCGGCGAGCGGGTTCTCCCCGGCCGGGCTGCGGTCGATCGCGCAGACCACGGTCTCGACCACGGCACCGCCCGCGCGCAGCGCGCTCGTCGCGTCGCGGACCGCGCCGCCGGTGGTGATCACGTCCTCGATCAGCACCACCTTGCGACCGTCGTACGACGGCCCCTCGGCCAGCTTGGCGGTGCCGTACTCCTTGGCCCTCTTGCGGACGAACACCACCGGCAGGCCGACGAGCTGGCTCACCGCGGTGGCGATCGGGATGCCGCCCATCTCCAGGCCGCCGAGCACCTCGGCGTCGCCCGGCAGCAGCTGCGCGACCTCGCGCGCGACCCGGGCGAGCAGCAGCGGGTCGGCCTCGAAGAGGTACTTGTCGAAGTACTCGTTGCTCACCTGGCCGGACCGGAGCACGAACTCACCCGTGAGGCGGCAGGTGGCGTCGATGTCGGCGGCGAGGTCGGTGTCGGTGGTCGTCACGGTCCCGAGGCTATGCCCTGGCGGGACCGGTGGAGGACGCGGGCAGACGGAAGGCCCCGCAGCCATGCTCGGCGCCCTCCCGGTCTCGGGTCATCATGGAAGGAGCACCGACGATCTCCGTGCCGGGACACGACGAGGTCGAGCTCGACCTCCGGGAGATCTTCTCGCAGTAGGGTCGGGTCTCGTGCACCACCCTGCCGCCCAGCGCATCACCGGGATGGGCGCGACCATCTTCGCCGAGATGTCCGCCCTCGCCGCCCGGACCGGCGCCGTCAACCTCGGCCAGGGCTTCCCCGACACCGACGGTCCGCCCGAGCTGATCGACGCGGCCGTCGCCGCGCTGCGCGAAGGGGCGAACCAGTACGCCCCCGGCATCGGTGTCCCGGCGCTGCGCGGGGCGATCGCCCGGCACCAGCGGCGGCACTACGGCATCGAGCTCGACCCCGACCGGGAGGTCGTGGTCACGACCGGCTGCACCGAGGCGATCGCCGGGGCCCTGCTCGGACTCGTCGACCCGGGCGACGAGGTCGTCGTGCTCGAGCCGTACTACGACTCCTACCCGGCGATGATCGAGTTCGCCGGCGGCGTACGACGCCCGGTGACCCTGCGCGCGCCGGACTTCCGCCTCGACCCGGCCGAGCTCGAGGCGGCGGTGTCCGCGCGGACCAGGCTGATCCTGCTCAACACCCCGCACAACCCGACCGGGCGGGTGCTCGACGCCGGTGAGCTGGCCGCCGTGGCCCGGGTGGCGATCGAGCACGACCTGATCGTGGTGACCGACGAGGTCTACGAGCACCTCACCTTCGACGACCACCGGCACGTGCCGATCTCCACGCTGCCCGGCATGGCGGAGCGGACGCTGACCCTGTCCAGCGCCGGGAAGTCCTGGTCGGTCACCGGCTGGAAGATCGGCTGGGCGACCGGGCCGGCGGAGCTCGTCGCGGCCGTGACAGCCGCCAAGCAGTGGCTCACCTTCACCTCCGGCGCTCCCCTGCAGCCCGCCGTGGCCGCGGCTCTCGACGCCGGCGACGCCTTCCCGACGGCTCTGGCCCACGACCTCCAGGAGCGGCGCGACCAGCTCGTCACCGGGCTGCGCGCCGCCGGCCTGAGCACCCATGTCCCGGAAGGCACCTACTTCGCCACCACCGACGTGGGCGAGCTGGGCTGGGCCAGCGGCGGCGACTTCTGCCGCGCCCTGCCCGAGCGGGCCGGCGTCGTGGCGATTCCCTCGGAGGTGTTCTACGACGCCCCGGACGCGCCGGGCAGCGGACGCCACCTGGTCCGCTGGGCGTTCTGCAAGCGCCCCGAGGTCGTCGCCGATGCGGTACGCCGCCTCGCGGCGGCCGACCTGACCCGCTGACCCGGGCGTCGGCCCGGGGCGCTGACCGCCCGTGGGCCCGGGCTCAGCGTCCGGCGTACCAGCGCCCGACCTCGGGCCGCACCAGCAGCCAGACCGTGCCGGCCATGGCGGCGACCAGCATGACCAGCGGCCAGGCGCTGAGGGCCAGCGCGAGCGAGAGCAGGGTAGCGGTGGCGGCCGAGACGGCGAGGGCGATCCGCGCCCAGTTCTGGCCGACGAGGGCCAGCCCGGCGAGCGCGGCCGCCGCGAGGGTCCATACGACCAGCCCGGCGATGAGGACGTAGAGGATCGCGACCAGGTCCTGCTCGCCGAGCTGGGACTCCTCAAGCATCTGCGGCTGCTGACGCTGCATCTCGGCGTACAGCTCCTCGCTCTGCGAGGGCAGGACCGCCGCGAGGACCGCCAGCACGACCACCACGAGGCCCGCAGTCAGCCAGGTGAGCGAGCAGGCCGCGACCAGCGCCCGGGGACGCACGCCGCGACGGACGGCGCGGTGGCCGCCCGGTGGCAGCGGCGCCGGGGCCGCCAGGACCGGGGCGCCGGGCTGCGGCGCGGTGGGGGCCGGCGGCGCGGGCCACCCGGACGCCGCCGGGGTGGTGGGCGGGTCGGCCGGCGGCGCGGCCGGCTGCTGCGGCGTGCTCGGCGGGCGCACCCCCGCGAGCCGGGCGGCGCGGCGCTCCTCGTAGCGCTGGATCCACGGGCGGCCGGCGTACCAGTCGCGGGTGGGCTGCAGCCAGAGCAGCGCGATGCCGGCCAGCACCATGGGCGCGAGGAAGCCGGCCGTGGCGAGGCCGCCGACGAACAGCAGCGGCGAGAGCGCGGTCAGCGCGATCCGCGCGCTCGCCGAGCGCTTGAACACCTGGATGCCGAGGATCGTGGAGGCCGTCGCGGCGCCCGCGCCGATCAGGCACAGGACCCGGATCAGCGTCGCCAGCGCGTCGACGCTGAGGCCGAGGTCGCCGGTCATCGGCTCGGTCAGGATCCGCTGGAGCTCCTCCTGCACCTCCAGGGTGTGGAGGGTGGAGACCCGCTGCCAGGCGGCGAGGACGACGAACACCGAGCCCCCGATGATGAGGGCGCCGGCCAGCGTCGCCTGTCCCGGACGGGGCTGCTCGTCGCTCATGGGTCCATTCCATCAGACCGCCCCACACGGCGTACCTCTCGGCCGGTTCTTGCGCTTGTCGACCGTCGCAAAGGCCGAGAAGCGCGGGAATCGCCGCTTCAGCGGCGATTCCCGCGCCTCCGTGGCCACCCGCCGTCAGCCGCCGGTGGTGAGCACCAGCCCGTCCTCGCCCCGGTCGACACTGACGGACCCGCCGTCGGTGACCTCGCCGCCGATCAGCAACCGCGCGAGCGCATCGCCGATGGCGGTCTGGACGAGCCGGCGCAGCGGACGGGCGCCGTACGCCGGGTCGTAGCCGACGTCGGCCAGCCAGCGCCGCGCCTCGGGGGTGACGCTCAGCGTGATCCGTCGCGCGGCGAGCCGCGCCTCGAGGAGCCGCAGCTGCAGCTCGACGATCCGCGCGAGGTCGTCGCGCGAGAGCGCGTCGAAGGTGACGATCTCGTCGAGGCGGTTGAGGAACTCCGGCTTGAATGCCTGCCGCACCACACCCATCACGGCCTGCTTCTGCGCGACCGGGTCCATGTCCGGGTCGACGAGGAACTGCGAGCCCAGGTTGGAGGTGAGGATCAGGATCGTGTTGCGGAAGTCGACCGTGCGGCCCTGGCCGTCGGTGAGGCGTCCGTCGTCGAGCACCTGCAGCAGCACGTCGAACACCTCGGGGTGCGCCTTCTCGACCTCGTCGAGCAGCACGACGGAGTACGGGCGCCGTCGCACCGCCTCGGTGAGCTGGCCGCCCTGGTCGTAGCCGACGTAGCCCGGAGGGGCACCGACGAGCCGGGCCACCGAGTGCTTCTCGGCGTACTCGCTCATGTCGATGCGCACGATCGCGCGGTCGTCGTCGAAGAGGAAGTCCGCCAGTGACTTGGCGAGCTCGGTCTTGCCGACGCCGGTGGGACCGAGGAAGAGGAAGGACCCGGTGGGCCGGTTGGGGTCGGAGATCCCGGCCCGAGCCCGGCGTACGGCGTCGCTGACCGCGCGCACCGCATCGGCCTGCCCGATCAGCCGCGCGCCGATGGCGAGCTCCATGTCGAGCAGCTTGGCGGTCTCGCCCTGCAGCAGCCGGCCGGTGGGGATGCCGGTCCAGGCCTCGACGACCTCCGCGATCTGGGTCGCGCCGACCTCCTCGCCCACCAGCTTCTCGCCCGGGAGGACGGCGTCCTCGGCGGCCTCGACCGCCTTGATCTGCTGCTCCAGCGCGGGGATCTGGCCGTAGAGGATCGCGCTGGCGCCGCCGAGGTCACCCTCGCGCTGCAGCCGCTCGGCATCGCTCCGGAGCTGGTCGAGCTGCCGGCGCAGCGCGCCCTCGCCCTCGAGCTCCGACTTCTCCCGCTCCCAGCGGATCTCCAGGCCGCGCAGCTCCTCCTCCTTGTCGGCGAGGTCGGCACGCAGCACCTCCAGCCGGTCGCGGGAGGCGTCGTCCCCCGCCGATGACACGTCCTTGGCGAGCGCGAACTCCTCCATCTTCAGCCGGTCGACCTGACGACGGAGCTGGTCGATCTCCTCCGGGGAGGACTCGATCTCCATCCGCAGGCGGGACGCCGCCTCGTCGACGAGGTCGATCGCCTTGTCGGGGAGCTGACGACCGGTGATGTAGCGGTCGGACAGCGTCGCGGCCGCCACCAGGGCGGCGTCGGTGATCCGCACCCCGTGGTGCGCCTCGTACTTCTCCTGGATGCCGCGCAGGATCTGGATGGTGTCCTCGACGGACGGCTCCCCGACGAAGACCTGCTGGAACCGGCGCTCCAGGGCGGGGTCCTTCTCGATCGACTCGCGGTACTCGTCGAGGGTGGTGGCACCGATCATGTGCAGCTCACCGCGCGCGAGCATCGGCTTGAGCATGTTGCCCGCGTCCATCTGCGAGTCGCCGCCGGCACCCGCGCCGACGACGGTGTGCAGCTCGTCGATGAACGTGATGACCCGGCCCTCGGACTGCTTGATCTCGTCGAGGACGGCCTTGAGCCGCTCCTCGAACTCGCCGCGGTACTTCGCTCCCGCGACCATGCCCATCAGGTCGAGCGAGAGGACCCGCCTGCCCTTGAGCGAGTCGGGGACGTCGCCGGCGACCACGCGCTGGGCCAGACCCTCCACGACGGCGGTCTTGCCGACGCCGGGCTCGCCGATGAGGACCGGGTTGTTCTTGGTCCGGCGCGACAGCACCTGGATGACCCGGCGGATCTCCTGGTCCCGCCCGATCACCGGGTCGAGCTTGCCCTCCTCGGCCGCGGTGGTGAGGTCGACGGAGTACTTCTCCAGCGCCTCGTACGTCGCCTCCGCGTCCTGCGAGGTGACCCGGCGGTTGCCGCGGACCGCCGCGAGCGACTCGCGCAGGACGTCGGTCGACAGGCCCGCGTCGGCCAGCACCTTCTGGGCGGTCGACTCGACGGTCGCGAGGCCGATGAGCAGGTGCTCGGTGGCGACGTACTCGTCGGTCATGGACCGGGCGAGGTCGAGCGCGGAGGCGAGGACCCGGGTCAGCGCGGCCGACCCGGCCGGCTGCTGGACCGTGGCGCCGCTGGCACGGGGAAGGCTGTCACGGGCGGTCGACGAGGCATGGACCAGCGAGGAGACGTCGACGCCCGCCTTGGCGACGAGGTGGGCGGCGGTCCCGTCCTCCTGCAGCAGCAGGGCGACGAGCAGGTGGATCGGCTCGACGCTGGTGTTGCCCGCCGTGGTCGCGGCGAGCTGGGCGGCCTCGATCGCCTCGCGGCTGCGCGTGGTGAACTTGTCGGCCCCGAATTGGCTCATGTGCAGAGTCTCTCCTGTGTCGTGGGGGAGGTACGAGTTACTACGCCAACGTCAGGAAAGCTTAGTCTGTTCCACTCAACTTTGTGGTGGAACGAAACCCGGGCGGCGCCGACGGCGCGGGCGGCTCGCGACCCGCTATTCCCCGGCGAAGCCCCCGATCGCGCCCATGCTGCCACGCACGGTCAGTCGGCACACCGGGTTCGTCCCAGCGGGCAGGCAGGCGCCGGACCAGCCCGTGAAGGTGGTCTCGGTGTTGTTCGGATCGGCCGTCAACGTCACCTCCGTGCCCGCCGCGAAGGTGAAGACGCAGGGCCTGCGCGTGCCGTTGTTGCAGACCAGGTTCCCCGGCATGATCCTGACCAGTCCGTAGCCGGCCGGACTCCCGAAGGTGAGGACGGTCAGGGAGGCCGGGCCGGCGTCCGGGGTCACCACAGGATCGTCGTCCGCGATCTGCCCGGTGCCGAGCGCGTCCCCCAGCTGAGCCGGCCCGCGCACGCGCGCCAGGCTCAGGTACATCTGCTCGGGACCCTCACTCCGGTCATCCCCGACGACCTCGATCGTGACCACGCGGGACGGCCGCCGCGGCGTCAGCCGCACGGTCCCCGTCGTGGCGACGAAGTCCTCCGCCGCGCTGGCCGACCCCGGCTGGGTCCGATAGGCGACCCGCACCGGCTGACGCGGCTTGGCCGACAGCCTGATCCGGAAGCGGAGGGCGCTCGTGCCGGCATCGACCTCCGTCGCGGAGGCGTCCGCGACCGACACCTTGAGCGGACCCGGCCGGGAGGGTGTCGCGCCTGCCTGCTGCCCGGAGGACAGCAGCGCGGCACCGAGGACGATCGACGTGGCGACCGATCCCAGCAGCGACACCCCGCGCCTCATGGCCGGAATCTACCAGCGCCGACGCGATCCTGAGGGCCGTTGGCCGCGGGCCCGACAGTCATCGGGACGGGCCCAGCGGCAGCTCCCCGCAGCGTCGGGCGGGGCCGAGCCGACCCGAGAGTGGACGTGGTGGGTGGACAGGCCTCGGGCCCGTCCACCGACCATGGGTCGTCGCGGTCGACCCGGGCCGCACTCCTCGTCCCCGGAGCAGGACGCGACCCCACATCGCGCCGGCGCCAGGGCCGACCGCGCTCGGACGACGGTCGCACGCCGCCACAGCCGGCCGCGGATTGTTTCGCCTCGGGCCCCGGGCGAAACAATCCGTTTCCACCGCCGAGCCCCGCCGACGGTGCCAGCATGACCGGGTGGCTCGGCGCACGGATGAGATCGACGACCCCACCCCTCTCGCCGGGGCGAGGATCGACATCGCGGCGCGGATCGGGTGGCTGCTGCGCATCAGCCGGGTGATGGCGGGAGTGCCGCTGCGCGAGCTCGCGGGGCGCGCCGGCGACGGCACCCGGCTCTCGCCGGCGACGCTGTCCCGCGTCGAGACCACGGGCCGGCGCAGCGGCACCGTGGTCGCGGCGTACGAGCGGGCGCTCGGCCTGCCCCACGGGCAGCTGCGCGCCCCCATCGACGTGCTCTGCCGGACCTTCTCCTATGCCCCGGCCGACACCGAGCCGTACGCCCCGGATCCGACGCTGGCCGGCTTCACCGCCGCCGTCGACGCCGTCCGGTCCGACGGGCCGAGCGCCCACGACTGGCTGCGGTTCGCCGAGTACCACGTCCGCACCCCCTTCGGCACCGACGCGCACACCATCCGCCCCCTCCTCGCCCGTCTCGTCGACGAGGTGGGCCGCTCGGCCGGTCGCGGCTATCAGCTGCGCTACGAGGCGCTGAGCAAGCTGCGCTGCAGCCCGTACGCCGACCTGGTCGCCGAGGTCGTCCGGGCGGCCGTCGAGCAACCCGGCATGCAGCGCCCGGCCGATCTGATGAGCGCCGTGACGGAGTATCCGACCCCCGACCTCGTCGCCTGGTGCGGCGAGCTGCTCACCCACGAGTCGTGGGTGATAGCACGCGCCGCGTGCCTGGGCATCCAGAACATGCGCAGCGTCGGCGGCCTGCGTCGGGCCGACTGGCCACCCCTTGTGCCCGTCTTCGCCGCCGCGTGCGACGCGGCGGTCGGCGACCCCCTGCGACAGCCGATCCTCAGCGCCACCCTGGCCTGCTGCCCACCCGAGTTCCGTACGGCGGTCCGCGGCCTCCTCGCCGCGGAGCTGGTCGAGCCGCGGCGGGCCGCCGCCTGGACCCGGACCCGCCGCAACCGTCACTTCACCTATGCCGCGGCGCTGGCCGCCGAGATCGCGGAGACCAGCGCCGGGGAGGCGATGCTCGCCCGGCTGCTCTTCGAGGTGCTCTACGACTTCCGCGCCACCCACGTGACGACGTCGTCGTTCCTGCTGGTCGCCTCACCGTTCGCCGACGACGTCCGCGCGCTGGTCTGCCGCTCCGCCCTGGAGGGCCCGGACGAGGTCACCCGGCACGGCGCCGCCTTCGCGTTCGCCAACCTGATGATCCCGTTCGACACGGCCGATCCCGCGCCGTGGCTGGCCTCCGACGACCCGGTCCTACGCGGGGCGGGCCTGAGCATCTGCGGCTTCGCCGGTGTCCCGCTGGCGAGCGACCTGCTCCACGGGCTCGTGGCACGCGACGACCAGATCGGGTACGAGGCGATGTTCGCCGCCGGGATGGCCCAGCAGCCGGAGCTGGCCGCGCTGGCCTCCGCGGCGCACCTGCCCGCCGCCGTACGGGAGGCGGCGGCGTGGTGGCTCGCCAGCGGCGGGCGCATCGTCGGCTGAGCGACCCGCTCGACCCGCTCGACCCGTCAGACCGTCCAACTCAGCCGTCGATCTCTGGCGGCGCCTCGTGCTCGGGGAGGTCGTCGCTCGCGGCGGTCACCTCGTCGACCAGGGCCAGCTTGCAGAACTCCTCACCGAACGGCGTGAGATGCACGCTGCGACGGACCACCTTGGCGAACTTGACCGAGTGCATGGCGGCCAGCACGTCGGGCTGGGCCTCGAGCACCTGGTACTCGAGGTGATCGCGCACCGCCTCGCGGGAGAACCAGACCAGGCCCAGCCGGAACAGGTTGTTGAGGTAGGACGGCACCTGCTCCAGGTAGCGCAGGCCGGCCCGCGGGCCGATCATGTTGAGCCCGGGCGCGATCAGCTGACTGCTGACCATGCCGATCGGTCCGCCGGTGCGGACGTCGACCGAGGGCTGCGGGCCGTCGCGCAGCAGCATCACGAGGATCCGTGCCTCGTCGGGGGCGAGCTCGTCGAGGATCCGGTCGAACGCCGGATGCCGGTCGTCCTTGCTCCACACGTCACGGGAGCGATGCAGCAGGTCGTTGCCGCGCTCGCGCAGCGACTGGGGGCGGGACCCGAGCACCTGGCCGTCGACCACCGGGCTGGCGACGACCTCGCGCGGACGGTCGGCGCCGCCGAGCGACTCGCCGGCCCGCAACAGGGCGGTCGCGACCGGCACCCCGTCGGAGACCTGCTTGGCGACCTCGCCGAGCGCGCCGACGTACGACCCGACGTCGCGGATGAGCGAGGCGGCCTCGTCGCGGCTGGTCACGGCCCGGCCGACCCGCATCCAGTTGCGCGTCGTCGTACGCAGACCCCAGCCGGCGGTGTGCAACGCAGCCGACCCGGCCACCCGGGCCAGACCCGGCAGCGACTCCGCGACCGCGGGCCCGGTCAGCGCGGGCAGGCGCGGCAGGCCGTCCTTGTCGAGGTCCTCGGTCATGTCACCCTTCCGGTCATGATGGCGGGAAGCCGGGGAGCCAACCCCAATTGAAGATCCCCAGGTGGAGGAAGCCGCCGGCGGCACCCATGATCGCGCCGTGGGCGTAGAGCATCCACTCGTCCTCCTTGATCGCCGCGCGCATCATCTCGACGAAGTCCTTCGGCGGGAGCTCCTTGGTGCGCCGCGCGATGAGGACCCGGATCTTCTCGGACTGCTGCTTGCTGAAGCCCGGGTCGCGGAAGGGCGTGATGGTGCGGCCCACCGCCTCCTTCGCGAAGGAGTCCTTGATGCTGTCGTACCTCCGGCCGCCCATCGCGACGTTGACCGCGCCCCGCAGCGGGCCCGCGGCCTTGTCGATCGCGGGGCGCATGGCGGTCGCGATCATCTGCCGGGTGCGGTCCCCTCGAGGACCGTCCATCAGGAAGTCGCCGATCCGCTCGAGCGTGATCACGTCCTCGGCGATGATCCGGGCGTAGACCTCTGCGCACTCGTCCTGTCGGCGCAGGAACAGGCCCTGCACCTTGATGCCGAGGATCCGCTTCGCCTCCGGCGGGTCGAAGATCAGCCACATGCCGAGCAGGTTGGTGGTCCAGCCGACGACGATGCCGAGCAGCGGAAGCAGCCACCAGATGTGCCAGGTCTGGTCGACGATCGCGACCGGGATGCCGAGCAGGAAGCCGAAGATGAAGCCGAAGGCGACCATCAGGTTGAGCTCGCGCTGCCCGACGTCCTTGAAGACCCGGACCACCAGCTCGGGGTTCTTGCGGAAGTGGTCGATGACCATGATCTTCGGGTCGAGCAGCTGGTTGATGTGGACGCCGATCTCGTCGGTGATCGTCTTGACGACCCCCGGCAGCTGCGCCTGGACCCGGTCGATGACGGCCTGGCGCACGGGGCGGGGCAGGTCGCGCCACAGCCGCGGGTGCTCGCGCATCATCACGTCGTCGACCAGCGCCGGCAGGTCCGGACGGAAGACGTTGACGATGTGCTCGGCTATCTGGTCGGGCTCGAGCTGCGCGTAGAACTCCGCCGGGGTGCCGAGCTTGGCGATGACCTTGTCGACCGCGATGCTGCCCATCTTGGCGGCACGGGCGGGCACGATGCCCTGCCAGCCCAGACCGCCGTCCATCCAGCCGGGGATCTCCTGCACCTTGCGCGGCAGGACGCCGGCCACCTCACGCAGGCCCGGGACCCGGACTCCGTAGAAGTTGATCGGCTTGAAGAGCATCCACAGCCCGGACCAGTTGATCAGCCAGCCGATGATCCCGGTGAAGAACGGGATCGACACGAACGCGAACCAGTCGACGTGGTCGGCCCAGTCACCGAGCCAACCCAGCACTGCGTCCACGCGTACCTCTCGTCCTGCGGATCCCGCCCCGCGCCCCCATGCGCCCGGCGGACCCGACGGATGGAGGTTAACCCGTGCCGCGGCCGACGGCACAAGGATCTCGCGTCGCGCCCTCACGGCGTCCGGGGCACCGCCCGACGGGGCCCGGCCGTGCGAGCGCGAGCGGCCGGATCCGGCCATCACCCCACACGATCTTGAGACGTAGGTCACACTTTCGTAGCCTGAGCCGATTGCAACGTTTCAAAGAGACAAAGGAACCGCCATGCCTGCTCTTCGCCCCGTTTCCTGGCGCGGCACTCTCGGGCGGATCGTCGTCGTACCCCTGCTGGTGCTGCTCGCCCTGCCCGTCGTCGCGACGACGCAGCCGGCGCACGCCGCGCCAGGCAAGATCTGCGCGGTGGCGCTGAGCAGCGGCGTGAACCGCGACGTTCAGCTGTCGCTGCCGACCACCGGAGGCACCGGCACCGACTCCTACGCCGGCGGCCACCTGGCGCCGGCCGCGGCGGCGGAATGGACCGACTACTCGCTCGAGGGCGACGCCACGACGCAGAACACGCTCGCGGTCTCCTTCCGGCAGGACGCTCGCAACGGCCCCGCCCTCCAGTTCTCGGCGGGCCGGAACGCTCTCGACCCGCTCCGGCTGGAGAACGGCGGCTGGGCGGCGGACGGCAGCTTCCCGCTGCCGGCCAAGACGCTCGCGGCCGGCGTTCCCTTCCACTTCAAGATTGAGGTGCGCGGCCAGCAGGTCACCGCCTGGATCGACGGCATCAAGCATGCGGAGTACTCCCGCGCCTGGCTGCCGGCCTCCGGCTCCATCGGCGTGCGAGTCTCCGGTGACGAGACCGGCACGCTGGACAACCTGGTCGTCCGGCGCCTCGACACCGGCGCCTACCTCTACGCCGACGACTTCGACGATCGGGCGCTCGGTGCGGCCGGCGCCACCGCGGCCGGCTACCAGGGCCTGGAGATCACCGACGTCTGCACCGTGCCCGACTCGCCGACCGACGCCTACTGGATCTGGAGCTCGGACGCGTCCTCGGTGAACAACTGGACGGCGTTCCGCAGGACCTTCACGATCGACGACCTCGCCGCGCTGCCGGACACCGTGAACGCACGGATCGCCGTCGAGACCAAGTACTGGCTTTACCTGAACGAGGAGCTGATCGTCTTCGAGGGCGGCGTGAAGCGTGGCCCCGACCGCGAGGACTCCTACGTCGACAACGTCGACCTGCGGCCGCACCTGAAGGCCGGCGAGAACACCCTCGCGGTCCTCGCGGTCTCCTACGGCCGTGGCGGGTACTCAGCGCCGTACTCGGGCCGGGCTGGACTGTTCTTCGAGGCGGAGGACATCGACCTGCGGTCCAACGACAGCTGGAAGGCGCTGAAGCTCGACGCCTACGGTGCGATGTCGGTCGACACCAACTACCGGCTGGCCGAACCGAACGTGAGGTACGACGCCGGGGCCGAGATCGCCGGCTGGGCGGACTGGCGGACGACCGGCTTCGACGATGCCGCCTGGCCGGACGCGGTCACCCACGGCAACGAGGGAAGCGCACCGTGGAACGACTTCGTCGACCGGCCGATCCCGTTGCTGAAGTACGACGCCGAGGTCACCACGTTCGCGGTCACGGACCCGGCGGTCACGGTGCGCACCCAGGGGGCGGTCACGGAGTACGAGGTGCGGATGCCCGTGAACCATCAGCTCACGCCCTATGTGCGGCTCGGCGCGGCCACGGAGGCCGGCAGGACGGTGGGCCTCAAGACCGATCACGCCACCGTCCGAGGCGGCGGGATCGAGCAGGCCGTCCAAGGTGAGTACGTCACCCGGGCCGGCGCCCAGGACCACGAGTCCCTGATCTGGATGAACGGCGACAAGCTGACCATCACCGCGGAGGACGGCGCGGAGGTCGAGGAGATCGGCTACCGCCTGTCCGGCTACGCCACCGAGTTCGACGGCTCCTTCGTCTCCGACGACGCGTACCTGAACAAGCTGTGGACGATGGCGCGGGACACGCTCTACGTCACGATGCGCGACTCCTACATGGACTGCCCCGACCGGGAGAGGTCCCAGTGGTGGGGCGACGCGACGAACGAGCTCGAGGAGGCCTTCTACGCCCTCGATCCCGCCGCCGCCGACCTCGCCCGCAAGGGCATCACGAACCTGATGGGCTTCCGCAACGGCGACCTGATCCCGACCCAGGCTCCGGCGGCGGACTTCTCGGAGCTCCCCGCACAGTCGCTGGCCGCGGTGATGAGCTTCTGGATGTTCTACGAGTACTCCGGCGACACGACGGCGCTCGAGGAGACCTATCTGCCGTCGGTGGCCTACCTGCGGACCTACAACATGGCGGCCGACGGGCTGCTGCAGCACGACCACGGCGGGACGTGGCACTGGCACGACTGGGGCTACGGCGAGGACGGGCGGCTGATCGACACGCTCTGGTACTACATCGCGCTGAACTCGACGCTCAAGTCGGCCGCCGCGCTCGGCGTACCGTCCGACGACGCCCAGATCGCGTGGATGCGAGGCCGCGCCGACTCGATCAGGGACAACATCGACAGGTTCTGGGTCGACGGCAAGGGCTACTACGAGTCCACGGGGGACGGCGGGGCCGACGACCGCGCCAACGCCCTGGCCGTGTACGCCGGCCTCGCGGACGAGGCCCACTACGAGCAGATCCGCGACGTGCTCGTCAACGTGAAGAAGTCCAGCCCCTATATGGACAAGTACGTGCTGGAGGCGCTGTACCTGATGGGCTACCCGGACGACGCGATCGCGCGGATGAAGGACCGCTACGCACCGATGGTCAACGACCCCGACCACTCGACGCTGTGGGAGTTCTTCGCCGGTCCCGAGCAGGATGCGGCAGGCACGTTCAACCACGCCTGGACCGGCGGCCCGCTGACCATGATGAGCCGCTACGCAGCCGGCATCCGGCCGCTCACCCCGGGCTTCGCCGAGTTCGTCGTGAACCCGGATCTCGGCTCGTTGAAGACCATCGACGCCACGGTCCACAGCGTCAACGGCATGATCGAGGTGACGATCGACGCGACCGATCCCCACGCCTACGCGCTGGACCTCTCCGTGCCCGAGGGCACCGTGGCCGAGGTGCACCTGCCGACCGGCGAGCTGGGGGACGTGTCGGAGTCGGGGGCACCGTTGAGCGCGTCGACGCCGGGGGTGCTCGACGTGCGGGTCGACGACGCCACCGGCGACACGGTGGTGCGGGTCGAGTCGGGCGCGTACGTCTTCGCGGTCGCCGGGCCGCCGGCCGAGGTCGCCGTCCCCCGGGTGGGAAAGGTGAGCCCCGGTCAGAGCGCGGCGGGCGTCGTGACCGTCGAGAACACCGGCCTGTCGGCGATCGACTCGATCTCCGGCGTGGTCACGATTCCGGGGTTGACGGCGCCGGTGACGCTGACCGGTGGCCCGGTCGCGGTGGGCGAGCGTGCGGAGCTGCCGTTCACGATCGCCGTGCCCGAGGGCGCGCGCAGCGGCTCCTCGTTCGACGCCGAGGCGGAGGTGACGGTCAGCTACGGCAGTCAGCAGCGCACCTTCACGCTGCCGGTCTCGAGCTATCTGCAGGTCGCTGCCGACGTGGCCATCGAGGCGGTCGAGCTCGGACAACGCACCGGCGCCTACCCGAGGACCGGCGCGTGGACCGTGACCGCGACCGTCCGCAACGACGGCCCCGTCCCCGTGACCGGGCGGGTGGCGGCGCGATCCGTGGCCGGCGTCCTGGAGGCGGGCGCGCCGTCGGAGCAGGTGACCGTCCCTGCGGGCGGGTCGGTGCAGGTGCCCGTCACGGTGTACGGCGGTGGCGAGTACGGGCTGCCCATCATGCAGTCGGTCACGGTCGACTTCGTCGACCGAGGATCGGTCCTGACCAGTGCCACGAGCAGCACCCGGATCAAGTGGTACGGCCCGCGCGGTCAGGGCTGGAACGCCACCGGTGCGGCGGCGGTGGCCGGTGCCACCGACTTCGTCGACTTCGGGGACGGTGGCCCCGGCTCGACGGGCAACGCTCCGGCGAACGTCAAGCCTGGTCCGACCGAGCTGGCGCACAACCTGACGTGGAACTACCGCGCCGGGATCCCGGTGGGCGGGACGAACACCGAGGGC
The DNA here is from genome assembly GCF_030929495.1 of Nocardioides sp. LHD-245. Taxonomy (GTDB): domain Bacteria; phylum Actinomycetota; class Actinomycetes; order Propionibacteriales; family Nocardioidaceae; genus Nocardioides. The sequence goes on along the minus strand of NZ_JAVFWN010000003.1, from coordinate 250,497 downwards.
GGCCTGAGCCGACGCTTCACCTGGGCCCGCGACGGCAGCTCGTATGCCGTCGACGTCGACGTGACCACGGGCGAGCCGTTCGTGCTGACCATGCGGGAGACGGCGGACACCTCCGGGCCCACCAGTCTCGCTGTCGTCCAGACCCGGCCCAAGGCCTACCAGATCCTGGTCGACGACGTGGTGGTCCGCCGGGTGAGGTACCTGATGCCCAACGAGGGCGTCGTCGGCAACACGCTCGCCAACTACCGGGTGCTGGTCGACGACCCGGACGCGCTGGACGCCGACGGTGACGGGAAGGTGCGCGTCACCTACCTCTACACCGGGCCCGACGAGGCGACCTACGACCCGTCGCTGACCGACCTGTGGGTGTCCGAGCCGACCACGCCGGAGACCGATGATCGTGCTCCGACGGTGTCGGCCGCTCCGGCCGACGCGACGGTCTACGGGAACAACGGCTGGATCACCGCGCCGACCGAGCTGCGGGTGGAGGCGGTCGACGACGTCGATCCGTCGCCGTCCGTCACCGTGGCGCTGGACGACGGACCACCCACGCCGTACGCGGGACCGGTCGTGGTCGGCGCCGACGGCACCCACGTGCTGCGGTACGCCGCCTCGGACGCCTCGGCCAACAGCTCCGAGGAGAAGGAGCTGAGCGTGCGGATCGACACCACCGCACCGGTGCCGGCGTTCGGCCCGTGGCCGGCCGGGCCGCTCCGGCCGGAGGACGTCCCGGACGAGCCGGCATGCCTGGGCACCGACGCCACCTCCGGCGTCGCCTCGTGCCAGCAGACGGGATACTCGAGGGCCGTCGGCCAGCACACCATCACCCAGACGGTCGTGGACAACGCCGGCAACCGGGCGACCGGGACGCTCTCCTACGTGGTGGCCGCCGTCGACAGGTCCGCCCTGGAGCTCGCGTTGCTCGAGCGCTCGGCCCTCGATCCCGACGAGTACACGACCTCGTCGTGGGCCGCGCTGACCGGCGTCGTCGAGGGTGACGCGGGCGCCCAGGCCGTCTACGACGACGCGGACTCCAGCCAGGAGGAGGTCGATGCCGCGACCGAGGCGGTGAACGCGGCCGTCGAGGCCCTGGAGAGGCGGGGCGATCCGACGGCGCTGGCGACGTTGATCGGCGCTGCCGAGGCGTTGGAGGGCTCGTTGGACGGCTTCACCGACGCGTCCGCCGACGCGCTGCGCGACGCCCTGGCCATGGCGCAGGCCGTCCACCAGGATCGGGCCGACAAGACCCAGGAGCAGCTGGACAGCGCTTCCGGCAGTCTCCAGGCGGCGCTGGGCGGTCTGACGGTGCGGCCCGCGACGAGCGACCGCACGGTCCTGCGCCACGTCTACACCGCGGCGAAGGAGCTGTCGAACGCGAACCGCACCTTCACCGAGGCGTCATGGGCCACTCTGCAGGACGAGCTGGCCGACGCCGCCGCGGTCCTGGCGGACCCGTCGGCGACGCAGTCCCAGATCGACGGCGCCGTCCAGGAGCTGACCTCGGCCGTCACGGGCCTGACGCCCGTGCCGGCAGCGGCCACGGGAGGCTCAGCCGCGGTCGTGTCGTCGGTCAAGCTGAACCAGAGGCAGCTGCGACTGGTCCGGGGCGACGCCCTGCGGTTGGCGGAGGCCGTCTACTACGCGGACGTGCATCCGGCCTACGCCGGCGCGGTCGTGTGGACGTCATCCGACCCGAAGGTGGCGACGGTGAGCTCCACCGGCGTGGTGAGGGCGAAGCGGGCGGGGAAGGCGACGATCACCGCGACCACGGTGGGGACGGACGCGTCCGGGCAGCGTCTGTCGACGAGCATCACGGCGCGAGTCGTCACGTCGAAGCCGAAGGCGAAGGTCACCAAGGTCCGGGCCGTCGTACCCCGGAGGATGCAGGTCGGTCAGTCGGTCTTCATCACCGGGAGATACCGCTCGGCGAAGGCGACCGGCGTCACGGTGACCTACCGCTCCTCGAGGCCCGGCGTCGCCGATGTCGACGCAGCGGGCCGCATCCTCGCGACCTCCCCCGGCGTGGTGACGATCACCGTCCGGGCCGGAGACCGGTCGAAGCGCTACCGGGTGAGGGTGGAATGAGGTGACCGGTCGAGGCGCCGCGACTCCGACAGGTCAGGGGTTGCGGCGCCAGACCACCACGGACTGGCCGACGGTGGCGCTCGGCAGCGCGGGCAGGTTCGACCGCGGGACCGCAGGGCGCGCCGCGGCCGCCTGCCGGAGCGCCTCGCGGGCCGCCTCGAGCTCGGCGACGAGCTCGGCGTTGCGGACCCGCAACGCGGTGACGGCGTTCTCGAGGTCGAGGATCCGCTTGACGCCCTCGATGCCGATCCCGGACGCGGTGAGCTGCGCGATCTCGCGCAGCCGCTCGATGTCGCGGTAGGAGTAGCGCCGGCCACCGCCACCGGTGCGCCCCGGCGTGATCAGCCCGACCCGTTCGTAGGTCCGCAGCGTCTGGGGGTGCAGGCCGCTGAGCTGGGCCGCGACGCTGATGACGTACACCGCCTCCTCCTCGCCCGGAGGGCCGAGGGGCCCCGGACGGCCGGAGGCGTCGCGGCCCACCATCAGCTCACGTCCTGCCGTCGGTCGCCGCGCTCCCCGCCGGCCCCTTCGGCACCGTCGGCGAACAGGCCCGAGCGCAGCCGGGTGTCGGCGGTCGCGGCCGCGTAGGCCTCCAGGGCCTCCTTGGCGTCGGCCCCGAGGCTGCTCGGCACCTGCACCTCGACCGTCGCCAGCAGGTCGCCGCGCGAGCCGTCGGCCTTGGCCGCCCCCTTGCCGCGCACCCGGAAGGTGCGCCCGTCGGGGGTGCCGGCGGGGACCTTGAGGGTCACCGGCGTGCCGCCGAGCGTGGGGATCCTGATCTCGGCACCGAGGGCGAGCTCGGCGAAGGAGACCGGTACGTCGATGGTGAGGTGCTCCCCCTTGCGGCCGAACACGCGGTGGCCCGTGACCTTCACCGTCACGTAGAGATCACCGGCCGGGCCGCCGTTCTCGCCCGGTACGCCCTTGCCGCGCAGCCGGATCCGCTGCCCGTCCTTCACCCCGGCCGGGATCTTCGCCTGGATGGTCCGGGTGTTGCGGCCCAGGCCCGAGCCGTGGCAGGTGGGGCACGGGTCGTCGTAGACGAGCTGGCGCCCACCGCACGTCGGGCAGGTCTCGTTCATGGAGAACGCGCCGCCGACCGACGCGGTGACGAACCCGCTGCCCTCGCACGTCGGGCAGACGTGCGGCTGGGTGCCGGGCTTGCCGCCCGTGCCGTGACAGGTCGCACAGGCACCGTCGGAGCTGACCCGCAGCGACACCGTGGCGCCGTCGAGCGCCTCGGTGAAGCCGATGGTCGCGGTCGTCTCCAGGTCCGCGCCCCGGGTGGCGCGCGGAGCACGGGCCCGGCCCCGGCCGCCTCCGAAGAGGTCGCCGAACAGGTCACCGAAGCCACCCCCGCCACCGCCCGCCCGGTCGCGCAGCAGGTCCTCGACGTTGACGCCGCCACCGAAGCCGCCGGCGCCCCCGAAGCCGGCCCCGGCGGGGAACCCGCCGCGGCCGAACAGCTCGCGGGCCTGGTCGTACTTCTTGCGCTTGTCGGCATCGCCGATGACGTCGTACGCCTCGGCCACCGCCTTGAACCTGTCGTGCTTGGCGGTGTCGCCGGGGTGCGAGTCGGGGTGGTTGGCGCGCGCGAGCTTGCGGTAGGCCTTCTTGATCTCGTCCTGCGTCGCCGACTTCGCGACGCCGAGCTCCTGGTAGAAGTCCTTGTTCGCCCAGTCGGACCGGATCCCGTCGTCACTCATCTCGTACCACCTCCCGTCGTCAGCCTTCCGCCGGGTCGACCACCAGCACCTGCGCGGCGCGCACCACCCGGTCACCCATCTTGTAGCCGGCCTTCGCGATCACCTTGCACGTGGTCACCTCGACCTCGGTGTCGGTGCCGATGTGCGAGAGCGCCTCGTGGATCGTCGGGTCGAACGCGTCGCCGACCTCGCCGAACTTCGTCAGGCCCAGGCCGGCGACCACGCGCTCCAGCTGATCGGCCGTGGCCTTGAAGCCGTCCTCGAGCGGAGCGTGCTCGCGGGCCCGGTCGATCGTGTCGAGGACGTCGATGATCGGCGTGAGCGCGGCGTACGTCGCGTTCTCCCGCAGCAGCTCGCGGTCACGGTCGACCCGGCGCTTGTAGTTGAGGAACTCCGCCTGCAGCCGCTGCAGGTCGAGGGTGCGCTCCTCCAGCTCCATCCGGGTGACAGTCAGCTCGTCGGCCTCGGGCGTCACCTCGTCGGCCTGGCCGGTCCCGTCGGCGCCCTCGGTGGCGGCCGCCTCGACCGGCTCGGCCTCCTGGCCCTCGGGCGAGGGAGCCGCAGTCTCCTGCAGCTCCCCCTCCTCCGGGTTGAGGTTCTCCTCGGTCACTTGGCGTCGCCCTCGGTGTCCTCGTCGACGATCTCGGCCTCGACGACGTCGTCGTCCGACTCACCGGTCGCGCCGGTGCTGCCGCCCGCGGCAGCGGAGTCGGCCTCGGCGGCGGCGTACATCGCGGCGCCCATCTTCTGGCTGGACTCGCCCAGCTTGGAGATGGCGGCGGTGAGGTTCTCCGGGTCGGTCTCCTCGGTCGCCAGCGCCGTCTTGAGCGCCTCGACGTCGGCGGAGACCTCGGTCTTCACGTCGTCGGGCAGCTTGTCGCCGTTGTCGGCGAGGAACTTCTCGGTCGTGTAGACGAGCTGCTCGCCCTGGTTGCGGACCTCGACGGCCTCGCGACGCTTGGCGTCCTCCTCGGCGTACTGCTCGGCCTCCTTGACCATCCGGTCGATGTCGTCCTTGGACAGCGCGCTGCCGCCGGAGATCGTCATCGACTGCTCGCGGCCGGACGCCTGGTCCTTGGCGGAGACGTGGACGATGCCGTTGGCGTCGATGTCGAAGGTGACCTCGATCTTCGGCACGCCGCGCGGAGCCGGCGGGAGGCCGGTCAGCTCGAAGTTGCCGAGGCCCTGGTTCTGCGACCAGATGGCCCGCTCGCCCTGGGCGACCTTGATCTCGACCGACGGCTGGTTGTCGTCGGCGGTCGTGAAGATCTCCGAGCGCTTGGTCGGGATCGTGGTGTTGCGCTCGATCAGCGTGGTGAACACGCCGCCCTTGGTCTCGATGCCGAGGGACAGCGGGGTGACGTCGAGGAGCAGCACGTCCTTGACCTCACCGGCCAGGACGCCGGCCTGGAGGGCCGCACCGACGGCGACGACCTCGTCGGGGTTGACGCCCTTGTTGGGCTCCTTGCCGCCGAGCATCTCCTTGACCAGGTCGGTCACGGCCGGCATCCGGGTCGAGCCGCCGACGAGGACCACGTGGTCGATCGCGGAGAGCGCCACGCCGCCGTCCTTGAGGACGTTCTGGAAGGGCGCCTTGGTGCGCTCGAGGAGGCTCGCGGTCAGCCGCTGGAACTCGGAGCGGGTGAGCCGCTCCTCGAAGTGCAGCGGGCCGTTCTCGCCGTGGGTGATGTAGGGCAGGTGGATCGTGGTGTCGCTGGACGACGACAGCTCGATCTTGGCCTTCTCGGCGGCCTCCTGGAGGCGCTGGGCGGCGATCTTGTCCGCGGCCAGGTCGACGCCGTTGGCGTCCTTGAACTTCTTGACCATCCACTCGACGATCGCGTTGTCCCAGTCGTCGCCACCGAGGTGGTTGTCGCCACTGGTCGCCTTGACCTCGACGACGCCCTCACCGATCTCGAGCAGGGACACGTCGAACGTGCCGCCACCGAGGTCGTAGACGAGGATCGTCTGGTCGTCGCCCTTGTCGAGGCCGTAGGCCAGCGCGGCCGCCGTCGGCTCGTTGACGATGCGGTCGACAGTCAGGCCCGCGATCTCGCCGGCCTCCTTGGTCGCCTGACGCTGGGCGTCGGAGAAGTACGCCGGGACCGTGATCACCGCGTTGGTGACGGTCTCGCCGAGGTAGGCCTCCGCGTCGCGCTTCAGCTTCTGCAGGATGAACGCCGAGATCTGCTGGGGCGTGAAGTCCTTGTCGACGGGGTCGCCGATGTGCTGGGTCCAGTCGGTGCCCATGTGGCGCTTGACCGACCGGATGGTGCGGTCGACGTTCGTGACCGCCTGGCGCTTCGCGACCTCGCCGACGAGCACCTCACCGCTCTTCGCGAAGGCGACGACGGACGGCGTGGTCCGGGCCCCCTCCGCGTTGGCGATGACCGTGGGCTCGCCGCCCTCGAGGACCGCGACGACGCTGTTCGTCGTACCGAGGTCGATGCCGACAGCTCGTGCCATGTGTGTTTCTCCTCCGTGCGTGAAGATGGTGATGCAAGTTAGTTGAGCCGGATGGACTCAAGTCTGACACAGGCTGCAACGGGCCGATCCGCCGGGTTGTTCCCGAGGCCGGGGAGCAGATTTCCGAGGCACCCGGAGCGCACGACCTGCGCGGCCCGGCGCGGTGCCACTCAGCCGACGAGCATCACCGTCGACGCGCTCACGCCGGCCACGACCACGAGCATCCGCAGCACCGCCGCCGGAAGGCGTCGGGCGATCCGGGCGCCGACATAGCCGCCGACGATCGAGCTCACCGACAGCAGCGCCACGGCGAGCCAGTCCACCTCGGCGACGACGACGAACACGAGCGCGGCCACGAGGTTCGACGCCAGCAGGGCGATCGTGCGGATGCCGGCGATCACGCGCAGGTCGATGTCGAGCGAGAGCGCGAGGGTCGCGATCATCATCACGCCGGCCCCGGCCCCGAAGTAGCCGCCGTAGACGCCGGTCAGCAGGACGAAGCCGGTCGCCATGGCCGAGAGCCGCAGCCGCGGGTGCACCTCGCGGCCGCCCCGGCCCCGCTGGGCCGCCAGCCAGGCGGAGAGCCGCGGCTGGACGCCGACCAGGAGGCAGGTGCCGAGGATCAGCCAGGGCACGACGGCCTCGAAGACGCCGGGCGGCAGGGCCAGCAGCAGCGCCGCGCCGGCCGCGCCGCCCATGCCGGTCAGCACCATGACGGCCGCGGTGATCCGCGGATGGACGCGCAGCTCCTCGCGGTAGCCGATGCCACCGCCGACACCCGAGGGCACCAGCCCGATCGTGTTGCTCACGTTCGCGACGACCGGCGGCAGCCCGACCGCCAGCAGCACCGGGAAGCTCAGCAGCGACGCGACGCCGACGGTGGTGCTCAGCACGCCGGCACCGAGACCGGCCAGGACGACGACGAGCTGCTCGAGGCCGCTCACGGAGGGCCTGGGGACACGGGCGGGGTCACGGAGGACATGGTGACATTGTCTCAGTGGCTAGGCCACCGGCCCACAGGTCCGGCGATCGGGCCGCTCGCTCCACGCGGGTCAGCCGTCGCCGAGCAGTCCGACGCAGGCCGTGGCCGCGCCGGCCGCGTCGCCGCGGATGATCGCGTCGGCCAGATCGCCGAGACCGGCCTGGAGGGCGGCCGCGGGGGCCGGGTCGGGGGCGTGGGCGGACAGGCTGTCGTCGAGATCGGCGAGCAGGGCGGAGTCGGCGAGACGGCGTACGCACCGCCAGGTGTGCTCGAAGCTGCGCGGCCGGCCGTCGTCGGCGAGCATCGCCAACCGCAGCGAGCTCTGGGGGTTGACCGCGGCCGCACGGGCGATGCCGGCGAGCACCGCCTCGCGGGCGGCGACCACCTCGGCGCGCGGGCGGGCGTCGAAGCCCGGCAGCAGCGTCCCGGCACCGGGCTCGGCCGCGGCGTCGCGCACCAGCGCGCCCACACCGTGGCGCACCTCGATCCGGCCCCGGGTCTCGAGGGAGGCGAGCGCGCGGGACAGGGTCGCCCGGCTCACACCCAGCTCGGCGGCCAGCTGGCGCTCCGGCGGCAGTCGATCGCCGCCGACCAGGCCCTGGGCCTCGATGAAGTCCGAGATGTGGCTCGCGAGGCTCTCGTAGAGCCGCTCCCGCCGCAACGGCGGCACCTGTGGGCGATCACGCGGGTCGGACATGGCGCCATCGTAGTGGTCCGGACCGCCTAGTGGACAGGTGGCCTAGCCACTGGCACACTCGACTCCGCTGTATGACACCGGTCACGTCCGCGGCCGGTCACCGACCCCAGGGGGAGCCATGTCCCACGAGCTGATCTCGCTCGCCGTCCTCGTCATCGTCTTCCTGATCGCCACGGTGCGGGGCGTCAACATGGGTGCGCTCGCCCTGGTCGCGTCGTTCATCGTCGGCCTGGCGGTGTACGACGCCACCACCGAGGACGTCCTGGCCGGCTTCCCCAGCGGGCTCTTCGTGATCCTGGTGGGCGTCACCTACCTCTTCGCGCTCGCGAAGAACAACGGCACCGTCGACTGGATCGTGCACGGTGCCGTCCGCGCCGTCGGCGGGCGGGTCGCCCTCGTGCCGTGGGCGATGTTCCTCGTCTGCGCCGCGGTGACCGCGATCGGGGCGGTGAGCCCCGCGGCGGTCGCGATCGTCGCGCCCGTCGCGATGGGCTTCGCCCTGCGCTATCAGATCCACCCCGTGATGATGGGGATGATGGTCGTGCAGGGCGCGACCGCCGGCAGCTTCTCCCCCATCGGCATCTTCGGCTCGATCACCAACGGCGTGGTCGACACCAACGACCTGCCGGGCAACCAGGGCGTCCTGTTCCTCACCACCTTCCTCGCCGCCACCGTCGTCGCGGCGATCACCTACGTCGCCTTCGGCGGGCGCGAGCTGGTGGCCCGCGGCCGTCAGGCCGTCACGCTCGGCGGCGAGGCCGAGCAGGCCGGGTACGCCGCGACCCGCGGCACCGGGCCGGCCACCCCGCACTCCGCGGTCGAGGCCCGTCGCAGCACCCGCGCCGACGCCCCCGACGACGCCACCCGCCTCGACCCGCAGCGCTCGCTGACGCTGGTCGGCCTGGCCGCCCTCATGGTCGGCGCGCTCGGGTTCGACCTCGACGTCGGCTTCACCGCACTCACCATCGCGGTCGCGCTCACTCTCGCGTTCCCGGCCTCGGCCAAGGGCGCCGTCGAGAAGATCAGCTGGGGCACCGTGCTGCTGATCGGCGGCATCGTGACCTACGTGACGCTGCTGCAGAACCAGGGCGTGGTCGACTGGCTCGGCGACGGCGTCGCCGATGTCGGCTCGCCCCTCGTCGCGGCGCTGCTCATCTGCCTGATCGGGGCCGTGGTGTCGGCCTTCGCCTCGACCACGGGCATCATCGGCGCCCTGATCCCGCTCGCCGTCCCGTTCCTGCTGACCGACCAGGTCAACGCGATCGCCCTGATCGCCGCGCTGGCGATCTCCAGCTCGGTCGTCGACTGCAGCCCCTTCTCCACCAACGGCGCCCTCGTCGTGGCGAACGCCGACACCGACCAGCGGGAGATGGTGTTCAAGCGGCTCATGCAGTGGGGCATGTCGATCGTCGTCGTGGCCCCGCTCGTCGCCTGGGCGCTCCTGGTCGTCCCGACCGCCTGAGCCCGGCTCCGGGCTGTGCTACCCGGCGCGCAGGACGCCCGCGAGCTCGCGGGCGTCGCTCAGCTCGACCGCCGGGCGAGGCCCGTCCGGGTCCACGGCGTGGCCCGGGCGGGCCAGCCTGACGACGCTGATCCCCGCCTCCAGCGCACCACGCACGTCGCGCGCGGACGCCGCGACGTGGACCAGCCGCGCCGGCGCCACCGCCCGCACCGCACCGAGGTAGATCGCCGGGTCGGGCTTGAAGGCGCCGAGCCGCTGCGAGGTCAGCAGCAGGCCGGGGTCGACCAGCTCCGCCGCCCGGGTACGCCGGGCGAGGTGGTCGTCGACGTTCGACAGGAGGCCGACGCGGGCGAGCGCGGCGACCTCGCGCACGCCCTCGGCCACGTCGGGCCACAGCGGCCATTCGCCGATGCCGTCGTGCAGGCGGGCCAGGTCGGCGTGGGCGAGACCCGGATCGAGACCGAGCTCGTCGTAGGCCAGCCGCAGCGCCTCCCGTGAGACCTCGGTGAAGGTTCGGGGCGGCCGGGCCTGCCGCTGCAGCCGCTTGTTGTGGCGGTCCCACACGTCGTACAGGTCACCACCGTCAAGTCCCCAGCCGCGCTCCTCGGAGATCGAGCCGAGGTCCGCGCCCGCGCCGGCGCGGGTGTCGGTCGCCGCGCTGAACAGGTCGAAGGTGACGATCACGGCAGGGCCTGCCCGGTCAGCCGACGGTGACGCTGATCTCGTTGCTCGTCGTACCGCTGTCGCGGTCGACCACGCGGAAGCGGTTGACGCCGCTGACGCCGGTGAAGATGTAGCTGGAGAAGGTGCCGTTGGTGACCCCGACGCTGGCCGGGAAGTCGGCCCAGTCGCCGTTCTCGAAGCGCTGGACCCACAAGATCGCGCCCTCGCCGCCCGGGTAGACGCCGCTGAAGTAGATCCGCTCGCCACTCGCGACGGACGTCGCGAGGGCCTGCAGCGAGATCTCGCCGGCGGCCTCGCTGGTGAGCTCGGTCGTCGGCTCGTCCTCGGGGAGCTCGGTCTCGGCGTCGCCGGACCCGGCCGGCTCGTCGGGGTCCTCGGTGTGCAGCGTAACCAGCGGTCCGGTGGCCTCGTCGGTCTCGACCGGGCTCGGCAGGTACATCGACTGGCGCACCGTCGACTCTCCGGCCGCGTCGCCGTCGTCATCGCCGAGGCCGAGCACCTGCGAGCCGACCAGCGCCACGAGGGCGAGGATGAGGCCGACGCCGAGGGCGACCGCGAGCAGCGCCACCAGCCCGTTGAGCACGGGACGGCCGGTAGGGGGCTGCTGCTGGTCGCTCACCCGACCATTGTCCAGACCCGCCCGAAAAACCCGAAACCGCAGTCAGAAGCCGCGCGTCCAGACGACCTGCTCGTGCAGCCGGCGCGAGCGCCAGCCGTCGGTCGTGCGGACGAACGTGTGCCGGTAGCGGCCACCGACCTCCACGACCCGCTCCCCGCCGGTCGCCCCGTCCGCGATCCGCATCGGGTTGTGGAAGTACGCCGTCACGTCGGCCTCGTCACGGGTGCCGGCGAAGTCGACGGCGACCTGCCCGACCAGGTGCACGCGGTGCTTCGAGAAGCCGGGCAGCGCCTCGGCCAGCCAGGCCTTGACGACCGGGTAGCTGTCGGCGACGCCGCCGCTCTCGGTGTAGTCGATGTGGGCGTCCGGCGTGAAGACGGTGTCGAGGGCGTCGAAGTCGCCGTCGTCGACGGCGAGGGTGTAGCGGGTGATCGCGTCGGTGATCTCGGCGCGGTCGATCAGCTCCTGCAGGTCCATGGCGTCTCCTCGGTGCGTGCTGGTCAGCGGGGCTCGAGGACGACGACCGGGATCTCCCGGTCGGTCCAGGCCTGGTAGTTGTCGAAGTCGGCGTACAGGTCGACCAGGCGCGGCCACAGGGCGGCGCGCTCCTCGGACCCGGCGACCCGGGCCCGGACCGGCCGGCTCCGCTCCCCCGGTACGGCGACGGTGGTGTCCGGGCTCGCGATGAGGTTGTGGAACCACTGGGGGTTCTTCGGCAGCCCGCCCTGGGAGCCCACGACGACCAGGTCCGGCCCGTCGGCCAGGTAGAGCAGCGGCGTCGTGAACCGGGTCCCGCTGCGGCGGCCGACGTGGTCGAGCAGCAGCACCGGAACCGGCTTGCGCCACCCCGCACCGATCCGCCACTTCGCGCCGATCCGGCCGTTGGTGAGTCGGTAGATCCACACGTTGGCCCGGGCGCCGTACTTGATGATCTTCGCGACGACGGGCTTGTCGAGGCCGTCGGGCTTCGGCTTGGTCGCTGCCATGGAACTCACTCTGGCAGAAATCTAGAACAGGTTCTAGTGTGGCGGGCATGCGCTTCTCCTTCGCCGAGGGCATGACCCACGCCGACTACTACGCTCCGCTCGCCCAGGCCTGCGAGGCGACCGGCTACACGTCGATGACCATCGCGGACAGCCTGATCTACCCACAGGAGTCCGACTCGAAGTACCCCTACACCGACACCGGGGACCGCGAGTTCCTGCTCGGCAAGCAGTTCATCGAGACCTTCATCCTGTGCAGTCACCTCTTCGCCGTGACCAGCAGCCTGCGGCTCACGCCCTTCGTGCTCAAGCTGCCGATCCGGCCGCCCGTGCTCGTCGCCAAGCAGGCGTCGTCGCTGGCGTTCCTCTCCGGCAACCGGCTCGGCCTGGGCGTCGGGCTCTCGCCGTGGCCCGAGGACTTCGCCGCCCTCGGCGTCCCGTGGGAGAAGCGCGGGAAGCGGATGGACGAGTGCATGGACATCCTGCGCGGCCTCACCCAGCCCGGCGACGAGCCGACGTTCTTCGGCTACCAGGGCGAGTTCTACGACATCGAGCCGCTCCAGCAGTGCCCCGCCCCGACCGAGCGGATCCCGCTGCTCGTCGGCGGCCACTCGGACGCCGCCCTGCGGCGCGCCGTACGCAAGGGTGACGGCTGGATGCACGCCGGCGGCGACGGCGAGGAGCTCGACCGCCTGCTCACCCGGCTCGCCGAGATCCGCGCCGAAGAGGGCGACACCCGCGACGACTTCGAGGTCCACGTGATCTCGTACGACGCCTACACCCTCGACGGCGTCAAGCGGCTCGAGGAGAGGGGCGTCACCGACTGCATCGTCGGCTTCCGGGTCCCCTACATCAAGGGCCCCGACACCGAGCCGCTGGAGACCAAGATCAAGCATCTCGAGCAGTACGCCGAGAACATCATCGCGAAGGTCTCCTGATGTCGGCGTCGCTCGAGCTGACCCAGCCCCTCCAGGACGCGATCGCCGAGGCCGAGGAGCTGATCGCGAACGCCCCGTTCATCGACAGCGAGGCCGACCGGATCGAGGGCTACGAGTACCTCGCCGGACGGATCCGGATGGCGCTGCAGACGGCGTTCGACTACGACCTCGAGCAGCCGCTGTTCATCAACCCGACCCATCAGTTCTCCAAGCAGGGCCTGGACAACCCGGACGCGATCTACTTCAACGCCTACCTGCGCGAGGGCGTCGAGTACGTCGTGCGCGGCCGGCGGGGGACCTCGGCCGACCTGTCCTTCCAGGTGATGGGCGGCGCCTACAGCGCCGACGCGGCCGCCACCTCGCTGATGGCCTTCGACGAGCGCGAGCTGGACATCGGGCCGGACGGCTCCTTCGAGTTCACCTACGTCGCCGAGCAGGGCGCCAAGACGCTGATCGTGCGCGAGGTCTTCAACGACTGGGACACCGAGGAGCGCGGCACGCTCACCATCGAGCGCCCCGACACCCTCGGCAAGCCGCGCCGGGAGCCGACCGAGGACCTGCTGCGGAGGAAGTACGAGATCGCCGCGCGCTCGCTGATCGGCTCGATCCAGACCTGGTTCGCCTTCCCCCACTTCTTCCAGTACAAGGAGCCGGTCAACACACTGACCGCACCCGCCTCGACGCCGGGGGGCCTGTCGTCGCAGTTCTCCTCGATCGGGCACTACGCGCTGGCCGAGGACGAGGCGATGATCGTGTCCGTCCCGCGCTGCGACGACTGCACCTACCAGGCGATCCAGGTCGGCTCCGACTGGTACGCCTCGACCGACTACGAGACCCACCAGACCTCGCTGACCAAGGCTCAGGCCGTCACCGATGACGACGGCGTGATGCGGTTCGTGATCTCCGAGCGACCGCCCGGCCCCGGCGGCGCCCCGGTCGCCAACTGGCTGGAGACCACCGGCCACCGCACGGGCCCGATCATGCTCCGCTGGCAGCAGCTCGCCCGCGCACTGTCGGCGGCCGACGGACCGGTCGTCGAGATCGTGCCGGTCGACGAGGTGCCGAAGCACCTGCCCGGGCTCGTCGGCCTGTCCACGGAGGAGTACGCCGAGCGGATCGCCGCCCGGCAGCGTGCGGTCGCGCGGCGGATGATCTCGTAGCGCGGCGGCGCCCACCGGGCGTCGTACCCGGCATTCGGGTCGTCATTGGGAGGCTCTGACGACCCGAATGCCGGGTATGGCACCCGGCGGGATCAGGTCCGGTCGATCAGGCCGGGATCCAGTCGAACGTGTCCGGGTTCGGGCCCTGACGGCCCGCCTCGCCCTTGTCGAGCGCGGCGAGGGCGGCCACCTCGTCGTCGGTGAGCGCGAAGTCGAAGACCTCGGCGTTCTCCGCCAGCCGCGCCCTGCTCAGCGACTTCGGGAAGACGATGTCACCGCGGTCCAGCGCCCAGCGCAGGAGCACCTGCGCGGGCGTCTTGCCGTACCGCTCGGCCAGCGCCGTCACGGCCGGGTCGGTCAGCTCGCCGCCGCCCTGGCCGAGCGGGGACCAGGCCTGGACGTGGGCGCCGTGGCCCGTGGTCGCCGCGCGGACGGCGTCGTTGGCGAAGTAGGGATGCGCCTCGACCTGGTTGACCGCCGGGACGACCCCGGTGGCCGCGACGATGCGGTCGAGGTGGTCGGGCTGGAAGTTGGAGACGCCGACCGAGGTGGTCAGGCCCGCCTCGCGCAGCTCGACGAGCGCCTCCCAGGTCGAGACGAAGTCGCCGTCGTACTGCGTGGGCAGCGGCCAGTGGATGAGGAACAGGTCGACCCGGTCGAGGCCGAGCTTGTCCAGCGAGACCCGCAGCGAGTCCTTCGCGGCGGCCGGGGCGTGCCGGTTGTTGTTGAGCTTGGTGGTGACGTACAGGTCCTCGCGGGCCAGCCCGGAGCGCGCGATCGCGGCGCCTACACCCTCCTCGTTGCCGTACATCTGGGCGGTGTCGACGTGGCGGTAGCCGAGCTCGAGGGCGTCGGAGACCACGCGCTCGGCGTCCTCCTGCGGCACCTGCCAGACGCCGAGGCCGAACTGGGGGATGGAGGTCTGGTCGTTGAGGTCGATCCGCGGAGTGCTCACCCCGGTTGCAACGACGAGCCCGGCCCGCTATTCCCGGCGTCATCCCGACGGACGCCCGCGGCCGTTTCGGCACGAACCCCTTTCCCAAAACTGAAACACGTTCTACTCTGTCCGCCATGGTGGATCTGCTGACGGACAAGGTCATCGTGCTCTCCGGCGTCGGGCCGGGGCTCGGACGCTCGCTCGGCGAGGAGGCGGCGAAGATGGGCGCCGATCTGGTGCTCGCGAGCCGGACCCCCCACCGCCTGGAGAGGATGGCGGAGACGGTGCGGTCTCACGGACGTCGCGCGCTCGTCGTACCGACCGACATCACCGACGAGGACCAGCGCAAGGCGCTGGTCGAGGCAGCCCTCGACGAGTTCGGCAGGGTCGACTGCCTGATCAACAACGCCTTCGGCATCCCGCCGATGGATCCGATCAGCACGCTCGACCTCGACGGCCTGCGCACGGCCAACGAGACCAACGTCTTCGCGCCGCTGCGCCTGTCCGCCCTCTTCGCCGACGCGCTCGCCCAGACCGAGGACAAGGTCGGCGGCTCGGTGATCATGGTCAACTCCTGCGTGATCTACAGCAGCCAGCCGGAGTACTCCGGCTACAAGCTCTCGAAGGGCACGCTCGAGCACCTCGCGCAGTCGCTCGCGACCGAGCTCGGCCCGCGCGGCATCCGGGTCAACAGCGTGGCGCCGTCGTACATCTACGAGGACGTCAACAAGGCCTACTTCGACTGGATCGCGCAGGAGTCGGGCCGCACCCACGAGGACGTGTACGCCGAGAAGGCGGCACCCACCGACCTCAAGCGGCTCGCCACCCCCGACGAGGTCGCCCGGGCCACGCTGTTCCTCGCCTCGGACCTCGCCTCGGCCGTCACCGGCCAGATGCTCAACGTCGACTGCGGCGAATTCCATGCCTGAGCCCCGCCAGCGCGCGGACGTCGGCAGCTTCGAGGACATCTGCGCCGCCGCGACCCGCACCACCGGCCTGACCGACTTCGGCTTCGCGGACGCCCCCGGCCACGAGGAGGCGTTCCGGATCCTCGTGGAAGACCTCGGCTCCGCCGAGGCGGGGCTGACCGGAGTCGGCAACTACTTCATGCGCTCGCAGGTGAAGAGCGCCCTGGTCGCGCGCCTGCTCACCCAGGCCCGGTTCACGGAGTTCCCGCAGCACGCCGACGTCGCGATCGAGCGGCCGATCTTCGTGGTCGGTCTCCCCCGCACCGGCACCACCGCGCTGAGCCGGCTGCTCTGCGCGGATCCCGGGCACCAGGGCCTCGAGATGTGGCTGACCGAGTTCCCCCAGCCCCGCCCGCCGCGAGACACCTGGGAGGACGACCCGATCTTCACCGCCATGCAGGCGGCGTTCCAGGAGCACCACGTCACCAACCCGGAGTTCATGGGAATCCACTACTCCGACGCCACCGAGCCGGAGGAGTGCTGGCGGGTGCTGCGCCAGACCGGCAAGTCACTCGGCTTCGAGTCGCTGGCCCACCTGCCGGCGTACTCCCGCTGGCTGGCGACACAGCCGTGGACCGACGCCTACGAGCGGCACCGTCGGAACCTGCAGCTGATCGGCCTCAACGACCAGGACCAGCGCTGGGTCCTGAAGAACCCGTCGCACCTGATCGCGCTCGAGGCGCTGCTGGAGGTCTACCCGGACGCGCTGGTCGTGATGACCCAGCGCGACCCGGTCACCTCCGTCGCGTCGGCCTGCTCACTGTCCGCCGAGGCCACCGCCGGCCACTCGACGACCTTCGTCGGCGAGACCCTCGGCCGCGACCAGCTCGGCCACCTCACCCGGCAATGGGACGCGTTCTGGCAGGCCCGCGAGAAGTACGACGAGGGCCAGTTCTTCGACGTCGACTACCGCGGCTTCGTGCAGGATCCCGTCGGCACCGTCGGCGCCATCTACGACGCGTTCGGCCTCACCTGGAGCGCCGAGGCGCAGGCCGCCGTCCGACGGCTCGACGAGGAGTCGCGCAGCGGCCCGCGCCGCCCCGCCCACCGCTACGACCTCGCGGACTACGGCATCACCGAGGACGAGGTGCGGGAGTCCTTCGCCCGCTGACCCCACCGATCCGACACGCTCACGCCAGACACGCGTGGCAGCGTGGCGGACGGCGGCGCAGCCGCATCGTGCGATGCCCGCGGTCCGAGCGGAGCGAGGGCCGGGCGGTGAGCGCGATATCCGACACGCTCACGCCAGACACGCGTGGCAGCGTGGCGGACGGCGGCGCAGCCGCATCGTGCGATGCCCGCGGTCCGAGCGGAGCGAGGGCCGGGCGGTGAGCGCGATATCCGACACGCTCACGCCAGACAGAGACAGAACGGATGGCCGGCGGGGTCGAGGAAGACCCGGAACGTCGTGCCGGGCTGGTGCTCGTGCTTGGTCGCCCCGAGCGCCAGGGTGGCCGCCTCGGCCTCGTCGAGGTCGTCGACGTCGACGTCGAGGTGGACCTGCTGGGGCACGTCCTGGCCGGGCCACTGCGGCGCGCGGTAGTCGTCGACCTGCTGGAAGTGGATGGGGTGGTCCCCCGACGAGACGGTCGCCCAGGTGCCGTCGGGGTCGACCTCGGGCGGCCGGCCGAGGAGGGCGCCGTAGAACTCGGCGAGCGCCTTCGGGTCGGGGCAGTCGAGGACGAACTGGGGATTGCGTGCGATGGCCATGTCCAGACCCTAGGAGGAGGTACGGACATCGCCGGGCACGCGAGCGGGTCCTTCCGACGCCGCCGGGCCGGCTCCCGTCCACAGGCCCGGGCGAGCGAGGTTTGTCCACAGCGCGGCGCTGCCGAGGCTCCGCGCATGAGTCTCACCGTGTCCCTCGCCGTCCCCCGCCGCTGGTCCACCCGCGACGCCCCCGCCCCGGGCGTCGTGGTCCTCGCCCGGGCGCCCGCGGCGACCCGGGCGGGCTTCACGCCCGAGCTGACCGTGCGCACCTGCCCGGTCGAGGGCGCGACCTCCCTCGTCGAGTGGCGCGCCACCGCGATGGCGGCGCTCGCCGGGCAGCTCGTCGATCTCGAGGTCGAGGACGCCGACGCGTTCGAGCTCGAGGGCGAGCCGGTCGTCTATCACCGGTTCTCCCACCGGCTCGGCGGCGCCGACGCGGTCGGCGGGATCGACGGGATCGACGTCTTGTGCGACCAGTGGGCCTGGCTGCGCGACGGGGTCGGCGTGACGCTGACCGGCACCGTCGCCCGCGCGGACTACGGCGACTACTACGACCTCTTCGAGGACGTCGCCGCGACCGTGGAGCTGGTGCCGGCCGCGACCGCCGGGTCGGCCGGAGGGCTCAGCGAGCGCGCCGGCTGACCCGGATCCGCGCACCCCGCCGCGGCACGCTGGTGATGTTGCGGACCTTGGGGACGTCGGTGCCGACGGCGGTGACGTCGTAGGCCTCGAAGACCTGGCGGAGCACCTCGACCCCCTCCATGAGCGAGAACCCCGCGCCGATGCAGCGCCGGACGCCGCCACCGAACGGGATCCACACGTTGAGCGCGGGCACGTCGTCCCCGAGGAAGCGCTCGGGACGGAACACGTCGGGATCGGCGAAGTTCGACTCGCGCTGGTGGCTGACCACGATCGACGGGCCGACGGTGGTGCCGCGGGGCAGGTCCCAGCCGCCCACGGTCGCCGGCCGCATCAGGGTCCGCACGACCATCGGGATGATGGGGTGCAGCCGCATCGACTCCTTGAGCACCGCCTCCAGCCACGCGTCGTCGCCGTCGTCGACCGCGCGCTGCGTGCGAGCCAGGAGGTCGGGGCTGCGGCCCACCTCGACCAACGCCCACGACAGCGCGGACGCGGTGGTCTCGTGCCCGGCGAGCAGCAGCGTGACCAGCTGGTCGCGGAGCTCGACGTCCGAGAGCCCGCCCGCCCCCGGACCCGGGTCAGCGCGATCTTCCACGTCGTGGGCGGCGAGCAGCCGGGAGAGCACATCGGAGCGGTCGGCGAGATCGGTGGCCGCCCGGCGCTCGCGGATCTCGGCGTACATCAGGCGGTCCAGCTCGACCTGGTTGTCGACGGTACGCCGCCAGGGGCCGAGCCGCTGCAGCCGCGGGTAGGCCCAGCCGAGCAGGATCGCCGGGCTGATCTCGACCGTCCGGTTGACCGCGGGCCGCAGCCGGGCCAGCCGGCGATCGTCGGTGACGCCGAAGACGACCCGCAGGATCACCTCCAGGGTCAGGGCGTTCATCCGCTCCAGGGCACGGAACTCCTCGCCCTCGCGCCAGCTCGCGACCTCGTCGCCGGCCACCTCGGCCACCATCGAGCGATAGCCGCGCAGCGCGTGGCCCAGGAAGGCCGGCATGAGCAGCTTGCGCGCCCGGTGGTGCTCCGCGGAGTCCTGCAGGAGCAGCGAGTGCTCGCCCATGATCGGGCCGAGGATCGCGTTGCCCCGCCCGGCGTGGAAGACCTCGGGATCGCCGGCGAAGATCTCCTTCGTCACCGCCGGTGCGGTGAACAGCACCAGCGGCCGGTTGCCCGGGATGAGGTTGAGGGTGAACGCCTCGCCGTACCTGCGGTGCAGCCACGGGTGGAACCAGTGCCGGAACCGCATCAGCGCCGCCGTCTGGACGAACGCCGGCCAGCGCGGGCCGGGCGGCAGCTGGTCCATCGGGACCGGTGGCAGGTCACCGCCCCCGACGACGCTCATCCGGCGGAAGCGCCGCATGGTCAGCGGCAGCGTGTCCTCGCGGTCCTCGGTCGTCGTCACCGAGCCGACGCTACGCCGCGGGTCGCGCCCGGGCACCCTCCCACGGTAGGAGATCGCTCCGGACCCCGGCGAGCCGCCCGACGGCCGGGATCCCTACGGCAACAGGTGGTCGCGGCGGGCGATCGCGGCGGCCTCGGTGCGTCCGGCGGCGCCGAGCTTGCCGAGGATGTTGGAGACGTGGACGCTCACGGTCTTGGTGCTGATGAACAGCTGCTTGCCGATCTCGCCGTTCGTGCGGCCCTCGGCCACCAGGGCCAGGATCTCGAGCTCGCGGGCGGTCAGGGTGACCGCGGGGGTCGCGCCGGGCGTCGGGGCCGCGGCGTTCGGGCCGGCGGCGGGTCGGTCACCGACCAGGTCGGCGACCAGCCGGGGCGCGCCCAGCCGCTCGGCGAGCGTACGCGCGGCGGCGGCCTCGTCGCGGGCCCGGGCGGTGTCGCCCAGGAGTCGGTGGATCTGGGCGAAGGCGGCTCGGATCCGGGCCGTCTCGGGAACATGACCGAAGCCGACCGCCCGCTCGAGCGCGAGCGACCAGGCCTCGACCAGCTCGTCACGCGGACCGGGGACGCCGGCGAGCCAGCGGACCCGGAGGTGCTCGGCATGCACGCGCGCCTCCCACATCCGTCCCTCGGGACCCCAGGGGCTGGCCCGCTCGCGGTGCCAGGCGAGCACCGCGTCGCTGTCGGCGCGCAGCTGGTCGGCGCGGGCCAGGAGCGCACGACGCTCGGTGGCGCTGGCGCGCGGCATCGCCCGGGCGACGGCGTCGAGCGTGCTCGCGACGAGCCGGACCCGCCCACCGAAGTGGTCGTGCCAGATCTGGGAGAGGACGTCGATGACCTCGTCGTACGTCGTGAGCGCGGTCGCCGCGTCGTTCCTGGCGGCCGCGACCTCGATCTCGACGCCGGCGGCGAAGACGGCGACCCCGCCCTCGTCGCGCCACAGTCGCCGGAGCCGGGCCAGGCCGGCGCGGACGTCGTCGGGCGCGACTCCCCGGGCGTTGAGCACGGCATAGCGGGCGGGCTCGAGGATGCCGCGTGGGATGTCGGGTCCGGCCTGGTCGTCGACGACCGAGACGAGGGAGAGTACGTCGTCCCAGTCGCCCAGGAGGTAGCGGATCCAGGTCAGCTGCCAGCGGGAGTCGATGACATAGGGCGCCCACACCAGGCCGGTCCGGTCGGTGCCGCCCACGGCCGACTCGAACCACCGCACGGACGGCTCCCAGTCGCCCGTGTCCTGGTAGGAGCGGCCCAGCAGCCACCGGCCGCGGACCTCGGCATCGATCGCCCCGGCGGCCACCGCGTGCTCGACGGCGGCGACGAGCGCCTCGCGCAGCCGGCTCTGCTCGTCGCCCTCGGCGATCTTGACCCGCAGCCCACCCAGCGTGGTGACGATGTCGGCGGTGAGCGCGGGCATCGCCAGGCGCTCGGCGAGGGCGAGCGCCTCGGTCGCGAACGCCTCGGCCTCGTCGGCCCGGTCGGGGTGGTAGCTGACCAGGATCCGGGCGTGCGTCGCGAGCACCTTGGCCCGCAGCATGCTCTCGCCCACCGGGCTGAGGGCGACCGCCTCGGCAGAGAGCGCGACCGCGTCGAGTGCGATCTCGGTCATCAGCAGGATGTCGGCATAGCGGCTGAGCATCCGGGCCCGGGCCGGGTCGGGCATCCCGTCGGGCTGCCGGGCGGTCGCGCTCAGCTGCGCGCCGAGCAGCTGGGCCGCACGCAGGGCGTCGCCGCCGGCGGTGAGTGCATCAGCGGCCTTGACGACGACCTTGGCGCGGTCGAGACCGAGCCGCTCGGCGCGCTCGGCGTCCTCGAGCAGCTCGAGCGCCTGCTGGTAGTGGTCCGCCGCCTCGTCGGGGCCACCCACCTCCATCGCCTCGTCGCCGGCCTCGACGCTGGCGGCGGCCGCCCGGTCGAGGTCGTTGGCGCGCCGGGCGTGGAGGGCGAGCTCGGCGGCGGTGCCGAGCCCCGGGCTGGCCGCGAGTGCGTCGGCGTAGCGCGCGTGGAGCCGGACCCGCTCGCCCGGGAGGAGATCGTCGTACACCGCCTCGCCCAGCAGGGCGTGCCGGAAGGAGTAGCGGTCACCGCCGGCCTCGATCACGTTCATCTCGACCGCTTGGCGGATGCCGTCGTCGAAGGCGCCCGACGACAGGTCGGCCGTGCCGGCGAGCAGGTCGTGGGAGACCCGCCGGCCCGCCACACTCGCCACGCGGACGACGTGACGCGCGGCCTCGCCGAGCAGGTCGAGCCGGACCAGCAGCAGGTCCGCGAGGTCGTCGGGGACGTCGGCGCAGTGGCCGGACGCGACGAGCTCCTCGACGAAGAAGGCGTTGCCCTCGGCCCGCTCGACGATCCGGGTCACCGCGCGGGCGTCGAGACCCCGCGGCTGGAGCTCGCGGACCAGCGCCCGGACGGCCGTCTCGGGCAGCGGCGCCAGTGGCAGCCGGTTGACCTGGGGCAGCCGGGACCACTCCGCCACCTGACGGCGCAGCGGGTGCCGGCGGTGCAGGTCGTCGGAGCGGTACGACGCGACGATCGCGACTGGCTGCTCGAAGGTGCGGGTGAAGAGGTAGCCGAGCATGTCGCGGGTGGACTGGTCGGCCCAGTGCAGGTCCTCGACGACGAGGAGCACCGGGGCCTCGGCGGCCGCCGCCTCCAGCACGGCCTGGACCGCGTCGAAGGTGTCGGCGCGGTCGGTGCCGCGACGGTGGTCGTCGACGTCGGCATCCCCCGCCGAACGGGTACGCCGCCCCGGCCGGAGCCGCTCGAGCGCCGGGTGCCGCGCGGCGACCTCGTCGACCAGCTCGGGACGCTGGGCGGCGATGCGACCGAGCACCTCGCTGAACGGCAAGTAGGGCAGCGCACTGTCCCCGAAGTCGAGACAGTGGCCGGCGAGCACCTGCCAGTCGCGGTCGAGGGCGTGGTCGCGGAGGGCGCGCAACAGCCGGGTCTTGCCGACGCCCGCGTCGCCCGAGAGGAGCACGACGCGGTGCGGCGTGCCGGTCTCGGCCGAGCGGACGGCGTCGTCGAGCACCGCGCTCGCCTCGGCGAGCTCGGCGTCGCGCCCGACCATGGTCAGGCTGCTGTGTGCGGCCACGGACACCATCATGTCGTCCGCCACCGACAAGGTGGGCACGGGTGGCGCCGCCTCAGCGCGAGCGGCGCTCCACGCTGGGGTCGGTCGCCACGATCCGCCGCAGCCAGGAGGCGCGGCTGCGTCCCGCCCGGCTGGCGGCCATGCCTCGGGCCGCCTGCTGGCGGCGGTAGTCGTTCTCCGCGTTGATGAAGTAGTCGTTGCTCATGACGTAGAGACTCGTCGCCTGAGGTAGGCCCCCACATCGGACAACTGCCCTATCCGCACCGCCCGGCTACCTCAGGTTGCCGGGAGGGGCCACCCCTAGGCTGGGCGGGTGGAGTTCTCCGAGGTGGTACGCCGACGGCGGATGACCCGCGCCTACACCTCGGACCCGGTGGACCCGGCGGTGCTGGAGCGGGCGCTCGACCACGCCACCCGGGCGCCCAGTGCCGGGTTCTCCCAGGGCTGGGCGTTCGTCGTGCTCGACACGCCCGATACGGTCGGCGGGTTCTGGTCCGCGCAGACCGACGCCGCCGGCCCGGACGGCGCCCCCGACCGTTGGCTGGCGGGCATGATGAGCGCTCCCGTGGTGGTCGTTCCGTGCAGCCGCCGCGCGGCCTATCTCGACCGGTACGCCGAGCCCGACAAGCGGCGCGCCGGCCTCCACGAGCACGACGAGAGCCGCTGGGCGATGCCCTACTGGCACCTCGACACCGCGATGGCGGCGCTCCTGCTGCTGCAGTCGGTGACCGATTCCGGCCTCGGCGCCTGCTTCTTCGGGCTGGTCCCCGGCCGGGTCGAGGCCGTGAAGGACGTGCTCGGCCTGCGCGACTCCGCGCAGGAGGAGGCGCCGCACCCGATCGGGGCGATCACGATCGGCCACCCGGCTCCGCGGGCGACGGGCGCGCGCGGCTCCGCGAGCCGCCGGCGTCGTACGCCGTGGCGGGAGGTGGCCCACCGCGGCCGCTGGGGCGCCGGCTGGTCCGGCCAGGAGGCCTGATGCCCCGCCCCAGTCCGGTCGTCACCCACCTGACCGCGGCCGACCTGCGCGGGCGGACGCCGGTCCTGCCCCGGATCGCCCGACTGCTGCGTCCCTATCGCGGCAAGATCGCGCTGGTCCTGGTGGCCGTGGTGGCCGCGGCGGCGCTGCAGGCGATGGTGCCGTTCCTGACCAAGGCGGTCTTCGACGACGCGCTGTTCCCGCTCGACGGCGGCGGCCCACGCCTGGACCTGCTGGCGTGGCTGATCGCCGGCATGTGCGCGATCCCGATCGTGGCCGCCCTCATCGGCATCGTGCAGATGTGGCTGACCTCGACGGTCGGGAACTCAGCGATGGCCGACCTGCGCGGCGACCTCTTCGAGCACCTGCAGAAGATGGAGCTGGCGTTCTTCACCGCCACCAAGACCGGCGCGATCCAGTCCCGGCTGGCCAACGACGTCGCGGGCGTGCGGACCGTGCTCACCGACACCGCGACGACGATCGTGCAGAACTCCGTCACCGTCACGGCGGCGTTCGTGTCGATGGTGGTGCTGTCGTGGCAGCTCACCGTGCTCACGCTGTTCGTGATGCCGCTGTTCATCGGCCTGCAGTTCCGGGTCGGCCGTGCGCGGCAGCGGCTCGCGCGGCGCACCCAGGAGTCCCTCTCGGAGATGACCGCGATCACCGAGGAGGCCCTCTCGGTGAGTGGGATCCTGCTCGCCAAGGTGTTCAACCGGTCCGCGTCGGAGGTCGAGCGCTACCGCGAGGCGAACCGGCGTCAGACCCGGCTCCAGGTCGACCAGGCGATGACCGGCCGGACCTTCTTCGCGATGGTGCAGACCTTCTTCGCGATCACGCCGGCGCTGATCTACCTCGTCGCCGGCTGGATCATCACCGGCAACGTGCCCGTGGGCGCCGACACGATCACCGCCGGCACCCTGGTGGCGTTCACGACCCTGCAGAGCCGGCTGCAGATGCCGCTGCTCCAGCTGATGCGGGTGACGCTCGACGTCCAGACGTCGATGGCGCTGTTCCGGCGGATCTTCGAGTACCTCGACCTCGAGCCCGCGATCACCGAGCGGCCCGGTGCCGTCGCCCTCGACCCGGACCAGCTGCAGGGGCACGTCGAGCTGCGCGGCGTCCGCTTCCGCTACCCCGAGCCGCGCTCACTCTCCGGCACGGTCAACCGCGACCGGTTCGGCGAGTCGGGGGTGCGGATCGACGACGACCTCGACCCGGACGGCATCGAGCGACCCGCCGGGCCGCTGTGGGCGCTCGACGACGTCTCGCTCGTCGTCGAGCCCGGACAGCTCGCGGCCATCGTCGGGCCGTCGGGCAGTGGCAAGACCACGGCGACGTACCTCGTCCCGCGGTTCTACGACGTCACCGAGGGCACCGTCCTCATCGACGGGTACGACGTGCGCGACCTCACCCTCTCCTCCCTGGCCGACGCCGTCGGGATGGTCACCCAGGAGCCGTATCTCTTCCACGGCACCATCCGCGACAACATCGCCTACGCCCGGCCCGACGCCAGCCCGGAGGAGATCGTCCGCGCGGCGCGCGACGCCAACATCCACGACCGGATCATGAGCTTCCCCGAGGGCTACGAGACGATCACGGGCGAGCGTGGCTACCGGCTCTCCGGTGGCGAGAAGCAGCGGCTCGCCATCGCCCGGGTGCTGCTCAAGGACCCGCGGATCCTGATCCTCGACGAGGCGACGTCCGCGCTCGACAACGAGACCGAGCGGCTGGTGCAGGAGGCGCTGGAGCGGGCCACCCGCTCACGCACGACCATCGCGATCGCCCACCGGCTCTCGACCATCCGCTCGGCCGACGTGATCTTCGGGCTGGAGGACGGGCACCTCGTCGAGCAGGGCAGTCACGACCAGCTGATGGCCGCCGGCGGCCTCTACAAGCGGCTGTACGACGAGCAGTTCTCCCGTGCCCCCGCCGGCACCCCCTGGTGCGACCCGCGGCGCGCCGACGTCCCGCTGTGAGCCGCCCGCCGCGGTAGTCCCTGCCTAAAAGCACCGTGGGACGGTGGATTTCGGTGCTTTTGGGCAGGGACTATCGGGGGTCACGGCTCCACGAGACCGGCCCGGATGGCGTACCGGGTCAGCTGCGTGCGATCGCTCATGCCCAGCCGGGCCAGGATGTTCGAGCGGTGCTTCTCGACCGTCTTGAGGCTGATCGACAGCAGTGCGGCGATCTCGCGGGACGAGCGACCCTCGGCGATCAGCTTGAGCACCTCGTCCTCGCGCGGGGTCAGCACCGTCTCCGGGACCCGTTCCCCGCGGGCCAGCCGGTCGAGGTAGTCGCGCACGATCGCCCCCATCGCGCCGGGGTAGACGAAGGCCTCGCCGCGCATGGCCGCCCGGCACGCCTCGACCAGGTCCTCGTCGACGACGGACTTGAGCACATAGCCGCTGGCGCCCAGCTTGAGCGCCTCGAAGAAGTACTGCTCGTTGTCGTGCATCGAGAGCATCAGGATCCGCGGCGGCTCGCGGCGGCGATTGATCTCCCGGGCCGCCTGCAGCCCGGTCATGGTGGGCATCGCGATGTCGAGCACGACGAGGTCGACCTCGTGCTCGCGCAGCAGCGCCACCGCCTCGGCCCCGTCGGAGGCCTCGGCGACCACCTCGATGTCGGGCTGCTGCTCGAGGATCAGCCGCACGCCGTGCCGGACCAGCCGGTGGTCGTCGGCCAGCAGCACCCGGATCCGGCCGCCCGCGGCGTCCGGGCGGCTCATGCGGGCACCCGCAGCCGCACCGTCGTGCCCTGGCCCGACGAGACGACCTCCACGGACCCGGCGATCAGGTCGGCCCGGTCGCGCATGCCGGCGATGCCGGTCCCGGTGCTCCCGCCGCCGGCCGGCGGCAGGCCGTGGCCGTCGTCGACGACCTCGAGCACCACCTCGTCGCCCAGCCGCAGCAGGGACAGCTCGACCCGGGACGCCCCCGCGTGGCGCACGACATTGGTCAGCGCCTCCTGCGCGACCCGGTAGATCACGATCTCCGCCTGGGGCGACAGGTCCGGCAGCCCCGGTCCGAAGGTACGCCGCACCGCGGGCCCGCCGTGCCGCGCGACGTCGGTCGCCAGCGACGCGAGCGCCGCCTGGAGACCGAGGTCGTCGAGGACCCCGGGCCGCAGCTCACGCGCCACCCGGCGTACGTCGTCCAGGCCGGCGCGGGCGCTCTCCCGGACCGCCGCGAGCTCGGCGCGCAGGTCCGGGGGCGCCTGCTCCTCGAGCCGCTTGAGACCCAGCAGTACGACGGTCAGGCTCTGGCCCACCTGGTCGTGCAGCTCCTGGGCGATCCGGTGCCGCTCGGCCTCCTGCGCGGCCAGCGCCTGGGCACTGCTGGCGCGGCGCTCGTCGTCGAGCCGCTCCAGCATGGCGTGGTAGCTCCGCACGAGCTGGGCGCCCGGACCGTCACCTCCCGCGTCGAGCCGCCGGCCGACCCCGCCCAGGCGGACCGTCGCCATCTCGTTGATGACCCGGTCGACCGGCGCGAGCGCCCGGCGCAGCAGCACGGCGGTGACGCCCAGGACCAGGGCCAGCCCGACCACGAGCACCACGGCCTCGGAGACCACGACCTGCCGCGAGACGCGGGCCGGTGAGAGCAGCAGCACCAGCAGGCTCGCGCACAGCACGGCGCCGTTGATCAGGGAGACCTTCCAGTAGAGGGAGGAGTTCGCGAGCCGCACGGTGTCCACCTTCGCCGACCGGGGCGCCGCGGACCAGGCACCACCCCCATCGGCACCGAAAATGGGGGGTAGCACCCATACCGTCGCACGCGCCCGGCGACTTGGCTTGAGCCATGGCGTCCACCCTCTCCTCCTTGCGTCGTGCCCTCGGCCTGCGTTCCGGCGGGAGGCGCGACCCCGCGCGGCCCCGGGGCGGGGACGCCCCGGGACAGCCCGTGTTCGTGGTGCCCGTGACCGTGCGCGACCGGACCGACGACGACGCCGACATCCGGCTCCTGCTGGAGGCGAAGCTGTCGTCGGCCACCCTGCCGCGCACCGAGGTCGACCGGATCACGCTCGCGCTCGTCGTACCCGCCGCGCGGGCGTGGGTACGCCGCCAGCGGCTCGCCGCCCTGGAGGACGCCCTGGGACCCCGGCTGCGCGAGGTCGAGGAGGGCGTGTGTCACCAGACCCGTGCGCTCGGCGCCGACCTGCTCTCCGTCGAGGTCGTGGCCGTGGAGCACCTGCTCGTGTCCCCGTCGGCCGACGCCGACCCCGACATCGCGCAGGGCGGTGAGCATGGGGACCGCTGAGCTGGAGCTGGCCGTCGCGGTCGGGATGCTCTGCGCGGCGCTCGGGTTCGCGATCGGCCTGGCCGTCGGGCGCGGCCGGCAGCCGCGATGGGCTGAGAAGGGCAGCTTCGTGCACAAGGTCTCGATCGGGTTCGCGACGCTCGACCGGATGGACGCCGTCCTGCTGCGGTTCGAGGTCGAGCCCGAGTCCAAGATGGCCGGCGTCGAGGTCGGCGAGCTCCGGCTGCCGCCCGGCGCCGCGATCGCGCTGGTCACCCGCGGGCCGGCGGCGCTGGTGCCTCAGGAACGGACCACCCTGCGCACCGGTGACCAGGTGCTGGCGGTCGCGGGCCTCGGCCAGGTGAGCGAGGTCGAGGACCGACTGCGCTCGGTGAGCAGGTACGGCCGGCTGGCCGGCTGGTACGAGTCGATGGAGCCGGCGAGCTCGGCGCGGAGCTTCGGCGTCCGCGGCCTCGGGCGGGGTGCGGCGTGATCCTGACCTCCGCCGCCCTCTCCATCTTCATCGTCGCCTACGCCCTCATCGCCACCGAGCGGGTCCATCGCGTGGCCGCCGCCCTCGGCGGCGTGGCGGGCATGGTGGTCATCGGGCTGGTCGACGCGAAGTCGGCCTTCTTCGACCACGAGACCGGCATCGACTGGAACGTCATCTTCCTGCTCTTCGGGATGATGGTGATCGTCGGCGTACTCAAGCAGACCGGGCTCTTCGAGTTCCTCGCGCTCTGGGCGGCCCGCAAGTCGGGCGGGCATCCCTACCGGCTGCTGGTCCTGCTCGTGCTGATCAGCGCCGTCGTCGCGCCGATCCTCGACAACGTCACCTGCGTGCTGCTGGTCGCGCCCGTCACGATCTCGGTCTGCCGTCAGCTGGGGCTGCCCTCGGCGCCGTACCTCATCTCGCTGATCCTCGCCTCCAACATCGGGGGCACGGCGACGCTGATCGGCGATCCGCCCAACATCATCATCGGCAGCCGGGCCGGCCTCAGCTTCTCCGACTTCCTGATCCACTCGCTGCCCCTCACCGTGGTCCTGCTCGCGCTGTTCGTGGTGATGGCGCGCTGGCTGTTCCGCAAGTCCTTCGGCGAGGCCGTCGACGTCGGCGACGTGCTGGGCGACCTGCGCCCGCGCGACGCGATCACCAACATGCGGATGCTGGTGCGCTGCCTGGTCGTGCTCGGGCTGGTGATGGTCGCGTTCAGCCTCCACACCGTGCTCCACCTCGACCCGTCGGTCGTCGCGATGATGGGCGCCGGCGCCACCGTGCTGGTCTCCCGCACCGAGCCGGAGGAGTTCCTCGAGGAGGTCGAGTGGGGCACCCTCGCCTTCTTCATGGCGCTCTTCGTGCTCGTCGGCTCACTCGTCCAGGTGGGCGTCATCGGCCGGGTCAGCGAGTTCGCCGCGGACGCGATGGGCGACCGCGAGCTGCTGGCGGCGACCGCCCTGCTCTTCGGCTCGGGGGTGGTCGGCGCCTTCGTCGACAACATCCCCTACACGACCGCGACCGTGCCTATCGTGGAGGAGATGGTGGCCTCGACGGCGACCTCGGGCGCCGACAGCCCGCTGTGGTGGGCGTTCGTGTTCGGCGCCGACCTCGGCGGCAACGCGACCGCCGTGGCCGCCGGCGCCAATGTCGTGGTCCTCGGCATCGCCGCGAAGGCCGGGGAGCCGATCAGCTTCTGGCAGTTCACGAAGTACGGCGTCGTGGTGACGGTGATGACCCTGCTCGTGGCCTGGCTCTACGTCTACCTGCGCTACTTCGCGCTGGCCTGACCCCCGTCGTACCGGACAAAACGGTCGTCAAATGGCCGGTTTTGCGACCGAATTGTCCGGTACGACGCTCAGCCGAGTCCGAGGATGCGGACGCACTCCAGCGCGACGTACAGCTCGGCGGCGTCGACCGGGCGGGCCAGGTCGCGGCCGGTGATCTCCTCAAGTCGCCGGATCCGGTAGCGCACGGTGTTGCGGTGCACATGCAACTCGCGGGCGGCGGTGGAGGTGGAGCCGCCGGCGGCCAGCCAGGCGCGGGCGGTGGCGAACACGACGTCGCGGTCGTCGGGCGGCAGCGCGAGCACCGGCGCCAGGACGGCGTCGACGAGCACCCGGGCCTGGTCGGGACTCGCGGCGAGGAGGACGGCGAGCGGGTCGGCGCCGAACCGCCCCACGGCGGCCGCGCCAGGCGAGACCGAGGCGCAGGCGACCCGGGCCTGGCGCCGCGCCTCCTGGACCTCGTCGAGGCGGGCCACGACGCGACTGATCCCGACCCGGGCGCGAGCCAGGCCGGTGAGCAGCTCGACCAGGTGGTCCACGCCGAAGCCGGGGCGCAGCGCGACCACGCCCTCCTGGTGGTCGTGGTCGAGCCGCCACGCCGAGCGGACGTTGGTACGCCGCAGCGCACGCTCGATGTCGGGCAGGCCCTCGCTGCCGGGCGTGGGCGATTCGGCCGAGACCACGACGTACTCCGCGGCGCGACCGAGGTCGAGCATGCCGGCCGTCTCCCCGACGTACGACGTCGCGTCGGCGTCGCCGTCGAGCAGGGAGCCGACCAGGACCGCCCGCATCTGACCGTCGCGGCGGGCGCGGTCGGCCATCGCGCGCCGGTAGGCGTCGGTGACGTCGGCCGCGAGCTGGTCACTGACCGCCCAGATGTCGGCGGCGGCGAGCAGCAGCCGGTCGCGGTCCTCGGGGTCGGCCCGCTCGACCAGAACCTCCCAGAGGAAGCGCGAGCCGACCCGGAACGCCTGCAGCACCATGGCGTACGGCACGCCCTGCTCGGCCCGGGTCGTCCCGGTCCGGGTGGGGACCTCGACCGCCGCCACGTCGCCGGCGAGATTGCCGAGGATGTAGCGGGCGTTGACGGTGCAGGAGGCGATCAGCTCGTCGTGCGTCACGACCTCGCCGTCGTCGTACACGGGGATCTCGGCGCGGATCCGGTCGGCCATCGCCGCCCCGAGCAGCTCGGCCTCGGGCAGCAGTCGCGCGCTGAGCTTGCGCACCTCGGCGCTCACGTCCGGACCACTCACAGGACTGACAGTAGGGCTCCCGTTGTGCATGCGCACACACGAAGCCGGGGAAAGTCGGTGCCGACAGCCGAAGCGCCGGGCCCGCCTCGCGACGGACTCTTGGCGCATGAGCTCCTCGACCACCACTCGCCTGGCCGACGCCGCCGCTCCGCTCGACGTACTCCTCGTCGACGCCGCCCTCGGCCCGGTCCGCCGCTTCCTGCCCGATCTGTCCACCACCCGATGGGCCGTCTCCCTCGCCCGCCGTCCGCGGACCACCGCCCGTCGCCTGGGTGCCCTCGCCGGCGAGACGGCCAAGGTCGTCGTCGGTACGTCGGACGTCACGCCCAAGCGCGGCGACCGCCGCTTCACCGACCAGGGCTGGGCCGAGAACCCGCTGCTGCGCCGCCTGGTGCAGGTCTACCTCGCGAGCGGCCGCACCGTCGACCAGCTCGTCGACGACGCCGAGCTCGACCCGCGCGACCGCAAGCGGGTCCGCTTCCTGGTGGAGAACCTCGTCGAGGCGATCGCGCCGAGCAACGTGCCGCTGGTCAACCCGGCGTCGGCGAAGGCCGTCATCGACACCGCCGGCCTGAGCCTGGTCCGCGGCGGCACCCAGCTGGTCAAGGACCTCGCGTC
Source organism: Nocardioides sp. LHD-245 (assembly GCF_030929495.1). GTDB lineage: Bacteria > Actinomycetota > Actinomycetes > Propionibacteriales > Nocardioidaceae > Nocardioides. The sequence goes on along the minus strand of NZ_JAVFWN010000003.1, from coordinate 219,099 downwards.
GGCGCCACGGGTGCCCGAGATGGTCGACACCTCCGGCTTCACCCTCGGCGAGAACATCGCCGCGACGCCGGGCGCCGTCGTCTTCCGCAACGAGGTGCTGGAGCTGATCCAGTACGTGCCGCAGTGCGACGAGGTCAGCGAGGTCCCGGTGCTGATCGTGCCGCCGACGATCAACAAGTTCTACGCGATCGACCTCTCGCCCGGCCGCAGCCTGGTGGAGTTCAGCGCGCGGAGCAACCGCCAGATGTTCGTCCTCTCCTGGCGCAACCCGGACACCCGGCACGCGGCATGGGGCTTCGACGCCTACGTCGGCGCGATCCTCGAGGCCCTCGACGCCGTCGAGGAGATCACCGGCAGCGCGCGGACCATGCTCGCCGGGATCTGCTCGGGCGGCATCCTCGCCAGCATCACCGCGGCGTACCTCGCGGGCATCGGTCGCCAGGACCGCCTCGCCGGCGTCGTCCTCGCCGTGACCGTGATCGACAACCACGACGCCGGCGCGGTCGGAGCGCTCAGCGACCCACGGATGGCCGCGCTGGCCAAGGCGCGCTCGGCACGGACGGGCTTCCTCGACGGCCGGGCGCTGGCCGAGGTGTTCGCGTGGCTGCGGCCCAGCGACCTGATCTGGAACTACTGGGTCAACAACTATCTGCTCGGCAAGCGGCCCCCGGCGTTCGACATCCTGTTCTGGAACGCCGACACCACCCGGATGCCGGCCGGCCTCCATGCCGACTTCGTCGACCTGGCGGTCGAGAACCAGCTCACCCGGGCCGACGCCCTCACGGTCCTCGGCCAGCCGATCGACCTCGGCAGGGTCACCGTCGACAGCTACATCGTCGCCGGGATCGCCGACCACATCACGCCCTGGGAGAACTGCTACCGCACCACCCAGCTCTTCGCCGGGACCACCCGGTTCATCCTGTCCACCAGCGGTCACATCGCGGCGCTGGTCAACCCGCCGGACAACCCGAAGGCGAGCTTCCACACCAACGACGACCACGGCACCGACGCTCGCGCCTGGCTCACCGGGGCCCAGGCCCACCAGGGCTCGTGGTGGAACGACGTCTCGGGGTGGCTCGACCAGCGCTGCGGCGACCTCCGGCCGGCGTCCCAGGAGCTCGGCTCGACCCGCCTGCAGCCGCTGGCCGAGGCGCCCGGCACCTACGTCTTCGACAAGTGAGGTCACCCGCGTTGGAACTCGGTCTGCGCCGGCTCACCGTTCTCGGGCACGAGATCCGGGCGGCCGTCCGCCCCGGCACCGAGCCCGGACCCCCACTCCTGCTCTGCAACGGCATCGGGGCCAGCCTCGACCTGCTGCAGCCGTTCGTCGACGCGCTCGACCCGCGGATCGGGGTGGTCCGCTTCGACGTACCCGGCGTCGGCGGCTCGCCCGACCCCAGGCTGCCCTACAACTTCCCGCTGCTCGCGCTGGGCGTCGGGGCGATGATGACCCGGCTCGGCTTCGACGAGTACGACGTCCTCGGCATCTCGTGGGGTGGCGGGCTCGCCCAGCAGGTCGCCTTCCAGCAGCCCCGTCGCTGCCGCCGCCTCGTGCTCGTGAGCACGGCCACCGGCTCGCTGATGGTCCCCGCTGCCCCGGGCGTGCTGCGCAAGATGGTGACACCCCAGCGCTACCGCGACGCCGACTACGCCGTCCAGGTCGCCGCCGAGCTCTACGGCGGCCGGATGCGCGACCGGCCCGACGACGTACGCGGCCTCATGCACGCGCACTCCCGCGTCGGCTCGCGGCGCGGCTACCTGCTCCAACTGCTCGCCGGCGCCGGCTGGTCGAGCCTGCCCGGCCTGCCCTTCCTCCGGCAGCCGACCCTGATCCTCGCCGGCGACGACGACCCGATCATCCCGCTCGCCAACGCCCGGATCATGGCGCGGCTGATCCCTCGCGCCCGGCTGCACGTGTACGCCGACGGGCACCTCGGGCTGGTCACCAGCGCCGACGTGCTGGCACCACTGGTCGCCGACTTCCTGCGGCCCGCCTGAGCAGGGCCGGTCAGGTCGGGGCGGGCACCACGTGCGCGTCGGGCCCGGGAAAGGCCAGGGACTCGTGCCCGTCCTCCCAGCGCACGAGATAGGGCGGCCCGCCGTCCGCTCCGCGCACCTCGAGCACCTCGGCCTCGCGGCGGTGCATCGAGACCGTCCGCCCCTCGACGACCAGACGGTCGCCCACCCGCGCGTGCATGTCTCCACCATGCGCCTGACCGGGCGGGGGCACAAGGCCCTTCGGGGCATAGTGGAGGCATGGAGGAGCAGCCGGCGCCGGATCCCCGGTCGGAGCACCAGCCGGACCCGAGGGCGGGGAAGGCAGCCGCCCGCGCCCGGATCGAGCAGCAGCAGACCTGGGTCGACCTCCAGGTCCGCCAGGCGATGGAGCGCGGCGACTTCGACGACCTGCCCGGCGCCGGCAAGCCGATTCCCGACCTCGGGACCACGCACGACCCGGACTGGTGGGTGAAGCGGCTCGTCGAGCGGGAGCGGATCACCGTCCTCCCGCCCGCACTCCAGCTCCGCAAGGACGACGCCGAGCTCGACGCCGCCCTCGACGCGTTGGGGTCCGAGCGCGAGGCCCGGGCGTTCGTCGAGGACTTCAACGCCCGGGTCATCCGGGCCCGCTACACCCCGGTCGACGGGCCGCCGCTGATCACCATGCCCCGCGACGTCGACGCGACGCTCGCGGCCTGGCGGGAGCGCCGGGCCGTCCGGCGTACGACGACCTCGGCCGCCGCGCCCCAGCGGCGACGCTGGTGGCGGCGCCGGCGCTAGCCTGCTCGCTTCCCGGGATCAGGTCATCCGGCGCGTCTCGCGAGACATCCGTCATACCCGGACGGCAGGTCTCACGGGTAGGTTCAGCCGACGTGAGCCACAAGAGCGCCAAGGACTTCTTCCGACCGCTGGCGGTGGGTGCGCCCCAGCCGCTGCGCGAGATCCCCGCCCGGCCGAGCCGCGCGATCCACTTCTTCGATCCCAGCAACGCGAAGATGGCCGCCAAGGTCCCCGCGATGGTCGGCACCGTGGACGTGCTGCTGGGCAACCTCGAGGACGCGATCAAGGCCGACAACAAGGTCGCCGCGCGCGAGGGGCTGGTGAAGATCGCCCAGGAGACCGACTTCGGTCCCACCCAGCTCTGGACGCGCATCAACGCGCTCGACAGCCCGTGGGTGCTCGACGACCTCACCACCCTCGTCCCCGCCATCGGCGAGAAGCTCGACGTGATCATGGTCCCCAAGGTGCAGGGCGCCGAGGACATCCACTACGTCGACCGGATCCTCGCGCAGCTCGAGGCGAAGGGCGGGATCACCAAGCCGATCCTGATCCACGCGATCTTGGAGACCGCCCGCGGCGTCGCCAACATCGAGGAGATCTGCGGTGCCTCCCCGCGCATGCAGGGCCTCTCCCTGGGCCCGGCCGACCTCGCCGCGGACCGCCGGATGAAGACCACCCGCGTCGGCGGCCCACACCCGGGCTACCTCGTCCGCGCCGACGCCCCGCGCACCGACGACGGCGGCTTCGCCTACGACGCCGCGCGCACGACGTACCAGCAGGACCTCTACCACTACACGATCGCCCGGATGGTCGACGCGTGCGTGACCCACGGGATCTACGCCTACTGGGGCCCGTTCGGCGACATCAAGGACACGGTCGCCTGCGAGGACCAGTTCCGCAACGCCTTCCTGCTCGGCTGCGTCGGCGCCTGGTCGCTGCACCCCGCGCAGATCAAGATCGCCAACAAGGTGTTCGCGCCTTCGCCTGAGGACATCGCCCACGCCCGCCGCGTGGTCGCCGCGATGGGCGACGGCACCGGCGCGGTCATGATCGACGGCAAGATGGAGGACGACGCCTCCCTCAAGCAGTGCCTGGTGCAGGTCGAGCTCGCCGAGCAGCTCGCCGCGATCGACCCCGACCTGAAGGCGATGTACGACGCCATTCCCGCCCCCGAGGAGGCCTGATGTCTCGCCCCGAGTCCACCGCGTTCAAGCCGCTGCGCTCCGTCCTCTACATGCCCAGCTCCAACGAGCGGGCGCTGGAGAAGGCCAAGACGCTGCCCGCCGACGCGATCATCTTCGACCTCGAGGACGCCGTCGCCCCCGACGCCAAGGTCGCCGCCCGGGCGTCCGCCGCCGCCGCCGTGCAGTCCGGTGAGTACGGCCGCCGTCACCTGGTCATCCGGGTCAACGGCATCGGCACCGAGTGGCACGACGACGACATCCGCGCCGCCGCCGCGGCCGGCCCCGACGTCGTACTCGTGCCCAAGGTGAACTCCGCCGAGGAGGTCCACCAGCTCGTCGCCGCCCTCGACGCTGCGGGCGCCCCCGCGAAGACCACCCTGTGGGCGATGGTCGAGACCCCGATCGGCATGCTCAACGCGCTCGCGATCGCCCAGGCCTCGGACCGGCTCACCGGCTTCGTGATGGGCACCAACGACCTGGTCAAGGAGCTGTACGCCGAGCACGTCCCCGGCCGCCGGCCCGTGATCACCGGCCTCGGCCTCGCCCTGCTCGCGGCTCGCGCTGCCGGCATCGTGATCATCGACGGCGTCTACAACGACGTGAAGAACATCGACGGCTTCCTCGCCGAGATCGAGCAGGGCCGCCAGATGGGCTTCGACGGCAAGACCCTGATCCACCCCGGCCAGGTCGAGGGCGCCAACGCCGGCTTCGCCCCCAGCGAGCAGGCCGTCGAGGACGCCCGCGGGCTGATCCAGGCCTGGGAGGACGGACGGAGTGCTCTCGGTGGGGCAACCGGCGTCGTCACCTACAACGGCAAGATGGTCGAGAGCCTCCATGTCGAGTCCGCCGAGCGCACGCTCGCGATCCACGAGGCGATCCAGACTCTGCAATCCTGACCGACCCGTCGCAGATTGAACTCAGAACACCGCCGACCCGGCGCAGATTGAACTCCTGCTGTTCAATCTGCGCCGGGTCGGCGCGGTTTTCTGTGGTGGATTCAATCCGGGCCGTGGCCGGCACCCGCCGAGCCGGTGACGCCGTCCCCGACCGGCTGATCAGCGCTCCTCGACACCGAGGGCGATGGTGAGCGCGAGCACGGTGTCGGGCTCCTCGAGTCGGTCGCCGTACAGCTCGCGGACCTGCGTCATCCGGTAGCGGATCGTCTGTGGGTGCACGAACAGCGCCGCCGCCACCTCGTCGCGCCGGCCCTGGTGGAGCAGCCAGGCACGCAGCGTCTCGCGCAGCTTGGCGGCGGTGGCGGGACGCAGGTCGTCGAGTGGCGCGAGGACCCGGGACCGGAGGTCGGCGAGCGCGGCCGGGTCGGCGGTCAGCACCAACCGCGGCAGGTGCGCCTCCGTGTCGCCGGCCAGGCCGAGGTCGCGGGCCCGCACCGCGCGGTCGTACGACGAGCGCACCTCCAGCCACGCACGCGGCGGCCCGACGACGCAGTCGCGACCCTGCACCGACCGCAGGAGGGTCGGCCGCCTGCGGTCGTGGGCGTCGGGCACGAGCAGCAGCGCGGCACCGTCGAGCTCGGGCAGGTCACTGGCCTGGATGGTGCCCCGCCGCAGGGACTGCTGCAGCGCGCCGGCCCGGGACTCGGGGACGATGACCGCGGTCAGGGTCGCGGGCGGCGCCCACTCCGCCCGTTCGGCGGCCGCCAGGACGCTCGCCTCGGGCGCTCCGGTCAGGAGCTGGCGGGCCAGCCGCTCCATCATCCGCTGCCGGACCCGGCCCTCGGTCGCGGTCTCGTCCTGGTGGCCCGCGACACAGGCCGCGGACAGCTCGTCGATGTAGGCGAAGACCAGGGCGGCGAAGGAGGCCATGGTCGCGGGCTCCATCCCCTCCTCGACCGCGCGGGCGGAGAGCCGCTGCCAGCACACCCGAGCACCGATCCGGAAGGCTGAGAGCAGGGCGTCGGTGCTGCGCCCGCTGCGCGCCTCGCCCCGGCCGAGCTGGTACGCGCCGTCGACCGCGGACGCCCGCGGCGCGAGCGCGTCGGGCCCGCGTCGGTCGCTGGTCAGCGAGAGGAAGCCGCCGAGCGCGACCTGGACCGCGCCGCGGATCGTCTCGCCCATCGGGCCGCCGAAGGCGTCCTCATAGGCGGGGACGTCGCGGATGATCTGGTCGACGACGTCGTCGGCGACGGCCGCGAGCTCGGCCCGGATCGCGGATACCGTGGCCGGCGGGAGCAGGACCCGCTCGTCCGGCCCGGCCTGGCGCAGCACCCGACGCGACATCTCGCCCCCTCTTTGTCCCTGTCGAACAAAACCGGCAGGTGGATTCACCGGCTGAGGTCATGAGTTTAACCGCCCCGACTGGGACTCTAGAGATGTGAGTACGACGACCGCCGCCCCCGACGCGGCCGCCCGGACCGGACGCCTCCGCGCCGGCCTCCGCTCGCTCCTCGACGCAGCCGTGACGCCGCTGAGCGTCGACGACCTGCTCGACCACTTCGCCCCCCTCCGCACCGGCGCCGCGACCGGCCTCCAGGGCCGGATCGTCACCGTCGAGAAGGAGACCGCCGACGCTGCGACCCTGGTGATCAAGCCGGGTCGCGACTGGGCCGGCCACATCCCGGGGCAGTACGTCCGGGTCGGCGTCGACGTCGACGGCACCCGCCTGTGGCGCACCTACTCGCTGACCCACGGCCCGCGCCGCGACGGCCACATCTCGATCACCGTCAAGGCGATCCCCGGCGGCGCGGTCTCGCAGCACCTGGTCCGGGGCGCCCGCGCCGGCCAGATGCTCCACCTGGCCCAGGCGGAGGGCGACTTCGTGCTCACGCCGCCGCAGTCCGGCCGCCGCCAGAAGCTGCTGCTCGTCACCGCCGGCTCCGGCATCACCCCGGTCATCGGGATGCTGCGCAACCTCTACTCGCGCCACGCCGCCGAGGCGAAGGCCGCCTACGACATCGTGCTCGTGCACTCGGCGATGCAGCGCGACGAGGTCATCTTCGGCGCCGAGCTCCGCGCCCATGCGGACGCCGGCCGGCTGCGCCTGATCGAGCGGCACACCGACACCGACGGCCTGCTCACCACCGCCGACCTCGAGGCCGAGGTCCCCGACCTGGCCGAGCGCGCGGCGTACGCCTGCGGCCCCGCGGGCCTCCTCGACACGCTCGAGGCCTACTACGACGAGCGGCGGCTCACGCTGCACACCGAGCGCTTCCGCCCGACCCTGGTCGACGTGGCCGCGATCGGCGCGGGGGGCGGCACCCTCACCTTCGCCGGCGCGTCCGCCGTGAGCGTCGAGACCGACGGCACCGTCCCGATCCTCGACGCCGCCGAGTCGGCCGGCGTGCTCATGCCGAGCGGCTGCCGGATGGGCATCTGCATGGGCTGCGTGCTGCCCATGAAGTCCGGCGTCGTCCGCGACCTGCGCAACGGTGAGCTCACCGTCGCCGTCCCCGGCGAGACCCACCCCGACGGCGTGAAGATCCAGACCTGCATCAGCGCCGCCGCCGGCGACTGCACCCTCGACCACTGAGACCACTGACTCCCACCCCCTGAAGGAGCCATCCCCATGACGACGATCACCAACAAGACCGAGAACCCCATCGCGCACCTGTCCGCCGAGGACGTCGAGGCGCTCGGCGCCGAGCTCGACGCCATCCGCCAGCAGGTGCTCGACGCACGTGGCGAGAAGGACGCGGCGTACATCCGCAGGATGGTCGACGTGCAGCGCAAGCTCGAGCTGGGCTCCCGCGCGGTGCTGCTGGTCAGCGCCTTCCCGCCGGCCTGGCTGCTCGGCACGGCCGGCCTGTCGGTGGCGAAGATCCTCGAGAACATGGAGATCGGCCACAACGTCATGCACGGCCAGTGGGACTGGATGCGTGACCCGAAGATCCACTCGACCACCTGGGAGTGGGACAACGCGTCGACCGCCGAGGGCTGGAAGCACTCGCACAACGAGGTGCACCACACCTACACGAATATCGTCGGCAAGGACAACGACCTCGGCTACGGCATCATGCGCGTCGACGAGGAGCAGCGCTGGTACCCGCTCTATCTCGCGCAGCCGCTGTGGAACTTCATCAACGCCTGCTTCTTCGAGTACGGCATCGCGGCGTACGACCTCGAGCTCGGCCGCAACCTGCGCCTGCCCAAGGAGAAGCGCAGCGAGGAGTTCACGCGGAGCCTCAAGAACACCCTCAAGAAGATCCGCAAGCAGGCGACCAAGGACTACGTCGTCAACCCGGCGCTCGCCCTGCCTACCGGTTCCTTCCTGCCGGCCCTCGCCGCCAACTTCACCGCCAACCTGGTCCGCAACCTGTGGTCGCACTCGGTGATCATCTGCGGCCACTTCCCCGAGGGCGTGGAGACCTTCGAGCTGAAGTCGATCCCGGAGAAGGAGACCCGCGGCGAGTGGTACCTGCGCCAGATGCTGGGCTCCGCCAACATCTCGGGCTCGAAGCTGATGCACATCATGACCGGCAACCTGTCGCACCAGATCGAGCACCACCTCTTCCCCGACCTGCCCAGCAGCCGGTACGCCGAGGTGGCGCCCCAGGTGCGCGCCGTCTTCGACAAGTACGGCCTCAACTACCACTCCGCGCCGCTCCCCCAGCAGGTCGCGAGCGCCTGGCACCGGGTGATCCGGCTGTCCTTCCCGAACGGCTGGCTCGCGACGACCAACGCGAAGAACCTGCCCGGCCAGCTCAAGCTGCTCTACGCGATGACGACGGCCGACAAGCGCAAGCGCCGCGTCATGCAGCGCCTCCTGGAGAGCGCCGCCGCGAAGAAGGAGATGGCCAAGGCCGCCTGAGGCGGCTCAGTCGGCAGCAGGAGGATGTGCTCGGCCGACGGCCCAGACGAAACCCTCCGTCGGAGCGTAGAGCCGGGCGAACGTCGCGGGATCGCGTAGCGCCAGCCACTCCCGAAGGCCGACGAATCCGGCGACCGACCCGAGGTGGGGGAAGCGCTCCCCCACCGTCGGGCTCCGGTCGTCCGCCCGCCGCGCGGGACTCCCTCCGTGCACGGCGAGGCGATCTCCGAGCACCACCGGGACGGCGTCGCGAACGTGCTCGAGGTAGTCGGACTCGCCGAACGTCAGCGAGCTGAGGAGTCGCGGGTGACCGCAGATCCACGCGGTCGTCCCCGTGATGCGGCCGAGCTCCTCCCAGTCCGCGAGCTCGAGGACCTCACCGAGGCACCGGCCCACCGCCGTCGCGAGCACGGCGGGGTCCAGGTCGTCCCGCCACGGTTGCGTGATCGACCGGCTCCCGCCACCGCCCGCGACGGCGGTCATGGCCGGATGCGGTCGAGGACGCGTTGGAAGGCCTCGTTCGCCTTCGCCAGGATCTCGTCCTGGTCGAGGTTCAGCAGACGACGCTCGCGCATCACGATCTGGCCGTCGATGATGCTGGAGTCGACACAGCTCCCATTGGCGCTGAAGACCAGGTGGGAGTAGAGGTGGTCCGGGTCGCCGTGGATCAGCGGTGTGAACATCTCGTTGCGGAGGTCGAGCGTGATCACGTCGGCCTTGCGTCCCACGGCCAGCTGACCGGTGTCGTGCTTGAGCGCGGCCGCGCCGTTGCGGGTCGCCATCCGTACGACGTCGGGCGCCTGCTGGAGGCTGGGGTCCACACGCGCGGCCCGGTGCATCAGCGAGGCGAACTTCATCACCTGGAAGGGGTCCCGGCTGTTGTTGCACTCGGCCGCGTCGTGGCCCAGACCGACGTTGATGCCGGCCTCGAGCATCTCCGGCAGGCGGGCGATCCCGTTGCCCAGCTTGGCGTTCGAGCTGGGGTTGTGGGAGATGTGCGTCCCGGTCTCCCGCATGAGGGCGATCTCGACGTCGGACAGCCAGACGCAGTGCGCGGCGATGCAGTCCGGCCCGAGCAGGCCTGCCTCGTAGGCCACCTCCGTCGGACGCTTGCCGAAGCGCTTGACGCTGTCCTGGACCTCGGTGAGCGACTCGTTGAGGTGGATGTGGATGCCGGTGTCCAGCTCGTCGGCCAGTGCCCGCGCGTCCCGCAGCAGGCCGGGGTCGGCGAGCGGGAGCCACTCGATCCCGACGTAGACCTGGATCCTCCCGTCGCCCCAGCCGTCGACCTCCCGGTGGGCGGCGAGGTTGTCCTCGAGGGTGTCGAGATCGTGCTCGGCGAGGGCGACGTCGTTGGAGAGCACCGCCCGGATGCCGATGTCACGCGCCGCGCGGGCGAGGTCGGGCAGCCTTCGGTACATGTCGTTGACCGTGGTCACGCCGGACCGGATCGACTCCATATAGCTCGCCGCGGCCGCCCAGTAGGCCGCCTCGGCGTCGAGGTTGCGGATCAGCGGGTACCAGCAGGTGTCGAGGTACTCCCACAAGGGGAGGTGATCGCTGTATCCCTTGCCGATCGCGGTGTGGTAGTGCAGGTCGACCAGACCCGGCATGACCAGCTGTCCGGACGTGTCGATCACGACGTCGCCGGACCGGCTGGGCGCGTCGCCCGCGCCCACCTGGACGATGCGGTCCTGTTCGATGACGACGTGGCCCTCGGGGTGCACGGACCCGTCGTCGTCCATGGTGAGGACGGTGCCGCCGTTGAGGACGATTCTGCTCATCGCAGCCTCCTGGGGGTGTGGGATTCGGGCATCTCTCTCACCAGACGATGACGTTGCGGCCGTTGACCTCGCGCCGGCGCAGGCGATCCAGACCGGTCCCGACCTCGTCGATGCCGTACCTGGTGTCGATCTGGGCGGAGAGCTGGCCCCGGGCGGCCAGGGCGATCGCCGTCTCCAGATCCTGCTTGGCCGCGGCAACCGAGCCCATCACTCGGACCTCCGAGAGGATCAGCTCGACCGGGTTGATCACCAGATCCTCGCCGGTGTAGCCGATGATCACGGCGCTCCCGTGCCGGCCGAGTCCGCGGATCCCCGCCAGCATGCTGGCGCTGGTGCCGACCAGCTCGAAGAAGTGGTCGGCGCCGAGCCCGTCCGTGGCCTCCTTGATGCGCTCGGCCACCGACTCGTAGCCCGCGTCGTCGAGGACGATGACGTCACCGGCCCCCGCCTCCCGGGCGAGCTCCGCCTTGGCCTCCGCGTCGGCGATCGCGATGACCCGGGCACCCGCGGCCCGGGCGACCTGGATCACCATGAGTCCGACGCCGCCGACACCGTCGACGACGACCGTGTCGTCGAGAGCGACCTCCGAGAGGCGCAGCGCGTGCACGGCGGTCATCCCGCTGCAGCTGAGCAGGGCGGCGTCCTCGAAGGTCACGTTGTCCGGCAGCTTGATCAGGTTCGCGGCGGGCACCGGGATCACGTCGCGGAAGGTGCCGTCCTGGGTGAAGCCGATCTGGCCGGCCGGGTCCGCGCACACCTCCTCACGGCCGGTGCGGCACCACAGGCACTGTCCGCAGCCGATGAAGTTGTAGATGGCGACGCGGTCGCCGACCGCGAGCCCCGTGGTCCCCGGGGGCACGTAGCGGACCACGCCCGCGCCCTCGTGACCGAGGATGAACGGGTAGGCGGGCGGCTCGAGCATGCGGTCGAGGATGTGGAGCTCGGTACCGCAGATGCCGGCGGCACGCGCCTCGACGAGGACGAGATCGCTCTCGTCCGGCTCCTGCACCTGCTCGACGTCGAATGACCCGTCGGCGCTCATCACTACGGCTTTCATGGCTGTCCTTTCGCAAGCAAGGGGTGGTGCTCAGTCGAGGTTGACCCAGACCGTCTTGGTCTGGAGGTAGTGGTCCAGGGCCTCCTCGCCGAGCTCCTTGCCGAAGCCGCTCATCTTGAAGCCCCCGAACGGAACGGCGGGGTCGAAGTAGCCGTAGGTGTTGGCGTACACGGTCCCCGCGTGGATCGCGGCGGCGATCCGGTGCACCCGGGCCACGTCGCGCGTCCAGACACCCGAGCAGAGCCCGTACGCCGTGTCGTTGGCCGCGGCGATCGCCTGCTCCTCGGTGGAGAACCTGCCGACCATCGCCACCGGCCCGAAGATCTCCTCCCGCATGATCCGCATGTCGGGGCGGACGTCGGTGAAGACGGTCGGGCGGACGAAGCTGCCGACCTCGGGGACCGCGGAGGCGGGGTCGGAGGCGATGCTCGCGCCCTCCTCCAGACCGGACCTGATGTAGCCGTTGACCCGCGCCTGCTGCTCCGCGCTGACGAGCGGACCCATCGTCGTACGCGGGTCGAGGCCGGAGCCCAGGCGGACCTCACCGACCCGATCGACGAGGCGCTTGGTGAACTCGTCGTAGATGTCGTCGTGGACGTAGACCCGCGCACCGGCGATGCAGCACTGGCCCTGGTTGAAGAAGACCGCGCCGAAGGTGCCCTCGACCGCCGCGTCGAGATCGGCATCCGCGAAGACCAGGCTCGGCGACTTGCCGCCGAGCTCCAGCGACACCTTCTTCATGTTGCCCTTCGCGGCCTCCATGATCTTCTGACCGGTCGAGGTCTCCCCGGTGAAGGTGACCTTGTCGACGTCGCCGTGCGCGGCCAGGGGGGCGCCGGCCGAGGGACCGAGACCGGTGACGATGTTGACCACGCCCGGCGGGAACCCGACCTCGGCGAGGACCTCCGCCAGCCGCAGCGCCGCGAGCGGCGTCTGCTCGGCGGGCTTGAGCACGACGGTGTTGCCCGCGGCCAGGGAGGGCCCCAGCTTGTAGCCGCACATCAGGAGCGGGAAGTTCCACGGGATGATGGCGCCGACGACGCCGACGGGCTCACGACGGGTGTAGACGTGGAAGTTCGCGCCACCCATGGGCGCGATGGTGCGCCCCTCGATCCTGCTCACCGCGCCCGCGTAGTACTTGAACAGCCCGGCCGTGAGCGGTACGTCGACGGCCAGCGACTCCGAGGTGGGCTTGCCGTTGTCGATGGCCTCGAGCTGGGCGAACTCCTCGGCGAGCTCCTCCAGGCGCGCACCGAGCCGCCACAGCAGCTCGCCGCGCTGGGCCGGGGGCAGTGCCGCCCAGCCCGGCAGCGCCGCGCGGGCGGCGGCGACCGCCGCGTCGACGTCCTCGGCGTTGGCCGAGGCGACCGTGGTCAGCAGGCCTCCCGTCGCGGGGTCGTGGACGTCGATGCGTTCGCTTCCACGTGACGCGACGAACTCTCCCCCGATGAAGAGCTGGTGCTCCCGGGACGAGAACGCCTCTACTGACTCGAGCAGTGCAACCATGGCGCATCCTCACATGTAATATCTGAGATCTGACATCCACTTTAGGCGGGCCATGTGATCTGCGTCAACGGCTTGCGGCGACCAGTCCACGTTCGTCCGCGACCCGGCGCCGGGTACGCCGATGCGCTCGCCCACCACCCGGATCACGCGGATCCGCGGCGGCGGGCGAGCGATGCCGGCCGTCGCGAGCGCCGGCTCAGGCCTCCTCGACGCGGAAGCTCCGCAGCTGATCGGTCATCACCGACCGCACATGGGCGCGCATCCGCTTCTCGGCCGCGGCGGCGTCACGCTTGAGGATCGCGGCGCAGATCTTCTCGTGCTCGCTCAGGGAGTGCTCGATCCGCCCGGGGATGCCCACGGTGAGCCGTCCGATCCGCCGCTGGTGCCCGTCGAGATCGTGGATGATGTCGTTGATCCACTTGTTGTCGGACCCCGAGTAGATCAGGCGGTCGAAGTTCTCGAAGAGCTCGATGACCCGCTCGAGCCGGTCCTCCTCCACCGCTTGGCGAGTCTCCTCGACGTTGCGCTGCAGGTCGGCCCGCAGCTGGTCGTCGTCGGCCTCGGCCGCCCGCGCGGCGCAGCGCCCCTCGAGCAGCTCGCGCACCTCGTACATCTCACGGAGATCACGCCTGCTGTAGCCGGCGACCACCGCGCCGCGGTAGGGGATCAGGTCGACGAAGCGGTCCTTCTGCAGACGGACGAAGGCCTCGCGCACGGGGGTCTTGCTGACCCCCAGGGAGGTCGAGATGTCGACCTCGCGCAGAGCCGCGCCGATGGCGAAGTCCCCGCCGATGATCGCGTTGCGCAGGTGCTCGTACACCCGGTCCTTGAGCTGGAGGTGGCGCAGCTCCCCACCTATGCGTTCCGTCGTGCTCATCGTCGGCACCTCCTCGAGACTCCTCGTGATCCGGACCGGCCACGGCGGCCGTTACGATCTCACATTGGAGATACAATATTCTACTTGTCGGTCACGAGGATTCCGTCGACCATCACGGGACGGCCGTCGAGCTCCAGGGTGGCCCGCTGCATCACGCAGTCCAGGTGGGCCGGCGCGTCCACGGTCCCGCCGTAGGCGATCGAGTTGCCGAGTGCGACGTGCGCGCTCCCCAGCGTCGACTCGGTCTCCATCGGCACGCCGCAGACCCGGCCGTTGGGGTTCAGGCCGAGGGAGACCTCGGCCAGGTTCTCCATCCGGCCGTCCGCGCACCGCTCGATCATCGAGGTCAGCCGCTCCCCCTCGGCGCCCTCGACCCGGCGGAGCGCGCCGTCCGCGAAGTGCAGCGCCACCGGCTCGTCGACCGGACCGCGCCCCATGAACAGGAAGTCACCGTCGACCACCACGACACCCGTCGAGCTGCCCTCCACCGGCGCCGTGCCCGACTCGACGTCCGGTGGGCACATGTAGGCGCCCGGCTCGCGGGCGATGCCGTACAACGCGCGTCCGCCCCGGCCCCGCACCGAGCCGCTCAGGTCGGTGCCCGCGGGGGTGGTCAACCGGTAGGTGTCGGCCGACGCCCACGCCTCGGCCAGCCGCTCGGTGACCGAGCGGAGCTCGTCGAAGTCCACGTCGAGGGGACCCCCCAGACGGAAGGTGTCGGCCACGACGCCGGGCATGCACAGGTAGCGGGTGCCGCCCGCCGTCGCCTGCTGGCGGGCCCGGCTGGACCCGATGAACGTCGAGGTCAGCTCGATGGCCGCCGAGGCGCCGTCGAGGAGCCGCGCCACGGCGTCCGGAGGCTCGCTCCCCGGCACGGCGTAGCGAGGCATCCGGGTCACCACCGCGACGCAGCCGCGGTGGTCGAGGCCCCCCACCAGCGCCTCGACCACGACGGGGTCGGTCTCCTCGTCCACGAGGAGCACCACCTCCTCGCTTCCCCGGACGCCCAGGCACTGGTCGAGGACGGTCGCGAGGGTCCGGTCGGGCACCGGGTCAGGAGACACGGGTCGCCCCCGTGACCTGGTCGAAGACCTCCTTGAAGTTGCGCATGGTCGCGAACCGGTCCTCCCCCAGCGGGAAGACCGTGATGCAGTCGATGCCGAGATCGAGCATGTTCTCGACGTGGGCACGGGCGCGGTCCGCGCCGCCGGCGAGAGCCATCCGGTGCACGAACTCGTCGGGCAGCAGACGCGCGGCCTCCTCGGCCTCCTGGAACTCGCCGCCGACGTACATCGCGCGGACCTTGTCGATCAGCTCCCGCGACAGGCCGGCCATCTCGCAGTAGCCCGGGGCGGTCTGCGGGAACCACGCGGCGATGGTCCGGCCGGCGGCCAGGGCCGCCTCCTCGTCCTCGTCGACGGCGCCGTAGGCGAACACCGTGATCTTCGGTCGCTGCGACCGGCCGGCCGCGGCGACGCCCCGGTCGATGTGCTCGAGCGCCCACTGCAATCCCTCCGGATGCAGGCCCGCCAGCAGGATGACCCCGTCGGCCACCCGTCCCGCGAGCTCCAGGGTCTTGGGACCGCTGCAGGAGACGTAGATCGGGATCTCACGGTCGGAGGCGACGCGCATGTGGGCGTCGTCGAGGCTGAACCCCGCCCCCTCGAGGGTCACGTGCTCGCCGGTCCAGAGCTGACGGATCGCGTCGATGGACGACTCCAGGCGCGCGAGCGTCGCCGGCTTGGACCCCAGTGCCAGGAGCGGCCGGTCGCCGGCGCCGATCCCCAGCGAGAAGCGACCTTCGCTGATCTCGTCGATGGTCGCGGCGGCCGTGGCCGTCACCGCGGGGTGGCGGGTCACCGGGTTGGTCACCGCGGTGCCCAGCCGCAGGGTGGAGCTGTGCCGCGAGGCGAGCGCCAGGTAGGCGTACACATTGCGCGCGTGCAGGGAGGAGTCGGTCAGCCAGAGCTCGTCGAACCCGGTCCGTTCGATCTCCTCGACCGCGTCCTCGAACTCCCGAGGCGGGTCCACCGGCTGAAGAGCGACACCACTGAGCATTGTTCCGTCCTTTCGAGGTCAAGCTGACCGTTCGGTGATGGTACGAGCGAGCGCGTGCAGGCCGAGCCGGATCGCGTCGGGGTCGATCCACTCGTCCTCGGTGTGGGTGCCGTCGCCGTAGGTGATCCCGAGGGTCACGGCCGGGATCCCGGCCGCGTAGGCGATATTGGCGTCGGTGCTGGCAGCGGTCAGCCGCGCGGTGATGCCGACCTCGGCCAGGGCACCCACCGCCGTGCGCACCAGAGGATCGTTCGGGTCGATGCGACCGGCAGGCCGGTGCCCCAGGGGCGTGACCTCGACGTCGATCCCCTCGGGTGCCTGGCCGACGATCTCGTCGACGGCGGTGTCCAGCTCGGCGAGCGCGGCAGGGTCCTCCGCGCGGAGATCGACGTCGAAGCTCGCCTGGATGGCGCGGGAGTTGATGGACTCGCCGCCCCGCAGCAGTCCGACATTGCGCGACGTTCGGACACCGGACGGCTCCGGCAGCTGCGCGACGGCATGCACCATCGCGGCAGCGACGTGCACCGCACTCGGCGCGTCGGCGTCCTCCCAGGCGTGACCACCTCGGCCGGTGATCCGCACGCGCTTGCGCACCGACCCGACCCCCACGACGTTCACCCGGCCGAGGTAGTTGCCCTCGAGCGCGATGAAGGCCTCGACCGGCCCTGGTGGGTCCCGCAGGGCGGCGCGCGCACCGGCCAGGTCGCCCAGTCCCTCCTCGCCCACCGTCGCCAGGACCCACACCGGCGCCGCGGTCCGGGACGGCAGGAGCACGTCGAGGACCGACAGGGCGGCGACGGCGACGGTGTCGTCCCCACATCCTGGTCCCACGACCCGGCCCGCGTCGTGACGCAGCCCGTGGCGCACCTCGCGGCTGAAGACGGTGTCGAGGTGGGCGGCCACGACCACCGCGCCCCGCCCCGGCTCGGTCCCCTCGCGCAGACGGGCCCAGAGGTTGCCGACCGGTTGCCGCTCGACGTCGAGTCCGTCGGCGCGCCACCACTCGGCGACGCGCGCGGATCGGTCGCGCTCCTCGAGCGGTGGCGCGGGGACCAGGGCGAGCTCGAAGGTGCGCTCCAGGACCCGGGTCGCCTCCGTGGCGCAGCGGGACCCGAGCGCGCCCGGGTCGGCGTCGACCCCCCGCTCGGTGCCGCTCATCGAGCACCCGGTCGGGAGCGCAGCTCGGCGAGGATCTCCTCGGTGTGCTCGCCCAGCCGCGGCCACCGCCCCGCGCTCGGGAGCGGCCCGTCGATCTGGAGCGGGACGCCCAGGACGGGCGTCATCGCCGGCGCTCCCGGATCGGCCCGGACCAGCCCGAGGTGGCGCACCTGGGCCGAGTCGAGGACCTGGGCGAGATCGCGAACCTCGGCCGCGGGGACCTTCGCCGCGCCGAGCAGGCCGAGCCAGTGCGCCCGGTCGCAGCGCCCCAGACGGGCTTCGAGCTCGTCGGTCAGGACGGAGCGGTGGCGGACCCGTGCCGCGTTGTCGACGAAGCGCGGGTCCTCCGCGAGCTCCGGAGCTCCCAGTACCTCGCACAGCCGCCGCCACAGGGCCTCGCTCCCCGCGCCGGCGATGACGAGATGGCCGTCCCGGGCGCGGAAGGCACCGTAGGGCGCGAAGGTCGGCGAATGGCTGCCGATCCGGCCCGGCACCTCGCCGTCGACGAAGTACGACGGCGCCACGCTGGTGAAGGTCGCCACCGCGAACTCGAGCAGCGACGCGGCGACGTGCGCTCCCCGGCCGGTGCGGTTGCGCCCGTAGAGCGCCGCCACGACGCCGAGGGCGCAGGAGACGGCGCTGCCGATGTCGAGTGCCGGCACGCCCACCTTGACCGGGCCGCTGTCGGGCTCTCCGGTCACGCTCATCACCCCTCCCTCGGCCTGGAGGATGAGGTCGAAGCCGCCGCGCTCGGCGTCCGGGCCGCTCTGGCCGTAGCCGGAGATCGAGCCGTAGACGACGTGGGGGAAACGTGCCGCGACGCCTGCCGCGTCGAGGCCGAGCTTGACCAACGCCCCGGGCCTGCCGTTCTCCAAGAACACGTCG
Source organism: Nocardioides sp. LHD-245 (assembly GCF_030929495.1). Lineage (GTDB taxonomy): Bacteria > Actinomycetota > Actinomycetes > Propionibacteriales > Nocardioidaceae > Nocardioides. Next base: position 201,045 of record NZ_JAVFWN010000003.1, on the reverse strand, counting down.
GCGGTCTCCAGGAGCGCGTCCAGCTGTGCCCGGCCCTCGGCGGCGGCGAGGTCGAGGAGGATCGACCGCTTGCCGCAGTTGAGCGCACCGAAGAGCGCGCTCTCGCCCTCCACGAAAGCCGTGCCCTGCTGGCGATAGGGGTCGCCCGTCTCCGCGGCCTCCACCTTGATGACGTCCGCCCCGAGCGACGCCAACAGCCTCCCGGCGTAGGCGCCGGACACGAACCGGGTCAGGTCCACCACCCGGATGCCGGCCAGCGGCAGGTCGCCGCTCACCACGGCTGTGGCTCCCGATAGACGCCGAAGACCTCGCGCATCGTGTCGGCGATCTCGCCGAGCGTGGCGCCCACCCGGCCGGCCTGCATGATGTGGGGCATGCTGTTGGTCCCGTCGACCAGCGCCGTTCGCAGGGTCGCCAGCGCGGCGGCGACCGCTGCTCCGTCGCGGCCGGCGAGCCGAGCGGCGAGTCGCTCCCGCTGGCGCGCGGCGCTCGCCGCGTCGACCTCGAACAGCGGCGGCGCGACGCCGTCGTCGTCGACGTACTTGTTGACGCCGACCTTGACCCGTTCGCCCGAGCGGACCTCCTGCTCGTAGCGGTACGCCGACTCCGCCACCCACCGCTGGGGCACCCCCTGGGCGAGCAGCTCGACGAGGCCCCCGCCCTCCTCGACCCGGCGGACGAGCTCCCAGGCCCGCGCCTCGATCTCGTCGGTGAGGTGCTCCACGAAGTAGGAGCCCGCGAGGGGATCGATGACCTTCGCCACCCCGGACTCGTGGGCGATGATCTGCTGGGTCCGCAGCGCCAGGCGCACCGACTCCTCGGTGGGGATCTCCAGCGCCTCGTCGTAGCCCATGACGTGGATGGACTGCGCGCCGCCGAGCACCGCGGCGAGGCACTGCAGCGTGGAGCGGACGACGTTGTTGAGGGGCTGCTGCGCCGTCAGCGTCGCGCCCGAGCAGCCGGAGAAGAAGCGGAGCCGGGCGGAGGTCTCCTTCTGCGCCCCGAACCTCTCCAGGGCCAGGCTGCTCCACATCCGGCGCGCCGCGCGGACCTTCGACGCCTCCTCGAACAGGTCGAGCTGACTGGAGAAGTGGAACGAGAGCCGTGGCGCGAACGCGTCGAACTCCAGGCCGCGGGCGAGGAACGCCTCCGTGTAGGCGATCGCCGAGGCCATCGTGAGGCCGATCTCCTGGATCGCGTCGCATCCCGCCTCACGCGCGTGGTAGCCCGTGATCGAGATGCCGTTGAACCGCGGCAGGTGCTCCGAGCAGTACTCCACGACGTCCGCCACCAGGCGGATGGAGTGGTCCGGCGGGAAGATGAACGTCTTGCGCGCCAGGAACTCCTTGAGGATGTCGTTCTGGAGGGTGCCGGCGACCTGCGCCATGTCGGCACCCTGCCGCTCGGCGGCCACCAGGTAGAACGCCAGGATGATCGGGGCGGTCCCGTTGATGGTGAAGTTCACCGACAGCTGGTCGATCGGCAGGCCGGCGAAGACGGCCTCCATGTCCTCGACCGAGTCGATCGCCACGCCGACGCGACCCACCTCGGAGAGGACCAGTTCGTCGTCGGAGTCGTAGCCGAGCTGGGTCGGCAGGTCGAACGCGACCGAGAGCGCCGTCTGCCCCTGGTCGAGCAGGTAGCGGAAGCGCGCGTTGGTGTCGTCCGCCGAGCCGTAGCCGGCGTACTGGCGCATGCTCCACAGCCGCTCGCGGTACATCGTCCGGTAGGGCCCGCGGGTGAACGGCGGCTCCCCCGGACGGCCGAGGCGACCCGCCAGGTCCGCGGCGACGGAGGCCGCGTCGTAGACCGGGTCGAGCGGGATGCCCGAGTCGGTCACCACGGCCCGGGGCTCACTGCTCATCGGACACCTCCTCCTCGGCGGCGATCGCGAAGATGCGCGCGACCAGGTCGTCGAGCGGCGTCCCGACCGGGAAGACGTCGCGGACACCGAGGTCCCGCAGGCGGGTGACGTCGGCGGGCGGGATGGTGCCGCCGACCACCAGCGGTACGTCGCCGAGGTCCTCGCCCGCACAGGCGGCGAGGACCTGGCGGGCCGCATCGACATGGACGCCGGAGAGTACGGAGAGTCCGATCACGTCGGCGTCCTCCGCGGCCGCCGCACGGGCGATCTGGGCCGCCGTCTGCTGGAGCCCGAGATAGACGACCTCGGCGCCGGCGTCCCGCAGCGCCATGCCGACCACCTTGACCCCCCGGTCGTGCCCGTCGAGCCCCGGCTTGGCCAGCACCACGCGGGGGCGCGGGCGCACCCCTGTGCTCACGCCGATTCCCGGGGAGTGAGCGCGCGGACGGCGAACTCGGTGTAGACGCGGGTGGCCTCCACGATGTCGGCGACGGAGAGGTGCTCGTCGGGGCAGTAGACCGGCTCCCCGCCGGGGCCGAAGATGACGGTCGGGACCTTGTCGCCGAAGCTCGCCGTGTCACCCAGCCACCCGGCCGCCTGCAGCGGGGGCTCGGCACCCCCACGCACCGAGCGCACCGAGTCACGCATCAGCTCGACGACCTCGTCGCCCGGCTCGGCGAGATAGCCCTTCTTGACGTCGACGAGCTCGACCTCGGCGCGGAAGCGACTGTCGCGCGTGCGCGCGGCGGCCAGGCAGTGCTCGATCTCGGCCCGGACCTCCTCGACCGTCACCCCCGGCTGCGGCCGGCAGTCCACCCGGATCACGCACTCGTCGGGGATCATCGACGGACCGCCCGGCGGCAGTCCGCCGTAGACGCGTCCGGGAGCCATGTAGGTCTCGGCTCCGAACAGGTCGACCACCCAGTCCTCGAGTGCCGGCGTCAGGCGCGACTGGTCGAGCTCGATGATCGCGTGCGCGGCCAGCAGGTTCGCGTTGACCGCGAGCGGCTTGTGGCAGGTGTGCGCCGAGCGGCCCTGCACCGTGATGTCGAAGTAGTAGCGGCCCCGGTGACCGAGGAAGATCTCGTTGCCCGACAGCTCGCCGAGGACGGCGAGGTCCGCCGCGTACTCGTCGAAGTAGCGGATCGAGCCGAGCTGGTCGCCCATGTGGTCGGACACCGCGGCCATGGCGACCGTGCCGGCCAGGTCGACGCCGGAGTCACGCAGCGCCTCCATGGCCACGATCTGGCACACCAGTGCTGCCTTCATGTCCATGATCCCGTGCCCGTAGATGGCTCCGTCGATCAGCTCACCGGAGAACGGCGAGGTCTTCTCCCATCCGATGGACACGGGCTTGGTGTCCATGTGGCCGGTGAACACGATCCGCTTGCCCGTGCCGAAGCCGAGCTCGCCGACCGCGTTCGGCCGCTCGCCGACGACGTCCTGCAGGCCGACGCCCTCGAACCCGGAGTTCTTCATGTAGTCCGCGAGGAAGCTCGCCAGCGGACCCTCGTCGCCGAGGATGCTCGGGATCCGGCACACCTCCTGCACGAGCTCGTTCAGGCGGTGGTAGTCGATCGCCTCGACAGCCTTCTGGGCCGCGGCATCGATCAGGTCGGTCATGGATGGGTCCCTTCTACCCGGGCGAGGTGCACATATCTCGCGCTTGAGATCTGATATTCAATGTAGCGGTACCCGCGACAGCGCGCCAGCCCCCGGGGGCAACTGCCGGGACGAGGACGAGAAGAGCGGCGGGCCGGGCGCCCTACGACGGCTCAGCCCGGCGTACGGCGCCCGGCCCGGGGCGAGCGCGCCGAGGAGGCCGAGCGGGACCGGGGCCACCACCGCCGCCGGCACGCGACCGCGCAGCCGGCGACCGCGAGCACCACGGTCCCCGGCCCCAGCCACGCCGTCGGGGCGGCCTCCTGGAGAAGCACGAAGCTGCCGACGACCAGCACGAACCACCCGAAGCTGCGCCGCAGCCGGGTCTCGGACGTGCGGCCGGCGAGTCGGCTGCCGACGACGCTGCCCGCGACGGCGGCGACGGTGACTCCGGCCGCCAGGCCCCACGGGACGGACACCTGGGTGACGTAGCCGGCGAATCCCGCGCTCGACTTCATCACGATCACGACCAGCGACGTGCCGACTGCCGCCGACATCGGGATGCCGCCGCGCAGGACGAGGGCGGGCACGACGAGGAAGCCGCCCCCGGCACCGACCAGGCCCGTGACGGCCCCGACCACGACGCCGTCGACGAGCGCTCCCACCACCTGGGGTTCCTCGGTCGCCTCGATCTCGCGGGCATCGCGCAGCATCGCCAGGGCGGTGGCCAGCATCATCAGCGCGAAGCCGACGAGCAGCAGGTGACCGGGCACGCGCGCGCCGAGAATCCCCCCGCCGAGGGCACCGACGGTCCCGCCCGCTCCGAACAGCAGCCCGGTGCGCCAGCGGATCCGCCGGGCCCGCGCGTGGGACAGCGCGCCGACCGCCGACGTGACCCCGACGACCAGCAGGGAGGTGGCGATCGCCTGCTTCGGCTCGAGGCCGGCGACGTAGACCAGCAACGGGACCGTGAGGATCGACCCGCCGCCGCCCAGGGCGCCGAGAGCCACCCCCACCAGGAGCGCCAGCGCGAGGACGACCGCGAGCGTCACCCGCTCGCGACCGTGACGGGAAGACCGGCCGCGCCGGCCGCGGCGAAGTGGTCGTCGACCGCGACGACGCGGCGCCCGGCCGTGAGCAGGAAGGAGGCGGCGATCGACGCCCGGTAGCCGCTCTGGCAGTGGACCCAGACCTCGTCGTTCGGCACCTCGCCGATCCGGGACCTCAGCTCGTGGAGCGGGATGTTGCTCGCCCCGACGACGTGCCCGGCCGCGAACTCGTCGGCGCGTCGTACGTCGAGCACGGGGACGTCGCGAACCGCCGCCTCCGCGGCGAGCGCTGCGAAGTCGGCCTGATCGAAGCGGGCCGGCTCATGCTCGCTCCACTGCCGTGGCTCGCCGGTGGCAGCGCCCGAGGGTCGGTCGATGCCGATGCGGACCAGCTCCCGCTGGGCGTGCGCCAGGTCGTCGGGCGTGGCCGCGAGCAGCGTGAGCGGGGTGTTCCAGTCGATGAGCCAGCCCAGGTTGGTCGCGAACGCGCCGTCGGTGCCGAAGTTGTAGCTGCCCGGCACGTGTCCTCCGGCGAACTGCGAGCGATGCCTCAGGTCGACCACCCACTCCCCCGCCTCGATCCGGCGGCGGATCTCGTCGGCGCCCACCGCCCGCGGCGGGCTGAGGTCCGCCGCCGCGGGACCGGCGGTGTTGAGCGGCGCGATGTGCGCGTAGTAGTCGGGCCACGGCCCCAGACCTGCCAGCAGGTCGCGGACGTAGTCGACCTCGTCCTGGAGGAGGACGGCGTTGCTCGCGCGCTCCTCGCCGATCGTCGACCGGGAGGCGCGCGACTGCGACGCCGCGCAGAAGGACCCGAACCCGTGCGTCGGATACAGCGCCGCACCGTCGGGGAGCAGGGCGCCGAGGCGCCGCGCCGAGGCGTGCTGGAGGCGCGCGAGGCGATCGGTGTGCTCGGCGCCGAGGAGGTCGGGGCGACCGGTCGAGCCGTAGAGCAGGGAGCCGCCGGAGAAGACGGCCATGCCCATCGCCCCGTCACCGTCGCGCAGGACGTAGGAGAGGTGGTGGAAGGTGTGTCCGGGAGTGGCCACCGCCTCGACGCGGATCCGGTCGCCCACGGCGAGCACCTCCCCGTCCTCGACCGGATGCCGGCGGAACGCCACCTCGTCCCGGGCGCTGACGACGTAGTCGGCTCCGGTGGCCCGGGACAGCGCCAGGCCGCCGGTCACGTAGTCGTTGTGGACGTGGGTCTCCAGGACGTGGGTCAGCGTCAGGCGCTCGCGGTCGAGCATCTCGAGGACCCGGTCGATGTCCCGCTGCGGGTCGACCACGAAGGCCGCGGAGCCGTCGTGGACGACGTAGCTGCGATCGCCCAGGCTCGGGGTGTCGAGCGGTACGACGTGCAGGCCCTCCGCGACGTCGCTCACGACCTCGTCCCCTCGTCGATGCACGACCGCACCCGCTCGGCGAGCATCGGCAGCGTCGTCGGCCGAGCCCCGACGGCGTCCTCGACGGCACTCGCGAGGGTGGCCGCGCAGGGCCCGATCGGCGGCTCGCCGATGCCGCGTGCGTTGAACGGACCGACCCCCTCGCCGGACTCCAGGACGACCGCCTCGATCTCCGGGCAGTCGGCTGCGGTCGGGATCGCGTACTGGTAGAACGCCCCGGTCAGGTTGACCCCCTCGTCGTAGACGATGCGCTCGGACAGCGCGTAGCCGATCCCCTGGACCACCGCTCCCTCGATCTGGCCGCGCACGCTGGCCGGGTTGATGGCGCGGCCCACGTCGTGGGCGGCGACATAGCGCAGCGGGCGGACCTCCCCGGTGCGGGTGTCGACCTCGACGTAGGCGGCATGCGCGCCGAAGGTGAAGTCGGGGACGATCCGCTCGGCGTCGACCCGCTGGGCGACCGGCGGAGCCGTCGGGGCGAAATAGGTCTCCATCGCGTTGATCGCGACGCCGTTGGCCAGGCACATCATGACGACCTCGGCGAGGGGGACCACCCCGTCGGGCGTGATGACGCCACCCTCCGCCAGCGTCAGCGCCGCGGTCGCGTGGCCCGAGCCCCGGCCCACGCCCTCGACCAGCTGGGCGCGCAGCGCCCGGGCGGCGGCGAGCACGGCATTGCCGGACATGTAGAGCTGACGGGTGGCGGTCGTCCGTCCGGCGAGCGGGGTGCGGGCGGAGTCGCCGAAGTGGACGGTCACCTTCTCCATCGGGACGTGGAGGACCTCCGCCGCGATCTGCGCCAGCGATGACACCTGACCGCCACCGACATCGGGGACGCCGCAGCGCACCACCACGTCGCCGTTGCGCTCGCAGCCGACCCAGGCGGAGGCGGAGTCGTTCATCCAGGCCACCCGGCCGTAGGGCTGGACGTTGCAGGCCAGGCCGAGACCCACCCGGTGGTCGGGCGACGACGGCTCAGGACGGGGGCCGATCCGCTCGAGCACGGCGTCGATGCACTGCGGCAGCCACACCGCCGTCTCAATCCGCTGGCCGGCCGGGATCCGGTCGCCGGCGGTGAAGGCGTTCCGTTTGCGGATCTCCACCCGGTCCTGGCCGGTGGCGTCGGCGACCTTGTCGATCTGGGCCTCGTAGCCCAACACGGGCTGCATGCCGCCGAAGCCGCGGAAGGCCGAACCGGGGGTGTTGTTGGTGTAGGCCGCGCGGGAGCGGACGCGGACGTTGTCACACCGATAGGGACCTGCCGCGTTGAGCGTGATGTAGAGCAGCACGAATCCGCTCAGCAACGGGTAGGCGCCCGCGTCGGAGACCACCTCGATGTCGTGGGCCAGCAGCTGTCCGTCCGCCGTCGCGGCGGTGCGGTAGGACATCCGGACCGGGTGTCGCTTGGCCCGCGCGGTCAGCGACTCCTGGCGCGTCCAGGTCATCTTGACCGGCCGGCCCGTGCGCTGGACCGCGAGCGCGATGTACGGCTCGACGGTCATGTCCTCCTTGCCGCCGAAGCCGCCGCCCAGGTACGGCGACTGCACCCTCACCTTGGAGTCGGAGAGCCCGACCACGTGGGCGATCCGGCGGTAGTGCTCGATCTCCTGGGTCGAGACGCGGATGTTGATCACCCCCTCGTCGTCGAGCCAGCCGACACCCGTCTCGGGCTCGAGGTAGGCGTGGTCGACGACCTGCGCCTCGTAGCGTCCTTCGACCACGACATCGGCGTCGGCGAAGGCGGCGTCGACGTCGCCTCGGTCGATCTCCCACTGGCTGAGCAGATTGCCGCCCTCGTGCACCTCCGGTCCGTCCGGCTCGAGCGCGCGCTCGGGATCGGAGACCACCGGCAGCAGGTCGTACTCCACCTCGACGGCTGCCTCGCCGGCGGCCAGGGCACGCGGGTTCGCGGCGACCACGAGGGCGACCGGCTCTCCGTGGTAGCGGACCCGGTCGGTCGCCAGCACCCACGACGGGGGCAGCGGGCGGCCCTTGATGCCGGCGGTGTTGGTGGGGATCTCGTTGTTCGGCACGTCCTCACCGAAGAGGACGGCGACGACGCCGGGGATCGCCAGGGCGGCACTCGCGTCCTTGGCGACGATCCGGGCCGACGGGACGGGCGAGCGGACCAGCCGGGCGTGGAGCTGGCCGGCGACGTCGAAGTCGCCGGCGTAGCGGGTGCGACCGAGCAGCTTCTCCCGCGCGTCGTTGCGCAGGACCGACGTGTTGACCACCCGGGTCGGGCGTCGTACCTGATCGCGGACCGTCTCCGTCATCGGGTCGCCCCCTCCTCGGCCGCGCGGACCACGGCATCGACGATGGCTTGGTAGCCCGTACAGCGGCACAGGTTGCCGTGCAGGTGCTCACGCACCGTGGCGGGCGTGACCTCCTCGCCCGAGCGCAGCAGCTCCACGGCCGACATCAGCATCCCCTGGGTGCAGAACCCGCACTGGGCGGCACCGCTCTCCCAGAAGCAGGCCTGCAGTGGGCTCAGCTCGTCGCCGTCGGACAGCGAGACGCTGGTCTCCACTTCACTGCCGGCGACCTGGACCGCGAGGGTCGTGCAGCCGGTCGCGGCGCGACCGTCGACGAGGACGGTGCACGTGCCACAGGTCCCCTCGTTGCAGCCCTCCTTGACCTCGTAGGCGTGCGCCTGCTCGCGCAGCCACCGCAGCAATGTGGTGTCGGCCGGTGCGTACCCGGTGACCTCCGCGCCGTTCAGGGTGATCGTCGTCTCCACGCTTCCCATCGCCTCGGTCACGGCCGGCCCTTCCTCACATCGGCGCACGCGTCGCGCACGGCTCGCTCCACCATCACCTCGATCAACCGGCCGCGGTCCGCGCCGGCGCAATAGGGGTCGTCGGCCACCGTGAGCTCGGCGGCCAGACCGGCGACCGAGCGGACGGCCGATGCCACGCCCTGCCCGGTCAGACTCCGCTCCAGCTCGCCCAGGCGGATCGGCCGGTCGGCCGCTCCGGTCACCGCGATCGCCACCTCGCCGATCCGTTCGCCTTCCAACCGGACGCCCACGGCGGCGGAGGCCAGTGCGAAGTCGCCGGCACGCCGGGAGTACTCCTGGAAGCCCCATCCGTGCCCGGGGCGCAGCGGCACCCGGATGGCGGTCACCAGCTCTCCCGGTGCCAGGTCTGTCTGGTAGTAGCCCTGCGAGAACGGACCCGCTGCCCGCAGCTCGGCACCGGTCGCACTCTCGATCCGGTAGTCCGCCTCGAGCGCGTGGCAGCTCACCGGCAGCTCGGCCGCGGCGTCCCCATGGGCCACCGAGCCACCGATGGTGCCGCGGTTGCGGATCCGCTGGCTCCCGATGTGACGGGCGGCGTGGGCCAGCAGGGGAGCATGCTCGGCCACGAGCGGGTCGCTGGTGAGCTCCGCGTGGGTGACCGCGGCGCCGATGACCAGGTGCTCGCCCTCGACCGTGATCGTCCGCAGGCCCGGAACGGCCGAGACGTCGACGAGGAAGGCCGGCGCCGCGAGACCGAGGTTCATCATGGGCACCAGGCTCTGGCCCCCCGAGATCGGACGCGCGTCCTCGCCACCCTCGGCGAGCAGGACGAGTGCCTCGGGCACGCTGCGCGCCCGCTCGTAGGCCATCGTGGTGAGCACGTCGGACATCAGCGGCTCCCGATCGTGCGCAGGCGCCGGCCGAGCAGCACACCGACCACCACCGCCGCCAGCGCCACCGCCCCACCGGCAAGCGCCCGGGTCGGCACCAGCGACGCGTCGAGCAGGTTGATCGGTTCGGCCGGCGCGGGCGTGGCCGCCTCCGTACCGGGTGCGTCCACGGCCTCGGGCAGGTCGATCCTGGTCGCGAGGCAGTCGGCGAACTGGCCCATCAGCTTGGCGCTGACCTCCTTGATCGGCCCCTGGCCCAGCTGGGCGACCCGGCCGGTGAGCGCGAGCTCGGTCGACAGGCTCACCTCCGAGCCCCCCGGGACCTCGGCCAGCGCGGCCTTGATCGTCGCCGTGACCGCGCCGCCACCGCGACCGTCGCGTCCGCCCGCCCGGATCGTGGCGATCCGGTTGACGTCGTCCTTGACCACGAAGGCGGCCTCGCCCGCGTAGTTCATGCTCATCGGCCCGATGCGGAGCGCCACGCGACCGCTGAGTACGTCGTCCGCGACGGACTCCACCGTGGCCCCCGGCAGGCACGGGGCGACCCGGGCAAGGTCGGTGAGGAACTCCCAGGCCCGCTCCGGGCTGGCGGGGACGGTGAACCGGTTGTCGATGCGCACGCTTGCTCCTGACTAGTCCTGGTCGCGGGTCACGGCGATCGCCTGGACCTCGAGGCGCCATGCCGGGTCGAGGAGGCCGGAGACCTCCACCACGGTGCTCGTCGGCCGGTGGTCCCCGAAGAACCGACCGCGCACGGACGAGACCGCGGGCCCGTCGGCGATGTCGCGCAGGAAGGTCGTGATGGACACGACGTCGGTCATCGCGAGGCCTTCGTCGGCCAGACAGGCCGCGAGGTTGGAGAACACCTGCTCGGCCTGCCCGGCGACGTCGTCGCGGTGCTCGCCGTCGCCGTCGACCGGCACCTGGCCCGAGACGAAGCACAGTCCGGCCACGGTGATCGTCTGCGCGTAGGCACCGAGCGGCGCCGGTCCACGGGTCGTGCTCATGCGTGCTCCTCCACGGGGTTCTCCTCGTGGCGCGACCACTCCGACCACGAGCCGTCGTACAGCGACAGGTTGTCGTAGCCGGCCTCACGCAGCGCCACGAGTACGGCGGCCGCCGAGACGCCGCCGCCGCAGTAGAGGAGGGTCGGTCCGTCGCGGTCGACCCCGGCGGCCGCGGCCAGTGCGGCCACCTCCTCGCCCCGTCTGAACCGGCCGTCGTCCCCCACCAGGGTCGGTGCGGGGAGCCGAGTGGCGCCGGGGATCCGCCCCGCCGACGCCGAGAAGGTCTCGTCCATGCGGCAGTCGACCAGACGCACGCCGTCGCGGTCCAGCAGCGAGCGGACCTCGGCCATCGAGCGGCGCAGTCCGCCTGTGGGCCGGACGGCGAAGCGCGCGGGCTCCGGGACGGCGCTCGTCTCGTCGGTCACCCGCAACCCGGCCCGCTCCCACGCGGGCAGGCCACCGTCGAGGACGGCGACCCGCTCGTGGCCGTGGTGCAGCAGCGCCCAGGCCAGGCGCGAGGCGGTGAAGAGCGTGTTGTCGTCGTAGGCGACGACCAGGGTGTCGTCACCGATGCCCAGCCGCGACATCGCCGCCGCGAACTCCTCCGCCTCGGGCAGCATTCCCTCGACACCGTCGACGGTCGTGCCCCAGTCGGCGAGCCAGTCGGCATGGACCGCGCCCGGGATGTGCCCCGCCGCCCACAGGTCCCGGCCGCGGGGGCCGTCGGCCAGGGACGCCCGGGTGTCGACGACACGGATGTCACGGAGGTCGGGCCGGTCGAGCAGCGCCGCCAGCGCGGTCGGGTCGAGATAGAGGTCCACGTCATGCTCCCAGGTAGATCGCTCGGACACGTGCGGAGTCGGCCAGGTCGCCGGCGACGCCGTCCTCGACGACGTGGCCGGTCTCGAGGATGTAGGCGTGATCGGCGAGCTCCAGCGCCAGATGGGCGTTCTGCTCGGAGAGGAGGATCGTGAAGCCCTGGTCACGCAGCGCGACCAGCGCCTCGTAGATCCGGTTGACCAGCACCGGGCTCAGGCCCATCGAGGGCTCGTCGAGGACCAGCATCTCGGGACGCGCCATCATCGCCCGCCCCATGGCCAGCATCTGCTGCTGACCGCCGGACAGCAGTCCCGCGCGGCTGTCGCTGCGCTCGCTCAGCTCGGGGAACAGGTCATAGACCTCCCCCAGTGTCGTGGTGTCGCGCCAGCCGCCGCTGCGACGGACCGCACCCATCCGGAGGTTCTCCAGCACGGTGAGGTCGGCGAAGACCCGCCGGCCCTCGGGCACCAGCGCGATGCCGCGCCTGGCCACGGCGTGCGGCGGTATCCCGCTCAGCGAGTGCCCGTCGAAGGTGACCTGCCGGGCCCGGCTGGACTGGAGCCCCAGGACGCCGCGGATGGTCGTCGTCTTTCCGGCGCCGTTGTTGCCGACCAGGCAGGTGACCTGGCCGGGCAGGGCACGGAAGTCCACCCCGTGCACGACCTCGACCCGGCCGTACCGCACCGTGAGGCCCTCGACGACCAGTCCCTCGCCGCCGCTCATCGCGTGAGCTCCTCGGTGGTGGTCGGGCCGGGCCCCAGGTAGGCCTCGATCACCCGGCTGTCCTGCTGCACCTGCGCCGGCGTGCCCTCGGTGAGCACCTGGCCCTGATCGAGGACCACGACGTGCTCGGAGATGCTCATCACGAGCTTCATGTTGTGCTCGATGAGGAGAACGCCGATGCCGTCCGCCGCCATGCCCGCGATCGTCCGCGCCAGAGGCAGCGCGCTCGCCGGAGGCAGGCCGGCCGCCGGCTCGTCGAGCACCACCACCTCCGGCTCCATGGCCAGTACGCGCACCATCTCGACCAGCTTGGCCTCGCCGAACGGCAGCGACTCCACCAGTGAGTCGGCCCGTCCCCCGAGCCCGAACCTGTCCAGCAGCGCCCACGCCGCCTCGTCGGCCGCCCGCTCGTCGCGACGGGCCCGAGGGCCGCGGACGAGGTCGGCCAGATGGCCTCCGCGCTGACGCGAGTAGGCGCCCATCGCGACGTTCTGCAGCACCGTCATCCCGGTGAACACCTCGAGGTTCTGGAAGGTCCGGCCCAGCCGGCGCGACGCCCGGGTCATCGCACGCCCCGGCGGCAAGGTCGTGCCGTCGACGGCGACCGTGCCCGCGTCCTGGGTGACGAACCCGGAGATCACGTTGGCGAGGGTGCTCTTGCCCGCGCCGTTGGGACCGATCACCGCGGTGATCGAGCCGGCGGGAGCGCTCAGGGTGACGTCACGGAGGACCTGCAGGCCGCCATAGGCCTTGCTGACGCCACTGATCTCCAGGCCGGTGCTCATCGCCGCAGCTCCTCGGTCATCGCCGGGGTACCGACGTCCGTCCTCGTCGTTCCAGCCGGCGCCGACGAGTCGCCGAGCGACTCCCCGCTGCGCTGGGCACGCTCACGCCGGTCCTCCCAGCGGGCCGCCAGCTCGCCGGCGACACCGCGCGGGAACAACTGCACCGCGACCAGGAAGATCACGCCCATGATCAGCGGCTCGTAGTCGGCGTAGTCGGCCGCGAACACCTCGATGCCGGTGAGCAGCAGGGCACCGAGGATCGGCCCGACCATCCGGCCGGCGCCGGAGACCACCAGCGCGACGACCAGCAGCACCGCCGTCATGAAGTCGAACGTCGACGGGCTGATGAAGCGCGCGTCGAACGCCTCGAGGGCACCCGCGACGCCGGCGTAGAAGCCGCTCAGGCCGAAGGCCAGCAGACGCAGCCGGAAGGGGCTGGCACCGACGGCCAGGGCGGCCGGTTCCGAGGCGCCGTAGGCCCGCAGCGCCCGCCCGGTCCGGGACACCAGGAGGTTGTGCGCCACCACGGCGCCCAGGGCCGCCAGGACCGCGACCAGGGCGTATCTCATGATCGGCTCGGTGAACTCCAGCCCGCCGATCGAGAAGGGCGGGATGCCGACCAGCCCGTTGGGGCCGCCGGTCAGCTCGACCATCCGCCCGAACAGGAGGAAGAGCACGAACCCGGCACCGAGGGTCGCCATCGTGAAGTAGATCTCCTTGAGCCGCATCGACAGCACGCCCACCAGCAGCGCGACCAGCGTGACGACCACCGGCGCCACGACGAGCGCCGCGAGTGGTGGCAGGTCATAGCGCACGGCGGAGATCCCCGCGGCGTACGCACCGAGACCGAAGAAGCCCGCCTGCGCCAGGGAGGTCATCCCGGCCACGCCCTGGATCAGGTTCAGGCCGGTGAGCAGGATCAGGAAGATCGCCATCCGGGTCCAGATGTGCAGGGAGTAGTCCGTCGCGGAGATCAGCGGCAACACCACCAGCAGCCCGATCGTGATCCACAGCTCCCAGGCCTTGCGTCGGCGCCGGACCACACCGGCCGCGTCGCGACGGCCCCTCATGTCCGCACCGCCCGCGCCGTGCCGAACATGCCGGTGGGCCGCAGCGTGAGGATCGCCAGCAGCACGACGAAGGCGACCACGTCGGCGTACGCCGCAGCGCCGTAGCCCGACATGACGGCCTCGGCGATCCCCAGCAGCAGGCCTCCGGCCAGGGCGCCCCGCGGGTTGCCGAGCCCGCCGAGCATCGCGGCGGCGAAGCCCTTGAGCCCGAGCAGGGTGCCCGAGTCGAACGACATGACCGTCAGCGGTGCCAGCCCGGCGCCGGCCAGGGCCCCCAACGCAGCGGCGATGACGAACGCCCAGCGCGCGGTGGTCCGGTAGGAGACACCGAAGGTCTGGAGCGTCTCCGAGTCACCGGCTGCCGCCCGCAGGGTCGTGCCCAGCTTGGTGCACTGGAAGAACAGGGTGAGCGCCGCAACCGCCGCGACCGCGAGGAGCAGGTTCAGCACCGTCTGCCGACTCGTCGAGGCGCCCAGCACCTGCAGCGAGTCCGTTCCGAGGACCGACGGCAGGGCGTAGGTGTCGCGGTCGGAGATCAGCATCGCCGAGCCCTTGACGATCACGGCGATCGCGATGGTCGCGATGGTGATGCTCGCGGGGGTGCGCAACCGTCCGAAGCCGAGCAGGCCGAACTCGGTGAGCACACCGAGCAGGACCGTCACGGCGACCGCGGCCACGATGGCGACCAGGACGGGCACGTCCCAGGCCTCGTAGAGCATCGCCGCGCTCAGACCGCCGACCATGACGTACTCGCCCTGGACGAAGTTGATCGCCCCCGTGGCGTTGAAGATCACGCCGAAGCCGACCGCGACGAGTGCGTAGATCGCGCCGACGCTGAGCCCGGACAAGATGACCTGGATGAGCAGACCGGTGTCCATGGATCACTCCACGGGAAGGAAGCGGGAGCCGTCCCACTGGATCACGGCGACGTCGTCCACCGTGAGACCGCTGTGGTCGTCGGCGGTGAACTTGAAGGCGCCGGTCACGCCCACATGGGTGCCCAGGCCCTCGATGGCGTCGGCGATCTTCTCCCCGTCCGTGTCTCCGCCGGTGGCGCGCAGGGCTGCGACGGCGACCATCATCGCGTCATAGGCCTGGCCCGCGTAGACGTTGGGCTGCTCGCCGCCGTACTCCTCGGCGTAGGCGGTGGCGAAGTCCTCCATGACCGGCTGCTGCGGGTCGCTCGCGTCGATCTGGTCCCAGACGGGCAGCTTCGGCGAGACCAGGATCGTGCCCGTCGACGCCGCCCCGGCCTGCTCCATGTACCGGTCGTCCACGAACCCGAAGCCGTGCATCACCATCACGTCCCGCTCGCCGATCACGCTGCGGATGTTCTTGAGGAAGGTCACCCCCGCGGGGGTGATCGTCCAGGCCAGGTAGGCCTGTGGGTCGTTGCCGGCCAACCGCTTCACCTGCGGGGTGAGGTCGTTGGCGGCCGGGTCGAACGCAGCTGTGAAGACCTTGATCCCCGCCTCGGGGGCGAGCCGCTCGAGCTCCTCCTGCGCCGACTGCCCGAAGCTCGACGTGTCCGGCATGAAGGCGACCCGCGTGATGCCGTTGGCCTTCCAGAAGGCGATCAGCCGCTCCACCATGACGGTGTCGTTGAAGGTGGTCTTGAACGTCAACGGATGCGCTTCGGCAGCGGGCTCGACGATCTGGCGGGCGCCCTCGGTCGCGATGAACGCGACACCGCGGCCGCTGGTGATCGGGTCCATCGCCAAGGCGATGCCCGATGAGCCGCCACCGCCGACGACCAGCTCGACGCCGTCGCTGTCGAGCATCCGGTTGGTCTGCTGCACAGCCGTGGAGGTGTCTCCCGCGGGGTCGTAGAACACCCAGTCGATCTTCTTGCCGTCGATGCCGCCGTCGGCGTTGACCTGCTTGACGGCCAGCTCGGCGCCCTTGCGCATCTTGTCGCCGAGGTTGGCTCCCGCTCCCGAGACCGAGAAGAGGGTGCCGATCTTGATCGTGTCGTCGCTGTCGGTGTCGGAGCCCGAGCTGCCGAGGCCGCAGGCGGACAGGGCCAAGAGGACCGAGCAGGTCAGGAGCGTGGAGATCTTCTTCCGCATGTGTCTCCTCCGTGGAGTCGTCGCGCACATCACGTGAGTTCGGGTCGCCGGGTTCGGGCGGGGTGACGGATCGGGAGAGGGGTGGGCGAGGGAATGGGTGGGTCAGTCGGGCAGGGTTCCGATCTGGCCGAGGTCGAAGGCCTCGGTCATGTGCAGCGGCAGCACGTTGTCGCCGCCCAGCTCCTTGAGGCGCACCATCTGGTCGTACGCCTGGAAGAGGTCGGTGTGGCCTCCGGGGGGGATGACCTGGAAGTGCTCGGCCTCCTCCTCGGAGGGGTAGAAGTTCTCCTTGAGCACGCACATGCCGGCGATCACGTAGGTGCCCTCCGACGTCTTGACCACCGCGGACTGCCCCCCGTGGGTGTGGCCCGGAGTGAGCAGGAGGTCGAAGCCGTCGGCGATCTGGTAGTCGCCGTCGAGCTGGGTCAGCCCCATGTCCTCGACCCGCTGGTAGTGCTCGGCCGGGGCGAACGACGTCGCGAACATCTCGTGCGAGGGCGTGCGCTGCCACTCCTCCCGCTGCACCAGGATCTCGCTGTTGCCGAAGGGCTCCATCGTCATGCAGTGGTCCCAGTCGAGGTGGGTCAGGATCGTGACGTCGATGTCCGAGGGCTTCATGCCGCGCTCGCGCAGGTGCGACTCGATGGGCTTGACGTCGACGACGTCGGCGAAGACCTGGCCGACGTGCACCAGCTCGCGGTCGACCGGACGGATGTGCTGGTTGTAGTCGTCGGCGCTGCACCCGACGTCGACGAGAGCGGCGAACCCCTGTCCCCGCACCAGCCAGGCGACGTACGGGATGTCGATGGGCACGCCGGCGTTGTGCATGTAGGTGAACCGGCTCTTCTCGCGGTGCGGGCCGTAGGCCACGACCAGCGGCTCGATGGTGAACAAGGGACGATCCTCCTCCGGCGCCGATCCGGCGCCTCCTGGGCCTGTGCCGG
The DNA here is from genome assembly GCF_030929495.1 of Nocardioides sp. LHD-245. Lineage (GTDB taxonomy): Bacteria > Actinomycetota > Actinomycetes > Propionibacteriales > Nocardioidaceae > Nocardioides. Next base: position 184,077 of record NZ_JAVFWN010000003.1, on the reverse strand, counting down.
ACCCGGGGTCCGAGCCCGAGCCTTAACTGAACGCTGATACAGCTAGTGGGTGACGGCCGTCGATTCGGCCTGTTTTCCTGCTGTGAGTCGGGACACTAGCCGAGAATTGAGGTGCTGGGAAGTACTAACTAGACGATCAAATAGTTAGGAAGAACCGAGCATCGTGCGCGGTTGTGCCGTACTCTGCGGGGGAACACGACCGGAACCCAGGGACGGAGGCCGATGAACGAGCAGGTGGACACGGCGCCGGCCGGAAAGCGGGCCGGACGGGTCCGCGACGCGGATCGATCACGGGCGGCGATCCTCGACGCGGCCGAGCGGCTCTTCGCCGACCTCGGCTTCCAGGGCGCCTCGCTGGCCGCGATCGCGGATCGTGCGCACGTCTCCGTCGGACTGCCCGGCTACTTCTTCGGCTCCAAGGAGGAGCTGCACGACGCCGTGCTGCAGCGTGTGTTCGATCGGCGCAACGAGGCACTGGACGAGGTGGCGACCCAGGCCGAGCAGGTCCTGGATCAAGCCCCCGAGGCCGGCGAGGAGGCGCTGCGTCTGCTCATCCGCGGTTACGTCGACTTCCTTCTCGCCAACCCGACCTTCGTCTGGTTGTTGACCCGCGACGCCCTGGAGCACGCGGGTCGGCGCGAGGAGCTCCCCCGCCACGACCAGCGCTTCGCCGACCGGATGGTCGCGGTGATGACCCGGGCAGGGGTCGCCGAGGCGACCCTCGCCCCCGACCAGCTCTTCCTGAGCCTCATCGGCATGTGCTATTTCCCCCTCGAGCACGACGCCACGATCGTCGCCGGCATGGGCCAGCGGGGATGGACCCGAGCGTTCCAGAACCGGCGCGTGGACCACATCGTGCGGCTGCTCCTGCACCAGATCCCGTAGTAGCGAGGACCGACCGCCGGCTCGGTCCCATACCAGGAGGTCCCGATGGAGAACAGGCGGTGGACCGCCCTCTACACCGACGCGGTCAAGCGGGCCGAGCTCACCCCCGCCCGCTCCCTGGTCGACGCGTGGCGCGCCCGGGTCGATCGCCGGCCGGACGCACCGGCGCTCGCCTACTTCGACACGGTGCTGACCGCACGCGAGGTCGATGAGCTCACCGACGCGCTGGCCGCCGGCTTCCACTCCCTCGGCACCCGTCGCGGCGACCGGGTCGGGATCCACCTGCAGAACATCCCGCAGTTCGCCCTGTGTCTCATCGCCCTCTGGAAGCTCGGCGCGGTGGGCCTGGTGCTGAACCCGATGTACCGCGGGCAGGAGCTGCGCCGGCTGATCGACGACGCGGAGGCCGTCGGCATCGTGTGTGCCGACGCCGAGGTGCCCGACGCCGCGGAGACCCTGGTCGGCAGCACGGTCGAGTGGATGGTCAGCACCAGCGCCCTCGCCTTCCAGTCCCGCAACGACCCCCGCGTGTTCGCGGACGCCGCGCACCGCCTCGTGCCCGCGGAGTACGACGTCGAGGAGCTGATCGCGGAGTTCCGCGACACCGGGCCCCTGCCGGTGCGGCTGACCGGCAGCGACATCGCCCTGCTGACCTACACGTCCGGCACCACGGGCCCTCCGAAGGGTGCCATGAACACCCATGCCAACCTGCTCGCCGTCGCCGGCACCTACGCCAGCTGGATCGAGCTCCGCCCCGGGGACGCCGTGTTCGCCATGGCCCCGCTGTTCCACATCACCGGAGCGGTCATCAATGCGACACTCGCGCTGCTCCACGACGCTCTGCTCGTGATGACGGGGCGGTTCGACCCCGAGGTGGCGATCGACGCCTTCGTGGAGCATCGGGTCACCTTCACGATCGGCTCGATCACCGCCTTCAACGCCATCGCCCAGCTCCCGCACGCGTCCCGCGAGCACTTCGCCTCGCTGAGGTCGGTGTACAGCGGCGGAGCACCCATCCCGCCCGCGACGATCGGTCGGTTCCGCGAGCGCTTCGGGGTCTACATCCACAACATCTACGGCATGACGGAGACGTCGTCCGGCGTCATCGCCGTGCCCCTGGGTGCGGAGGCTCCGATCGACGAGGCCAGCGGAACCCTGTCGATCGGAGTGCCGCTCCCGGGACTCGACGCGCAGGTCGTGGACCCCTCGGGGCATCCGGTGTCCCCCGGCGAGCAGGGCGAGCTGGTGCTCCGGGGCCCGCAGGTCGTGCCCGGGTACTGGCACAAGCCGGAGGAGACCGCGGCGGCTCTGCCCGGCGGCTGGCTGCACACCGGCGACGGAGCGATCATCGACGCCGACGGCTGGGTGTATCTGGTCGACCGGCTCAAGGACCAGATCAACACCTCGGGCTACAAGGTCTGGCCCCGGGAGGTGGAGGACACCCTCTACCTGCATCCGGCGGTGCACGAGGCGGCGGTCGTCGGCGTCCCGGACGACTACCGCGGGGAGGTGGTGATGGCCTACGTGTCACTCGAAGCCGGAGCGTCCGTGACACCGGAGGAGCTGGTCGCGTTCGTCCGCGACCGGCTCGCGGCCTACAAGTGCCCACGGGTCGTGCACCTCGTGCCGGACCTGCCGAAGACCCAGACCGGCAAGATCCGGCGCAACGTGCTGCGGGACCAGGAGGTGGCCCGCGCCGGGCGGTGAGCGGTCAGGTCCGGGCGGGCGGGGAGGTCTCCACGAGCTCGACCAGGACCCCGCCGAAGGAGCGCGGGTGCGTGAAGGCGATCCAGTGCCCGCCCCCGCCCCGCCGCGGGGACGGGTCGATCAGCTCGACACCGTTGTCAGCGAGATGGCGGAGCACGGCCGCGAGGTCGTCGACCTCGAAGGCGATGTGGTGCAGTCCCGGGCCACGACGTGCGAGCGAGCTGCGCACGACACCGTCGCCGGTCGCCTCGAGAGCCTGCAGATGGCAGTCGCCGACCGGGAGCATCCGCTCGACGAAGCCGGGCGCCCTCTCCTCGCTGTCGACCTCGACGCCGAACAGCTCCTGCAGGCGTCCCACCAGCGCGGCGCCCTCCTCCTCCGCGAAGGCGACGTGGTGGATCCGCCGCAGGACCGGCACCGCCGGGGCCTCAGCCATGGCGGAGGAGGACGTGCTTGACGAAGGTGTACTCCTCCAGCGCATAGCTGGACAGGTCCTTGCCGTAGCCCGACTGCTTGCAGCCGCCGAAGGGCATCTCCGGGGTGACCGGGAAGTGGTCGTTGACCCAGACGGTCCCGAACCTCAGCGCCTTCGTCATCCGCATCGCCCGGCCGACGTCATGGGTCCAGACCGACGCGACCAGGCCGTACGGCGTCGCGTTCGCCGCGCGCACCGCCTCCTGCTCGTCGGCCACCCGCTGGATCGTCACGACCGGACCGAAGATCTCCTGCTGGATCAGGTCGTCGGCGTCGCTCGCTCCCGTGACGACCGTCGGCTCGAAGTAGAACCCCGGCCGCTCGGGGGCGACGCCCCCGGTCAGGACCTCCACCCCGGGCCCACGCCCCTCGACCAGACCCGCGACCCGCGCACGCTGGGACGCGCTGATGAGCGGACCGAGGGTCGTCGCCGGGTCGCCCGGGTCGCCCAGGACCAGGCCGCGGGCGCCGCGGACGACCTCCGCGACCAGCTCGTCGTAGCGGGCCGGCGTCACCAGGACCCGGGTCGCGGCGGTGCAGTCCTGTCCGGCGTTCCAGAAGCCGCCGCCCACGATGGCGGCTGCGGCCGCCGCGACGTCGGCGTCGTCGAAGACCACGACCGGCGCCTTCCCGCCCAGTTCGAGGTGTACCCGCTTCAGGGTGGTCGCCGCCGCCCGGGCGATCGCGCGGCCGGTCGCGACCGAGCCGGTCAGCGCGACCATCGCGACGTCGGGATGCTCGACGATCGCGGCACCGACATCGTTGCCGCCGGCGACCACGTTCAGCACACCGGGCGGGAGCACCTCGGCCGCCACGGCCGCCAGGCGCAGGGTCGACACCGGGGTCAGCGGAGCCGGCTTGAGCACGACGGTGTTCCCGGCCGCCAGTGCCGGCCCGATCTTCCACAGCGCCATCATCAGCGGGTAGTTCCACGGGGCGATCTGGCCGACCACGCCGACCGGCTCCCGGCGCACCAGCGAGGTCGCGCCGGGCAGGTACTCCCCGGCGCTCCTGCCCTCCAGGACCCGCGCCGCACCCGCGAAGTAGCGCAGGCTGTCGAGACCGCCGTCGACCTCGTCGCCCACCGTGCCGATCGGCTTCCCGGCGTTCTGGGAGTCATCGGCGACGAACGCGTCGCGCTGCGCGGCGATGGCGTCGGCCAGCGCGAGCAGCACACCCGACCGGTGGCCCGGCGTCGTCTCGCCCCAGGTACGAGCCGCCCGGGTCGCCGCGGCGACCGCACGGTCGACGTCCTCTCGTCCCGAGTCCGGCGCCGTCGTGAAGGCCTCCCCCGTCGAGGGATCGACGACCGGGAGCCGTGCTCCCGACTCGGCCTCGATCTGCTTTCCGTCGACCAGGTTGGCGAAGGGGGCGGGTGCGATGGTCATCGGGCGGCTCCGGATCCGATCGGCCCGAGCAGGTGCTCGAGATAAGGGTTGGTGAAGGTGCCGCCGGGGTCGAAGGCGGCCCGGACGGCGCGGAAGTCCTCCCACGCCGGGTAGCGGCGGGACAGGTCGGCGGCGCCGTACGGATGCCACTTGCCCCAGTGCGGTCGGCCGCCGAACTGCGCGAACACCCGCTCGCAGTCGGCGAACACCGCGGCGTTGTCCGCTCCCATCACCCCGGACACGGAGATGGCACACGACGCCCGCGCCGCGAAGGGGCTGAGGTAGGCATCGTCCGCCGCGACGAACCGCACCTCCAGGGGCAACGGGTGCTCCGGGTGGCCTGAGCGCAGCATCGTGCGCAGCTCACCGAGCGCGTCGACGGCCCGCTCGAGGGGGACCATGAACTCGAGCTCGTGGAAGGTCGGCTCGCACGGGTCGGCGAAGACCCGGTACGCGCGGTCGATCCGGCGCGGCGTCTCTTCCGCTTCCGCGTCCGCGGGCACCTGGTCCATCGTCTTGATCAGCACGGTGTCGTCGCCCAGCGGCGGATCGAAGGTGAACCAGGCCCGCGCTGCCGCCGAGCTCGGGAACCAGTAGCAGAGGAAGTGCCGGTGTCGCGCCAGGCGCTCGCGCCAGGTGTCGGCCAGCTCGGCGAACGTGCAGGGCTCGAGCTCGGCAGCCAGGCAGTAGGCGTCGGCGACCTGGAGGGTCAGCTCGGTCAGGACGCCGAGAGCGCCCAGCGACGTCCGCGCGGCACGCAGCCACTCCGGTGTCGACGCGTCGATGGATACGACGCTGCCGTCGGCCCGCACCAGGCGGGCCCCAACGACCGCGCTCGACAACGACCCGAGCTGCCGACCCGTTCCGTGCGTGCCGGTCGCGATCGCGCCCGCGATCTGCTGTCCGTCGATGTCGCCCTGGTTGGCCAGGCTCAGGCCGTGCTCCCACAGCAACGGCCCCAGGTCGTGGATCCGGGTGCCCGCGCGCACCCGCACCTGCCGCGCCTCCCGGTCGACGTCGACCAGGCCGGTCAGCTCACGCAGGTCGAGGACCTGACCGTCGGTCGGCACCAGCGCGACATTGGAGTGGCCGGAGCCGGCTGCCCGCACCACCTGTCCGTCCCGGACGGCCCGCTCGACGGCCGCGACCACCTCGTCCTCGGCACGGGGCCGCAGCACCGCGGCCGGCGAGCACGTCTGGTTTCCGTACCAGTTGGACCATGGCATGACTGCGCTCCTGTCGTCGTATGTCGTGGGTGCGGGCGGGGACCCGGCTCAGTCCGGCGCCACCGCGAGGTCCGGCCACTGGCGGCACTCGTAGGCCATGTCCCAGAACGCGACCTCGAGCCGGCTGGCGGTGGCGAACTCCTCGCGCAACAGCTCGCGCCGGCCCGGACCGGCACGCTCGGCGAGCTCGTCGAGGTTCGCCTGCATCCGGGCCAGCCGGGCGCCGTAGAAGTCGCCGACGAAGAACTCCATCCAACCGGTGTAGAGCGAGTCGGGAGCGATCTGGTCGACGAGCTCCAGCGCGATCTCCCGATAGCTCACCGCACACGGCATGATCACCGTCATCACGTCGAGGGCGTCGCCGCGGTAGGCCGTCGAGGTGAGGAACGAGGTGTAGGCCAGTGTCGTGGGCGCCATGCCCCTCGAGCCGCCGCGGTCCCGCGCCCCGAGGTCGATCACCCGTTGCAGCAGCTCCCGGTTCTTCGGCAGCTCGTTGTCCACGATGTTGTCCATGGAGTCCCGGAGCCAGGCCACCTCGTCGACCGACCGGGCTCGCGCCGCACCCAGGGCCATGCACTTGGCGTACTCGACCAGGTACATCGTGTCCTGCTCGAGGTAGAACCGGAAGCGCTCCAGGCTCAGCGTCCCGGTGGCCATGTCCCGCAGGAACGGATGCCCGTGCAGTGAGCCCCAGACCTGCGGACAGGACGCCCGCAGCCAGCGTGCGGTCGACTCGGCCATCTCCGGCTCGCCCTCTCCTCGCGCTGCCCGCGCCACTCTGCCTCCGTCGCCCATCTCAGTCGACCAGCCTCATGATCCGGGCGAAGTTGTCGCCGACGATGCCGTCGAGCTTGACCTGCGCGATCTCCGGCATGTCCAGCCGACGTGCGACCTCGTTGACCCCCAGCACCTTGTCCCGCAGCAGCACCGGGTCGTAGGTGAAGCCCGGGTAGTCCGACCCGAAGACCACCTTCTCCAGCGGCACGAACATCTGCTCCAGGTGCAGCAGCCACCGGTACAGCTCCTCGGAGGTCACGGTGGACACGTGGTAGCTCAGCTCGGCGAAGAAGTTCGGGTGCTTCGTGCACATGAACATGGCCTCCTCGACCCACGGTGTCCCGCAATGGGCGATGAGGAGGCGCACGTCGGGGAAGTGGCGACCGACGTCGTCGAGGAGCGCCGGACGGGCGAACTCCATCCGCGCATCGACCCGGGTGGAGCCTGCCTGGTGCACCAGCACCGGGATGTCGAGCTCCGCCGCCTTCTCGAAGATCGGGAAGGACAGGATCGGGTCGGCCGGTGACCAGTGCTGGTACATCGGGTACAGCTTGAGGCCCCGGAGGCCGAGCTCGACCACGGACCTCTCGAGCTCGGCGACAGCGGCCTTCACCCCCCGATGGTTGGGGTTGACCGAGCCGAAGCCGATGAACACGTCCGGGTGCTGGGCCTGCAGGTCGGCGATGTAGTCGTTGCACTTCTCCGGCGTCGGCGGTCCCGCCACCGACGTGACACCGAGGTTGTCGACCGTGCCGATCAGCCGGCCGTCGAGGAACTGCGGTGACATCGCCAGCAGGACGATCCGGTCGAATCCCGGATGCGCGGCGATCATCTCCTCCGGGCCGATCTCCAAGAACCCGTCGTGGGCGAGCCCGCAGGCGCCGTACTCCGCCTCGGTGGGCATCCGGTGGCTGGGCAGCTCGCCCCGCGCGCGGTAGATGCACAGGGCGCCCTCGCGGCCGTACCTCGCGGTGAACTCGGGATCGGCGGCCAGGCCGAGGATGTGGGTGTGGGCGTCGATGATCACGGGGCGGGTCCTTCGGATCAGGGCCGGGAAGTCAGATCATGTTTTGCATGTGAGATCTGAAATCGTAGCCCGTCGACGACGAGGCGACAATGGCCCGGACGAGATCAGTGAGGTCAGCCGGACGGCGCGACGCGGCGGCGGTGGCGCCCATGGCGTACGTCGCCGGCCCCGGCGACGTACGCCAGGCGGCGAGAGGAGGGCGCGGTCAGGAGGCCCGGACGAACGCCTTCAGCCGGTCGTCCATGACGCTGGCGATGTGGGACTGCATCGCGCGCTCGGCCCGACGCTCGTCACGGTTGCGGATCGCGTCGAGGATCCGCTGGTGCTGGTCGACCGACTTCTCGAGCCGGCCGGGGATGTCGACCGTCAGCCGCCCGATCCGGCGCTGGTGGCCCTCCAGGTTCTCCACGAGCTCGTCGAGCCACTTGTTGCGGGAGTGGCGGTACATCAGCTGGTCGAAGGCGTCGAGGAGCTGCGCGACCCGGTCCACCCGGCCCTTGCCCAGGGCTTCGCGGGACTGCTCGACGTTGCGCTCGATCTCGGCGACGTCCTGCTCGGTCGCATGCCGAGCTGCGGACCGCGCGCACGCGCCCTCGACGAGCTGGCGGACCTGGGAGATCTCCTCGAGGTCGGCGGCGGTGTAGCCGGCGACCACCGCGCCACGGTAGGGGATCAGCTCGACCAGACGGTCCTTCTCGAGACGGACGAAGGCCTCACGGACGGGGGTCTTGCTGACGCCGAGCCGCGACGCGATCTCGACCTCGCGCAGCGCCGCGCCGACGTCGTAGGTGCCGTCGATGATCCCGTCGCGCAGGTGGTGGTAGACGCGATCCTTCAGCTGCATGTGCTCCAGTCGACCCTGGTCGTCCACGCCCATGTGACTCCCTCGAGTGATGTCGATGTGGTGGAGCGAGACTACTGCACCAGGCACCGCGCACCCGATATCGCGCGTCCTCCCGCACAGCACCTGTCGCGCCACGCCCCCGGGCTCGCGTACCGCGGCGGAGGACGGCGCGCGGCCGGCCTCCGCCGCGGGATCAGACGAGTGCCGGCCACTGCTCCCCGGCATAGGCCGCGTCCCAGAACATCCACTCGTAGCGCGTCGCCGTGAGCGCGATCTCGCCGGCCCGCGCCCGCTCCTGACCGCCGGTCACCTGCGCCAGGACGTCGACGTCGTCGAGGATCCGGTCGACCTCGTCGAGGTAGCCGGAGCCCGCGTAGTTGTCGATCCAGCGCTGGTACGCCGGATGCGAGGACCCCCGCGCCACGAGGTGCACGCCCACCTCGGCATAGACCCACATGCACGGCAGCACGGCCGCCAGCCCCTCGAAGAACGAACCCGTGTGCACCCGCGCGGTCACGAAGTCGACGTACGCCGCAGCGGTGGGACTGGGCTCCACCCGCGCGAGGAGGTCGGCCGGCGCACCCAGCAGGGAGACCAGCTCCGCGTGCAGGGTCGACTCGGCCGCGACCGCACCGGACGCGTGCTCGAGCAGCGAGCGGGTCAGCGCCATCGTGGGCGCGGTCGCGCTGAGGGCCGCGAGCGAGCGGGCGTACTCGTTGACGTAGTAGGTGTCCTGGGCCAGGAAGCGGAGGAACGCCTCGGGCGCCAGCTCACCGGTCGTGAGGCCGGTGATGAACGGGTGCTCGAGGATGCGCAGATGGGTGGGCTCGATCGCCTCCCACAGCTCACCCGTCCAGCCCTCGCGCCGACGCTGGGCGACCTGGACCGTCATTGCGCGGCACCGCCGGCCGGCAGGAAGTCGGTGTTCACGACATCGGCCGCGTCGACCTCCTTGTCCAGCTGTCCGTTCGCGAGCAGCCAGTCGGCCAGCGCCTGCCACTCGGCGACGTCCATCTGCCCGAAGCCGTCGGGGTTCTCCAGCAGGGGCGCGGTCAGGTCGACCATGTCGCGCAGGCTCTCCTCGCTGTAGCCCTTGGCCACCGGCTTGATCGCTTCGAGTGCCGCCTCGGGGTCCTCCTGCGCACGAGCAGCGCCCTCGGCCACTCCGGCCAGGAACCGCTTGACGACGTCCTGGTAGTCCTCGTCCTTGGCCAGCTTGGACCGATTGGCGATGAGCACGAGCTCGTCGTACTTCGGGACGCCGACGTCGCCCACCGCGTAGGAGACGGGGTCGAGTCCGTTCTCCTTGAGCTCCACGCTCTCGATGTTGGGGTAGGCGCCGATGATCGCGCTGACCTGGCCGGAGATCATCGCCGGCGAGTAGCCCTGGTTGATCGCGACGAACTTGATGTCCTTGTCGGTGAACCCGTTCTCCTTGAGCGCGTACGCCCACATGGCCTCCGAGACCGGGTCGCCCGAGGAGCCGATCGGCTTGCCCTTGAGGTCCGCGATCTCCTGCACGTCGTCGGTGCGGTTGAGGATCAGGGAGTTGAGGGTGGTCGGGATCAGGGCCGCTACGGCCACGACGTCGAGCCCCTGCGCCTCGGCGTTGATCACCGCGTTGGCATAGGAGATCGCCAGCGGCATCTGCCCCAGGCTGACCATCTTCAGGGAGTCGGTGTTGTTGGACGGCGGCTGGAACTTGACCGTCAGGTCCTCGTCCTCGAAGGCTCCGATGTCCTGGGCGGTGTAGAGCGAGATGTGGTCGGGATTGGGGAACCACTCCAACAGCACGCTCACCTTGCCGTCGGCACCCGAGCCGGCGCCGTCGTCGCCGCACGCCGTCATGATGCCGGCAGCGAGCAGCAGACTGGTCCCGAGAAGAGTCGCCCTCCGGCGGACGCTGAGATTGCTCATCGGCGATCTTCCTTTCTTGCCCAAGGGCACACGAGCCGTTCGACGATCGATACGGCCAAGAAGAGTGAGATGGACATGAACGTGAGGATGAAGATCGCCACGAACACCATGTCCGTCTGCAGTTGCGACGTCGCCTGGATCATCACGTAGCCCAGCCCGTCCAAGGACCCGGCGAACTCACCGAAGACCGCGCCCACGGAGGCATAGGTCGCCGAGATCCGCAGTCCGGTGAAGAACGACGGGAGCGCCGCGGGGATCTCGACCCGCCGCAGGATCGCCCACCGGCTCGCGTCGAGGGTGCGCATCACCTTGATGAGCTCGGGGTCGACGGACGAGAGGCCGTGCATGGTGTTGACCACGATCGAGAAGAAGCAGATCAACGCCACCACGATCACCTTCGGCATCAAGGTGTAGCCGAAGATGATGGCCAGGACCGGCGCGATGACGACGATCGGCACGGCCTGCGAGCCGATGAGCAGCGGCATGAAGGCGGTCCGCAACGTAGCGGACAGGTGCAGCGCCAGCGCGATGACGACACCCACGGCGATCGCGAAGGCGAAGCCGATCAGCACCTCCTGCAGGGTCACCCACGTCGCGCTGGAGAAGGTGTCGGACCAGCGCTCGCTGGCCGAGGTCCAGATGTCGCTCAGCGAGGGCAGGATGTACTTCGGGACGCCGAAGGAGTCGCTGGCCACCTGCCAGAGGACCCCCACGACCAGGAGGATCCCGGTCGGCGGGAGGATCCGCTTCACGACCGCGGCCAGCCGCCGCTGACGTCTGGCCTGCCGATCGCCGGGCGTCGGCGCCTTGGTCCGGGACGACCGGACGGTCTCGGCGAGCGTCATTCGGCCACCTCCAGCAGGGACAGGAGCTCGTCGCGCAGCTCGGCGAAGGCCGGGTGGCGGATCAGCTCGCGTCGGTTCTCCGTCTGCGGGAGCTCCACGTCGACGGTCTGCACGATGCGGCCCGGCCGCGCGCTCATCACGACGACGGTGTCGCCCAGCAGCAGTGCCTCCTCGACGTCGTGCGTCACCAGCACCGTCGTACGCGGCGCCTCCTCGAGGGTGCGGCGCAGCCATTGCTGGAGGTCCGCACGGGTGATGGAGTCGAGTGCACCGAACGGCTCGTCGAACAGGAGCACGTCCTTGCCCGCCGCCATGGTCCGCAGGAAGGAAACCCGCTGCCGCATGCCGCCCGAGAGCTGGTGCGGGAACTTCCGTTCGAAGCCGGACAGGCCGAACCGGTCGATCAGCTCGAGCACCCGCTCGCGGGACTCCTTCTTGGAGATCCCGTGGTTCTCCAGCGCCAGGGCGGCATTGCCCGCGACATCGCGCCAGGGCAGGAGGAGGTCGCGCTGCGGCATCCACGCGCACCGCGCGAGCCGCTCCTTCATCGTCGTCGCACCCTCGACCCGGACGACTCCCTCGGTCGGGTCGAGCAGACCCGAGATCATCGACAGGATCGTCGACTTCCCGCATCCACTGGGGCCGATGATCGACATGCGACCGTGGCGAGGCAGGGAGAGGTCGGCTCCGGAGACGGCAACGGTCTCCCCGAACCGTTTCACGACATTGATGAGATCGACGCCGTCGCCCGAGCGGCTCTGTGCGGAGGGGAGCTGGCTCCCGGTTTGTGAGCGCATGTCACTCCAAGGTTCGGATGTGAGATCTGACATATGATGTCCACAGCAGCATAGAGGTGGACCTGCGGGTTGACTAGCCCGAAATCACGGGAAGGCGCGCCGCGTCCATCGCCATGTCCCAGAACTCGCTCTCGAGCCGGGTCGCATCGGCGAAGATGCGGGTCAGCCGGTCCACCTCGGCCGGCGGCAGCGGCGCCACGTCGGCATCCAAGCGCTCCCGCATCCCGGCCACCAGCGCGGCGTACTCCGCCGTGGCGAAGAAGCGGAACCACTCGGCATAGACCGGGTGCTCAACCACCCGGGCGGCGTGCCGCCGCGCGATCTCGCCGTAGCTCCACGCGCACGGCAGGATCGCCGCGCCGATCGCCACGACGTCGCAGCGCCCCGCGACGCCGAGCAGATACGAGGTGTAGTTGCGGGTCCCGGCCGCCATCACGACCTGCGTCTCCTCCTGGTCGTCGCACAGCTCGCGGACCCGGTCCAACAGCCGTCGGTTCTGCGGGATCTCGACGTCGACGATATTGGCGAGGGCGTCGGCGTAGCGGCGGAGCTCGTCGTCGTCGCGCGCCTTCGCGACAGCCATCGCGATCGCGCGCGCGTAGTGCGGCAGATACAGGAGGTTCTGGGTGACGTAGTGCCGATAGACCCGCGGCGGGAGCGAGCCGTCCGCCATCCCCCGCACGAACGGGTGCTCCGGCAGCGCGTCCCACACCTGCACCACCGCGCGTCGGGCGGACTCACTGAAACCGGCGTCGAGCGCCTGTGCGGTCATCTCATCACCTTTCGCATATCAGATATAAGATGACAGTAGCCGCGGCGCCACATCAGGTCAACGGCCTCGCCACGAGGGTTGACGTGCTCGCCGAAATCGCATCAGATATGCGATATGCCTGCTCTTCGCACTCTCGTCCTGGGCGATCCGGTCGTGTCGCTCGACCGGACCGCGACCATCGAGGACGGGGCGGTCATCGTCACGGGCACCACCATCGAGGCCGTCGGGCCCCGCGCGGACCTGGCCGCCCGCGGGCCGTTCGACCGGATCATCGGCGGCCCCGACCATGTCGTGATGCCGGGCCTGGTCAACGGGCACTTCCACTCCGAGCTCTCCGTGGGCCCCGGGCACTACCAGTACGTCTTCGAGCAGGCGAACGTGCACGTGCACGGCGGCTACGGCCCAGCCCTGGAACGCGACCTCTACCTCATCGCCCAGCACTCCATCGCCGCGATGATCCGAGGCGGACAGACCGCGGCGGTCGACATGTACTACGGCCGCCCGTCCCTGCCGCGGTTCGGCACCGAGCCGGTGCTACAGGCCTACGCCGACAGTGGCTTCCGGGTGGCCTTCGGGCTGGTGGCACGCGATCAGCACATCTACGCGCACGAGGCCGACGAGTGCTTCCTCGAGCGACTCCCTCCCGAGCTCGCGGCCGAGGTGCGGGCCTCCCCCATGGGCTACGCCTGGCCGCTCGACGAGGTCCTCGGCACCTACGAGCACCTGGCCCGCGCCTGGGACGGGTACGACGGCCGGATCCGCACCGTGCTGGCCCCCGACTGGACGCCGGCCTGCTCCGACGAGCTCTACCTGCGCTGCCGCCGGCTGGCCGACGAGTACGACACGGGCATCACCTCGCACGTCCTGGAGACCCGGGCCGAGATGCACTTCAGCCACGACCGCTACGGGATGTCGGCCGTCGAGCGCCTCCACCGCCTCGGCGTGCTCGGCCCCGACATGGTCTGCGCCCACTTCGTGTGGGTCACCGACGAGGAGCTGCGGATCTTCGCCGACAGCGGGGCGGTGGCGTCGAACAACCCCGGGTCGAACCTGCGGCTGTCAGCGGGCATCGCGCGCACCCGCGACATCATGGCGACCGGCGGCCGGGTCGCCTTCGGCACCGACGGCATCTCCTTCAACGACGACGAGGACATGTTCGCCGAGCTGCGCCTGGCGTCGTACCTGTATCGGGATCCGCGCGACTTCGAACACGTCCGCGCCGACAGCGAGCGGCTGCTGCGGACCGCCGGGGAGAACGGCGCGCGCGCCGTCCGCCACGACGATCGGATCGGGCGCCTCGCACCCGGGCTGCTCGCCGACCTGCTCGTCCTCGACCGCACCCGCATCACCGCGCCCGCTGGCCGCTACGACACGACTCCGTTCCTCGACATCCTGATCGACCGCGCCCAGCGCCACGACCTGCGCACCGTGCTGATCAACGGACAGGTCGTCATGGACGACGGTGTCCTGACGACCATCGACGAAGCGGCCCTCGCGATCGAGCTGGAGTCCGCGCTGCGCTCGCGGGTCTACCGGCCGGACGCACGCACCCGGCGACACCAGGAGCTGGGGCATCTCGTCAGCGGTGTGCTACCCGACATCTACCGCGATCCCTACGCCCGCGAGGTCGTCGGCGGGACGCTCTTCAACGCACGCTCCGTGCCGCGACACGGTCGCCCCTGAGCCGCCCGATCCCTGGCGGGGGCCTCTGTTTCATCACGGTATGTAGGTGAGCCGGTGCTTCTGTAGCGGTGCCCCGCTACAGAAGCGACGCTTCGGCTACATAACGTGATGAAGCCGTGCCCCCGGCCCCGGCCGACACCCACTCGACCCCGATGTTACCTGCGGGTAGCATCGGGGCCATGAGCACCCGCGACGGCCAGGTCAGCTGCACCCTCACCGACGGCATCGCCCACGTCCGGCTGGACCGTCCCGACAAGCTCAACGCGCTGACGCTCGACATCCTCGAGGACCTCGTCACGACGGCACACGACCTGCGGCGCGACAAGACGCTGCGCGCGGTCGTCGTCAGCGGCGAGGGGGACGCGTTCTGCGCCGGCCTCGACTTCGCGTCGGTGATGCGCAACCCGGCGGGGATCGCCAAGGCGTTCGTCCCCCGGCCGCTGCGAGGCACCAACACCTTCCAGGAGGCCCCGTGGGCCTTCCGGCGGATTCCGGTCCCCGTGATCGCGGCGGTCCACGGGCACTGCCTCGGCGGCGGCCTCCAGATCGCGCTCGCCGCGGACTTTCGGATCGCCACCCCCGACTCGCGCTGGTCGGTGCTCGAGGGCAAGTGGGGCCTGATCCCCGACATGTCCGGCGTCCAGGCCCTCAAGGAGCTCGTCGGCATCGACCAGGCCAAGCTCCTCACCATGACCGCCGAGGTCGTCGACGGCTCCCGCGCCCACGAGCTCGGCCTCGTCACCCGGCTCGACAACGACCCGGTCTCCGGTGCCCTCCGCCTGGCTGAGGAGCTCTCCCGTCGCTCGCCCGACGCCCTCGCCGCCGCCAAGCGCCTCTTCAACGACACGTGGACGTCCTCCCCCCGTCGTACCTTCGCTCGCGAGCGGATCGAGCAGGCCTACCTCCTCGCCGCGCGCAACACGAAGGCGGCCCGCGAGGCCGCGTTCAAGAAGGCCGACGCGGTCTACGGCCCCCGCGGCCGCTGAGCCCTTGGCCCGGTCGGGTCACACCCTGGTCCGTCCGGACCATCCCGGTTCGGGCCCGAACGGCCGATGAGTCGGGAGTCGCGATCGGGTCATCCTGGTCGGACCGTCGCAGCACCGCGCCGAACGAGCCGAGAGGAGGGGCCACCATGGACCGCGCCGAGCACCTCAGCCACGACCTGCCCTGCCTCGCCTGCGGGCACGCGGCGCACCCCTTCCTCGCGTGCAGCGACACCTGCGCCTGCGCCCCGACCGTGATGCCCGGGTCCGCCGCCTTCGCCGTCGCCTGACCGGCTTCCGGGATTTCCGCAAGGTTCCCGCGTCCACCGTGTCGTATCCGTACGCCCGGCTTCGTCGTCCTTGTAGAAGCAGGCACCGATCACGAAGGAGACGCGGCCATGTGGACCACCACCCCGAGCACCCAGCACCAGCACCTCAGCCACGACCTGCCGTGCCCCGCGTGCGGCCACGCCGTGCACACCTTCCTCGCGTGCAGCGACAGTTGCGACTGCGCGCCGACGGTGCTGCCGGGCTCCGCCGCCCTGGCCGCCTGAGACGATCGCGGGGCTCCGCGGATCACCCCTCGTCGCGGACCTCGTCGCGGACCTCGTCACTCCCGTCGCCGGTCCTCGCCCGCTCCTCGGCCGGCAGCTGCTGCCCTCGGCGCCGACGGATCTCGGCGCGGGCGACGACGAAGGCGACCACCACCGGTACGACGTACTGGGCGTTGTCGAGGACGAACTCGACCCAGCCCGGCACCGTGACGTCCGGCAGGTCGACGCTCGGCCACGGGATGCTCGGCAGGTCGATGCTCGGCCAGGGGATGCTCGGCAGGTCGATGTCGGGCCACGGGATGTCCGGCCAGGGGATCTTCGTCGCGAGGCGGGCCAGCAGGGCGATGACCACGATCGGGACGATGACGCCGGCGGCGGCGCCCAACGTGGTGATCGCGGTGTAGCGGCGCGGATGCGCGAGCACCTTGTCGTGGTGGACCGCGACCGGAGAGCCCGGCGCCGGTGTGAGGTCGATCCCGCCGATCAGCTCCTCCGGCCCCAGCACGGTCGCCCGCCGGGGCCGGGTCGAGAGCCGGGTGGTCCGTACGACGAGCCGCACCGCGGCGCCCTCACGCTCGTGCGGCTCGGCGAGCATGACCTTGGCGTCGGTGACCTTCTTGGTCGCCACGGGCTCGTCGTCGATGGTCCAGGAGATGAGAGGTATCAGTCCGCCGCTCATCTCGACGCGGTGGTGACGTCCCTCGACGACTCCCTCCCACACCTGCACCGGGGGCTTGTTGCTCATGATGCCTCCACGGTAGGAGGGGAGCCGACCGCGCACATCCTCCGACGGACCGGTTCCGTCCGACTTTGGTCGGGGATGGCCCGCCGGTACGGCGCCCGGAGCGCCGCGCCTCGGGACGAGATCGTGTCCTAGCCGACCGGCAGCAGGAGCAGCCGGATCCGGGCCCGCTCGTCCGGGCTCAGGTGCGGCCCGTAGTAGTCGACGAGGTCCTGGCGGGCCAAAGCCTCGGCAGTCCGGCCGTCCCGGTCGCGGATCGCCTGCAGGTAGGCGCCGTGGCGCCGCAGCGTCTCCTGGATCCGCTCCGACGGGTCCCCGGACTCTTTGAGGTTCTCGGTGGTCAGCGCCAGCACCGTGTCCCGCGCGAACTCGCTGCAGGCGCTGAAGAGCGAATTGCTCGAGCACGACGCGACAGCGAGGTGGAAGGCGACGTCGGCCGCGGAGAACGCCTCGTAGGAGACGCCGGCCGCCTCCTCCATCCGGGCGAACGCCTCCTCCATCGCCCCCAGCGCGGCCTCGTCGTGCAGCTCGGCCGCCAGGCGCACGGCGCTGCCCTCGACCACCATCCGGAACTCGATCAGCTCGCCGACGCCGATCTGACCGAGCTTGACGAAGGTCGTCAGCGCCTTCGCCAGCCGCGCCGAGGAGTTCGCCTGGACCGTGGCGCCGCCCGGGTCGCCGGGACGCGACCGGATCAGGCCGCCGCTCTCCAGGACCCGCAGCGCCTCGCGGACGGTGCCGCGCGAGACGCCGAACTGCGCCATCAGGTCACGCTCGGAGGGCAGCCGATCACCGGGCACGAGCTGGCCGGTGAACACCGCGTCCTCGATCTGCGCCACGACGCTCTCGTAGGCGCGCACCGGGGTGACGCTGGTGAACTGAGGCCGGGCCTCGTCGCGGGAGCTTGTCACCGCCTGGACTCCTCGGGATCGCGGCTAGTTCGGAAGGTCGAGCGAGGCGAGCGTATCCGGCAACCCGGTGAGATCCGGGAGGACCCCGACGACCTGCGCCGGGTCCCGGCCCTCGCGCTCGCGGTCGACGAACACCGACGGTACTCCGGCCCGGCCCGCCGGGAGGACGTCGTGGAACCAGCTGCAGGCCACATGGATCCAACGGCCGTCGGCCGGCAGCGCGCGACGCCGGAACTCCTCGAAGTGGCCGAGGTCGGGCTTGTAGGAGCCGACGTCCTCGGCCGTGACCACGACGTCGATCGGCGCGCCGAGCAGGTCGAGCGTCTGCGCGATGACGTCGTTGTCGACGTTCGAGAGGATGGCCAGGCGCCAGCCGGCGGCCCGCAGTGCCCGCAGCACACCGGCCGTCTCGGCGAACGGCTGCCAGGTCGGCATCGTGTCGGCGAGCACCGTGCCCAACCCGTCCGGTACGTCGACCCCGAGCTCCCGCGCGGACGCCAGCAGCCCGTCGCGCAGCACCTCGCGATAGCTCAGCAGCGGACGCCGCTGCTGCAGCCCCGGCTCCGCGCGGTGGTAGCCGGCGAGCAGGTCGGCGACCCGGGCCGGGTCGACCCGGGCCAGGGCGTCCTCCATGCCGGTGCGCCAGTCGACCAGGGTGCCGTAGCAGTCGAATGTCAGCCAGCCGCGCTCGGTCGTCATCGCCGCGTCCGATCCCGGAGTCGGTCGGCGATCTGCCGCGCGTCGACGATCGCCCGCTCGTGCTCGACCACCGCGCACTCGCCCAGGGCGTCGCTGAGAACCACCCGGAACCGCAGGCGCCGGCCCTCCCGGGCGATCTCGCTCGCCACCGCGGTCAGCGTCTCCCCCACCGGCGTCGGCGCCCGGTGGCTCACCGTCGCGGCCACGCCGACGGTGATCTGCCCGTCGGCCAGCTCGGCGGCGATCGCCTCGTGACAGGCGACCTCGGCGAGCCCGAGGACGAACGGCGTGGCGGCGGCCTCGGGGAAGTCGGGGCCGAAGGCGCGCGCGGTGTCGGCGGCGCTCACCTCCCGGGTGAGCGTCGCCGTGCGCGCGGCGGGGGTGGGGTCGTTCATCGCGGTCCTCTCGCAGGTCGTCGCCCGGGCGAATTTCCCACGGGCGCTTGACATGGATCACTTTCCTGCTCTTCACTCTAGCACACTGGTCCTACCAGTACACCTAGTAAGCACCACCTCAGGAGGCGCAGCATGGTCGCGAACACCGGCACGGGATCTCGGGCCACCACTCACCCCCGCCACCGCCACCGCCGGCGACTCGCGGGCGTCGGGCTCGCGGTGGCCGCCGTCGCCCTCGCCGGCACGGCCTGCGCGAGCCGCGACACGACGACCGGCGTCGCGGACGGCGACCTCGCCATCGGCGTCGGCGTCCCGCTGTCGGGCCCCTACGCCCGGGCCGGCCGGGAGACGGTCAACGCCGTCAAGATCGCGGTCGCCGAGATCAACGAGTCCGGCGGGATCGACGGGCGCAAGGTCAAGGTGCTCGAGGGCGACGACCAGGGCGAGCCCCAGACCGGTCAGTCCGTCGCCCAGAAGTTCTGCGACGACGACGCGGTCGTGGCGGTGATCGGCCACTACAACAGCGGCGTCACCATCCCCGCCTCCGACGTCTACCAGCGGTGCGGCCTGGCCCAGGTCTCTCCGCTGAGCTCCAACCCCGAGGTCACCAGCCGAGGCCTAGAGAACATCTTCCGGATCGGCGCGCGCGACGACTACATGGGCCCCGCGCTCGCGACGTACCTCGCGACGAAGACCGACCTCACCCGGATCGGCACCATCGACGACCAGTCCAGCTACGGCGTCGGGCTGGTCGACCAGTTCACGGCCAAGGCGGAGCAGGCCGGCCTCGACATCATCAAGTCGGCAGCCATCAAGGCAGGCGACAAGGACTTCCGAGCGGTCCTCGGCTCCTTCCCCGACGAGACCCAGGTGATCTACTTCGGCGGCTATCCCGCCGATGCCGCGCTCCTTGCGCAGCAGGCGCGGGAGGTCGGCCTCGACGTACTGCTCGCCGGGGGCGACGGGCTCTACGACCCCGACCTGCTCAAGGGCGGCACGGCGGTCGAGGGCACGCTCCTCACCGCCAGCGCCGGCAACCCGACCGACGACGCCCAGGCGTTCCTCGACGCCTACCGCGCCGACTACGGCCAGCCGTCCGGCTACGGCCTGCTGGAGTACAACGCCGCCCGGCTGGTGCTCCAGGCACTCGCCGACGTCGACGACCTGAGCCGCGACGCCGTCGTGGACGCCATCGGCGCCATCACCTACGAACCCGTCGAGGGCGGTGCCCCGATCGAGTTCGACGACCAGGGCGACAACGCCAACGCTCAGGTCCACATCTTCACGGTGGCCGACGGCGCGTTCGACGAGGCCGCCGTCCTCAACCCGGACGAGTTCCGCTGATGGACGTCCTCGAATCACTGCCACAGCAGCTGGTCTACGGGCTGGCCCTCGGCTCCGTCTACGCGATGATCGCGCTCGGCTACTCGATGGTCTACGGCGTGCTCGAGTTCATCAACTTCTCGCACGGCGAGGTGTTCATGGTCGGCGCGTTCGCCTCCCTGCTCACCCTGACCGCTCTGACGGGCATCGGCGGAGTGGTGTCCTGGGGACCGGTGCTGCTCCTGCTCATGCTGCTGGCCGCGATGGTGGCCAGCGGCGCGCTCGGGGTGGCCGTCGAACGACTGGCCTACCGGCCCCTGCGCCGGAGCAGCCGCCTCGCTCCGCTGATCAGCGCGATCGGCGTCAGCCTCATCCTGCAGAACATCGTGATGCTCCTGCAGGTGCGCTTCCAGGGCGACTCCCGCCCGCAGTTCGTGGCCGCGGGCGAGGTCGTCCCGGCCGGCGGCTGGGACGTGCTCGGCGTGCGGATCAGCCACACCGCGGGGCTGGTGTTCGGCGTGAGCATCGTGCTGATGCTCGCTCTCGGCGCACTGGTCACGCGCAGCTCGCTCGGTCGCTCGATGCGGGCCACCGCCCAGGACCCGGAGGTCGCGGGTCTGATGGGCATCAACGTCTCGGGGGTGATCACCCGGACCTTCCTCATCGGCTCCGGGCTGGCCGGTGCGGCTGGGTGCCTCGTGGCGCTCTACTACACGCAGATCGACTACACGATGGGCTTCAGCGCCGGGATCAAGGCCTTCGCCGCCGCGGTGCTGGGCGGTATCGGCAGCATCCGGGGCGCGATGGCCGGCGGCCTCGTGCTCGGCGTCACCGAAGCCTTCGCGGCCACCTTCATGTCGGCGGCCTACAAGGACCTCATCGCGTTCGCGCTGCTCGTCCTGGTGCTCGCCATCCGGCCCGCCGGCCTGCTCGGCCGCAAGACCCTGGAGCGGGTGTGATGACCACCCTCGCCCCGTCCCCGCCGGTCGAGACCGAGCCGGCCCGTCGCGCCTCCTCACCCGACGCCGCGTCACGGCGTACCGCCGCCAAGCAGGTCGGTGTCCTCGTGGCCGTCTGCCTGCTCGTCATCCTCGCCGCGCCCAGCGACTACTCGGTCCGGATCGCGACCCTGGTGCTCGTCTACGCCGCCCTGGCGATGGGGCTGAACGTCGTGGTCGGTCTCGCCGGCCTGCTCGACCTGGGCTTCATCGCGTTCTTCGGCGTCGGCGCGTACACCTACGCACTGCTGGCGAGCGACCTGCACGACATCCATCTCAACTTCTGGGTCCTGCTGCCGGTCGGCATGCTGGTCGCCGCGATGCTCGGCGTCCTGGTCGGGCTGCCGGCGCTGCGCACGCACGGCGACTACCTCGCGATCGTGACGCTCGGCTTCGGGGAGATCGTCTTCATCCTGCTCGTGAACCTGGACCGGCCGGTCAACATCACCAACGGGCCGCAGGGGGTGCTCGGCATCGACCTGCCGTCGATCGGCGGCTGGGAGGTCGGCAAGGAGGGCGTCTTCCTCGGGGCCTTCGGCCTGACACCGACGATGCAGTTCTTCGTCCTCGCCACGCTGTACGTCGCCGCGGTGATGTACTGCGCGCTCCGCCTCCGCGACGCGCGGCTCGGCCGCGCCTGGCGGGCGATGCGCGAGAGCGAGGCCGCGACCAGCTCGTGCGGTGTCAGCATCGTGCGGGCCAAGATGTCGGCCTTCGTGTTCGGCGCCAGCGTGGCCGGCGGGGCGGGCGTGCTGACCGCCGCCTGGTACGGCTCGGTGTTCCCCGACAGCTTCCTGTTCTCGGAGTCCATCAAGGTGCTGGCGATGGTCGTGCTCGGCGGCATCGGCAGCGTCTGGGGCGCCCTCGCGGGCGCCCTGATGCTGGTGCTCATGCCCGAGCTGCTGCGGGAGTTCGACCAGTACCGGCTGCTCATCTTCGGTCTGGTCCTGGTGCTCGTGATGCGCCTGCGGCCGCAGGGCCTGTTCGGGTCCCGCAGTCCCGGCATCCGCGCCCCCGGCACGCTCGGGAACCGGATCCGACGGCGGCTGCGCCGTCCCACCGACCGAGGAGGCAGGTCATGACCACCGAGCACCTGCTCGTGGCCCGCGGGCTCGCCAAGCGCTTCGGGGGGCTGGTCGCGGTCGACGGTGTCGACTTCGCCGTCCCGGAACGCCGGATCGTCGGCATCATCGGGCCCAACGGCGCCGGCAAAACGACGCTGCTCAACCTGCTCAGCGGCGCGCTGCGCGCCGACGAGGGCACGATCCTGCTCGACGGCGCGGACATCACCCGCCGCAACGCCGCCCAGCGGGCTGCGCTCGGGCTGCGCCGTACCTTCCAGAACATCCGGCTCTTCGGCGGGATGACCGTCCTCGAGAACGTCGTCGTCGGCATGCACGCGCAGACCCGCGGCTGGATCGCCGGCGGCATCCTCGGCGGCCCCCGGGTCGCCCGGGCCGAGCAGGACGCGTTCGACACCGCCCTCGCGGTGCTGGACGCGCTCGGCCTCGGCACGAGGGTCGACCACCTCGCCGGCAGCCTCTCGTACGGCGAGCAGCGCCGGGTCGAGATCGCCCGCGCCCTCGCGTCGTCGCCACGGATCCTGCTGCTGGACGAGCCGGCCGCCGGGCTCAACAGCGCGGAGAAGCGCGCGGCGGCCGAGCTGATCCGCACCCTGCCGGAGCGCTACGGCCTGTCCGTGGTCCTGGTGGAGCACGACATGGACCTGGTGACCCACACCTGCTCGACGGTCTCGGTGATCGAGTACGGCAGGCCGCTCTGCGCCGGCCGGCCCGCCGAGGTGTTCAGCGACCAGCGCGTCATCGACGCCTATCTCGGAACGGCGGTGGCCCGATGACGCTCGACGCGACGGACCTGGAGGTCGGCTACGGCGCGGTCAACGCCCTCAAGGGCGTCAGCCTGCGGATCGGGGACGGCGAGGCGGTGGCCCTGATCGGCAGCAACGGGGCGGGCAAGAGCACCACCCTGAAGACGCTGAGCGGCATGCTCACGCCGCGGTCGGGCGCGGTCCGGCACGACGGCACGGACATCGCCGGGGCACCCACTCACGTGATCGCCCGGCGCGGGATCGCGCACGTCCCCGAGGGGCGTCGCCTGTTCCCGCGGATGAGCGTGCGCGAGAACCTCCGCCTCGGCGCCTTCCACCGCAAGGACCGGCAGGTCCAGCAGGATCTCGACGCCCAGCTCGACCTCTTCCCCCGGCTGCGCGAACGCCTCGACCAGGAGGCCGGGACGCTCTCGGGCGGCGAGCAGCAGATGGTGGCGATCTCGCGCGCCCTGATGTCGCGACCGTCGCTGCTCCTGCTCGACGAGCCGAGCCTCGGCCTCTCCCCACTCATGGTGACCACCGTGTTCGAGGCCGTCGCCGCGATCCACGCGTCCGGTACGGCGCTCCTGCTCGTCGAGCAGAACGCCGGCCAGGCGCTCGCGGTCACCACTCGCGGCTACGTGATGCGCAGCGGCGAGATCGTCAAGGAGGGGGCCAGCCAGGAGCTGGCGACAGACCCGATGGTGCGCGAGATCTACCTCGGCGCCGCCCCCTCCCCCGAGCCCGCGGCCTGACCCGGGCCGTCCCCACCGACCAGAGGAGTACCCATGACCACCCCCGTCCCGAGCCCGACCCCGACCTCCGCCCCGGTCGTCGTCGAGTCCGCCCCCGGCGACGTCGCCGTGATCACCCTGAACCGCCCGCAGGCGCTCAACGCCCTCAACGTCGACCTGCTGGTCGGCCTCACCGATGCCCTGCGCGAGGTCCGGGACGGCGGGCCGGTCGTCGTCCGCGGCGCCGGGCGCGCGTTCTGCGTGGGCGAGGACCTCAAGGAGACCCTCGCGCCACGGACCGGCACGGCCGAGGAGCTGCGGGCCGCGTTCGAGCTGCTCCAGGACGTCACCCGGCTGATGGTGGGCAATCCCGCCCCGGTGGTCGCCGCCGTTCAGGGGTACGCCGTCGGCGGCGGTGCCGAGATCGCGCTCGCGGCCGACCTCGTGGTGCTCGAGCGGGGTACCCGCATCCGGTTCCCCGAAGTGCCGATCGGGCACGCGCACACCGGCGGCATCAGTGCCCGGCTTCCGCAGCTGGTCGGACTGATGCGGGCCAAGGAGCTGCTCTTCACCGGCCGCTGGATCGATGCCGAGGAGGCCGCACGTATCGGCCTGGTCACCACGGTGGCCGACGACGCGTCCCGCGCCGCCCTCGACCTGGCCGCCACGCTCGGCGGCCAGCCGGCGCGCTCGCTCGCGGCGACCAAGCGCGCCGTCGAGGCGGCCTGCTCGACCCAGCTCGAGCCGACCCTGCGCCTGGAGGTCGAGGCGGCGCTCTACTGCTTCGCGTCGGCCGAGGCCGAGGCCACCTTCGAGCGGTTCACGACCAGCGGCACCGTGGCGGGCGCTCGATGAGCGTGCTCGTCGGCAAGCTCGACGTCGATCGCACCCTCCCCGAGCTGCTGGACCGAGCCGCCCGCCGGTGGCCGGACCGGGTCTTCCTGCGCATCGACGGCGTCGACACGACGTTCGCCGAGTTCCGCGACCAGGTCACGCGACTCGCGAACGGGCTGGCCGAGCACGGCCTCGGCCCGGGCACCCGGCTGAACGTCTTCATGCGCAACTCGCTCGCCTGCGTGCAGACCTGGTTCGCCGCCACCTGGCTGGGCGCCTCCTGGGTCCCCGTCAACACCGAATGGCGCGGCCAGACGCTCCACAACGCGATCGCGCTCGCCGACCCCGCCGTCGTCGTCGCGGACGGCGACCTCGCCGACGCGCTCCGCGACGCCCTGGGCGACGATCTCCGGGCCCCGCTGCTGACCGCCGCGATGCCGGACGGGGTCGCCTCGCTCGCCAGGTGGATGGGCGGCACCGGCCTGCCTCCGGCCGAGCAGCGGTCGACGGACACTGCCGGGATGCTCTACACCTCGGGCACCACCGGCCGTTCGAAGGCGTGCGTGCTGTCCCACCGCTACTTCGTCTCGCAGGCGGCGATCGCGGTGCGCGACTTCGGGCTGGCTGAGGATGACGTCCTGTACTGCCCGTTCCCCCTCTTCCATGCCGACGCGACCGCCCTCACCACGGTGCCCGCGCTGCTGGTCGGCGCGACCGCCGCGCTGTCGCGGCGGTTCTCCGCGTCGCGGTTCTGGGACGAGGTCCGCGCCACCGGCGCCACGGTCTTCGACTTCATGGGCGCGACCCTCTCGATCCTCTACAAGGCCGACCCGCGGGCCGACGACCGCGACCACGAGGTGCGGCTGGCCTGGGGTGTGCCGGTCCCGGACTGGGCGCCCGAGTTCGAGCGGCGCTTCGGACTGCGGGTCGTCGAGCTCTACGGCAGCGTCGAGGCGAACATCCCCATCACCCAGCCGTGGGATCAGCCCAGGGTGCTCGGCTCCTGTGGCCGGGTCACCCCCGAGTTCGAGATCCGGCTCGCCGACGAGGGGGGCGACGACGTACCGGACGGGGAGGTGGGCGAGCTGCTGATCCGCCCCCGCATCGCGGGCACCGTGCTCGACGCCTACTTCGCGAACCCCGAGGCGACGGCGGGCGCCTTCCGCGGCCTGTGGTTCCACAGTGGCGACCTGGCCCGTCGCGACGGCGACGGCAACGTGTTCTTCGTCGGCCGCGGGAAGGACTCGATCCGGCGGCGCGGCGAGAACATCAGCGCATTGGAGGTGGAGGAGGGCATCGAGGCGCATCCCGACGTCCTCGAGTGCGCAGCGGTGGGCGTGCCCAGCGAGCTCACCGAGGAGGAGGTCAAGGTCTTCGTGGTGTCCCGTCCCGGCAGCGGCGTCGACGCCGCCTCCATCTGGAAGCACAGTGAGGCGACGATGGCCCGCTTCCAGGTGCCACGCTATGTCGCGTTCGTCGACGCCCTGCCGAAGACACCCACCGGGAAGGTGAGCAAGTCGGCGTTCGGCGAGGTGTTCGCGGACGTGCCGACGTACGAGCGCCCGGAGCGCCGGGTCACGGATACCGCAGGTCCGCGGTTTCCTCGCTGATCTCCCACAGCCGGCGCGCGTTCTCGGCGTTGCGCGCCAGCTTGCTGCGGCCGACCGTGCGGGGCCGGCCGGAGAGCTGGCGGAACCCGCCCGGGCCCACGAAGGAGTTCCCGGGCAGGTCGGCGGTCGCGGCCATCAGCGACGGCCAGGCGCCGGCCTCGGCGGACTGGGAGACCGCTTTCACGCCGGCGTCGAGGATCGTGGCGATGCCGCCGGACGAGCGGCCGTACTGGCCGTTGGCGGCGAGGTGGGTCCCCGCGAAGCCGGGGTGGGCGGCCAGCGCGCGGACCGGGAGGTCGGCCGCGCGCAGGCGGCGGTCGAGCTCGGCGGTGAGGTAGAGGTTGGCGAGCTTCGTCTGCCCGTAGACCCGCCAGGTGTGGTAGCGGCCGGTCTGCTCGCGCGGGTCGCCGAGCGGGGCCTTGCCGGCGAAGGTGTGGAACAGCGAGGACACGGTGACCACGCGGCCGTCGGCGCTCTGCACGAGCTGCGGCAGCAGCAGCCCGGTCAGCAGGAAGGGTCCGAAGTGGTTGGTCGCCATCTGCAGCTCGAGTCCGTCGGCCGTGCGGGAGTACTTCGTGCCCATCACGCCGGCGTTGTTGACCAGGACGTCGATCGGGCCGACCTGCGCGACCGCCGCGGCGGCCGTGCGGACCGAGCTGAGGCTGGCGAGGTCGAGGTGCAGCGCCTCGAGCTGGGCGCCGGCGACCTCGGCCCGGATCGCGGCGACGGTCTCCTCGACCTTGGCCGGGTTGCGGCCGGCGAGGATCACCCGGGCGCCGCGACGGGCCAGCTCGAGCGCGGTGTGGTGGCCGAGCCCGCCGAGGGTCGGGCCGGTCACCACGACGGTGCGGCCGGACTGGTCGGGCAGGTCGGCGACGTTCCAGTCAGACATCGGTGTTCCTTAGGGCGTGGTGGCGAGCCCGGCGACGATCCGCCCGCCGAGCTCCTGGTCCCCCGAGACGGTGACGGCACCGGGCGCGGCCGCACGACGGCCGCCGGCGAGCACGATGAAGCTCTCCCGGTCCATGGCGAGCGACACCGTCGGCGCGTCGGGTACGACGTCCAGGCGCTGCGCGCGGCCGTCGTCGCCGACCCGCACCGCGATCGGCGTGCTGCCCTCGACGGCGAGCACCGCCGTCGTACCGGCCGGCGGGGCGGCCCGCTTGCCGACGACGAAGCCGAAGGCCTCGACGAGGTAGTCGGCCGTGTGCTGGGCGCCCGGGGTGTCGAGGCCACCGGGGCGGCCGACCGCGCGCCGGATGTCCTGCTCGTGCATCCACACGTCGAGCGGACGATTGCGCAGCAGAGTGCGGGTGTTCCAGCCGATCAGGCCGAAGATGCCGTCGGCGGGGGCGGTGGCGTCCGTCGGCGGCGCGGCGTCGAGGGCCGCGCGACGCGCTGTCGTCGCCGTACGGATCTCGTCGACGATGGCCGCCGGCGCGCGGTCGCGACGGGTGACCACCCCGATCTCGGTGAACTGTCCCATCGGCCCCGTGACGTGCGACGGGGCACCGATGTCGGCGGTCTCCTCGGGCCCGCCGGCCAGGATCGACTCCAGGTGGGCGGTGTGCGAGGCGACCGCCTTGACGTCCCATCCGGCGAGGTCCGTCGGCGTGCTCCAGTCGTCGGGGCCGAGCTCCTCCAGCAGGGCGACGAAGTCACCGACCGCGCTCCACCAGTTCTCGACGTAGCCGGCCAGGAGGTCGCGGTCGCTCATACCTCCGACCCTACCGACCCGGGCAGCGGCCAGCGGCGGGAACGCCGGTCGAGGAGGCGCAGGGAGCGAGGAACGAGCGACCGGAGCCGAGGAGCACGGCCTTCCCGCCGCGCCGCCGTGTTGCCGCCAGGCGGACGGTGGCCGTACGCGGGCCAACCGCGAGCGCGGCAGCGCGGCGCGAGGAACGAGCGACGCGCTCGCGCCGACTCAATAGGGCGTGGGAACGCGCGCCGGGACGCCCTTGCGGGTGAGGTACTTCTTCACGGTCGGTACGCCGGCCGGGAAGGTGAGCCGCGCGGCGTACATCGCCCGGCGGCCGTACTTCTCCCCGCCGTTCCAGGCCCAGTAGCCCGCGCCCTTCGGCTTCGAGGAGTGCAGCCGCACCCAGCCGTGGAAGTAGAGCGTGGTGCGTCCCTTGTGCTTGAGCACGTCGCCGCCGGCCGGGCCGCAGAGACCTTGGGTGATGGTGCTGTCGAGCAGGACGCCCGGGACCGCCGCGGTCCAGTCGGTCAGCGACAGGGAGTGGCGCCAGGTCTGCTGATAGGAGCAGCGGGCGAAGTCGCCCTCGGAGGCGAAGAGGTAGTAGCCAGCGGCGTTGCGCAGCAGCGCCGGGTTCTCGATGACGCCCTCGGTGCGCACCAGTTCGACGCTCGGGTCGGCCGGGTTCTGGCCGGTGCGCACCTTGCGCCCGCTCCTGCTCAGCGGGAGCAGCCGGATCGACGAGGGACGGCCGTCGGTCTTGTAGAGCAGGTAGTGCTGCTTGCCCTCGGTGTAGAGCGACGGGTCGATGACGCCCCGGCTGGGCAGGTCCGGCGTGGCGACGGGGTCGTGCGCGGTCGGCACCAGCGCCCGCGACGGGCACACCAGCGGCCGCTTGCCGACCGGCTTGAACGGGTCGAGTGCCTTCTTGGCCACGGCGACGCCGATGCAGCGCCCGAACTCGCCGAGCCCGGCGACCGGCACCGCGAAGTAGAGGACCCACTTCTTGCCGACCTTCGCGATGTCGGCGGCCCAGATGCCGCCCTGCTCCGCCGCCCATGCCGGGCGCCGGGTCAGCACCGGCTGCTCGTAGCGCCAGGTCCGGCCGGGGTCCTTGTACGCGCGGTTGATCTGCGGTCCGGTCGCCACGACGACCATCCGCTTGCCGACCATGGCGACGCTGGGGTCCCCCACGTTGCCGTTGAAGAACGGCTCCGGGTAGCCCTCGCGCCGGTCGTCGGCCCGGGCCGGCGTCCCGCACAGGGTCAGCACCAGCGCGGCGAGGACGGCGAGGACGGAGGCGAGACGGGGAGCGGGTCGAGACACCCGCAGACCATAGGCCACACCGGGCCCCCGGCGTACGACGACGCGGCGAGGCCGCCACGCGGCCTGCTACTGCCGGGAGCCGATCTCGCTGGTGGGACGGGTGCGCAGGGCGGCCCGGGTGGCGACCCCGAGCGAGATCAGTGCGAGCGCGGCCATGCCGGCGACGACCGTCGCGCTGCCCAGCAGGTCAAGGCTCGGCAGGGGCTCTCCCGAGATGCCGATGCTGATCCCGACCAGCGGCGGCAGGGCGAGACCGATGCCGAGGAGGGCGGCGATCGACGCGACGAGGACCGACTCGAGGCGCATCATGGCGCGGACCTGGCCGCGGGTGGCACCCACGAGCTGCATGAGCGCGAACTCACGGGAGCGCTCTCCGGTCGCCATGGCCAAGGTGTTGACGACGGCGATCGCGATGTAGCCGAGGATCACGAAGAGGGCGATCAGGTTCACCCAGCCCTGCTGGGCCTGCGCATCGGCGCCGGCCGCCTCTCCCGATCCGTCGGCCACGGGCAGGCCGAGGTCGCCGACGGCGGCGCGGGCGGCGCTCGGGTCGTCACTCGCGACGAGGGCGAAGGAAGCGAGGCCGGCGGTGGTGTGGGAGCGCACCGTGGCCTCGTCCATCGTGACGCCGCCGAAGCCGAGTCCCCGTTCGTAGATCGCCACGACGCCGGCCCGCAGCGGGGCGCCGTCGCCGAACCTGCCGGTGACCTCGTCGCCCACCCCGACGCCGAGGCTGCGGGCGGCGTCCGTGCTGAGGGCGACCTGGCCGGCGCCGGCCAGCGCGTCGAGCGCCCCCTCCCGCACCCGCAGGTCGAGGACGTCGTCCGACGTGGCCGGGTCGACGCCTTGGAGCACCTGGTCGCTGCGCTCGAGGGTGCCGTCGAACGTCCGGTGGTCGAGGATCGCCTGGCTGATCGTCACCGGGGAGACCGCGGTGACGGACGGCAGGTCGGCGACCGCGTCGAGGGCCGGCGCCGAGAGGCCCGCCGGTACGACGACACGCAGGTCGGCGGTGACGCCTTCGGTCGCCTGGACCGCGGCCTCGTCGGCGACGATCGCCGGCGCGCCGAGCTGAACCAGACCGAGGGCGATGCCGAGCGCGATGGGGGTCACCGCACCGGCGAGCCGACGGCTGTTGGCCCGGCCGTTCGCCGTGGCGAGGAAGGCTGCCGGCGAGGTCCGGCCGAGTGCCGCCTGCGCCGCCCGGACGGCGACCGCGACGAGCCAGGGACCGAGCACCGCCGCGCCGATGATGAGCACGAGCGCGGCGCTGGCCGAGGCGCCGGCCGCCGCCTCGCCGCGGACCCAGATCGGGATCAGGGACAGGACGAGCCCGGCCGCGACGATCACGACGCCGATGACGATCCGCACGGTGCCCATCGCCGTCGGCCCGGTCGCACCTTCGCGGAGCGCGGCGACCGGATCCAGGTTCGCCGGCCGGCGGGCGGCGAGCCGAGCCGCGGCCCAGGCCGTCAGCAGGACCACGAGCACGGCACCGACGGCGGGAAGGGGTCCGTACGCGAGGGCGAAGTCGCCGGGGATCACCTCTCCAGAGACGAACGCGCGCTGCAGGACCCCGGCGAGGAGGTAGCCGGGGCCGACGCCGAGGAGGGCGGCGACCCCCGCGATCACGAGCACCTCCCGCGCCACGAGGGCGTGGACCTGCCTGGGCAGGGCGCCGACCGCACGCAGCAGCGCGAACTCCCGGCGGCGCGACTGCACGGACAACGACAAGGTGCCGGCCACGATGAACAGCGCGACGAGAAGGCTGGTGCCGGCGAAGGCGCTGCCGATGGCGACGAGCGTCGCCCGCGAGGACCCGGAGTCGAGGAACTCCGCGTCGCCTCGTGCGGATCCGGTGGCCACGGTGAGGTCGGGGTGCCGCTCGCGGATCCGGTCCGCGAGCCGGTCGGGGTCGCCCTCGGTGAAGACACCCAGCGCCTGCGCGGCGCCGTCGTGCGGGTCCAGCTCGGCGATCCGGGCTGAGGTGAGGAAGGCGTGGCGCGCGCGATCCACCGTCGTCGCCGGCGACACCAGTCCGACCACCTGGTACGACGCACGGACGCCGCCGTGCGCCAGGGTGACGTGATCGCCCACGGCCGCGCTTCCCGCGACCATGGCGACCTCGTCCGCGGCCGCGGGCTCGCGGCCCTCGGTCAGTGAGTACGGCGTCAGCCGGGTCGCGCCCCAGGGATGGGCCTCCACGGGCCCGATCGGTGCGCCCTCCCGTGTCTCGAGGAGCGGCACGGTGAGGTCCGCGACGACGCGGGTCACGCCGGGCACGGCGGCGATCAGCGAGGCGTCCGGCGCCGGCGCCCGCTCGGCGAGGCCGATGGCGAGATCCTCCGGGACGGGCACGCTCTGCTTGCCCGTGACCACGAGCGGGGCGCCGGCGTACCGCTGCGGGGCGAGTCCGCCGCGGATCCCGGACTCGACGAGCACGCCCAAGCCGGTGACCACCATGGTCGCGACGAGGATGGCGAGCGCGACGCCCGCGAAGCTGCTCCGGTTGCGGCGGAGGTCGGCGCGGACCAACGGGCCCAGGCCGGGGCGACCAGCGCTCATCACCAGTCCCCCAGACCGGTCAGGTACTGGGTGATCTGCGCCGCCGACGCTCCGTCGAGGTGGCCGGCGAACGCGCCGTCGGCCAGGAAGATGACCCGGTCCGCGTGCGCCGCGACCACGGGGTCGTGGGTCACCATCACCACCGTCTGGTCGAGCTCCCGCGTCGTGTGCGCGAGGAGATCGAGTACCTGCTGGCCGGCGCGCGAGTCGAGGGCGCCGGTCGGCTCGTCGGCGAACACGACATGGGGGCGGGTGACCAGGGCGCGGGCGATGGCGACGCGCTGCTGCTGACCGCCGGACAGGGCGCTGGGGAGGCGGCGACGCTGCTCGACGAGCCCGACCGACGAGATCAGGAAGTCGAGCCAGGCCGGCTCGACCGCGCGCTCGCCCAGCATCAGCGGGAGTGCCACGTTCTGCTCGACGGTCAGGGCAGGCAGCAGGTTGTAGGCCTGGAAGACGAACCCGACGTGGTCCCGCCGGAAGCGGGTGCGCTGCGCGGCGCGCAGGCCGGAGATCTCCGTCCCGCCCAGCCGGACGCTTCCGCTGGTCGGACTGTCGAGGCCGGCCGCCGCGTGCAGCAGGGTGCTCTTGCCCGAGCCCGAGGGTCCCATGATCGCTGTGAACGACCCGGGTGCGAGCACCAGGTCGACGCCGCGCAGCGCGACGGTCGCGGAGGCCCCGGTGCCGTACTTCTTGACGACGCCGTCGAGGCGGAGCGCCTCGCCGGCGGAGGGGAGGGACGGGGCGGCGACCTGTGCCGCACGGGTTCGTCGGATCATGCCTCCACGCTAGGAATTCGCGGCGCTCCGAAGAATCCGGCTGAGTGCCGTTCCGATGGTGGAGCTGGCTCTACCGTGCTCCGGCGCGGGGCCCGGCAGACTGGGGTCATGACGTCGGACCGGCTGCGCTCGTGGACGCGCAGCTGGCGCTTCCTCGCCGTCGAGGTCGGTGCGTCCGCCGGGTCGCTGGTGCTCTTCATGGCCCTCCTGCTGCTCACTCCGTTCATGCTGCTGACCGGGGGCGTCCTCGTGCTCCCGGAGGCGGCCCGGCTGCTGCGGCGGTGGAGCGATCGCGCCCGGGTCCGCATCGGTGCGTTCCGCGGTACGCCGATCGCCGCGCCACGCGTCCAGCAGCCCGCCGACCGCACGATCGACGCCCGGCTGCACTTCGCGTTCTCGCGGCAGACGGCACGCGAGGTCGGGTGGCTGACGATCCACGCGCTGCCCACGTTCACCGTGGGCCTGGTCTGCCTCGCGATCCCGCTCGGGATCCTCAACTCGCTGCTGGTGCCGTTCTACTGGTTCCTGGTGCCGGCCGACGAGCCGGTCGTCGCGCCGTACCCGGTGACCTCGTGGGGCCTGGCCGCGACGATGCCGTTGGTGGCGGTCGGGTACGCCGTCGTCTCGTGGTACCTCGTCCCTGCCGCGGCCCGGGCGGTCGCCGCCGTATCGGCGCGCCTGCTGACCCCGGACCGCCGTCTCGAGCTGCGGGCCCGGGTCGACTCGCTGACGCTCAGCCGCGCCGCTGCGCTGGATGCGCACGCCGCCGAGCTGCGTCGCATCGAGCGCGACCTGCACGACGGCGCCCAGAACCGGCTGGTCAGCGTCACCATGATGATGGGCCTCGCCGAGCGTGCCTTCGAGAACGGCGAGGACGGTCTTCCCCACCTGCGGCGGGCGCAGGAGGCCGCGAGCGATGCGCTCGCCGGCCTGCGCCGGACCGTGCACGACATCTACCCCCCGATCCTCGACGAGCTCGGTCTCGAAGGCGCGCTCGCGTCGCTCGCCGGCCGCAGCGTCGTACCGTGCACCCTCGAGCTCGGTGACGTCGGCCGCGTCCCCGCGGCCGTCGAGTCGGCCACCTACTTCATCGTCGCGGAGGCGCTCAACAACGTGAACAAGTACAGCGCGGCCGACACCGCGCGGGTCCGGGTCGCCGCCGACCGCGACCTGCTGCACGTCGAGATCACCGACGACGGCACCGGGGGGGCCGTCGAGCGTCCCGGCGGCGGCCTGGCCGGCATGCGGCGCCGGGTCGAGGCCTTCGAGGGCCGGCTGACCATGACGAGCCCCGAGGGTGGGCCGACGACCGTGAGGGCGGAGCTGACATGCGGATCCTGATCGCCGAGGACGACACCCTGTTGCGCGAGGGGCTCGCACTGCTGCTGCGCAGCGAGGGTTTCGACGTGGTCGCCGCCGTGGACAACGCCGACGACTTCCTCGCCCGGCTCGACGAGGCCGACGCCGCCGTGCTCGACGTGCGGATGCCGCCGACCTTCACCAGCGAGGGCCTGAAGGCCGCCGCCGAGGCCCGGGCCCGGCGTCCCGGCTTCCCGGTGCTCGTGCTGTCGGCCTATGTCGAGGACCGGTACGCCGGCGAGCTGCTCGCGCGCGGTGCCGACGGCCTCGGCTACCTGCTCAAGGAGCGCGTCGGCAAGGTGGCCGCCTTCGTCGACGCCCTGCGCCGGGTCGCCGCCGGGGGCACGGTGATGGATCCCGAGGTGATCTCCCAGCTGCTGAGCCGCCGGCGCGCCGACGATCCGGTGCGCTCGCTCACGCCCCGGGAACGGGAGGTGCTCGGCCTGATGGCGGAGGGCCTCGACAACGGCACGATCGCCGCCCGGCTGGTCGTGACCGAGACGGCGGTCAGCAAGCACATCGGCAACATCTTCGCCAAGCTCGGGCTCGTGGCGTCCGACAGCGGGCACCGCCGGGTGCTCGCCGTCCTCGCCTACCTGCGCTCCTGAGCACCGGGCCGGGCGGATCGCGCCCCGGCGTACGACGACGGCCGCCCCGGTTGCCCGGGGCGGCCGTCGTAGGCGCCGAGGCCGTCGGCGTCAGGGTGCGATCAGAACGCGGCCTCGTCGAGGTCCATCACGTCCAGGCCGGTGGCCTGGGCGATCGTGAGCTCGGCCGAGATGCGCGGCAGGTTGAGCTGCGCGAACCACTGCGCCGCGGCGACCTTGCCCTCGTAGAAGGACTTGTCGGCACCCGCGTCGCCGCCGAGCTTCTCCAGCGCCACCTCGGCGCCGCGGAGCAGCAGCCAGGCGCAGACCACGTCCCCGAGCGCCATGAGGACGCGGGTGGTGTTGAGGCCGACCTTGTAGATGTTGCGGATCTCGTCCTGGGCGGACATGAGGTCGTTGATCATCAGGCCGACGATCGCCTCGGCGTCGGCGAGGGCGGTCGCGAGGAGCTCGCGCTCGTTCTTGAGCCGGCCGTTGCCGGCCTCCGACTCCAGGAACGCCTTGATCTCGCCGGCGAGGTGGCCCAGCGCCTTGCCCTGGTCCTTGACGATCTTGCGGAAGAAGAAGTCCTGGCCCTGGATCGCGGTGGTGCCCTCGTAGAGGGTGTCGATCTTGGCGTCGCGGACGTACTGCTCGATCGGGTACTCCTGCAGGAAGCCCGAGCCGCCGAAGGTCTGCAGCGACTCGGTGCCGAGCAGCACCCAGGAGCGCTCCGAGCCGTAGCCCTTGACGATCGGGAGCAGCAGGTCGTTGACGGCCTCGGCCAGCTCGTCGCGCTCACCGGCGGCCTTGGCGCGGTAGACCGTGTCCTGCCAGGTCGCGGTGTAGAGGACCAGCGAGCGCATCGCCTCGGCGAAGGACTTCTGGGTCATCAGCGAGCGGCGTACGTCGGGGTGGTGCGTGATCGTGACCCGCGGCGCCGCCTTGTCGGAGGCCTGGGTGAGGTCGGAGCCCTGGACCCGCTCCTTGGCGTAGTCGAGCGCGTTGAGGTAGCCGGTGGACAGGGTCGCGATGGCCTTGGTGCCGACCATCATCCGGGCGTTCTCGATGACGTCGAACATCTGGCGGATGCCGTCGTGGACCTCACCGAGCAGCCACCCCTGGGCGGCCTCGCCGCCGCCGACCTGCGGGTCGCCGAAGGTGAGCTCGCAGGTGTTGGACACCTTGATGCCCATCTTGTGCTCGACGTTGGTGACGTAGACGCCGTTGCGCTCGCCGGTCAGCTCACCGGTCTGGTGGTCGAAGTGGTACTTCGGCACGAGGAAGAGGCTCAGGCCCTTCGTGCCCGGGCCGCCGATGCCCTCGACGCCCTTCGGGCGGGCGAGGACGAGGTGCATGATGTTCTCCTGCAGGTCCGACTCGGCGCTGGTGATGAAGCGCTTGACGCCGGTGATGTTCCAGGAGCCGTCCTCGTTGGGCGTGGCATAGGTCTTGCCGGCGCCGACGTCGGAGCCCGCGTCGGGCTCGGTCAGCACCATGGTGGCGCCCCACAGGCGCTCGACCATGATCTCGGCGATCCGGATGTCGCGGGCGACGCCGTTGGCGTTCTTGAAGACGACCGAGCCCATCGACGGGCCGGTGCAGTACATCCAGATCGGCGCGTGCGCGCCCAGCACCATCTCGGCGCTGCCCCAGACCAGCGACGGCGGCGCGGTGGTGCCGCCGATCTCCTCGGGCAGGCCCAGGCCCCAGAAGCCGGACTCCATCCAGGTGTCGTAGGACTTCTTGAAGGACGCCGGGACC
Organism: Nocardioides sp. LHD-245; assembly: GCF_030929495.1. Taxonomy (GTDB): domain Bacteria; phylum Actinomycetota; class Actinomycetes; order Propionibacteriales; family Nocardioidaceae; genus Nocardioides. The sequence goes on along the minus strand of NZ_JAVFWN010000003.1, from coordinate 148,048 downwards.
GGCGCGGTGTTGGTCGCCGGGTCGAAGACCGGCGGGTTGCGGTCGGAGTCGACGAAGGAGGCCGCGAGGTCCTCGCGGGCGATCCGCTCGACCTCGGCGAGGATCTCGCGCGCGGTGTCGGCGTCCATCTCCTCGTAGAGGCCGGTGCCGAGGTAGTCCTGCACGTTGAAGAGCTCGAAGAGGTTGAACTCGATGTCGCGCAGGTTGCTCTTGTAGTGGCTCACAGTTCCCACCATTTCCAGGGTTCGGAGAGGGTTCTCATTGGCTGCTACTCGCCAGTAACTTCATCATACGGGGGGTGCTAGCTGCGGGCAAGCACGGGGGTCGCGGGATCGCTCACACCCGCCGCCGCCCAGCGGTCCAGGACACGGGGCCCGCGAACCCCACCTAGGTCGACTGAGTCGATCGAGCAATCTGACAGACTGTCCCCATGCGCGTCTCCGCCAAGTCCGACTACGCACTGCGGGCCCTGATCGCCATGGCGAGCCGGTCCGACGGTCGGGCGGTGAGCGCCGAGGAGCTGGGCCGGCTCCAGGACATCCCCCACGGCTTCCTCCAGGCGATCCTCGCCGACCTGCGCCGCGCGGGCATCGTGATGTCCCAGCGCGGCCAGTCCGGCGGCTGGCGGATGGCCCGCGAGGCCACGACGGTCTCGGTCGCCGACGTGATCCGCGCCGTCGACGGCCCGCTCGTCTCCGTCTACGGGCTGCGCCCCGAGGCGGTCAACTACAACGCCGCCGCCGAGGTCCTCCAGCACGTCTGGATCGCCGCCCGCCGGGCCCTGCGCGAGGTGTTCGAGGACGTCTCGATCCAGCAGCTCGCCGACGGCGAGCTCCCCGACACCGTGACCTCGCGGACCGCCGACGACGACGCCTGGGCTCCGCACTGACGACTCCCCCACGGCAGTTCACCTACCAGATCTGTCGCGAGACGCGCGCCCTGGCGACACATTCGGTAGTTGAACCGCTCAGGCCGCGCTGTTCAGCCGCCGCTTGAGCTTGCGGCGCTTGCGGTCCAGCTCCTCGAGCCGGACCTCGAGCGAGGCGTTGCGCCGGGCGAGCCGCTCGACCTCGCGCAGCGCCTCGGGGAGCGTCTGCAGCGTGGCCGTCGCGCGCGGGACACCATCGAGCCGCAGGGACGCCGTACCGAAGCCGACGGTGCGACCGAACGCCGACCAGACCTGGCCGGGCTCGAGGCCGTCGGTCTCGATGACGTGCAGGCGCTCCGGCTTGCGGCAGGCGCCATGCCATCGCGCGATCACCGGGGCCTCGTCGTCGTGGCCCGTGGTGAGCACGACGTGGACCTGGTGGTCCGCCAGGGCGTCCACGAGGAGCGCGACCTGGTCGGGGGTGGCCGCCGCCAGCAGCGACTGGCTGAAGACCAGGTCACAGCGACCCTTGCGGGCCCGGCGGACCAGGCGCGCCCACTGGCCCTCGACGTCGGCGCGCTTGAGGCCCCAGTCCTTGTGGGAGCGGGTCATCTCGACCGCGGCCCGGAAGCTCTCCGCGGTCGACCGGGCGACGGAGGCGACGCCGAGCTCGACGAGCGCGGCGTGATGGTGGGCGAGGGCGGACTCGACGACATCGCCCGCGCCGGGCATGCCCACGTGGATCCAGGCCTTCTGCTTCTTCGCCATGCTCGCACCGTGGCAGGCCACGATGAGCGGTCCGTGAACGGCCGGCGACGCGCAGCCGTCAGGAAGGCGGTCAGGAAGCCGGGAAGGGAGAAGGGGTAGAACACGTTCTAGATTCGCCCTACGATGGCCGCATGATCACCTCCGACGCGATCGTCTGGAACGCCCCCGACGACCCACACCCGGCTCGCGCGGCGTCCCAGCGCTCCTACTCCGCCGTCGCGAAGGGCGACCTGGCCGAGTGGCTGACCGTGTACGCCGAGGACGCCGTGCTCGAGGACCCGGTCGGTCCGTCGATGTTCGACCCCGAGGGCACCGGGCACCACGGCCACGCCGGCATCTCGGCGTTCTGGGAGAAGGCGATCGCGCCGATCGCGACCTTCGAGTTCCAGATCAACGACTCGTTCGCCAATCCGGGCGGCAACACCTGCGCCAACATCGGCCGGATCAAGACGTCCTTCCCGGACGGCTCGCACACCACGACCGACCTGATCATGGTCTACGTCGTCGACGACGACGGCCGGGTGAAGTCGATGAAGGCGTTCTGGGAGCCGGACCGGACGATGGCGAGCTTCACCTCCGCCTGAGCCGCCGGGCGGTAAATGGGTGGCGCCGGTTCGTAAGGTGGATCGACGTGGAGCCCCTCACCGAGCAACAGATCCGCGCCTCCTTCGTGAACTGCTCGAAGGGCGAGGCGAAGCGGCTCAACGTCCCGCGCTCGCTGAGCGAGCTGCCCTGGGAGCAGCTCGACTTCCTCGGCTGGCGCGACCCGCAGTCGCGGGTGCGGGGGTACGTCGTCGCGGAGGTCGACGGGACGCCGTACGGCATCGTGCTCCGCGCGACCGACGGGAGCGCCGGCACGCCGCGCAAGAATCTCTGCACCCTGTGCCTGACCCCGCACGGCTCCGGCGGAGTGGTGCTGATGGTCGCGCCGCGGGCCGGGAAGGCCGGGCAGAACGGCGACTCGGTGGGCACCTACATGTGCGCCGACCTGCAGTGCTCGCTGTACGTGCGGGGCAAGAAGGTCAGCGACCAGGGCCGGCTGCCGGAGTCGTTGACCGTCGAGCAGCAGGTCGGGCGGCTGACCGACAACCTGGCGGCCTTCCTGCGCCGAGTGCGCGGCTGAGGGCCCCTCACTCCGCGATCGCGTCGGCGACCCAGGTGACGAGCGGACGCCGGCACCGCCAGTCCTCGCGCAGCCGGGCCAGGTGCGCACCCGAGGCCGCGTAGATCCCGCCCCCGACGCGGACGCCGGGCACCGCCACCTCGACGTACCGGCCGGTCGGCGGTCCGACGCCCACGAACGCGCCGGGGTGCGTCTTGTACGGCGTCTTGTCCTTCGCGAAGCGGACGTCAGGGCAACGGAAATCGTTGACACCAGCTTATCCCGCATGCCAACATGGCGTATCGCTTGACGTGAATCATGTTCTTCAAGCGGTCGAGATGTAGATCGACGGTCCCGGTGATGCCGAGTGCCCCGGATGGCCGACCTTCTGCTGACGTATCCAATCGTTCGGATGCACGCCATCAATCGCGCGTGACGGACGCTACGTCAGAAAGGAGTCGATCCGAATACATCATCATCTGCTGCGACTCATCCCCTATGGGTCGCACTCGCCACTCAGTACCAAGACGCTCGTCGGCCGTTACTGAAACCGCGACACCCCGTCTCTGATTCGACGTCGTTCCCGCGACGTCAATTCGTGACCCTCTGATTCCGGGCGCGATCCTTTTTTGCGACCCAACAAATCCAATCGCTGCCTACAAGTGAGGAACTATGAAGACCATTTCAAAGCTTGCGCTCAGCGGATTGACCATTGTTCTCGGATTGACGATAAGTGCGTGTGGCTCGGGCTCGAACGCTGCCGACAAGTCGGCCCGTCAACCGGTGGAAGGCGCTACCGACACCGCGGGCTACGCCCCCGACGACGCGGCATGTCAGCGGAACAAGGATGCAGGGAAGATCACCTACATCTCATCCTACAGCTACGCCGCCAGCGGCTCGATCATGGACGTCTTCATGGCGCGAGACCTGGGCTACTACGACGCCCTGTGCCTCAACGTCGAGATGAACACCGCCGGTGCGTCGGGCCAGCAACTGGTCAACGCCAACAAGGCCCAGTTCACCTCCGTGGGGTCGGCGCCCAGTGTCCTGGACACCGTGGTCAACGCCGACAACATCACCGCAGTCGCGACCTACGGCACCACCGACCCCCACTGCATCCTGGCCAACAAGAACATCAAGACCCTCAAGGACCTGGAGGGCAAGCGGCTCGGCTACTTCACTCAGGTCGCCCCGGTCGCCCGAGCACAGCTCGCCAAGGCCGGCGTCGACCTGGACAAGGTGAAGTTCACCAAGATCACCAACTACGACCCGACCATCGTCACCCGCGGCACGATCGACGCCGAGATCGCCTACGCGTCGAGTCAGTGCGCCAGCCTCAAGGACCAGGGCATCGAGTTCAGCGAGTTCCTGCCGGCCGATGCAGGCGTCGAGAGCACCTACAGCGTGATGGAGGTGAACTCGACCTTCCTGGAGGAGCACCGGGAGACCGCCGCCGACTTCATGCGGGCCACGCTGAAGGCGCTCCAGTACTGCCTGGACAACGAGGACAAGTGCGTGGAGCACGTGACCGAACTGGCCGCCGAGGACAACCAGGGCGACTCGTTCCCGTTGGACCAGCAGAGGCGGACCTGGGCCGTGGAGTCGCAGTGGATCCGGGACAGCACGGTCAAGCCGCTGGGTGCCCACACCCGTGAGGAGTGGGAGGCAGCCGCTGCGCTGACCCGGGAGTTCAGCGAAGTGAAGGAGATCCCGGATCTCGACACTGTGGTCGACTTCGACCTGGTCACGGACCTGTACGACGCCAACAACATGCTGATCTGGCCCGGCGAATGAACGCGGCGCTGACCACCGCGGGTGCCGAGGTCACGGCACGAGGAGTCACCAAGAGGTTCGGCGTCCGGGGCCAACCGGTCACGGTTCTCGATGACGTCGATCTGCGCATCGCCCCGGGCGAGTTCGTCTCGGTGATCGGTCCCAGCGGCTGCGGCAAGTCCACCCTGCTGCGCATCATTGCCGGCCTCCTGGATGCCGACGAGGGCTCGGTCGCGATCAACGGCGAGGCGGTTCCCCAGGCGATCCGCCACAAGGCGATGGGACTCGTGCCGCAGACCCCGGCCCTGCTGCCCTGGCGCTCGGTACGCGACAACGTCCTGCTGCCCACTCAGGTGAACACCGCTGCCAACGCGGGCCGCAACCTGTTGGACGTCGACGAGCTGCTCACCTCCTTCGGCTTGGGCAAGGACCTGCGCAAGTACCCGCGGCAGCTGTCCGGTGGCATGCAGCAGCGCGTCGCGATCGCACGCGCCTTCGTGTTCGACCCGCCCGTCCTGCTCATGGACGAGCCGTTCTCGGCCCTGGACGAGATCACGCGAGACCAGCAACGGCTGGGGCTCCTGGACTTCTGGCAGTCCAACCGGCGTTCGGTCATGTTCATCACGCACTCGGTTCCCGAGGCGATCCTGCTTTCGGATCGGGTGGTGCTGATGGCGGCTCGACCGGGACGAATCGCCGAGATCACCGAGATCGACCTGCCCCGGCCCCGGGACGAATCGGTGTTCCTGAGTCCGCAGTTCCGTGAGTACGAGATCCGAATCCGGGAGGGGCTGAGGAGGGTGATGAAGAATGCCCAGGACTGAGAAGGCATCCAGCATGACCATGGAGCTGGAGCAAACGCGTCGACCAAGTACCGAGAACGCCGCCGGAAAGACCGTGAAGAGTGCGGTTCCCCAGGGTTCTGCCCGGGCGCGCTGGCGTTTCGGCCTCTGGGTCCCACCCCTGGTCACCTTCGTCCTGCTGGGGAGCTCATGGGAATATGTGGCCCACTCGAAACCCTTCGTCATCCCGCCCCTGGGAGACATTGCCGGGAGCATCGCAAACGACCCCAGCGCCTATTGGAACAATCTCGTGGTCACCCTGAAAGAGGTGGCTGTGGGAGGCGGCGCTGCCATCGTCCTGGGCTATCTGTTGGCCGTGCTGATGTGCGAGTTCAAGATTCTGGAACGCGCACTCATGCCGGTCGTGATGGTCATCATGGTGACGCCGGTCATCGCGATCGCTCCGGCCCTGGTGGTGGCCTTCGGATTCGGGATGCTGCCCAAGTACATCGTCACCATCATCGTCGCGATCTTCCCGATCCTGATCAACTCGCTGGCCGGGCTCAGGGCGGTGGACCCGGGCACGCTGGACGTGCTCCGGGTGGTCGACGCGAGCAGGTGGGAGATCTTCTGGAGGCTGCGGTTCCCGGGGAGCATGCCCTACTTCTTCGCCGGGCTGAGGATCGCCATCCCCTTCGCCATCATCGGGGCCGCGGTCGCCGAGTTCGTGGCTGCCGGAGAGGCGGCCGGGTTGGGAGCCATGGTCTCCATCGCCGCATCCCAGGCGAACCTCGAGGTGACCTGGGCCGGAATCTCGATGTTCTGCGTGCTGGGTCTGCTCTTCGTCGCCGCGTTGACGCTGCTGCGCCGTCGGATCCTGTGGTGGGACAACCACGGCCGCGCCCCCAAGTAGTGCCGGAGCCGGCCCGGGGCCCGCGCGGACGGGCGGCCGGCAGTGACGTTCAAGAGTCCACAGATGAGTGAAAGAAGAAGGTGTTCGTTGTGAGTTCCGGAGTCAAGTTCACCAGCATGATCGAGTCCACGAAGGAGGACTGGGACCTCATCACGCCGGGCTGGGCGACCGAACAGAGCAAGGTGCCCGAGCACGCCCTGCAGATGTTGCGGACTCTGGGGGACGCCAAGGGTGAGTTCCCGATCACTCGGCTCGAACACTCCCTGCAGACGGCCACCCGCGCCGAGGCAGATGGTCGGGACGAGGAGTACATCCTCTGCGCGTTGCTGCACGACATCGGGGACGTGATGGCTCCGGCCAACCACCCCGACATCGCCGCGGCGGTACTGAAGCCGTTCGTCTCCGAGGCGAACCACTGGATGGTCGCCAACCATGACGTCTTCCAGGGGTACTACTTCTGGCACCACCTGGGGTGGGACCGCAACACCCGGGAGAAGTTCCGCGGCTCCGAGTACTTCGAGTACACCGAGGAGTTCTGCTTCAAGTACGACCAGGCCGCGTTCGACCCGGACTACGTGAGTGCCCCGCTGGAGCACTTCGAGCCGTTGGTGCACAAGATCCTGTCCCGCAGGAACTCGTTCTGACCGGTGGGGTCGGGGCTGGCTCGGGCCGGCCCCGCCCGCGCCCGCTGTACCCCGGCCGCGGGTAGCTGGGGAGTTCGTCACGGTCCGGAGTGGAGGAGGGGAGATGTCGTTGCCTGTGTTCAGGGTCGAGGACCTGCGTGTGTACGAGTTCGAGTTCGATGGGTTGCCACACGCCATGGTGCGGGTGCGACTCGACCAGGGGGTGACGGGATTCGGCGAGGCGAGCGATGGATACGGGTTCGCCCATCCCGGCCTGCTGCGCACGATCGTGCAGGAGGTGCTGGCGCCGCTGCTGGGTCGACCGGGCATGGTCTCGGTGCCCCAGGTCGCCGGTCTACTGAAGTCGGAGCTGCGGCGCCGCCCCGGACTCGCCGGCCCGGTCGGCCACGCCGTGAGCGCGGTCGAGATGGCCCTGTGGGACGCGGTGGGTCGCCGGGACGGGCTCAGCGTGCGCAGCATGCTGGGCGGCCACCGGGAGCGTCTCGGGGTCTACGCCTCCAGCCACTTCCTCTTCCAGGGCGACGCCGACTGGCACGTGCACAACCTCGAGCCCTGGCTGGCGCGCGGGGTGGGGGCGGTGAAGCTCCGGCTGGGACTGGACTGGCGTACGGACCTGGCCACCCTGGCTCAGGTGCGCGATCGACTGGGGCCGACGGTCGACATCTTCGTGGACGGCACCGAGCACTACAGCCTGGACACGGCCCTGCGCGTCAGCCGGGCCCTAGCCGACCTGGGGGTCTCGATGTTCGAGGAGCCCATCCCCCAGGAGCGGCACCTGGGCGTGCAACGGCTGGTGGATCAGTCGGCGGTGGCGATCGGGTACGGCGAGCACTTCGGCATGTCGGGGGAGTACGACCGCGCGATCAGGGACGGGCGTGCCGACGTCCTCCAGCCGGACCCGGCCACTTCGGGAGGGCTGCTGGAGATGGTGCGGATCGGGGAGCTCGCCGAACTGGCCAGTGTGCCGGTCATGCCGCACTCGGCCGCCGGCCCGGTCGCCTTCGCGGCGAACCTGCACGCCTCCAGTGCCCTCAAGACGCTCCGCCTGGTGGAGTTCCCCTACTCGATGGCGGAGCCGTGGCACGAGATCCTCGACTCGAACCCCTTCACCCTCGAGCACCTGGACAGCGGTGCGTTCGTGGTGCCGACGGGGCCGGGCCTGGGCATCGAGGTGGATGAGGCCGCACTGGTCGGGCGCTCTACTCGGGTCGCCGACATCGAGGTGCCGGCCAGCACGGCTGCTTGGACGGACTGGTCACAGGGCAACGTCTGACCTGACCTGGTCGAGCGGTGTGCTGGGTGAGCCGCCCGTTCCAGGAGGATGAGCAACAGATCGGACTACTCCGACTGCTCCGACTACTCGGTGATCGCGTCGGCGACCCAGGTGACGAGCGGGCGCAGCCGGCGCCAGTCGTCGCGGACCCGGTCGAGCAGCTCGGCGGTGTGCACGAACGGCTCGAAGCCGTAGGACCGCATACCGAGCACGGTCCTCATCTTGAGCAGCTCGATGCGCGGGTGGTCCTTCTCGTAGCCCCGGGGCGCAGTCTTGAGCCGCTCGCCGGCCACCTCGAAGCCGCCGCGCTCCAGGTCGCGCAGGATCCGCTGCAGCACCTTGCCTGTCTTCTCCTCGGCCATCGCCTCGCGCAGCCGGGCGAGGCGGGCACCGGACGCCTCGTAGATCCCGCCGCCCACCCGGACGCCGGGCGCCGCCACCTCGACGTACCACCCGGTCGCCGGGCCGACGCCGACGAACGCACCCTGGTGGGTCTTGTAGGGCGTCTTGTCCTTCGCGAAGCGCACGTCGCGGTAGGGCCGGAACACCTTGGCCGCGCCGAACTCCTGGCCGAGCGCGTCGGTCAGCGCCACCATCGGCGCCTTGACGCTCTCGGTGTAGACGGCCTTGTGCGCCTCCCAGAACGACTTGGTGTTGTCGACCTCGAGATCGTCGTAGAAGTCGAGCGCCGCGACGGGGAAACCGGTGAAGTCCACGTCAGGAGGGTACGGCGGGCCGGTCGGTCGACACCCGCGGGACCGGCACGTTCCAGCGCAACGCGTGCTGGATGCCGACCACGATCCGCCGGTCGTCGGTGGGGCGGTCGGGGTCGTACCAGATCGTCGTCCGCTGCCCCTCGACGAGCGGGGCGCTGCTGGGGATCACGACGCGGCGGTGGACGCGGTAGACGGTGCCGTCGGCCCCGGTGAAGCGGAAGGCGGCCGTGGTGATCACGTTGGAGGCCTCCTCGAAGTCGTAGGGGTCGAGACCGGGCTCCACGACGGTCGCCGACACCGGAGTGCCGCAGGCGATCAGGTCGAGCTCGAGGCGCCAACGTCGCCGACGGGCCGCCGCGGCTGCGACGGCCGACAGCAAGAGGCCGACGCCGACCGCGGCTGCGATGACGGCGGCACCGACGTACCAGCCGGCGACGTCCAGCTCGGCCGCCGCGAGCAGCAGTCCGGCCGCGACCGCCGGGAGCAGGACGCCCGGGGCGTGGAGCTGGCCGAGGGCGCGCGGGTGGCGGTCGACGAGGAGCGACCACGTCAGCCAACCGACGACGGCGGCCAGCATCCCGCCGACCGTGACGAGGCCGACCGAGTCCCCCGCGACGTACGACGGCGGCGCGTCCTCGTACGCGTCGATCACCGTGCAACCGATGCCGTAGCCGGCGTACACACCGCCGATCAGGAGCAGGCACAGCGCGGTGAGGAGCCCGAGCGGCCGGCGGCGCCGGGGCTCGAAGGTGAAGGGCGGTGGCTCCGCGTGTGCCATGGCCCCATTCAACCCGATCGCCTGCCCGGCAGCGTGGCGTCGCGCAGGCGCCGTCTCGCCGCCATGCCAAGTCAGGAGGGACCCGCCCCGACCGTGGGTGGCAAGCGAGTTGCCGTCTTGCCGCCATGCCAAGCCGGGACGCGCCCAACCCGACCGCGGCGTGGCAGCGTGTCGCCGCCGGCGCCATGACCGGGCTCGGGCGGAGTGCGAGCGCAGAGAGCGAGGAACGAGCGACCGGAGCGAGGGCTCCGCCCGAGGACGGTGAGGCGCCGATCAGCGGCGACACGCTCACGCCATTCAATCCGAGCGGATGACGAGGTTCGAACTCGCGACATTCAGCTTGGGAAGCTGACGCTCTACCAACTGAGCTACATCCGCAGACCCCGGCGAACCGGAGCGTGGAGGATGCTACCCGATGGGCGCGAAGGTGGGTCGCTTCGGTGCCACCCCGTCGCCCGACGAGCGACCGGTGACCCGGCGCTGCACCCAGGGCGCCAGGTGGGTGCGCGCCCACGCGAGGTCGGCCGCACGCTGCTCGCGTGCGGTCAGGACCGGTGCCCGGACCGGATCGAGTGGCTGCAGGCCGTGGTCGACGCCGAGCGCGTCCAGGGCGGCGATCGCGATCGCCTGGTGGCCGACGGCGTTGAGGTGCAGCCGGTCCTCGTCCATCACCTCGGCGACCTTCCAGCCGCGCATCCGCCACATGTCGACCAGGGTGGCGCCGTGCCGCTCCGCGATCTCGCGGACCCACTCGTTGAAGATCGCGGTCCGGCCGCGAATCACCTTGATCACCCCGTTGAGGCCGGGGTCGGCGATGGTGAACAGCACGACATGGGCACCGCCGGCCGCGAGCCGGCCGATCGCCTCGTCGTACGACGCCGCGAGGGCGTCGATGTCGACCTTGGGACGCAGCACGTCGTTGCCGCCACCGTGGATGCTGACCAGGTCCGGGCCGAGCGCGAGGGCCGCGTCGACCTGCTCGGCGATGATCGCGGGCAGCTTGCGGCCGCGGATGGCGAGGTTGGCGTAGCCGAAGTCGACACCCTCCGCGCTCGCGTGCGCGGCGAGGGCCTCCGCCGTCCGGTCGGCCCATCCCCGCAGGCCGTTGGGACGCGCCGGGTCGGGGTCACCGACCCCTTCGGTGAACGAGTCGCCCAGGGCGACGTACCTGCTGAACGTCATCCCAGCATTCTGCGCCCGTGATCGGCGCCACGCGCAACCGGCACCGGCCGGTAGGGTGCGGGGCGTGCTGCTCAGCGACCGCGACATCACCGCCGAGATCGACGCCGGCCGGATCGGCCTGGAACCGTACGACCCCGGGCTGATGCAGCCGTCGTCGGTGGACTTCCGCCTGGACCGGTTCTTCCGGGTCTTCGACAACCACAAGTACCCCTCGATCGACCCGGCGGCCGACCAGTCCGACCTCACCCGCGTGGTGGAGCCGGAGGGCGACGAGCCGTTCATCCTGCACCCCGGGGAGTTCGTGCTCGGCTCGACGTACGAGGTCGTGACGCTGCCCGACGACATCGCCGCCCGGGTCGAGGGCAAGTCCTCGCTCGGCCGGCTCGGCCTGCTGACCCACGCGACCGCCGGCTTCGTGGACCCCGGCTTCTCGGGGCACGTGACGCTCGAGCTGGCGAACGTCGCGACGCTGCCGATCAAGCTCTACCCGGGGATGAAGATCGGTCAGTTCTGCTTCTTCCGGCTGTCCTCGCCGAGCGAGCACCCGTACGGCTCGGAGAGGTACGGCTCGCGCTACCAGGGTCAGCGCGGCCCCACGCCGTCGCGGTCGTTCCAGAACTTCCACCGCACCACGATCTGAGAACGTCTGCGGGGTTAGGTTAGCCTGACCTCATGACCGTCGAGCAGAACGAGTACGTCGCCACCCTGCCCATGCTCCTCACCGAGGTCGAGGTGCTCGAGGTGGAACGGGTCTCCCCCTCGTTCGTGCGGGTCGCGCTCGGCGGCGACGCGCTCGCGGAGCTCGGTCCGGACGGACCGGTCTACGACCAGCGGATCAAGCTGATCTTCCCCAACGCCGCCGGCACGCTGCCGTCGTTCGCGGACGCGGACGAGTCGTGGTGGACCACCTGGATGGAGATCCCCGAGCACGAGCGCGGGTCGATGCGGACCTACACGATCCGCGACGTCCTCGGCGATGGCGCGGACACCCGCCTGGTCGTCGACATCGTGGTGCACGACGCCGACGGCCACGGGGACGCCGATCTGCTGGACGGCGCCGGCAACCGCTGGGCACTCCAGGCGGCGCCGGGGCAGCGGCTGGTGGCGATGGCCCCACGGAAGGGCCACGAGTTCGGCGGCATCGAGTGGTCGCCCGGCGACGCGAGCCGTCTGCTGCTCGTCGGCGACGAGACCGCCGTCCCCGCCATCCGCGGGGTGCTGCGCGACCTGCCGGCCGACGCGACCGGCGCGGCGTACGTCGAGGTGCCGGTCGCTGCCGACATCCAGGAGCTCGTCGCGCCGGCGGGCGTGAGCGTGACCTGGCTGCCCCGCGACGGCGGCGCCCGCGGCGAGGAGCTGCACACGGCCGTCCTGGCGCACCTGACCGGCACCGCCCCCGTCGAGGCGATCGTGGTGTCCGACGAGGAGATCGACCCGGACCTGTGGGAGACCCCCGTCCACTCCTCCTCCGGCGAGGAGGTCGCCGCGGAGACGGCGGTCCCGACCGGCGACGCGCCGTACGCCGGGCTCTACGCGTGGATCGCCGGCGAGTCCAAGGTCGTGACCGGCCTGCGGCGCAAGCTCGTCAACGACCTCGGGCTGGACCGGCGCCAGGTCGCCTTCATGGGCTACTGGCGCGAGGGCGTCTCGATGCGCTCCTGACCCGCACCCGTCGTACCGGACGAAACGGTCGTGAATTCAGCGGATTCGCGACCGTTCTGTCCGGTACGACGGCGAGAGGCGGATCAGACCAGAGCGGCCTCGCGCTCGGCGACGATGGTCAGCGCGATGTCGACGATCATGTCCTCCTGGCCGCCGACGAGACGGCGGCGACCGCACTCCATGAGGATGTCGCGGACGTCGACGTCGTACTGCTCGGCGGCGCGCTCGGCGTGGCGCAGGAACGACGAGTAGACGCCGGCGTAGCCGAGGGTGAGCGTCTCGCGGTCGACCCGGACCGGGCGGTCCTGGAGCGGGCGGACGATGTCGTCGGCGGCGTCCTGGAGCTTGAAGACGTCGCAGCGGTGCTCGAAGCCCATCAGGTCGGCGACCGCGATGAACGGCTCGATCGGGCAGTTGCCCGCGCCGGCGCCGTGGCCGGCGAGGGAGGCGTCGACGCGGTAGACGCCGTTCTGGACGGCGACGACCGAGTTGGCGACCGAGAGCGAGAGGTTCTCGTGGGCGTGGATGCCGATCTCGGTGCCCTCGTCGAGGACCGCGCGGTAGGCCTGGATCCGGGCGGCGACGTCGTCCATGGTCAGCCGGCCGCCGGAGTCGGTGACGTAGACGCAGTGGGCGCCGTACGACTCCATCAGCTTGGCCTGCCGGGCCAGCTCCTCCGGGGGAGCCATGTGCGAGAGCATCAGGAAGCCGGAGACGTCCATGCCGAGCTCGCGGGCCGCCGCGATGTGCTGCGCGGAGACGTCGGCCTCGGTGCAGTGGGTCGCGATCCGCACCGAGCGGACGCCGAGGTCGTAGGCGCGCTTCAGCTCGTGGACGGTGCCGACGCCGGGCAGCAGCAGCGTGGTCAGGCGCGCGTTCTTCAGCACCGACGCGGCGGCCTCGAGCCACTCCCAGTCGGTGTGCGAGCCCGGGCCGTAGTTGACCGAGCCGCCGGCCAGGCCGTCGCCGTGGGCGACCTCGAGCGCGTCGACGCCGGCCTCGTCGAGAGCGACCACGATCCGCTTCACGTCGGCGGGCGAGATCCGGTGCCGGATCGCGTGCATGCCGTCACGCAGGGTGACGTCCTGGACGAAGATCTTGGTCTTCTCGGTCACAACGCACTCTCCTTCGCCGCAGCGATCCGCTCGGCGACCTGCAGGCCGGCCGAGGTCATGATGTCGAGGTTGCCGGCGTACGCCGGGAGGTAGTGGCCGGCACCGGTGACTTGGAGGAACACCGACACCTGGTGGGTCGGGCGCTCCGCGCCGTCGACCAGCAGCGTCTCGACCGGCTGGTCGGCGGGGATCTCGGCGATCTGGACCTTCTGGACCAGGCGGTAGCCGGGGACGTACGCCGCCACGTCGGCGACCATCTTCTCCACGCTCGCCCGGATCTCGTCGTGCAACGAGGGATCGGGCGCATGGACGAGGGCGAAGACGGTGTCGCGCATCATCAGCGGCGGCTCGGCCGGATTGAGGATGATCACGGCCTTGCCACGCTTCGCCCCGCCCACCGCGGCGATCGCGCCGGAGGTGGTTTCGGTGAACTCGTCGATGTTGGCGCGGGTGCCCGGGCCGGCGGACTTCGAGGAGATCGAGGCGACGATCTCGGCGTACTCCACCGGGACCACGCGGGAGATCGCGGCGACGATCGGGATCGTGGCCTGCCCACCGCAGGTGACCATGTTGAGGTTGGCCGCGTCGAGGTGCTCGTCGATGTTGACGGCCGGGATCACGAACGGGCCGATGGCGGCGGGCGTCAGGTCGATCAGCCGCTTGCCGAGCGGGCGCAGCAGCGCGTCGTTGTGGAGGTGCGCCTTCGCCGACGTGGCGTCGAAGACGATGTCGATGTCGGCGAACTCCGGCATCGCGATCAGGCCCTCGACACCCTCGTGGGTGGTCGGGACGCCGAGGTCGCGGGCACGCGCGAGGCCGTCGGAGTCGGGGTCGATGCCGACGAGCGCTCCCATCTCGACGTGCTGTGCGGTCTGCAGGATCTTGATCATCAGGTCGGTGCCGATGTTGCCGGACCCGATGATCGCCACCTTCGTCTTGCCGGTGCTGGCCATGGTCAGGACTCCTTCTTGCTGAAGCTGAGGGCGACGGAGCCGAGTCCGTCGATGGCGAGCTCGACGTCGGCGCCGGGCGCGGCCGGGCGCATCGGGCCGAGGGCACCGGAGAGGACCACCTGGCCGGCGCGCAGCGGGTCGCCGAGGTCGCGGGCCTGGCGGGCCAGCCACTGCAGGGCGATGAGCGGGTCCCCGAGGGAGGCGGCGCCGGTGCCGACCGAGTCGTCCTGGCCGGTGACGGTCATCGTCATGGCCGCGTCCTTCGGCACGAAGGCGCCACGGCCGTCGGAGCCGTCGAGGGTACGTCGGTCGGTGCCGAGCACGTAGCCGCCCGCGGAGGCGTTGTCGGCGACCGTGTCGGCGAAGCTGATGTCCCAGTCGGCGATCCGGCTGTCACAGACCTCGATCGCGGCGACGGCGTACGCGACGGCGGCGGCGACCTGCTCGAGATCGAGGTCGCCCTGGTCGAGGTCGGCGCCGAGCACGAAGGCGATCTCGCCCTCGACCTTCGGCTGCAGCAGACCGCTGATGTCGACGGGCGCGGAGGCGTCGTACTCCATGTCGTCGAAGAGCACACCGAGGTCCGGGGTGTCGACGCCCAGCTGCTGCTGGACGGCGACCGAGGTCGCGCCGATCTTGCGGCCGACCACGACGGCCCCGGCCTCGAGCCGGTGCGCGTTGAGCTGCTGCTGCACGGCGTAGGCGAGGGTGATGTCGCGATCGCCGATGAGGTCGCGGACCGGGGCGCAGGGGCGGTTCTCGACCAGTGCGGCGTGGAGGCGCTCGGCGGCGGCACCGACCGCGGCATCGGCGGCAGAGTCGAGAGCGGCGGATTCCGTCATGCACCCACTCTCGGGGTCCCGGCTGCAGGCAGCCACCCCGGCGTTCCACTGACCGGTACGCTGTGGGGGTGGCGGACGAGCAGGGCCTGGACACCGTTCTCGGCAAGGCCGTCGCCCTGCTGCGCGCGTTCGGGGCCGACGACCGGCTGCTCCCCCTCGCCGAGCTGGTCCGCCGGACCGGACTCCCCAAGGGCACCGTGCACCGCGTCGCCGGCGACCTGGTCCACCACCGCCTCCTGGAGAAGACCGAGCACGGCTACCGCCTCGCCGGCGGGCTGTTCGAGCTCGGCATGCGCGCGGCGACCGAGCGGACCCTGCTGGAGGTGGCGATGCCCTTCCTGCAGGACCTCTACGAGCGCACCCACGAGACGGTCCACCTCGGCGTCCGCGACGGCACCGAGGTGGTCTACGTCGCCAAGATCGGCGGGCACCGGCAGGCGCGCAGCCCCTCACGCGCCGGCGGCCGGATGCCGATGCACTGCACCGCCCTCGGCAAGGTGCTGCTCGCGCACGCCGACCCCGCGGTCCGCTCGGCCGTCCTGTCCGGCCCGCTCCCCCGGCGTACGCCGCACACGATCGTCGCGCCCGGGTTGCTCGAACAGCAGCTGGACCGGGCCCTCGAGGCCGGACTGGCCTTCGAGCGCGAGGAGTCGACGCCGGGACTGCTGTGCGTCGCCGCGCCCGTGCTCCAGCCCGACGGGGCGACCGCGGTCGCGGCGATCAGCGTCACCGGACCGATCGGGCGCTTCCGGCCCGAGGCGCACCAGAACGCCGTCCGCGCAGCCGCGACGGCGCTCGCGAGCACCCTGGCCCGCCGCCCCGGCGGGCTGTAGCCCGGCCTCAGCGCACCGCCATGGTCAACACCGACGGGTACTGCGGCCCGGTGTGGACGGTGACCGGAACCAGCTGCGTGAGCAGGTCGGTGACCGGCGAGAGCAGGTGCGGGACGTCGAAGGCCTGTACCGCGATCCGCAGCCGGTGGCCCTTCGCGATCACCGCGCCGGTCGGGAAGATCTCCACGTCGACGGGCGCCACCTGACCGGCGGGCAGCGTGGCCTTCGCCTCCCGTGTGAACGGGTGATAGGCCTGCAGCAGCTCCCCGTCGAGATAGCGCGAGCGCTCCTCGTCGAGCGCGCGGTGCGCGATGGTCTGCCAGCCCCCGCTGATCCGGGAGACCGTGCCGTCCGGCGCGACGTCCTCGACGGCCACCGACAGCATCCCGTCACCGCTCGGGGTCGAGACGTGCAGCCGGGCGTTGAGCGGGCCCTGGAAGCGCACGTCGGCATCCAGCGGCGCGGTGTCGAAGGTGACGCCGCCGAGGTCGTTGAGCTTGTTGTCCTCGAAGCACGGCAGGTCCGGGAGCAGCGCGTTCGGCAGGCCCGCGGTCCACTGGTTGGCCGAGCGGGTGCACAGTCCCGTCACCGGCAGCGGCGGTACGACGGCCGAGCCCGCCTCCGGCGTACCGGTGGTCAGGGCGCCGGCCTTCCCGCCGACCGCGGCGGAGCCCGAGAGCCGGTAGCTGCGCGCGGCGAGGTCGTCGTCGATCCACTTCGCCTTCCGCACCCACGCGCCGGACCCCTGCTCGTAGTAGGTGAGCGGCGCGATCCGGTCGAGCTGGCCGTCGATCCCGCGGATGTACTGGTCGAACCAGCGCAGCTGCAGCTCGGCGAGCGAGCCGTAGCCCGCCTTCCCGACCTCGGCGCCGGCCGAGCCCTGGAGGTGGTCCCACGGGCCGAGGATCAGCTTCGTCGGCACGCCGCGCTGCTGGAGCCGCTCGAAGACGAGCGGGGTGCCGCGCTGGAAGAGGTCGAACTCGCCACCGACGAGGAAGGTCGGGACGGTGACCTTGTCGAGGACGTCGATCGGCGATCGCTCGCGGTAGAACGGGCCGTCGTACGCCGGGTCGCCGCCCAGCAGCGCCTGGGTGGCGAGCGGCAGGGTGAAGGTGAGCCCGCCCATCAGATGGTCGAGGACCATCGCGATCCCGGCCTGCGGCTCCTGCAGTCCGTAGGCCGGCGGGACCACGCCGGTCGCGGTGACCAACCCGAGCCACAGCGGGATGAAGCCGACGTCGATCTGCCCGCCGGACGCGACGACGTCGCGGTAGACGTCGGCCGCCGGGACCTGCGGGAAGATCGCCTTGAGCCCCTTGGGCTGCTGGGCCGCGGCGAACAGCTGGGAGATGCCCATGTACGACGCGCCGGTCATGCCGACCTTGCCGTTGCTCCACGGCTGGGCGGACGCCCACTCGACGATCGCGCCGGCGTCCTTGCCCTCCCGGGCGCTGAACGCGCCCCACTGGCCCTGGGAGCCGCCGGTGCCCCGCGCGTCGACGGTGAGCTGGGCGTAGCCGCGCTTGACGAGGTACGCCGGGTCGGCCCCGGAGAGGACCGCGCCCGCGCCGGCGGAGAGGACCGTCTTGTTGTAGGCGGTGATGGTGACGATGACCGGGAGCGGGGTGGCGACCGGCTCGCCGTCGGCACCGGCCGGGCGCTGGAGGTCACCGCGGAGGACGACGCCGTCGTCCATCACGATGGGGATGTCCCGGGTCGCGACGGTGGCGCTGTAGTCGGCCGGACGCGGGGTCCACGGCGCGACCACCGCCGGGGCGGGTGCCGTCGTGGTGCCGGGTCCGCTCGCCGGCGGGACCGCGGTCGGCAGGGGGACCGCCGCCGCGCCCTTCTTCGCCTTGCGGCACTTCTTGTGCTTCTTGTGCTTCGCGGCCTTCTTGCACTTCTTCGGCTTCTGCGCGACCGGTGCGGCCGCGCCGGACCGCTCGGCCGATGCCGCGTGCCGTGCGGCGCCGTCGGCCGGCGTACCGGCGGCATCGCCGGCGAGGGGGAGCACGAAGCCGGCGGCGAGGCCGGTGCTGAGCAGGGCCGCCACCAGGCGGCGGCGCAGGGCGTGGTCGGTCATCCGGAGGTCCCTCCCGTGGTCTACTCACGGGTAACGACCGGAGGGTGGCGTCGGTCACGCGGGGCCGCTTCGCCCGCCGGCGGCCTCAGAACAGGAAGCGCGCGTAGCCGCGACGCGCGGCGCCGGCGACCCGGGTGAAGTCACCACCGACCGAGAGGGCGTCGACCGTGCCGGCCACCGGGCCGTCGCGGGTCAGCCCGAGGGCCCACACCCCGTAGGTGCCGTTGGCGCCGGGATCCCACGCGGTCGGTGCGCCGTCGGCCGCGAGGAACGAGCCGAGGTGGAGGCGGTTGAGCTTCGCCTCGGGGAAGCCGGAGAAGTGTCCGCCGACGTACACCTCGTCCGCCGTGGCCGCGATGGCCTGGACGTCTCCCGAGGTGCGGACGCGGTACAGCGGCAGGCTGCTGAGCGTCGGTCGTAGGCCCACGTCCGGTTGTTGGTCGTGCCGAAGAAGAGCCGGCCCGTCGGCGAGACGTCGAGCGAGATCGCGACACCGCCCTCCGTCGGCGCGAACGCCGTCGTGGCACCGGCGGGCGTCAGCTCCGCCGCGCCGGGACGGGACTGTCCGCCCATGACGGAGAAGGAGCCACCGGCATAGAGGCGGGAGCCGTCGTCGGTGAGCCCGAGTGCGCGGACCGTGTTGTTGGGCTGGGGTGCGAACGCCGGGTCGACCGCACCGGTCGTCTGGTCGAGCGCCGCGAGCCGAGCGATGGCGCGCCCGCCGACCCGGCTGAAGCTGCCGCCGACGTAGAGGCGACCGGTCCTGTCGGCGGCCAGCGCGCGAACCGTGTTGTTCGAGGTGGTCGTCGACCACCCGGTGACGAGTGCGCCGGTGTCCGCGGTGACCGCGGCGAGCCGACGCGGCTGGCCGTTGATGGTGGCGAAGGTGCCGCCGACGTACACCTTGCTGCCGTCGGCGGACGCCGCGAGCGCATAGACGATGCCGTCGGTCGCCGGGGTCCACGTCGGGTCGAGGGAGCCGTCCGCGCGCACCGCGGCCAGGTTGGCGCGTGGGGCGCCGTTGACCGCGGCGAAGGAGCCGCCGAGGTACGTCGTGTCGCCGATCTGCGTGATCGCGTAGACCACGCCGACGACCGTGCAGCGCGCGGCCGCGTCGTCGTACACCACGCAGTCGACCTTCGCGGTCGACGTCGTCGTCGACGACGGACTCGCCTGGGCGACGGCCGCGAGCGCCGTCGTCGCCAGCACCACCACCGCGATGCACATGCCCCGCAACCGTCGCCTCATGAGCCACTCCCCCAGGTCCACCCGGCTGCCGGTACAGCCGTTGTCGCGACGGTAGGACGGCGCTCCGAGATCCGGCGTCACCGCAATTGGGGTAGTTCCGCCGCGGCAGCGACCGCGCCCTGCCTCAGGCGGGGACGAGGGCGATGTCGCCGGAGACCGTGGTCGCACGGAGCTCCACGTGGTCGGCGCCGGGCTCGGGGCGCCCGACCGGCGGCAGGGTCGAGCTGACCCGGCCGGTCACGGTGGTGACGTCGGTCCACACCGGCGTGCCCGCGGGGATGCCGACGTGCACCCGCGTGGACGCGCCCTTGACCTGGATCCGGCCGCGGTGCGCCGTACGGACGACGACATCACCGGACCCCGTCTTGCTGGTGACGTCGGCCCGGCTCTCGCCGACCTCGAGGTCGCCGGAGCCGGTCTTGACGACCACCGTGCCGAGCGCCTGGCCCAGGCACACGTCGCCCGACCCGGTGGACACCGTGGCGGTGCGGGCGAGCCGGCCGAGGTCGACGGCGCCCGACCCGGTGCGGACCCGGACGTCGCCCTCCACCTCGGCGACGCTGATGTCGCCGGAGCCGGTCTCGACGACGACGGTCCTGGCCTGGTCGAGGGTGACCACGCCCGAGCCGCTCTTGAGCCGCGCCGTCATGAACCGGCCGCCGGCGGTGATCGACGCGCTGCCACTGCGGGCGTCGAGGTCGCTGTCGAGCGGTACGACGACCTCGATGTGCAGCTCGTCGCCGCCGCCGAAGATGCCACCACGGGGCCTCGGCGCGCGAACGGCGACACGGCGGTGGTCCTGGGTCACCCGCACCTCGTCGGCACGGGCGCCGGTGACCGTGATGTCGGTGGTCGCCTGGTCGGCGGCCCGGACGACGATCCGGCCGCGGCCGTTCTCGACGTGGAGCTTCACCGGGCCGGGAGTCTCGAGGACCTGGCGGAGGGGTTCGTGGGCGGGCATCGGGTCTCCTGTGTCGGTGGGCGAGGGGGTGAGCACGGTGAGGGTGGGCGCGGGGGGTCAGAGCCAGCCGGTCATCCGGCGATTGCCGCCGCCGGGCGTCGTACCGAACGGGAAGTCACCGGCGAACGGCCGGCTGGACAGGTCGACGTCGACCCGGAGCGCGCGCTCGCCGGTGGCCGCGCGGATCAGGGTGACCAGCCAGGTGTTGAGCGACTGCCCGGCGTGGGCGGCGGCGTCGTCGGCACGGGCCTTGAGCGACTCCGGCAGCCGCAGGCTGACCCGGGCCTGCCCCTCGTCCTCGGCGGGCGGGTCGGCCGGCGCCGGGCCGGTGACCTGCTGCGGCAGCGCCGGCTCGTCCGGCGCGCCCGGCGTGACCACGAAGTCGAGGTCGCGACCGTCGAGCCGGACGTCGACGCTGCCGGCGGACATCGTCGCGGTGATCTCCGCCGCCGCCTGACTGATCGCCTCCATCACGGCGAGCCGTACGGCCGGGTCCAGCGCGTAGCCCAGTCGCTCGGCCACCTCCCGCGCCTGCGGCCCGGCGCTGTCGGCAGCCGCCAGGAGGTCCCGGCGGAGGCTGTCGACGTACGGCGTGATGTCCATGTGCATCACTGTGACATCACCATGACGTCATTTCAAGTCACTCCGATGTCATCTCGCCGACCCGTCGCAGATGGAGTCAAAAAACGCACCGACCCGGCGCAGATTGAACAGGGTGGGGTTCAACCTGCGCCGGGTCGAGGGCGATCAGAGTTCAGTCTGCGCCGGGTCGGCGGTGATCGCGGTTCAAGCTGCGCCGGGTCGGCGCTCAGGCCAGACCGAGCAGCTCGGTCGACCGCTCGCGCATCTCCACCTTGCGGATCTTGCCGGTGACGGTCATCGGGAACTCGTCGACCAGCAGGACGTAGCGCGGGATCTTGTAGTGGGCGAGCTTGCCGGTCGCGAAGGCGCGCACGGCGTCGGCGTCGAGGGGGTCGGCCCCGGCACGGAGCCGGACCCAGGCGCAGAGCTCCTCGCCGTACTTCTGGTCGGGTACGCCGACGACCTGGACGTCCTCGACGTCGGGGTGCGTGTAGAGGAACTCCTCGATCTCGCGCGGGTAGATGTTCTCGCCGCCGCGGATGACCATGTCCTTGATCCGGCCGACGATATTGGCGTAGCCGTCCTCACGCATGACGGCGAGGTCGCCGGTGTGCATCCAGCCGTCGGCGTCGATGGCCTCGGCGGTCTTGGCGTCGTCGTTCCAGTAGCCGAGCATGACGGAGTAGCCACGGGTGCAGAACTCGCCCGGCTCGCCGCGCGGCACCGTCTCCCCCGTCACCGGGTCGACGATCCGGATCTCGACATGGGGCGCGGCGCGGCCGATGGTCGACGTACGACGGTCGAGGTCGTCGTCCGCCCGGGTCTGACAGCTCACCGGGCTGGTCTCGGTCATGCCGTAGGCGATCGACACCTCGCTCATGTGCATGTCGTTGATGCAGCGCTTCATCACCTCCACCGGGCAGATGGAGCCGGCCATGATGCCGGTGCGGAGCGTGGCGAGGTCGTAGTCGGCGAAGTCCGGCGCGTTCTGCATCGCGATGAACATGGTCGGGACGCCGTACACCGCGGTGCAGCGCTCGTCCTGGACCGCCCGCAGGGTCAGCGACGGGTCGAAACCGGGCGCGGGGATGACCATGGTGGCGCCGTGGGTGACGCAGCCGAGGTTGGCCATCACCATGCCGAAGCAGTGGTAGAAGGGCACCGGGATGCACAGGCGGTCCTGCTCGTCGAACCCGATCAGCTCGGTGACGAAGTAGCCGTTGTTGAGGATGTTGCGGTGGCTGAGCGTCGCGCCCTTCGGGAAGCCGGTGGTGCCGCTCGTGTACTGGATGTTGATCGGGTCGTCGGGCGCCAGCTCGCGCTGGCGTTCGGTGAGAGCGCCCGCGGGGAGGTCCCGACCGGCATCGACCAGGCGCTGCCAGTCGTCGCCGTCGACGTACAGCGTCCGCTCGAGACCGGGCACCTCGCCCCTGGCCGTCACCTCCTCGACCATGCCTCGGTAGTCGCTCGTCTTGAAGCTGGTCGCGGCGAGCAGCAGGCGCAGGCCGGACTGGTTGACGGCGTACGCGAACTCGTGGGTGCGGTACGACGGGTTGACGTTGACCAGGATCGCGCCGGCCTTGGCTGCGGCGAACTGGGCGATCGTCCACTCGGCGCAGTTGGGCGCCCACATCCCGACCCGGTCGCCCTTCGCGATGCCGAGGCCGATCAGGCCGCGGGCCGCCTCGTCGACCGCGCGGTCGAACTCACGCCAGGTCCACCGGCGTCCGCTCGCCACCTCGACCAGCGCCTCACGGTCCGGCCATCGCGCGACCGTGCGCTCCAGGTTGGCACCGATCGTCTCGTCCAGCAGGGGCGTGGTGGTCTCGCCGGCGGCGTACGACTCCGTCATGCCCCCATGGTGACGCCCCGGTGACCGCCATCACACCCCTCGAAAGTGGGTACGTCGCCGCCGTGGTCCGGGCGCCTTGTCCACAGCCCAGGAGTCGCGGGTGCGACGGCGGCCGGACCGGGGAATCCGTCGGGCATGTCCCCGCCAGATCCGGGCCTGCCCGCATCCTTGCTCGCGCTGCTCGAGGTCCAGGCCGGCGTCGTCGCCCGGCGTCAGGCACTCGCCGGTGGCCTGACCCGCCACGACGTCGATAGGATGCTCCGCCGGCGGGCGTGGTCCACGGTCCACCCCTGCGTCTACGTCGATCACACCGGGGCCCTCACCTGGCAGCAGCGGGCGTGGTCCGCCGTACTCGCGTGCTGGCCGGCGGCGCTGGAGGGCCGGTCCGCGATCCGGGCCCACGAGGGACCCGGGCGGAGCGGTGCCGAGAACCGGCCGATCGAGGTCATCGTGGCCCGCGAGCGAAGGATCCGGCCGCCGTCCGGGGTCGTCGTCCATCGCTCGGCCCAGTTCGACACCGCGGCCCAGTGGAACCTGTCCCCGCCGCGCCTCCGGTACGACGACGCGGTGCTCCGGGTAGCCGACGGGACCGCCCGCGAGCTCGATGCGATCGCCACCCTCGCCGATGCCTGCGGCGCCCGGCGTACGACCGCCGCCCGCCTGCGCGAGCGCCTGGACCAGCTGCCGCGGCTCCACCGGCGCGCGTGGCTCGCCAGGATCCTCGACGACGTCGCGCAGGGCACCTGTTCGGTCCTGGAGCATGGCTATCTCACCCTGGTCGAGCGGCCCCACGGCCTCCCCCGCGGCGAGCGTCAGGTCGCAGCGCTCGGCGGTGACCATCGAGCCCTGCTCCGCGACATCGTCTATCGCGATCGCCGACGGACCTGGACGCAGATCGTCGAGCTCGACGGGCGACTGGGTCACGACGGCACCGGCGGACGGGACAAGGACCTCGAACGCGACCTCGACGCCGCCCTCGACCGGGAGCACACCGTGCGCCTCGGCTACGGCCAGGTGTTCGAGCGCGGCTGCGCGACCGCGGTCAAGGTGGCCCGCCTGCTGCAGGTCCGCGGCTGGCCGGGCGCCGGGCACCCCTGTCCACGCTGCGCGTGATCCCCGAGACGCGAAGTGTGGAGCGCGGTGCGCACGATCGCGGCACCACACTCCACACTTCGCGACCTCAGAGGTCGAAGAGGGACTCCGCGGCGTTGATGTCGGCGTCGGTCCTCGGCTGGTGGGTCTCGCCGGAGGACGGCGCCGGCGCGGCCGGGGCAGCCGCCTCGGGCTCCGGGGTCGGCTCGGGTTCCGGGGTCGGCTCGGGTTCCGGGGTCGGCTCGGGCTCCGGGGTCGGCTCGGGCTCCGGGGTCGGCTCGGGCTCCGGGGTCGGCTCGGAAGTCGGCGCGGGCTCCGCCGGGGCGGCCGGAGCAGCCGCGGCGGCGGGAGCCGCCGGAGCAGCGATGTCGAACAGCGAGCCCATCGCGTTGAGGTCGACGTCCGTCGCCGGGGCAGCGGCCGATTCCGCGGGGGCCGATTCCGCTCGGGCCGGCGTAGCCGGAGCCGGCTCCGGCTCGGCGGCCGATGCCGCCGGGGCGGCCGGAGCAGCCGCAGCGGCGGGAGCCGCCGGCGCCGCGATGTCGAACAGCGACCCGCCGGCGTTCAGATCGACCGACGGCGCCGGGGCAGCAGCCGGAGCCTCAGCCTTCGGAGCCTCAGCCTTCGGAGCCTCAGCCTTCGGAGCCTCAGCCTTCGGAGCCTCAGCCTTCGGAGCCTCAGCCTTCGGAGCCTCAGCCTTCGGAGCCTCCACCTTCGGAGCCTCCTCGGCGGGGGCGGCGATGTCGAACAGCGAGCCACCGGCGCCGAGATCCGCCGCGGGCTTCTCGGCGACCGCCGGCTTCTCCTCCGCCTGCGGTGCCGCGGGGGCGGCCGCCGGGGCGGCCGGGGCGACGGGTGCCGGGGTGTCGAAGAGCGAGCCGCCCTCGTCGAACAGCGAGCCGCCATCCTCGGGGGTGGCCGGCTTCTCCTCGACCGGGGTCGCGGGGGCGGCGGGAGCCGCCGGGGCGGCCGCCGCGGGCGCAGGCGTGTCGAAGAGCGAGCCCGGGTCGTCGAACAGCGAGCCGCTGTCGGCGCCCTTCGCCTCGGGTGCCGCCTTCGCCTCGGGAGCCGCCTTCGCCTCGGGCGTCGCCGGGGCCGGCGTGTCGAACATGGAGCCCGGGTCGTCGAACATCGACGAGCCGCCACCCGAGGACGCAGCCTTCGCAGCGGGGCCGACGTCCTCGGTCGCCACGACGGTGTCCTCGGTGATGGTGACGTCGCCGGCCTCCGGCTCGGCCTTGGTCTCCACCGGTGCGGCCTTGGCCGCGGGCTGGAGCGGCGCACCCTGACCGGGCAGCAGCTTGGTGGCCTGCTCGCCCTTGACCGAGGCGAGCAGCATCTGCGCGACGTCGAGGACCTCGACCTCCTCGCGGGCCTCGCCGTCGGCCTGCATCTTGGTGAGACCGTCGGAGAGCATCACGCGACAGAAGGGGCAGCCCACGGCGACCTGGTCGGCACCGGTGCCGACGGCCTCGGCGGTGCGGTTCAGGTTGATCCGCTCGCCGATGGTCTCCTCCATCCACATCCGGGCACCACCGGCGCCGCAGCAGAAGGACTTCTCCTTGTTGCGCTCCATCTCGGCGAACTCGGCGCCGGGCAGGATCTCGAGCAGGTCGCGCGGGGGCGTGTAGACCTGGTTGTGACGTCCCAGGAAGCACGGGTCGTGGTAGGTGATCTTCCGGTTGTGCGCCCCGGCCCCAGACTCGACCGGCGTCAGCCTGCCCTCGCGCACGAGCCGGTTGAGCAGCTGGGTGTGGTGGATGACCTCGAGCTCGAGACCGAGCTGGCGGTACTCGTTCTTGAGGGTGTTCATGCAGTGCGGGCAGGTCGAGACGACCTTCTTCGCCTTGGCATCGGTGAGCGTCTCGATGTTCTGCTGCGCGAGGCCCTGGAAGACGAACTCGTTGCCGGCGCGGCGGGCGGAGTCGCCCGTGCAGGTCTCGCCGTTGCCGAGTACGCCGAACGAGACGCCCGCGAGGTCGAGCAGCTCGGCCACGGCGCGGGTGGTCTTCTTGGCCCGGTCCTCGTAGGCGCCGGCGCAGCCGACCCAGAACAGCCAGTCGACCTCGTCGAGGGACTCGATCGAGTCACCCACGACCTTGACGTCGAAGGGCAGGTCCTTGGCCCAGTCGAGGCGTGCCGTGGGTGACATGTTCCACGGGTTGCCCTTGTTCTCCAGGCCCTTGAACAGGCCGTTGAGCTCGGAGGGGAAGTTCGACTCGACGAGCACCTGGTAGCGGCGCATGTCGACGAAGTGGTCGACGTGCTCGATGTCGACGGGGCACTGCTGGACGCAGGCGCCGCAGTTGGTGCAGGCCCACAGAGCGTCCTCGTCGACGACGAAGTCGCCGCCCTCGGGCATGTAGAACCAGTCGTCGACGCCCTCGCTCTGCTCATGCCCGGCGGACCCGACCAGCGCCCGCTGCTCGGCGCCGCCGGCGACGGCGTACGCCTCCTCGCGCATCGCCATCATCATCAGCTTCGGCGAGAGCGGCTTCTCGGTGTTCCACGCGGGGCACTGCGACTGGCAGCGACCGCACTCGGTGCAGGTCGTGAAGTCGAGGATGTCCTTCCAGGAGAAGTCCCAGATGGAGCCGGCGCCGAGCATGGCGTCCTCGTCGAGATCGTCGACGTCGTCGAGCGTGATCGCCTTGCCGCCCGAGGTGAGCGGCTTGACCGCGCCGAGCGCGGTACGACCGCTGTCCTCGCGCTTGAGCCAGATGTTGAACCAGGCGGTGAAGCGGTGCCAGGCGACACCCATCGTGAGGTTCGTGGAGATGACGATGAGCCAGACCATCGCGGAGACGATCTTGATCATCGCGATGACGTAGATGATGTTCTCGAGCGAGCCGATGGAGTCGTGGCCGGTCGGGTAGAGGTTGCCGAAGGCCTGAGAGATCGGGAAGTGCAGGCCGGTGGCGTGCTCCGCATGCTCCCCGCCGTGGGCCTGGGCCAGGTTGTACTCCGCACCCCGGATGAACAGGATCGCGGAGCTCTCGAGGAGGACCATCGCCTCGACGAAGTACGCCTGCCACATGGTCGACCCGAAGAACCGGCTCTTGCGGCCGAGCTGCGTGGGCTTGTGGGTGAGGCGGTAGACGATCAGCGGGATGATCGCGAGCGTGCCGAGGAGGCCGAGCACCTCGGCGACCCACTCGTAGACGAACCACTTGCCGATGATCGGGATCGTCCACTCGGCGTCGAAGAGCTGGAAGAACGCCGCCGCGACGGCCGTGGAGAGGAAGAGGAAGGCGGCGAAGGCGAACCAGTGCAGGATCCCGACCCAGGTCCACTGCAGCATGCGCGTGTGGCCGAAGGTCTCCTTGACCATGGTCACCGTGCGGCCGACCGGGTTGCCGGTGCGACCGGGCGCCGGCTGGCCACGCTTGATCACGCCGAGCATCGAACGCACGGCACGCGCGGTCAGGGCGACGGCGACGACCGACACGGCCAGGGAGACGACGATCGCTACGATCTGCATGGTGTCCAACAGCTCCTCAGCCGGCAGGGAGTCATAGGGGCCGCGCACAGGAGTGCGCCCGACGAGCCTAGTGCCGAGCGAGGGATCCCCCGGCGATAGGCAAGCCTTACCCACGTACGCTGGCGCCGCGGGCACCGCGGATACTACCGGCAGGTAACTTCTGGGTCCCGCCCGCCTCCACCGCCGGCGCCGCGCCTCACCGCCGGAACCGCACCTTCTTGACCGTGCCGTTGGGCCGGAGCTTCACGACGACGGTCACCTTGACCGTCCGCTTGGTCTTCTTGCCGTTCTTCTTCACCTTCTTCGCCTGGGCGCAGAAGGTGAACCTCTTGTCGAGCCGGAGATAGGGCTGGCCGACCTTCGCGATCACCCGGTCGGTGGTCATCCGCTTGCGGACCATCCGCTTCCCGAGCTTCTTCGCCTTGGCCAGCGACATCCGCAGCCCCGGGTTGCGGCACGAGTCCGGGCGCACGCCGTACGCGCGCTCCCACATCTGCAGGTACGCCTCGGCGCCGCGCGCCATGTCGTCGACGATCTTGGCGCCGTCGCCGCGCTGCTGCGCCTCGGCGACCTGGCGCAGGTCCTCGACCCAGTCGGGATAGAGGCCGTACTGGGCGACGCCGTCGGTGTTGATGTCCCACACCCGCTGGCCGGCGCGCTGCTTGTCGACGGTGACCCCACCGAGGCCGACGAAGGGATAGCGCACCGGGTTGGGTACGCCGGCGCCGCGCGGGTTGCCCTGGGCGCCGAGTCCGTTGATGTCGGCGCCGAAGCCGAAGCCGAAGTAGTAGCGGGAGTCGGCCCAGCCCAGGTGGCGGCGCCACTTCTCGACGAAGCCGGTCGAGTCGCCGGCGTACGGCGTGATGAACCCACCGGAGCGGTAGATCCGCGGGTAGGTGTCGGGGGTCGACCAGGAGTGGCTGGAGATGACGCCGGCGTACCCCAGGTCCTCGATGACGTCCATCGAGGCGGCGCGCGCCTTGACGGAGAGGTGATCGGGGTCGAACACCATCCTCCGCTTCGCGAGGCCCTCGATGGTGTGGACGCCGAGGTCGGTCAGGCCGCGTCTGTTGCAGTGCGCGGGCTGCGGGTAGAGCGGCAGCGCCGGGAGGATGCCGAGCACCTTGCCGAGCGCCCCGAACAGCGCGTCCTGCTGGCCGGCACTGATGTCGGGCAGGGTGATCTGGGCGTTGTCGGCGGACTCGCCGTCCGCGGGCTCGCAGTGCTCCATCGCCCAGAACGTGCCGGTCTCGAGGAAGTTGGCGGCGTTGACCAGTGGCCCGATCGCGCCGGCGTCGCCGGCGACTCCGGCGAGTGCGTTGTCGAACTTGTTGACCAGCTCCATCTGGCGTACGCCGAGCGCCTGCATCTCGTCGAGGTTCGCGTCGATCTCGGCGGCGCTGCAGGCCGGGAAGTCACGGCCCAGCACCGTCTTGTAGGTGCAGCCGAACGGGATCGACGTCTCGATCCCCATGACGACGGCCATCTTGCCGGCGTTGATCACCCGGCGCGCCTCGAACGGGTCCTGCACGATCCGGTAGAAGCCCTTGCCCGGGCCGCCGAATTGGGCGTCGATGTAGTCCTGCATGACGCGCATGTCCTTGGCCTGCAGCCGGATCGAGGTCATGTCGTCACAGGAGTTCCGCTTGAGCGGGTAGAGCTGGCAGAGCTTGTTGTTCTCGACGAGCAGGTTGACGAAGAGCCGCTGCCCGCCGCGCCAGGCCCGCTCCAGCCACCGGTAGTAGGTGCCCTCGTGGGTCAGCGACTCCGGCGCCGGCCAGTCCTTGAAGGTCGGCCAGCCGACCGGGTCGTGCGACGGCTTGCCGGACAGCACCGACTCCAGCAGCGCGCCCTTGCCCCCGGTGAGCTTGTGGTCGGCGCAGTCCTCCAGTGCGTACGGCGCGCCGTACTCGTGCCAGGGGCGGCCGCAGTGCACCTTGCCGCCGAGGAACTCGAAGGCCATGCCGTGGGTGTGCGCGTCGACGAAGCCCCGGACCTCCTGGTACGGCGCGGCGCCGCCGAAGGGCTCGCCGCTCACGTTGATGTCCGCCTCGGGGTACGCCGGGCAGCCGCCGACCAGGCGCAGCTGGAAAGGGGTCGCGGCCGGACCCGTCGTGAGGGTGCGCCCCTGCGCGACGAGGGCGCCGGCGCCGTCGATCTGGAAGGTGAAGGCGCCGGGCCCGCCGGAGACCGTCCAGTCCG
Source organism: Nocardioides sp. LHD-245 (assembly GCF_030929495.1). Taxonomy (GTDB): domain Bacteria; phylum Actinomycetota; class Actinomycetes; order Propionibacteriales; family Nocardioidaceae; genus Nocardioides. The sequence continues at coordinate 118,343 of NZ_JAVFWN010000003.1, read as the reverse complement.
CGGCCGGGCCGGGCTTGGCGGCGATCTCCACCGACCCGTTGCCGTTGCGGGTGAGCTCGCCCTCGGCGGTGTGCAGCAGGTAGCCGCCGAGCCGGGTGGCCTTGAAGTAGTAGGGGCCGAAGGTGCCCCCGCCGCCGCTCAGCGCGTAGCAGCCGCCGGCCATCGCGAACCGGTCGGCGGGCGCGGGCGTGCGGGCCGGGTAGGCCGCGGTCGGCACGAGCCTCGGGTCGGGCAGCGCCCGCTCGCCGTCGACGTACGACGCGGCGGCCCGGCGCTCCGCGGCCGAGGTCGGGTCGACCGCCGCGCCCAGGTCGTCGCCGACGGCCAGCCCGCGGGCGACGTCGTTCTTGGTCGCGGGGTCGTTGTGGTCGTGCGGCGCCAGCAGCGCGTCGTCGTGGGGTACGCCGAGCTCGAACTTGCGCTGCTCGGCTGCGGCGGCGAGCGTCATGGTCCCGTCGTTCGCGCGGGCGCCCGGCGCCGTGCCCCCGGCCGTCGGCACCGTGAGCGCCACCCCAACCACGGACAGCGCGACCAGCGCGGCCAGTCCGACCCGCTGCCACCCCTGCGTGGGCTCGACCTGTGCTTCGACCACCACTCCACCTCCGCGCTCCGGGCGCACGACAGTGACCCCGATCACCCCGTCCAACGACGCCGGCGGTCCCGGGTGACGGTGAATGTGAATCGCTGTCACATTCGGGATGACGGTGCGACCCCGTGGCACGGACGTGGCCGCCACTCCTGCCCCCGGGAGCGGCGGTTGAGGATTTCTCGGGCTACTACGCCGTGCGGGCAGCGGTACGCCCGATCTGGCGCACCGGCGCCATCACCATCCCGACCGTGCATTCCTTCGCTACGAGCAAGCCCGCCGGCAAGAAATTCAGCAAACCCCTGATTCCTCGCCGCCGCGGCCATATTCTTCGGTGATATCACGCAACCGGCCGTCGACCCGGCCCGAGGAGCCGCGTTCGGCGCGGGCCTTCTTTGTTCGGTTGGCGTTGCTGCTGATGACGTCAAGCCTTCTTGGAGCGCCAGTCTCGCTACTGGGCGCCCCTCCAGCGGTGGCCGGCGCCGGAACCTCGCATCTGTACGCGGGTGAGTATCTGCACGGAGACCAGTACCTCGTATCGCCCAACGGCCTGCTTCTGCTGGTCATGCAGACCGATGGCAATCTTGTGGTCTACGGCTCGAGCGGTCCGGGGACAGGCTCCGTTGCACTGTGGTCGAGCGGGACCGTCGGCAACCCTGGATCCTTTGCGGTACTCCAGGGTGACGGGAACTTCGTCGTCTACCGAGGCGACGGAGTTCCCTTGTGGAGTTCGGGCACGAACGGAAGGCCCGTGCATCGCGCCGCGATGCAAGACGACGGAAATCTCGTACTCTACGGCGCGGACAATGCCGTCTACTGGGCCACTTACACCACATGGACGCCCAACCCTCGCCCTTCGTACCACTATGATCGGGACGCCGCCCGAGACTACGCGAACACCTACTGGAACACACGCCACCCAGCTTTCCCTCAAGGGTTCGAAAATGATTGCGCCAATTTTGCCAGCCAGGTCCTCTGGGCGGGCGGCATCGAGATGCGCTGGCCGAGCGGGCCGTTGCTGGGCTCGAACAATCTTCCGGACAAGTGGGCGGCGAGCGTGAACGGCTGGACACAGAGCTGGAGCATCGCACGCAGGTTGTACTCCTTCGTCACCCAGAAACTAGGGGCCGATTCGACCTACATCGCAAGCTCATCCTCGAGGCCTCCTGCCTACGTGAGCGGCTCGAAGGGGGATCTGGTCTTCTATGAGTGGGGCAATCAGGACGGTCAGCTCATCGACCACGTCAATGTGAGGGTCGCAGCAGGCAAAGATCCCCATTCTCCATTTACAGGCGACCGCGTGAACGGTCACACCTCCGACCGCCAGAAGGCGATCTGGCATCTGTGGCCGTACAATGCCAACAGAACCACCACCTTCTACTATCTCGTCCGAATCCCGAGCGGGGCGTAGCAATGAACAAGAGTCATCGGACCGTCGCGGTCGCGTCGCTCCTCGTCGCCGCGGTGGCGACCGTCGTCGCGAGCATGAGCGGGATCATGGGCGGGATCATGGGCGGGGACACGAGCGGACGCCCCGAAGCCGACGCTGATCGCGCGGCAGTCATCGATGCAGCCCTGCGCGGCATCAATACCGCGCAGAATGCCATCTCGGTGGATCCTCGATCAGGTTTGGTCGACCCCTTTCTCGTCGAGATGAGCGACGCTGGAGCCCACCGCCGCGAGTACCTCAGCCTCCCCGCCGACTATCAGGCCGGCTTGGCCACAGCACGCCATGATGTCGAGCGATTCCTCGCCGGAAGAGCCAAGGCGGAAGCACTCGCCAGGAACGACGAATGGGTTGCGTACCTGCCGGGGATCATTCCTCGACTTGTCAAGGTAGCCGCCGACCCCATCAACAACTCACTCCTTGAAGGAGATGAGGCGATCAGCTACATCCTTGCGAGCGGGGGCAAGGACTTGAAGGTGGTGACGGTCGAGTTCGGCGAGAACTCGGCCCAACTGACGGGCTCAGTGTTGCTGTGGTCGTCGGGCGTCGGCATCGGGAGCGGGCAGCTTCAGGTCTACTCACCGACAGGAATATCGGACGTTGAGATCGAACTGGTGCGAGAAGATTCGACCTGGAAGGTGTCGGACTTGAGCATGACGCCTCGGGCCCCCTGACGACCAAGTAGTCACGTCTCCGGACGCCAGGTCGACGTGCGGGCCGGGGTGAGGGACGTGGTCCGTCCTCTCTGCGACCCACCACTGCCATGATGCGTCCATGAGACGCGGCGCGCGCACCGGCGGCCTCCTGGCCGCGGCCGCCGGCTGCCTGCTGCTCGCCGCGTGCGGCGGCCTGTCCTGGCAGCCCACCGGACCGGGCGCGACGACGTCCCCGGTGCCGACCAGCTCCCCTGACAACGCGGCACCGCCCGGCGATCTGGCGATCGCGCACAACGACACCCGTGCCGACTCGGTCTACCCCGAGATCGGCGACCCGCTCGTCGACGCCCTGCACTACGACCTCGACCTCGCCTGGGCGCCCGACACGGACCGGCTCACCGCGACCGAGACGCTGACCTTCCGGGCCACGGCCGACGCGGAGCGGATCCCGCTCGACTTCAACGAGCAGCTCGCGATCAGCAGCGCCACGGTCGACGGTGCGCCCGTCGAGCTCGCCGTCGCGGGCAACGACCTCACCGTCGCGCACCCGATCACCGCCGAGCGGCAGTACGAGCTGGTGCTGGAGTACGCCGGCACCCCGGCGAGTGCCCCCGCGCCCAGCGCGCGCAGCGACTTCGCACAGGGCGTGGGCTGGAGCATCACCGACGAGCACGAGACCTGGACCCTGCAGGAGCCCTACGGCGCCTTCACCTGGTACGCCGCCAACGACCACCCGTCCGACAAGGCGCTCTACGACTTCACGCTCACCGTCCCGGCTCCGTGGGCCGGCGTCGCCAACGGCGTCCTCACCTCCTCGACCACCGAGGGTGGGCGGAGCGTGAACACCTGGCACCTCGCGGAGCCGGCGTCGGCGTACCTCGTGACGGTGGCGTTCGGCGACTTCCAGCACACGGAGCTGGAGTCGGCGAGCGGCGTGCCGATCCAGGTCTGGACCGATGCCGACGGGGAGGCCCTGCCGGGCGACACCTCGTTCGCGCCGGAGGCGATCGACTGGCTCGAGCGGATCCTGGGCCCGTACCCGTTCGACAGCTTCGGCGTGCTCGTCGTCGACAACGACAGCGGCATGGAGACGCAGACCATGGTGACGCTGGGCGACTCGCCGTACAGCCTCTCGGCGGCGGTCCTCGTGCACGAGGCCGCGCACCACTGGTACGGCGACACGGTGACCCCCGCGGACTGGTCGGACGTGTGGATGAACGAGGGCATGGCGATGTATCTCCAGGGCATGTGGGAGGCCGAGCAGGAGGGCATCCCGATCGCCCGGAAGATGGACGACTGGGCCGCCTTCGAGTCCGGCCTGCGGGCGGCGGCGGGCCCGCCCGGCGCCTTCGACCCGGCCCAGTTCGGCGACGGCAACATCTACTACGGCCCGGCCCTGATGTGGCAGGAGCTGCGCGAGCGGGTCGGCGAGAAGAGGTTCTTCGAGGTGCTCCGGGAGTGGCCGGCCGCCCAGGCCAACGACACCGCCGACCGCACCGAGTACCTCGACTGGATCGAGGACACCACCGGCGAGGAGCTGTCCGCCTTCTTCGACGACTGGCTGCTGGACCGGGCCACGCCGCCGCGCGACTGACCGGGTCAGCGGGCGGGCGGCGGGGAGGGCCACAGGCACCGGGCGGCCGCGGTGAGGACCGCGTCGCGTGGCAGCTCGTCGAGGCGGCGCACGCCGTGGCCGGCAGCGAGCGCGCGGGCGGTGCACCCGGCCACCGCGGGGTCGAGCGCGGCGTCGCGTTCGAGGGCGTGGGCGAGAGCCGCGACCTCCGGCCGGCGCCGAGCCGGGGAGTCGTCCCGGGTCAGCACCGTGACCGATCCGACGAGGACGGCCGTGATCGCGGCCGCCAGCGCCGGCTGGGCGATCCGCCGGGGCCGCCGGGGCCGCCGGGACCGGCGGGCCGGGCGGCGTCCGGGTCGGGCCGGGACGCTACTCCGCAGGTCGTCGCGCAACGCGGCGGCGGAGGGGTAGTCGCCGGCGAGGGCGTCGCGGAGCACCCGCGCGAGGCCGCGCGGGAGGCGCCCCACCGGCCGGCCGTCGTACGGCGCGCGGCCGGTCAGGCACGCGCCGAGCAGCCGGCCCAGCGCCTCCAGATCGCCCGCCACGCCGCGGTCCGGGTCGCCGCCCGCGCGACCCGCGATCCCGAAGTCGGCGAGGTAGGCGACGGTGTGGGTGCCGCGGCGGCGCAGCAGGACGTTGGCCGGCTTGACGTCGCGGTGCGCCAGCCCGGCCCGGTGCGCCTCGGCGAGCCCGTCGGCGACCTGCGCGACCAGGTCGGCCGCCTCGCCGGGCGGCAACGGGCCGTGTGCGCGCAGCGCGGCGCCGAGGTCGCCGTCGGGGACCAGCTGGCTGACGAGGTAGAGCCGGCCGTCGATCTCGCCGTGCGCGAAGACCGGCACCACGTGCGGCGAGTCCAGCGACGCCTGCGCCCGCGCCTCGCGCACGAACCGCGCCCGGAAGTCCGGGTCGTCCGCGAGCTCCGGGACGATCAGCTTGAGCGCCACCCGCCGCTCGAGCACCGTGTCGACGGCCTCGTAGACCGTCCCCATCCCGCCCCGACCGAGCCGGCGCACGATGCGGTAGGGCCCGAGCTGGTCGCCGGGTGCCGTCGTACCCGGGCGCGGCGGAGGCGGCATCCCCCCGTTCTACCGGCTCCCGGTACGGCGGGCGAACGGTCATCCCCAGCCCCCGGCCCGGCGGGCGGCCGGCGTCTGGGTAGCGTCGAGCCGTGGGCGAGCACGGCAGGTGGGCGAGCGAGGACGACCGGATGGAGGCACTGAGCCTCCTGGAGTCGGCGTACGGCGAGGGCCGCCTCTCCCGCTCCGAGTGGGAGAGGCGAGGTGAGCTCGCCCTGCGCGCGGAGACCAGGGAGGACCTCACCAGTCTCACCGACGATCTCCGGCGCGGCCCCGCCAGGGAGGAACGCCTGACGAGGTCGCGCCTCGCCGTCGCCGGGGCCGTGATCGCACTGGTGGTCACGGGAGGGGTGGCCTACACCGCCCTCGATCACGACGAGCCCGAGCCGGCCGCCACGACGGCTCCGGTCGTCCCCGCGCCGGCACCCGAGCCGGCCGACGAGCCCCGCGTGCCCGAGCCGGAGCCGCCGGCCGACGACGTGGCACCCGCCGACGAGCCTGCCTACTCCTTCACGCCCGACGGCGTGCGCGACTTCGCCGCCCTCTACCAGGAGGAGTTCGGCCGACAGCCCCGCGCGCTGGCCTTCGGCTTCACCGATCATCAGGCCGTGATCTACCGGCCCTCCCGGGCGGACGGCAAGATCCGCCGCTGGTTCCTACGGGACGGCACCTTCCTCGACGACGGTGCCCGGACACCGAGCGCACCGCTCGAGCCCGGTCTGATCGCCCTCGCCGAGGTCGACGTCGACGCGATGTTCCGGCACGTGAACACCGCACGGGACGCGGCCCTCGGGCCGGTCGACATCCTCGGCGTGACCATCCTGCGCACCGACGGCCGGGCCGCGGTGGTGGTCTCCGCGGGCAACCGCTCGAGCGGCAGCTGCTACCGGATCACCACGACCCTCGCCGGGGAGCTGCTCACCCAGGGCGAGGAGCCCTGCGGCTGAGCACCTGACACCTCCGGCGGGCCGGCCCCGGTCGTCCCCAGCCGTTGAGTCGTCACATCCTCCCGTTGAGTCGTCACGTTCTCGCGTTGAGTCGTCACGGCCTCATCGACCAACCGCCCGAGATGTCAGGTCAACGGGAGTCTGTGACGACTCAACGGGAGTCTGTGACGACTCAACCCTCAGAACAGCAGGGCGGTCGCGGGATCGCCGATCAGGTCGGCGACGTCGGCCAGGAAGCGCGAGCCCGTGGCACCGTCGATGTGACGGTGGTCGAAGGAGAGGGACAGCGTCATCACCTGGCGCGGCACGACCTGGTCGCCGACGACCCACGGCTGCGGCTTGATCGCGCCGAGGCAGAGGATCGCGGACTCGCCGGGGTTGATGATCGGCGTACCGCCGTCGACCCCGAACACCCCGACATTGGTGATCGTGAAGGAGCCGCCGGCGAGCTCGGCCGGCTGGGTGCGTCCCTCGCGGGCCGTCGCGGTCAGCGCCTCCAGCGCGTGGGCGAGCTCGACCAGCGACAGCGCGTGCGCGTCCTTGACGTTGGGCACGACCAGGCCCCGTGGGGTGGCGGCGGCGATGCCGAGGTTGACGTAGTGCTTGACCACGACCTCCTGGACCGCCTCGTCCCAGGTCGAGTTCATCAGCGGGGTGCGGCGCATCGCGAGCAGGCAGGCCCGCGCGGCCACGAGCAGGGGGCTCACCTTCACCCCGGCGAACTCGGGACGCTCCTTGAGACGCGCGACGAGCTCGACGGTCGCGGTGGCGTCGATGGTCACCCATTCGGTCACGTGGGGGGCGGTGAAGGCGGACGCGACCATGGCGGCGGCCATGTTCTTGCGTACTCCCTTGACCGGCTCGCGGGTCTCGCGTCCCGCGGGGTCGACCGCGACCGGGGCCATCGGGGCGACGCGGGCGACGGGTGCGGCCGGAGTGGCGCCACCGGCGGCGGCCAGCACGTCCTCCTTGCTGACCGTGCCCTTCGGGCCGGTCGGCACCAGCGCCGTCAGGTCGATCCCGAGGTCGCGGGCCAGGCGCCGCACCAGCGGCTTGGCGAGGGCCCGCACCGGGCGGCCCGCGGGTGCGTCCGCGCCGGCCGGCGCGGCAGGAGCGGCCGGGTCGCCCTTGCGCGCCCGGCGCTGGAGCGCCCGCTGCTTGGGTCCGTAGCCGACCAGCGTGGCGTTGCCGGTCGGCGGGATGTTGGTGTCGATGACCTCCGTCGCCGCCGGCACCTCCGTCGCCGCCGCGGGCGGCTCGGCCCCGGCGACCGGCGCCGCACCCGGCTCACCGATCCGGATGATCGGGGTGCCGACCTCGACGGTGTCGCCCTCCGCCGCCAGCAGCGCCAGCACCTGCCCGGCGTACGGCGAGGGCAGCTCGACGACGGACTTGGCGGTCTCGATCTCGACCACGACGTCGTTGATCGCGACGACGTCGCCCTCCTTGACCCGCCAGGCGACGATGTCGGCCTCGGTGAGGCCTTCGCCGACGTCGGGGAGCTTGAACTCTCGGGCGGTCATGACAGCTCCTCAGAACCCGAAGGTCCGGTCGACGGCATCGAGGATCCGGTCGAGGTCGGGCAGGAAGTCCTCCTCGATCCGGGCGGGTGGGTAGGGCGTGTCGAAGCCGCCGACGCGCAGCACCGGGGCCTCGAGCGAGTGGAAGCACTCCTCGGTGACCCGGGCGGCGATCTCGGCGCCGAGGCCGAGGGTCACGTGCGCCTCGTGCACCACCACCAGCCGTCCGGTACGACGGACCGACTCGACCACGGGGACCAGATCGAGCGGCGAGAGGGTGCGCAGGTCGATGACCTCCAGCGAGCGGCCCTCCTCGGCGGCGACGGTGGCCGCGTCCAGACAGGTGGAGACCGTCGGGCCGTAGGCGACGAGCGTCGCGTCCGCGCCCGGGCGGACCACGCGCGACTGCCACAACGGCGCCGGCGGGGCGCTCTCGTCGACCTCGGCCTTGGTGGAGTGGTAGAGCCGCTTCGGCTCCAGGAACACGACGGGGTCGTCGCTGTGGATCGCCTGCTGGATCATCGCGTAGGCGTCGGCGGGGTTCGAGCACGCGACGACCTTGAGGCCGGGCGTGTGCACGAACTGCGCCTCGGGCGACTCGCTGTGGTGCTCGACGGCGCCGATGCCGCCACCGAACGGGATCCGGATCACCATCGGGATCCGCACCTTGCCCCGGCTGCGGTAGTGGATCTTGGCGACCTGGCACACGATCTGGTCGTAGGCCGGGTAGACGAAGCCGTCGAACTGGATCTCGACGACCGGCCGGTAGCCGCGCATCGCCAGGCCGACGGCGGTGCCGACGATGCCGGACTCGGCCAGCGGGGTGTCGATCACCCGGTCGTCGCCGAAGTCCTTCTGCAGGCCGTCGGTGATCCGGAAGACGCCGCCGAGCGCGCCGACGTCCTCGCCCATCACGATGACCTTGTCGTCGTCCTCCATGGCCGAGCGCAGACCGGCGTTGAGCGCCTTGGCGAGGGTCATGGTGGCCATCAGCGGACCTCCTCGAACGAGGCGGCGTGGGCGTCGTACTCCGCCTGCTGGGCCGCCAGCTCGGCCGTCTTCTCCGCGTGGACGAAGTCCCACAGGTCGTGGGTCGAGGGGTCGGGCAGGGCGTGGCACTCGCGCCGCATCCGCTCGCCGAGGGCGTCGGCCTCGGCCGCGACCTCCGCCAGGAAGGCGTCGTCGGCCAGGCCGTTGCGCCGCAGGTAGACCTCGAGCCGGGCGATGGGGTCCTTGAGCTTCCAGTGCTCGACGTCGTCGCTGAGCCGGTAGCGGGTGGGGTCGTCGGTCGTGGTGTGGGCGCCCATCCGGTAGGTGTAGGCCTCGATCAGGATCGGTCCCTGCCCGTCGCGGGCCCGCTGCAGCGCGGCCCTCGTGACGGCGTACGTCGCCAGCACGTCGTTGCCGTCGACGCGGATGCCGGGGAAGCCGAAGCCCTGGGAGCGGCGGTAGAGCGGGATCCGGGACTGCCGCTCGAACGGCTCGGAGATCGCCCACTGGTTGTTCTGGCAGAAGAAGACGACCGGTGCGTTGAAGGAGGCCGCGAAGACGAACGCCTCGTTGACGTCGCCCTGGGACGACGCGCCGTCACCGAAGTGCGCGACGACGGCGGTGTCGCGCTCGGGGTCGCCGGTGCCGACCAGGCCGTCGCGCTGGACGCCCATCGCGTAGCCGGTGGCGTGCAGCGTCTGGGCGCCGATGACGATCGTGTAGAGGCCGAAGTTGTGCTCGGCGGGGTCCCAGTCGCCTTGGTCGACGCCGCGGAACAGGGCGAGCAGCCGGACCGGGTCGACGCCGCGGCACCAGGCGACGCCGTGCTCGCGGTAGGTCGGGAAGACGAAGTCCTGCGGCGCCAGCGCGCGGCCGGCGCCGATCTGGGCCGCCTCCTGGCCGAGCAGCTGGGCCCACAGGCCGAGCTCGCCGTGCCGCTGCAGCGCGGTCGCCTCGACGTCGAGGCGGCGCACGAGCGTCATGTCACGGTAGAAGCCGCGCAGCTCGTCGGCGGTGAAGTCGGTGTCGAAGCCGGGGTGGTGGACCCGCTCGCCCTCGGGCGTCAGGAGCTGGACGAGCTCGGGCTCGGGTGCCTGCTCGGGAGCCGGTCCGAAGACGGGGTCGGTCATATCGCCACTCCTTGCAGCCGTCCGCGGGATCGCCGCGGCACGGGTCGGGGGGTTGGTCCGTGGGTCCGGGACCGTCACAGGGGTGGCGTGACGGGTGATCCGGAGCACATCTGCGATCACCACGATACTCGTCCCCATGAACGGCAACTGGTCTGTCAACGTCGTACGACGCCGGGCGTGACGCCCAGGAGACATTTCCGGTGACCTGTACCCACGACGGCACCACCAGGAGAGCCGAAGCCCAGCAGCGCCAGCCTTCCCACCGGTCGCCTGCGCGACCATCATTCGGCTGGCGTCGCGTTGACAAACGTGGTCGCCGCCACAGTCATGAAGGACCAATGCTCCAGCGAGTCCGTGCCTGGGGCGAGAGGCCGGGCGAGAAAGAGGTGCGGGGATGCAACCTTCTGCGGGCCCGACGTGTCTCAGTATTCGAGCGGCGATCGACGCCATCACAGAACAGACGGACAGGTAGTGAGATGAGACGTATCAAGACACCGCTGGTGGGGCCGCAAAGACAACGCGCCGTTCGCCGGGCCGAGCACCCGGAGTAACTAGATATGCAACGAGTCCTTATTGCTGCACGGAGATTCCTCTTACTTGCCCTCGGATTCGCGATCGGATCGCTCGCCGTCAGCGCGTGGGCGCTGAGTCAAAATGGACGCGAAACCAACTCTGACGCCGTCAACGGCTCAAAGATCGCCATCATCGGTCAATCGTTCCACGTACCCTCGGGAGGTTGCGTGGTCTATTCGCACCTCGTCTCAAAATGGTCACCGGGCAAGCACGTCGAAGCGGGACAGCTTCGATGTGACGGGGCCACCATTGATGGCACCTGTCACAACGACCACCTGGTCATTGAGCGATTCACCGGGAGTAGCTACTACTGCGTGCAGGGCGTCACCTTCAACAACGGCCAAGGCATGATTAGCACGATCCAGCGCTATCCGAACCTCAGCTCGACTACCATGAGGGGAACTGTCGCCGGAGCAGATCTGGATCAGAGCGGGTTCACACTCGGTGTCAAAACTGTTGCGACGGCGTGGGGAGAGGCAACGAATTCCTGCCCGACGGGGGCAGCGGTTGGCATCTTCGACTACTGGGACAAGCTGGGCGCCGGCGGGGCGTGGAAGGTGGCAAAGAGCGGCGTGTTCCGCAATGCCTCCGACTGCTGGCCGACTATCAGCACACCTGCTACCGACGGAGGTTTCTATGTTCAGCGCTAGGAGGCGTAGATCCTGGCTCATGATCAGCACGGGCCTCGTGATCGGCGCAGCATCAGCCGTCGGCGTGGTCTCCGCTGCCAACGATGATGACCGCTACGACCCGTCGGCGAGGCAGCAGGTCCAACCGGGCGATGTGCCGATGAACTACTCCGGAGCGCCTCTTCGGCGACGGGGCGCATCCATCCCACAGGACGACGCGATCGAGAGCGTCGTCGCCGGCCTCGGGAAGCGAGTGTCCTTCACCGACCGCCCGGACGGTCCGCTAGAAGTCCACGTCACGACGCCATCCCTGGAAGGTCCCAACGACGTCAGGACGACGTGGACGGCCGAACTGGCGCTCGGCGCCCTCGCCGAGCTTCGGCGGACCAACGAAACCTCCTACGCCGAAGTCCTGGGCGACACCAAGATCAAGGCAGACCTTCCACTGGAGACGCTCGATCTCGACGGCGGCCACGGCTTCGTGGCGACGGGCCAAGTGTTCGCTGCTCAGGCCGACCGCCGCTCAGACGAGGCCATCGAGAGTTCATTGACCGACCAGGCGCGGAAGTTCGGCCTCGAGGTCATTGCCGTGGACGTGCTGCGACCGCTCGGTCCGGCACCGATCGTCATCCTCCGCACTCGTGGTGCCGACAAGGCCCCGGGCTGGACCATGGACAACCTTCGCGATGCGTTGGCAGGCAGTCCCCTGGACTACGAGGGCATCTACATCGAGCTCCGCGCCCCGGACGGAACCCCACTTGTCGCGGCCGGCACGTCGTACCGGACCGGCGTCGGCGGCCTCTGGTTCGAGCCCGGCCACGACGAGACATTCGGCGCTACGCATCTCGGTGGCCGCCCACAACCGGAACCAGCGAGGTAGCCAGCGGCAGCCGATAGGTCGTGAGCTGTAGCTGGGAGGACTCTGGACGGAGCCGTCAGGCGTCAGCGTCCATGGCTGGTCTCGTACGGCGATTCGTCGCGACGACGCGACCACAGCGAGAGGACCACGAGGACCAGGCCGGCCGGGGCCGCCGGCAGGAAGCCGCGCGCGTAGGGCTCGAGCGAGCCGACGACGGTGTCGAGCAGGACGCCGGCGAGCTCGCGGCGCTCCACCTCGACCCGGTCCAGCGCGGCGGACGCGAGCGGCTCGGCGGCCAGTTGCAGCGCCACGGCCGCCAGGCCCACGCCCAGCAGGGCGACGCCGACCGCCCGGCACCGGCCCCGCCAGCCGCGGGCGGCCAGCAGCGCGAGCGCGACCAGGCCCAGCCACGCGAACGGCAGGACCCGGGCGACGCCGGCGAGGGTCCGGTACGCCGGGCCGGCCTCCGCGACCTTCGCCTCCCGCTCCACGGGCACCTGGAGCGGGATGTCGGGCAGCAGCCCGACCGGGATCCCCCGGTCCTGGAGCTGCAGGAGGACCTGGGCGAGGAGCAGGCTCGCGTCGACGGTGACCGAGCCGTCGGCCGGGGCGTCGGGGTCCTCCAGGATCGTGAGCACCTGGTCGTGGAGGTCAGCGTTGGCCGTGCGCCAGAACGACGGGAACTCGGGACTCTCGACGACCACGGTGGCGGCGGCCCGGGCCCAGTCCCGCGCCGCGGCGGGCAGCCCGACCGGGGAGTACTGCTGGAGCGCCTCGATCGCGCCGTCCGCGGCGGCGTCGGCCAGGACCCGGCGCACGGTCGGGTCGTCGGCGAGGCCGGCCACCGTGTCGACGTACTCGTCCCGGTCGTCGATGCGGGCGGTCAGCCAGGTGCCCGCGATGGCCAGGGGCGCGAGGAGGGTGGCGAGCAGGACGGCCACCGTGGCGATGAGGGAGCGCACGCGGTCAGGATGCCGGACGAGCGCCGGTCAGCCGGCCTTGTCGATCTTCCAACGACCGTCCTCGCGGGCCAGGTCGATCCGGAAGTCCTGGCTGGTGCCCTGGACGGAGACCTCGACCTGCACCGTCGCGGTGCCCGCGGCCTCGTCGACCTGGGCCGGGCCGACCTCGTAGGTGACGAGGTCGCCCAGGCCGGTCGGGATCTGGTCGGCGCTGCACTGGCCGCCCTTGCTGAGGTACGCCGACGTCACGAGGTCCTCGGCGGTCGCGCAGTCCCCGGCGAAGGCGGCGTCGAAGAACGCCTGGACGACCGCGCCCGGCTCGTCGGGGACGGCGTCGGCCGTGCTGGAGCCGCCGGCCGACGGGCTCGCGCCCGAGGTGGGCGGGAGGCTGACCCCGCCGCCGGGACCATCCGTGGAGCCGGCGTCCGGGTCCTCGGAGCCCGTCGTCCGGGCGGGCGCATAGGACGACACCAGCCAGGTCCCGTCGACCTCCTCGAGCAGGAAGGTGTACGTCGCGCTGCCGGCCGGGCTGCTGAAGTCCGCCTGCACACTGGCGGTCGAGCCGTCGATGCTGGCCTCGTGGACCTCGGACTCGACGTCCTCGGTGGCGAGCAGCTCGAAGGCCTCGGAGCGGCACGGGTCCGCGGCCTTCGCCTGCTCGGTGAGCAGGCGCTCCGCCGCCGCGCAGTCGCCGTCCTCGGCGGCGTCGACGAGGTCCTCGACGACGTCCTCCGGTCCACCGGCGGAGCTGTCGTCGCCCCGGCCGTCACCATCGCCGTCATCGTCGTCGGACAGGACCACGATCAGGCCGACGATCACGCCGACGAGGAGGACCGCGCCGACGACGGCGAGCACGATCCACAGCCCCTTGCCCGAGCCGCGCTCCGGAGCGCCGGGACCGCCGGGCGGCGGCAACGGCGGCGGACCGCCGAAGGGACCGCTCGGCGGGCCACTCGGCGGACCGCTCGGCGGACCGCTCGGGGGCGGACCGGTCGGGGGTCCGGCCGGGGGCGGGGGCGGCGGGGCGCCGTACGGCGGCGGGGGCTGGCTCATCAGGGGCCCATCTGCTCGAGGTAGTCGGAGAACCAGGAGTCCATGTCAGCGGGGTCGGTGGGGAAGTCCGGGATCTCGGAGGGCATACCCGTGGGGTAGCCGGTCGGAACCCTGGTCGGCTTGTCGGCCGGTGGCGCGGGCAGGCTCGGCAGCCTGCTCGACGGCATCGTGGGCACGGTCGTCGGCAGGTCGCTCGGGAAGTCGGAGGCGTCGATCGTGGGCAGGTCGAGGGTCGACCCCGACGCCGGGGCCTCGGGCACCGTGCTGCTGGTGTCCTGGCCGACCCGGCCGCCGTCGTCGTCCCCGTCGCGCCCGGCCAGCAGGAAGGCCGCGGCGGCGACGATCGCCACCACCAGGAGCACCCCGCCCACGGCGATCACGGCGCGCAGACTCCGGCCCCCGCCCACCTCGAGGGACGGGCCGTCGGTCGGGAGCTCGGGAGGCACGGGGTCAGCCTACGGGGCCCGGTGCTTGCACAATGGGGTCATGGCCGGAGTCTTCACCCCGCTGAGCGTCGAGCACGCCTCGACGGTCACCCGGGTCGCCGCGGAGGTGCGGCGGGCGGTGTTCGAGGGCGAGCTGGAGAGCGGGACGCCGCTGCGCGAGGTCGCCCTCGCCGAGTCCCTCGGCGTGTCCCGGCCGACGGTCCGCGAGGCGCTCACGGTGCTGGTCGCCGAGGGCCTGGCGACCCGCGAGCCGCACCGTGGGGTCATGGTCGCCACACCGCGCGCCGAATCGGTCCGCGACGTGTGCCGCGCACGCTGGGTGCTCGAGGGCGCCGGGGTGCAGGCGTGGCCCACCGCGGACGCCGTACGACGGGCACGGGTGCGCACCACCCTCGACGCCTACACCGCGGCGGTCCGCGACGGGGAGGCGTCCTACGAGCAGCTCAACGAGCGACATCTCGCCTTCCACGTCTCTCTGGTGGCGCTGACGGGCAGCGCCCGGCTGGTGCAGATGGCCGAGACCCTGATGGACGAGCTCAAGCTGGCGCTCGCACAGGTGGAGCGGATGCACCGCAACGCCCACGACGAGGCGGAGTCCCACGAGGGCCTGGTCGAGCTGCTCGAGGCGGACCGGATCGAGGGCCCCCTTGGCGCTCACGCGTTCCTGCGCGCGCACATCGACGACGCCCAGGTCGAGATCATCGAGGCGCTCGGACTGGAGTAGCGGCCCGGCCGCATCGGCGCGGCCGGGTCCTCGCGGGACCGGTGGGGCCTCTGCAACACTGGCCGCATGCTGGCCTTCCTGTCCCGTTGGGCGATCACCGCCGCGGCCCTCGCCGTCGCCGCGCAGCTGATCGACGGCATCTGGTTCGAGGGCGCGACCTCGGGCCGCGCCGAGTTCGACGACAAGTGGCTGCCGCTCGTCGGGGTCGCGCTCATCTCGTGCGTGGTGACCGCCTTCGTCAAGCCGCTGCTGACCCTGCTGTCGATCCCGTTCATCCTCGTGACGCTGGGCCTGTTCCTCATCGTCCTCAACGCCCTCCTGCTGCGGTTGACCGCCTGGCTGGCCGACGCCGTCGACATCGGCTTCCACGTCGAGGGCTTCTGGCCGGCGGTCTGGGGCTCGATCATCATCAGCATCACGACGTGGTTCCTCGACGCCATCGTCGGCGTCGACGACTGAGCCCGAGTCCATGGTTGAGCCGATGCTCGCCGCTCCCCCGCCCCGCACGCCGGGGCAGTACCGGATCGCGCTCGTGTGTCTCGGCAACATCTGCCGCTCGCCGATGGCCGACGTCGTCCTGACCGCCCGTGTCACCGACGCCGGACTCGACGACCGGGTGGCGGTGGTCAGCGCCGGCACCGGCGACTGGCACGCCGGCGACCCCATGGACGGCCGGGCGGCGGCGCTCCTGGGCGCCGAGGGGTACGACGCCAGCCGGCATCGCGCGCAGCAGGTGCTCGCGTCCTGGCTGGACGAGCAGGACCTGGTGCTCGCGATGGACCGCGACAACCTGCGCGACCTGCGCTCCCTCGGCGAGTCCGACCCGGCGCGGGTCCGCCTGTTCCGCGACTTCGACCCGGAGGAGCCGGGCGGTGAGGTGCCGGACCCCTACTACGGTGGAGACGCCGGGTTCCGCACCGTGCTCACCATGGTCGAGCGGACGTCCGAGGCGATCGTCGCCGCCGTGACCGACGCCCTCGACTGACGGGACCGAGTCCCGCCGCGACGAGACCCCGGCTGGCACTACTCGCCGGTCACCCGTACGTTTGCTAGGACGTCCTAGCAACGGCCCGGCGACCGGCACGCGGCCGACGAACGAGGGGAACCTGATGACGAGCATCGCGCGTGTGGGAGTGGTCGGCGGCGGCCTGATGGGGTCGGGCATCGCGGAGGTCAACGCTCGCGCCGGCAAGGACGTGATCGTCGTCGAGTCCTCCCCCGCCGCCGCCGAGGCCGCCCGCCAGCGTCTCGAGAGCTCGCTCAAGCGCGCCGAGAGCCGCGGCAAGATCGAGTCCGCGGACGCCGTCCTCGCGAACGTCCGCGTCGTCGAGGACCTCGCCGAGCTCGCCGACCGCGACATCGTCATCGAGGCCATCGTCGAGGACGAGCAGGCCAAGACCGACCTGTTCCGCCGCCTCGACGAGATCGTCACCAGCCCCGACGCGATCCTCGCCTCCAACACGTCGTCGATCCCGATCATGAAGCTCGCCGTCGCCACGAAGCGGCCGAGCCATGTGCTCGGCGTCCACTTCTTCAACCCGGTCCCCGTGCTCAAGCTGGTCGAGCTCGTCCCGTCGCTGATGACCGACGAGGCCACCACCGAGCGGGCCCGCGCCTTCGTGCAGGACGACCTGGGCAAGACCGCCATCGACTGCCAGGACCGCGCGGGCTTCGTCGTCAACGCCCTGCTGATCCCGTTCATCCTCTCCGCCATCCGGATGTTCGAGTCCGGCTTCGCCTCCGCCGAGGACATCGACCACGGCCTGGTCCTCGGCGCCGCCCACCCGCAGGGCCCGCTCGCCCTCGCCGACCTGATCGGCCTCGACACGGTCAAGGCCGTCGCCGAGTCGCTCTACGAGGAGTTCAAGGAGCCCCTGTACGCCGCCCCGCCGCTGCTCGCCCGCATGGTCGAGGCCGGGCTGCTCGGTCGCAAGACCGGCCGCGGGTTCTACACCTACGGCTGAGGTCCCCGGTCGTACCGGACATCCGGGTCGTGAATCCACCGGGATCACGACCCGGATGTCCGGTACGACGCCAGCCGGATCAGCCCTTCAGCCCGGGGAAGTCCTCGTCACGGAACTCCCCGGCCGGGCGTGCCCCCTCGACCTCGGTCTCGCGCTGGCGCAGCTCGACCCGGCGGATCTTGCCGGAGATGGTCTTGGGCAGCTCGTAGAACTCCAGGCGGCGCACCCGCAGGAAGGGCGCGAGGTGCTCGCGGGCGTACCTCAGGATCGACTCCGCGGTCGCCGCCGACGCCTCGGCGCCCGGCACCAGCGCGACGTACGCCTTGGGCACGGCCAGCCGCACCGGGTCGGGCGCCGGGACGACCGCCGCCTCGGCGACCGCGGGGTGCTCGATGAGCACCGATTCCAGCTCGAACGGGCTGATCTTGTAGTCGGAGGCCTTGAAGACGTCGTCGGTGCGGCCGACGTAGGTGATGTAGCCGTCCTCGTCCCGGGCCGCGACGTCGCCGGTGTGGTAGCGGCCTCCGGCCATGGCGTCGGCGTTCTTCTCGGGGTCACCCTGGTAGCCGGTCATCAGCGTCAGCGGCGCGCCGGCCGGGCTGCCATGCAGGTCCAGGCAGATCTCGCCCTCCCCCACGCCGTCGACGACGGCGCCGGTCAGCGGGTCGACGAGTACCACCGGTACGCCGGGCAGCGGGCGACCCATCGAGCCGGACCTCACCGGCTGGCCCGGGGTGTTCGCGATCGCCGCGGTCATCTCGGTCTGGCCGAAGCCGTCGCGGATGGTCAGGCCCCAGCGCCGCTCGACCTGGCTGATCACCTCGGGGTTGAGCGGCTCGCCCGCGGCGATCGCCTCCCGCAGCGCCCCGGGGCCGCCGGACAGGTCGGCGTTGATCAGCATCCGCCACACCGTCGGCGGCGCGCAGAAGGTGGTCACCCCTTCCGCCCGCAGCCGGTCGAGCAGCGCGGCGGGGTCGAAGCGGGCGTAGTTGTAGACGAACACGGTCGCCTCCGCGAGCCACGGCGCGAAGAAGTTGGACCAGGCGTGCTTCGCCCACCCGGGGCTGGAGATGTTGAGGTGCACGTCGCCCGGCTGCAGGCCGAGCCAGTACATCGTCGACAGGTGGCCGACCGGGTAGGACACGTGGGTGTGCTCGACGAGCTTGGGACGCGAGGTCGTCCCGGACGTGAAGTAGAGGAGCAGCCGGTCGCCGCTCGCGTTGCCAGGGTGTGGCAGCGGCGCCGCCGGGGTGTCGTACGCCGCCCCGTAGGCCTGCCAGCCCGCCGGCGCCTTCCCCACGGCGAGGCGCGCGTAGTCGCCCGGCACCTCGTCGAACTTCGCGGCGTCAGCGGCGTTGCAGACGACCGCCCGCGCGGCGCCGCGGCCGAGCCGGTCGACCAGCTCGGCGGGCCCCACCGCGGTCGTGGTCGGCATGATCACCGCGCCCAGCCGGATGAGCGCCAGCATCGACTCCCACAGCTCGACCTGGTTGCCGAGCATCACGACGACGCTGTCGCCGCGGCCGACCCCCTGCGCGGCGAGGTGCGCGGCGACCTGCTCGGAGCGGGTGACCAGCTCGCCGAAGGAGTACGCCGCCCGGCTGCCGTCCTCCTCCACGATGACCAGGCCCGGCCGGTCGTTCTCGCGCGCGAAGCCGTCGAACCAGTCGTGCACGAAGTTGAAGGTGGGACCGACGTCCGGCCAGGCGAAGTCCGCCACCGCCGCGGCGTACGACGTGCGGCGGGACAGCAGGCCGTCGCGGGCGGCGCGCAGCGCGGTGGACGAGACGGCAGTCGTCGTGCTCATGGTGCTCACTCTCGTCGCGAGCCGCCCGGCGCGGCACCCTCGATCGAGGGCACCGCGCCGGAGCGGGAGGAGGGGGTGGACGGTCAGGCCAGCAGTGCGTTGACCGACTTCTGCTCGGTGTAGGCGTCGATCGCCGACGCGCCGAGCTCGCGGCCCCAGCCGGACTGCTTGTAGCCGCCGAAGGGCATCGCGGCGTCGAAGGCGTTGTGGCAGTTGATCCACACCGTGCCCGCCTTGATCTGGCGCGCGGTGCGATGTGCCTTGGTGACATCCCTCGTCCACACCGAGGCGGCCAGCCCGTACGGCGTGTCGTTGGCCGCCGCCGCGACCCCGCGCTCCGCGCTGAACGGGGTGGCGACGACGACCGGCCCGAAGATCTCCTCGCGGTAGACGCTGAACGAGGAGTCGACGTCGACCAGGACGGTGGGCTCGACGTAGTAGCCGGTGTCCCCGTGGCGGGCGCCGCCGGTGAGGGCCCGGGCGCCGTCGCGCAGTCCCTGGTCGACGTACCCGAGGACCCGGTCGAGCTGGGTCTGCGACACCAGCGGGCCGACGGTGGAGGTCGGGTCGAGGCCCGGGCCGAGCTTGCTCGCGGCGGCGACCTCGGCGACGCCCTGGGTGAACTCGTCGAAGATCCGGTCCTCGACCAACAGGCGGGTGCCGCTGGTGCAGGTCTGGCCGTGGTTGAACAAGAAGCCCGAGGCGGTGCCCGGGATGGCGAGATCGAGGTCGGCGTCGGCGTACACGACTTGGGGGCTCTTGCCGCCGAGCTCGAGCGAGACCTTCTTCAGATTGCCCTTGGCGGCGTCGACGACGAGCCTGCCGACCTCGGTCGACCCGGTGAACGCGATCTTGTCGACGTCGTTGTGACCGGCGAGCGCGGCCCCGGCGTCGCCGTAGCCCGTCACGACGTTGAAGACGCCGTCCGGCAGGCCGCACTCGGCCATGATCTCGGCGAGGCGGAGCGCGGTGAGCGGGGTGTCCTCGGCCGGCTTGAGCACCACGGTGTTGCCGCAGGTGAGCGCGACCGGGATCTTGAAGGCGGCCATCAGCAGCGGGAAGTTCCACGGCACGATCGCGCCGCACACACCGACCGGCTCGCGCAGCGTGTAGGCGTGCCACTGGGTGCCGGGCGCCCACGGGACGGAGACCGGGATGGTGCGCCCCTCGATCTTGGTGGCCCAGCCGGCGTAGTACTGGAACAGCTCGGCGACCCAGGTGATGTCGACGGCCTGGGCGACGCCGGCGGACTTGCCGTTGTCGAGCGACTCGAGCTGGGCGAGCTCCTCGGCGTGGTCGTAGATCGCCTCGCCGATCCGGAAGAGCAGGCGCTGGCGCTGGGCCGGCGTCCACAGTGCCCACTCGCCCTCGAAGGCGGTCCGGGCCGCGCGGACGGCCCGGTCGACGTCCTCGGCCTCGCCGTGGGCGACCCGGGTGAGCACCTGGCCGGTTGCCGGGTCGCGGGTCTCGAAGGTGCGGCCGGAGGCCGCCGCCACCCAGGAGCCGCCGATGAACAGGCCCTTGGGACGGGCGAGCCAGTCGCGCACCGCGGGGAGCGCGGCGTGGTCGGTGGGGACGAGCAGGTCGGTCATGGTTCCTCCGTTGGGGATGGGTGAGGTGCGGTGCGAGCGTCGTCCGGCCCACGGGGCGGCGGTGTTCAGCTTCTGGACATTCAGGGCGCGAGCAGCAGGTCGAGCACCGCCGGCAGCTCGGCGAGCCGCTCGAGCGAGGCGACCCGCGCACCGGCCTCCCGGGCGAAGCGACGGGCCTCCTCGTCGTCCGACGCCGGTGCGACGACCAGCAGCTCGTCGAGCCCGCGCGCGGCCGGCAGCGGGTCGACGTCGTCGGTGACCCGGCAGTCGGAGAGCAGCACCGTGATCCGGCGCCGCGCCCGCGCGCCGGCGAGCTGGTCCCGGGCGGCACGCAGGGCCGCGTCGAGCGAGGTCATGCCATGGCCGCGCAGGCCCAGGACTCGCTCGACGGTCCGACGGGCCGGGCTCGCCGTACCGAGCGCAGCGACCGTCTCGGCCCGGCGGTCGAAGGCCACGACCGCGAGCTCGCCGCCGGACTCGGCCGCACGCAGTGCGCACGCCGCGGCCGCCATCGCCGCCGTCGCGAGCCGCCGTCCGTCCATCGAGCCGGAGCGGTCCACGAGCAGGCACAGCGCGGTGGCGGGCCGCTCCCAGGCCGACGCGGTGAGCTCGCCGAGGGCCGGCGGGCGCCCCTCGCCGCGCGCCACCGCGACCGCCTCCAGCGAGGCGTCGAGGTCGAGGTCGCCGCCGCGGTCGGCCCGCACCGGCCGCAGCCGGCCGGCGCCGATCCGGCCGTGCGGACCGCTGCGTGCCCGCGCCAGCACGAGTCGCGGCACGAGTGCCTGCACCCGCGCCCGCAACGCGGGGTCGGTGGCCCGGCTCATCAGCGCGAGCAGCGGCAGGACGTCGTCCGGGTCCTCGGCGACGGCCGCCTCGACGGCCTCGACGTCGAGCTCGCCGACCTCCGGCGACAGCTCCTCGAAGCGCGGGTTGCGGGCCAGCTCCGACCGGCCGTGGGTCCGGTCCGGCCGGCCCCGGCGGGAGGCGGACGGAGGTGTCGGTGGGGTGCCGCCCGCCCCCGCGGGGGGCGGGCTCAGGCTTCCCCCGAGCGCGGCTCCTCTCCCTCGTCCGCCGCGTCGCCGGAGGGGGCCGGGCCGAAGTGCTCGGCGTAGAGCTCGACGATGACCTCCTCGGGCGACCGGGTCGACGACTCGTCGACCCGGACCCGACCGCTCAGCGCCACCAGCGCGGCATCGAGTCCGGCCTGCCAATCGCCCTCGGCGACGCCGCGGGCGCGGGCCAGCTGATGGTTGATCCCGGCCAGGTCGATCGTGCCGCGCACCGACGAGCCCACCCGCAGCTCGGGGTGCTCGCGGGTCGCCCGGACCAGCGCGACCGCGCGGTCCCGCCAGTCCTCGGACGGCACCGGCGCCCGCTGCGCCAGGATCTGGGCCTCGGCGTCGGACGACTGGTAGCCCATCGCGATCCGGCAGGTCCGGTCGTAGACGGCCGACGACACCCGGGCGGTGCCGACGGCGTCGTACGGGTTCATCGCGGCGACGACCGCGAAGCCCGGCTCCGCGCGGACCCCGCCGAGGCGGGGCACCGCGATCTCCCGCTCGGACATCACGGTGAGCAGGGTGTTGAGGGTCTCCTCGGGCACCCGGTTGAGCTCCTCGACGTAAAGCAGGCCGCCCTCGCGCATCGCGGTGAGCAGGGGACCGTCGACGAAGACGTCCGGCTGGTAGCCCCGGCTGAGCACCAGGGCGGGGTCGAAGTGGCCGACCAGCCGGGCCGGGGTCAGCTCGGCGTTGCCCTCGACGAGGGCGAACGAGCGGTCCCGGGCGGCGGCGACCCGGCGCAGCAGGGTGGTCTTGCCGGTGCCGGGAGGGCCCTCGAGGACGACGTGGGCGCCACTGGCCAGCGCCGCCTCGAGGAGCTCGGTCTCCCGCGCCCGGTCGACGACCGCGAGCGCCGCGAGCACTGCGGTCATCAGTGCTCGTGGATGACCACGCCGCGGATGTTCTTGCCGTTGAGGAGGTCGTCGTACCCCTCGTTGACCTGGTCGAGGGTGTAGGTGCGGGTGACGATCTCGTCGAGCTTGAGGTCACCGGCCTGGTAGAGGCCGAGGATCCGCGGGATGTCGACCGTGGGGTTGCAGTCGCCGAAGAGGCTGCCGCGCAGCTCCTTGCGATAGAGGGTGAGCACCGAGCCGGGCAGCTGGATGTTGGTCTCCTCCAGCTTGTTGAGACCGGTCAGCACGACCTTGCCGCCCTTGCCCACCGCGTTGAAGCCGTCGGAGACGATCTCGGAGGTCATCAGGCCGGGCGTCAGGATCGCCGAGTCGGCCATCTGGCCGCGGGTCAGGTTGGTGATCGTCTCCATGGCCAGCTCGGCCGACTCGAAGGCGTGCGTGGCGCCGAGCTCCATCGCCTTCTCCCGCTTGTTGGCGAGCGGGTCGATCGCGATCACGTTCTTGGCGCCGGCCAGCGCGGCCCCCTGGACGGCGTTGATGCCGATGCCGCCGATGCCCATGATGACGACGGTCTCACCGGCCTTGACCTCCGCGGTGTTGACCGCCGCGCCCCAACCGGTCGGGACACCGCAGCCGACCAGCACGGCCTTCTCGAGCGGCAGGTCGTCGTCCACCTTGACGCAGGAGTTCTGGTGGATGACGCCGTACTGGCTGAACGTGCCGAGCATGCACATCGCGCCGTACTGGCCCTCGGGGCCGGTGATCGGGAACCGCTCGCCGGGCAGGTAGCCGTCGAGGATGGTGGCGCCCATGTCACAGATCGACTGCTGGCCGTTGGCGCAGTAGCGGCAGGTGCCGCAGTTGGGGATGAACGAGCACACGACGTGGTCGCCCACCTTGACCCGGGTGACGCCGGGGCCGACCTCCTCGATGATGCCGGCGCCCTCGTGGCCCAGGACCATCGGCAGCCGCGCCTCCAGGTCGCCGTGGGCGATGTGGACGTCGGAGTGGCACAGGCCGGCATGGGTGTAGCGGATGAGCACCTCGCCCTCGCGCGGCTTGTCGAGGGTCAGCTCCTCGATCACGATCGGCTTGCCGGTCTCGTAGACGACTGCGGCCTTGGTCTTCATGAGGGTTCTCCTGATCTCGCGCCGGGAAGGGCTGGTGGGGCGGGGTGGGTGACGCCCGCCACACTCGCAAGACCGGCCGCGCGCGAGTGTTCAGAAACTGGACAACCGCCTCCCAACCCTGCTCCGCATACTGTGACGGCCGCCACGAGCCGTCGTGAGCCGACGCAGGGAGAGACGCGTGACGACGAAGACGCACGACCTCCGCGACCCGATCGCGGAGTCCTGGCGACGCGCCGAGCTCGCCGGGCTGACCCCGGGGTCGGCGCTGGACCACCTGACGTACGGCGACGTCGACCACACTACGCCGCTGCAGATGGCTGCCTCCCCCGTGCTCGACGAGCTCAACGAGCAGCTGGAGGGCACCATGTTCGGCACCCTCCTGGTCGACCGCGACGGCCGGATCGCGCAGCGCTGGTGCGGGGACAGCGGTGCCCGCCGCGCCTTCGACAACCTCGGCGTGGACGTGGGTGCGTCCCTCCTGGAGGAGGCGGTCGGCACCAACGCCCTCGGCACGGTGCTGGAGACCCGCACCAGCATCTCGGTCAACGGCCGCGAGCACTTCGCCGTGGCCCTGCGGCGGTTCAGTTGCTACGGCCACCCGATCTTCCACCCCACGACCCGCCGGATCGAGGGGGTCCTCGACATCACCGCGCTGATGGAGGAGGCCAGTCCGCTGCTGCCGCCGCTGGTGGCCCGGGCGGTCGCCGACATCGAGCAGCGGCTGCTGGACGGCAGCCGGGTCTCGGAGAAGCGGCTGCTCGCCGCCTTCCAGGCCGCCGCCAGCCGGCGGCGGGCCGTGGTCGCGATCGGCCACGACCTGCTGATGTCCAACCAGGCCGCCGCGGACCTGCTCGGGTCGACCGACCTGGCGCTGCTGCGGATGCTGGCCTCGGACGTGCGCGGCGACGCGTCGATCGACCTGACCCTCGAGTCCGGGCTGGAGGTCCGGGTCGAGGCCGCGCGGGTCGGCGGCGCCCGCGGCGGTGCGCTCCTCCACGTCGAGCCGCACCGCGATCCCCCACGCGCCCGCCCGGCCGCGGAGACGCCCGCCACCCACGCTCCCCTGCTGGTGTCCGGCCCGCCCGGCTCCGGGCGCTCGACCGAGGCCCGCCGCCTCGCCGACCTCCAGCCGGTCGCCGTCCTCAGCGCCGCCTCCGCCCTGCTCGACGGCTCCGACGCCTGGGCCCGCAACTTCGCCGCCCTGGTCCGGGCGGGACAGGGCACGGTGTGCGTCGACGGCTTCGACCTGCTGCCCGACGACCTCCTCGACCTCGTCGCCGCCCACCTGGCCGAGCACCGCGCGCCGCGGCTGGTCCTGGTCGGCGGTCCCCTCGACGCCCTCACCGGACGCGCCGCGGCCCTGGCCGGCGAGTGCACCGAGCGGCGGCTGCTCACCCCGCTCTCCGGCCGCCCCCAGGAGATCCCCGAGCTGGTCCGCGCCATGCTCGTCGAGCTCGGTGCGGACCCGTCGCTCCACTTCACGCCCGGCGCGCTCGGCGCCCTCTCCTCCCAGCCCTGGCCGGGCAATCTCCGCGAGCTGCGCGCGGTCGTCGAGCACGTCGTACGCCGCCAGCGCACCGGCGCCGTCGTCCTCGACGTGCTCCCCGAGGCCTACCGGGCCCAGGAGCCCGCCCGCCGCCTGGCCCCCATCGACCGGGCCGAGCGCACCGTCATCGTGGAGGCGCTGCGCGAGCACGACGGCAACAAGGTCAAGGCGGCCCAGGCGCTCGGGATCTCGCGGACCACCCTCTACGCGAAGATGCGGGCGCTGCGGATCACGGTCTACTGACGGCCGCTGACCGCAGGACCCGGACGAGCGTCAGTCCGCGAAGTCGCCCGAGGCCTGCCGCAGCTGTCGCAGCAGGCCGTAGGCGGCGGACTGCTGGTCGCCGCTCAGACCGGTGACGGCGAAGTCGATCGCGCTGACCGCCGTGGTGGCCTTGCGGACGACGGCCCGACCCTCGGGGGTGAGCCGGGCGAGGGTACGACGGCGGTCGGCCTCGTCGGGAACGCGGACCACGAATCCCTGGGCCTCGAGGCGGTCGATCGCGCTCGTGACCGAGGTGGGGTGGACCATCAGCCGCTCCCCGATCTTGCTGAGCGGCAGCGAGCCGTGCTGGCTGAAGAGCAGCAGCACGAGCACCTCGTAGCGGGAGAAGGTCAGCCCGAACGGCTTGAGCGCCGCGTCGAGCGCGCCGATCATCAGCTGCTGGACCCGCATGACCGACGTCGCCAGGCGCATCGCGGTCGCGTCGCCGAAGTGCTTCTCCCACAGATCGCCGGCACGGTCGATCGGGTCGAACGGCAGGCGGGACTCGGGCATGCGCCAGACCTTATCCGGGTGAATGGCGGCCAAGGACTTTTCCAGATTACTTGGACGTCCTACTATCGGAGGTCCAAGGAGTTTGGAGGACCGATGCCCGAGCACGCCCTGCATGTCCCGCAGCACCCCGTCCGCCTGGTGACGGCGTCCAGCCTGTTCGACGGCCACGACGCCTCGATCAACATCATGCGCCGGATCTTCCAGAGCCAGGGCTGCGAGGTGATCCACCTCGGGCACAACCGGTCGGTCGCCGAGGTGGTCGAGGCCGCGATCGAGGAGGACGTGCAGGGCATCGCCGTGTCGTCGTACCAGGGCGGACACGTGGAGTACTTCGAGTACCTCACCCAGCTGCTCCGGGAGCGCGGCGCCGGCCACATCAAGGTCGTCGGCGGCGGCGGTGGCGTCATCGTCCACGACGAGATCAACCGGCTGCGCGACTCGGGCGTCACCATCTTCTCGCCCGAGGACGGCCAGCGCCTGGGCCTGCCGGGCATGGTCAACACCGTGGTCGAGGCCTGCGACACCGACCTGTGGGAGACCGGCGGCGTCACCGCCGTGCAGGTGCTCAGCGGCGACCGCGCGGCGCTCGCGCGGGCCATCACGGGCGCCGAGCTCGGCAAGCTCGACCAGGGTCTGCTCGACCGGCTGTCCGAGGCGGCGGAGGGTCGCGCCGTACCGGTCCTCGGCATCACGGGCACCGGCGGCTCCGGCAAGTCGTCGCTGACCGACGAGCTGGTCCGCCGCCTGCGGGTCGACCAGCAGGACAAGGTCAGGGTCGCGGTGCTCGCCGTCGACCCGACCCGGCGCAAGGGCGGCGGCGCGCTGCTCGGCGACCGGATCCGGATGAACAGCCTCGACCTGAGCGGCCACGGGCTCGACCGCAACCAGGTCTACTTCCGCAGCCTCGCCACCCGCGGTGCCCATGAGGTGCCCGAGCACCTGACCGACGTGCTCACCGTGATCAAGGCCGCCGGCTTCGACCTCGTCGTCGTCGAGACGCCCGGCATCGGCCAGGGCGACGCCGCGATCGTGCCCTTCGTCGACACCTCGCTCTACGTCATGACGCCCGAGTTCGGCGCGGCCTCGCAGCTCGAGAAGATCGACATGCTCGACTTCGCCGATGCCGTCGCGATCAACAAGTTCGAGCGCCGCGGCGCCGCCGACGCGATGCGCGACGTGGGCCGTCAGCTGGTCCGCAACCGTGAGGCGTTCGGCAAGCAGCCCGCCGACATGCCGGTCTTCGGCACCTCCGCCGCGACCTTCGACGACGACGGCGTCACCGCGCTCTACCAGCACCTGCGCGGCCTCCTCGACGCCCGGGGACTCGTCACCGGGGAGGGTCTGCTCGCGCCCGTCGAGGGCAAGCGGTCCACCCGGATCCAGCAGGTGCTGCCCGCCGACCGGGTCCGCTACCTCGCGGAGATCGCCGAGACCGTGCGCGACTACCACACGGAGACCGACGTCCTCGTCGACAAGGTGCGCCGCGCGCAGCGCTTCGGCGCGGTGGCCGAGGAGCTCGGCGACATCGAGGAGCTCGCGGCCGCGGCCGCCCGCGCCAACGACGACCTCCCGCTCGACGTGCGCGACCAGCTCGCCGCCTGGCCGGGTGTCGTCGCGCAGTACGACGAGGACACGGCGACCCGGGGCCGCGAGTCCCTCTCGGGCAACCGGGTCCCGCGGGTCGCCGTACCCCGCTTCGAGGACCACGGCGAGCTGGTCCGCTACTGGCGCGGCGAGAACCTCCCGGGGCACTTCCCCTTCACCGCGGGGGTCTTCCCGTTCAAGCGGGCTGACGAGGACCCGGCCCGGATGTTCGCCGGCGAGGGCGACCCGTTCCGCACCAACAAGCGGTTCCGGCTGCTCTCCGAGGGCCAGCCCGCGACCCGTCTGAGCACCGCCTTCGACTCGGTGACCCTGTACGGTCGCGACCCCGACGAGCGGCCCGACATCTACGGCAAGGTCGGCACGTCCGGCGTCTCCGTCGCGACGCTCGAGGACATGAAGGCGCTCTACGACGGCTTCGACCTGCTCTCCCCCACGACCTCGGTGTCGATGACCATCAACGGCCCCGCCCCGACGGTGCTGGCGTTCTACCTCAACACCGCGATGGACCAGGCCCGCGAGCGGGGCATCGACCCCTACGAGGCGATCAAGTCGATCCGCGGCACGGTCCAGGCCGACATCCTCAAGGAGGATCAGGGCCAGAACACCTGCCTGTTCTCCACGGAGTTCTCGCTGCGCTGCATGGCGGACATCCAGGAGTGGTTCATCCAGCAGGAGGTCCGCAACTTCTACTCCGTCTCGATCTCCGGCTACCACATCGCCGAGGCCGGGGCGAACCCGATCAGCCAGCTCGCGTTCACGCTGGCCAACGGCTTCACCTACGTCGAGTCGTACCTCGCGCGCGGCATGGACATCGACGACTTCGCCCCGAACCTGTCGTTCTTCTTCTCCAACGGCATGGACCCCGAGTACACCGTGATCGGTCGGGTCGCCCGGCGGATCTGGGCCGTCGCCATGCGCGACAGGTACGGCGCCAACGAGCGCTCCCAGAAGCTGAAGTACCACGTCCAGACGTCCGGCCGCTCCCTGCACGCGCAGGAGATGGACTTCAACGACATCCGCACCACGCTGCAGGCGCTGATCGCGATCTACGACAACGCCAACTCGCTGCACACCAACGCCTACGACGAGGCCGTCACCACACCGTCCACGGAGTCCGTGCGCCGGGCGCTGGCGATCCAGCTGATCATCAACCGCGAGTGGGGCCTGGCCTCCAACGAGAACCCGCTGCAGGGCTCGTACGTCGTGGACGAGCTCACCGATCTCGTGGAGTCCGCCGTGCTGACCGAGTTCGACCGGATCTCGGAGCGGGGCGGCGTCCTCGGCGCGATGGAGACCGGCTACCAGCGCGGCCGGATCCAGGACGAGTCGATGCTCTACGAGCACCGCAAGCACGACGGAACCCTGCCCATCATCGGCGTCAACACCTTCCGGGCGCCCGACGCCGGCGACGGCACCCCCGACGAGATCGAGCTGGCCCGCGCCACCTCGGAGGAGAAGGACTCCCAGCTGGTCCGGCTGCGCGACTTCCAGGCCCGCCACACCGACGACGCCACCGCCGCCATCGCCCGGCTCAAGGAGGCCGCGACCACCGGCGAGAACATCTTCGCCGTCCTCATGGACGCCGCCCGGGTGTGCTCCCTCGGCCAGGTCACCGAGGCGTTCTTCGAGGTCGGCGGGCAGTACCGCCGCAACGTCTGACGGCGTTCCCCGGGCCGAGCGCGTCGCTGGTGCCCGGTGCCGCTGGTTCATCACGTTGTGTAGGCGAACCCACACTTCCCGTGCCGAGCACCGCACGGGAAGTGACAGGTCCCCTACATAACGTGATGAACCAATCTCTCGCTCGATGTCGAAAGCGCCGTCGGTCGTTCGACGTAGGTTCGGAAACACCCACCAACGAACCGAAGGACTGATGACGATGCCGCGTTTCATGGGACTCGTGCGGATGGAAGAGGGACAGGGCAACCCGCCGCAGGCGCTGATCGACGCGATGGGCGACTACATCGGCGAGCACGCGCAGAAGGGCCACTTCCTCGACGGCGGCGGGCTGTTCGGCCTCGAGGACGCCGTGAACTTCGTGGTCCGCACCGGCGAGGTCACCCGGGTCGACGGCCCGTACGCCGAGGCCCGGGAGGCCGTGGGCGGCTGGGCGCTGCTGCAGTTCGACACCCTCGAGGAGGCGATCGCCAACCAGCGGGAGTTCGCCGACCTGCACGCGAAGCACTGGCCCGAG
Source organism: Nocardioides sp. LHD-245 (assembly GCF_030929495.1). Lineage (GTDB taxonomy): Bacteria > Actinomycetota > Actinomycetes > Propionibacteriales > Nocardioidaceae > Nocardioides. The sequence goes on along the minus strand of NZ_JAVFWN010000003.1, from coordinate 88,645 downwards.
TGCCAGATGGTCGCGACCCTGCGCCAGGTTTCCGACGAGGCGCCGACGCCGGCCGACGCGTGACTCCACGCTGAGCTCGACCCGGCTCAGGACGGGTGCAGGACGGCCGTGCGGCCGGCCAGGGAGTGACTCCCTAGGCTGGCCGCATGGCCGACGCCACCACCGCCGACGCGATCACCGCCGCCTGGCGACTCGAGTCGGCCCGCCTGGTCGGCGCACTGGCCCGGATGACCCGGGACGTCGAGCTCGCCGAGGACCTCGCGCAGGACGCCCTCGTCGCCGCCCTCGAGCAGTGGCCCGACAAGGGGATCCCCGACAACCCCGCGGCCTGGCTGATGACCACGGCCAAGCGCCGCGGGATCGACCACATCCGGCGCGCCGACACCTTGCGTCGCAAGACCGAGGAGCTCGGCCACGCCGCCCAAGCCGCGGGGGAGGTGAGCCCGATGCCCGACCTGGACGCCCAGGTGGACCACATCGAGGACGACGTCCTGCGGCTGATCTTCCTGTGCTGCCACCCCGCGCTCACTCCCGAGTCGCGGGCCGCGCTGACGCTGCGGCTGGTCGGCGGTCTGACCACGACCGAGATCGCGCGCGGCTTCCTGGTGCCCGACGCCACGATGGGCCAGCGGATCTCGCGCGCCAAGCGCACCCTCGCCGAGGCCGGCGCCCAGCTGGAGCTGCCCACCGGGGCCGAGCGCACCGAGCGGCTCGACGACGCGATGGCCGTGATCTACCTCGTCTTCACCGAGGGGTACGTCGCCACGGCCGGTGACGACTGGACCCGCCCCGACCTGGTGGTCGAGGCGATCCGGCTGGCCCGGCTGCTGGCCGAGCTGGCGCCCGGCGAGCCCGAGGCGCACGGACTGCAGGCACTGCTCGAGCTCCAGGGCTCCCGCCTGCCGGCCCGCACCGACGCCGACGGCGCGCCGGTCCTGCTCGACGACCAGGACCGCGGCCGGTGGGACGAGCTGCTCATCCACCGCGGGCTGGCCGCCCTCGCCCGCGCCGAGGAGATCGCCGCGCGCGGCGTACCGATCGGGCGCTACTACCTCCAGGCCGCGATCGCCGCCGAGCACGCGAAGGCCGCCACCGCCGCGGCCACCGACTGGTCCCGGATCGCCCGGCTGTACGACGTCCTGGCGAATGCCGCGCCCGGCCCCGTCGTCGAGGTCAACCGTGCGGTGGCCCACGGTCGCGCCGCAGGTCCCGACGCCGGGCTCGCGGTGCTGGCCGCGCTGCCGGACGACGCGCTGCGCGACTCGCCGCTGCTGCCCGGCGTCCGCGGCGACCTGCTCGAGCGTGCCGGCCGGCACGCCGAGGCGGCCGCGGCGTTCACCGAGGCGGCGCGGCGGACCCGCAACGCGGACGAGCGCGCCCTGCTCGAGCGGAGGGCGGCTAGCGCCCGCGAAGCGTGACCGACGGCGCGACGCCGTACCGGTCGCGGTAGGACGCCGCGAAGCGGCCCAGGTGGGTGAAGCCCCACCGGCTGGCGATGTCGGCCACGCTCCCCTCGGTCGTGCCGAGCAGATCGGTGTGCACCCGCTCGAGCCGGACGGCGAGCAGGTGCTGGGTCGGGGTGTGGCCGAGATAGCGCTGGAAACCCTGCTGGAGCCGCCGGATGCCGACGCCGGCCTCGCGCGCCAGCTCGGCGGCGGTCCAGTCGCGTGCGGGGTCGGCCTCGATCGCCTCGACGACCCGGGACACGATCCGGGGCCGGACCGTGCCGCAGCCGGGCTCCTCGGGGAAGGAGGCCGCGACGAAGGCCGCGGTGAGCGTCGCCGCGAGCCGGCGGGCGACCCGGTCGTCGCGCGCCAGCGCGGGGTTGCGCAGGGCCTCGGTGCCGATCGAGGCGAGCAGTCCGATCCAGGCGCGGCCGCCGTCGGTGCGCAGGTCGAGCTGGGCCGGGAGCCGGTCGGTCTGGAGGCCGACGAGGGCGGCCACCTCCTCGACGAGATAGGCCCGGTCGACGCGCATGCCGACGATCGAGCAGTCGGCCGACCACCGGGTCATCCGGGTCTCCTCGTTGGGTGGGCAGACGGTCGCCTGCCCGTCGAGGGAGAGGACGTGGTGGGCGCCGATCTGCGCCTCCAGCACACCGCTACGGGGCACGTTGACGGCCCAGGCCTCGGGGTGGTCGGACTCGACGGCGACCTCCGAGCCCCAGCCGATCCGAGCCAGCCGCACCGGCCCGAGGTCGACGGCGCGCAGGTCGGCCGGCCCGGTCGCCCGGCCCTTCACCAGCAGCCGGTGGGGGAAGTACGCACGGGCGACGGCGTCGGAGAAGTCGCCGAGCTGGTCGGACGACGCGGAGACCGTCCCGATCGCGCTCATGGTCGACCCCCTTCCGACGCGGCGCATGACGTGATGACCCTCACAGTAGGCGAACTCCGTCATCCGTAAAACGCACCCGATCCAACCGGCTGCGCAATCCGGACAGGGCCTTCGCGGAGCGGATCGCCGGCGCCGTCGTACCGGCCTAGCGTCCCGGCTCAGCGTGACCGCCATCACCGGCGGTCCCCGAGCCCCACGGAGGAGCCCCCATGGACCCGCGCACCCTGCGGTCGACCTTCGGCCGCTTCGCGACCGGCGTCACCGTGATCACCTGTCGCACGCCCGACGGTGCCCACCACGGCGCGACCGTCACCGCGTTCACTCCGATCTCGCTGGACCCGCCCCTGGTCCAGGTGGCGCTGACCCGGACGTCCAAGGCGGCGCAGTACCTCGACGGGGCGGCCTTCGCCGTCAACATCCTGGCCACCGACCAGGTCGACGTCGCCATGCACTTCGCCGGCCGGCCGAGTCCCGACCCGCTCCCCTGGTGCGACGGCACGACGGCGCCGACCCTGCGCGGCACCGCCGCGACCATCACCTGCCGACCCTGGCGGACCGACGACGGCGGCGACCACCTGCTCTTCCTCGGTGAGGTGGTCGACGTCCTCACCACCGGACGCCCGCCCCTGCTGTTCCACGACAGCGCCTTCCACCAGATCGGCGGCCGATCGTCCGACGTCGTGTGGCTCGGCTGCCAGGACGACCCCCACACCGGCTGGTTCGACGCGACCACCGAGTTCGCACCCACCCACCACGGACGGGCGCTCGTCCCGGCCGACACCCACTACTGAGGAGATCCCGATGACCGACACCCTCGCCCCCGAGTCCGCCGCCGTACCGGACGACGGCCCGCCGACCGTCAACCCCGCCGCGGGCTCGCCGGCCAACCAGCAGACCAATTTCGCGTCGCGGCCGATGACCGGCGACGAGTACGTCGAGAGCCTGCGCGACGGCCGGGAGATCTACCTCCAGGGCGAGCGGGTGAAGGACGTCACCACCCACCCGGCGTTCCGCAACCCGATCCGGATGACCGCCCGCCTGTACGACGCCCTCCACACCGGCCCGCACGTCGACGAGCTCACCGTCCCCACGGACACCGGCAACGGCGGCGTGACGATGCCCTTCTTCAAGACCCCGACGTCGTCCGCGGACCTGCTCAAGGAGCGCGACGCGATCGCGCGCTGGGCGAAGATGACCTGGGGCTGGATGGGCCGCAGCCCCGACTACAAGGCCAGCTTCCTCGGCACGCTGCACGCCAACAAGGAGCTCTACGCGCCCTTCCAGGACAACGCCGAGCGGTGGTACCGCGAGTCGCAGGAGAAGGTCCTCTACTGGAACCACGCGATCATCAACCCGCCGGTCGACCGCAACCTGCCGCCGGACGAGGTCGGCGACGTGTACATGAAGGTGGAGAAGGAGACCGACGCCGGCCTGATCGTGTCGGGTGCCAAGGTCGTCGCCACCGGCTCGGCGATCACCAACTACAACTTCATCGCCCACTACGGCCTGCCGATCCGCAAGAAGCAGTTCGCGCTGATCTGCACCGTCCCGATGGACGCGCCGGGCGTGAAGCTGATCTGCCGCACGTCGTACACGCAGCAGGCGGCGCAGCACGGCACTCCGTTCGACTACCCGCTGTCGAGCCGGATGGACGAGAACGACACCATCTTCGTCTTCGACAAGGTGCTCGTGCCCTGGGAGAACGTCTTCATGTACGGCGACGTCGACCGGATCAACGCGTTCTTCCCGCAGTCCGGCTTCCTGCCCCGGTTCACCTTCCAGGGCTGCACCCGGCTCGCGGTCAAGCTCGACTTCATCGCCGGCCTGCTGATGAAGGCCCTGGACACGACCGGGTCGGGCGACTTCCGCGGCGTGCAGACCCGGGTCGGCGAGGTCATCGGCTGGCGCAACCTGTTCTGGTCGCTCACCGAGTCGATGGCCCGCGACCCCGAGCCGTGGGTGGGCGACGCGGTCATCCCGAAGCTGGAGTACGGCCTGACCTACCGGATGTTCATGATCCACGGCTACCCGCGGGTCAAGGAGATCATCGAGCAGGACGTCGCCTCCGGCCTGATCTACCTGCCCTCGGGTGCCGCCGACTTCAAGTCCGCCGAGGTGCGCCCGTACCTCGACAAGTACGTCCGCGGCTCCAACGGCATCACCGCCGTCGACCGGGTCAAGGTGATGAAGGCGCTGTGGGACTCGATCGGCACCGAGTTCGGCGGTCGCCACGAGCTGTACGAGCGCAACTACTCCGGCAACCACGAGAACGTGAAGGCCGAGCTACTCTTCGCCGCCCAGAACCGGGGCATCGTCGACCAGATGAAGGGCTTCGCCGACGAGTTCCTCGGCGAGTACGACCTCGACGGCTGGACGGTCCCCGACCTGTTCTAGGCACCCGCGGCCGCGGTCCTGTCACCCCCAGGTGGGCTGCAGGACCGCGGTCAGCCTTCCTGGGACAGCAGGTAGATGAACCCGGCGCACAGGCCACCGAACACGATCATCGTCAGCGCCGCACCGGCCAGGATGCCGACACCCCAGGGCCGGGTGGCCGGCCGGGCGAGGAGCGGGATGGGCAGGAGCAGCGGGACCAGGATCCCGCCGACGACACCGATCCCGATCGGTGTGCCGTCGTAGTCGTTGGCCCGGGTCGAGAACGAGCTGCCGATCGCCAGTCCCAGGAGTGGGCACCCCACCGCGAGGATCGGGCCGATCAGGAGTCCGCCGAGCAGGTAGCCCAGCAGCTTGTTGGTCTTGTCCGGCGGCCGCTGCTGCGGCGGCGGGAAGTACCCCGGCGGGAACTGCTGGCTCATCTCGACTCCCTCACCTGATCCACCACCACACACCGACCCCGCCCGCGACGACGAGCGCACCGAGATAGGCCAGCACCAGCCGGGTGTCGCCGAGCAGGCACCTCGACCGCAGCAGCCCGGCCCGACGCGCCCGGGCGTAGCCGACGAAGCCCAGTGCCGCGAACCCGAGGAGCGCCACCGGGCCGAGCAACCAGCCGAGCAGCGCCACTGTCGCGAACACGCACAGCCGCAGGGGGTCGGGCAGCTCGGCGTCGGTCCGGTCCGTCGGCTCCACCCGGGCCGGTGCCACCAGGCGCGGGTCGCCGTCCGCTGCGCTCACGACGCGGTCTCCCCCGTCGCCGTCGACAGGCGGGTGCGGGCCAACGGCTCCCACGCCTGCAGGGCACAGAAGGGCGCGCACTGGTGGCCGCCGGTCGTGTCGTTGACGGTGGCCACGTGCACGCAGCACTGGGTGAGCCGCTCCTCGATCATCGTGTTCATGTCCATGAACGGCTTGACCGTGACCCGGAGGACCCGTTCCCCGAGCAGGCGGCGCAGCCGCTCCTGCTGCCCGGGAAGCCGCGCTGCGGCCAGCGTGGCCAGCGTGCCGATGCCGAGGTCGCAGGTCTGGCAGATGTCACGCCAGATGTTCGCCATCGACGGATGGCTGAGGCTGGACTGCTCCGAGAGCAGGTCGAGCAGGGAGTCCTTCACGACCCTGCGCAGGTCGGCCGGGATGGCGTCGTCGGCGATCCGGTTGGCCAGCAGGTCGGGCTCCAGGTCGAGCCACTGCTTGAGCCGCTCCGGTCCGATCAGCGACACCAGCGAGCGCCAGGTCCCGGCGTCGTCCCGCAGCAGGTAGCCCACCGAGCAGCAGTGGGGGTGGCTGCACGGGAGCGCCGTGAGGTCGCGCCACCCGACGAGTCCGCCGGTCTGCGGACCGAGCCGTGCGAGCACCCCGGTGTGGGTGAGCCGGTCCAGCGGGTCGATGCCGCTCGACCGGCCGCTGCCGAAGACCGGCTGGATCGTCACGCCACCGACGTACGGGGTGTCCAGGGCGCGCTTGACCACGAACCCGATCTCGTCGTCGTTGACGCCGAGTGCGGCGGTCATGGTGAGGGTCGTGAAGATGCCCCGGCTCGAGAGTCGCTCGATCGCGTCCTCCTTGAACCGCCGGATGTCCGCGCCGCGGTGGTGGGTGGACGCCGCGGCGCTCTGGCCGTCGTACTGCAGGTAGACCTCGACCCGCTCACGGTGCCGGGTGAGCAGGTCGAGCAGTGCGTCGTCGCGGGCGAGGAGCAGGCCGTTGGTGTTGATCAGGATCCGCACGACCGGACGCCGTGCGACCTCGTCGAGGAGCTCGGCCAGCTGCGGGTAGAGGGTCGGTTCCCCGCCCGAGAGCATCAGGACGTCGATGCGCCCGTTCTCGCGGGAGATCCGGGTGTCGATCGAGGCCAGCACCTCGGCGAGCGGGGCGACGCTCGCCAGGGCCGGGGAGGACTCGGCGAAGCAGGTGGGGCACTTCAGGTTGCAGTGGTCGAGCAGGTCGGCCAGCAGGATGCACGTGTGCTGGGTCTGCATCTCGGGCAGTCCGTTCGCGTACGCCGCGGGCACGGGCGCGAAGTTGCCGAGCAGATCGGGGGTGTGGACCTTCGTCGGCGCGGTCCACTGCTCCAGCCAGGTCAGGATCTCCGGCGACTCGTCGTAGAGCGTGCGGACGAGCCCGTGCCGTGCGCAGCCACGCTCGAGCCACACCCGGTCGTCGCGGACCACCAACCACCCGCTGAGTCGCGCCACCTGGTCGAGTGGCCGGGTCGGCTCCTCCTCGTGGCACAGCGGGCAGAAGGCGTTGACATAGCGGTGGATCCGGTCGCCGCGCAGCGGCATGCCCGCCCCACGGGGCGCCTTCACGCGACCGCTCCGGCCGGCGTACGACGCAGCCCACGGTAGGCACCACGCCGCCACCGCCACCCGATCCGGGCCAGCACCAGCGGCACGGTCGCCAACAGGAACAGCTGCGGCCGGGTGAGCCCGGCCCAGGCCACCTCGTTGCCGCGCACGAACTCGACCAGGAAGCGGAAGATGCCGTAGGCGGCGACGTACCAGACGAAGGTGGTGCCGGGCGGCAGATCGGCACGCCGCAGCCACCACCACAGCACCGCGAACGCCGCCAGGTGGAAGGCGATCTCGTAGGCGAACGACGGGTGCAGGGGTACGCCGGCCGCGAGACCGAAGCGGTCGGCGTCGGCCTCGTCGAGCCGGACCCCCCACCCGTGCCCGGTCGGGGTTCCCGGCTTCTCGGTGAGCAGGCAGCCGATCCGGCCGACGGCCATGCCGAGGGCGACGGCCGGGGCGAACAGGTCGCCGGTCCGCAGCCGGTAGCCGACGAGACGCTTCGTGACGTGCACGCCCAGCCAGGCGCCCACCAGCCCCCCGATGATCGACCGGTTGCCGTAGAGCCACTGCTCGGGCAGGGAGGCGTTCGCCCGCAGGTCGAGGTGCTGGGCCCAGGTGCCCAGCCGCATCAGCAGCGCACCCCCGACCAGGGCGCCGGTGACGACGTAGACCAGCCGCTCGTCGGTCTGCCCGCGGCGTCGCGCCTCCAGCACGAACACCGCGGCGGCCACCGCGACGCCGAGCCCGACGAAGACCTCGTGGGTCCAGGCCGGCCCGAGCGTCAGCTGCATGGGCGCCATCGTGCCACGGCCCGAGACGGCGCTCCGGGATCGAGGCTCAGCGCCCAGCGAGCTGCAGCTCGGGCGCGCCGGCCTCGACGTCGGCGGTGGCGGGCCGGGGCGAGAGCCCGGCGTTCACGACGCCCGCGGCCACGACCACCAGGGCGGCGACGATCGGCATCGCCAGCGCGGCGGAGGTGCCGAAGCGGTCGGCCAGCGTGCCGGTCACCGCCGACGACAGCGACTGACCGACGATCACGGCCGAGCCGAGGATGGTCATGACGGTGGCAGAGCGACCGACGGGGCTGCGCAGGGCGCCGAGGCTGTACTGGGTCACCATCGTCGGGCCGATGCCGCAGCCGATGAGGAGTAGGACGGCGCACATCGCCGCGACCGACGAGGCGAACGGCAGCAGGGCAGCGCCGGCCAGCATCGTGGCGCCGAAGACCAGCCAGCGGGCGCGCAGCGAGAACGAGGCGGGGAAGAGCGCCACGCCGAGGGCCAGTGCGGCGGAGCCGATCCCCATCACGCCGTACACGAGGCCGGCCGACTCGGTGCTGCCGTGGTCGGCCATGAACGACGTGAGCGAGGTGAGCGTCGAGCCGAAGAAGAGACCGACGCCGAAGATGCCGGCGACCACGGCCAGCAGGGCCGGGCGGGCGATCTCCCGTGCGGGCGCCGGCGGCACCGCGCGCTCGTCGCGGCCCGCCGCGGTCCGTGCCGACGGGTGCAGCGCGAAGGCGCTGACGAAGACCAGGGTCAGCACCGCGGCGCCGGCGACCGGCGCCCACGGGTCGAGGGTCGTGCCGAGCACGCCGACCACGAACGGGCCGACGATGAAGACGATCTCGTCGGCCGCCGACTCGTAGGCCATGGTGGCGTCGAAGGTCCGCGACCGGCGCTCCGGAGCGATGCGCGCGCCGATGATCTGCACCAGCCGGCTGCGGGACATCGGCGCGATCTGCGGCGCGCTGGCGCCGACCAGGAACGCCACCGCGAGAACCGCGACCCCCGGCAGGGGGCTGTAGACGACCCATGCCATCAGCCCGAGCGCCGCCGTCGACGCGACTCCGCTGACCAGCAGCACCCGGCGCTGGCCGAACCGGTCCGCGGCGGCGCCGAGCAGTGGGCCGACGCAGGCGGCGCCGAGGCCGACCACCGCGGAGTTGAGCCCACCGAACGCGAGCGAGTCGCGCCCGGCGACGACCAGGGTGAGCACGCCGACGACCATCATCGCGTAGGGCAGCCGCGCGATCAGCGCGATCGGGAAGTACGACGGGCCGGCGGCACGCACCAGCGTCGCGGAGTGATCAGGCATGTCCTTCGTCCAAGGGCTCAGGTGCCGCCTTGGACCGCCGGTGAGCCGGCGCGAGGTGATACACGCGGGGTGGATCTGCCCTCCGATGGTACGCCGCGGGCCGGGCCCCCACCAATCCCGAGCCCGATTCAGTAGGGTCCCGGGCATGAGCACCCAGCCGACGTACGACCAGCTCGTCACCCTGCCGGCCTTCGCCGTCCAGCCGGTCCCCAGCGCCTTCGAGGACAGCAACGGCTTCCTCAACGTCCGGCACTACCTCGGCATCGGCAGCGAGGGGCTCGACGAGTCGCTCTACGACATCGGCATCCCGTTCAACTGGCCCATGCTCAGCGGGTTCGCGTGCCTGTCGGCGGAGCACCACCTGACCTATCTGCACGAGCTCAGGACCGGCGACCAGATGTCCGTGCGGGTCCGGCTGCTCGGCCGCTCCGAGCGCGCCGCCCACGCACTCGTCTTCATCCTCGACGACAGCAACCAGCGGGTGGCGTGCGTGTTCGAGGAGATCTTCCTGTGCGTGGAGCTCGCCGACCGCAGCACCGCGCCGTGGCCCGGTGACGTCGCCGCCGGGCTCGACAAGCGCGTCGCCGAGCACGCCGCCATCCCCTGGGAGCCCCGCACCTCGGGCTGCCTCGCCCTGCGCTGACCGGGCGCTCACCTCGCACCCACACGCCGAATTCCTCCGGGCGCACCCGGCTGGCGCCGCCGCGCCGCGTGGATCGGTAGGGTCGATCCCGTGAGCGACCTGCCCGTCCTGACAGCCGAGGAGCAGCGCGTCCTGGGGAGCCTCCTGGAGAAGGAGGTGACGGTGCCGGCGTCGTACCCGATGACGGTCACCGCCGTGCGCACCGCCTGCAACCAGCAGAGCAGCCGCGAGCCGGTCGTGGACTACGACGACGACCTCGTGCACCACACGCTGCGCGGCCTCAAGCAGCGCGACCTCGTCGCGGTCACGTGGGACGACCGCGGTCGGCGCACCCTCAAGTACCTCCAGACCCTCGCGGTGCGGCTCGACCTCGCCGACGACGAGCGAGCCCTGATCACGGTGCTGCTGCTGCGCGGGCCGCAGCCGCCGGGCGCCCTCCGCACCCGCACCGAGCGGTTGCACGCATTCGGTGACCGCGGTGCCGTCGAGGCGTGCCTGCAGCGGCTCGCCGGGCGCGAGCAGCCGCTCGTCCAGGTGCTGCCCAAGCAGCCCCGTGAGCAGGACGCGCGCTGGATCCACCTCCTCGGCCCCGTCGACCTGCCCGCCGCGGCAACCGGCGCGGCAGCCCCGGCCGTCGACCGCGACGCCGTACTCGCGGGCGGCGCCGAGGCCCGGGACGCCAAGGTGCGCGCGTCGTACGCCGCCGTCGCGACGGCGTACGCCGAGGCGCTGACCGGCGAGCTCGACGCCCTGCCCTTCGAGCGTTGGCTGCTCGACCGGGTCGCCGCGCACGCCGGCACCGACCCCGTCGTCGAGGTCGGGTGCGGGCCCGGGCACGTCACGGCCTATCTCGCCGAGGCTGGCGCCGACGCGACAGGCCTCGACCTCACCCCGGAGATGGTCGCGCAGGCACGGGAGCGCTACCCGGACGGCGTCTACGAGGTCGGCGACCTGCGCACCCTCATGCGCCCGGTCAACGGCTCGGGTTGGGCGGCCGTCCTGGGCTGGTACTCGCTGATCCACCTCGCCGCGTCCGAGCTGCCCGGGGCACTCGAGGCACTGACGCGGCCGATGCGGTCGGGCGGGCTCCTGGTGCTCGCCCTCCACGCCGGAGCGGAGGTGCGCCACCACGACACCTGGTTCGACCACGAGGTCGACCTCGACGTGGTCCTCCACGAGCCGGCCGATGTCGTGGCGCTCGTCGAGCGGGCGGGGCTCGTCGATGTCGAGTGGTACCGGCGCGGGCCGGTGGCCGCCCGCGGCGAGGCCAGCGAGCGGCTGTACGTCGTGGCCCGCACACCGCTCTGACGCGCTAGTGGTCATCTCCGGAAGTTGTTCGGGAGTGGCCCGTGCACCGAGTGCGTGCATCGCAAGGCGCAGGCGCGACGCCATACCGGGTCGTCTCGCGAGCGTCTGCAACGCCGCGAGGTGCGTGCTCGGGGTGCGGGACACCCGAAGAAGTTCCGGAGATGCCCACTACCGCTCGTCGACGAGGACCCGGATGCTGGGCAGTTGCGCGAGCCCGTTCACGACCACCGAGAAGACGAGCAGGGCGATCGCCCAGTCCTGCTGCCCGGCGTCCCACAGCGCCAGGCAGGCGAGGCCGAAGACGAGGACCTTGGCGAGCGGGCGCACCAGCGGGCCGCCGTACGGCGCCTTCGGGGACGCGAAGCAGAACCACACCGCCATCGCGACGATCGGGAGCACCCAGACGAGCAGCCGGCGCGGGTCGTGGTCCCAGCCCCAGATGCCGAAGGCGGCCACGGCCAGCAGCTCGTCGACGAACACCAGTGCCAGGACCGCCCACCCGAGGATCGCGCTCACGGGGGGATGATAGGCCGGTGACCACCGACGACCTCGGGCACGCGCTGCCGCTGCCCGGACCCGCGACCCGGATCGTCTCCCTGGTCCCGTCGATCACCGAGGCGCTCGCGACCGACGTGCCCGACCTCCTCGTCGGGGCCACCGACTGGTGCACCCACCCCGCCGAGCTCACCGTCGCCCGGGTGCGGGGCACCAAGAACCCCGACCTCGGCGCGATCCGGGCCCTCGCCCCGGACCTCGTCGTCGCCAACCAGGAGGAGAACCGCGAGCTCGACGTGCGCCGCCTCCGTGCCGCCGGCGTGCCCGTCTGGGTCACCGCCATCGAGACCGTGCCGCAGGCGCTCACCTCGCTGGCCCGTCTGTACGACGAGGCGCTCGGCCTCGCCGCGCCCCCGTGGCTGGTCCGCGCGCGGGCCTGCTGGGCGGGTCCGCCGCCGGCACCACGCGGCCGGGTCGCCGTCCCCGTGTGGCGCGACCCGTGGATGGTCGTCGGCCCCCGCACCTACACCGGCGACCTGCTGCGCCGGCTCGGCTGGACCAACGCCTACGACGACGGCGACGACAGGTACCCGCACGTCGAGCTGGCCGACCTGGACACGGCGGACCTCGATCTGGTGCTGCTGCCGGACGAGCCGTACGTGTTCACCGCCGACGACGGCCCGGAGGCGTTCACGAGGGTCCCGACCCGGCTGGTGTCGGGCCGGCTGCTCACCTGGTACGGCCCGGCGATGGTCGAGGCGTACGACGTGCTGTCATCCTGACGCCGTGCGGATCCTGCCTCTGTTCGCCGCCCTGGTCGTCGTCGGCTGCGTGGCGCTGCCGCTGGGCGCGCTGGTCCTCGACGGCTCCGACTCCGGCGAGAACCTCGTCGTCCCGGTGCAGGTGCTGTTGACCACGGCCGCGGGAGCGCTGCTCGGTCGGGCTCTGCTCGACCGGGAGCGCCCGACGCGGCAGCGCCTCCTGCTCGGCGCCGGCCTCGGCGTCGTCGGCGCGCTCGTCGGCATCGTCGGGTTCTTCCTGCTGCTCAACGGGATCGACGGCGCCTGAGCGCTCGAGCCGCGAAGAGTGTCGCGGGGCTCACACCCCGGGTCACCGTCTCGTAACCGCGACGCCGAACGTCCGAAACCTCCACCGCGCAGGCTTGGGGACATGAAGAAGACGACCTCTCCCCAGACCCAGACCGCAGGGCGTCACCTCACGTCCGTCGAAGACCTCGACCCCGTCGACCGCTCCGTCGTCCGCCGCTCCGCCCTCCGCAGCCGGCACGCCCAGGGGCTCTCGCGCCTGATGGACGAGCGCACCGACCTGAGGGGCGTGAACCAGCTCGCCGACTTCGTCGACGACGCCATCCGCTGGACCGCCTGACGATTGCTCGACCGAGACCGCCCCGCCCCCGCACCGCCGGGCCGGCTCCTCACGCAGGAGCGGCCCGGCGGTGGTGTGCGAAGGGTGCGTGCCCCCGTGCCTACCTGCGTCGGCGCGCGGTGCCGAACATGCCGCGGGCGATCTCGGCGGCCGCGGTGCGCATGAACTGCTTGAACGCGGACGACTTCACGACGTCCTTGACGATCTCGCCGGCCGCGTTGCCGTCGTCCTTCTTGGCCTTCGGCGCGGGCTTGCCCTTGGCCGCGGGCTTCTCCGCCTTCTCGTCGGCCTCGGCCTGCGCGCCCTCCTCGAGCTTCTTGGCGAGGATCTCGCGGGCCGACTCGCGGTCGACGACCTCGGCGTACTTCGCCTGCCGCGGGCTGGCCGCGACGGTCGCCTCCATCGACGCCGCGCTGCTCGGCGCCATCAGCGACTCGGGCGCGCGCAGCCGGGTCCAGGCGACCGGCGTCGGAGCGCCCTTCTCGCCCATGACCGTGACGATCGCCTCGCCGATGCCGAGCGTGGTGATCACCTCGCCGAGATCGGCGTACGCGCTGCGCGGGTAGGTGTTGACGGTCGCCTTGAGCGCCTTGGCGTCGTTGGGCGTGTGGGCGCGCAGCTGGTGCTGGATGCGGGACCCGAGCTGGGCGAGCACGTCGTCGGGTACGTCGGTCGGGCTCTGCGTCACGAAGAAGACGCCGACGCCCTTGGACCGGATCAGCCGGACGGTCTGCGCGATCTGCTCGAGGAACGGCTTCGACGCGTCCTTGAACAGCAGGTGGGCCTCGTCGAAGAAGAACACCAGCTTGGGCTGGTCGATGTCGCCGACCTCGGGGAGGTCGTGGAAAAGGTCGGCCAGCAGCCACATCAGGAAGGTCGAGAAGATCGCCGGGCGGTCCTGCAGGTTGGGCAGCTCGACCAGGTTGACCAGGCCGCGACCGTCGGCGGCCTGCTGCAGCAGGTCGGCGGAGTCGAACTCCGGCTCGCCGAAGAACGCCTCGGCGCCCTGGTCGGCGAACCCGATCAGCTCGCGCAGGATCACCCCGGCCGTGGCCGAGGAAAGGCCGCCGAGCTCCTTGAGGTCCGGCTTGCCCTCAGGGCTGGTCAGGTGCTGGACCACCGCCCGGAGGTCCTGCAGGTCGAGCAGCGGCAGACCCTGCTTGTCGGCGTAGTGGAACACCAGGCCGAGGCTGGACTCCTGGGTGTCGTTGAGTCCGAGCACCCGGCTGAGCAGGATCGGCCCGAAGGACGAGACGGTCACCCGGATCGGGATGCCGATGCCCTGACCGCCGAGCGCGTAGTACTCCACCGGGAAGGCGGTCGCCGTCCAGTCCTGCCCGACGGACTTCGTGCGGGCGAGGAGCTTGTCGTTGGCCTCGCCCGCCGTGGCGATGCCGGACAGGTCGCCCTTGATGTCGGCGGCGAAGACGGGGACACCGGCGGCGCTGAGCTGCTCGGCCATCAGCTGCAGCGTCTTCGTCTTGCCGGTGCCGGTGGCGCCGGCCACCAGGCCGTGGCGGTTCAGCATGGCGAGCGGGATCCGGATGGTGCTGCCGGACAGCCGGTCGGGTCCGGTCATCAGGCCGCCCAGCTCGAGCGCGGGGCCCTCGAAGGCGTAGCCGGGAGCGATCGCCTCCTCGATGGGGTCGGTCGGCCCGGGTGTCGGGGCCGCGGCAGGCGCGGCGGGCGCGGCGGGCGGGTCGGGCGCGGCGGCGGGTGCTGCGTCGGGAGTGGACGTCTGCTCCTCGGTCATGCGGGAACTCTAGGCGTCTGGGGAGCCGGTTTCATCACGGGATGTAGCCGAATCCGAGCATCTGTAGCGGAGCTCCACTACAGATGCGACCCTTCGCCTACATCCCGTGATGAAACCACGTACCGCCCAGCCCGTAGACTCCGAAGCCGTGATCTTCAAGCGTGTGGGGGTCGGGCGTCCCTACCCCGACCACGGCCTCACCTCCAAGGGGTGGGCTGCCGTGCCCCCGCGCCAGGTCCGGCTGGACCAGCTGGTCACGACCAAGGACACCTTGCAGCTGTCGTCCCTGCTCGACGAGGACTCGACCTTCTTCGGCGACCTCTTCGCTCACGTCGTGCTCTGGCGCGGCGACTACTACCTCGAGGACGGGCTGCACCGCGCCCTGCGCGCCGCGCTCCAGCAGCGGCATGTCCTGCATGCACGCGTGATCCGGATGGAGGGCTAGTGGTGTCCGAGGGTCTCGACGTCAAGGCGGGCAGCCGCTCGGCCGTCACCATGGGTGCGCTGGCGGTCGTGTTCGTCGCCGGGACCGCCTGGGGCTGGTCCCGGGTGACCGAGCCGTTCCCCGAGAAGGTCGAGGCGGCCCCCTGCACCGACACCCTGGTCCCCGAGGGCGACGACGTCGCGCCCCCGCAGGTGATGGTGACCGTGCTCAACGGCGGCGGCGCCAACGGCCTGGCCGGCGACACCATGGACAAGCTGGCCGGCTTCGGGTTCGTCCAGGGTGATCTCGGCGATGTCGACCCGGACGGGCCGGTCGCGGCCCAGGTGTGGTCCGCGGACCCCGACGATCCCGCCGCACTGCTGCTGGCGTCGTACCTCGGCCCCGACGTCGACGTCGTCGACCAGCCCTCCGGCTACCCCGGCGTGACGATCGTCGTCGGCAAGCGCTTCAAGGGCGTCGTGGAGGGCAACCCGACGGTGACCGCCCGCAGCGACGCCCACGTCTGCATGCCGCCGCTGAGCAGCGGGCCCGACGACGTGTCCTGACCCCGTGCGCGCCGACCCGGCGCGTTCGAACGCGCCGGGTCGGCGCTCTCAGCAGGTTCAGATGCGACGGGTCGGCGGTCAGTCCTCGAGCCACTGCGCGAGACGGCCACCGTCGCTGACCTGGCGCAGCCGCCGCTCGGTGGCCTCTCGCAGCTTGCGGGGGGTGACCACGATGAGGTCGTCGCCGTGTCGCAGGACGGTACGACGCTCCGGCACCATCGTGTGCCCCTCCCGCACGATCATCGACACGTTGGCGCCGACCGGCAGTCGCAGCTCGCCCACTTCGACACCGTGCAGCCGGGACGTCGGGCTGATCGTGATCTGGAGGAGGTCGGCGGCGACCCGTTCGAGCGGGGCGGCCTCGACCTCGATGCCACGCGGCTCCGAGCGCCGCGCGACCCGCAGCAGTCGGGCGGTGAGGGGCAAGGAGGGCGCGGTGATCAGGGTGTCGAGGACGACGAGGACGAAGACGATGTCGAAGAGCCGGGTCGCGCCGTCGACGCCCTCGGCGAGCGGGATGGTGGCGAGGACGATGGGCACCGCCCCCCGCAGGCCAGCCCAGGAGAGGAACGCCAGCTCCGCCCATCTCATCGGCCGGACGACGGAGCTGACCACCACCGAGAGCGGCCGGGCGACGAAGGTGAGGAGGGTGCCGGCCACCACGGCCATGCCGATGGTCTCCCAGGAGAGGCGCCCGGGAGAGAGCAGGAGACCGAGCATGACGAACAGCCCGATCTGGGCCAGCCAGGCCAGGCCCTCCACGAACGACCGGGTGGCCGCGCGGTGCGGCAGGTCGGCGTTGCCCAGGACGAGCGCGGCGACGTACACGGCGGCGAACCCGCTGGCGTGCACGGCGGCCGCGGCGCCGTAGCCGATGAGCGTCAGGCAGAGCACCGCGATCGGGTAGAGGCCGGACGACGGCAGCGCCACGCGCCGCATCACCCAGGCGCCGCCGAAGCCCGCCGCGAGACCGAAGGCGACGCCTGCGACGAGCTCGTAGAGGACGATCCCGGTCGTGCCGAGCAGGCCGTACTCGCCGACGGCACCGGACGACACCAGGGTGACGAGGACGACCGTCGGCGCGTCGTTGAGCCCGGACTCGGCCTCCAGCGTGCCGGTGATCCGCTTGGGGAGCGGGACGACACGCAGCACCGAGAAGACGGCCGCGGCGTCGGTCGGCGAGCAGACGGCGCCGAGCAGGATGGCGAGCTGCCAGGAGAGCCCGAGGAGGAAATGCGCACCGACGGCGACCACGGCGATCGAGACGACCACGCCGAGGGTCGCCAGGGACACGCCCATCCGCATCGCCGGGCGGGCATCGCGCCAGTTGGTCGTGAGACCACCTTCGGCGAGGATCACCGCGAGGGCACCGAACCCGATCGCGTGCGCGAGCTGGGCGTCCTCGAAGCCGATGCCCAGCCCGGACTCGCCGAGGGCCACGCCCATGAGCAGATAGACGAGCAGGCTGGGGAGCCCGACCCCGGACGACATCCGCACGGCCAGCACGGCCAGGAAGGTGACCCCGGCGCCGATCAGCAGGAACGTGTCGAGCTGGTGGACGTCGAAGGACATGTAGTTGGCACTCGGCTCTCGTCGGGTGGCGGGGCCCTAGTCTATCGGTAGAACATGTTCTAGATTTCAGGGCGTGACATCTGCGAGCATCAACGTCCCGGCCGGCCTGGCCATTCCCGAAGCGCTCCCGGCGACCGTGCTGACCGACGACGCCGAGCGCTACGACGTGGTGGTGGTCGGCTTCGGCATCGCCGGCGGCTGCGCGGCGCTCGAGGCCGCCCGGACCGGTGCCCGGGCGCTGCTGCTGGAGAAGGCCGCCGTCCACGGCGGCACCTCGTCCATGTCCGGCGGGCACTTCTACCTCGGCGGCGGTACGGCGGTGCAGCGGGCCACCGGCCACGACGACTCGGTCGAGGCGATGGTCGGCTACCTGATGGCGAGCACGAAGGACCCGGACGAGGACAAGATCCGCGCCTACTGCGAGGGCTCCGTCGCCCACTTCGACTGGCTCGAGGAGCTCGGCTTCGAGTTCGAGCGCTCGTACTTCCCGGGCAAGGCGGTGATCCAGCCCGGCACGGAGGGGCTGATGTTCACCGGCAACGAGAAGGTCTGGCCGTTCCGCGAGCAGGTCGCGCCCGCGCCCCGCGGCCACAAGGTGCCGGTCCCGGGCGACACCGAGGGCACCCGGATCGTGATGGACCTGCTGCGCGAGCAGTGCGAGAAGGCGGGCGTCGAGGTCCGCTACGAGACCGGCGCGAGCAACCTCGTCGTCGACGGGGACGCTGTCGTGGGCGTGGGCTGGCGCTCCTTCGAGCGACACGGAGTGGTCCGCGCCGGCGGCGTGGTCATCGCCGCCGGCGGCTTCGTGATGAACGCCGACATGGTCGCCCGCTACACCCCCGCGCTCGGCTCGAAGCTGTTCACCCTGGGCTCGACGTACGACGACGGGCTGGGCATCCGCCTCGGTGAGTCCGTCGGCGCCGCGCTGGAGCACATGGAGGAGCCCTTCATCACCGCGCCCTTCTACCCGCCGTCCTCGCGCTGCAAGGGGATCATCGTCAACCGCGACGGGCAGCGGTTCGTCGCCGAGGACAGCTACCACGCGCGGACGTCGTACCAGGTGATGCAGCAGCCGGACGCCGTCGCCTACCTCATCGTCGACAGCGAGCACCTCGGCGAGGACCACATGCCGCTCGTCCCCCTCAAGGACGGCTTCGAGACGCTCGAGGAGATGGAGGCCGGCCTCGGCATGCCGAGCGGGTCGCTGGTCGCGACGGTCACCCGCTACAACGAGAACGCAGCCGGCGGGGAGGACCCCGACTTCCACAAGCACCCCGACTGGATCGCCCCGCAGACGGCCGGCCCGTGGGCGGTGCTCGACCTGTCCCTGGGCGTCGCGCTGTACGCCGGCTTCACCATCGGCGGCATGGCCACGACCGTCGACGGCGAGGTCCGTCGTACCGACGGCTCGGTCATCCCCGGCCTGTACGCCGCCGGCGCCTGCGCCTCCAATATCGCCCAGGACGGCGCCGGCTACTGCTCCGGCACCCAGCTCGGCGAGGGATCCTTCTTCGGCCGGCGGGCCGGCCGGCACGCCGCCGCACGGGCCCAGGTGCCCAGCGACGCGCCGTAGCCGACCCGGCGCACAGGGGAGTTCAATCTGCGCCGGGTCGGCGGGCCTGACCGTTCAATCTGCGCCGGGTCAGCGCACCCGGAGGACCACCGCCTTGCTGGTCGCCGCCCGGAACCGCGGGTCGGCCGCGACCGTGACGGTCACCCGGTGGGTGCCGGCGGAGAGCCGGGGCAGCCGCAGGACGGTCCGGCCCCGGACGTTCGGCGCGAGCGGTCCGCGCTTGACGACCTTGCCGTCGACCCGGACGACCACCCGGCCGGTCACCGGCAGCGGGCTGCCCGGCAGCGATGCCACGACGGCCACCTTCGCGCGCGCCGTGCGGCTCACGCGCTTCTTCGGGAGCGTCGCCCGCACCCCGGGCGTCGCCTTCGCGATCTGCACCCGGCCGACGCCCGACGACGCCTGCAGCCCGTCCGCGCCCGGGAACCGGGCCTCCAGACGGTGGACGCCGGGCGCGGTGCCGGCGGGCACCGCCGTCGAGGCGACGCCGTCGACGACCGGCACGGTCCAGGTCCGGCCGGCCAGGCCGAGCTCGACCGTGCCGTCGACCGCGCGCCGGTCGGCCGCGCGGACGGCCACCTGCACCCCGACCTCCTGGCCGTACGGGGTCGCGCCGGCCACGAGCAGCCCGGTCGTGGTCCCGACCGGCTCGGGCTCGGTGCCCGGCTCCTCGATGACCGCGCCGAGCTCGATCGTCCCGTCGATCGGGTCGAGCTCGGTCCCGGCCGGGTAGAAGTCGGCGAACGCCGGCGCGCCGGCCGCGGTCAGCGACGCGGGCACCGTGACGACACTCAGCGTGTCGCCGAGGGCGCGGACCCGGTCGGTGGTGGCGAGATCGGCCAGCACCACGTCGTCGTACGTCGCGAGCTCGCCGCTCGCCAGGCCGCGGGAGACGACGTCGGCCACCAGGGTCGAGCCGTCGGCGCCGATGACCAGCCGGGGGTCGGTGATCCGCAGGTCGAGCTGCGGGCCGGCACCGGTGTCGTGGCCGGTGAAGTGGACCGAGCCGCCGAGCTCGACGGTGCTGGTGCCGGCGGGGTCCCATGCTCCGTCGACGACCGGGAACGCGAAGCTGCCGTCGTCGTTGACGACCACGCCGCCCTCCGTGGTGACCGAGCCGTGCGCGATCGGGCCGCCGATGTAGCCGCGGAAGGACGCCTTCACGCCCCAGTCGACCGTCCCGCCGGTGATCTCCCGCGGATCCGTCGACGGCGCCGCGACGGTGACCGTCGCCCGGTCGCTGACGACACTGCCCACGGCATTGCTCAGCCGGGCCCGGAAGGCCGTGCCGGACAGGCTGGCGTCGACGTCCTCCAGGCGCAGCGTGGCCGCGTCCTGTCCGGGTACGTCGTGCCAGACGCCGCCGATCCGCTGCTGCCAGCGGACGTCGGGCGCGGGCGTGCCGTCGGGCATCACCTTGAGCTCGACGTCCTCTCCCGGAGCGACACTGACGTCGGCGGGCTGCACCATGATCCGCGGCGGCGTCCGCAGCGACAGGCTCACCCGGTCGCTGGCCACGCGGCCGCCGGCGTTCTCGGCGACGAGACGGTACTGACGACCGAGGTCGGCGGCGGTGACGACGGCGGTCAGGGTGGCGCCGTCCGCCCCCGCGGTGACCTCGGCCCAGGGCTGGCCCGGGATCCGGGTCTGCCAGATGAGCGCCGGCGCGGGCGTGCCGGTGACCTCGGCGGCGATGGTGACCGTCGCGGACGCGCCGGTCAGGTCCGCGACCGGAGCGGAGGGCTGCTGGGTGAAGGCGGGGCTCTGCGCGATCACCCGCAGGGTCTCCAACTGGCCGCCCCGGACGCCCAGGATGTCGCCGTCCGCATCCAGTCCGAGCAGGGCATTGTCGCCGTAGGCACCGGTGGTGAGGCCACCTCGCGAGACGATCTGCCCCCGCTCGACGCGCGTCACGTTCTGGTTGGAGTCGGTGACCCCGATCAACGTGTTGCTCGCCTCGTCGACGGTGAGCATGCTGCGGTTCCGATTGGAGTCCGAGCCGACGAGGAAGGAGACCGGGTCGGTCGCCGTGCCCAGACGGCGGGCATCGGCGTACCCGACGAGCGGGATGAAGACGGCCTTGTCGGCGCCGGCCACGGCATAGACGCCGTCGCGGGTGCGCAGGATCCGGTCCGGCAGGATGTCACCGGCCTCGGCGAGCGGCTCACCGCGGAAGGCCGAGCCGACCTGCGCGAGACGCTGGAGCGGACGGACGCCGAAGAGGCTCGTGGCGAGGATCGCCGACTTGTTCGCCCCGTCGGGGACGGCCACCAGGTTGACGATCGCGTTCTCCCACGTGGACGCGCCGGGACTGCTCAGGGTGACCGGTCCGAGCTTGCGGGCGGTCCAGGTACCGGCGAGGTCGACGACCTCCCACAGATCGGTGGCCGTGGCCGACCGGGTGCGCGCGATGACGTAACGGTCGTTGGCCTCGTCCCACGTGGCGCCGCTGCCGCTGTCGGCGACCAGATCGGGCGCATAGCCGCCGGCGACCTCGGTCATCGCGAGCGTGCTGCCGTCCCAGTGGAAGGTGGCGAGCCGCCGGTCGTCGAGGTTGTTCGTCACATTGGACGCGAAGATCGTGTCGGTCGCCGGGTCGATGGCGATCGAGTCGCGCAGGATGTTGCCGGTGACGCCGGGTCCGCCCACCCAGGCGCTGAGCGGCGCCAACGTGGCTGGGTCGAGGACCGCGATCTGGTACGTGGCGCTGCTCCAGCCCACCAGCTCGCCGCTGCTCAGCCGGCCGACGATGCGGCTCGGCAGGGCGGAGGGCTGCGGGTCGGCCGCGACGGCCTCGTAGACGGTCTGGCCGGCGACGTCCCAGGTCTCGCCGACCGGTCGGCCGCCGGGGCCGGCGTACGCGAACGTGACCGGGTCGACCACCGTGCCGGCGGCGTAGTTGAAGATCCGCTCGCCGTCCGGCGTCATGGTCGCGGCCAGGTCCGACCAGCGGGCGGTGCCGCCGGCGACGACGGGCTCGGCGTCCTCGACGTCGAGGTCGACGAGCGCGACGTCGTCGAAGGTGACCACGTCGCCGCCGGCGATCGGCCGGCTCGCCGCGTCGACGAAGAGGCTCGCCCGGTCCTCGGAGATCTCCACCCGCACGTCACTGAAGGTGAGGTCGAGGTCGCAGGGGCGCGCGTGGGTGCCGCCGATGCCGTGGCAGTGACCGAGGAACTCCACCGAGCCGTCGAGCTCGAGCAGCGTCGTGCGGGTCGCGTCGTCGTACGAGCCGCCGGCGACGGGGAAGTGGAAGGTGCCGTCCTCGTTGCGGGTGGCCCCGTCGGCGAGGGTGGTTCCCCCCTCGCCGATATAGGTGCGCCAGGACGCCTTGACGCCCCAGTCCAGGCCGGGACCGGCGGTGATCGGGGTGACGGCGGCCTGGGCCGGCGCGGTGGCGACGGTGACCAGTCCGAGCGAGCCGAGGCTCGTTGCGGAGGCCAGTGCGAGGGCCCAACGGGCCACGCGCCGACGTGGAGATCCGGACAGCATGTGGGAGTGCCTTTCGTGACGCCTAGGTTAGGCAACCCTAATGATCTTTCCGATTTTCTCGACACCTTGTCAACATCTGGACAGCTCGCCCGGGTGTCGTCGTACCGGACGTTCCGGCTGCGATTCGCCCCGGAGACGACTCGAATGTCCGGTACGACGCTCGCCCCGCGGCCTGGCTAGGGTCGACGGCGTGACCGATCGCCTGACCGCCGCCGCCCGGGCGAACGTCCCGCCCTTCCACGTGATGGACCTGCTGGCCGCGGCCGCCGAGCGGCAGCGCACCCACGGCGACCTGGTCAACCTGGTCGCGGGCCAGCCGAGCACGGGCGCGCCGGCGAGCGTCAACGCCGCGGCGATCCGGCTCCTGGGCGGTGGCGACCCGCTCGGCTACACGACCGCGACCGGCATCGTCGAGCTGCGCACGGCGATCGCGAGCCACTACCGCCGCACGTACGACCTCGCTGTCGAGCCCGACGACGTCGTCGTCACGACCGGGTCGAGCGGGGGCTTCCTGCTGGCGTTCCTGGCGGCCTTCGACGCGGGCGCGCGGGTGGCGATCGCCCGGCCCGGATATCCCTGCTACCGCAACGTGCTGGCCGCGCTGGGCTGCGCGGTCGTCGAGATCCCGACAGGCCCCGAGACCCGGTTCCAGCCCACGGTCGAGCAACTCGCCGAGGCGCATGCGCGCACACCGCTCGACGGCCTCGTCGTGGCGAGCCCCGCCAACCCGACCGGCACCATGCTGCTGCCCGAGGAGCTCGCCGCGATCGCGCGCTGGTGCGCCGACCACGGGGTGCAGCTGGTCTCCGACGAGATCTACCACGGCATCCAGTACGCCGGCTCCCGCGCCGCCTGCGCCTGGGAGACCTCGCGCGAGGCGGTCGTGTTCGGCTCGTTCTCGAAGTACTTCTCGATGACCGGCTGGCGGCTGGGCTGGATGCTCGCCCCCGAGCGGTTGCGCCGGCCGGTCGACGTGCTGACCGGGAACTTCTCGATCTGCCCGCCCGTGCTCGCCCAGCACGCGGCGCTCGGCGCGTTCGAGGACGCGGCGTACGCCGAGCTCGACGGCCACGTGCGGCGCTACGCCCGCAACCGGAGCCTGCTGCTCGACGGGCTCCAGCGCCTCGGCTTCACCCGGCTGGCGCCGGCGGACGGCGCGTTCTACGCGTACGCCGACGTCGGGCACCTCACCACCGACTCGATGGCCTACTGCCGCGACCTGCTCGCCCGCACCGGCGTCGCGGTCGCGACCGGGATCGACTTCGACACCGTCGACGGCGGCCGGTTCCTGCGGTTCAGCTTCGCCGGGACGGCCGAGGACATCACGGCCGCGCTCGACCGTCTCGACGGCAGCCTGTAGGAAGGGGGCTGCGAGCTCGGGGGTTTGACCGGGCCGGGTTAGGGGAAGGGCGCGTCTCATGTACGGCGACAGCGAGGTCATCCGGCGTCGCGCCGGCCAGCTGCGGGATCAGGGCGCCGACGTGCGCTCCCTGGCCGACCAGCTGGTCGCCCGGGTCGAGGGCCTGGGCTGGACGGGACGGGCCGCCGAGGCGATGCGCGAGCGCGTGACCGACCGCGCCAGCCACCTCCGGATGGCCGCCGATCGCCATACCGACGCCGCGGACGCCCTGGCCGACCACGCCGAGAGCGTCGACGCCGTGCGCGAGGAGATCGCCGCCACTGAGGCCCGGGTCACCGCCCTGGTCGCCGACGCCCGCGCCCGGATCGCCGCGATCGCCGCCCGCAACGAGACCGGCGACGGCCCCCGGATCTCGCCCGACCCGCTCGACGAGGTGCTCGTCGCGTTCACGCCTCCGCCCACCGGCCACCGCGACTGGCTCGCCGTCGACATCCCGGGCCTGGAGCGCTGAGCCCCGGCATGCCCACGATCGACCTGACCGGCCTGGCTCCCGTCCCGGCCGTGGCCCGACCCGGCGCCGACGGCGGGGCGCTCGCCGCCGCGCCCCGCCGGATCGGGCTCAACCTCGCCGAGCTCCAGCACGCCGCACGGCTGGCCGGCGACGCGCCGCTGCCCTTCGAGATCGCCGACGCGCAGGCGACCGACGCCATGCAGGCCCGGCTCGGACAGAGTCCTGCGGCCCTCGACGACGAGTCCTTCCGCAGGGCCGTGGACGCTCTCCACGACCCGGCCGAGTCACTCGAGCGCCGGGGCCTGCTCGCCGACGGCGTCCTCGATCCCGGCCTGGCCGGGGCGATCGGCCTGCTGGCCGCGCCACGCCTCGCCCTGGACATCGACATCACCATGGCCGGCGTGCAGGCGAAGGTGTGGCACCGCCAGGAGGGTGGTGCCGTGGCCTCCCTCGCGACCGTCGACGGGATCGTGTTCGAGCTCGGCTGGTTCGCGACGGACGCCTGGTCGGGCGAGCTGGCCCGCGTCGCCGCGGTGTCCGAGGAGGTCGAGCTCGGGGAGTCGACCGTGCCGTCGTACGTCGACCTGCCGTTCGAGCTGGCCGACGCCGCCGCCGAGGCGAGCGGGTCGGGACGCGGCGACCTGCTGCCCGTGCTCGTGGCGCGCCACGGCGGATCGGTGCGCACCCGCAGCGGCCCGCTCTCCGACGAGGCGGCCGTGGGCGTGCTGACGGCGCTCGCGGGCGAGGCGCAGGGCCGGTTGCGGGCGCTGGTCGCCGACGTGTCCGGCGCCGAGGTCGACACGGTGGGCGTCGTCTCCTGGACCCTGCTCGCCAACGGCTGGCGCGCGCTGCGCCCGCACCATGAGGAGGGCGTGCTCCGGCTCGAGGTCCGGGCCATGGCGCCGGAGGACCTCTCCCTGCTCGTCGCGCCGGCCCTCGGGGAGGCGATCCGATGACCGACGCCCACGAGACCGAGCTCGGCCGCATGGCCGGCAGCGTGGCGGACGGCGGCGAAGCCGCGTCGCGCGACGCCCGCGGTCCGAGCGGAGCGAGCGACCGTGCGGCGAGCTCGATCTCCGACACGCTCGGCCCAGACGGGCCGTACGACCAGATGCTGCGCCTGGCCGACCTGTTCGACGACGCGGGCGCCCAGATGCGGGAGTGGTCGCAGCTCGGCGCCGACGTGCTGGTCGACCCGGAGGTCGTCGACGCGGCGCCGCTCTCCCCGACCACCTGGGCGATCGCGGAGGAGGAGGTGCGCGCCGCGACCTCCGGCAAGGGCAGCCTGCTCAGCCGGTCCATCGAGCTCGACGCCGACGCGCTGGTGCTGCGGGCGACGGTGATGACCTACCGCTGGATCGACGAGCTCCAGGCGGCGGCGTACCAGACGCTCGGCTCGATCGCCGGCAGGGCGATCGGCTATCTCGCGCCCGAGGTCAATCTCGGCGGGGCCATCGTCGCCGCCGGCCTGATCGAGACCGATGCCCTCGACCGCGACGGCGTCGCGGCCTACCTCGGCGAGCTGGCCGAGGCCAACCCCGAGCTGATGGAGCACGTCACCACCGGCGGCGGCGTCCTCGACAGCCTGCAGATGCGCGGCCTGCTCACCGTCGGCGTGCTCGCCGGCGGCGCCGGGCGCTCCGCCCGGGCCGGCGGCCTGCGGGCGGCCGGGATCGCCCCCCTGGCCGACGACTGGGGCGCCGCCCTGCGCGACGTCGCGGTCGGGATCGCGGAGCCGACGCCGTCGACCGCCGCGGTGGACGACCCGGCGGAGGCGCCGGTCGGCCTCGGCGACCTGATGACCCTGCTCGACGGCAGCGCCGACGGCGACCCGGTCCGGATCCTCCGGGTCGCGCCCGGCCGGCTCCTGGCCTTCCTGTCCGGAGCACCCGCGCCCGCCCCCGTCCCGGGGCGGCTGCGCCTGGTGTCCGGCGACCTGTCCAGCGAGGCGGCCGCCGTGGTCAGCGCCCTTTCCGCCGCGGCGGGGCGGACCGAGCCCGGGGACGCGCCGGTGCGGGTGATGCTGGTCGGCCGTGGCAGCGGCGGCTCGGTCGCCCTCGAGGTGGCGACCCGCACCGAGCTGCCCGGCTTCGCGGTCGACCAGGTCGTCACGGCCGAGGCGCCCTCGACCCAGCTGGCCCGGCTTCCCGACGACGTGCGGCTGCTCTCGCTCGAGGACCGCAACGACCCGGTCGCCCTCCTGGGCTCACTCATCAACGCCGGCGCCGCCAACCGCGTCACCGTCGTGTACGACGCCGCGTCGGACCCCGACGTCCCCGCTCTCGTCGCGGGCGGGCGGGCGGCGGACCGCGCCGACCACCCGGACCTGGTCGCGGCGGTGGCCCGCTGGCGCGAGCAGGGCTACCTGCGTCCCGGAGCCTGACGCCCGCGGTCGCGGGTTCACCTACCCAATTCGTCGTCGCGGGGCCGGTCGGACGACAAATCCGGTAGGTGAACCGTTCAGATGCTGAAGTCCCCGGGCAGCTTGCCGGAGGTCCGGGCGTAGCGGACCGTCCACTCCTCGCCGTCGGGAGGCCGGTGCGCGATCGTCGCCCGGCGCTCGTCGGCCCGGCCCCTGCGCAGCGCGGCCATCGCCGCCTCGCAGCCGGCCCCGGCGTCGACGACGCGGGCGTACAGGTTGACCACCAGCCTCCCGTCACCGCCGCGCCTGCCGCGGTCGTAGCCGTCGACGTAGCCGAGTCCGCGCTCGTCGAGCACCGCCGCCAGCCACTCGCTGGCGTGGTCGATCAGGCGCTCGTCGGAGCGCTTGTCGCGGGTGGGGTACTGCACGACGATCCAAGCCCGGAACTCGTCGTCGACCTCCGCGAACCCGTCGGCGAGATAGGGAGCCGCGAGCTCCGCGGCGCTCGACGCGTCGGCGGCGAGACCGAGCTCGGTGATCCGGCCGGTCCGGCCGAGGACCCCCTCCCGGCGGACCCACTCCCCGGTCCCCTCGCTCACCCAGATCTGGACGAACCGGCTCGGTTCCCCGTCGTCGACCAGCTGCACCGCTCGCCACCCTCCCGCTCCCGCGTGGACCAGGAGCCGGACGATACCGCCGCGTCTCGGGCGATCCCCGTCACACCCCGGCGGTCGAGCCTCGGTCATGCGGACGTCTTCGCCCGATTCACTTGACAAAACCGGGGTCAATGTATGCAACATGTTGTTGCGCTAACAGCATGTACGCTCCCGCTTTCGCCGAAGAGAACGGATCGACGACCATGACCGCGACCGCCGACGCCCCGATCGACACCCCTGCTCCGAGCGACCTGGCCGGCCTGAGCTACCAGGACACGCTGCGGGTGCTCTCCGAGGCGTCGGTCCACCAGCACTTCGACGCCTTCCTCGACATCGCCTGGGACAGCCCGGAGTTCGAGGTCGTCCCGGACGACCCGCGCTGGATCCTGCCCGCGATCGACTCCCTCGGCGGCACGGAGTGGTACCAGTCGCTGCCCCGGGAGCGGCAGATCGAGATCGGCATGTACCGGATGGCCAACATCATGAAGGTCGGCCTCCAGTTCGAGCAGCTGCTCATCTCCGGTGTGATGAACCACCTGATCGGCATGCCCAACGGCCAGGCGGAGTTCCGCTACTCCACGCACGAGGTGACCGAGGAGTGCCACCACACCCAGATGTTCCAGGAGGGCGTGAACCGGATCGGCATGGACGTCCAGGGCGGCCCCGGCTGGTTCGTGAAGGTCGCCCCGCTGCTGGCGCTGGCCGGGCGCGGCCTGCCGAACATCTTCTTCATGGGCATCCTCGCCGGCGAGGAGCCGATCGACTACCTGCAGAAGTCGGTGCTGCGCTCGGGCCACGAGATGCACCCGATGGTCACCCGGGTCATGCAGATCCACGTGGCCGAGGAGGCGCGCCACATCGGCTTCGCCCACTCCTACCTGGTGGAGCGCTCGAAGGACTACGGCGCCCTCCAGCGGTTCGGCCTGTCGCTGGCCTACCCCGTGATCATGCGCGTCCTGTGCGACGTGATCATGAAGCCGACGCCGAAGATGCGGAAGGACCTCGGCATCCCCAAGAGCGTCATGCGCGAGGTCTACTGGAAGTCCGAGAAGTCCGAGAAGCTCCTGCGCGACACCTTCGGCGACGTCCGGATGCTCGCCGACGAGCTCGGCCTGATGAACCGGGTCTCGCGCCGCGTGTGGCGCGTCCTCGGCATCGACGGCCGCCCCTCGCGCTTCCGCAGCGAGCCCAAGTCCGCCGCGGTCTGAGCCGGACGCCCGAGCCCGCGCCATGGCCTATGTCGTCACGCAGTCGTGCTGCGCCGACGCCTCGTGCGTCGTCGCCTGCCCGGTCAACTGCATCCACCCCGCGCCCGGTGAGCCGGGCTTCGGCACCACCGAGATGGTGTACGTCGACGCGGCGGCCTGCGTCGGCTGCGGAGCCTGCGCCACGGCCTGTCCGGTCGGCGCCATGGTGCCGGACGCGGCGCTGACGACCAAGCAGCTGCCCTTCGTCGACCTCAACGCGTCCTACTACGACGCCTTCCCGCACGCCGACCGGACCCCGGTCGCGCTGGTGCCCCAGCAGCGGCGGCTCACCCGCCCCGGGCCGTTCCGGGTCGCGGTGGTCGGCGCCGGTCCGGCCGGGCTCTACACGGCCGACGAGCTGCTCAAGCACCCCGAGATCGACGGAGTCGACGTCTACGACCGGCTGCGCACGCCGTACGGCCTGGTCCGGCACGGCGTCGCGCCCGACCACGCCTCGACCAAGCTGGTCACCCGGCTGTTCGAGGCGATCGAGCGGCAGCCCCGGTTCCGCTACTTCCTCGACGTCGAGGTCGCCGCCGATCGCGCCGACGGCGTGACGCTCGCCGATCTGCGTGCCCAC
The DNA here is from genome assembly GCF_030929495.1 of Nocardioides sp. LHD-245. Taxonomy (GTDB): domain Bacteria; phylum Actinomycetota; class Actinomycetes; order Propionibacteriales; family Nocardioidaceae; genus Nocardioides. The sequence continues at coordinate 59,598 of NZ_JAVFWN010000003.1, read as the reverse complement.
TACGACGCGGTCGTCTACGCCGTCGGCGCCTCGGCCGACCGCGGCCTCGGCATCCCCGGCGAGGACCTGATCGGCTCGATCCCCGCGACCGCGCTCGTCGGCTGGTACAACGGCCATCCCGACCAGCAGGAGCTCCAGGTCCCGCTGACGGCGGCGACCAACCCGTCGGGACGCGCTGTCGTCGTCGGCAACGGCAACGTCGCGCTCGACGTCGCCCGCATCCTGTCCCGCCCGCTCGACGTCCTCGAGCGCACCGACCTGGCCCCCGGCCCGCTGGAGCGGCTGCGGGCGAGCGGGGTCCGCGAGGTCGTCGTCCTGGGCCGGCGCGGTCCCGCCCAGGCGGCGTTCACGGTGCCGGAGCTGATCGGCCTCGCCGCGCTCGACGACGTCGACGTGATCGTCGACGCCGACCCCGCGCTGCTCGCCGGCACCGACCAGCGCAGCGTACTGCTCCGCGAGCTCGCCGAGCGGTCCGTCGACCCGACCTCCGCGAAGCGGCGGATCGTGCTCTCCTTCACGACCTCCCCCGTCGAGATCCTCGGCGTCGACGGCCGGGTCACCGGCGTCCGCGTCGCGCGCAACGAGCTCGTCGCGGACGCCGACGGCACGGTCCGCGCCGTCGCCACCGACGACATACGCACCGTCGAGACGAGCCTGGTCGTCCGCTCGGTCGGCCACCGCGGCACCCCGGTCGCCGGCCTGCCGTTCGACGAGCGGACCGCGACGGTGCCGAACCACCGGGGCCGCGTCGAGCCCGGGCTCTACGTCGTCGGCTGGATCAAGCGCGGCCCGGTCGGCTTCATCGGCACCAACAAGACCGACGCCCAGGAGTGCGTCGAGACGATCCTCGACGACCTCGACACCGGCCTTCCCGCGCCGACCGGGTCGGCGGCCGCCGTCGCCGCCCTGGTCGCCGCCCGGCACCCCCGGTCCGCCGACCTCGCCGCGTGGCAGCGGCTCGACGCCGCCGAGCGCGAGCGCGGGGCCCGCGCCGGCCGGCCCCGCGCCAAGATCACCGACGTCGACGAGCAGCGCTCGGTCTCCGCCGGGCCGGTCGCGACCCGCCGCCGCGGGCTACTTCGTCGTACGGTGTCGGCATCGTGACGGTGCGAGGAGGTGTCGCCGTGGGGACGGCCAAACGAGACCAGACCGACGGTCGCAAACGGCGCTGGCAGCAGCACAACGCCGACCGCCGGCAGTCCGTGATCGAGGCAGCGGTCACGGTGCTCGCCCGCGACCTCGAGCCCGGCGCCGAGCTGAGCGTGCAGCAGATCGCCGACGAGGCGTCGGTCCACCGCACCGTCCTCTACCGCTACTTCGACGACCGCACCGACCTCGACGTCGCCATCCAGCAGGAGATCTGCAACCGGGCCGGCGAGCTGCTGCTCGCCGCGGTCACCCTGGAGGGCACCCCGCGCGACATCGTGCACCGGATCATCGGCGCGTACGTCGGCTGGGGCGCCGAGAACGTGGCCCTGATGAGGTTCGCCGAGCGTGACATCGCGGGCGCCACCACCAAGCCGCTCGACGCCGCGATCGGCCAGATCGCCGAGCAGATCGAGCTCGTCATCGGCGGCTTCCTCGCCGTCCTCGATGCCGACGTCGAGGAGGACGACCGCGACGCGCTGACGCCGTGGGTCTTCCTGCTCGTCGGCGGCGTGATCGCCGCCGTGCGCAACTGGAGCTCCCGCGAGGAGCTGCGTCCGCCGGCCCCACAGTTCACCCGGCTGCTCGCCGACGTGACCTGGCTGCAGATCGAAGGTCTCGCAGCCTCCCGCCGGATCGAGGTGCCCGACCTCCCCATCGAGCAGCTCCTCAACGTCAAGGAAGCCTGAATGAGCCAGACCACTGACGCGACCACGCACCTCGACGTGCTGATCATCGGCGCCGGGCTGTCCGGCATCGATGCGGCGTACCACGTGAGCCAGGCGTTCCCCGGCAAGTCCTACGCCGTCCTCGAGATGCGCGACTCCCTGGGCGGCACGTGGGACCTGTTCCGCTACCCGGGCATCCGCTCCGACTCCGACATGCACACCCTCGGCTTCGGCTGGAAGCCGTGGAAGGGCGCCAAGGCCATCGTCGACGGCCCCGACATCCTCGACTACCTCCGGGAGGCGGCGGCCGAGAACGGCATCGACCGCCACATCCGCTACCACCACAGGCTGGTGCACGCGGAGTTCTCCACCGAGGACGCACGCTGGACCGTGACGGTGGAGCGGACCGACACCGGGGAGACGATCGAGCTCACGTCGAGCTTCCTGTGGTCGACGTCGGGCTACTACCGCTACGACGAGGGCTTCACCCCCGACTTCGCGGGCGCCGAGGACTTCGAGGGCCGGATCGTCCACCCGCAGCTGTGGCCCGAGGACCTCGACTACCAGGGCAAGCGCGTCGTCGTCATCGGCTCGGGCGCCACCGCCGTGACGCTGATCCCCGCACTGGCCGACTCCGGCGCCGGGCACGTCACCATGCTGCAGCGGACGCCGACGTACATCATCAGCCAGCCGACGTACGACAAGGTGTCGGCGCAGATGTACAAGCGGCTGCCCGACAAGGTCGCGCAGACGCTCGTACGCACCCGCTACCTCACCAGCCGGATCGCGTTCTACGAGTTCTGCCAGGCCCGGCCGAAGGAGTCGCGTGCCCTGCTGCGCAAGCTGCTCGAGCGCCAGCTCCCGAAGGACGTCAGCTTCGACGAGCACTTCAAGCCGCCGTACGACCCCTGGGACCAGCGGCTGTGCGCCGTCCCCGGCGGCGACCTGTTCAAGGCGCTGCGCCACCACACGGTCGACATCGTCACCGACCACATCGAACGGTTCACTCCGAAGGGCATCCTGCTGACGTCGGGCAAGGAGCTCGAGGCCGACATCATCGTCACCGCCACCGGTCTCAACCTGCAGATCTTCGGCGGCGCCACCCTCGGCATCGACGGCACCAAGATCACCCCCGCCGAGACCATGGCTTACAAGGGCCTGATGCTCAGCGACATCCCGAACTTCGCGTTCATCATCGGCTACACCAACGCCTCGTGGACCCTCAAGGCCGACCTCGTGTGCGAGTACGTCGTCAAGGTGCTGCGCCACATGGAGAGCACCGGCACCCGGATGGTGGTGCCCCGCCGCGACCCGGCGGTCGCCGAGGAGCCCTTCCTCGACTTCGAGGCGGGCTACGTCATGCGCTCCATCGACGCGCTGCCCAAGCAGGGGGCGACCTTCCCCTGGCGGCTGAAGATGAACTACTTCAAGGACGTGCTGGTCTTCCGCAAGCCGGTGGCCGACGACACCCTGGAGTTCACCGCCTGAACGGCGCTCGTCTCGTCGACCGCCTGCCCCAGGCAGGCTGGTCACGTACGCCGGAACCTCGCCGAGCGGTGGCCGAGCCCCACTCCGGTCAGGTCACCCACGCGAGCAGGACGTCCAACGCGGCGACCGGATCGACGCCGGTCGGCTCGGTGGCGCGCCGGCTGGTGAGCGCGGCCAGTCCGTGCACACCCGACCAGAGCGCGAGGCACTGCTCGGGCGAGGGGGACCGGCCCGTGGTGCGGGCCACGACGGCGCCGAGGTCGGCGAACCACCGACCGGTGATCTCGCGCAGGTCGCCGCCGGCGCCCTCGAGGAGGTCGTGCCGGGAGCACAGCGCGAAGAGCTCCGGGCGCTGTCGGCCGAAGTCGAGATAGGCCCGCGCGGCGCGGCGCAGGTCGTCGTCGGCCAGGGCCGGCGCGATCCGCGCGTCCAGCTCCTCCAGGCCGCGTCGGGCGATGGCGGCGAGCAGACCGTGGTAGGTCGGGAAGTAGCGGCGCGGGGCCCCGTGGGACACCCCGGCGGCGCTCGCTATCGAGCGCAGCGAGATGCCGGCCAGGCCGTGCTCCTCGAGTAGCTCGGTCCCGACGGTGACGAGGCGGTCGCGCGGATCCACGTAGACATTGTCTACGAGCATCGGGCAGACTGCCAGTAGACAATGTCTACGGGCCGTCGGCCGGGAGGAGCACACATGTGGTTCTGGGTGTTGAGACGGGTCCTCCTCGGGCCCGAGGTCCGCTGGTACACGCGCCCGCGGGTCACCGGCCTCGACCACCTCCCCGCGACCGGCCCGGTGATCGTGGCGGCCAACCACCGCGCCGAGGTCGACTCCTTCGTGCTCTCGCTGGTGCTGCCGCGGCAGCCGCGGTTCCTGGCGAAGGCGGAGTACTACGACGGCACCGGGCTGCGCGGCCGGGTGGACCGCTGGCTGTGCTCGGCGACCGGTCAGATCCCCGTGGACCGGGCCGGCGGGGACGCGGCGGCCGCCTCCCTGCGTGCGGCGGAGGGCCTTCTGCACGACGGCGGGGTGTGGGCGATCTATCCCGAGGGCACCCGCTCCCCCGACGGCCGGCTCCACCGCGGCCACACCGGGGTGGTCCGGGTCGCCCGGGCGGTGCCGGACGCCGTCGTGCTGCCGGTCGGCCTGCTCGGGACGGAGGCCGTCGATCCGCCCGTCCGGGCGACCCACGGAGCTGGCGCCGCGGGCGGGTCACGGTCGCGGTCGGCGCACCGGTCGACGTACGCGAGGGCGAGGTGCGGGAGGCGACCGACGCACTGATGGAGGCGATCGGCGAGCTGACCGGACAACGGCCGCTCGACAGGTACGCCGCGCGCCGCTGAGCCGGGTGCGGCGGCGGCACCCGATCATCCGGGGGATCTCGGCCGACCGGCCCCAACGCCTCTTGTGAGAATGGTCGCGTGCACTCCCCCGCGGACCTGACCGTCGGCTCCGCGTCACCGGTGGTGGTGCGCCGGGCCGGCTGGACCGTGCGTCGATCCCTCCGCGGCGCCGTGTCCCGGGGACTGGCCCTGTGGCAGCTGGTGATGGTCTGGGCGGTCCTGACCTCCACGACGACGCGATCACCGGCCCTCCTGGTCCTGCTGCACCTCGCCCTCGGCCTGTTCGCCCTCGCGGCCCGGCACCGGACACCGCGCGTCGTCGCTCTCCTGGTCGCGCTCTACGCGCTGCTGCTCCTCGACTACCGCGCGATCGCCGACGCCGGAGACGCCTTCGGCTTCGTGACCACGTGGACCTCCGTCCTCACCGCGGCCACGCCCTTTCTGGTCCTCTCCTTCCGGAAGGCCACCGCCACTGCCGCTCTGGCGCTGATCGGCCTCGTCCTGGGGGCACGGACGTTGTCGCTCGACGGCGGCTCGCTGGTCGTGGGCCTGGTGCTGGCACTCACCATCGCGGCCGCTGCCGCGCTGATGCGCGCCCAGCTGCTTCTCCTGGCCGCGCGCCTCGACACCGAAGGTGTCATCGAGGAGCAGGCGCTCCACGCCGCCGCCGTCGCGCAGGCGGTGGCGGCGGAGATCGCCGAGGACGCGCGCACGGTTCACGACACCGCCATCAACACGCTGGGTGCGCTGGCGTCTCCCCGGTCGTGGAAGTCCGACGGCCCGACGCTGCGCGCCCAGTGCCGCCGGGACGCGGCCACCGTCGAGTCGCGTCTTCTCCGTGACCGCGAGACGGTCGGCGACGACATCGGACAGCCGCTGGTCGACCACCCAGCCATCGCCGTCCGACGCACCGGCCTCAACGACCGGGAGTTCCGGCGCTACAGCGCCCTGCTCCCCCGCCCGACCGCTCTCGGGCTGCGGAGTGCCGTCGCGGAGCTGATCCGCAACGCCGAGAAGCACTCGGGCGCCGAGCGCGTCGTCGTCGATGTCCGCCTCTCCGGTTCAACTCTGGTGTGCAGCGTCGCCGACCGGGGCCGCGGATTCGACGGGCTGCTCGTACCAGGCCGCGGCCTGGCGGAGTCCGTCGTCGGGCGGGGTCGCGACGTCGGCTTCACCACCAGCATCGCCACCCGAGCAGGCGACGGCACGACCGTCACGCTGCGCTGCGCCCTCGACGGGCCCCTGCGCGGCGACGAGCCCACTGCCGTGGTCGAGCCGGGCGCCTCCCATGCCGTCCTGGGGCGAGCGGCCTCTCAGATCTGGATGGGGCTGGTGATCGGCGTCGGCCTGGTGATCACCGCGGTGACGCCCTCACCGCAGCGCTGGCCGATGGCGGCGATGGTCGGCTCGCTCATCGTGCTGGGGGGAGCGGAGTACGTCGCCACCCGGCGCACGAACCGGGCCCCGCGGTGGCTGACCTGCACCTACGCGGCTGCGATCCCGCCGCTCTTCACCTTCGGCGCCCTGGTCCCGGACGCCGCCACCACACCCGTCAGCTACTGGCAGGCGCTCAGCGTCACCCCGCTGCTGTCGATGCCGCTGGCGCGCCGTCGTCCACAGCGTCGAGCGCCGAGCGTGCTGCTGGCGTCCTCGGTGCTCCTGGCGAGCAGCGTGGCCGTGGCCGGCGGCGTGACCGTGGCCGGAGCGGGCACCGCCGCGCCGACCGCCGTGCCCGCGTGGGCCCTGGCCCAGCTCGGCCTCTTCGCGGGCATGGCCGAGCTCCACCGACTCTTCGGCACCATGACCGCGCAGTTGCACCAGGAGCAGCGCGAGGTCCGGCGACTTCGCCTGGCGACGGCCACCGTTCACGCCCGCACGACGGCCCGCCGTCGTTGGACGGCCGCGGAGCTCCACGCCTCGCTGGAGGTGCTGAAGCGGATCGGTGCCGGCATCGACGACCCCGACGACCCGGCCGTCCGCGAGCGGTGCGGGCGCGAGGAGCACTACCTACGACAGGTCGTCTCCCTCAGCGCGATGCAACCTCATCTGAACCCGTGGCTGGCGCGCGCCATGACCGACGCGCGATCGCGCTCCGTCACTCTCACGGTCAAGAGCGACGACACCGCCACCGTCGGTGAGCCGGCGGCGTCCGTGGTGGGGACTGCCGTTCTGCGGATCGTCGGCGGCGCTCCGTTCGGCGCCCGGCTCCAGGTCACCGTTCTCAACACACCGGGCGCCCTCCGGGCCTTCCTGGTGTCCGACGGATGGTCGCTCGCGCCCTGGGCGACGATGCCCCTGCCACCGGGGTGGCGGTCGTCCCACCGGGAGCTCGGCGCTCAGGAGGTGCTCGAGCTTCATCTCTCCGCATCCACGCAGAGTCCCGCGCCGGGTCGGCGCCGTCTCCGATTCAATCTGCGCCGGGTCGGCGCCATCTCAGATTCAGACTGCGCCGGGTCGGGGCTCACCAGGCGAGGTCGTGGACGAACTCGCTGAGCTGGGTGAGGTTGCGGCACTCGATCATCCGGACGATCTCGCCGTAGGTCGGCGCGGCGGAGTCGCCCGTGCCCCAGTTCCGCTCGTGCTCGGGGTTGAGCCAGAACGCCCGCTTGACCGAGCCGGTGAGCCTCTTCAGGGTGTCCTCGTGCAGGTCGCTGTAGTTGGAGCGGGCGTCGCCCAGGATGAGCAGCGTGGTCTTCGGCGTGAGGGCGTCGAGGTGCGCCTCCTCGAACTTCGTGAACGCCCGGCCGTAGTTGGTCCGCCCCCACAGCGCCGCGTGGCTGGCACTGGCCGAGAGATCGGCGAGCACGTCCACGGGATCCGCGCCGGGGCGGAAGTGCCCGGTGACCTCGTGGACGTGGTCGATGAACGTGAACGCCCGCATGCTCTGGAAGACCTCGCGCAGCGCGAACACGAAGAGCAGCGTGAACTGGGCGAAGTTCGCCACCGAGCCGCTGACGTCGCAGAGCACGACCAGGTCGGTGCGATGCGGGCGCTTGGGCCGATGGTGGGTGGTGACGGGGACACCGCCGGTGGCGATGGAGGCCCGGACGGTACGCCGGAAATCGAGCGGGGCCGTGCGCGCATGGCGGGAGTGCTGCTCCTTGGCGAGGCGGGTCGCGAGCCGGCGGGCGAGCGGGAAGATCTCCTTGCGCATCTCCTCGAGGTCGGTGCGCCGGGCCGCCATGAACGCCAGCTTGTCGATGCTGGGGCGGATCGCGACCTCGGCGACGTGGTCGGGTCCCTTCTCCTCCGCGATGCGGCGGCGGGCGTCCTCCTCGACCATCGCCGTGAAGGAGCCGATCCGACGGTTGGCCCGCCGGCGGGTGTCCTCCTCGTCGGCGCCCTCGCCCATCAGTCCCGCGACCAGCCGGTCGACCAGCTCCTGCGGAGCGACGCGCTGGAGCGCGGTGTAGGCGGACCACGACGACAGACCCGGCCCACGGCCGGGCATCGCGCCGAAGACCCCGACCATCTCGGCCGCCATCCGGCGTAGTTCCGCCTCGTCGATCTCCTGCGCCTCGAGGGCCTCGGCGAGGCGGTCGCGGAAGTCGACGAGCGCGGTCGCGTTGTCCCGGACCGCCCCCTCGCCCGCGTCGGGGCCGCCGGCCTCGTCGCCGCCGACGGCGGCGGCCCCGTCGCCCACCATCGCGGGGAAGTAGACGTCGAAGAGCGCATCGAAGGTCGTCCGCTGCGCCTGCTTCTTGACCAAGGTGGCCGCGAAGACATCACGCACCGTCGCCCGGTCGCCCCAAGGCACCGCGCCGAGCGCGGCCAGGGCGTCGATGTCCTCGGCCAGCGACACGGACAGTCCGGCGCCCCGCAACGCCTCGACGAACGCCAGGTGGCGGTCGAGGAGCCCGGACTGCTCGGCGTACTCGGTCACGACGGCCTCAAGCCCGGGCGAGCTTGAGCTCCTTGACCGCGCGCTCGTGGTCGGACTGGTGCTTGAGGACGGCGCCGAGGGTCTCGGCGATCGCCTTCGCGTCGAGGTCGCGGATCTCCAGTGCGATCAGGGTCCGCGCCCAGTCCACGGACTCCGCGATCGAGGGTGCCTTCTTCAGCTCCAGCTCCCGCAGCCGGGCCACGGTCGCCACCAGCTGCTCGGCGATCCGGCCGTCGAGGTCGGGCACCTGTTGCTGGAGGATCTGCCGCTCACGCGCGGCGTCCGGGTAGTCGATGTGCAGGTAGAGACAGCGCCGCTTGACCGCCTCGGACAGCTCGCGGCTGGCGTTGGACGTGAGGACTACGAACGGCCGGCGGGTCGCCGCGACGGTGCCGAGCTCGGGGATGGTCACCTGGAAGTCGCTGAGCACCTCGAGCAGCAGTCCCTCGACCTCGATGTCGGTCTTGTCCACCTCGTCGATGAGCAGCACGGTCGGCTCCTCGCGGCGGATCGCCGTCAACAGCGGCCGGGTCAGCAGGAACTCCTCGGAGAAGATGTCGTCGTGGGTCGCGTCCCAGTCGACGCCGCCCGCCGCCGTGCCACCGGCGTTGGTGGCCTGGATGCGGAGCAGCTGCTTCTTGTAGTTCCACTCGTACAGCGCCCGCGCCTCGTCGAGACCCTCGTAGCACTGCAGCCGGACCAGGTCGGCGCCCGTCGCGCGCGACACGGCCTTGGCCAGCTCGGTCTTGCCGACGCCGGCCGGCCCCTCCAGCAGCAGCGGCTTCTCTAGTGCGCCCGCGAGGTACGTGGTGGTCGCGGTGGCGGCGTCGGCCAGATAGCCGGCGGTCGCGAGCCGGGCGGCCGCGTCGGCCGGAGCGTCGAACCAGGTCATGGATGCCATCCTGCCGTGCGGGCGTGTCGGACGCGTCACGCGGTCGTGACCCGAGCGGCCCGCGGTCGTTGTGATCGACAGTGGGGAAAGGCCCGGCTCCGGGCGATCAGCAAGCTGGCAAGGGGGACGTCGTGAACGACTCCGTCGCGTCCCTGGGGTGGGTCCGGGTGGCGGTCCACGCTGTCCGCACGGCGATCACGGTCGCCGCGCTCACCCTGCTCGTCGGCTTCGGGGCGATCAGCCCGTCGGCGTCGCCACGGCCGGCCGGTCCGACGTCGCATCTCGACATGTCGTCGGGACCGCTCGACGCGATGATGCAGGCCAATCGCTGCTCGGTCACCGGCTTCGACCGCAGCGTGATCCCCCGCAAGGCGATCGTCCGCACGCCCGGCGGCACGACGAAGCTGGTCTCCTTCGACCGCGGCTGGGCGGTGTTCAGCGGCGAGGTCGCCGGCGAGCTGGTCGCGGTCTGCCTGGGGCCCGACGCCGCGCCGGCCGCCCGCCTCCCCTGACCTCGGTGTCCGGTCAGATTCCGCTCAGGGAGTGCGCAGCAAGCGCTGGCGGTGGGCGATGACGCGCTGCAGCTTGCGGGTGACATCTCGGTCGAAGGGAAGGGACGTGACGTCGTCGAGCCAGTCGTCCGCCGCGTCGGCCGTCTCCGCGACGGCACGCCGGGCGGCCCGCTCCGGCAGCCCGAGGGCCGCCCCCAGCGCCCGGAACCGGGCACCGGTGAGGTTGCCGTCCCGTGCGCCGTCCACCGACAACGCGAGGGTCGCGTCGCCGTAGGGCTGCGACGACGGCAGGTCGTACGCCGGCGCCGGCGCATAGCGACCCCGGGTGTCGGCGAGCACCGAGAAGTTCTTCGCGTGCGCATCGCCGTTGGCGGTGAGGTAGGCGAAGGTGGCCTGCCGCAGCAGCTCGAGTGCCGCCGGGCGGGGGGCGGCGCACACCGCCGCCAGCGCGCCGAGCGTCTCCTCCAGGCTGCCGAGATACTTCGCTGCGGGATAGCGTCCCCGCACCTGACAGCCGTCCTCGACCGCGAAGGCGCGCAGCCCGTCGCGGTCTGTCTTGCGGTCGAACCGCTCGACCACCAACCCGGCCTGACCCTCGGCATCGCTCCGAAGCTCGCCGGAGACGGTAGCGATCCGGGAGCGCGCGGAGCAGCCCAGGAAGAAGGCCTCGTTCTCCACCAGTCGGGGGTACTCCGGCGGATTCAACTTGAGGATCCATGACGCTCCTTCCGCCGTGACAGGCACGTTGATCATGGCGAGGGACACCTTGTCCTGCACGCCGGCGAGCGCGGTGTGGTCCACCGCGACGTCGACCGAGGCGCGTACGTCGGCGAACCGGAGGTCAGCGAAGGAGGCGACCTGCAGATGGGCCCCGACCCGCTCGGGCGGCGTACCCTCGGGCACGACCTGGACATCGCCGACCGGATCGCTGCCGACTTCCACCAGGAGCGAGAGGTCGTCATCGACCGAGGTCTTCACCGCGCGGCGCAGCGCCGACAGCCGCCGCCCCTCGGGGAGCAACCCGGCGAAGAAGGCAGGCACGGCACCACCGACGGTCTCCACCGGCGCGGGCACGACAGGCAGCGTGGTCGCGATGGCCGGCCCTGCGTTGCGGAGCCAGTCGGCGGTGTAGGCGAAGATGACCCGGTCCGGAGTCCTGGTGAGGTGGGCCGCGAGGACGCCCCCCTTGTAGACATCGGCACGCAGGACATCCTTGGATGCGGGACGGTCGCTCACGGCACCGGCCCGAGGAGGTGCTGAGCGGCCGGCGGGACGCTGATCCCGCTCACCCCCTCGACCACGCCGAGGCCGAGCCCCAGGACGTCGAGGACGGCGAGGACCTTGTCGAGCTGGACAGTCGCCTTGCCCCTCTCGAGATCGTGCACGAACCGCGGCGAGCAACCCGACAGGTCGGCCAGCTCGTCCTGGCGCAGGGCGAGTTCCTCGCGACGGGCGAAGACCACGGCGGCGAGCGCGCCGCGCTGATCCGCGCGTACACGCAGATCAGCGCGGGATCTCCGTTCCTTGGACATGAGACCTCCTTGTTCTGTGCGTCCGCGCAGATCAAGGAGAAAGTTTACGCGGATCGACCATTCTCACCACTGATCTGCACGAACGCGCGGCTTTCGGCAGTCGCCCACGCCTTCGCCATCGGGGTGACCCGAATTCACCCGTCCGCAGCTGGCCGGTGGGGCCGTGCGCCGCGGGAGCCCGGGGCTGACTACCGTGGGCCTGCGCACCGACGTACGAAGGAGCAGTGGTCGCCCGTGTCCGCAGTCCGACCTGCCGCAACGCTGCTCGCCGTTCTCCTCGGCGCCACCTGGCTGGGCGGGTGCTCCTCCGCCGACGAGGATCCGGAGCCGGCGGCCCCCGCCGCAGAGCGGTCCGAGGTCGTGCGGGTCCCCGAGGACGCGCCGACCCTCGGCGAGGCGCTGGAGTCGGTCGCCGAGGACGGCCTCGTCCTCGTCGGCCCCGGCACCTATCCCGAGCAGGTGCTGGTCGAGGTGCCGGGTGTCACGATCCGCGGCACCGACCGCAACGCGGTGGTGATCACCGGCGAGGGCCGGCGCACTTCCGGGATCGTCGTGATCGCCGACGGCGTCACCGTCGAGAACCTCACCGTCACCAGTACGACGCTCTACGGCGTGCTGTTCACCGGCGTGCACGAGGGCCGCGACGTGCTGACCCCGGGCCAGGACGGCTACGAGTCGTTCGACCCGGAGCGCTTCCCGCCACTGGAGCGCTTCCGGATCGACCACGTGACCGCCACCAACAACGGCCTCTACGGCATCTATGCGTTCAACACGCGGCACGGCATGATCGTCGACTCCTGGGCGTCGGGTTCCGCCGACAGCGGGATCTACGTCGGCCAGTGCCGTGAGTGCGACACCGTGGTGGCCGGCAATGTCACCGCCCGCAACGCGGTCGGCTTCGAGAACGCCAACGCATCCGACTCCCTGTCGATCGTCGGCAACCGGTTCAGCGACAACCGGGTCGGGATGACCCTCACCTCCAACTACCAGGAGGCGTTCGTCCCCCAGCGCGGCAACCTGGTCGCCGGCAATGTCATCACCGACAACAGCGAGGCGCGGTCGCCCACCCAGGCCGACGGCGGCTGGGGCATCGGCATCGGCGTGGGCGGCGGGCAGGACAACCGCCTGGTGCGCAACCTGGTCGCCGGCAACCCGCGTGCCGGCGTGCTCCTCGACAGCGTCGAGGACGTCCCGAGCACCGGGAACACCCTGGAGGGCAACGCCTTCCGCGGCAACGGGGTCGACCTCGCGAACACCTCCGACGCGCTCGCCCCGGCCACCGGCAACTGTGTCGCCGACGCGGCCGGGCTGTCGCTCCTCCCGCTCGACCTCCTCGACCGCTGCGGCGCCGGCGACCAGCCGGCGGCGACCGGGGCCGACCTGCCGGGCGGCCAGGCACCCGCGGGGATGAGCTTCCTCGAGGTGCCGCTGCCGGGTGAGCTGCCGTCGCTCGACGCCACGGACGACGTACCGGTCCCGCTGCCTGCCACGATCATCCATCCGGACCTGGGCACGATCACGGTCCCGCCGGCGTCCCTGCTGGCCGACGTCGGGCGGGGCTAGGGCCGGTGGACGAGGAGCGGCAGCCGGCGACGAGCCGGCGGCGGCTGCTGGCCGGGTCCGCCGCCGGCCTGGTCGTCGGCGGCGGAGGTGGCCTCTGGGCCGGGACCCGGTGGGGCAACGACGCGACGACGACGCCTGCCGCGTCCGCACCCCCGACAGGAGCCGCCGGCCCCGACGGGCGCGGCTCCCCCGTCGCGGCGACCGGGGACCGCCAGGCCGGCGTCGACCGGCCCGCCACTCCTCCGCGCCAGCTGGCATTCGTCGTTCTCGGCGAGGGTGCGGGCGCGCCGCCGGACCGGGCCGCCGTCGCCGCCCTGCTCGCCCGTCTCGGCGAGGACATCGACGCGCTGACCGCGACCGACCCGGCGGATCCGAGGATGCCCGACGGGCCGGGGAACCTGACCGTCCAGGTGGGGATCGGCGCCGCCTGGGCGGACGCCGCCGCGCCGGGTCTCGGCGACCGGGTGCGACTGCCCGCCTTCCGCGGCAGCGACGCGCTGCCCGACGAGCTGCGGGACGGCGACCTGGTGCTGGCCGTCGCGGCCGACGATCCCGCGCTCCCCGACCACGTCGTCGACCTGCTGCTCGCGGGTCTGGCCGGACCCCACGGGCTGCGGGTGCTCTGGGTCCAGCGGGCCTTCCGCTCGCCCGGCGAGGGTGCGGTCGTCCGCAACCCGCTCGGCTTCCGCGACGGCATCATCCAGCCGGCGGACGCGGCCGCCATGGACGGCGGGGTCTGGATCGCCGACGGACCCGCCGCGGGCGGGACGATCGGCGTCGTCCGCCGGTTCGTCCTGGACACCGCGGCCTTCGGCGCGCTCGATGCCGAGGCCCAGGCATCCGTGATCGGGCGCCGCCCCGACGGTACGCCGCTGAGCGGCGGGGATCCCGACGGCGAGGTCGACCTGACGGCGAAGACCCCGCACGGGGAGTACCTGGTGCCCGCCGACTCCCACGCGCGGGCCGCCCACCCCTCCTTCACCGGCTCCCCGCTGATGGCCCGCCGCAGCTACGCGATCCGGATCGACGGCGAGGGCATCGCTCCGCGGCCGGGACTGCTCTTCTGGAGCTTCCAGAACGACGTGGCCGTCTTCGCCCGCACCCAGCAGCGGATGGACCGCGTGGACCGGCTGATGGACTTCGCGACACCGACCGCCGAGCTGGGCTATCTCGTGCTGCCGGGGTTCACCGCGGACCGGCCGCTCGGCAGCGGCCTCTTCGGGGCCTGACGCCGCAGCGTCAGCCTCCGGTGCGCGACGCCAGCACCTCGGCGGCCCGGGCGCGCAGCGCCTCGTCGGCACCGTCCGACGCGGAGTCGGCGCCGTCACGGACCACGTCGATGCGAGCGAACTCGCCCTGGGCCTGGCCGAGATAGGCCTCGAAGCGGAGCAGCGCACCGTCCTCGTCGATCCAGTACCGGGTCCGACCGTCCCCGGCCGACCCGCCCTCCGCCGACGGCGACGCCGTCGCCGCGGCCTGCTGGGGACCTTCGAGGACGGAGACCTTCGCGCCGTCCACCTCGTCGGAGCGCAGGTAGCGGGCCGTGCTCTGCCGCAGCAGCGCGGGGTTCTCCGGCCGGTCGCTGCCCAGGTTGAGGGCGAGCGCCAGGAAGACGTCGTGGGGGTACTGCGTCGACAGCGCGCGCTGGGTCCACGCTCCCGGAGCGGGAGGTGGGTCGCCGGCCGCGCCGGGGGCCGTGGCGACCGTCGCCAGGTCCCAGGCGGCGAAGCCGCCGTCGGTCTCGCCGCCCTCGCGAGTCTCGAAGGTGCCGTAGGCCAGGTGCTCGCGCAGGTCGAGAGTGATGGCGTAGGAGATCGCGGGCGAGCCCGGCCAGGCCATGGCCACGCGTACCGGGGAGGCGGAGTAGAGCTGGAAGCGCACCAGCGCCAGGGCCTCGGCCTCCGCGCCGCTCAGCGGCCGCGGCTTCTCCGGCGGCGGCGCGGCGTCGTCGTCCGATCCGCATCCGGTCGCCGCCACGGCCAGGCCCGCGGCGCCGAGCGCGCCGCCGAGCAGGGTCCTGCGCTGCACTCGTACCGTCATCTGCCGCTTCCTTCGTCCTCGCCCGCCCGGAACCATGTTCTCGGACCGCCCCTGACGAACCTCACCCCGGGTCCCGCTGACGCGGGAGCCCGGGGTGACGTTCGTCCGTGCTACTGAGCCCCCCAGCTCAGCTCACGGGGACCAGGGTGACCACCAGGTTCTTGCGGTAGTGGAACCGGCCGTTGCCGTAGGTCACCTTGTCGGTGCAGGTGACCAGCTGGACCCGCGACTGGCTCGTCATCGAGAACAGCTTCTTGGGCAGCAGCTTGGACCGGAGGTACCGCTTGGTCTTGACGACCTGGTACGTCCTGACCACGCCCGCCTTGTCGGTCAGCTCGACCGTCTGGCCCTTCTTCGCCTTCTTGAGGTCGAAGAACGCGCCGGGCCGGTCGTGGTTGTCGGAGACGTGACCGACGATGACCGCTGTACCGATGACGTCACCCAGCTCGGCCGAGGTCCGCAGCCAGCCGGTGAGGTTCCGGTTGCCGGGGACGTTGGCCTTCTTGCCGGTCAGGCCGATCGGCTTGACCTTGGCCTGGATGCCGAGCTTGGCGAACCCGAGCTTGGCCGGCCGCGTCTTGCGGGCCGCGCCGCTGCGGTCGGCGCTGCCCTCGAAGCCGGTGTCGATCACCCGGACCGGGTTGACGGCCCGGCGGACCAGGCTGGTCTCCTCCTTCAGCCCACACGCGTGGGTCGCGGCCTTGTTGAGGTCGTCGGCGGTCGTGCTGGCCACCCAGGTGTAGTGACCCGGTGCGTTCACCGTGATCGACGGTGTCCGCACCGTGCCGTTGGCCGGGGTGAACGCCACCGTGCCGACCGCGGTCGCGGGCGTGCAGGTCGCGGCGCCCGGGCTGCTGAACGGGCCGTACAGCGTGGCCGAACCGGTCGACGTACCGCCGGGGCGGAAGCCGCTGATGGTGACGACGTCCGACAGCGCGACCCCGACCTTGGCGGTGGCGTGCGACGTCTGGGTCGTCAGCGTCACGTCGTTGGGCAGCAGCACGAACCCGAAGTCCAGCGTCAGATCCTGGTCGCCGTCGTCGGTGAGGTCGCCCGACGTTGCCGACCACGTCGACGAGTCGGCTCCCCGGTCGCCACCCGCACCGGCCTGCGTCGGCCCGTACGGCGCCAGCGCCGTCTGCGTCGACGGGGCGTCACGGTCGATGGAGACCGTGTAGTGCTGCCCGGCCGGCAGCACCGGCAGGTCGTCGAACAGGTACTTCCCGTTGGCGTCGGTGGTGACCGGGCCCACGGGGTTGCCGTGAATGTCGGTCACCGTCTCGCCGCGCGGACCGGTCAGGACCAGCACGACACCCGGGATGCCCGACTCGCCCGCGTCCTGGATGCCGTCCCGGTCGGCGTCGGCCCACACGAAGTCGCCGACGGAGACCGCCGGACGGACGAAGCCGAAGTCGAGGGTCGGGTCCCGGTCGCCGTCGCCGGTCAGGTCACCCGACTCCGCCTCCCACGTCGAGGAGTCCGTGCCCGGCGTTCCCTGACCGGTCTGGGTCGGGATGTAGTCGGACAACGCGGCGATCGTGGACGGGTCGGTCCGGTCGATCTTCACCGTGTAGTGCTGGCCGGC
Organism: Nocardioides sp. LHD-245; assembly: GCF_030929495.1. GTDB lineage: Bacteria > Actinomycetota > Actinomycetes > Propionibacteriales > Nocardioidaceae > Nocardioides. The sequence goes on along the minus strand of NZ_JAVFWN010000003.1, from coordinate 42,951 downwards.
CGGCAGCACCGGCAGGTCGTCGAACGAGTAGTTGCCGTCGGCATCCGTGGTCACCGGTCCGACCGGGTCGCCGTTGACGTCGGTCACTGGCTCGCCGTCCGGACCGACGATCGTGAGCACGACGCCCTCGATCCCGGGCTCCCCGGCGTCCTGGACGCCGTCACGATCCGTGTCCGCCCACACCAGGTCGCCGACCGACACCTTCGCCGGCACGAAGCCGAAGTCCAGGGTCATGTCCCGGTCCTGGGCCTGCGTGAGCGGCCCGGACGTGGCGCTGCCGGTCGAGGAGTCCTGGGCGGGATCGCCGCCCTGTCCTGCCTGGGTCGGCACGTACGGCGCGAGCGCGGGCTGGCCGTTGTCGATCGTCACCGTGTACCGGTCGTCCGGGTCAGGCAGGACCGGCAGGTCGGTGAAGACGTAGTGGCCGTTCGCGTCCGTGGTGGTCGTCCCGATCACGTTCCCGTCCGGGCCCAACAGGGTCAGGGTCACCCCGGGGATGCCGGGCTCGCCCGGGTCCTGGATGCCGTCACCGTCGCTGTCGACCCACACGTAGTCGCCGACCGAGACCGGCTTCGGGGTGAACCCGAAGTCGAGGGTCAGGTCCTTCGCGCCCGCGGTGGTCAGCTCTGTCGAGTCGGCCGTCCACAGCGAGGAGTCCAGCGCGGGGTCGCCGCCCTGGCCCGCCAGTGTCGGGTTGTACGGCGCGAGGGCGGTCTGCGTCGACGGCGCCGTCTGGTCGATGGTCACCGTGTAGTGCTCGCCGGGCGGCAGCACCGGCAGCTTGTCGAACACGTAGTGACCGTTCGCGTCGGTCGTCACCGGGCCCACCGGGTCACCGTTGACGTCGACGACCGGATCGCCGTTGGAGTCCGTCAGCTCGAGCACGACGCCTTCGATCCCGGGCTCGCCCGGGTCCTGGATGCCGTCGCCGTCGCTGTCGACCCACACGTAGTTGCCGACCGACACCGACGCCGGGCTGAAGCCGAAGTCGATGGTGTGGTCGTTCTCGCCACGGTTGCCCGTCGTGATCGACGCCTGCGGATAGTTGGCGACGATCGTGCCGTCGGAGTCGAGGCGGTCCTGCTCGGGACCGGTGCCCTGGTCCTCGTCCGAGAGCCCGACTCCGGCCAGCTTCCCGCTGCCGGTGTAGTCCTCCGGCTTGTCGAGCCGGATCACGTAGTCGGTGTTGAACTCGACGTCGTCGTCGATCGAGTCGAAGTAGTACTCACCACGGCTGTTGGTCACGGTCGTCGCCACGAGGGTGACGCCGTCGGCGGCGTACAGGTTCACGGTGACACCGGCGATGCCGTCCTCACCCGCGTCCTGGATGCCGTCGTCGTTCGTGTCGTTCCAGACCCGGTTACCGATCTGGATCGGCGCCAGGTCGCAGAGCACCTCCATGTCGGCCATGCCCTGGCCCTTGCTGAAGTTGTCGGCACCGGTGATCCGGTTGCCACCGCCGTTGCCACCGTTGGCCTGCAGGCTCTCGGGCGAGGTCGGCTGGGTGCCGCCGTCACCCGAGATGAGCGGCTGGCCGGTCTCGCGGTCGAGGCGGAAGTAGCCCTGCGTGAAGATGCCGCCGGCCGGGTCCATCGCGCTGCTGACGATGCCGCGCTCGCCGCGGCTCAGCGCGAGACCACCGAAGGCCTCCTCCTCGTGGACACCACCGTCGCCGCCGAAGTACTCGTCCGACACCGCGGTCTGGGCCCGGTTCTCCTTGCCGCAGCCACCGTTGATGTCGAGCACGAAGTCGCCGCCGCCCGCCGGGGGGCAGGCCTTGTTGATGTCACCGGCGACGACATAGTCGATGACGCCGACGAGGGCGCCGGTGCCGTCGGTGTTGGCGTAGTAGCGCGAGCTGGCGCCCATCTGCTGGTCACCGGTGCGGTCGCGGAAGGCCATGACGAGGTCACCGTTGTTCTCGATGACGATGTCGTCCATCCACGCCTGCGGGTCGGGCAGCCGGCCGCCGCTCTTGAAGTTGCAGCTGATCCCGTCCATCCACGGGCGGAAGGTCGTGCTGTGCACGCCGTCCGCGGTGTCGCGCGGGTCGCACTGCGCGGCGAGGAACCACTGCGCCTCGCGCTTGCGGTTGATCGTCTGGTCCATGACCGTGCCGGTCTGGGTGTAGGTCGATGCGTCGAAGCTCAGGATGATCGCCCGCTGATCGGCGGGGTTCTGGGTCGACTCGGCCGAGCAGACGCCACCGACGTAGAGCACGCCGTTGCGCTCACCGAGCGCGCCTGGGCGCCAGTCGGAGGCCGCGGCGCAGCCGGGGTTCGCGGACAGGTCGACGACGTGGGTCGGTGCGCCCATGGTGGCGGCGGTCGCGTCGTACACGTAGAGCTTGCGGTCGTTGAGGTTGATCACCTGGAGGTCGTCGCCGTCCTCGGAGATGTCGAGGTCACCCAGCGACTCCTTGCCCACGGCGGGGGCGAAGTCCCAGTCCTGGCGCAGGCCGGCGGTCTCGAAGCTGTGGGCGCGGGTGCCCGGGTTGGGCACCGTTCCCCACACGGTGGTCGCGCCACCGTCGCGCGGCGTCACGTAGATGGCACCGGCGCCGCCGGGGCCGTAGGCGATGCCGCGCTTGGCGAAGGCCGCCGAGAAGATCCGCTTGTCCTGCTTGCGGTAGCCGATGCCGTAGACCGCGCCGGTGTCGGCCTTGGTGGCGATCGAGGTCTTGCCGCGGTCGTTGCCCCACGCCCGGTAGGGGGCGGTGAAGAGGGTCTCGGCAGTGCCATTGTTCGCGAGCGCGCCGCCGGGCGTGAAGATCGGCTGCTGGCAGGCGTTGACGATCAGCGGGTTCGACTGGCAGTAGTCCCGGACGTCCCAGAAGGCGGTCGTGACGTCGACCGTCTTGTCGGCCGCCACCGTCACGAACTCGTCGTTCGAGGAGAGCCACTTGGCGCTGGGGGTGTCGGCTGTGCCGGTCTTCTCCCGAGCGAACGCCGGCTGGAGGGTCGCCGGGTCGGGGTTGATCGCCTGCACCCGGTAGCTGCCGGGCGTGCCGACGACGGTGACGAGACCGTCCGCGTCCGTGGTCAGGTCCTGGGTGACACCTGCGGCGTCCGTGACCCGCACGGTGACGCCGGCCAGCCCGGGCTCGACGAACGGGTCGTCCCAACTGCCGTTGCCGTTGTAGTCCTGGACCACCCGCACCTTCACCGTGCCGTCGCCCGGTGCCGCGTACGCCGGAGTGGCGATCTGCGTCCCGCCCAGCACCGCCATCCCCGACACTGCCACGACCAGGGCCGTCAGTCGTCGGGCGGCGTATCTCGGCACGGGCGGCGCCAACTGTTCGAACCAGCGCTTCTTCAACGTGTCACTCCTCGGTCGGGGCATGCCGTGGACATGCGCGCGATCGTATTTCCGGGTCGGACCGCCCGGACGGTTTCGGTAAAAAGAGATGAACGGGGGCGAGTGGCACTCACCCCGGAGTCCCGAAAAGGGCTCACCAGACAGGACGGATCGGCGCCTCGGGGCATCTCAGGCCCCCGACCAGTCGGGGACGTCATAGGTCCATTCGGGCGGCATCAGGGCGACTTTCCGCAGCACCTCGCCACGGCTCGAGACGCCGAGCTTGGCGTACAGGCTGCGGATCTGGGTCTTGACGGTGTTGATCGAGACCCCCAGCCGATCGGCGATGTCGGCGCGGGCGGTCCCCTCGAGCAGCAACCGGAAGACCTCCCGCTCGCGCGGCGACAGCGGGGCCGACAGCGCCGGGCCCGGCACCCAGCCGCCCGCCGCGTCCCGGGTGGCCTCGGCCAGCTCCGCCGGCAGTCGGCCCTCCCGGAGCGCGAAGGCGACCAAGGGCCGCGGCAGGTACGACACGAACGAGCGCCAGCCCTGCCGACGCGCCAGGTCGACGACCACCCCCAGCAGCCGCCGCGCACTGTCCTCGTCACCACCGGCGAGGCACGCCGCCGCCTCCAGGCCGCGGAGGCGGGCCGACTCACGCGGGGTCAGGTCATGGGCGGACCGGGCCACCCGGGCGGCGTAGCGGACCGTCTCGAACTCCCCACTGACGTAGAGCACCGTCGCCTCGGCGACCGCCGACCACGGCGAGCGGGAGCTGCCCGGCTCGACGGCCACCCAGGCCTCACGGACGTTGCCCAGAGCCAGGTTCAGGTCGGCCTGCGCGGCCCGCGCGACCTCCGACGCGATCCCCTCCCCGGAGTCCGCGGACGCGGCGACCTCCGCCTGGGCCAGCAGGCGCAGGCCGGCCTCGTGCCGACCGGTGAGCAGCAGGAACTGAGCGTGGGCCCAGAGCGCGAGCGGCCACAGCATGCCGTACGACGCGGGCGTGCGCGCCTGCACCATCCGCCCGGCGCCGGGCAGCGCGCGACGGTCGACGAACAGGATCAACCGGGTCAGTCGCAACGCGTCGGCGGTCGCCGTGACCACCCGACCGGGACCGGCCGCGAGCTCCTCGGCCCGGACGAGGTGCTCCTCGGCGGCGAGCAGCTCGCCGGCGACGGCGCACACCAGCGCCAGGTGGGCGCCGAGATGCGCCCGGCCGGCCGGCGACCCATGCAGTCCCTCCGCGTCGTACGCCGTCTGGATCAGGTTGCGGGCCCCGGCGACATCGCCGCCCAGCAGCGCGGTGAGGCCGTACTGCAGGCGGGAGAAGGCGAGCAGCGCCGGGTCCAGGTCGCCGTCGGGTGCGACCGCCGTCCGGGTCGCGACGGGCCGCGCGCCGTCCAGCAGCAGGCGGGCCTGCAGGAGCTGCCCGCTCGCGCGGTGCTGGAGGCTGGAGAGCAGGTGGGCGAGCAGGATCTCGGCGTCGGGTCGGCGACCGCGGCGGATCCGGGCCATCGCCTCGTCGACCAGCGCCCAGGCGCTGTCGCCGGTCACCTGGCCACTGGCCACGGCGACGAACCGGAGCCCGGGCCTGCTGGCGATCGCCTCGGTGGGCAGCCCGTCGACGAAGGAACGCAGCACCGCGGGCTCGCACGTGTACCAGAGCTCCACCCAGTCGGACTCGAACGCGTCGATCGCCTCGCTCACCCGTCCGGCGGCCACCAGCGCGCCGAGGGCGTCGACGGAGGGAACCGTGGACATCGGGCGGACCCTCCTTGCCGGGGCTCGGCCCCGGACCGACCCCGGGGTGCGCTCTGCTGCGTCGGGATGCAGCGTGACGGAGCGCCGGTCCCGGGTGGTGCGATGTCCCCCGGAGACGGCGGTTTTGCCCCCCGATCGGGGGACGCGGCATCACCCGCGGTCAAGGTCGACCGGCCATCAGCCGCCCGGCACCGAGAGGGTCGGCCCTCAGCGGTGGAGCGGTTCGCTCATCCCGTCACCGCACCGTCGGAGACGGGCGTCGCGTACCAGATCGTGCGGTGCGTCCAACGCCCCGGACCGAGCCGCTTGCCCGAGCACACCACGATCACCAGCTGTTCCGGCCCCCACCAGCGGAAGGCCTTCTTGCGGGGCACTTTGGCGGCGGCGTACTTCTTGCGCTTGGTGACCTGGTAGCAGGCGGTCGCGGAGGCCTTGCCGTTGGCGAGCCGAAGCCGGTCACCCACGCCCAGCGAGCGGAGCAGCGCGTTGCCGAGCGCGGAGTTGTCGGGCCAGGTGTGCGCCGCCATGATCACGGTGCCCTTGCCGCCGCCCGGCCGAACCTGCGGGTCGAGGCCCATCAGCCACTTGCCGCGCTTGGTGACCGGTGGCGTGCCGACCGCACCCGCGGGGGTACGGCGCACGCGGACGACGCTCACGGACCGGCCGATCGCCGGGACGCTGGCGGTCGCTGGGGAGAAGGGGCCGGCCGGCGTGGTGCAGGCCGCGGCACGCACCCGCTCGGCCGGGATCGCGTCCGCGCCGGGAACGGCGACACCCCCGAGCGCGGCGGCGACGGCCAGCGCCGCGGCCACGACTGCGCGCGCGGCGCCGCGCCTGCGGGTGACCCGCGCCTGCTCGACCCGCTGCAGTCCGGCTTGTACGGGGGGCATGGGTACCTCCAGGAAGTTGATGCCTGACGTCCGTCGAGATCCTCGCTTCTCCGACGGGGGCGACGAAGACCTGCGGTCCCACACGTCGCCACGGACGCTAGCGGCGCGATCGAGGCGCACCCGGGCTTCCGCAGATCCGGTCGGGAAATGTCCCCCGAAGAGAGGACAGAGCCAGGTGACGAACGCCGACGTCTCCTGCACTCGACACCGTTGGGCACAGGGAACTCGGTCTATCCGCGGTCGTTCTCGACGGGCGACGGAATCATCAGGCCGTCCCGGATCGCCTCCCGGTTGAGGTCGATCTTGGTCCGTACGGGACGGCCCAAGTCGGCGTACTTGACCTTCACCCGCTCGAGATACTTCTTGACGGTGTCGCGCTTCACGCCGAGGGCGACGGCGACCGCGTCGACGGTCAGGCCGGACGCGTAGAGGACCAGGGCGCGCTCCTCCTGATCGCTGAGCCGGGGCCGCTGGGCGTCCCCGGCCATCACGCCCGCCAGCTCCGGAGTGACCCACTGGCGGCGCCGAAGCACCGCCCAGACCGCGGCGACGATGTCCTCCTCCGTGTCCCGCTTGCCCACGAAGCCGGAGACTCCGGCGCGGACCATGGCACGCACGAGCGGCACCGAGGCCATCGCGGAGAGCACCAGGACACGCAGCCCGGAACGGACCAGCCGCTCGACGACGGCCGGGTCCGCGTCGCGACCGCGGTCGACGACGAGGTCGAGGACGATGAGGTGCGGCAGCGCGTGCGGCGAGCCCGCCATCCAGGCCGTCAGCTCGTCGAGTGTCTCGCAGGAGCGCACGACCCGCAGGCCGGGCTGCCGGCTGAGCAGCTCCTCGGTACGCAGCCGCTGCAACCGGTGGTCCTCGACGATCGCGACGCGCCAGTACGCGGGCCCGTCCTCCTCTACCTCTGTCACGGACTGCGCCTCGGTCACGGGTGAGAGCCTTCCTGAAGCTCGCGCCGTCTCACCACCTGCGTCACCCGACATCTGCCGACGTCTCAAGCCCAGCTGAGCCCGTCATCGACCGCATACGGTGTGGGGCTCCCCTGTTCTCGGTGCCGTTCCCTCTCGCCTCGGCCTGGTCCTACGTCGCACGCTCCGTCCCGTCACCCGTTCGGGGGGCATTTGAGCCGAGTTACCCAATTTTGGGGAGCCCGGGCACCGGAAGGGCGCTACAAAACCGGGCATGTCCGCATTGACTACCCCTTCCCGTCGTCGCGTGAGGCTCGCCGGCATCGCCGCGCTGGCCACCGCGACAGCCACGATCAGCATCTTCGGCAGCGTGCCGAGCTCGCACGCCGATCCCGCCCCCGCACCCGAGGAGCCCACCGTGCTCCCCCTCGGTGCGTTCGAGGTGACTCCCGCACCCGGCTCCTGCGCAGCAGTGGTCACCCTCGAGGGCGCCAACGGCGGCACCGCCGTCTCCGGCGGCGACGACGACCCGGAGACGCCCGACGACGACCCGCTGCAGGTCGGCGGCGGCCAGGGCGCCCGGATGCAGTTCCGGATCCCGGTCGCGCCCACCGACGTGATCACCGGCTTCGTCGGCGCCGGCGGCACCGGCGGCGGCCTCGGCGGCGCGTCCGGCGACGACAAGGGCGGCAACGGCGGCACGGGCGGCCACAGCGGTGGTGGTGGCGGTGGCTACACCAACTTCGTCATCAACGGCGCCGAGGTCGCCCTCGCCGGCGGCGGCGGCGGCTCCGGCGGCGGCCACAACCCCGATGAGGGCGGCGGCGGTCACGCCGGTGTGGTCGAGGGCGCCGGCGTCTGGGCCGGCCAGGAGGGCGCCAACGGCAACGACGCCACCGCCGACACGCCCGGGGCACCCGGCGGCGGTGCCGGCGGCGGCACCGACTCCCCCGGTGCTGGTGGCGTCCACGCCACCGACAACGACAACAACGGTGCGGCCGGCGACGGCCGCAACGGCGGCAACGGTGGCGGCCCCAACGGCCTCGACCAGGGCGGCGGCGGCGGCGCCGGCTACTACGGTGCCGGCGGCGGCGCCACCACCTACGGCGACGTGAACGGCGCGAACGGCCTGATCATCGGCGGCGGCGGCGGCGGTGGGTCCAGCTACTTCACCACCGCCCAGGGCGCGGTACTCATCGAGCAGGCCGAGGGCGAGTCGCTGGCCGAGGACGGCCCGAGCCGCAACGGCACCGGCGAGATCGAGTGGGTGCCGTGCAACTACGACCTGTCCGTCACCAAGACGGCCGCGGCCGAGGTGTTCGAGTCCGGCACGCCGGTGACTTACACCCTGGTGGTGACCAACAACGGTTCCGACCTGATGGGCATCGACGACACGGTCACCGTCACCGACGACAAGGCCGGCGGCGGCACCCTGGTGTCGGTCCAGGCCAGCGGCAGCGGCACGCCGTTCACGTGTGACACCGCGGTCGGGGCGGCGATCCCCGCCGACGGCGAGCTCGACTGCTCGCGTCCGGTGGGCGACGACGTCCGCGGTCTCGACAACGGCGAGAAGCTGACCCTCGTCTACAGCAAGGTCCTCACCGGCTCCGCGCCGGTGCTGAACAACGTGAGCGTCACCGACCGCGGCAACCCGGCCAACAACACCGCGGCGGCCACCGTGCAGCCGGCGGCCCCGAGCGTCGCGCTGGTCAAGAAGGCGACACCCAAGAAGGTCGCCAAGCTCGGCCAGAAGATCAAGTACACCTTCACGGTGACCAACACCGGGAACATCGCGCTGAAGACCATCACGATCGCCGAGCAGCAGTTCAGCGGCAAGGGCAGCCTGACCCCGAAGTGCCCGGCGCTCGCGCCGACCGGCCTCGCCCCTGGCGCCAGCATCACCTGCACGGCCAAGTACAAGGTCCACAAGCGTGACCTGGTCGCCGGCAAGGTCGTCAACGTGGCCACGGCCACCGGCACCACCCCCGCCGGCAACCCGGTCCAGTCGCTGCCGTCGAAGGCCAAGGTCAAGACGCCCAAGGTGAAGAAGACCAAGAAGCTGGCGGGTACGCCCGCCACCGGCGCCCGGGGCCTCTCCGGACGCTGATCCAGGCAGACATCTCCCTGGGGGGAGGATGTCCAAGGCGAAGGGGCCGCACCTGACCGGGTACGGCCCCTTCGTCATGCGTGGACCGGGCCTGGGTGGCGCGCGGGTCCATCGTCACCCGCGCTCGACGTACCCGTCGTCGAGGGCGATCCGGCTGAGGTCGACCTTCGAGCGCACCGGCCGGCCGGCGGCGGCGTACTTCGCCTTCACCCGGGCGATGTAGGTCTTGGCCGACTCCGACTTGACGCCCAGCGCCTCGGCGACCGCGCCGAGGGTCAGTCCGGAGGCGTAGAGGACGAGAGCCCGCTCCTCCTGGTCGCTGAGCTGCGGGCGGTCGACGTCGGCCGCGATGACGGCCGCCAGGTCGGGCGTCATCCACTCTCCTTGACGCAGCACCGTCCACACGGCGTCGATGACGTCCTGCTCGGAGTCGCGCTTGCCGACGATGCCGGCCACGCCGGCCTTGATCACCGAGCGGACCAGGCCGGGCGACGCGAGCGCGGAGAGGACCAGCACGCGCAGACCGGCATCGATCAACCGGGCGACGACATCCGGGTCCACGCTCGGTCCGCGGTCGACACTGAGGTCGAGGACGAGCAGGTGGGGACGGCCGGGCACCGGGGTTCGCTGGACCCAGGCCAGGAACTCCGGGAGCGTGCTGCAGCTCGCGACGATGGTCAGTCCCGACTCACGTCCCAGGATCTCCTCGGTACGGCGACGCTGCAGCAGGTGGTCCTCCACCAACGCCACGCGCCAGACCTCGGTCTTCGCCTCCCCCGCGCCCACGGAACGCATTCTGGCAGGTCCGGCATCCGACTGTGCACAGGTGAGTCGAACTCACCCCCGCTCCCGGGTGTCGGAGGACGTCGCGGCCGGATCGGCGCGAAGGTGCCGACTGCCGCCGCGACCGGGCGGCCGGTGCGGCAAGGTGGTCGGGTGCAGATCGTCCGAGTGCCCGGTCGTGGGCAGCGCCGGGACCTGGTCCACCGCCTGGTCCGAGACCTGCTCCGGCGGACGTCGCCCTTCGTCCCGGACCTCAGCGGCTGGGCGACCCGCAGCCTGACCGACGCGCTGACCCGTGCCTTCCTGGTGGGGACCGCCGGCTGGCAGGTCGTCATGCTGCTCGCCGTCGTCGCGTCGCCCGGCCCGGTGTCCGCTCTGCTCCCCCTGCTGGCGGCTCATGCCGCGGCGCTGGTCGCGACCCTCGCCACGCGGGCCGGCCGACTGCCGACCTGGGTGCCGGTGCTGGCGGTCTACGCGCTCTTCCTCGCCGACTGGGCGGCGGCCGACTCGATGGACGACCCGCTGCTGTTCGCGGCCTGCTGGATGATGAACCTCGGTGGCGTCACGCCGGCGTTCGTCCTGCGCGGGCGTACGGCGCTGGTGCTCCCAGCACTCTCGTCGGTACTGGTGCCCGCCGCCATGCTGGCGCTGCGGCCCGATCTGCCGACGACCCTGCCTGTTGCGGTCGTCGTCACCGTGTGGGCCATCGTGCTCGCCACGCGGGTCGGGCAGTCGTATCTCTTCGACTTCGCGGCCCGGGCCGACGCCGAGGCCGCGGCGGCGCACCGTGACCAGGCGGCCGTGGCGTCCCAGGCGGCCGCCAGCCGCGCGGCGGCCGAGGACACCCGGGTGCTGCACGACACGGTGATCAACACCCTGGCCGCGATCGCCAGCGGCGGCGGCGCGGTCCGCGATGCCGAGGCGGTCCGCCAACGCTGCGCCCGCGACATCGCGACCGTCACCGCGCTGCAGGCCGGTGCCGAGCCGATCGGCGACGACGACGGCATCCGCACGGCGTCGTACGACGCCCGGATCCGGGTCCGCCATCTGGGGCTGGATGACGCCGCGCTCACGACGATCGAAGACACCCTGGCGCCCCTGCGCCTGCGCGCCCTACGGCGCGCGACCACCGAGCTGGTCCAGAACGCGGCCAAGCACGCCGGCGTCGACGAGGTCCGGGTGCATGCGGAGACGCACGGCGGTGATCTCGTCGTCACCGTGGCCGACGACGGTGTCGGCTTCGACCACCGGGCCGCTCGCGCCGGGCGCGCCGGTGGGCTGACCACGTCGGTGTTCGACCGGGCGCGCGAGGCCGGCATCGACGTCGATCTCGACACGGCCCCGAGTGCCGGGACGCGGGTCCGACTCACGGTTCCCGGCGGATCCGCCCCCATGGCGCGCCCCGACCGCCGGGGTGACATCACCCGCATCGTGCGGGTCCTGCGGCGGCGGGCCTGCCTCGTCTACGCCGCCGGCGTGTCCGCTGTCGGCTTCGTGCTCGCGGTCGGCAACCATCCCGGCGAGCTGACGTCGGAGTACCTCATGGCGACCATCGCCACCCTCGGCACCGCCCTGGCCTGGTGGTGCACCCGGAACCGGCGGACGCTGCCGGCCTGGGCGGCCCTCGTCCTCGCGGGCGCGTGTGGCGTGGCCTTCGTGCTCTCCGCGGCCGCCGTCGACTACGGCCGTGACGATCCGGTGCTGTGGCAGGCCGTCGGTGCCACCGGGCTCCTCGTCCTCCTCGCCGAGCTGGGGCCACGCCCGACCACCATCGCGTGGGCGGGCCTCGGATACGCCGCCGTGGTGCTCACGGTCGCCGTCGCTGTCGGAGAGTCCTCCTCGGCCGCCCGGACCATCGTGCTGATCGCCGGTGCCGCGGCGCTCGGACTGATCGGAGCGTGGCGGAGTTTCCAGCACGCGATCGGCGCGATCGGCGTCCGCGCCGCCGCCGATCAGCGCGCCGCCTGGGCCGCGCGCACCCGGCTGGTCGAGCGCGAGGCCGCCGACCGCGCCCGGGCCCGCTGGCGCACGGTCGGGCTGAACCGCTCCCTCGGGCTGCTGGAGACAGCGCGCGTGGCCGTCGATCCCGGAGATCCGGCACTGCGGGCACAGTGCGCGGTCGAGGAGGCCTATCTGCGTCAGCTCACCCTGCTCCATCCGGATCTGGTGCACATGGGCGAGTGGTTCGCCCGGGCCCTGAGCGACGCCCACGACCAGGGTGTGCGCCTGGTCGTGCGCGCCGGCGGCGAGGACCTGCCCGGAGACGTCTCGGCGGAGCTGGGAAACCTGCTGCTCTCCGTGGTGGCCGACACGCCGCCCGGCCAGGAGCTGACGGTGACCCTCTTCCCCGTACCGACCGGTGCGCGGATGACGCTCGTCGGCGCCCATCCGCACCTCGGCGCCGGCGTCCGCGCGACCGCGGGGCCGCTCGCCGCCGGCGCCCGGGTGCTGGCCGTCGCCGACCAGGAGGTCGCGGAGATCGTCGTCGGCATCAGCGCCTGACTCGATCAGACGTTGTCCGTCGGCGGACGGAGCGGAAGGAGGCGCACCGAGACCTGCTCGTCCACGGGCAGCGAGCCGTTGGCGCGCGTCTCCAGCTCGGCCGCACTCGCAGCGGCCAGCGCGCTCGGGAAGGGGCCGAGATACTCCGTCAGCCACGTGCTGCGGACCATGACCGCGTAGGGCTGGTCCATCCGGGCGACCAGCTCCTGCGCCCAGAGCTCGACGATCCGGTCGAGCCTGCGGGTGGACTCTCCGGGGTCGTCGCCCGCGGCGCCTTCACGAGGTGGGATCACATCTGGTGGACACGCGACCCGACGTTTGATGATGCGCATGCCGTCAGTTGCCCGGACGCGTGGGCTCGGGATCGCCGGCCGGGTTCAGCCGGCCGCGCCGGAGCGGCGGGTCCGGGGGCGACGGTGACGACCGCGGTCCCGTCGTCCACGCTGTCGACCTCGACCCGCCAACCGTGGCCCGACCAGGGGTCCTCGCCGGCCTGCAACAGGTCGGTGTACGGCGGGGCGCTCCGCTGCGCGATGTGCCGGCGCCGGAGCGGGTCGCACGGCGTGCCACACGCCGCTGCCGACGCGTCGACCCAGGTGATCGCGATGCCCGACTCGGGGAGATGGCGGTCGAGACCGTCCGCGGTCAGCAGCTCGACGGTGAGGAACCGGTCCGCGGTCAGCGGCAGCTCGAGCAGGCGCAATCCGGCCGGGCCGGCCGAGCGGCTGATCCGGTACGTCGAGGCGGTGCCTTCCCGACGTACCCGGACCACGTCGCTCGCCGGGATCCATCCGGCGTCCGCCAGGTTGACGCCGAGCGTGCCGCCGGCGTGGTGCTCGTCCGGGAACACGGCGCGCGGCGCGGTGCTGTCGCTCATCATGTCCAGCGCGCTGTCGTACTCCCCCGCCGGGCTTCCGGAGTGCGGCCAGCCCAGGGTGTGCCCCAGCTCGTGCTCGACCAGGTCGAAGGCCGGGAGCGGGCCCCAGGCGGGGTGGAAGTCGCTGGCGCCGACGTACGCCCCGCGCCGGGAGACGCTCGCCGGACAGGGTGCGTCTGCCTGCGCGCAGCGCGCACCGGGGTTGCCGAGACCGCCGTGGGCGTCGGCACGGTGCTCCGCGTTCGCGACGGCCAGGACGACGTCCGCCGTACGGCGCGACCCGTCCTGGGCCCGCGCCATGCACTCCTCCCCGCCCTCGTCGGCACGCAGGGACAGGACCCCGCCGGCGACGAAGCGCGGGACGTACCGGCCGTGGGAGAGGGCCGCGAAGTAGCGCCGCACGTGCTCGTCGAGCTGGTCCGCGACAGTGGCCGGGTCGAGATCGAGCCGCAGCGGCGACGGCTGGTAGACCGGAGCCCCGGTGTCGAGCGGGACCGCGCAGACCCAGACCTCGATGGTGTCCTGGTTCCCGGCCGGGGGCGGCCGGCCGGCGGTCCCCGGGAGCGGTCCCGAGAGCGCCAGCAGGCCGACCGCCGCCAGCGCCACCAGGACCCACCGTCCCCGATGTCTCGTGGCCACTGTCACCTCAGCGGCGGCCCGACCATCCAGCCCACCAGTGAGTAGCGGACGCCCGACGTCACCGGCGTGACCTGGTGGCCGACCGTCGACGGGAAGACGACGACCGAGCCCTGGTCGCGCAGCTGGGGCTGGGCCAGCAGCTGTCCGACGCCGTTCATGAACTCGAGATCGCCGCCCTCGTAGCCACTCGGGTCCGAGAGGTTGACGGTCACGCTGACCTTGCGCTCGAGCCCGGTGCCGAGCTGGCCGTAGTCGGTGCTGTCATAGCTCAGCGCGTCGACGTGCCAGGTGAACTGGTCGCCGACGTCGTAGCGCAGGATGCTCAGCGTGCCGAGACCGGTCACGTCGAACTTCCACAGCAGGTTCGCCAGGTTGGCGAAGTGCGACACCAAGGCTCCGGCCCAGTGGCCCGGCTCGATGAAGGTGTGCCTCGTCTTGCGGGACTCGGAGATGATCTCCACGGGGCGGTCGGCGAGCTGCACGGTGGCGGCGTACAGCTCCTCGTCGGCGAACGAGCTGATCACCGCCTGGCACACCTCGGGCGGGATCACGCCGTTCCAGAGCCGGTAGACGATGCTCCGTGGAGACGGGGGCGCCGCGGCGTCCCCCGTCTCCACGAGGCTCTCACTCATGGGCGGCCGGTGTGCGGGAACGCCGGACCACGACCACGCCGGCCGCGGTCATGGCGGTGCCGAGCGCGAGCATGCCGAGCGTGGTACCGGCCGCACCGGTCGCCGGCAGCCCACCGGTGCCGTTGCCGGCCGCGGCGCCTTCGACCGCACCGTCGTCGTCCTTCTGCCCGCCGTTCTTCCCACCGTTCTTGCCGCCGACATCGCCCGCGCAGACCTCCGGGAAGGTCCGCACGGTGCCGTCGGTCGCGGCGACCGCGTGGACGACGCGGGAGCCGCCGGCTCCGGGCGGTCCCGGAGGTCCGGGCGGTCCCGGCGGTCCCGGAGGCCCTTCCGGGCCGGAGACGCCGTCTTCGCCGGCCCAGCCCTGCGGGCCGACGGGTCCCTGCGGGCCCGCCGCTCCGTCTTGGCCGTCGAGGCCCGGCTCGCCGGCGGCGCCGCTGGGTCCCTTCGGTCCGGGGGCGCCGGCCGGGCCGGGCGCGCCGGTGACGGTCGCGACGCAGGCGGGGTCGAAGGCGGAGCAGTCGGTCGCGACGACGGCGTGGACGACCCGCGCCGATCCGGCACCCGGAGGTCCGGGCGGTCCAACAGCTCCGGGTGCGCCGGGGGGACCCATCGGCCCGTCGGCGCCCGGCTCGCCGATCGGACCGGTCGGCCCTGGCATGCCGGCGGGACCGTCCGACCCGTCCGCCCCGTCCAGACCCGCCGGGCCATCGTCGCCCCGAGGACCGGTCACGCCAGGAGCGCCATCGGGACCCGGGATCACGACGACGCAGACGCCGGGTACGGCGCCGCAGTCGACCGGACCAGGTGCGGCATGGACCAACCGCCCCGCGCCTGCTCCCGGCGGACCAGGCGGACCAGGCGGACCAGGCTCACCCACCTCGCCGGCCGGCCCGTCCCCGCCCTGGGGTCCCCCCGGCCCCTGCGCGCCGGGCGGACCTGTCGGTCCCTGCGCGCCGTCGGCACCGTCGGCGCCGGCCGGTCCCGCGGCGCCCGCCGGCCCCGCGGCCCCGTCGGCACCGGCCTTGCCGTCCGGTGCGCTCGGCAGCAGGCAGGTCACGCCCTCCTGTGCCGCGGCGGTCGGCTCGGCCTGGGCCGGAGAGCCCACGGCCAGAACGCTCAACGTCATGACACCCGAGACGGTGGCCAGATATCCCAGCTCTGGACGTGGTGGCATGGTTCGTTCCTCTTCTCTCCCTGCGGAGTGATAGTCCAGTGGATGTGTCCGACGGCGGTGGCGGACAAGCACCACCACCGCCGCCGGAGTCTTCGAAGCTCAGCCCAGCGGAACCGCGGTGACCACGACGTTCTGGCGGTAGTGGAACCCGCCACCCGAGGTCGTCACCTTGCCGGCGCAGCTGATCAGCACCAGCTTGTGCTCACCCGTGGTCGAGAAGAACCGGTCGGGCAGCTTCGAGGCCCGCGAGAACCTCTCGATCGAGGTGACCCGGTAGCGCAGCTTCTTGCCGCCCTGCCAGACCGTCACGACCTTGCCCTTGCGGATCTTGGTGAGCTTCCAGAACGCACCCGGCCGGTCGCGCCGGTCGGAGACGTGGCCGGCGATGACCGTCGTACCGATCAGGTCACCGGCTGCGGCGGACTGGCCGAGCTGACCGGTGCGGGCGACATTGCCGGGCACCTGCATCTTGCCGCGCTTGATGCCGACCAGCGACGTGCCGGCGTTGACCCCCAGCGACGGGATGCGGATCCGCTCGACGCTACGACGGCCGGCGACATCTCCTCCCCTGGCGCTGAAGCCCGTGCTGACGACCGGCGCCTGGTAGGCCGGCTTGCGCACCAGCGTCGTCTCCGACACCAGACCACAGGCGTGCGACGCGGCGGTGTTGCGACTGTCCGCCGTGGTCGACGCCACCCAGGTGTAGTAGCCGGTCTGGTTCACCTGGACCGTCGGCGTCTGGACGAGGCCGTTGCCCGGCGTGAAGCTCACCGTTCCGACAGCCTTGGCAGTCGTGCAGGTGATCTCGTCGCGTGAGGCGAACGGTCCGTACAGGGTGGCCGAGCCGATCGCGCCGTGCCCGGGGACGAAGCCGGTGATGGTGACCTTGTCGGAGACGTAGGCACCGGGCTTGACCTGGTCGTGCGAGGTCTCCGTGGTCAGCGAGACCTTGGACTGACCGCCCGCACCGGTGTCCGGCTGCTGGACCGTGGTGGTCTCCGCCGCCAGACCGCACGCGTGGGTGGCCGCCTCGTTGCGGTCGTCCGCGCTGAGGTTGACCTGCCAGGTGTAGAGACCGGGCTGGGTGACCGTGACGGTCGGCGTCGTGATCGTGCCGTTGGCCGGGGTGAAGGTGACCGTGCCGACCACGTTCGCCTCGGTGCAGACGGTGCCGTTCACCGTGGTCACCGGACCGTAGAGGGTCGCGGTACCCGTCGCGGTGCCGCCCGGGACGAACCCGGTGATGGTGACCACGTCGTGCAGGGCCGCACCGACCTCGACCGTGGCCGCGGAGGCCTGGGTGTTCACGGTCGGCGCACCCTTGGAGACGCTCACCGTCTGTGCGGCGTCGTTGATGTCCTTGTGCTCAGCGACCACCGCCGCCTGACCCGTGACCTTCAACTCCTCGAAGGCCACCAGCGACTGACCCGCATAGCCCGACGGAACCGTGAACTCCACCTCCACCGTGCCGTTGGCCGCGGTCGGGGTGAACGTCGCGGTGCCGGTGATCCCGGTCGCCGAACCGTCCGACTTCTTCATCAGCTCACCGGTCACGGTGTACGACGTGCCCGGCGTCAGGTTCTGATAGGCGATCGTGTCCACCACGATCCCGCCGGCAGCGGGGATGGTGTGGTCACTGTCGGCCTTGTCGACCAACGTCGTACCGATCGACGGCGCCGGAGCGGCGGTCCAGGTGACGGCGGCCGAGCCGGTGGTGGTGGCGGTGCTTCCCGCGACCAGGACCAGCGACTGCGCGTGGCTGCCGGCCGTCGGTGTGCCGCCGCTGGCGCTCGGCACCGAGATGGTCATGCCGGTGCCGCCCGCACCCTGCGCGGTCACGGTGACGGTGGCGGAGCCGGCGGTGGTCGAGGCGCGCAGGTCGAGGTAGAGCTGCTGCCCGTTGGCGACGGCCCCGACGTTGATCGGGTTGCCTGCAGCGTCGGTCACGGGGACACCCGGAGCCACGGTCACGCCGACGGTCGGCTGGTTGGTGGTGACCGTGAACGGGCCGACCAGGGTGCCCGCCTGCTGCGCGCCGGCCGGAGCGGTGACGCTCGCCGTGACCGAGGCCGAGCCGGGTGTCAGGGTGTTGCCGTCGTTGATCTTGCCGATGAGGTACCAGTACGCCGCCTCGGCGTTGGCCTCCGAGTCGGAGCCGGCCCAGTTCCAGTTCGAGTCGAAGGTCAGGTCCGTGTAGCGCCAGATGGCGTACTGGATAGCCTCGATCGCGTCGTTCTGCGTGAGACCGGGGACGCCCGCCGCCGTGGCGAAGGCAGACAGGCTGATCGCCGGGTAGCTGTTGGCGACGATCCACATCACCTTGCCGGGGACCGTGGGGTCGGTGTCGTAGTAGTTGGTGCCCAGGAAGGCCGACACGTTGCCGGCGACGCCGGTCGTGCCGGTCTTCGCCGACACGTTGTGCTCGATGCAGTAGGCCCAGTAGTCCGGAGTTCCCGGGTTGCTGGTGTCCGCCGGCACGGGCGAGTACACGCTGTGCAGCCGCGTGCCCGGGTGTCCCTGCACCAGCGTGCCGATCCAGACGGTGTCGCCGGCTCCCGGCTGACTCGCCGCCGACGCCGACGGCGCCAACGACGGCATCACGACTGCCCCCAGGGCGAGCACGAGGCCCGTCACCCAGGTGCGCCACGCGCGGTGGCTCCAACTCCACTTGCTCACTGATCTGTCCCCTTCATCTCTGTCCCCTTCATCTCTCTCCCCTGCGTCTCGACGTCGCGCCCCACGCGACCAGCAGGTCGTTCACGATGGATCTGTGCGTCGCCGGCGCTCCGGGATCGCATCCCGACCGCCGGGATCTCGTACGAACCGAAACGAGCCACGGCGCCCGGAGCGCCGGGACTCCGGCCGAATGCCCCCCGTTCGGGGGACAGGCCGATGCCTCTCATCCGCATGCCCCGTCGACGGTTCGCATGCCTGGGTGACACCCGTCCGAGGTGGATATGACGCGACCCGGAGAAAAAGGTTCTGCCCCGTCGAACGTGGCCTCGTCCACCGACGGGACCCACCTCAGTCGGAGTCGGCCGCCTCCGCATCCTCACGTCCCGGCGACGACACCGAGATCGACCGTTCGTTGTTGCCGGGGTCCACGTCGCGTCCCTCGACACCGAGGATGCCGAAGGTCAGGTACGTCGTCCGCGCGGCCTTGACGTCGACCGTCAGCCGCGTGATCCCGGCCCCGGCCAGGATCGAGTCGGCCCATGGACCGTGCTGGGGGCGGGACGAGCAGGCAGCTCCATCCGCGTCGCCGACGGTCAGGCAGTAGTGGGTGGCGCCGACGCCGCCGAGTGCGACCTGCACGGGATGTCCGTCTCCGTCCACCTGGATCGTGACCCGCCGCCACGCCGGGCCGGCGGGCGACGTACTCCAGACCGGAAGTCCGAGGCGAGGGTCCCCCCACCCGGGGGACGCGGTGTCCGTCGGTGTGTCGGTCGGGGTGTCGGTCGGGGTGACTGTCGAGGAGGGCACCGCGGCGCTGGGGACGACCGGAGGGGCCTCCACCCGCGGCGGCGAGCCCTCCGCGGCTGCCGAACCGGCGTGGTGCCCCAGCTCGTCGGTGGACCGACTGCGGGCCGGCGGCGGGACCGCCCGGGCGGTCGGTCGGGCCGTCGGTCGGGCCGTCGCAGGCGACGACGGCGGGCGCCGCGGGGGGTGCGCGGAGGAGTCGGGGGACGCCGGCGCCGCCGACCCCACCCCGGCCTGGGTCCGCGCAGCCGTAGCTGGCGCGTCGACCACGTCCGGGCCGGCCAGGCGGATCGCGGCCAGGGCGACACCGACGACCGCGCCGGCGACCGCCGTCGAGGCGAGGACGGCTGTCAACGTCTTGCCCATCGACCCGTTGACGACGGTTCCGATGCCACCGACCACCGTCGTCCCTGCCGCTCCCGACGCGGCGACCGACAGGGCCACGGGAGCGAGCAGTGCGCTGACGTCACGACGTGCCTCGCCGAGCTCGACGATGGCGACGGGACAGGAGCCGCACGCCTGCAGGTGCCTGTCGACCGCCTCCCGCCGTGCGCGGGTGAGGTGACCGTTGACGTACCCCGGCAGGTAGGTGACCACCTTCTTGCACTCGGTCGATTCAGAGGCCTGGGCGTACTGCGCGAGGTACGCGTCCGCGAGCCCACGCCGGGCCCGCAGGGCCAGCGCCGCGACGGCGTTGGCCTTGATGCCGAGGAACTCTCCCACCTCCTCGTGCGGAACCCGGTCGACCTCGCAGAGCCACAGGACCTGCTGCCAGCGGGCGGGCAGCGTCGTGAACGCGTCCCGCACCACCCGGTTGGTGAGGTGCGTGCCGGAGGTGTCGTCCTCGACCAGCAGCGGGATCAGGTTGTTCGGCTCCGTGGTGAGCTCCCGGCTCTGCCCCCGCAGTCGGTTGACGGCGACATTGTGGACCGTGACGCTGAGGTACGGCCGGAACGTCGTCGTCGGCCCTCCGCCGTTCTTGAGGATGGCGAAGATCCGCGCGAAGGCTTCCGCGACCGCATCCTCCGCGTCTCGCCGACCGACGACCCGTCGCGCCACGCCGAGCGCATACGCACGGTGACGGACGAACAGGATGTCGAACGCCGGCTCGTCTCCCCGACGGACCCGATCCAACAGCTCTTCCTCGGAGCGAAGCTCCATGATCCCCCCTGAGCCCGGCCCGACGCCGCGACGCGGCACCTCGCCGGGCCACCCGTACGGCCCGTGGCCGTAAACTTGTCCCGGCCGCAGGCTAGGTCGGAAGTCCACCTCGGGGGGCCCGAACGCCGTCCTTGGGCCGGCGTTTGTCACCCGAAAGGGGGGCAGCGGGGACCTGTCGGTCAGCCGAGCGACTTCTCCAGCAGGGTGAACTCGAGGTCGTCGCGCTGCGGCAGCCCGAACCGCTCGTCGCCGTACGGGAACGGCCTGCGGTGCCCGGTGTCGACGTACCCCCGGCGCACGTAGTAGGCGATCAGGTCGGTGCGCTGCCGGATCACGGTCATCTCCAGATGGGTGCTGCCCCAGGTGGCTGCGGCGAACTGCTCGGCGCGCTCCATCAGCTGCCGGCCGAGGCCGCCGCCCTGCCGGGTGGGGTCGACCGCGAACAGCCCGAAGTACGCGCGCTCCCCTCGCCGCTCCACATGGCAGCAGGCCGTGAGGCGACCGTCCTCGGCGTCGACCGCCACCAGCACCACGCTGTCCGCCGCCTCGACCACCCGCGCGACGTCGTCGACATCGGTGCGCTGGCCCTGCAACAGGTCGGCCTCGGTGGTCCAACCCTGGCGCGACACGTCGCCGCGGTACGCCGACTCCACCAGCGCCACCAGCGCGGGGACGTCGTCGGGCGTAGCTGTGCGGAAGTCGTAGCCGGCGCGCATGGGTCCATCCTCGCCGGGCAGGTGGGCGGATCGCCAACCCGAGCAGCCCAGGAGCGGGGTGCGCGGGTCAGCCCCCGTAGCGCTTCAGCGGCCTGTCGATGAGATGCGCGGCTCGGCGGGTCGCCTGCTTCTCTTCAGCGGAGCCGACGAGGTGCGGTGAGTACTGCACGCCTGGAGACCGCTCTTGCCTGCCCCGCTCATACGCGCGCACCGTTCAAGAGTGAGATGCCCTCACGATGGATGGATTCGATGAGGGGGTCCTCCTCCTCGACCATCTGGTCCCATCGTGCCTGACTCAGGGTCACCCATTGAACGTGGTTGCCGGTCCACCGGTAGACGTCTGCGGCGATGTCGCCCATGGAGTCCCTCCATGGGTCGCTGTCCTCGGTTGGCCGGACGAGCAGGAGGTCGATGTCGCTGGTGTCGTCTCCGTCGCCACGCGCGACGGATCCGAAGAGCGTGGCCTTGACAGGCGTGGGGTCGAGACGACGGACGGCATCAGTCAATCGTTCGACACGCCCGGTCGTTCGTCTCACTATCAACCCCGTCAAGGACTACCCGCCCCAGAAATGACAAGGACCCGGACCCACTCCCGCGGGTCCGGGTCTTGCGGATGTCCTGCGACATCACATGACGGGCTTCGGAGAGAATCCCCTGACCTGCGGTGTCGATGGCGGCGCAGGTGGCGTTGCCCCGCTCGTGGCGAGGCTTTCCCCCGGCCTTGGTTCAGACTTTGTGTTTGCAGTCTGAGCCGAGGCCGTCGTGAAGGCTGGCGGGGTTGCGGAGGGTGCGCCCGCAGAGGACGCAGCGTGCGCCACGGTAGATGTCGGCGGGCGGTGGCTGGGTCGGGGCGGCTGGGGTGGTGTCGAACAGGGCTGCGTGCCGTGAGACGAGCCGTGGGTGGCGCTTGCCGAGGAGCGCGTGCATGTCTGCGGCACTGCGAGGCGGGTTCCGCATGTTCTCAATGAGCAGTTCGAGGGCGTGCCGGTGGGTGTCGGCGTTGAAGCGGATGGACATGAACAGGTCGGGGTCGACGGCCGCGATTCCTGCACCGGTGAGGTCGGCGAGCGAGAAGTCGGCGATGTTCCTGGTGATGATGAACGCGGCACCTGCTGCGACGGCGTCGGCGAGGATCTGGCGGTCCTTGGCGTCGGTGGCCTCGTACCGGCTGGGGTCGTCGCCGGTTGGTCCGAGTTCGCGACCGAGGCGACTGCGCAGCGCGGAGAGGTTCTTCGCCGAGGGCGGCAGGTGCCGGTTTGCTTCGGTCTCGGCGTAGGCACTCCACGTCGCCCCCAACCCGGCGGGGACGCTGCCCATGAGCAGGAGGCTGCGGGTGACGGGCGAGGCGAGGATGTTGGCGTCGAGGAACAGCAGGCGACGGTCAGTCGCCATACAGGTCGGCTTCGAGTTCGTCGCTCGTGGCTCGAACCATGTCGCTCATCAGGGTGTCGTGGAAGCGTTCGAACTCGCGGACGGGGATGCGGTGGTGGGAGCCCACCTTGATGGTGTGGATCTCCCCAGCACTGATGCGGCGGGAGATGGTGGACCGGGACATGCCGAGCCGTCGGGCGGCTTCGGCGGGGGTGAGGGTCTCGACGTGCGCGGTCAGGGACACGACCTCGCCTGCCTGGGCGGCGTCGGTGAGGTATTGCCGGATGGCGTCCCAGTCGGCGTGCGCGGGGTCGATGGTGAGCGGTTCCTTCACGTCCACAGGATACCACCTACTGCACAGTTGCGTGTTCTAAGTGTGCAGGCGTTCAGTCGTCATCGATCCCAGCGAGAACTACCAGCCACGAAACCCGAAATGAACAACACCCGAACCTACGTTTCCGTAGGTCCGGGTGTCCGCGATGTCCTGCGACATCACATGGCGGTGGCGGAGGGATTTGAACCCTCGGTGGACTTGCGCCCACAAACGCTTTCGAGGCGTTCTCCTTAGGCCGCTCGGACACGCCACCGCGGGAGACCTTACCGGAGCGGCGGGGCACGCCCGAAATCGCCCACAACCACCTCGCGGTCGGCTGCCGGCCGGCTGTCTGCCGACCGCGACGGCGGCCGATGCAACCCGAATGCAACCTCTGTCCGGGATCGTCGGCGCGAGAGACGCTCGTCGGATGGGGAGAGACACCGTGCCCGGACTCAGGACGCCCACCGCCGCACTGCGCGGACCCCGCGGACGGAGCGGGATGCGCGCCGAGGTCGCGGCGTCCTGGCAGCGGTCGGCGGCGGCCGGGGTCGATGTCACGCTGCGGGAGGCGCCGATCGCGCTGGAGACCCCGGACCTGCGCGGGCAGCGGGAGGCACATCCGCTGGCGCGGGTGTTCCCGCTGCTCGACGACGTGCTCGGCCGGGAGGTGCGTGCCTGCGGCGCGGTGATGGCGCTGGCCGACGCGGAAGGCACCCTGCTCTGGGTCTGCGGTACGCCGGAGCGACTGCGCGAGGCGGAACGGATCGGGTTCGTCGAGGGGAGCAACTGGGACGAGCGACTGGCCGGCACCAACGCCCCGGGACTCGCGCTCGCGACCGGCCGTGACGCGCTCATCACCCGCGACGAGCACTTCCGCTCGTCGGTGCGCTCGTGGAGCTGCGCGGCGACGCCCATCCTCGACCCGGGGACCAGCCGGCTGCTGGGCGTCCTCGACGTGACCGGCGGGGACGCGATCGTCGTACCGCAGACGATGGCGATGGTGCGGGCCGCCGCCCGCCTGGCCGAGGCCGAGCTCGCCCGGCAGGCGCCGCCGCCGGCGCGCACCGGCCGCGACACCGGGCTGCGGCTGGTGCTCGAGCTGCTCGGCCACGACGAGGCACTGGTCAGCGTCGACGACGGGCACGGACGCCTCCACCGGGTGCGGCTCTCGCGGCGCCACAGCGAGATCGTCGCGCTCCTCGCCGCCTCGCCGACGGGCCTGACCGGTGACGAGCTGGGGGTCCTGCTCTACGAGGCCGACGGGGGTACGTCGACCCTGCGTGCCGAGCTGAACCGGCTGCGCGGGCTGCTGGGCGACGAGCTGCTCGCCTCGCGCCCGTACCGGCTCGGCGCGCCGGTGAGTGGCGACTGGCTCGCGGTCGAGGCACAACTCGCGGCGGGCGACCTGCGCGCCGCCATGCGCGGGTATGCCGGACCGGTGCTCCCCCGCTCCACCGCGCCCGGCGTCGTGCGGATGCGCGAGGCCCTCACCGCGTCGCTGCGGCAGGCGCTGCTCCGCTCGCGGGCCGCGGACCTGATGTCGACCTGGACCCGGTCGGGCTGGGGACGCGACGACTACGAGATGTGGCTGGCCCAGCGGGCCGTCGTACCGGCGTCGTCGCCGATGCGGGCGCTCGTCGACGGACAGGTCGCCCGCCTCGACGCCGAGTTCGCCTGAGGCGCCGGAACCTCACGCAACCGACCTGCAACGTCGCGCTCCCTACCGTCGTGACCGCCGTCACACGGACGGTCCCGACACCTCTAGGGAGCAGACATGACCGTCTACGCCGCGCCCGGACAGCCCGACTCGCTGGTCGCCGTCGAGAGCCGCTACGGCCACTTCATCGGTGGTCAGTGGGTCGACCCGATCAAGGGCGACTACTTCGAGAACGTCTCGCCGGTGAACGGCAAGGCGTTCACCGAGATCGCCCGCGGCACCGCCGAGGACGTCGAGGCCGCCCTCGACGCCGCCCATGCCGCGGCACCGGCCTGGGGCCGGACCTCGCCGGCCGAGCGCGCGACGATCCTCAACCGGATCGCGGACCGGATCGAGGAGAACCTCACCGCGCTGGCCGTCGCCGAGACCTGGGACAACGGCAAGGCGGTCCGCGAGACCCTCAACGCCGACCTGCCGCTGGCGGTCGACCACTTCCGCTACTTCGCCGGCTGCATCCGCGCCCAGGAGGGCGGGATCTCGGAGATCGACGAGAGCACCTACGCGTACCACTTCCACGAGCCGCTCGGCGTCGTCGGCCAGATCATCCCGTGGAACTTCCCGATCCTGATGGCGGTCTGGAAGCTCGCGCCCGCGCTCGCGGCCGGCAACGCCGTCGTGCTCAAGCCGGCCGAGCAGACCCCGTGGTCCATCCTCAAGCTGATGGAGGTCATCGGCGACCTGCTGCCCGACGGTGTCGTCAACGTCGTCAACGGCTTCGGCGTGGAGGCGGGCAAGCCGCTCGCGTCGAGCTCGCGGATCGCGAAGATCGCGTTCACCGGCGAGACCACCACGGGCCGGCTGATCATGGAGTACGCCAGCCAGAACATCATCCCGGTGACCCTCGAGCTCGGCGGCAAGAGCCCCAACCTCTTCTTCGACTCCGTCGCCGCCGAGCCCGACGCGTTCTACGACAAGGCGCTCGAGGGCTTCACGATGTTCGCCCTCAACCAGGGCGAGGTCTGCACCTGCCCGTCGCGCGCACTGGTGCAGCGCAGCATGTACGACCGGTTCGTGCCCGACGCGATCGCGCGGGTGAAGGCGATCAAGCAGGGCGACCCGCTCGACGACACGACGATGATGGGCGCCCAGGCCTCCCGCGAGCAGCTCGACAAGATCCTCGGCTACCTGGAGGTCGGCCGGCAGGAGGGTGCCCGCGTGCTCACCGGCGGTGACCGGCTGGTCCTCGACGGCGACCTCGCCGAGGGCTACTACGTGCAGCCGACCGTCTTCGAGGGCGACAACTCCATGCGGATCTTCCAGGAGGAGATCTTCGGGCCGGTCGTCTCCCTGACCAGCTTCGACGACGAGGCCGACGCGCTGAAGATCGCCAACGACACCCTCTACGGCCTCGGCGCCGGGGTGTGGTCGCGCGACGGGTCCCAGGCCTTCCGCGCGGGCCGCGAGATCCAGGCCGGCCGGGTGTGGACGAACAACTACCACGCCTACCCCGCACACGCCGCGTTCGGCGGCTACAAGCAGTCCGGCATCGGCCGCGAGAACCACAAGATGATGCTCGACCACTACCAGCAGACGAAGAACCTGCTGGTGTCGTACAGCCCGGACGCGCTCGGCTTCTTCTGACGGGAGCGGGGGTGTCGGTGGCGCGGTCTAGCGTCCGGGACATGGCACTGACCCTGGGCATGATCACCACCGACTCCGCCGACCCCGTCCCGCTCGCCGCCTGGTGGGCGAAGCAGTTCGACGCCGAGGTCGCCGACCCCTACGGCGGCGAGTTCCTCCTCGTCCGCGGCGGCACCCTCCCGCTCGCGCTGGCGTTCCAGAAGGTCGACGACCCGACCCCCGGCAAGAACCGACTCCATCTCGACCTGGGTGCTCCCGATGTGGACGCCGAGGTCGAGCGGCTGGTGGCGGGCGGGGCGACGATCGTCGGCCGGCGCGGCGAGGAGGGCTTCTCGTGGGTCACCCTGAAGGACCCGGCCGGCAACGAGTTCTGCATCGCCGCGGCCGACGAGGCGGCCGCCGAGCT
The DNA here is from genome assembly GCF_030929495.1 of Nocardioides sp. LHD-245. Taxonomy (GTDB): domain Bacteria; phylum Actinomycetota; class Actinomycetes; order Propionibacteriales; family Nocardioidaceae; genus Nocardioides. The sequence continues at coordinate 16,615 of NZ_JAVFWN010000003.1, read as the reverse complement.
CTGATCCTCGGGAGGGGTCAGCCGCGGCGGCCGAGCAGCGCGAGCAGCTCCACCAGTGCCGGCGCCCCCACGGGCACCGGGAGCACCTCGCCGAAGGCGTCGCCCCGGAAGGCCGCGGCCTCCGGCGTCGAGAACGGGCGGACGAAGGCCAGGCACGCGGCGACGTCCTCCTCCCGCACGGCGTAGGGCACGCCGAGCGCGCTCGCGAGGTCCCAGCCGTGCACGACGACCTCGTTGAGCGCGACCGCCGCAGCCTCCGCGCCGGACATCTCCACCGGCCCGGCCATCGTGTCGCCGTCGTACGCCGCCGGGGCGCGCCACGCCTCGGCGAGGTCGGCCAGGCTGCCGTCGATCCGCGCCCGCCAGCCCGGCTCGAGCCGGGTGGCGTCGCCGCTGCCACCCTGCTCGGAGCCGGGCACCTGCTCCTTGCGGGCGGCGCCCGCGAAGGCGAGGGCGAGCCCGCCGACGTGGTCGACCAGGTCACCGACGGAGTACGCCGAGCACGGGGTCGGGAGGGTGAGCTGGTCGTCGCCGACCGACGTCACCAGGTCGCGCAGCGTGGTGGTGGCGGGTCCGAAGTCGAGTGTCGTCATGCCTCGTACGGACCGGCGGCGCGGACCGGACTCATCGGCGGTGGGTGGCGAAGAAGTCGTCCAGCAGCGTGGTGGACTCCGCGGCCAGGACGCCGGCGACGACCTCGGGCCGGTGGTTGAGCCGGCGGTCCCGGACCACGTCCCACAGCGAGCCCACCGCACCGGCCTTGTCGTCATAGGCCCCGAAGACGACGCGGTCGACCCGGGACAGCACGGCGGCGCCGGCGCACATGGTGCAGGGCTCGAGGGTGACGACCAGGGTGCAGCCGGCCAGCCGCCACGCGCCGCGCGCGACCGCGGCCTGCCGGAGGGCCACCACCTCGGCGTGGCCGGTCGGGTCGGCGTCCCGCTCCCTGACGTTGCGGCCGGTGCCGACCACGACTCCCGAGCCGTCGACCACCACGGCACCGATCGGGACGTCGCCGGTCCTCAGCGCGGCGGCGGCCTCGACGAGCGCCGCCCGCATCTGCTCCTCCCAGCGGGCGACCGGGGCCGGCGCCGTCACGCGGAGGTGAGGCCGACGGCGTCGTCGAAGAGGTCGCCGAAGCCGAGGCCTCGCGCGATCTCGGACAGCATCTCGTCGGGGTAGAGCTCGTCGTCGTCGAGGATCGCGGCGAGGTCCATCGCGTCGACGCCGAGGTCGCTGAGCAGCTCGAGGTCGCCGGCGGGCTCCGGGTCGTCCTCGTCATCGACCGCCGGCAGCCCGAGGTGCTCGACCACGATCGCGGCCAGCTCCCACTCGGTCGCCGCGGTGACGTCGGAGAGCATCACCCGGGTGCGCGGGCCGGCGACCCGGACCACGACGAAGAAGTCCTCCTCGACCGCCACCAGCCCGACGGCACCGCCGTCACCGGGGAACCGGCGCAGCGCGCCGGCCAGGGTCTCGACATCGACGGCGTGGTCGGGCGCCAGCTCGGCGACCTGCCACACGCCCTCCTCGCGGTAGGCGGCGAGGGCGAAGTCGACCGACTCGATGGCCGTCCCACTAGCGGTCATGGCATCAGCGTGACACGGGACGGGGCCCAGGGCCAGAGGATTTCCCGGCGCGGCCTTCTCGGGGCTGCGCCGCGGCCGCGGCCGTCCACGGGTCCTCGGCACGCACCGGCCCCACGCGGACCAGCACCTGCTCGCCGTACTGATGGATCTCGAGGTCGAGCTCCGGGTCCCAGTCGCGCTCGCGGACGAGTGCGACGACCCGCAGATCGTCGGCGACCAGCCGGAACTGCAGGCCCTCGCCCTCCTCGAAGAGGGAGACGGTCACGGTAGCGCCCGGTGCGACCGCCGAGGTCGCGTCGATGAGGTAGGTCCCCAACGCCTCGGCTGCCTCGACGGCGATGTCCCGGGTGCCGGCCCGGACCTGCAGGTTCACGCCGCGCTCCCGCGGCCAGCAGCGCTTGGCAGAACCACGCGCCGACATGGACCAGGTCGGGGGCGAGCAGGATCACCTGGCGCAGATAGGTCTCCTCGCGCCCGCTGCGCCGCTGCGCCTCCGCGGAGGCCGGATCCATCGATCCGCTGAGCTCGCGCATCAGGTCCGCGGCGCTCTCGATCCCCGCCAGGCGCCAGCGCGCCCGGATCAGGGTGGCCGCCGCCCGGAGGTCGGCCGCCTCATCTGCGCGGACAGTCATCTCGTGCTCGCGCACGGCGCGGGCGGCGATCCAGCGGAGCTGCTGGTTGAACAGGCACCACCCCGCCACCCACACCAGACCGGTGACCAGGACGACCAGAGTCGTGGCCGTGGCTGCCGACGTACCAGCGAGCACCAGTGCCGCCGTCACGCCGACGGCGGCATAGGCGAGCACGCCGCACGCCACGGCCCGGCGCGACCGGGCGCCGGCCACGAGGATGAACAGCGGGCCGATGGGCGCCACCGCCTGCCACGCGAGGTTGTAGCCGGAGCCGAAGTCGACGCTGAGCCCCGAGACCAGGAAGGCGGTCGGCGCGACCACCACCAGCGCGCCCGTCGCGACCCGGGTGAGACGCCCGCGGCGACGCCAGCTCCGCCACACCAGTCCGGTGCTGGTCACCACGAGAGCCGCCAACAGGTAGTCCGGGGTGAGCTCCCCCGGATGGTTCGACGCGCCGATGACGATGCCGCCTGCCGCGACCAGGGACGACATCAGGAGGGCGCCGATCATCCGGATCCGGTCGACGTGGCCGCGGAAGTCGGCGGGCTCGTCCTGACCTCCGGCCGCCGGGTGCCACACCATCTCCGCGCGGACACCCTCGCCCGGTGCGGACCGGAGGTCGAGGGTGATCCCGTTCTCCGCCAGCCGGGCCCGGACCGAGGTCACGAGCCCGCGCTCCCGGGTTCTCGCCGCGGCGAAGCCGCGTCCCCGATCGCTGACGACGACCCGGATCCCGTCGCCCTCGTCCCGGATGTCGACGGTCGCCTCCGCCACGCCCGCGTGCTTCTCGGTGTTGGTGACCAGCTCACCGATCGCCCCGCCCAGCGCGGCTCCGACGCCGGCCGGCAGCTCCGCCCAGCGCGCGGCGAGTGCCGCACCCTCGAGGCCAGGCAGGGCGACGTCGATCGTCCGCCGCGCGAGCGGCTCCTCGGGCGACGCCGCGGGGGATGCCTCGAGCTCGGACGCGCTGATCAGCTGCTCCAGGACCAGGGTGTCGGCCCGGCATCGCGCCCGGACCGCCTCGACGTCCGCGACGGCCGAGCCACCGCGGGCGATGGCCGCCAGCGTGTTGATCGCGGTGTCGTGGACCTGGCGCTGCTCCTCGGCCGCCCGCCGCACGGTCGCCGCCTGGGCGTCGAGACGCACCAGAGCGCGTACCGACTGGTCGTGGTTCACGTCGACCGACCGCACGAAACGCAGCAGCGGCTCCAGGCCGGGTCGGCCGACGACGATGGCCAGGGGACCGCTCACCGCGGCCGAGATCGAGATCTGGACGCCGTAGTCCTGCGCCACCACGCCCATCGCGGCCGCCGCGACCAGGCAACACAGCACCGAGAGCACGACGTCGGCGCGTCGCCGCAGCACCAGGCCCTGGGCCACGGCCGCGAAGATGAAGATCTGGTACGACGCCACCGCGAACGGGGTCGACGGGCCGGCCGTGTGCGCCCAGTCGATGACGAACACGGCGCACTGCAGGAGGAAGACCCATCGCGCGGGGATCCGTCGGAGCACGCTGGCAAGGGCGGCGACGACGAGGAGCGCGACGTTCACGGCCACCATGACGGTGGGGTCGTGGTGTCGCTCCGGACCGACGAGGTACGCCGCGATCACCACCGGTGTCCACACCACGATGCCGCAGAGGAACGCCCAGCGGACCGCCTGCTGGAAGCTGGAGGTCGCCCACCCCCGACCGGTCACGCCCGCCTCCCTCACCCGAACCGGACCGCTCCGGACGCCCGGGCACGGGCGATCCGGGGAGCACGAGGAAGATATCGGACGCGTTGTCGGCCCTCCACGGGTGCCGGGCCGGTGCCGGGCCGGTGCCGGCGGGCGTCGCGGACACCTGTCGCTCTCGAGCGACGTGCCGTCTCCCCGGTCGCGTCGCTAGGCTCGGCCCATGCGCACCCTGGTCGTGGATCACCCCCTCGTCGCCCACAAGCTGACCGTGCTCCGCGACAAGGGCACCGACTCCCCCACGTTCCGCTCGCTGGCCGACGAGCTCGTGACCCTGCTGGCCTACGAGGCAACCCGCGACGTCCGCGTCGAGCCGACACAGATCGAGACCCCGGTCGCGCCGACGACGGGCATCCGGCTCGCGACACCGCGCCCGCTGGTGGTGCCCATCCTCCGGGCGGGCCTCGGCATGCTGGACGGCATGGTCCGGCTGCTGCCGACCGCGGAGGTCGGCTTCCTCGGGATGGTCCGCAACGAGGAGACGCTCGAGGCGACGACGTACGCCGAGCGGCTGCCCGACGACCTGTCCGGTCGCCAGTGCTATGTCGTCGACCCGATGCTCGCCACCGGCGGCACCCTGGCGGCGGCGATCCGGTTCCTGGTCGACCGCGGCGCGGACCACATCACCGCGGTCTGCCTGCTCGCGGCCCCCGAGGGCTGCGCGCGGCTCGAGAAGGAGCTGGGCGACCTGGAGATCCCCGTGACGATCGTGACCGCGGCGATGGACGAGCGGCTCAACGAGAAGGGCTACATCGTCCCGGGCCTCGGCGACGCCGGCGACCGGATGTACGGGATCGCCGCGGGCTGATCCGCCGACCGCACCCATCCGGCCGGCACCCGGTCGGAGACCCCTTGCCGGGCACCCCGGCGAGGCACCCGAGGCGGTCCGGCGCAAGCGTGCATCCCCTAGATGTACGTCACACGTAAGACGCCCCCCGCGAGGGGGTGCGCTCTGTGTAGGTTGGCTCGCGTTTATCCACAGAAGGGCTGGAGGCTCGATGCTGATCGGCATCCCGCGCGAGTCGAAACAGGGCGAAACCCTGGTAGCGGCGACCGCGAAGACCGTAACCCAACTGACCAACCTCGGCTACGACGTGATCGTCGAGTCGGGCGCCGGCGACCTCGCCGACCAGCCCGACAGCGCGTTCACCGGAGCCGGCGTGCGGGTCGCGACGACGCAGGAGGTGTGGGCCGCCGACGTCGTCGTCAAGGTCAACGCCCCCACGGACGAGGAGATCGGCCGACTCCGCCGCGGTGCCACGGTCATCTCGATGATGGCGCCGGGCCGGAGTCCCGAGCTGCTCGCGAAGCTGCAGGCGCAGGGCGTGACCGCGCTGGCCATGGACGCGGTGCCGCGGATCTCGCGCGCGCAGTCGATGGACGTGCTGTCCTCGATGGCCAACGTCGCGGGCTACCGCGCCGTCGTCGAGTCGGCCCACGAGTTCGGCCGGATGTTCACCGGCCAGGTCACCGCCGCCGGCAAGATCCCGCCGGCCCGGGTCTTCGTCGTCGGCGCCGGTGTCGCCGGCCTGGCCGCGATCGGTGCCGCGTCCGCGATGGGCGCCGTCGTCCGCGCGTTCGACGTGCGCCCCGAGGTCGCCGAGCAGGTCGAGTCGATGGGCGCGCAGTTCGTCCACGTCGACATGGAGCAGGAGGTCTCCTCCGACGGCTACGCCAAGGAGATGTCCGAGGCCCAGGTCGCCGCGACCGCCGCGATGTACGACGAGGAGGCGCGTGCCGCCGACATCGTCATCACCACCGCGCTGATCCCCGGACGCCCGGCGCCCAGCCTGCTCACCGCCGAGACCGTCGCCGGGATGAAGAACGGCTCCGTGATCGTCGACATGGCCGCGGCCAACGGCGGCAACGCCGCCGGCACCGTGGCCGACCAGCGGGTCGTCACCGCGAACGGCGTGACGATCCTCGGCTACACCGACCTCGCCGGCCGCCTGGCCGCGCAGACGTCACAGCTCTACGGCACCAATATCGTCAACCTGCTCAAGCTGCTGACGCCCGAGAAGGACGGCAACCTCGGCCTGGACTTCGACGACGTCGTCCAGCGCGGCATCACCGTCGTCGACGGACGGGCCGCGGGCGATGGTGGAGCAGCGCAGATCACGTGGCCGCCGCCGGCCGTGCAGGTCTCCGCCGCCCCGGCCGCCGCTCCGGCCGCCGCCGCCCCCGTCAAGGAGGCCAAGCCGCCGATGTCGGCCGGCGCCAAGGTCGGCTGGGTGCTGGGCGCGATCGGCCTGTTCTGGCTGGTCAACGCGCTGGCCCCGACCGAGGAGCTGCGTCGCCACTTCACCGTGCTGATGCTGTCGATCGTGATCGGCTACTACGTCATCGGCAAGGTGGCGCACGCCCTGCACACCCCGCTGATGTCGGTCACCAACGCCATCTCCGGCGTGGTCGTGGTCGGTGCCCTCGTGCAGATCGCGACCGACGACACGCTGGTCCTGGTGCTGTCGGCCGTGGCGATCCTGCTGGCCTCGATCAACGTCTTCGGTGGGTTCGCGGTCACGCGCCGCATGCTCGCGATGTTCAGCAAGGGAGCCTGATCCATGGACATCCTCTCCATCACCGGCGCGGCCTATATCGTCGCGGCGCTGCTGTTCATCCTGTCGCTGGCGGGCCTGTCGAAGCACGAGTCGGCGCGCAGCGGACTGACCTTCGGCATCGTCGGCATGGCGGTCGCCCTCATCGCGACCGTCGCCGCCGTCATCGACGTCAGCGAGTTCATCGACAACCGGGCGCTGGTCATCGTCCTGATGCTCGCCGCCATCGCCATCGGCGGCGCGATCGGCCTGTGGCGCGCGAAGATCGTCGAGATGACCGGGATGCCCGAGCTCATCGCGCTCCTGCACTCCTTCGTCGGACTCGCGGCCGTCGCCATCGGCTGGAACGGCCACATCCTCGGCTCGCACGAGTCGATGGACAGCCTGGTCAACATCCACGAGGCCGAGGTCGCGATCGGCATCTTCATCGGTGCGGTCACCTTCACCGGCTCGATCGTCGCCAACCTCAAGCTGTCGGCGAAGATGAACTCCGCCCCGCTCATGCTGCCGGGCAAGAACGTCATCAACGTCGGCTCGCTGGTGCTGTTCGCGATCCTGACCGCGATCTACGTCTCGATGGACACCTACGACAGCGCCTCGGCCGACGTCCTGCTGGGCGTCATCACCCTGCTGGCGCTCGCGCTCGGCTGGCACCTGGTCGCCTCCATCGGCGGCGGCGACATGCCGGTCGTGGTGTCGATGCTCAACTCGTACTCCGGTTGGGCCGCGGCCGCCTCGGGCTTCCTGCTGGGCAACGACCTGCTCATCGTCACCGGTGCCCTCGTCGGCTCCTCCGGTGCCTACCTGTCCTACATCATGTGCAAGGCGATGAACCGCTCGTTCATCTCGGTCATCGCCGGCGGCTTCGGCATCGCCGCCCCCGCCGGGGACGACAAGGACTACGGCGAGCACCGTGAGATCCAGGCCGATGCCGTGGCCGAGCTCCTCGCGGGCGCGTCCTCGGTGGTCATCACGCCGGGCTACGGCATGGCGGTCGCGCAGGCGCAGTACCCGGTCGCCGACCTGACCGCCAAGCTGCGGGCCAAGGGCGTCGACGTCCGGTTCGGCATCCACCCCGTCGCGGGTCGTCTCCCGGGCCACATGAACGTGCTGCTCGCCGAGGCCAAGCTGCCCTACGACATCGTGCTCGAGATGGACGAGATCAACGACGACTTCCCCGACACGGACGTCGTCCTGGTCATCGGCGCCAACGACACGGTCAACCCGGCCGCGTCCGAGGACCCGGCCTCGCCGATCGCCGGCATGCCGGTCCTCGAGGTCTGGAACGCCAAGGACGTCATCGTCTTCAAGCGCTCCATGGCGGCCGGCTACGCCGGTGTGCAGAACCCGCTGTTCTTCCGCGAGAACAGCCAGATGCTGTTCGGTGACGCGAAGGACAAGGTCGAGGAGATCGTGCACCACCTCAACTGATCGCGACGATCACCGCGGTACGACGGGCCGGTCCCCACGGGGCCGGCCCGTCGGCGTACCCGGTGACGCCGGTTCATCACGGTATGTAGTCGGAGCGCCGCTTCTGTAGCGGGGCCCCGCTACAGAAGCACGGTCTCACCTACATACCGTGATGAACCCGCAGCTCGACAGCCGACAAAACAGCCGCCGGCCGGCTCAGAGAACGATCTCGGCGAGCGTCTCGTAGCGGGGCGAGCGACCGGGGCCCTCACCGAGGTGGGACGCGATCACCTGGACCGATGCGAGCGACCAGGGCGGTCCCTCGTAGGTCTCGAGCAACCGGACCCAGCTGGTCAGCTCGGTGGGCCGGCCGCCGGTGCGGGCGACGGTGACGTGGGGGCGGAACCGCTGGCCGTCGACCTCGATGCCGCAGGCGACGGCGGCGTTGCGGGCCCGGACGGAGGCGGTCGCGAGCGCGTCGACGCCGCCCGTGACGCCGGTAGCGAGTACCCGGCCCTCGGCGACGTTCGGGAACACGACGGCACCCGCGAGGGAGAGGTCCGCGGGCGCGAGCCCGTCGAGGACGTCGGCGAGGCGGTCGACGTACGCGTCGACACGGTGGTCGGCGGCCTCGGGCATGAAGGCGAGGGTGAGGTGCAGGTGCTCGGGCCGCGTCCAGCGGAAGGGCGCGGCCGCGCGACGGGGCTCGAGGAAGGAGTCGAGGTGCTCGACGGCCTCGTCCGGCGGGACGACGGCGGTGAAGATCCGGGGCATCTGTCGCCTAGACCTGGGTGCCGACCAACTGGCCGATGCCGTGGGTGACCGCCATGGCGAGCAGACCGCCGAGGACGTTGCGCAGCACCGCGCGACCGGGCGAACCGTAGCCGAACCGGGCACTCAGCCAGCCGGTGAGCACGAGTGCGGCGACCACGGCCACGACGGTGACCGGCACCCGCAGGTCAGCCGTGACCAGAACGATCGTCAGCAGCGGCAGCAGCGCGCCGACGGTGAAGGACAGCATCGAAGCGAAGGCCGCCTTCCACGGGCTGGTGAGGTCGTCGGGGTCGATCCCGAGCTCGACCTCGGCATGCGCCGCCAGCGCGTCGTTGGCGGTGAGCTGGCGCGCCACCTGGAGCGCCAGGTCGGGGTCGAGTCCCTTGTCGACGTACAGCCCGGCGAGCTCGGCGAGCTCGTCCTCGGGGTCCTCACGCAGCTCCCGGCGCTCCTTGTCCAGCAGCGCCTCCTCGGAGTCACGTTGGGTGCTGACCGAGACGTACTCACCCGCGGCCATGCTCATCGCGCCCGCGGCCAGGCCGGCGATGCCCGCGATCAGGATCGCCGACCGGTCGCTCGTGGCGCCGGCGACGCCCAGCACGATGCCCGCTGTCGAGACGATGCCGTCGTTGGCGCCGAGAACGCTCGCTCTCAGCCAGTTGAGTCGGTCGTTGAAGCGCTGCTCGTGGGGTTCGTCCCCGTGGGGCCCGATCGCCTGTCCTGTCGCCTCTGCATCGACCACGCCCTCATGATCCCCCAGAACCTCGCTCCCGTGCGATCGACTTCCCGCCGACCCGGCTCAGATTGAACGGGCTGAGACGCCGACCCGGCTCAGATTGAAGTTCAATCTGCGCCGGGTCGCGGCGTTTCGGAGTTCAATCTGCGCCGGGTCGCGGCGTTTCGGAGTTCAATCTGCGCCGGGTCGCGGTCAGACTGGCAGCTCGAGCTTCTCCAGCAGATCGGCGCGCGGCGGCACGAAGTAGTCGATGTTGACGCAGGGCCCCTCGGTGGGCTCGACATAGTGCTCGGCGCCCCGCGGGACCAGCAAGAAGGAGCCGGGGCCCATCTCGTGCGGTGTCCCGGCGACGTGGTAGCGGCAGCGCCCGGAGGCGATGAAGACCAGCTGGTCGAAGTCCTCGTGCGCGTGCGGGTTGAGCGTCATCCCCACCTCGAGCTCGTGATGGGCGATGAGGACCTCGTCGGTGGCGAAGATCCGGCGCCGCACGCCGGGGCGGATCTCCCGCTGGGGGAGGTCGTCCCAGTTGACGACCTTGCCGAACAGCGACGGGTTGAGTGCGGTCACGCTTCCTCCTCAGGTACGACGGCCCGCAGGCCGTGGGCGAGCAGCTGCAGGTCCGAGCTCACGAGCACGTACGACGCCGCGGCCAGTCCCAGCCGGTCGGCGTCGGCCAGCGCGCCGGTCCACCCGCCGAAGGCGGCACCCGCCTCGTCCGCCGCCGAGCGCACGGCCGCGACGGCGTCCGCCAGCTCGGCCGGGGCGGGCAGGCCGAGGCTGACGGCGAGGTCGGTCGTGCCGACGAAGGCGACGTCGAGCCCGCGGACCACGTCGACGAGGGGCTCCTCGACGCGGGTCTCGATCTGGCCGACGAGCAGCGGTGGGTCGGCCGCCTCGATTTGCAGGAAGTCCGCGAGCGGCACCGATCCGAAGCCCGCGGCGCGGTTGGCCAGGCTGACCGAGCGGGCGCCGGCCGGTGCGAACCGGCAGGCGTCCCGCAGCCGCGCGGTCTCGGCCGCCGAACGCAGCGTGGAGAGCTGGATCCCGGCGGCGCCGTTCTCCAGCAGTCGCGCGACGAGCGGGGCGTCGACCTCCGGCAGCCGCACCAGCGCGGGGATCCCGCACAGGGCGGCGTGCCGGACCAGGCCGATCGCGTCGTACTCGGTGAGCGTCGAATGCTCGAGGTCGACCACGACGAGGTCGAGCCCTGCGCGGCCGGCCAGCTCGACGACGTCCGGCGAGGCGAGCTTGACGAAGGTGCCGACCTGCCGGCGCCCGCTCGTCAGACCCTCGCGGACCTGTCGCCGCAGCTGGTGGACGGTCCTCACGCCGACGCGCCACCTCGCCACGGCGTGGTCTCGACGAGTGCACCCTTGTGTACGACGGTGGTCGGCTCGAGGCGCGGCGCGGCGATGGAGTTGCCCGAGGCGTCGGGCAGGGTGACCTCGGCGGTCTCGGTGAGGACGGTGACATTGGCCATCCCGCCGACGTCGAGGCGGCCGTAGCCCTCGCCGTCGAGGCCGAGGACCTGCGCCGGGACGATGGTCGCCCGGCGGATGCACTCGTCGAGCGGGGCGCCGAGAGCGCGCAGCTTCGAGATGCTGGTGACCAGGTCGAAGACCGGGCCGCGCCAGTTGCGAGCGCTCGTGTCGGAGCTGAGGATGTCGGGCAGGAAGCCGTCGGCAATGGCCTCGCGGGCGACGTCGAAGCTCAGGTTGCTCTTGCCGTGGGCGGAGTCGAAGAGGACGCCGCGCTCACGGGCCGCGTTGACGCCGGGGAGCACCTTGCCGTTCTCGTCGAGGATGCCGTGGGGCTTGCCGGTGTAGCAGTGGGCGACGATGTCGCCGGCGCGCAGGTAATCGAGGACGGCGGGGACCGGCTCCTCGGTCTCGCCGATGTGCACCATCAGCGGGAGGCCGGCCTGCTCGGCCAGGCTGACCGACTTCTTGAGCAGCGCCTGCCAGTGGTGGCCGACGACGTCCTCGGAGAGCCGGATCTTGAAGCCCCGGACGATGCCCGGGTGGTTGGCGGCGGCCTCGAGCGCGTCCTCGACGACGAGGGTGTCGGGGTTGAGCAGCTCGCCGAAGCGGAAGTCGATCAGGCCGAGCACCGAGACGTTGAGGAAGTTGACGACACGGATCTCGTTGGCGTCGACGACGACCTTGCGGAAGGCGTCGAACGTCGAGGCACCCGCGGTGCCGGCGTCCGCCACCGCGACGACGCCGCGGCGCAGGTGGGCCTCGTCGGCCGGGGCGCCGACCTTCGAGACGTCCTGGAAGATGTGGCTGTGGCCCTCGACCAGGCCGGGGACGACGGTCGAGCCGCTGCAGTCGATGACCCGGGCGCCGTCGGCGGCGAGGTCCGGGCCGATCGCGGCGATCGTCGTACCGCTGATCGCGACGTCGGCGCGCTCGTTGCGCCCGTTGGCCGGGTCGAGGACGGTGCCGCCGGTGAGAACGAGGTCGTACCCCTGCTTGTCGGACATTCTGCTGGCTCCTTGTGAAGGTCGTGGCTGGGCCGGAGGGAACGGGCGGATCCGGGACGGATCACCCAGGCGTTGGGCGATTCGGCTCAGCCGGTCGACGCGCCCACGGTGGTGACGAGCGGCAGCACGGGTCCGACCTCGATCCGGATGCGGTCACCCGGGGTGAGGAAGAGGTCGAGATCCTGGCCGGTGCCGGCCGGGGTGCCGGTGAGCACGACGTCGCCCGGCTCCAGCGCGGCGTACCAGGAGATCCGGGAGATCAGGTCGGGGATCGCGAAGATCATCCCGGCGCTGGTGTCCTCCTGGCGCAGGTCGCCGTTGACCCACGTCCGCACGGGGATCGCGTCGGCGTCGGCGAGCTCGTCGACGGAGCAGACCGAGCTGCCGAGCGGGTTGCACCCGGGGAAGCTCTTCGCGAGTGTCGGCGTCGCCGTCCGCTTCATCACGTCGCGTGCCGTCATGTCGTTGGCGGCGGTGATGCCGGCGACGGCCGACCAGACCTCGTCCGGCCGGGCGCGGTGGAGCCGGCTGCCGATGACGACCGCGATCTCACCCTCGTAGTCGAGCTGCTCGGTCGCGTCCGTGGGGAACGGAACCTCCGCGTCCGGCGAGAGCATCGCCGAGGACGCCGCCAGGTAGAGGATCGGCTCGGCCGGCAGGTCTCGCCCGGCCTTGGCGGCCTTGGAGCGGTAGTTGAGGCCGACGCCCCACATCGCCCGGGGCCGGCCCAGCGGCGCGAGCAGCCGGGTGCCGCCGGTCGGGACGCGACCGGTGACGGCGCAGTCGTCGAGGCAGGCGAGCGAGCCGGTCGCCTCGACGACCGCGCCGAGATCGGGGTACGGGGTCGCGAGGAGGGCGATCTCGTCGCCCTCGACTCGTCCGATCCCGTGTTCGGTAGTGACCGCATGCATGACGGCTATCTTTTATTGCGAGATGGCATCATGTCAAGCGATACGCATGCGAGATGGCATACCTCAGCGGCCGGGGGCATCCACAGGTCCAGAACCCCCATGGCGACTGGGTTTTCGGGCAGCACGAACACCCGGCACCAGGGATCCGGTGCCGGGTGTTCGTGGGTCAGATCACGCCGAGACGCAGGCCTACAGGTCGAGGACCAGGGTGGGCGTGCAGGAGCGGCTGACACAGATCATCATCGATCGCCCCGTCGCCTGCTCGGTCTCGCTGAGGACCTCGTCCCGGTGGTCGGGCGTGCCCTCGAGCACCCGCGTCTCGCACGAGCCGCAGAAGCCCTTCTCGCAGTCGTAGGCGATACCCGGGACGGCCTCGCGGATGACCTCGATCAGGCGCTTGTCGACCGGGACGTCCACGGTGACGCCCGAGCGCCGGAGCTCGGCCCGGAAGGGAGTGTTGCCCTCCGTCGACGTCAGCCGCGCCTCCATCTCGTCGCTGGCGGCGAACCGCTCGACGTGGAGGTCGGCGCGGCGGCCGAGCTCGTCGCAGATCCGCTGGACCTCGGCGATCATGGCGCCGGGACCGCAGCAGTAGACCGCCGTGCCGACCGGCGTGGCCGCGATCGCCGCCTGCAGGTCGGGGAAGCCGTGCTCGTCCTGAGGCACCAGATCGACGTCGATGCCGGGCAGGGCGGTCAGCTCGTCAGCGAACGCCATGGTGGCGCGCGAGCGGCCGCCGTACACGACGCGCGCGGGCCGGCCCCGCGCGGCGAGCGAGCGGGCCATGGCCAGGATCGGCGTGACCCCGATGCCGCCGGCGATGAGCAGGTGGCCGTCGGCGTCGACGAGCGGGAAGTGGTTGCGCGGTCCGCGGACGGTCAGCTCCCGCCCGGCGACCGCGATGTCGTGCAGCTCCGCCGAGCCCCCGCGGCCGTCGCGCTCGCGCAGCACGGCGACCCGGTACGACGAGCCGTCGTCGAGCGGGCCGCACAGGGAGTACTGCCGCAGGCGGCCGGACGGCAGCCGCACCTCGAGGTGGGCACCCGGCTGCCAGCGGGGCAGGGCGCCGCCGTCGGTCGCGCGGACGGTGACGGCGAGGACGTCCTCGGCGACCAGGTCGGCCGCGTCGAGGACGACCTCGTAGGTCTCGTTGCCGTGGCTCGCACCCTGGAACTGGTCCACCTGGTCACCGACCCGCGGACCGGGCGTGAAGGTCGCGGGGATGACGTCCCAGCCCATGTGGTTGCCGCGCGAGGCGTAGCCGACGACGTTCTCGCGGTCGACCTTGTAGTCGGGCAGCCGGGTGAGGACCTGGTGGATCATCTCCTGGAACATGGCACGCGCCAGGTGCGCACCCGGGCAGCGATGGGTGCCGATGCCGAAGGTCAGGTGCCGGCTGGCGTCCCGGTCGAGACGCACCTCCTGCGGCTCGCTGAACACCTCGGGGTCGTGGTTGGCCGCGAACCAGGGCACGAGCACCCGCTCGCCCGCCCGGACCGGACAGCCGCCGATCTCGGTGTCGGTGGTCGTGGTCCGCGACATGGCGGTCACCGAGCCGTAGCGGCGCAGGAACTCGTCGGTCCCGTCGATCAGCAGGTCGGGCGCGTCGATGAGCTGCTGGCGCAGCTCCGGGTGCTCGTCGAGGTGGACGAGCACGGAGCCGGTCAGCGAGGTCGTGGTGTCGACGCCACCGGTGATCGCGATGCCGATCACGGAGAACAGCTCGGCGTCGGTGAACTCGCTGCCGTCGGCCTTGCGCTCCTTGAGGAGCAGGCTGATGACGTCGTCCTGCGGCTGGGCCCGGCGCTCGGCGATCAGCTCGGCGAGGCGCTTCTCCATGTAGGCCATGCCCTCGTAGGCACGCTGCGCGCGCTCGCTGCCGGGCTCGGAGGTGAAGACGTCGTGGATCGGGCGACCGATCCGCAGCCAGTCCTCCTCGGGGAAGCCGATCCAGTCAAGCGTGACCGCGCTGGGCAGGGGGTTGGTCAGCACCTCGACCAGGTCGGCACTGCCGGACTCGATGAACCCGTCGACGATCCGGGAGGCGTGCCGCGCGATCATCGGGCGCAGCCCGTCGACGGCGGCCGGCGACAGGATCAGGTCGAGGAGTCGGCGGTACTCCACGTTGTCCGGCGGGTCCAGCTCGAGGGGCTGTTGCATGTTGCCGCCGAACGGACCGCTCGGGATCACGATCGCGGTGCCTTCGAGATTGCCCGCCGCCCGGGTGGAGGAGAACAGCGCGTCGTTGCGGGCGACGTGGAAGACGTCGGCATACCGCGTGAGATAGACGTACCCGTTCTCGTGCGCATCCGACCTGCCTACCGGACACTTGTCTCGGAACGCCGCGTAGTAGCCGACGATGTCATCGCGGCATTCCGGCGAGTGGTGGTCGAATTTCTCGTAGGTTGACATACCCCGTCCTCATCGGCCGTACCTGTGTGAGCGAGCTCTCAAGCGAGAGTAAACCGTCTCGCAAGGCGAGTCAACGTCTCGCATTGCGCAATCATCTGACGTCCTTTACGGTCAGACGACAGCACCTGCGAGGACACGAGAAGGATCTGCTCATGCGAACCAGAGGCGCGATCGTCCGGACGGCTCCCGGCCCCTACGAGGTGGTCGACCTGGAGGTCTCCGACCCGGCCGAGGGCGAGGTCCAGGTCCGCCTGGCCGCCGCCGGCCTGTGCCACTCCGACGACCACATCGCCGTCGGCGACTCCCCCGTCGCCATCTATCCCTTCGCGCTCGGCCACGAGGGCGCGGGCGTCGTGACCAAGGTCGGTCGCGGCGTCACCGACCTGGCGGAGGGCGATCACGTCATCTTCTCCTTCCTGCCCGCCTGCGGCCGCTGCCGCTGGTGCGCCAGCGGGATGCAGAACCTCTGCGACGAGGGCGGGAAGGTCTGGATGGCGCCCGAGGTGCCCCGCCTCCACCTCGCCGACGGCGGCGACCCGGTCGGCCAGATGTGCGGCGTCTCCGCCTTCGTGGAGACCACGACGGTCGACGCCCGCTCCGTCGTCAGGATCGGCGACGACCTGCCCCTCGACAAGGCCTGCCTCGTCGGCTGCGGCGTCGCGACCGGCTGGGGCGCGGCGGTCAACTCCGGTGCCGTCCGACCCGGCCAGATCGTGGTCGTGATGGGCATCGGCGGCATCGGCATCAACGCCGTCCAGGGCGCCGTCCACGCCGGCGCTACCACGGTGATCGCCGTCGACCCCGTCGAGTTCAAGCGCGAGGAGGCCAAGCGCTTCGGTGCCACGCACGCCTTCGCCACGATGGACGAGGCCGCCGAGATCGCCCGCCAGCACAGCAACGGCCAGGGCGCCGACGCCGCCATCGTCACCGTCGGCGTGGTCACGGGCGAGCATGTCGCCGAGGCCTTCGCGGCCATCCGCAAGGGCGGCACCGCCGTCGTCACCGGCCTGGGCAACAACGCCGCCATCGGCGCCCCGATCAGCCTGACCGAGCTCACGCTCTACCAGAAGCGCATCCAGGGCTCCCTGTTCGGCCAGTGCAACCCGACCGCCGACATCCCGGCCCTGCTCGACCTGTACCGCGCCGGCGTCCTCAAGCTCGACGAGATCGTCACCCGCACGTACGCCCTCGACGAGATCGGCCAGGGCTACGAGGACATGCACGCAGGTCGCAACCTGCGGGGAGTCGTGCTCTTCGACTGATTCCCTATGGGGGATGGGCTTGTCAAGCGGTTTGTTTGTTGACGTTGCTCGACGTGGCCGTTGAGGATTGTGGGTGGGGAAGGTCGCCCCGTCGTGATTGTCCGGTTGGGACTTT